>CAWGWV010000013.1:0-34412 GCA_963826385.1 uncultured Chitinophagaceae bacterium | reverse complement strand
TATGTTTATGTACATCTACTGGTTCAGTTCTTCGTATTGCTATTCGGGAACCCAATGCCTGATGTAAGTAAGCTGCTTGTCAAATTTTTTAGCTTGCGACTCAGGGTTAAACACCCTGAAATAAGGCGACGGATCGGCACCGGTACCGGCGCTCCATTGCCAGCCACCATTGTTAGCGGCATAATCATAATCCAATAACTTCTTTGCAAAATAAGCTTCGCCCCAGCGCCAGTCAATAAGTAAATGCTTACTTAAAAATGAAGCCGTAATCATACGAACCCGGTTGTGCATATATCCCATTGCATTTAATTGCCGCATGCCTGCATCAACGATGGGGTAACCTGTTTTTCCTTCGCACCAAAGCGCAAATTCATCCTCGTTATTGCGCCATTGTATGGTATCAAATTTAGGTTTAAACGCTTTTTCTTTTTTTACATCATCGCTCTGCCACAAAATCATCTGGTAAAAATCCCGCCATATCAATTCTTTCAAAAAAACATCATTTTCTTTCTTTGGCAAACCGCACCAGTTTGCGTATGCTGATGGTGCCAAAACGCAGGTGAACGCCCAAACGTGTGGTGCCCTGAACCGCAGGAAAATCGCGGGTTTTGTCATATCTGATATGATGGCTTCATTAAATTCTTTTGAGGGGAACGGCTCGCCTGTGGCTTCAAAACCCATGCTTTGCAGTGAGGGATTTTTGAATGGCGGTTGTTTGTAAAAATGATCAAAATATTTTTCGGTAGGATAACTCTTTACATAAAATGGCTTTAGTGTTTTCAACCATAACTTACTATATGGCGTAAATACGGTATACGGCTCACCGTTTTTTTTCACCACTTCCTTTTTTGCAAAAATTACCTGGTCTTTAAACAACTTAATTTCTCCGCCTTGTGCCTGCAGTATTTCATTTATTTCATTATCCCTGTCTATTGCATATTGTTCATAATCTTCATTGGCAAAAACCGCACTAATAGTATGATTTTGTGAGCAATTGCGTAAACACGTCTTGCCGGGGTTTCCGTAATATACTTCCAAGCTGCTTTTTTGTTTCAACTAAATGCTTTTGCATGTCTTCAACCGCCTTGTAAATAAACTCAACGCGGCGGTCTTTGTTTATCCTCCAGTTCATCCAATATATTCTTATCGAAAATGAAATAGCGGAACAATCTCATCACCACCGCTTAACGGCATAATACAAGGCAGCATTATCATCTGAGCTCAAATCCCTCCGAAACCACATGACACTAACTTTTTTCTTTCCATTTATACACTTTTCAACAATGGTTTGTATGAATTGACTGTATAACTAAACCGATTGTTGGTTTGTATACTTTACATTGTTGCAACCTGCCACCCATTGTATATGCAAACCACTGCTTGGTTAGAAACACTTCATCTGCTTCGAGCAATATCTTTTCGTGACCTCTAATGCTTTCAACATTTGCATATCCTTCTTGTTGCAATGCGTGCAACTAAATAACGGCGAATTACGCCTGCAACACATCCTTCGCTTACAGCGGGTGTTGTAATCACTCTTTTTTTATGATGAATACATTGGACTGTTGTGGCTTCAGCCATATGCTTATTATGTTTAGTAACAATGCATCATTTAGGAAGATTTTGTTTTCTACACCACATCGCCGCCATTGTATAAGGCAGGTAGTTGTTGCTGTTTAGGGGTGAGAAAAGTCATCGGCTGTTTGTCGCTGCATCTTCATACACGCCGATCGCATATCCTTGTTGCGAATAAACCGGTATGCCATGCGAGTTCCCAGCTTTGGACGATGTAATTGGGCGATTGTTATGTACATCCGATACATTCCCATCGCCTCTGAAATATTATTAACCTGATTCTTGATCCAACCGTGATGGTTGATTGTATTGCGCCAGTGCTCGTATTTGTTGCCACAAGAAATCAGGTGTGAGATAGGAAGGTCTTCAAACTGCATAACGCAAGCGAATGGAACAAGCGTTCAACATGCATAATGATGCCAGAATGATCTTATCCATTGACCATTTTCATCGTTTCAAAAAAACCATCGCCATACCGAAATGATCGGTTGGAAGCTGTTATGATGGCTTCGATGGACTTGCAAAATTCCCCGTTGTACAATAAAAAATCAGTATGCGCGCTGCTTTGGATATCACAACAATATTTGGTGGCGTCCTATCTTTATTCTCTATGAACATCAACGAAGTTATTCAAACACTGGAAAGCTATGCCCCGCTTTCTTACGCAGGAATCGTTATGACAATGCCGGTTTGCTTACCGGTAATGCCGCCTGGAAGTGTACGGGTATTTTTGTTCGCTCGATGTTACGGAAGCAGTGATCGGATGAAGCCATCCAAAAAGGACTGCAATCTAATTGTGGCGCATCACCCGATTATTTTCAGCGGTTTGAAAAAGATAACCGGAAAAACAGTGTGGAAAAAACCATCATTGCCGCCATCAAAAATGACATTGCCATTTATGCCATTCATACCAACCTCGATAATGTTCACAATGGCGTTAGCCAACGCATGGCAGACAAGCTGGGATTGATCAACTGCAAAATTTTGAGATCCAAAAAAAGATCTCTTAAAAAATTATACACGTTATGTGCCTGTGGCTGTCGTGGAATCGATTCGCAACGCGTTGTTTGCCGCCGGTGCCGGCAACATTGGCAATTACAGCGAATGTAGTTTTAGCATGCGAAGGAAAGGGCACTTTCACGCCCGGTGCAGGCACGTCGCCTTTTCTCGGCGAAATCGGCGATGCGGGAAACGGCAGCAGAGTACAAGCTCGAAGTTGTGTTTCCCGCATTCCGGCAGGCACAAGTAATTGCCGCTTTGCTGGAGGCGCATCCTTATGAAGAAGTGGCATACGACGTTATTACACTTGACAATGAATATGAGCGGGTTGGCAGTGGCATCCTCGGCGAATTGCCAACCGAGATGGCTGGTGAAGCATTTTTACAACTGTTACAAAACGCCTTTCAGCTATCGGTGATCAAACACACGAAATTGTTGCAGCAAAATGTTAAAAAAGTTGCGCTCTGTGGCGGTGCCGGTATCTTCTTACTAAAAAAAGCTTTGGCACAAAAGGCAGATGTTTACATTACTTCCGATGTAAAATATCATGAGTTTTTTGATGCGGAAGAAAAAATTGTACTTGCCGATATCGGGCATTGGGAAAGCGAACAGTTTACGATAGATTTACTTTGTGATATTTTACAGGTTAAATTTCCTAACTTTGCCGTCCTCAAAACGGAAATAATAACCAATCCTGTTCATTATTTTGTACCGCTTTGTAAAAGCATTTTGCAACAATTTTGGTAAAAAAGTAAGCGACATTCATCACAACCAAAGAACGTAAATACGTAAAACAAATATGGCTGCAGTTAAAGATTATTCAGTAGAAGAAAAATTGGCTTCGCTGGTCAAATTGCAAAAAATTGATTCCAAACTTGACGAGATCCAAATTCTGAAAGGCGAACTTCCTATGGAAGTAAGCGACCTTGAAGATGAAATCCAGGGTTTGACCAGCCGTAAAAACCGCATTGAAGAAGAAATCAATGGCATCAACGACTTTATCGAACAAAAAAGAAATGCCATTAAGGAAGCGGGAGAACTGGTAAAAAAATACGAAAAGCAAAGCGAAACGGTAAAAAACAACCGCGAGTTTGAAGCCATCAACAAAGAAATTGAGATGCAACAACTCGAAGGTAAACTGGCCGAAAAACATATCCGTGACGCCAACGAAGAATTGTCTGAAAAAGCGAAGCAACTGGAATACGCCAATAAGCAGATTGAAAACAAAGAGACGCTGCTGAACAACAAAAAAAACGACCTGGAAAAGATCATCACCGAAACCGAAAAAGAAGAAACCCATTTCAACGGTCTCGCGCAGGATGCCCGCAAAGGCATGGATGACCGGTTGTTGTATTCCTACGACCGCATCCGCACCAGCTACCGCAACGGACTTGCCGTAGTACCGGTTGATCGCGATGCCTGCGGTGGTTGCTACAATTCCATTCCACCACAAAAGCAAAGCGAAATCAAACAGCGCAAGAAAGTGATGGTCTGCGAAAACTGCGGCCGCATCCTTGTTGATGATGATCTGAACAATGTGATAGACATTGCATAACAATATCTCATGTAAGACAACAAAAGGGTGCACACAAGCACCCTTTGTTATTGGCAGCCCGGTGTATGAAAAAAGCAATCCTGTGTTTGATGTGTGCCATCATGACGCTGACGGCAATAGCCGGCAACACCTATGTCTTTGATGCTACCTGCCGGCAGGCTTACGGGGACATTACCAGCCTCAGGATCAATAGTGGACAGCAGTTGGTGAACAAAGCAAAACAGGAACATCCCGACAACCTGATCCCGGATCTGTTGCAGGGTTACATTGACTTTTTCGTATTGTTTTTCAACGAAGACCCCGCGGAATACAAATCGCGCAAAGAAGGCTTGGAACAACGCATTGACCTTTTCAAAGACGGCAACCAGCAATCACCGTATTACAACTATTGCATCTCGGTGGCTTACCTGCAAAAAGCGATGATTGCCATCAAATTCAACGAGCGGTTTTCAGCTTTCCTGGCTTTTAAAAAAGCATTTGGTTACATCAAAAGACAACCGCAAATCTTTCCCGGATTTTCTGCCCAGCAATATGATTTATGCGCCCATGCAAGTGGTGGCAGGCATAATACCCGATGGCTACAAAGGGCTGGCCAGCCTGCTGGGCATCAAAGGATCGGTAAACAATGGTATGCAGATGATGCAGTCGTTTGTAAACAGCAACGATACGACAGCCCGCTTTTTTTTCAATGAAGCGGCGTTTTATTATTGTTACCTTTTGTTTTACATCAAAAATCAGCCGGCAGAGGCGTTTGCGTTCATCAAACAAAAAAAACTGGATGTGGTGAACAATCACCTGTTTGCATTCATGGCAGCCAACCTGGCAATCAACAGCAAGAAAACGGAGTTCGCGAAAAGCATCCTTTTCAATCGCAACCTTTCTGGTGATTACTTGGTTATGCCGGTATGGAATTACGAACTGGCATTTGTGAAACTCAATCACCTTGAACTGGCAGAAGCAGCAAAGCACTTAGAATTGTTCGTCCGGCAATTCAAAGGTGATTTTTACTTAAAAGATGCCTGCCAGAAGCTAAGCTGGTGTTATTATCTACTGGGCAATGCACCGGCCGCCGAACGGGCAAGAAAATGGGTGTTGTCGAAAGGAAATACCATTTCTGATGCCGACAATCAAGCTTTCCGCGAAGCGAAAACGGGGCAATACCCACATCCCTTGTTGTTAAAGGCACGGTTGCTGAACGATGGTGGCTACAATATGGAAGCGCTGGCAATGCTGGCTGGAAAAACAACCACCGATTTTTTGAAAGCTGAGGAAAAACTGGAATTCAATTACCGGATTGCGCGCATTTATGACGACCTCGGCCGCTACAATGACGCCATTGCAGCTTACGGGGTGGCTATCCGGCTGGGCAGTAAAAGCAAGGAATATTATGCATCGCGTGCGGCTTTGCAAACCGGGTTGATTTATGAACAACAGGGCGATCCCGACAAAGCCATCAACTATTTCCAGCAATGTATCAATATGGACAATCACGATTATAAAAATTCCATCGACCAGAAAGCCAAGGCCGGTATTGCCCGGTGCAATGGAGAATGAAGGAACGTTTTCTGATACCCTGGAATTTGGCACTGTTTCAACCAGCCATAAAACTGTTTATCTTTAGCGCCGTTTTTTACAAATTTTACGTATGAAAGCAAACTCTGTTTTAGAACTTATCGGGAATACACCTCATGTCCGAGTCAACAAATTGTTTCCCTCCAACATAGAAGTGTGGACAAAGCTCGAACGGATGAATCCCGGCGGCAGCATCAAAGACCGCATTGCGCTGGCGATGGTCGAAGATGCTGAACAAAAAGGCATCCTGGCACCGGGCAGTACCATCATTGAGCCCACTTCCGGCAATACCGGCATCGGGCTGGCATTGGTGGCGGCGGTGAAAGGTTACAAACTGATCCTCGTGATGCCCGAAAGCATGAGCGTGGAAAGAAGAAAGCTGATGAGTGCTTATGGTGCCACCTTCGAACTGACACCCCGCGAAAAAGGCATGAAAGGTGCTATTGAAAAAGCAAAGGAACTGGTGGCAGATTTGCCCGGTGCGTGGATGCCGCAACAGTTTGACAATCCTGCCAACATTGACATTCACATCAAAACCACGGCAACAGAAATATTGTCCGACTTCCCCGAAGGTTTCGATTACCTCATCACCGGCGTCGGCACCGGCGGACACATCACCGGCGTGGGCAGAATTTTAAAACAACATTTTCCCAACATCAAAATATTCGCGGTAGAACCTGAATTGTCGCCCGTTATCAGCGGTGGCGCACCCGGCCCGCATCCCATACAGGGGATTGGCGCGGGATTCATCCCCAACAACCTTGATACATCTATACTTGACGGCACAATTCAGATCAACAAAGAGGAAGCATTTGAATATACCAACCGCGCCGCCAGGGAAGAAGGAATTTTCGGTGGCATTTCGAGTGGCGCGACACTGGCTGCTTTGGCAAAAAAATTAACAGACATCAGGGAAGGAAGCCGGGTATTGCTGTTCAACTACGATACCGGTGAAAGATACCTGAGCATTGAAGGGTTGTATTAAGACATTCAATCCCCGGGATTGAGTGAATACAACACCTGGTTTGCCTGTTGTCACCTTCAGTATATATTATAATTAATCAGTAATGGAAAACGGAACTACAGAAAAAGTACATTGTTTGATCATCGGTTCGGGTCCGGCAGGATATACCGCTGCCATTTACGCAGCGCGAGCCAACATGAAACCTGTGTTGTACCAGGGCATTCAGCCGGGCGGGCAATTGACCATCACCACCGAAGTGGAAAACTATCCCGGCTATGCCGATGGCGTGCAGGGACCGGAAATGATGATTCATTTTGAAAAGCAGGCTCAGCGCATGGGTGCAGATGTGCGGTATGGATTGGCGACAAAAGTCAATTTTTCGAATGGGGTGCACAAAGTGGAAATAGACGAAGAAAAATGGATAGAAGCCGATGCGGTGATCATTGCCACCGGTGCCTCTGCCAAATGGCTGAACATCGAAAGTGAACAGCGGCTCAATGGCTATGGTGTGAGCGCCTGCGCCGTGTGCGATGGCTTCTTTTTCAGGGGAAAGGAAGTAGCGATTGTAGGTGCGGGCGATACGGCCTGCGAAGAAGCACTTTACCTATCCAAACTTGCCACCAATGTTCACATGATCGTGCGCAAGGGAGAAGATGGCATGCGTGCCAGCAAAGTGATGCAGGAACGCGTGAAAAATACGGAGAACATTCATATCTACTGGAACAGCGAAACTGATGAGATACTGGGCGAAAAGAAAGTGGAATCGGTGCGCATTAAAAACATCAACACCGGCGGGATGCAGACCATTCCCATCAGCGCGTTCTTTGTAGCCATCGGTCATCATCCCAACAGTGACATTTTCAAAGGGGTGCTTGACATGGACGATTCAGGATATCTCGTGACGGTACCCGGCAGCACCAAAACAAATGTAGAAGGCGTGTTTGCAGCTGGTGATGTGCAGGATAAAATTTACCGGCAGGCCGTAACTGCAGCGGGAAGTGGTTGCATGGCAGCACTGGATGCAGAACGTTACCTGAGCGAAAAAGGGCTCGTATAAGTCTTTGAAAAAGGGCTCCTTTATTCGGATTATATGCTTAACATTGTCATGGCGCTTACAGACTAAGCGCCATTGTACATTGTTACCATTGCCATCATCTTCATTGCCTGTATCATTCAATACATCATCATGACGACGTCGCTACCGTTCATCAACCTGAAATCCAAAGGATGGATACTTTTATGGGTTGCCCTTTCATTCGTTCAATGCCGCACACAAAAACCTGCTTCCACCCTTCCCACAACCGTGTCGCTGAGCCGGATAGACAGTTTCATGTCGGAAGCAGTGGACAGCGGATGGATCGTTGGCGGCCTGGCTTTTATTCAAAAAGACAATAAAGTTATTTACAACAAAGCATTTGGCTATTCTGACAAGGCTTCGCAAAAAAAGATGCAGACCACAGATATTTTCCGCATCGCTTCGCAAACCAAAGCAATCACCAGCGTTGCCATCATGATGCTTTATGATGAAGGCAAACTATCATTGACCGACCCGGTTTCCCGGTTCATACCTGCTTTTTCGCATCAATCGGTTATCAATACTTACAACAAAGCCGACAGCAGCTTCACCACGGTACCTGCCAAACGCGACATTACCATCAAGGACCTGCTGACACACACCTCCGGTCTTGACTATGCCATCATTGGTTCCGATAATATGCGGGCGGTGTATGCAAAAGCAGGCCTGCTTCCGGGCTTTGGCAGCGATACAATGCACCTCGATAACATGGTAAACCTGCTGGCAAAAATGCCGCTTGCACACCAGCCCGGTGAAAAATTTACCTACAGCCTTGGAATTGACGTTTTGGGCAGAATTGTCGAGTTGGTATCCGGAATGCCGCTTGACCGGTTTTTCAAAACCCGGTTGCTTGACCCGCTCGGCATGACAGACACTTATTTTTATTTGCCAAAGGAAAAGCAAGCACGGCTGATCAAAGCTTATACCGTTGACAGCAGCAACAAAATAGTGGAATGGAAAAACGTAATCAATGGATTGGGACCGGATTATCCCAAACAGAACGGAACTTATTTTGCCGGTGGCGCAGGACTGAGTTCTACCATTACCGATTATACAAAATTTTTACAAATGTTGCTCAATGGAGGAACGTATAACGGTCATCGGTTTTTAAAAGAAAGCACGGTACAAATGATGACCACCAATCAAATTGACACATTATCCCTTGGCAAATACAAATTCGGGCTTGGCTTCCGCATTACCACCCCAGAAGCAGAAGGGGAAACAGGACAATCGGCAGGCAGCTATGCCTGGGGCGGTTTTTTTGGAACCATGTATTGGGTAGATCCCAAAGAGCACCTCATTGGCGAAATGTATATGCAGCAATCGCCGCTGCAAAAAAATGATTTGCACGATCAGTTTATCAAACTCGTGTACGCTCATTGATCATCGCCCAAACTTTTAACCTTTTTATGCTTTCCATTCAGCTACGCAACCTGCAATTTTATGCTTACCACGGCGTTCATACAGAAGAACGAAAGTTAGGTGCTGAATACGAAGTCAACGCCACCATCAGCCACGCTGTGAGCCGGATTCCGGTGTTGCACATCAGTGACACGATCGATTATACGCTCGTGTACATCCTGATCAAAAAGCATATGCTGGTACCCACAGCGTTGTTGGAAACGGTGGCGACATCCATTGCTGCCGACGTTTTGGCGACCTTTGCGCTCGTGGAAGAAGTAAGCATTTCCATCACCAAAAAACATCCACCGCTCATTGCGTTCGAAGGCAACATCGCAGTAACTTATACTGCCAACAGAAACGAAGTACAATTGTCATGATGAAAAAATGGATTTTACCGGTAAGTTTTGTCTTGCTGTCGCTAAACCTGATGGCACAGGAAACGCAGTTGCAAACTGCCAATGCTCTGTACAAACAATTCAAGGAAGCGGAAGCGCTCAATGCCTATCAACAGGTGCTGGCGTCTGATGCCAACAACATGACCGCGCTCGTAAAATGTGTGGAACTCTGCACGTCGCTTGGCAAAAAACAAGGGGACAAAAACAACCGCTATCAATACTTTCTTCAATCGAAAGAATACGCCGACAAAGCCATGGCAGCCCACGGCACCGATGCGGACGCTTATTACGTGCAGTCCCTCGCCTTTGCCAACCTCTCCGAAACAGAAACGGAGAACAAGAAAACCGTGGAGGATGTAAAGCAGATTAAGAAATACGCCGACGAAGGTTTGTCCATTAACCCCAACCATGCATTGCTCAACTACATGGAAGGCAAATGGCACCTCGAAATGTTGCAATTGAATTGGTTGAAAAAAACCGCCATCAAAACGATGTATGGCGATGGGTTGTCGAAGCCGGACATTGATTCCGCGATTGGTTACCTGGAAAAATGCCGCGTGCTCGCACCTTATTTTGTCCAAAATTATCTTGACCTCGCCAAAGCTTACCAGTACAAAAACCGGCCCGCGCAGGAAATGGAAATTTTGACCGAAACTGGTGAAACTGCCCAACCGCACCGCCGATGATGCAGCACTGAAAGAAGAAGGCAAAAAACGCCTGCAGCAATTGAATTGATGAATGTTCATCTGGCCGTTTCTTTGCTGCTTTTGAATTTTTCAAAAAACTGCCGGGCAAAAGCACTGCACACCAGTCTACCGCTGCTGACAGCGCGTTCGTGCAACAGTTGTTCCCAATGATCGGTACCATGCCACAACATTTTTTTTAACTCTGGCAGTGGCTTCGGGGCTATAATGCGATAGTGAAGAAGTGAGTTTAAAAATAGATTCATCCATGCTTTCCCGGGTGGTATGCAGTTCGGCATAAATTCCTTTTCGCCTGGCCCAGTCGGCGTTCCGCCAATTACCGGCATCAATTGCAAGCTGGCTGAAAGCAGACAAACCCGTTTTTCTTTCGATGACTGGTCCCACTACAAAAGGACCAATGCCGATAGATAATTCACTCAGTTTGATGTCGGCACCTTCCATTGCAATGGCATAATCGGCAGCAGCAGCAAGCCCCACTCCCCCGCCCACACATTTGCCGTGCACCCTTGCGACAATCATTTTCGGGCACCGGCGCATCGCCAGCACCAGCGAACCAATGCCGCTGAAGAAACGGGTACCGCTTTTTTCGTCAGTGATCTGCAGCAATTCGGTAAACGATGCGCCGCCACAAAAAGCCGATCCGGCAGAGCGGAGCAAGATAACCTGTACATCACCGTTGTGCGATGCCGACAATACCTCGTGCTGCACCGCCGCCAGCATGGCTGCCGTCAGGGAATTACCCTGCGGATGATAAAATTCAATGGAACAAATGTGGCTGTGAATTTCGGCTTTAACATAGCTTCCATCGGCAAGTGTACTATTTGCGGGCATCATAATCGTATTTGTTTATCAGCGTTTTATACATTCGTTAGATGCAAGCCGGCAATGCCAGCCGGCGGTTGTAATCATGCGGTATATAACCAGGGTAATTTAACTGTAAAATACAACATTTTAAATTTGTTTCAACGGCGGTTCTGCCTTTTCGCCTTGTTTGAATTACATAAAAACTGTATTTTTGAAATGATATGCAACGCTGCAGTTTGTGCGGCGTTGTATTTTTTTTATACGAACTAAAAGAAAATGATTTATGAGTGACGTAATGTATGTATCAAAAGAAAGCTTTGAGAGATTGCGCACTGAGCTTCACCAAATGAAGGCAGTACAACGGCCAGCTGCTGCGAGAGCCATCGCCGAAGCCCGCGAAAAAGGCGACCTGAAAGAAAATGCTGAATATGACGCCGCCAAAGAAGCACAGGGCATGCTGGAAGCCAAGATTGCACAGATGGAAGGCCAGATCGCCATTGCCCGCATTGTGGATGCCAGTGAAATAGACACCAGCAAAGTTTCCATTCTTACCAAAGTAACCATCACCAATATGGCAACGAAAAAAACGGTTACCTACCAGATTGTCGGTGAAACCGAAGCCGACCTCAAATCGGGTAAAATTTCTGTCACTTCCCCCATTGGCAAAGGGCTGTTGGGTAAACAGGTCGGTGAAGTGGCAGAAGTGATAGCACCGAATGGTAAACTCAAATTCAAAGTATTGGACATTACACTGTAGCGCTCTTTTCAGCAATATGAACATCCCTGCTTTACATACGGCAGGGATTTTTGTTGCCAATTAGTTGGTATATGAATTGCCTTATGGATTCTCTAAAACGGTTAACGATGAAAAAAATACTGATTGCCACCATCATTGTAGGCGCAGCTGTAGCTGGCGTTTTGCTGTATATGCGGGAACAATTGCTGGAAGACCTTGACGACGACGACGTAGTGACAGATGCAGCCAATTCTGCTTACCGTACCATGAACAGGAACATCGGCAGGGTAGAAAGAACATTCGATCACGCATTGAATTAGCAGGAATAGACAGTAGTTTGCAACTTTTACATGCGGCCTCTTACCGGGTCGCATTTTTTATTTAAAATTGTTGCTTCCTGCAACAAAATTATATGAGTATGACTATTTTTTCTAAAATCATCCGGGGAGACATTCCGTCTTACAAAATCGCGGAAAATGAACAGTTCATTGCGTTTCTCGATGTGTATCCATTGGTAAAAGGTCATGTGCTGGTGGTGCCCAAAGTGGAAACGGACAAGCTGTTTGACCTCGCGGATGATTACCTGTCAAACATCCTGATCTTTGCCAAACCCATTGCCAAAGCCATTGAAAAAGCCTTTGTCTGCAACCGTTGCGGCATAGCAGTCATCGGCATTGAAGTGCCGCATGCCCACGTGCACCTCGCGCCGATTAACAGTGCCAACGACCTCAATTTTACCAGGGGAAAACTCACGTTGAGCAATGAAGAACTAAAAGAGATTCAGCAAAAAATCATTGCGGCCTTGTGACGAGTTTCAAACGATACAATGTATGATCCATCACAAAGAATGAACAACATACAACGATCGCCTAAAATCCTCCGTCATGTGCAGCTGTATAATGTGATGAACGATCCAAAACAGGAAGTTCAAGGCATTGAATGTCTTCCAGTTTTATCTTTCTCATTATTGACTACAGGTGTTCTCTGATTCAGAAAAAGATAAAAAAGCAGGTTATTTCTTGAGCAACCGGTTTTCGTTTTTAGAGACAAAATCTTCCCAGCCATTGAATGATTTGGTGCCGGAAGACAGTGGCGAAGAGGTTTGGTAATGATGACACAGCGCAACGGCAAGCGCATCGGTCGCATCGAAATGGGTGGGCTGTTCGGTGAGGTGCAATTCCTGTTGCAGCATTTTCCACACCTGTTCTTTGGCAGCATTGCCATTGCCGGCAACAGACTGTTTCACTTTGCGCGGGGAATACTCGGTAACCGGCAGCGATGCGTGCATGGCTGCTGCGATGGCTACACCCTGCGCGCGCCCGAGTTTGAGCATACTCTGTACGTTTTTTCCAAAAAACGGTGCTTCGATGGCAAATGTATCCGGGTGATATTCTTCGATCAGGTGCACTACTTTTTGGTAGATGAGATGCAACCGCTGGTAAATGTCTTTGTGTGTGCTCAGCTTTAAGGCATCCATGGTCAGCAGCTTTGGCTTGTTGCTTTTTACTGCTACCACCGCATATCCCATCATGATGGTGCCGGGATCTATTCCCAAAATTATCTGTTCCGGTTTCATTTAGAATGTGAAAGTAAACAATGAAGGGCGATAACAGCCGAACAAATTTTCATGTAGGTTTGAAAAAAAGTCGATTGAAGCGCAGGTATCGGGTTCTATTGAATTACATCGCGGGTCCCTTGTTGTTTGTATTGTTGACGTGGTCGGTGTATCGTCACCTGCATGCACAATATTCCTGGCAGGAAGTGAGACAAATTTTTGGCAATGCCTTCAACAGTCGTCACCGGTTTCATTTCATTCTATTATTGGTATTGATGCTTCTCAACTGGACGCTCGAAGCCCTGAAGTGGCGGTTGTTGATGTTGCCGGTACAGAAAGTTTCCGTTTTCACTGCCTGCAAAGCGGTTTTTTCCGGGTTGTCATTTTCAATGTTCATCCCAACAGCAGCGGGAGAATATGCAGGCCGAACCTTGTACATGCACGAAGGCAACCGGTTAAGATCAGTATCCTTGAATGTAATAGGCAGCATCGGTCAGTTGTTGGTGACGTTGGTAGCAGGCATTGCAGGGCTGTGGTACCTAAAAAAAGAATTGCTTTCGCCTGTAGCGGGCGGCAATGGATTGTCTGGCTTCTGGCTCGGTGGATTGATGTATGCAGTACTGGTGGCCATCATTGTTTTTTTCATCCTCTTTTTCCAGATTGCCTGGTTTACCAAATGGTTTGAGAAAATACCGTTTGTCCACAAACACCGCTTGCTGATTCACAGTCTTGAAGCGTTTGACGTGGCGACAATTAACACAAATTTTACTGCTGTCGATATTACGTTACTCGGTTTTTATTGTTCAATACATCGTTGTCTTTCAATTGTTTGATGTGCAGATCGCATGGTTGTGTGCAGCATTTGCCACTGCGGTATTGTTTTTAATCTTGTCGGTCATTCCATCGGTACCAAACATTGCGGAGTTGGGCGTGCGGGGCGAAGTTAGCCGGCAATTATTTGGCTTGCTGAGTGCCAATACCGTTGGTATAGTATTTTCAGCAGCTTTGATTTGGATTGTAAATTTGATTATCCCTGCCATAGCAGGCAGTTTATTTTTGATTGGCATCAAACTATACAGAAACAAATAGCGTGAAAAAAATTGTATTCGTTTTTCTGCTGACCCTAACCTGCATCCGGCTGACTGCCGGTGACGATTTTTGCGGACTGCGGAACCGTGCGTTCCAGGCCGGGGAGTTCATTTCTTATACCATCTTTTATTCTGTGGCAGGCATTTATGTGAATGCGGGAACAGCAACGTTCAATACCTCGCTTGAAAAGCTGGGTGCTGTACCGGTCTACCACGTGGTGGGTACCGGCACGAGCAATGAAAGTTATGACTGGATTTTTAAGGTGCGCGACAAGTACGAATCTTATTTCGACACGGCTACGCTGCAACCGTACAAGTTTATCCGCAAAGTGGATGAAGGTGGTTATAAAAAATACGAAAATGTAACCTTCAACCAGCAAACGAATACTGCCGTCTCCAGTGCCGGATCCTTCAAAGTGCCCAACTGCATTCAAGACGTTATGAGTGCCGTCTATTATGCCCGCAACATCAATTTTGACAAATACAAAGCGGGCGACCTCATACCGTTCAGCATGTTTCTCGACAACCAGGTGTATAACCTGCACATCCGCTACCTGGGAAAGGAAAAAGTAAAAACCAAGTACGGAAAATTTCACAGCATCAAATTTAAGCCGCTGCTTGTATCAGGAACCATTTTTGAAGGCGGTGAAAAAATGACCGTTTGGGTAACCGACGATCCCAACCACATGCCCCTGCGCATTGAAAGCCCGATAAAAGTTGGCAGCGTGAAAGTGGACATGATGCAATATCGCAATACGCGTTATCCTGTATCTTCATTGATCAGCTGGTAAAACTTGAATGGGTATCGGGTTGATGATTATCAAGTTGGAAATTCTTTTCCTGCAAAACGTTGTGAAATAACTTGAATGAACGGCTGTTATTTTTTACCCGGAATATTAGTAGCCCATTCTTTGATCATTCTTTTCCTGCATCAAAACTTTTCAGTGATGATAAAGCTTACCAATGATACATTGTTTCAAAATAAGATTTTCATCAACAACAAATGGTTGAGTGCAACATCCGGAAAATCTTTTGCCGTAACCAATCCTGCCGATGGTTCCACCATTACAGACGTTGCCGATGCAGGCGAATCCGAAACCATACAAGCCATTGACGCAGCTACTAAAGCGTTTGCTGCGTGGCGAGTGGAAACAGCAAAGAACCGATGCAACATTCTACGCAAATGGTATGACCTCATCATCTGTCACACTGATGATCTTGCCCTGCTGCTGACATCCGAACAGGGAAAACCACTGGCAGAAGCACGCGGCGAAGTAGGATATGGAGCTTCGTTTATCGAATGGTTTGCTGAAGAAGGCAGGCGTACTTATGGCGACGTGATTCCTACACCGGCTCATGACAAACGGCTGATGACACTCAAACAGCCGGTTGGCGTGGTGGCCGCCATTACGCCATGGAACTTTCCCATCGCGATGATCACCCGCAAAATCGCACCCGCACTGGCAGCCGGATGTACGGTCGTCGTAAAGCCAGCCGAAGAAACGCCTCTTTGTGCATTGGCATTGGCCTACCTCGCAAAAGAGGCGGGCTTGCCGGCGGGCGTATTGAATGTTTTGCCCACAACCGATGCTGCCGGCGTAGGAAAATTGTTGACAACGCACCCTGCTGTCGCCAAAGTATCGTTTACCGGTTCTACCGAAGTAGGCAGAATATTGATGCAACAATCCGCTTCCACGGTAAAAAAAATGTCGCTCGAACTGGGTGGCAATGCGCCGGTCATCATTTTTGAAGATGCCGATCTTTCTGTTGCCGTCAATGGCGCGATGGCAAGCAAATACCGCAATGCGGGACAAACCTGCGTTTCAGCTAACCGCCTGCTGGTGCAACGAAAAATTTATCCTGCCTTCATTGACGCTTACAAAACAGCAGTGGCAGAACTTACCATCGGAAATGGCGTTGACAGATGGGTGTTGAAATTGGACCACTCATCAATCAGAAATGCATTGAAAAAGTAAAACGGCTAGTGAAAGACGCAGTTGACAAAAGGAGCAACGATTGTTGCAGGTGGTAACCATGCCGAAGGACAAAGACTTGTTTTACCAGCCAACCATTCTTACAAATTGTACCACTGATATGACATTGAGCAAGGAAGAACTCTTTGGTCCGGTGTCCGCGATTTTCCTTTTTGATACGGTAGAAGAAGCCATTGCGCTTGCCAATGCATACAGAATATGGACTGGCAGCGTATTTTTTTACCCAAAACATCAACAAGCCTGGCGGGTTGCCGAACAATTGCAATATGGAATGGTTGGTATCAACGAAGGTTTGATTTCGCATGCGGAAGCGCCGTTTGGGGGTGTAAAGCAAAGCGGCTTTGGCAGGGAAGGCAGCCGGTACGGCATGGAAGAATTTCTGACGGTAAAATATTTGTGTTTTGGAAATGTGAGGTAGCGGAATATTTTTTCTGAGATATAAAAAACTAATGATGTGAACACTATATGTTCAACTTATGTTTAATCATTAGGTTGTAATCCAGCTGTTTGTCAATTTCCTTTTGATCACAAAAATGACGTTTGCCTCCTTTCTGAACCAATAATGTCGAACGGTGACGATTGCCTGCCCGACTGATCAACCTGCTTTTGACACGCACATTCCCGCAACTTCAGCCGCCTTGTATTTCACAATTTATTATTATATTCATTCCCCTATCTTTGCGCCTCACTAAAAAAAATTAAGTAAAACCAATACTATAATATGCAACTGAAAGGTTTGGTGCGTTTCTTTACGATTGCTCTTGTGCTGATCTGTTTATACCAGCTTGTCATTTACCTGGATTGTGCGCAACCATGAAAGCAATATGGCTGACCGTGCGGCTGCGTGGGTAAGAGCGAACTTTAGTACGCCCCAGCAAAAATATCCTGGCGATAAAGCCCAGCAGGATATTTATACGCGATAGCCTGAATACACTTAAAAAACAACGGTCTGGCGTACCTGCTCGACAGTACAAAAGGCACTAACATCGGTCCGTTTGGGATGACGACTTATCAAAATGCGAAAGATAAGGAATTGATGTTGGGTCTCGATTTGCAGGGTGGTATGAGTGTGAGTATGGAAGTAGGTCTTGACGGATTGATTCGTTCGTTGGCTAATTATCCAAAAGATCCGCAATTTGAAAAGGCGTTGAATCAATGCGGTTGCGCTCAAAGCCAACAGCGATGCCGATCTCATTTCTTTGTTCAATGAAGAATATCATAAAATAGCCGGAACAGATGCCAACCTCGCTAAATTTTTTATTACCCGCAGCAATGGAAAAATAAAAGCCAACACTGCCAATGACGCGGTATTGTCTTACCTGCAGGATCAGGCGAATATTGCTTTCAACAATACCATGAACATTCTCCGGACGAGAATTGACCGTTTTGGTGTGGCATCACCCAACATCAATCCCGATCCTGACAAAGGGATCGTATCAATATTGAACTTGCTGGCATCAACGATCCGGAAAGAGTAAGAAAATATTTGCAATCTACTGCCAACCTGCAGTTTTTTGAAGTGTATAATATCGGCGAACTTACAGGAATCTATGGTTGCTGCAGATAAATCGATGAGCAATTTTCTGAATGGCAAACCTGTGTGACACATTGTCTACGCTAAAAAAAGACACTACGGCAATCGGTGCTGCCAGTGGCTGCAGTACTTCCTTTCCTACAGAAGATTCCGGTACAACCAACCAACAGCTTGCCAAAACACCGGTTGACAGCGAAACCATCAAAAGAAATGCAAACCCATTGTTTGCCATAGTTTCAGTTTGCGCAGCCAAGGCAGGATGAAACAACCGGTCAGCAACGCTTTCCTGCCGAACTGGGATACATCCAGGTAAAAGATACCGCTACATTGGGTAATTACCTGCGGCAGGATTTTGTAGCCAGTAAATTTCCATCAAACATTTTATTTGCTTATGGAGTCCCAATACTACCGATCAAACAGCACCAGCCCGCAATATTCTTACCTTGTATGCACTTAAAACCTTGATAATGGAACGCCAAATTGGAAGGCGAACATGTCAGCGAAGCCAGCCAGGGTTATGATGAAAGAAACCATCCTTCCATTAATATGAAGATGGATGACATCGGCACCAAGCTGTGGGCACAAATGACGAAAGCCAATGTTGGTCGCCCCATTGCCATTGTGCTCGATAATGTTGTTTACAGTGCACCGAATGTTGAAAACGAAATTCCTTACGGCAACTCGCAAATTTCAGGAAGTTTTACTACAACCGAAGCGCAGGATTTAGCCCAGATTTTACAATCGGGTAAACTGCCTGCACCGGCTAAGATTGTTCAGGAACAAATTGTGGGACCCACCCTGGGCAGCGAAGCAGTAAACGGTGGTGCACTTGGCATTTATCATATCATTTGTCATCATTTTTGTGCTGATGCTGGTATATTACAATACAGCGGGCTGGGTAGCCAACATCGCGCTGATCTTAAACCTGCTGTTTACCATTGGTGTTTTAGCTGCATTGGGTGCTACGCTGACTGCACCAAGTATTGCGGCACTTGTACTCACGGTAGGCTTGGCTGTAGATACCAACGTAATTATTTTTGAAAGTATTAAAGAAGAACTGACCCGGGGTAAAGGATATACCGCTGCGGTTAACGATGGATACAAACGTTCTTATGCACCGGTATTGGATGCGCACGTTACCACCTTCCTGTCGGCTGCCATCTTGTTTATTTTTGGTCTGGGACCTGTACTTGGCTTTGCAACAACGCAGATGTTGGGCATTACGCTGTCGTTGTTCTGCGGTATCCTTGTTTCCAGCGCTTGGTGACCGATCTGTATACCAACCGCAACCGGCATTTCCAATACTTTACTTCTTTGTCACAAAAAGTATTCAAGCACGCCTCTTATAAATTCATTGAATACCGGAAAATCGCCTATGGTATTTCCGTTGTCGTTCTGCTATTGGGCATCGGCTCTTTCTTCAATGGCTTTGATCAGGGCGTTGAATTTGCCGGCGGCCGCAGTTATACCATCCGCTTTACAGCAAGCCAGATGTGGACCAAGTTCGCAATGATTTGCAACAGGCATTTGGCGAATATCCGATCATTAAAACAGTGGATATTGAAAACCAGCTAAATATTACTACGTCTTATAAAATTCACGAAACAGGTAACAATGTTGATTCTACTGTAGAAAGAGCATTGTTTGCAGGTTTGAAAAATACATTGCCGCCGGGAACCACCTATAGTGAATTCAACAGCCGGTATAAGCAAAGTTCGCAAACGGTATTGCCCACTATTTCAGACGATCTGAAAGCAGGCGCCACCAAAGCAACAATCATCGCCATCATCGTCATTTGTTTGTACATTTTCATCCGGTTCCGCGATTGGCGTTATTCGCTGGGTACTATTGTCGCCTTGTTGCATGATGTATTTGTAACCCTTGCTGTATTTAGCTTCCTACGTTAGGTGGTTCCGTTCCCGCTAGAGATAGATCAGCATTTTATTGCGGCGATATTGACGGTGATTGGTTTCTCGATGAACGATACTGTAATTGTGTATGACCGTATCCGTGAAGACTCGCGTCTCATGGCGGGTGAAAGTAAAGAAACCATCATCAACCGGGCTATTAACCAAACCTTAAGCCGTACCATCATGACATCGCTGACTGTGTTTATCACCATCCTGGTATTGTTTATTTTTGGTGGTGAAGTAACACGTGGGTTTGCGTTCGCTATGTTGATTGGTGTAATCACCGGTACGTATTCTTCTATCTTTGTGGCTGCGCCGATACTGGTAGATTTCGGTCGCAACAAGCCTCTTGGCTAACACCGGCACCGACGAAATTGAAACTTAATCATGTTAATCATTAACTTTAAAATATCGAAAATGACAGTCTCAAAGGACTGTCTTTTTTATTTGTTAATGATAATCAACGGGCTACACTTTTCCAATTACTAAATTCGTCTTAAACTGATCATTTAATCGCATTCACATACAAATCTGTTATTTCTTTGCATATTATATCAGCATACATATTTTGCAAGCATTTAAAAAATATTTTTCTTATTTCATTGTTGCCCTTGTGGCTTTACAGGTATTGAATCTTGGCTTGTATGCCCAGGACTTCGAGACCATGAGCGAATTCAATGGCAGAAGACCCAATATTATTAACTCCGTAACCGAATATGTGGCGGAAATCATCATGAAAAAGCACAATGCGTTTCCAGAAAAAAAAGAAAGCCGCAACCAAAGCGAACATTAATTTGTTACAAGCTTCAACCGTTCAAAATTATCTCGACAGTACCAACCAGGCAATAATTTTGAAGTTCGTTTCACAAAAATGCTACAACACATTTGCGGCTAGACAATTACACCAGTTTTACGACCGATATCCTCTCCCCGCCTCCCAAATTCTTAACATTTCCTAGGCGTTATCGCCTAATTCAGCAGGTATTCTGGCGTGTTGCATTTGCATTGCTTCATAATTCGGTGTTGAGAAGCGTTAACTATTACCTTTTTCGTCAGTCTAGCAGATTTTGTTACGCCAGGGCGAAGACATCCTGTAGTGGGTGCTTTTCATAGCCGTCGTTACATACCCGTAAAGAATCGAAACGTTTGATTCTTTATGCGGATATGCCTGCACCCTGTACTGGCATCCATACCGGTGGCACCTGCTTTCCTGCACTGCACACCCATTTTCTTTATCAATCTATCATATATGTTTTCGATATAAATACAAAGCCGTGCTTCTACCGGCTATGCGTTCCTGTTTCTGCTTTCCGGGTATGGCGACTTTTGCATCATGCGCAAACCGATACGGTTTACCTGTCGGTGGAAGCTGCCGACAAACGGTTCTTAGACAGCAATCTCAACCTTACTGGCAGCACATTATAATGTAGATGCAAACAAAGCATATATCGAACAGGCAAAATTGTGGAACAACCCGGTATTGAATACCGATCAGAACATCTATACCAACCATTCATTTTTTCAACATGGAAAAGATGCAAATGGCAATGTAACAGGGCAATATTATATTCAGCTTCAGCAACTGATTCAAACGGCGGGCAAAAGAGGGAAACAAATTAACCTTGCCACTACCAATGCGCACATCAGTGAACTGCAACTGCAAGATTTGCTGCGCAACCTGCGCTACCAGTTGCATACCGATTATTACAACATCGCGCTTGCTCAATAACCAAACGTGTTATCGGCACAGGCTTCAAGGCTTATCAACCTTGCAGCTGCTATGAACGCGCAATGGAAAGCAGGCAACATTGCGCAGAAAGATTACCTGCGCATACAGGCATTGCTCATTCGTTTGCAGCAGGATATTGCCGACAACAGCAACCAGCTCATTTCAGCGGAAGAAGATCTTAAGATGCTTTTGATGATGCAGGGAAATGTGTTTGTAAAACCTGTCAGATACATCCGACCAACAGCCCGTCTTTCAATCCCGGAATGTAGAAGAAATCGTGGCAACGCGCGCGGCAAAACAATGCCTATTTTTTACTGCAAAAAGCACAGGAGTTGTACGCTTCGCAAAATTTATCGTACCAGAAATCGCTGCGTGTTCCCGACGTAACGCTTGGGCCGGAATTCGACAAAAATTCAACCTACACAACCAATTATGTTGGTTTGTCGGTGAGCCTGCCATTGCCCTTGTGGAACCGGAATGGAGGCAACATCAAAGCCGCTTCATTTTACCGTGAAGCAACAACAAGCACAGGTGCAGGCTTCCGATGTACAACTGAAAAGCAACATCAGCGAGGCTTACCAGCGGTTGCAGCTGCTGTACCGGCTCAACAACAATACACAACAGGATTTTTATAACAACTACAAAACCTTATTCAATAACATGCTGCAAAGCTACCAGCAACGGCAAATCAGCCTGCTGGAATTCCTCGATTTTGCAGACAGCTACCAGGAATCGCAGTCGCGTTTGTTTGCGCAGCAAAACAGTTTGCAGCTTGCCAAAGAAGCGCTGAACTACGAGGCAGGAACCGATGTTGTGAAATCATTCAAATGAAACCAATCATGAAAACGTTATCATTCTTATTCCTACTTATTCCCATGGCAATGTCGGTTTCATCCTGCGAGGAAAAAGCCGCTGCCGACAGTGATACCACGCAGCCATTTACCCTGAGCGATACCATGCTCAACATGATCAAAACCGATACGGTGAGCCTGTGCGGTGTCTCCGATGAATTGCAGCTCAGCGGCGAAGTCAGTTTCGATGAAAACAAAGTATTTAAAGTTTATCCGCGCAGCAGCGGGCAGGTGATTCAGTGCAACCTGACGCTTGGCGACAAAGTTTATGCCGGTCAAACACTCGCCGTTATCAAAAGTGCTGATGTAGCCGGCAATTATGCCGATGTAAGCTATGCCAACGCTGATATTGCCATTGCCAAACGCGAAATGGACAACCAGGAATCGCTGTACAAAAGCGGCATCGCCAGTGAACGTGAGTTCAACGAAGCGCAGTGAGAATTATGAGAAAGCGCTGGCTGTAAAACGCAAAGTTACATCGGCAATAGAGATCAATGGCGGCAGGGGCGCAAGCGCAAGCGGCACGTACATTCTTAACCGCTCCTGTCAGTGGTTTTGTGGTGGAAAAAAATGTCAACAACGGCGATTTTATCCGTTCAGATATGGGCAGTACTTTCTTTACCATTTCCGATCTTAAAAGAAGTATGGGTGTGGGCAAATGTGTTTGAAGCCGACATTCAGAAAGTAAACGAAAACACAAAAGTAGAAGTGACGTACACTCGCCTATCCCGATAAGGTATATACCGGTAAAATTGACAAAATCAGCGAGGTGCTTGATCCAGACAACAAAGCTATGCGCGTAAGGATCAAACTTAGACAATCCCGATATGACCCTCAAGCCTCAGATGTTTGCCAAAGTCACTGTCACCAATGTGCTGGCGAACAAGCCGTATGCATCCCTACCAAAGCGCTGATTGAGCAAAACGGAAAATCGTTCGTGGTGGTCTTCAACAGCCGCAGCGATATGCAGATTGCAGAAGTAAACGTCAAAAAAATTTCAGGCAACAAAACCTTTGTCAACAGCGGTGTTTCGCCGGGTCAAAAAGTAATTACCGAAAACGAATTGCTCGTGTTTCAACAACTGATGGGCGATTGATTTATTCACACGATTACGCTTTGACAAGGCAATATTCTTTCAATTATTTTTATGAACAAGTTCATCAAAAGCCTTATTTATTTCTCACTCCGGCACCGCTATTTTGTTTTTTTTCTCACGGCGGTGCTCGGTGTGCTTGGTTTTATTTGTTACCGCCTCACACCTATCGAAACCTTTCCCGATGTAACCAATACACAAATCATCATCATTACGCAATGGCCGGGCAGAAGCGCGGAAGAAGTGGAAAAATTTGTAACCATCCCGCTGGAAACCGTTCTCAATTCGGTGCAGAAAAAAGCCAATCTGCGCACCACATCTTCATTTGGATTGTCTTATATCCGCATCATTTTTGATGATGATGTGGACGATGCCTTTGCGCGGCAGCAGGTAATGAGCCGCATGCCCGGTGCCGATCTGCCCGATGGCATCAAACCCGATGTGCAACCGCCCTACGGACCCACCGGCGAAATTTACCGCTACACCTTGCACAGTGCCACTACCCATATCCGCGACCTGATGGCAATACAGGATTGGGTGCTCGACCGGCAGTTTAAAAGCATCCCCGGCGTAGCCGATGTGAACAGCTTTGGCGGCGAAGAAAAAATTTACGAAGTAAGTGTCAATCCCGATTACATCACCAAGTACGGGCTTACCGCGCTCGATGTGTATGATGCCGTGGGCAAAAGCAATGTGAATGTAGGTGGCGACGTGATAGAACGCAACGGGCAGGCTTATGTCGTGCGCGGCATCGGGCTGCTGAACAACATCAGCGAAATTGAAAACATCATCATTACCAAGGTAAACGGCGTACCCATTTTGGTCAAAAATGTAGCGACGGTGCAGGAAGCCGGGAAGCCACGGCTTGGGCAGGTGTCAAGAGATAAAGAAAGCGACGTGATAGAAGGCATTGTGGTGATGCGCAAAGGCGAAAACCCGGCGCAGGTGCTCGATCTCATTCATGACAAAGTAAATGACCTGAATGAAAACGTATTGCCGAAAGATGTAAAAATTGTTCCGTTTTACGACCGTACCAACCTGATGGAATTTGCGACGCATACCGTCATTCACAATCTCATTGAAGGCATTGTGTTGGTCACCTGCATCGTGCTGTTGTTCATGGCCGACTGGCGCACCACGCTCACCGTGAGCATCATCATTCCGCTTGTCTTTGTTGTTTGCGTTTATCTGTATGCGCATCAAAGGCATGAGCGCCAACCTGCTTTCGATGGGCGCAGTTGATTTTGGGATCATCATTGACGGCGCAGTGGTGATGGTGGAAGGCTTGTTTGTAGCACTTGACCACAGGGCAAAAGAAGTAGGCATGGAACGCTTTAACAAGCTGGCCAAGCTCGGTTTGTTCAAACAGGTGGGCACCGAAATGGGCAAAGCCATTTTCTTCTCCAAACTCATCATCATTACCTGTCTCATTCCCATCTTCGCCTTTCAAAAAGTGGAAGGAAAAATGTTTTCACCACTGGCCTATACCCTCAGTTTTGCGTTGCTTGGCGCCCTATTGTTTACCTTAACATTCGTGCCTGCATTGTCGAGTATTTTATTGCGAAAAAATGTACGCGAAAAGCACAATGTGGTGGTTTCGTTTTTTGAAAACGGCATCCGGAAATTGTTTGAAAAAGCTTACCGTATCGCCCAAAATCAGCCTGCTGCTTGCGCTCGCCTTCATGGTGCTTTCCTTTGCTTCCGTCAAGTTTTTGGGCAGCGAATTTTTGCCCGAACTCAATGAAGGCGCTCTGTGGGTAGAAAGCGAACTGCCAATGAGTGTAAGCCTGCCGGAAGCCGAAAGCATTTCGGGTAAAATGGTGAACATCCTGCACGAATTTCCCGAAGTAAAACAAACGCTGTCGCAGGTGGGCAGAACCAATGACGGCACCGATCCCAAAGGCTTTTTTGATGTGCAGATACAGGTGGATTTACAACCCAAAAACAAGTGGCGAAAAAATCTAACGGAAGACGGGCTGATCGACAGCATGAACCGGCAGCTGACCAAGATTCCGGGCGTGGTGTTCAACTATTCGCAACCCATTCGCGACAATGTGGAAGAAGCGGTTGCCGGGCTGAATGCAGCGCTCGCGGTGAAAATTTACGGACCTGATTTTCAAACACTTGACAAGCTGGCCAACGAGGTGAAAAAACAACTGGCTACCGTAAGAGGCGTGGAAGATTTGGGTGTGCTGCGCAACCTGGGACAGCCGGAATTCAGGATTGAACTGGACAATGAAAAAATGGCGTTGTACGGTGTGAATACTGCCGATGCCAATGCCGTAATTGAAATGGCAATCGGGGGTAAAGCCGCCACACAATTGTATGAAGACGAACGCAAATTTGATGTGCGGGTGCGCTACCAAAAAGACTTCCGGGATACGCAGGACAAAATTGAAAACCTGATGATCCCGACGCAGGACAATGCCAAAATTCCTTTGAAAGAAATCGCCAACATCGTGACGCTTACCGGCCCGGCATTCATATACCGCGATAACAACAGCCGCTATATTGGTGTAAAATTTTCTATCCGCGAGCGCGACCTTGGCAGCACCATTGCGGAAGCGCAGCAAAAAGTAAACGCGCATGTGCATTTGCCACATGGCTATACCACTACCTGGAACGGCGAGTTTGAAAACCAGCAACGCGCTTCCAAAACGCTGGCGCGCGTAGTGCCGGTTTGTTTGCTTGCCATTTTCATCATTCTCTTCATCATGTTTGGCAATGTGAAAGATGCCTTACTGGTATTGATGAATGTTCCTTTTGCACTCATCGGCGGCATCCTGGCATTGCACATTACGCGGATGAACTTCAGCATTTCGGCAGGCATTGGCTTTATTGCATTGTTTGGCGTGTGTATTCAGAATGGTGTAATTCTCATCAGTGTATTCCGAAAAAACTTAGAAGCTAAAATGCCCTTGAAACAGGCGTTGACGCAAGGCGTGGTGTCGCGGGTGCGGCCGGTGGTCATGACGGCATTGATGGGCGCTATTGGCTTGTTGCCCGCAGCCTTAAGTACCGGCATTGGCAGCGAAACCCAAAAGCCGCTGGCCATTGTGGTAATTGGCGGGTTGATTACTTCTACCCTGCTCACATTGCTCATTTTGCCAATCATTTATGGGCAGGTGTACCAGCTGATACACAAACGAACCAACCGGAAAATGTTGCGAAAAATGGGCGCCATCAGCTGACACAACCATTTTGAAAAAAAGGGCTTCAGGTTGTGATTTTGTGTCACCGGTTCCGGAGTTTGACATCATTAAAAAAGCCAGGTAGAAGCCTGGCTTTTTTATGTTGGGTTATTCACTTCCGGTTGTTCTGTTTTGTTGGTAGACTTGCTGGCTTTTGCCATCAATTCTTTGTACAACTGTTCATTCTGTTCCCACTTGAATTTTTTATAGAAAATGCCGGTGAAAATTGCAATGGCAATAACGGCGATGATGATAACATTCGGATTCATCTTTGTATTGGCAACCATTTCCGCCCGTTCGTACCATGTATCAGTGGCAATACTGGTAACGATACCGGCGCCAATGAGCAAGCCGATGGGCAAGCCAAACAGTAGCTGACGAAACACTTTTTTTCACGGTCGCGGTTTTGTTCCCAATAGTCCACAAAGCGCTGTTCATGTGAGGTAAGCATGCTGCAAAAGTACGGCTGTTCTGTTTAATGATCAGCCCCTGCAATCCTGTTTAGACTCACTTTACCTGGCGAATTGGAAATTGTATAAAGTACCAATGCAAAATCAGATTTCAGAAAAACAGAAAAATGTATGTTATTTGACGTTGTATTGATAAAACGAACTCGATTTCTTTATTTTGCTAAAAACACAACGTGTACAACTTCGATAAATATATTTCCGATTTCCTGACATCCAATAAACGGATGTCTGCACAAGGCTTGGGAGAATTCAACATTGTAAACGGGCAGGCGTTGAATGGTGCGCCGTTGGTTGAATTTACATCCAATAAAAACGCTGTTACTTCGGAGGATTTGGTAAACTATGTGTCGGAAAATGAACGCAAAAACAAAGTTGTCTGTGGCTTTGATGTCGAAGCGTATTTCAACCAGGTACAGCAATTCATCAACATTGGTACACCGTGGGTGATACCCGGTTATGGTCAGCTGCAACTGGGCAAAAACAGGGAACTGGAATTTGTGCAACAGGTGCAAGGTGAAAACCAACTGAACGAACGGTTCAAACGAAAACAAGCGGCTGCCGAAGCACATACACAAACTTTTGAACCTGTGCCTGCAGAAAACGAAACCTCGCGCAAAACGGGCACTGTTTTGCTGACGCTTTTTATCATTCTTGCATTGGGTGCCGGCGGCTTTTATTTTTACCTGAAAGAAAACAAGGACCCGCAGGAACAAACCGCTACTGATACCGCTGCCAGCATCACTGATACCATCGTCAATGTGCCGCCTTCATCAAACATGAACAATACAGTAACGGCTACACAACCGCCTGTTTCCACGAACACTACAACGACGGCATCTGTGCCCAATCAATTTAAGTTTATCCTCAACCGCACAGGCAATACGGCTTATGCCATCAAGCGTTTCAACCAGTTGAAAAGTTATGGCGTAAAGGTCTTTATTGACAGTTCCAAAAACGACAATGCAGCGCAATATAAAATCTATTTGCTGCAACAGGTTTCGCCTTCAGATACGGCAAGAATCAAGGATTCACTAACACGATATTATGGAAAGCCGGTCGTGATTGAATAGTGTTTTAAGCTAACTGATTTTCAACTAGGTATACAGCTTTCATTCAACATTGTTTTGAGTTAGTAGAACGAAAAAAGCCCCGGACAACCATATGAGTCCGGGGCTTTGGCTTATTACAAAACAAAGGTTATTATCCGTTCATACTGGCTAAAAATTCTTCGTTGCTTTTGGTACCGCGCATGCGTTTCAGCAATTCGTTCATGGCTTCTTCCGTATTCATATCATTGATATACAAACGGAGGATGTTCATGCGTTTCAGCACATCTTTGTCAAGCAACAAATCTTCGCGTCGGGTAGAAGAAGCTACAAGGTCAATGGCAGGGAAAATGCGACTGTTGGCCAGGCGGCGGTCGAGTTGCAATTCCATGTTGCCGGTACCTTTGAATTCTTCAAAAATCACTTCATCCATTTTGCTGCCGGTGTCTATCAGTGCAGTGGCTAAGATGGTCAGTGATCCACCATTTTCTATTTTACGGGCAGCACCAAAAAACTGTTTTGGTTTTTGCATCGCATTGGCTTCCACACCACCGCTCAATACCTTACCACTGGCAGGTGCCACCGTATTGTGGGCACGCGCCAGACGGGTAATGGAGTCGAGCAGGATCACCACATCGTGACCGCATTCTACCAGTCGTTTGGCTTTCTGCAACGCAATGGTAGACACCTTTACGTGTTTTTCTGCCGGCTCATCAAATGTAGAAGCGATGACTTCGGCTTTTACGCTGCGTTCCATATCGGTTACTTCTTCCGGTCGTTCATCAATCAGCACCACCATCAGGTAACATTCCGGGTGGTTGGCGGCGATGGCATTGGCCACTTCTTTCAGCAACACCGTTTTACCTGCTTTCGGCTGTGCCACAATCAGTCCGCGCTGTCCTTTACCTAATGGGTGAAAACAGGTCGATGATGCGGGTGCTGTAGTTGTTGGATGTGGTAAACAGGTTGAGTTTTTCGTAAGGGAACAACGGCGTCAGGTAATCGAACGGTACGCGGTCGCGTACTTCTTCCGGACTTTTGCCATTGATGTTTTCCACTTTCAGCAAAGCGAAATATTTTTCACCTTCTTTTGGCGGGCGAACAGATCCGTTAACGGTATCGCCGGTTTTGAGTCCGAACAATTTTATCTGTGACGGGGATACATACACATCATCGGGAGATGACAGGTAATTGTAATCGGATGAGCGCAGGAAACCATAGCCATCGGGCATCATTTCCAATACACCTTCACCAGTGATTACGCCATCAAATTCTATGTTGAATGTCTGTTCTTTCTTAAAGTTCTGTTTTGGCTTGACGATTTCTTCTTCAGGCTCTTCTTCCTCTTCTTCATCAAAGTCATCATCACTCACGTCTTCGCTTACAAACACATCGTTGCCGCTACCATTGAGCAAGGCAAGGAATGCGGGTGAAATCTGTGGAATGTCGTCATCATTGATGGCTTCAGACAAGTCGCTCTGTTCTTCACTTTCTTCAGTAGAATCGGTATTGGAAGGAGATTCATTTGAGATGGTGACAGGAGCAGATATGGGCTTGCGTTTGCGGCGTTTCACAGGTTCTTCATTCGTATCTTTATCAGCCGTTACGGGTTCCGGTTCAGGTGCTTTTTCAGCTTCTTGTTTGTTGTCTTCAGTATTGGCTGTTGAAGCAGTAGATGCAGATTTTACCGTGCGTTTGCGTTTGGGCTTTTCAGTATTGGCAGCAGGTTTATCGGAACCATCAAGCGCCTGGCTATCCAGAATTTTGTAAACCAGATCCTGCTTGTTGAGTTTTTTTACGTTAGGAATGCTTAGCTGCTCGGCTATGTCCTGCAACTCCGGCACTAACATGTCGTTTAACTGCAAAATGTCGTACATAAAATGTAATAAAAAGAAATCAGAAAAATTATCGAGATATCAATCTGGATTTAATAAAAGAAATAATAAACTTGCTTGATTAAAATGAAACTTTGGCGAGCTGAGAGAAAATTGATTAGAACTAATCAGCTATGTTTCTAATGCAATGTTACGGTAATTTCTGAAAAACAAAATAATTTCTTACCCATTTTAGCAAAAAAAACGCACAAAATACAATGGTCAAAACCCTTACTAAATCTTTTCGTATTCGGCTTGTTTCTTACCTTGCGCGCACCTAACAGAACTACCGTTGATCACGATACAGGAACTCTACCAAATTTATCTCCGGCATCCTGCAGTTCAGACCGATACCCGGAAGCTGCAAAAGGGCAATTTGTTTTTCGCATTGAAAGGAAACAATTTCAATGGCAACAGCTTTGCCGGGCAAGCATTACAGGCTGGCGCGGCATATGCCATTGTGGATGAACCTCAACCCGTTGCTGATAGCCGTTTCCTGGTGGTAGAAGATGTGCTGAAGACGCTGCAACAACTTGCCCGTCATCACCGCCAACAGTTTGAGATTCCTTTCATCGCCATCACCGGCAGCAATGGCAAAACCACCACCAAAGAATTGATTCATGCTGTCTTGTCTTCTCACTTTAAAACTTATACAACAGAAGGGAACCTGAACAATCATATCGGCATTCCGCTGACGCTATTGAAAGTGAAGCCCGATGCGCAAATGGCGGTGATAGAAATGGGTGCCAATCACCTTGGTGAAATTGCTTCTTACTGTTACTATACAATGCCCACGCATGGCATCATCACCAACTGCGGAAAAGCACACCTTGAAGGCTTTGGCAGCGAGGAAGGCGTGCGCAAAGGCAAAGGCGAGTTGTATGACTACCTGCGCCGGAACAAACGGCCGCATTCTTGCCTTTTACGATTATGATTACCTGCACTCATTGAGCCAGGGCATTTCCAACATTACCTGGTATGGTACACAGCAGGGAACATTGACCGGTCAGGCGATGGAACACCATTCTTTCCTGGCTGTGCAAATGACGGCAGGAACTTCGTTTTCTTCATTGCAAACAAAACTGGTTGGCGATTACAACTTGCCCAATGTTTTGTGTGCCATTGCCGTTGGTAAATTTTTTGATGTACCAGATCCACTCATCAAAGCAGCAATTGAACAGTACACGCCTTCAAACAGCCGCTCGCAGCTGGTGGAAAAAGATGGCAACAAAATCATTCTCGATGCCTACAATGCAAATCCGTCAAGCATGAAGGTGGCTGTTGAAAATTTTGCCGGTATTGAATCTGGCAACAAAATCCTGATGCTTGGCAGCATGGCCGAACTGGGAACCGATACTTTACCGGAACACACACAACTGGTAAAACTGATTGACCGGTATGCTTTTACAACGGTTGTGTTGGTGGGCAAAGCATTCGGCGAAGTACCCCACCATTATCTTCATTTTGATACCGCAAGCGAAGCCCGGAATTGGTGGCAACAACAGCAGGTCAGCAATGCGTATATTTTGATCAAAGGGTCGCGGAGCATGAAGATGGAAGACATTATCAGCTAACTTATTAACGTTACAATGAAATCGTTTTGATTAATTTTGCATGGAAAAATAAATGGCTATGAGTGAAGAAAAAAGCAAACCCGGCTACCTGGTGAGCGTCATGGGAAACCGGTGTCCGCGGTGCCGTGAAGGGTACATTTTCCAAAGCCATAACCCGTATGCACTAAAGAAAAGTGAGTACATCAAAATGCACGACAAATGTCCTGTTTGCGGGCAACCAACCGATCTGGAAGTCGGCTTTTACTACGGCACCAGCTATGTTAGTTATGCCATCGGGGTTGCCTTTTCCGTTGCCGTTTTTGTAGCGTGGTGGGTATTGCTGGGGATCTCAATATACGACAACAGCCTGTTCTGGTATCTCGGCGTCAATTCTGTGTTGCTCATCCTGCTGCAACCGGTATTGATGCGACTCTCCCGCAGCCTGTGGCTCAGCTGGTTTGTAAAATACGATCCCGACTGGCAGATAAACAACGTACAGGATCCCGAACGCATTGTGAAAGAACACATGGGCAATTGGTGATTTTGCTTTCCCGGCTTATTCAACGAATCCATGGTTGCCCGATACCTTTTCCTGATTGAATATTGATAGTACAGATGAAACATTTTGTTGTTCCCAACATATACCGCAGCAACCGCTGATCAGCGCCATTAAAAACAAGCGCAAACAGGCAGACCGTTTGAAAAAAGATTTTACTCCCACCCTGCTCGATTTTGGCCCGGTGCAGATTTATCTTGCCCGCCATTTTGGTTTTTGTTATGGTGTGGAAAATGCCATTGAGATCGCTTTTAAAACGATTGATGAAAATCCCGGCAAACGTATTTTTTTGCTAAGCGAAATGATACACAATCCGCAGGTAAATGCCGACCTGCAAGAGCGTGGCGTTCAGTTTTTACAGGATACTTATGGCAACCAATTGTTCCCTTTGATGAACTGTACAGCGGACGATGTGGTGATCATTCCGGCGTTTGGCACCACCTTGCCATTGAAGCAAACCTTAATCGGCTAAGAATATCCAAACCGAAAAATATAATACCACCTGTCCGTTTGTTGAAAAGTATGGAACCGCAGCGAACAAATTGCCAAAAAAGGCTATAGCGTTGTCGTGCATGGTAAACCCAAACACGAAGAAACCAGGGCCACCTTTTCACATGCTGCGGCCAATACACCAACGGTTATAGTGAATGATATGAAAGAAGCCATTGAACTGGCCAAATACATAACGGGTGAAAAGCCGGAGTCCGATTTTTATGACGAATTTGAAGGGCAGGTATTGCGAGGGATTTAATGCAGGAAACCGATCTGCAGCGCATTGGCGTGGTAAACCAAACCACCATCTGGCCAGCGATACACAGGCGATTTCCGATTATCTGAGAAGTGTGATCATTAAGCATTATAACCTCAATGAAACGAATACGGGCGACCGTTTTGCCGATACCCGCGATACGCTTTGTTATGCTACCAACGACAACCAAAGCGCCGTTTATGGCCTGTTGCAAAACCGGCTGACCTTGCCATTGTGGTGGGCGGATACAACAGCAGCAACACATCGCACCTGGTAGAATTATGCGAGCAAAAACTACCCACGTATTTTATTGATATGCCATTAAAGTCATCTCGCGTGATGAAATTATTAACCGTAACTTGCGCACCAAGCAGGAGACATGGAACAGGAGTATTTACCCAGGAAAACCCGGTTAAAATTTTGATCACCAGCGGTGCCAGTTGCCCGGATGCTGTAGTAGAAAAAGTGATCAACCGGCTCATTGGTTTTTTCCCGATAGAAAAAACGATTGGTGAATTGACCGAAGAGTTTGTATAACAAACATGGATTTATCCATGTGGTTGTAATGATAAAAAGGGCGCTCCCAATCAAGGTAAGCGCCCTTCTTCGGCTTGTTATTTATCTTCCGAACATGTATAGACTAACAGTCAACTATACTCAGGCGAGATTATAATACACTTTCTGAACATCTTCATCCTGCTCCAGTTTGTCTACCAGTTCCAATACATCTTTTGCCTGTTCTTCGTCGAGGTGCGTGGTGGTGGTTGGCAGTCGCGTTAGTTCGGCACTAATGGGTGTAATGCCTTTGTCTTCCAGCGCTTTGCTCATGTGCCCGAATTCTTCGTAGGGTGTGCGGATAACGATGTTGCCTTCGATCTTCCCCTATTTCTTCAAGCCCGAAATCAATCAGTTCCAGTTCCAGTTCTTCCATGTCCAGGGCTTCTTTTTTCACTTTGAACTCACCCATGCGATTGAATAAAAAACCTACTGAACCACTATTGCCCAGCACGCCATCGCCCTTTTTAAAATGGTTCCGCAGGTTGGCAACTGTGCGGGTAGGATTGTCCGTTGCCGTTTCCACCATTACGGCTACGCCGTGTGGCGCATATCCTTCATACACAATTTCTTCATAATTGTCCATCTCCTTGCCCATTGCGCGTTTGATGGCGGCTTCCACGCGGTCTTTTGGCATGTTGACACCTTTGGCGTTTTGCATGCAGCGGCGAAGGGCAGAATTGGTGGAAGGATCAGGACCACCCGCTTTAACAGCAATGGCAATTTCTTTTCCGATGCGTGTGAACTGTTTGGCCATTTTGTCCCAACGGGCAAACATGGTGGCTTTTCTAACTTCAAATATGCGTCCCATATCGTAATCGTTACTTTGTTTTTTTATGAAAAATGGCAGGCGTTTCCACAACAAACTTCCCCTGAAATAAA
>CAWGWV010000012.1:0-143161 GCA_963826385.1 uncultured Chitinophagaceae bacterium | reverse complement strand
TGGCTATTCCATTTTTCATAGCCACTTGCGCGTAACCAAAGGGTGTAACGTGGTAAAACAAATGGTTCTCCCTTACGGTAGATACGGTTGCCAGATTAATGGTAACAGCCGCTGTATAATCAATCGAAAAATCGCTGAGGGTGATATCACCCGGCACCGGCGTTTTAGCCACTTCCAGCCCATATTTTACCGGGTTGGTGCTAATGCGGTTGAGCTTCGTTTGGCTCACAGCAAGTTTTAGTCTTCCAAAATATTCGTCCAGCGATTTGTTGGTCTTGTTGAGCAGTTTGATAAAGCCGTTGAGCGTTGTAACAGACAGGTTTTCGTTGGGCGAAAAATCAATCGAAGCGGGTTCTACATTGATGCCGCTGATGGTTTTGCCCGATAAATTGGCAAAGGGTTTCCACTTGCCTTCATCGAGGTAAAAAGTAGATGGTTGAAAGGGATTGTCACCGGTAAAATTTAACGAAAGCGTTGATAATTTCTTTTGAAACATTTCCTTGCTGCCAATATAAAAAGCAGAACCCATTGCCGGGAAATCACCGAACGGTTTAAAGGGTGTGGCAGCATCTATCGTTCCCGCATCGCTGCTCAGCATCAAATCTTTCACACCTTTCACATCAACAGAAACAGTTACCGCAGTTACTGTTTGTTTACACAACACAGCATACGGAATGGCGCCATTCGCATCCTGGTTCAGATAGATGAATACCAACAGGCAGGTTGGTTTCAAAATGATGCTTGTGCACAGGTTCTCAGAATAAGGAATGATGGCCGGATCGTTGGGCGAAAGAAGGATGGTAAAAATGAGTTGCTGCTGTGCCTCGTTGTAAGTAGTGCTCACGCCTTTTTTCACCATTTCTTTTTTACCGGTTAGCTCGGCTTCAAAACAATCCACATTCAGGGTGCTGCCGGCTTGCAGTTCTGTAATGGCATGTGCAAACTGAGCCGTAAGGGTAATGGTGCGGGTGCCTTCGTTCAAATATAGAATGTTGGATGCGATGGCAAAACCACTGCGCGCCGTACCTCTTTTTTTGGGGTTGCCAAAGGTTGCCCAGCTGCCGTCTGCCGACATCAGTTTCGCACCTTCGCCATCTTCGGAAGCCGCAATGGGAAAGGCTTTCAGCGGCGTTGCCTTGCTAAGGTCAATGTGCTGCGCGGCAATGCTCACCACCGTTGCTTTGTTCAACACTACGTCATCCACGAGGCGGTAACGGATGTCTTTGCCGGTGCTGTCTTTGCCGCCTTTGAACAGTGTATCTTTCGTCAGTAGCGCTTGCGGAATGTTGTTTTGCAGTTCAAACGTCAGGTGCGCCGTATCGGGCAATGGTGGTTTGTTTTGCAGTTGCAATACTTCCTTATAATAGAAATTCAGGTGTTGTTGGGTGTATTGATTTAATGCATCCTGCGCAATGGAAAACAGCTTCAGGAAAGTGAGATACAAACCATAATGCGGGGTATGTTTGGGAAAATCAACCATTGTTTTGTCGAACAATTCCTTGCTCCTGCCCACAACGCCGGCAATGCCCTTGATGAATGCATCAACGGTGCTGTTGAACAAATTGTGGTTGATGATATAAACGATCTTATCATAGTCGGGCAAGGCTGCGGGAAGGGTGATGGTTAGTTGGGGAGAAGCTGTTTGCCAGGCGGCTGACAAAGCAGCACGGGTAAAGCCCGCATTGCTTTGCACTGCAACCGGTGCTGAACTATCCTTTTCGTCCACTGAATAATCCAGTAAATTTTGGGAAAGAAAAGAGGTAAAAAAACGCTCCTGCAGGTTGGCAAGCGGCGCACTTAACTTATTGGCGATGATGTCTGTAATGATCTTTTTATAATCGTCGTCGGGCAGCAAACCCAACTGCTCATCAATGCTTATAGCAAGAGAAAACAATAAATCAAATAAGAATTTCAACTCTCTTTTTGCGGTCGCTTCTTTTGTTGGTGACGGGAGGTTGCCGGCAAGCGCTATCTTTTTATAAATTTCTTTTTTATAATCACCAATCCGTTGCACATGAATGCTGGATAAGGTAGCCAGCGTAACGCTGATGTCCATTGCCATCAAAGGCTGCCAGTCGCCTTCCCTTACATTCTGATCATTGTAAAAGTTCAGGTAAGCCGCGTACCGTTTGGCAAACAGGATGAGGTCGGCCGCGGTTCGTTCATCCACGTCAGCATAGTGCACACCGAGCGCAGCGAGCACGCGGTTCTGCTGGCTTGTACCTTCTCTTTGCAATGGGTTTTTATCTGTACATGGCATAGCGGCTGTGTTTGCAATGACGGTTGGCAGGAAGCATCCGGCTTCCTTTTGCCCGGTGTGTTATCAGGGCATTGGCATCGTGCTTATGGTATATCCGTGGCTTCGTTTTTATAAAACGGGAACACAAAGTTGAACCGCGAGTTGGTGGCTCTTACCGTGTATTCAATCAAAATCAGAATGCGCCCTTCTGTTTCGCCCGTATCATCCAGTTCTATGTTGTTCACATCTATGCGGGGTTCGTAGTATAAAATGGCAGTGGCAATCAAATCGGTTATGTAGGTTTTGAAAGTGGTGGTCAGCGGTTCAAAAACCAGTTCATCGAGATTGCATCCGTAATCGGGTCGCATCACACGTTCGCCCTGCCGGGTGGTGAGCAATATTTCGAGGCTGCTTTGTATGTCGGCTTCATTGCTCAGCATGCCTACGTCAGCCGATGTTTTGCTGAAGGTGGGCGGAAAGCCCCAGCCCCTGCCGAGAAAAGACGTGATGGTATTGTTCATACTGTTATCCTCCAATGTTTACAGTGGGGCAACCTAAAACAATGCTGCCGCCATGTGCCGTGCTGTCGCCCATTCGTGCGGCAAACGCGCCGCCTATTTTCACCGTTTGGGAGCCTTTGGCAATGCTGTCGGGCGGACCTACGCAGATGCAGGCATCGCCTACCCTTGCAGCGGCTAACCCGCCGATTTTTACAGTCGGGCAACCGGCCAGCAACCGGACCGCCGACGTGCGGTACCGTACCCGTTACCTGCGGGCAAACATGCAGATCCAATACTCTCGCGGCAAATGGCATATCGTTGCTGTTTTATAAATGATTGTCGTTAACTTCTGTCAATTGATATTCACCATGCTTCCCTTGATGTTCATAATGCCTGAACTCTTTACCGTAGCGGTTCCGCCTGCCTGTACAGTCATTGCACCATCGGCTTTCAATTCCACTTTCGGCGCCGAAACAGAGATAGACGTACCAGCTTTTAGTGTCAATACTTTGGCGGCATCAATGGTGATACCGGCAGGCTCCATCGTGATGGTGTTTTTGTTGCTATCAGTGATGGTTACCTTGCTGTCTTTATCGTTCATCTTAAAAACATGACCACCCGGCGTTTCGATGGTGATGCTCCGCTCGTCATCGTCCATGATGATTTTAATTTCCTTGCGCGATACATAACCTTTTTGGTTATTTGGTTTGGCAGGCGTTAACGGCGGCGCGTGTTTGCTGCTGTACAAACTGCCCAGCACAACGGGCTGACTTGGATCGTTGTTCATAAAGCCAACCACCACTTCATCATCTATTTCGGGCATAAAAAACGTACCGCGTTTGCTACCGGCATCGAGCGTGGCCAGCCGTGCAAATACGCCATCCTGGCTATTGTTGACCAGCGGCATTTTCAGCTTTACCCTGAAGTCGCCAGCATCATCTACAATGCCGGTGATGACGCCTATGTGCAAGCCTTGTATCGAACTCAGTTCGCCATTGGCAGACCCTTCGTTAGTAGGATTGATTTGCTCTGTATAAAACTTGTCGGTCCAGCCGAGTGTTGCCGTGGTGGTCCAGTCGCCTTCGCTGTATTCGTGGTCAATGGCCGACACAAAAATGGGGTCGTTGCTCATCCGGTCGCCAAGCCCAACGAGCTTAATAAAATCGCCGGGCAAAATGAGGTCGTCGGTTCTGCCGAAAAATTTCACCTTGCCTTTTATCTTAGCCAATATTTTCCGGTTCAGTTTGTTTTCAGCTGCTTTTTGTTGCTCTTCCGGTTTCTTTTTTCCGCTGGCGAGAATGGTGGTGGTCAACGCTTTCGCCAGCTCTTTCGTTACCGATGGCTGATTGGCTTCCGGCACCGGTTCCTTGTCTTCGTTTTCCACCTGCTGCGTGGTATAATTCCACGTAAGCACCGTTACTTTTTCCGACTGCGTGCGGGCATCAAGGTCGCCGGAAAATTCAATGATGTTGTTGCCAAATTCAAGCTGCACGAGGTTGTTATCATCATCCGGCTTCGGTTTGATTTCCTTAATGATGATGTCGCCATTGTTCAGAATGCACATGAGGTTGGCGGCATCGAGTTTACTGATCATAAAATCCCAGTCGGTGCTGTTGAACTGTACGAGTTGGTCATGTTGCAACGTAGAGGGAGTGATGGTTTTATTGGTAAACGTGATGCCATATTTTGTAAAAAAATCGTCTGCGATGTCGGTGGCGGAAGTGGGCTGATCGTGGTGCGCGCTGTTTTTATCAATCGTCATTTTCACCGTTTCATCTTTGCATTCAAGCGTTAGCATGGCACATTCGTTATCCGCTTTTTGCGCGTTGGAAACAATGATGCCTTTGAAGGAAGTTACTTGTTTGATATCGGCATACCCAAGGCTGATCTCTATTGTTTTGCCGGGTAAAAACTGGTTGCTGCTGCTGATTTTAAAGTGTTCCGTATCGGGATCGCTGTCTATCAGCACGATGGTGGCGCGCGTGATAAAATTGATTTCCTGGTGAATGTTGATGCTCACGATTTCGAGCTCCTCAGACACCGGCTGATTGTCCACTTTCAGCGTGTAGGATACCGCCGCACCAATGTCGGCTTTTGCTGTTGTCTGTTGTTCTGCTACTGCCATGTGTTATTGTTCTACCGGTGGAAAATAAATGTGGGTTCCTGCCGCAACATTCCGGAAACCATCGAGGTGATTAAAAGCGGCTACGTGAAACAAATACTGTTGCTGTTTGTAAATCTCATTCGTCATCAGCGACAGCCGGTCGCCCCTTTTTACCACCCGTTCGTGCGTTACATCCGGGCTTTGCTTGTTTTCTTTTTTCTTGCGAAACGCTTCTTCCACCGTGCCTTTAAAGGTGCATTTGGCTACGGCGCGCACCGGTGTTCCATCGGGTTTGAACAGCTTGAATTCAATGTCTAAATTGGTAAGCACACATTTAAAAAGGAGCGTTCCCCAGATGATTTTCAGGAAATACGGGCGGTGCAAATCGGGCTGATAATCCATGATGCTTTGCTTAAAGTCATCAATTTCTTTTGCCACCGATTTTGGCTTTGCCAATGGATTGAGCAACCCCAAACTCAATGGCGACGAGTCTTTGATGACGCCCGTAGTGTCGAACAAAAAATCGAACGTCATTTCTTCGGCAGCAATTTTATTAAACTTCAAGATGGGCATCGAAGTGCCGGAAGCCTGCGTATCGCAAAACTCTATTTTGTTGCGCGTGGTATAGGTTTCGGGATTGATGGTGGCGGTAAATGTTTTGCCCGCTTCTTTCGAGAATCCTTTGTCTGTAAAGGCTTTGATGTACAGTTTGTCCAGCTTGCCAAATCCGCTCGTGATCATCGTTCATTTTTTTGTTGTAATGTTTTCAATATTTTTTCCGTCACTTCCTTGCTGATCTCTTTTTTAAGCTTCGCAATAACTTCCGCGCTCAGTGTGGCAGGTGCGGCTTCCGGTTTCCCCGAAGACACAATGGCTTTGATGTGCAGCTCTTTGATTTCGATGGGCATCGTTTACATTTTATAAAAGTTATAAGGCAGCGGCGATACCACCGGCAATGCCGCTCGCCACGCTTTCTACGCTGATGACGTTGAAAAACTGGTAACTGAGCGTAAAGGTTTCTATCACAAGGGCGCTTTCTTCCGCATTGAAAGAGCTGATGCTCCATTTTTTGGGAATGGCATTCACCACGTACCAGGCTTGTATCGGGAGGTGCTGATCGTTGAGCAAGGCGATGGTGATGTTGGCAGGTTCAAACACGAAGTTTTCAAACGCATTCTGGCACCACAATACAATGCCCGACCCCATGAACAACCCACGTTTCAGCACGAGGTCGCTGTAGCGGGTGCGCTTTGGCAACTGCCACGAAAAACGGTTTTGCCCGCCTTCGGTAAACGTTTCCATTTCCATTTCCACATCCAGCCCGCTCACTTCCTGAAAGCGGGCATCGTTGCCCACCGGGTTTTGTAAAATCTGGAAGGTGACGGCGAAATGAAACCCCACCGGCGGATACGGTAACAAGTCCATGCTTATTCGTTTTGAATGGTGAAGCCTTCATGCGCAAGGTCAAGCTGTTCGATGGCCACATCGTTGCCATCGGCTTTCAGGTCGGTAGAGGTGATCTTGGTGGGCCAGGCATTTTTTACCTTCCAGGTAATCACGGGCGCAAGTGTTTCGTCAAGCAGGCTAATGGTGATGTCGCGCCGCTCCACGGTGTTCATATTGATGGTGTTGAACCAGGTGTAAAATTCATTGTCGGATTTGAACATACCGCGCTTCAATACAATGTTGCTGAACTTGCGCTGACCCGGCATTTTGATTTTATGATATTCAGGACTTGCGCCATCGCGGTATTCAATCACATCGTTGGTAATGTCTAAGCCGCTTACATCGGTAAAGCCGATGCGCGTTCCACCCCAGTCAACCTGGAAATGAAACTTGGGAAGTGGATAATTGGCCATAACAATTGATTTATTGTAGTCGTAAATGAAAAGTGTTTTTCCAACTGCTGAAGAGGTTGATTTCCCCAGCCTGCAAAAGCTCTGCAGCGCCTATGCCTTATGCCTGTTGCTGTATCTGCGAAAACCGAAGGATGATGAACTCTGCCGGACGAACAGGCGCCATTCCGATTTCTACGATCATCTTGCCGTTGAGAATATCGTCGAACGTCATCGTTTGCCCCAACCCCACTTTTACATAAAATGCCTGCTCGGGTTTCGATCCGGCCAGGGCGCCAAGCCGCCACAGGTTGGTAAGAAAATTTTCGATCATGGCACGCACGCGCACCCACGTATTGGCATCGTTGGGCTCAAATACAAACTGCATGGCGGCTTTCTTGGTTGACTCTTCGACCATAATGTAAAAGCGGCGCACAGAAATGTAGCGAAAATCGTTGCTGTTGCCATCGAGCGTGCGGGCGCCCCACACGAGGATGCCTTTGCCGGTAAAGGCACGGATGGCGTTGATGGATTTGCCCGAATCCACATCTATATTCAGGTCATCCTGTATGTTGTCGTCAATGTTGACCACCGGTTCTATCACCGAACTAAGGCTCACATTGGCAGGCGCTTTCCACACGCCACGCGTGCCATCAACGGTTGCATACACACCCGCAATAGCGCCCGATGGCGGCACCACGATGCCTTCGTTTTTTACTGCATTAACAATAGCAGCATACACGGCATTGGAAGACGTAAGCTGCACTTCGAGATTGGCAATTCTTCGCGTTACGTCGTTGCGGAAAGAAAGAATCATATTCACCACGTCGTCATATAACGTTTTGAACCGCGGACGGATAAACTTCACAGCCGCTTCATCGTTGGCTGCCGGCGGCGCCGCCGGGAGATTGTTATAGACCGCAGGATCGGCAGCAACAGCGGGCGTACCGGCATTGGCATATCCACCAAAATCGGCGGCACTGACGGCACCTAATGCCGCACCAGGATAACTGACATCGAGTAAGATAAACTCTCGCATCAGCCGCTCGATGGAAGAAAAAGAAGTTGCCGTACCTGCTATGATATAGTTGTCATGAATCTCCTTTGTCGTTAGCCCTGAACCCGGAGCGGTATCAGTCAATCCGGCATTGAGACCAATGAAACCATTAATGAGATTTTTGATGTATGCGATGCGGAAGTTTTGCAGTTCCGGCTGATCATCGGTGTTGGCAATAGCAGCATACGCTTCGGTAATGGCACCATCTAAGGGCGGCGCATTAAAAGGCGCGGCAAAGCCGGGTGTTTTGATAAAATTGTTGATGGTTGCCAGGTCGGCAATGGCTTTGTCAAGTTGCGTTACAAAGCTGTTGTTTACAATCACATCTTTCTTATCCACGTTGCTGCCGGCTGGTTTCTGCAACTGTATGTTTTGATACGAAAAAGAATAGGGCAAACTTGTGCGCAGCCAAGGATAATACGCCGCTCCGTAATTGAGGTTCGACGTGCCGATACCATTCCGGAAAACAGTGATGACATCCGTGTTATCAAACGTTCTTTCTTTATCGCCGTTCAATACATCAAGAATGGTAAACCGGTCCTGTAAATCATGGCACTGCTTCAGTGCCGATTGCATGATGCTGTTGAAATCATTGACACCGAGCATTACCGCATCGGGCACAACAATAAGGGTGGGTTCGTCTTCTTTGCGCAGCACTTCAAACGCTTTGGCAGTAAAATCGCCAACCGCAGCCGTACCGTCGGCTTTGTACCCGCCGATGGATATGATGTAACAGTTGACACCGCCGTTGATGTAAAACATCCTGACCGCATTGTACAACTGGTATTTGGGCGAAATAGATACGTCGTCCACACTGTTGTCGCCTTTCAGCACCACGTTTGCCTGCAGGTTTTCATAATCGCCGCCAAAGTATTGCGCATACTGCACGAGCGAAGAAATGCGCACCGCTTTGTTGGTAACGTCTTTGCCGTTTTGCTTCGCTGTTTGCGTATAGCCGATAAAAGCGGGAACAGCCGTAGCCACCTGCGCGATGGAAGGCGGAAAGGAAGGAATTTCCGTTACATACACGCCCGGCGTTTTGATGGTGCTTTCGTTTATCTGTGACATGGGTGATTGATTTTTGTTGATCGTGATTTAATAGGTGAGAAATATTTCGGAGCAGTAAAATGTATCGGAGGGCGTCACCAGTTGCGATAAGCGTTGCGGCCCGGCGCAGGCAATGGGCGTTACCTCCTGTCCTCCTACCGACAGGGTGAAGTGCAACGCTTTTTGAAACAGTGGAATGGGCGATACCGATTGGATGATGGTGGCGGGCGGACCGGCAAAATCGTACACGCCATCGTTGTCGCTGATACTGCCCACTTCGGTGCCCGCCAGTACGTATTTCCAGATGGTAGCCCGGTTGATGAACGCAATGGTAAAAAGCGGCGACAGCAATTCATCGTTGTTGTTCAATAAGGCGTAACCAACCGGCAGCGTATGTTCGTGAAACAGATCAATGACGGCAAACACCTTGCGCCGGTTCAGCTCTTCGTTCAGGTAAATGTTGTGCGCATTACCATTCACTTCCAACCTGTATTTCCCGGCTGGCAGACCTGATAAATTGAGGGGAAACGAAACCACCGCATCGGGGAAACTTTTGTTTTCCGCATGTACCAGCGTAGTATAGTCATTTGTCGCGGCATCGTAGCCAAACACGCGGATGGCGGCGGCTGTTTGCGCAGCATCCAATACAAATGTGGACAAAGCAGGACGCCACTGCACGCTGTCTTCTTCGGTGAAATAGCGGTTGGCATCTACGGTTTGCCAATCAGCACTGTCCACCGCCGTTGCCGGCGGCGCAATGCCTGACAGGGTACGTTTTGCCCTGAACACCATGCCGCCTGCATTCACAGCCAGTTCGCCCGCTGTGTAGGTTTTGCCATTGTTGAAAATGATGGGCTGAGACAAATAATGTTTCCCGTTGCTCACATTGTTTGCGCGGTTGCTGAAGTAATAAAGCTTACCCGAAGGCGCAGCAAACGGAAGCTGCGTATAATTGAAAAAGAGTGGGTTGTTGATCTCCAAAAAGAAGGTCAGTTGCGTGCCTTCCGGCGGAATGAGAAATGGCTTGGAAGGCGGATTGGCAGGAACGTTGTTGTCTGTTTCGATACCGGCGTACAACCGGTGTTCCACTTGTTTTACCACCACCCGGTTGTTTTTCAACAATTCAGCGGTTTGTACAGATGGCACGATGCTGCCATCGGGAAATTGCAGGTCAGCAAAGAAGCGGTGCAGCAACTCAATCGTAAACAACAACGTATAGCGGATACTCGTCATGATGGTATCGTTTGATCGTTGATGGAAATTTGGGTAATCAACCCGGCTTCTCCCTGTTCAAAATCTTCGCTGATGATCACCATGCGCAGCTTGTACATCACCGATGGCAGGTAGCGCGAGCCGAGGATGCCCCACAGATTGTTCATGTCCTGCAGCGACAACGTATGCAGGTCCACCACCAATTCTTCCACTTCTGCAGGCATGGCCGGGTAAGCCACAGGTGTAAACACATTCTGGTGCTGAAAAAACTGGATGATGAACGACAGGCGCTTCAACGATTCGAAATAGGTGGAAAGCTGAACCGAAAACAACAGGAGCAGGTTCAGGTGCACTTTTGGATGTTGATAAATGACTTTCCATCTTTGCGAATGAAGTTGTCCTGCGATTTGCTGATGCGGTCTTCTTCAATATTCACCAGCGTAAGAAAAGCGTTTGCCCCTGTTTCTCCTCCCCCGCCGCCGCCATTGCTGTCATTGCCCAGTTGCGATACATTGAACAACACAATGGCATTGCTATCCGGCGCCAGTTCCAGCTTTTTAACGAGATAACGGTTGATCTCGCGGCGAAGAAAATCAAGTGCCAGGTGAATCATACGACAGCAGATTTTATAGGGTGTGTGGCAAAGGAAACAGCATCCGTCGCTATCAGGCAACATCACTGATGTTGGCATCCCTCCCGGTAGTCGAAATTTTGAAAACACGCGGAAACAAAATCATTGTTTTTGCTACCCGCGACAATATCAAAATAGCGGAATGAGTTTTTTCCTTCTCCAGGAATGTAGCTACAATGCAGGCAAAACAGGAGATGGCAGGAGTCGGGAAACAATCCAATTTCATCAATCATCGAATTCATCTAATGCGCATCGACATGATTGGTAGCAACAGACGGCGCTCAACGAAAAATCACGCTTCGACAGTCAATGCTTAAACTATCCATACCATGCATCAGAATGGAAATATCCAAACCGGTTCCCCGATTTTGGGTATTCATGGCCAAGTGGGTGGTAACAATCGAACCAGGTATTAGGCGGTCTGCAAGCAGCGCGTTTTACAATCGTTGGTGGAAGTTTTTTAAAAGTGAAAGCAGAAATGACAGGCTAAGCAAATATCCGGGCAGCGAAACAACAGATCAACAGTGTAAATATCAGAACGAAGAATTCCGAAATCAAATACATACACACGGTACAGAAGTGTATGCAAGGTAAATCCTTTATTGTGTTTCCCAAAAAAATTTTGGGCACCTTACAATCGAAACGGATACATACGAAAATACGTTGCCGGCAAAAGACCAAACGGTATCATTTACAGCTTTTTGCCACCAGCCCGTACGATTCGTTGATAAACTGCAGCAGTTGTTGCTTCGATAAGGTTCCATCTATCACAATGGTGTTCCAGTGCTTCTTGTTCATGTGGTAGCCGGGCAATACACACGCGGGATATTCTTCCCGCAGTTCAATGGCGGTTTCAGGGTTACACTTCACATTGAACTGCAGCGGCGAGGCATCGAGCGACAGCAGCAAAAACATCTTGCCGTTTGCTTTGAACACCAGGTTCTCCGGCCCGAAAGGCATCGTTTCTTCTACGCCGGGCAACGACAATGCGTGTTCGCGAATAACGTCAATTTCCATTACACCAATGTACTACAAAATGGCGTCGTGCAAACCCGGAATGTCCATTTCTTTCACCAGGGTAGCGGGCGACAATGCGATGAGCAGTTCCAGAATGTTGATTACATCCTGCATCGGGATCACCGTATTTCCTTTTTGTTGTAAAACGGCTTCTTTACCGTCTTCAAATGGTATGGTGGTAGATAAATCGCCAAGGTTGAGAATGGTGGAATTGATACTGCTGCCGCGAAAGTTTTCGCGCAGCGCATTGTTCACCCCGCGCAGCCCAAATTTGGAAGCCGCATAGGCAACGGCTTTCGTCCGGTTGGCATCCATGCCCGATGTAGAACCAACAAAGATGATGCGGGCAGCGGCGGCACGTTGCAGGTTGGGCAGTATTGCCTGCACGGCAAGGATAGCACCGGTAAGATTGATGTTGATGATGGCACGCAACGTAGCTTCGTCGTCATCCGTCAAGGCATAGTTGCCGCGAAAGGTATTTTTTTCCCATACAGCCGCGTTGTAGATCAACACATCCAACGGTTCGTTTTGCAAAGCATCCTGTAGCTGTTGGGTAAACGAGGCTTCCGCAACATCGGCTTTTATCCAGGTGTAAAAAGAGCGATTCTCAGCCTGCAACAGCACCTGCGGCTGCGAACGGGAAACGAGAAACAGGTGGCGGTTGCCGGTTAGCAAAGCAGTTGCCATCGCATGCCCAAGCCCGCGGCTAGCGCCAATGATCAGGATATTCATCAGGAAAAAATGGTTTTATTTTTTAGGAAAAGGAAAGCGCTTACGCTACGCTGATTATCATAAATACAAAAAGCCTGCGAAGGTTTCTGTTTCGCAGGCTTTCGATATCAAAACTGATTGCTGGAAACCAGTTATAAATATTTCCGAATTTCTTCTACCAGTTCAGCTTTCATGATGGGCACGCCCATGATTTTATTGTAGCCTTTGGCATCTACCAGGTATTGGTCACGGATAATTTTAATCAGTTGCCCGTTGTTGATTTCAGGAACCAATACTGTTTCAAACTTTTTGAGCATGTCGCCCAGATTTTTCGGGAAACGGGCGCAGGTAGCGGAGGTGTGCGTGGCTTACTTCGTGCCCTTGCTGCCGCAGTTCTATCACCGCACTTTTGATAGCACCATATGTACTACCCCAGCCCAGCACCAGCACATTGCCTTGTTCAGGGCCATTGTCGAGTGTTTGTTCGGGAATATAGTCGGCAATTTTATCTACTTTTTCCTGGCGGATTTTCACCATCAGCTGGTGGTTTTCGGGATCGTAGCTTACGTTGCCGGTAATGTTTTGTTTTTCAATACCGCCAATGCGGTGCTCCAGTCCTGCCGTGCCGGGCATCGCCCACGGGCGCACCAGTTTTTCATCGCGCAGGTAGGGCTGAAATTTCACTTCATCCTCATTCAAACTCTGTTTTAAATTTCACGTTATTGGTTGGCAGTTCATCGCTTTTCGGGATATTTCCAGGGTTCGCTGCCGTTGGCAATATAGCCATCGCTCAGAAAGATAACCGGCGTCATGTGCTCAACAGCAATGCGCACGGCTTCATACACCGCATCAAAACAATCGCTCGGCGTAGCAGATGCAATTACCGGCATCGGGCATTCGCCGTTTCGGCCGTAATATGCCTGCAGCAAATCGCTTTGCTCTGTTTTGGTAGGCAAACCGGTAGATGGCCCGCCGCGTTGCACATTTATTATTAGCAACGGAATTTCAAGCATTACCGCCAGTCCCATGGCTTCGGCTTTTAGTGCCATGCCGGGCCGGAAGTAGTGGTAACGCCAATGCTGCCGCCATAAGAAGCACCAATGGCAGCGGTGATGCCCGCAATTTCATCTTCGGCCTGGAAGGTTCGGATGCCAAAAGCTTTGTGCTTGCTCAGTTCATGCAAAATATCCGAAGCCGGCGTGATGGGATAAGTGCCCAAAAACATTGGCAAGCCGCTTTTTACCGCAGCAGCTATCAAACCCATGGCCAGTGCCTGGTTGCCCATGATGCTGCGGTAATTGCCCGAAGGCATTTTTGCCTTTTCTACACGGTAGCGGGTGGTAAAAGTTTCTGTGGTTTCGCCATAGTTGTACCCTGCCTGCAACACTTTGAGGTTGCTTTGCAGGATGTATTCTCTTTTGCCAAATTTCTCTGTTAAAAAATTGACGGTATTGTCCAATGTGCGGTTGTACATCCAATAGATAAAGCCCAGCACAAACATGTTTTTTGCCCTGTCTTTTTCTTTGATGCCCAGTTCCGGAAAGTCTTTCAGCGCTTCGCGGGTAAGTTTGGTAACATCTATTTTGATGACTTCGTAATTGTGCAGGCTGCCATCTTCGAGCGGGTTGATGCCATCGGTATAGTTGGCAAGCCGCAGGTTTTTGGCATCGAAACCATCCACATTGGCAATGAGTTTGCCGCCGGGTTTCAGGCTTTTGATATTTACTTTGATGGCAGCCGCATTCATGGCAACAAGCACGTCGCACATGTCGCCGGGCGTATACACACGGTCGCTCGAAAAGTGAATCTGGTAGCCGCTGACGCCGGGAACCGTACCGAGGGGAGCGCGTATTTCAGCCGGAAAATCCGGGAATGTCGCGAGGTCAATGCCCAGCAATGCAGTATTGTTGGTAAACTGTGTACCGGTCAGCTGCATGCCATCGCCGCTATCGCCGGCAAATTTGATCACCACGTCCTGCAGGACAGTTTCTTTTGCTGTTGTCATATTTTAAAAAGTACGCAAAGGTACTGCCGGCAGACCGGAAAACCTTGCCGATGCGCACATCCCGCTTTCGCGGAAAGGAACTTTAACGCTTTGCAAAAATGCCGCCGGCAAACCGGGCAACAGGCTGCGCGGTTCAAAGGATTTTATTTCTCCCCTCTGCCTCCTGTTGGTGTTTTCTTATTTTTTCTTTCTAAAAAACATTTCAGCAGGCAACGCAAACCAGGAGGCTACGTATTATCAAACACAGAAACAAATTTGAACGAAACAAATTCGATCACCATTTTTTAACTGAAACCAGCGCATTGCCAGGCTAGCAGGCAATCGCACCAACATTACCAATCCCATTTTTAGTCCCTACACCACCCGGTGAATGTCAATACCCTTGCGGATGACCACACCGGGAAGGCTTTGCCATGCGGCAAAGGGGCAATGCCGTGGTGAATTAACAACCTTTTTTTCGACCATTTCAATCAACAACAATGAAAACAAAAACACTCATTTATTGTCTTGTACTACTGCTGGTGATGCATGCCTGCCATAAAGAAGACAGCCCGCTGCCACTCGAATCCGGCAACACGGTGCAATTGTCGTCAACTGCTGCATTTGGCAACATCCTCACCGATAGTGCTGGCAAAACACTGTATTTTTTTTCCAGCGATGCCAATGGAACTTCAGGCTGTACCGGCGGATGCCTCATCAACTGGCCGATTTTTTACACGGCTAACCTGCGGCTGCCAAATGAACTGACCGCAACTGATTTTGGCACCATTACCCGCAGTGATGGTCAGTTGCAAACGACATACAAAGGCTGGCCGCTGTATTATTATGTGCAGGACGATGACGCGGGCGACGTTTATGGCGACCGTGTAGGCGATGTGTGGTATGTGGCAAAACCAGATTATTCGCTGATGCTGGCAAAAACGCAGCTGGTGGGCAAAGACAGCGTGCAATATGATAGTACAGCAACACCCGGCACCTCGACAACGCTGTACATTACCGACGATTGGGGAAGAACGCTGTATGCCTTTGCGCCGGACAGTTTTAACCTGAACAAATTCACCAAACCCGATTTTAGCAACGACGCGGTATGGCCAATTTTTGGCAGCGACAAGCTTGGACAAGTGCCTTCTGCCTTGCCAGCAAATGATTTTCAGATCATAGATGTTTATGGCAGAAAACAGTTTACCTACCGCGGGTGGCCCATGTATTATTTTGGTGCCGACTCGATGATGCGGGGCAAAACACTGGGTGTAAGCGTACCGGCACCGGGCGTATGGCCGGTATTTTTGCGCAGCTCGCCCCAGGCGCCAAAGCCCTGACGGAAATAGAATGAAGGAAAACCACTTCCTGGCTAGCGCCAACCGGTTAATTACCAAAGCCTTCCTGTTTGTTACAGGAAGGCTTTGGATAATGTAAGGCAATCGTAAACGTACGCATACAGTAGCGGATGTTCACACGCAACGGAAATAACAGGGCTGCATCAGATGTGCTTTCCCATCCACGATTTTACTTCGTCTCTTGCACTGTGTGTTGCCCATTTTTCTCCTACCTCAAATATCAGGACATCGTATTTTTCGGGCAACGACAATTGCGCAATTTCATCACAGATTTCAGTTGGCTTCTTGCCCGTTTTTACAAACCACAGGTGCTCACCGGCGCGTGTGCCGGCATTGAATTTTTCCATATAAGCCACTATCGTATCAAGCTGCAGCCGGGCATCGGCTACATCCACATAAACGCATAAGATTCTCATATTGATCGTTTTTTGTATGCTGTTTCGAATGGTATCAAAGAAACAATATTTGTCAATACAAGGTATGTATTATTTCACCCGGAAGCGATGGCTTCACCCGTTGCCCCGCCCTGCCAGCTATCCTGTTATGCTGCCGCAATGTTTTGATTTTATCAAATGAAGGTTCGGTACCAACAAAAGCAGTCAATTCGCAACAGTCAACAATATTGGCCAACCAAAAAAGGCTTCCTACGGAGAAGCCTGTCTGGTGGTGAAGAAATGAAGGATAGTTTATTCCTGGATTTGTGCGCTGAACTGTCCCTCAGTCACTACTTTTTTGTTGGTGCCCTGACCATTGCTGTCGAAGAACGTTCCGCTAAATGTACCTTTCACTACCTTATCGGTAAGTTCGGTGATTTTCACTTTGTAAGGCACCGCCGCACCCAGCGTTACCCCGCTGTAAAAGATGTTTTCTTCTTCGGCATCTTCGGGCGCATACAATCCCCAGGTGTAATAGGTTTCGTGTTCACCTTCGGTATATTCACCCTTGGCGATGGGCTCCAGCGAGGAGATTACGAAATCAATTTCTTCGGTGGCATTGTCGTTTTTGGCTCCGCCAACGATCAGTCCATAGCCTTCATCCGTTTCCTGAAGAATGGCGGCTACATTGGTAAAGTTTTGCTGAACGCCGTCAATCTTCATTTTGATGAAATAAGAAGTGACCGGTGGTGGATTGCTGGAGGTGTCACCGCCGCCGGGTGGTGGCGTCACCACGGGTTTATCACCGTTTTTACTGCAGGACATCATTGTTCCGGCTACCAATACAAGGGCTAACATCAGGGTTGAAAACGTTTTTTTCATGGTTTTGAGTTTTTTGATTTGTTGTTTGTTGCACAAAGGTAACCGCCGTGTATGCCGGCAGCAACCGCATAAACATGTGACATCATCAACAATGCAAAACCAAACCAAACAAAACTGCCCTACAGCATGGTGGCGCCGAGTTTGCGTGAAGCCAGGAAATAAACCACTTTGCTTTTGACCTGCTTGGCCAGGAGGCGAACTTCCTTGTCAATCACCAGTAAAAAACACAAAAAGAAAACACCGAATACGGCTGAGCTAACCAGTATCCTGGCAAAAAACATGTCGGCGGGCAACAGGGAATCAGCCATCAGCCGGCAGCCCCAGATCACAAGCAGGCTCGCCGCAATGAGGAGGCTCCAGAACAGGAGAGAATTGCGCACCATGGAGGCAGAAAAATACCCCATGCGATAGACTTTGTAAGGAAAATAAAAGAAGTCGGCTACCAGCATCATCACCAGCGAAACGGTCACCGTTCCAATGATGCCATAAGTTTTGGCGGCAAAATAAATGAGTACGCCATAGATGAGGTTTCGCACGATGTTGAACTGGCTGTTTTTCTTAATGTCACCCAGCGCATACCCGACGTTGGACATGAAATAAGTAATGAGGCTCAAAAAATTGTAGATGATGAGCAGGTAGAGAATGGTGTTGCCAAAAGGCATGGCATTGCCAATGAATTTATCCGGCTCTGTCCACAGCGATATCAGGTTTTCGTAATTGAGCACAAACATGAGCCCGATGAAAATGGCAGCGTAACTGTAAAATTTAAACTGTTTGTAAATGAGTGTTTTGATAAATTCTTTGTTGCCCGTACCCACCGAGTGCGAGATCAAAGGCATCAGTGCTACCGAATGCCTGCCCACCAGCGAATTGGACATGTTGAGTGGTCGCTTGTTCACTTCATACACCGTAATCATGGAAGGCGCGATGAACCGTGCCAGCACCAGCATATCCATGCTGTACGACAGCCCCGTTATGATTTTGGAAGCCGAGGTAAAAGAAAAGATTTTGATAAAGCGCTTGAAATAAGCCTGCTCGTAGATGATGGCGATGCCTTCGCGCTTCAGCAGCCGCAGCATGGAAATGATGTTGAACGCGTTGATGAACAAGGCACGGCTAAGGTTGGCGATGGCAATGGACATAACGCCGTACCCCATATACAGCAATGCAATATTGACAAACAAAAACAAAAAATTAGCCGACAGCGATGAGATGGCTACATGTGCCGAATTGTGCAATCCCTGGTTGATGCCCGACAAAGTAAACGACACCAGCGACATACCCGTTGCCACGACGGAAATCATCAGCGCAGCAGCCAGGTTGGGAAACTGCGAAACGTCTTTGCCAATGATATAATCCAGTGAAAAAAAGCAGCCAAATCCAAACAGGATAGCAAACAGTACGATGCCGGCAGAAGCCACAAAACCAGAGGCGATGGAACGCCCGATTTCACCATATTGTTTCCGCCCCAGGAATTCAGCAATGTTTTGTTGCAGCACTTCGCCTACGCCGGGATCGGCAAGGGTCATCCAGTTCAGCACGCTGCTGGTGGCAATCCACACGCCCAGCGTATCTTTTTCAATGTTCTTGAGGTAAAGGGGAAGCAGTAGCAGCGAGTTGAACATGTTGGTCAATACCCATCCGTATTGAAAGACAAAGTTCCACCGTAGTATTTTTTTTTCCATGAAATAAGAATCAGATAAATAAGCGGTTTACTGGTTTCGTTTCCAAGTTTTGGTTGCCATGAATATATGGTTGATTGTCATCTTTTACAATGCCGTTCTGTTCTTTGTCGTCATTTTCAGGCCTGTTTTGGTAAGGCAGGTTGCTCCTGTTGTCATCAGGTACGGATTGCGAAGGCTTCCTGGTTTTGATGTCACCGGTAACCATCGCTGAAATAGGTACACTTTTACTGTTACCGGGTGTAGTCTATCCACACTGATTTGATGATGGAAAATGTGTACCACCTCTTTTTGATTCATTGCTGTCAAAAGAGGCAGTCGCATATTTTGCCACTACAAATATCAGCCGATCATCAGATCTTTTGAAATTAAACCGTCAGTAAATATCAATTATTATGCCCTGTTCGGGTGGTCAGGAAGTTGAGTGAAGGAGATAAATTGTATTGGCTTCGGTGCATAACACGATCATTAACAGTCACCATTTCCTTTTCATACCGCTCCGTTTGTCCTTTCTGCCGTCAATAGCTATGCTTTACATTCATTCCGCGGTAGCGCTTATTCGAGGCTCTTTGCGTTGCTGCCGATGTACAATGCAAAGGCGGCAATGGCGGTATCTTTCAACATGCTTACAAACGCCATCTGCTTCATATCGGCACTGCCCGAATGCAGGTAATTGGGCAGGTGAATGGTCAATACAAAAATGATCAGCAGTGCAGCCAGCATATAACCGGCCAGCTTTGCATACTTATGGGTGAGAAAGGCAATGGCTGCCAGGATAAATGCCGCTCCGGCAAAATATACCCAGATGATGCCACCGGGCAAAAATTCCGGCACATACACCAACAAGCTTTGCGGAGCCATAAAATGATAAATCCCAAACAAAATCATGACTATAGCAAGAACAACCACGGCTACGCGCGATACAATAGAATGTGTCATAAAGCAAGATTTATAGTAGTAAGGTAATTACTTTTTATAACAACAAAAAAAGTTTTAGGCAAACGGAAGGTATTACAAAAACAACTATTTATACAGATAAAAAAACAAAATGACAAGCGGTTGCTTACCTGTCTATATACTGCCGGATGATGTTTGCGCAACCGTTGCTGACCGCCAGTTCAGCACCACCCGGCAGCTATCTTTTTTGCCCGGCACCAACTTTATTTTTCCGGTATGAATGAGGACGCAACGGTGTATCCGTTTGCAATTTGATGCGGTCTTCCAGCCCTTCTTTGTATTGGACTTCAGCATTAGTCACTTTCAGCAACCGGTATTCCGGTCGCTTAAAAAAGGATGCCTCATTACCGCCCATCACCCCGGTTTTGAATTGGTGATTATGTGCTGCTTTTTGCACCGCTTTTACAAACCAATGGCAGATTCACAAACAGCTCTTTTCTTACCCCTTAAAAAAGGAACAATCAATAGGCAGGTCAATCAAACGAATTAAAAAACAACACACAGCCAAATCATTCGGCGACTGCAACACTCTGCTGATGCAATCATTGCATTGCTGGCTGTTGATAAAGATAACCGGCAGGCTTCAGGAACAACATTCAGATGGTGATATGATACACTACTATAGAAATATTAATTCGCCTTATGGTCATTCAATACACAGCAAATGAAATATGCGTTTAACCTGTCATCAGGTCGGTGAACTCGTTCACCGGCAGGTTCATCAGTTTGTCGCTGTCGAGTGCCACGGCAAGTATGTCCTGCTGCTGCTTGGCAGAAAATTTACGCGCCAGGTTGATTTTGAATTTTTCGATCAGCAAAGGAATGCCATCTGCACGCCGCCGTTTGTGGCCAATGGGATATTCCACCACCACTTCTTCCAGCTCTGTTCCGTCATTCAAAACAATGGTGAGTGCATTGGCGATGGAACGCTTTTCCGGATCGAGATAATCAATGGTAAACTGTTGTTCTTCCGTGATCAGCATTTTGCTGCGCAATTCATCGATGCGCGCATCCCTGGCAATGGCATCTTCATAATCGGAAGCGGTCAATCGCCCGAAGATGAGCGGAACGGCAATCATGTATTGAATGCAATGATCCCTGTCGGCAGGGTTGTGCAAAGGTCCTTGTTTGTCTATGATGCGAATGGCGGCTTCGTGTGTGCGGATGCGGATACTTTTGATGTCGTCAGATGTTTTGCCGTCTGTCTGCAGCTGGTGGTATAGCAGCATGGCGGCTTCTACGGCAGTCTGCGAATGAAACTCCGCAGGGAACGAAATTTTAAACAACACGTGTTCCATTACATACGACCCGTAAGTACGCTGAAACGTAAACGGTTTGCCCCGGAAAGACACATCGTAAAAGCCCCAGGTGCCGGCGGTCAATACCGAAGGATAACCCATTTCCCCGGTTTTGGCGATGAGTGCCAGCCGTACCCCCCGCGCCGTGGCATCGCCGGCCGCCCACGACTTGCGGCTGCCGGTATTGGGCGCATGCCGGTAGGTGCGCAGTGCCTGCCCATCTACAAACACATGCGAAATGGCATTGATCAGTTCGGATCTCGAAAGCCCGATCAGCTTGCCCACAACGGCAGTGGTGGCGAGCTTTACCAGCAATACATGATCGAGCCCCACGCGGTTGAACGAATTTTCCAGCGCCATCACGCCTTGTATTTCATGCGCACGGATCATGGCGTCGAGCACGTCTTTTACCAGCAACGGTGCTTTGCCGCCCGCCACTGCCGTACGCGACAGCCAGTCGGCGACTGCGAGGATGCCGCCAAGGTTGTCAGACGGATGTCCCCATTCCGCAGCCAGCCAGGTATCGTTGAAATCAAGCCAGCGAACAATGGCACCAATGTTAAAAGCTGCCTGCACGGGATCGAGCTGGTAAGCCGTGCCCGGCACTTTGGCACCGTTGGGTACAATGGTGCCCGGCACTACCGGCCCCAGCATCTTGGTACACGCGGGGTAGGTGAGCGCTTCAAAACCACAGCCCAGTGTATCGAGCAGGCAATATTGTGCGGTCTGCCATGCCTGTTCGCTCTTGATGTCGTAGGTCAATACATAATCGGCAATATCGGTAATGACAGTATCGAACGGAGGTGTTTCGTTAGAGATGTAAGAAGACATGGTTGTATCAGGTGTTGTATCGTGGGATAATGATGTATGCTGCGCAAATAAACGCATACATTGCCGGATGAAGCGCAACTTTTTTCATTGACAGGCAGGTAAATGAGGTTTCCGGACAATTAGCAGATGCCTTCTTTGGCTGCATTGTTTTATTATCAGAAAATTTCCCATGGGTATCCATTCCCGCTGATGTCGTTGTGCAAAACGATCCATATTGCACCAACACCGCGCTGGTGAGCACCCAGGATTTGTAATCACAATATCCGTATAAAAAATTGCATTCCAGGTGGCGTAAAGAGGCAGTTGCTTCGTGCGGAATGGATAATCAGCCCGCCATCGGGCATAATCATATCTTTGTTGAATGGATGCAGGTGAAATACAACAGAAGGATATTGATACTGCCCTTGCGTTAGCTGCCATCATTGCATCAACATCCGATGCCATCATCAATACCGGGATGGATGGCATCATCCATAGCTGGAACCCGGCTGCCGAAAGTATGTTTGAATACATGGGCAATGAAATCATAGGCAAACACATCAGTATCCTTGTTCCCCCGAACCGGTACGCGGAAGAAACCCATACATTTCCAAACATCAGCATCAACCAGGTGATTGCCGCCTACGAAACCAACAGACTAACCAAAAGCGGTCAGCTTTGCCAGGTGGTCCTTTCCGTTTTTCCTGTTAAAGACAACCGGCAAAAAGTTACCGGTGCCTGTTTTGTCTTGCGCGATGCTTCCGGGATGAAGCTGGTGGAAGAACGCAATGCCATGCTGGCCGCTATTGTACAATCGAGCACTGATGCCATTGTCAGCAAAGACCTCAATGGATTCATCACCAGCTGGAACAAAGCTGCCGAACACATCTTTGGATATACGGAAGCCGAAGTAAAAGGAAAGCACATCACCATCATCATCCCGAAAGACAGGCGGTATGAGGAAGACATCATCATCAGCAAAGTGCGAAAGGGAGAAAAGATAGAACATTACCAAACCATCCGTCAAAAAAAGAACGGGGATATGGTACCGGTTGTCTTAACCGTTTCGCCGGTAATGAATGCCAGCAACGAAGTAATCGGCGTATCCAAAATAGCGCGGAACATTACCGAACAGGTGCAGGCAAAAGCAAAGGTAGCGATGCTGGCAGCCATCGTAGATTCGAGCGACGATGCCATCATCAGCAAGAACCTCGACGGATACATCACCAGCTGGAACAAATCGGCAGAACAAATTCTTGGTTACCGGGAAACGGAAGCCATTGGCAAGCACATCACCATGATCATCCCCACCGAAGGACGCGCAGAAGAAACGATGATTATCAACCGCATCAAAGCCGGTGAAAAGGTGGAGCACTTTGAAACCCGGCGGGTGCGCAAAGATGGCTCGCTGGTAGATCTATCGATCACGGTATCGCCCATCAAAAATGAAAAAGGGGACATCATGGGCGCCTCCAAAGTGGCGCGTGACATTTCCGAAAAAGTAACGGCCAAACAGCAATTGGAATCGTATGCAGAAGAGCTGAAAAAACTGAACCGTTACAAAGACGAATTTATCAGCGTGGCTAGCCACGAACTCAATACTCCCATCACGAGCCTGAAAGGATACCTGCACATCCTGGAAAACAACATTGGCCAGGAAAAAGAATTGCCGCCGCTTGCGCATAACTTTATCAACAAAGCCATTACCCTGAGCAATAAGCTGGCGAAGCTGGTGAAAGACCTGCTCGACGTATCGAAAATTGAATCGGGGAAGTTGCTGTTGCAAATGGACCAATTCGATAGCATTCAGCTACTGCTCGAGACCATCGAGAGCATGCGCGTCACCAGCCGGCAGCACAACATTGTTTACAACGGCACTACCCAACCGGTGATGATAACGGGCGACAAAGACAGGCTGGAACAAGTGTTTATCAACCTCGTCTCGAACGCGTTGAAATACTCGCCCAAGGCTGATAGAATTGTAATAGATGCCAATACCGGGTCGAGCGATGTCTTTATTTCGGTAGAAGATTTTGGCATTGGCATTCCTGCAGCGCAGGCAGACAAAATCTTTTCCCGTTTCTTCAGGGCAGAAGGATTGTCGCCTACCTATTCCGGCCTGGGCATCGGGCTGTTCTTAAGCCACCAGATTATCAAAGCACACAACGGCTCCATTGTCTTTCGATCAGAGGAAGGCAAAGGATCTGTATTTACCATTTCGCTGCCCATTTACGTATGAACAGCGACTCGTTCATAAGGGTTGGCAACATTCGATTGTGGTCAAAATGGAGCCGGTTTCGGCACAAAAAAGCCGCCTGCATTATGCAGGCGGCTTCGTACATCAGGTTCGCCAGTTAGCAATTCCGTCTTATGCCTCTACCGGTTCGTGGCTGGCTTTTCGGTTCACACCCTGCACCGCTATTTGCGTAAGTCGGTTATCAGCAACTTTTTCTTCTTCAAGGCTTTGGTGTAGCAGGCTGACAGCGTCGGTGAACCCCAGCGTATTTGCCAGTGTTACCAATCCACATACGTTGCTATTTAATAGTGTTCTGCTTTTGACCGGCAGATATCAACCCTAGATCTCTTTGTGCTGAAGGCATCATTTGCGAAACGGATGATGCCTTCGCCTTCGTCTATGATACCCGCCATGGCAAGGCACTTAACTGCTTCGGTATTTATACCAGTTGTACTAAAAACTTTTTCCAGTCGTTGCACCTGTTCTATTGCCTGGTTCAGGTGCAAAGCAATTGCATCTTTCAGTTCCTGGACGGTGGCAGCTTCCTGCATGCGGGGCAATGTATTCACCCATGTTTATTCGCCCCAGTAAATGTCCTTTACCTGGTCACAAAAAATTCATTGAGGTTCGTATTGGTTTGGTCGTTCGGGGTATTGTTTTGGTTAATCTGGTTCTTTACATCCCTATCGTTCATCTTCGTGTGTCATTCATTGTCGTGCTTATATCCAATTCTTTTTTACGGTTTACAAAATGTGTTATAGCGCTTTGCAACAACAACCATTAGATAAGGCAAACAGGCGACACAACCAAATGAAGAGCAATGGTTTATAATTTATTTATACTTCTCAATGCATGACTAAGGAACCAGATTTTCCATTTACCCGTCAAATATGTACGGTGTGATTTTATACATTCCTTTAATGAACGCATCGGCGTTGCAGGCTGTACTTTTTTCTTATTTACTTTACTAACAATCACGTCAAAAGTATACTTGAAAACAACATTTTTTTACCCGGAAAAACATACGGAAAATAGGATAATGGAAACCGGTAAAAACCGGGCAACCGCATTATTAGAAAAACATTTGAACGCAATATCTTTGCAAACACTTTGCATTGAAACAAATGAACAAAGCACGCCGGCACGAACTCAAAATGCTGAAATACAAACGCAGGATCCGCCTGTACCAGTTGCAGAATGCTACAGGCAACGCGGCTGACAACCTGTATGCGTTCCGGTCTCACGGCAAACCTTGCTCCTGCTTGTTGTGCAGGGATGAAAAGTACAACCGCGCCCGGCAAACACAACAACTGCACCTGCTTCTCCGGCAGCGCGACAAGGAATAAAATTGTTCAACAACAGTTTACGGATGTACAATGGCCCAACCCTGGTAATGCCGGATAATGATTTCGCCATTGCCGCTCGGGACATAAGATATAAACGGCCACAACTCTTCTTTGCCGATCTTTCTTTCACGAATGGTATTCTCGCATTGTGCCAGCAGCACGCCTTTGCTTTGCAGCTTCAACAACAAGGTATCGTAATGGTTAGATTGTTTGAATAGCGCAACGCCGTCGCCAAATGCCACCAGTTCCACGTCCAGCTTGCCTTTCAGCCGCGGATCTTCCAATGCGTTGCTGATGTTGCGCAGCACCATTTTTATTTTCTTGTCGTCCGACTCATCCAGCACATACAATGCTTTGTAGGCATCAAGATTTGACTCTGCTCCGCGAAAGACAGGAGGCGGTTGTGCAGCCTGGCTGTAGGCGCGGGTGAACATGGCAAAGCAAGACAACAGCAACAGGAAACGGATTGGTTTTTTCATACGCATACAATGAAGGTGATGCAGTTCTCAACAGGTGTTGTTCTAAAAAAGTGAGGCATGTCGGCGCAACTGACCGAAGCAAAAAAAGGCTGCCACATACTGCAGCAGCCCACAAGGTTTACTTCATAAATTGCTTCACCGCATCGCCCAGATCAAATACCCTTACTACGCCATTCAGCTTTGCATGGATCAGCGAACTGGCAGCCGCACTGCGATAGCCGCCCGCACAATGCACCACGATTGGCTTATCGGTCGGTATTTCGGTTACGCGGTTGCGCATTTCCGCAAGCGGGATGGACAGGCTGTTGGCAAACACCTTTTTATCAGCCACTTCCGATGCGTTTCTTACATCGACAATGGTATAGTCATCGGGATGTTTGGCAAACAAATCCACGTCTGTATCTGCTTCCTGCACTTCTCCCTTTGTCACAATCACCGCACTTTGCACGCAGGCTTCATAACCAATGGATGCCACGCGTTTCAGCATGCGTTCTACCTGCTCTTTGCTGTCGCCGGCGAGGTTGAAAAATTCACCGGGACGAATGATGCTGCCAAGCCAGGTTTCAAACTTTCCGTCTTCCATCAGGTTGATGGCGTGAGGCAGGTGACCTTCTTTGAAAGCGGCTTCTTTTCTCACATCAATTGTCCACAACCCGGTATCAGGGCTGGCTTCTCCGGCAGGTTGTATGCGAATGTCTTTCAACGCTTCCTGCAAGGCAACCGCACCATTCCGGTTCAGTTCCACATCATAAGGGAAATATTGCGGAACGAAGGGCTGATCGGCCAACAGGTTGCCGACAAATTCTTCTTCCGTGGCTTCCTGCAGGCTCCAGTTGGTTTCTTTTTCTTTGCCAATGGTGCTGCTGCTTTCTTTACTTAGATTTTTGCCGCACAGCGTACCTGCACCATGTGCAGGATACACGACCACAGCATCATCAAGCTTCATCAATTTGTCGCGCAGCGAGTGGTACATCTGCTTTGCAAGGTCTTCCCTCGTCGTTTGTATTTTCCCCGAATCTTCCCGCAGGTCAGGGCGGCCGCAATCGCCTACAAACAATGTGTCGCCGGTAAATACGGCTTTTTGTTTGCCGCCATGTTCCAGCAATATGCTGATGCTATCGGGCGAATGTCCCGGCGTATGAAGGGCCGACAATGTGATTTTGCCCAGTTGTATCGTTTGCCCTTCGTCAAAGGATTCGTGCGGGTAATGCGCGTGTACGTGTTGGCTGGTATAAATCACTCGCGCCGGTTGTGTTGTGTATTTCGAGGTGGCTGCTAACAAAATCGGCATGCGGATGCGTTTCAATAACCCCGGTAATTGTCAATTCATGTTCTTTGGCATAATCGTAATACGGCTGCGGGTCGCGCGCCGGGTCTATCAACATCATCTTCTGTTCGCAATCACTGACGATGGCATAGCTATAATGCGAAAGGTGTTTGTCTTCAAATTGTTTTATCTGCATAGTTCTGTATTTACATTGCAAATGTCATACTAGTTCTTTTGCCGCACGGTGACCATTGTCACACAGAAAGCGGGTATTGAATTTGCGATGATCATTATTAAATCAAACGATATGACTTTTCCGAAAAACATGGGGCTCGCCGATAGAATCATCCGTTCCGCCATTGGCGGCGGCATCATTGCTGCATATGCCACCGGCAAAATCAAAGGACCTGCAGGATTGGGTTTGCTGCTATTGTCAGGCATATTTTTAACAACCAGTGCTACTGCTTCGTGTCCGGTGTACACCGCAGCCCACATCAGTTCGTTGAGCAGCGATGAATAACACCAACCAGGCGCCAGCACACTGACCCAAACCGTTCCTGATCATGGCAAACCTGCCGTTTTCCTTGCTGTCATCCGGTTAAAAAGGTTATTTTTTCCGGGAAAACAACAACAGCAGTTGATGCATCTAATGAGAAAGGCTTCCGTTTAATGGAAGCCTTTCTCATTAGATGCAGTAGGAAGATTACATCGGCAACTTTTCCCTGAAATAACCATATACCCACGTGCCTGCCACGGCGCTGAGCAATACAACGGTCACCACCAAAAAGCCGGTTCCGATTTGCGCGAACAACGGGCAGGGCAGGCACCCGTCATTGCCCAGCCAAAGCCGAAAATGAGACCGCCGAAAATTTGACCTTTGTTGAATGTCTTTGGTTGAAAAGTAATTGGCTCGCCATGGATGGTTTTGAGTTTCAGTTTTTTGATGAGCCATACCGAAATCATTCCCACCACCACGGCGGTACCAATAACGCCGTACATGTGAAAACTTTGCAGGCGAAACATTTCCTGTATCCGGAACCAGGAAATCACTTCCGATTTTACAAATACAATCCCGAAGACAACGCCCACCAACAGGTACTGCAGGTTGTGCCACCATGGGCGCTGCGATGCTTCCGGATTGTTGTTGACGCCTGTTTCTGTTACTACTTCAAAGTCGGTGATGGCAGGCACTTTAATTGGGCTGACACCATTGCCTGTATAGGCTTTGCCCGGGACTTCGCTATGTGTGTGTTTCAACATTGTTTTTTTATTTATAAATGAAGAATATAGGGCAAAACCAGGTTTGCCATGATAAAACCACCCGCCATAAAGCTAAGTGTCGCGATAAGCGAAGGAACCTGCAAATTGCTCAATCCCATAATGGCATGACCACTGGTACAGCCACCGGCATACCGGGTGCCAAAACCCACCAAGAATCCACCGCCAACGAGGAGGATAAAGCCCCGTACCGTAAAGAGGCTTTGCCAGCTGAATATCTCCGGTGGCAGCATGGTGCTGTGGTCGGTGATGCCATAGGTTTTCAGTTCGGAAAGCAACGCAGGCGCTACATCCACAGGTTGGGGATTGGATAAATAATGCGCTGCCAGGAAGCCACCCACCAGGATGCCCGCTACAAAAAACAGGTTCCATACTTCTTTCTTCCAGTCGTACTGAAAAAATGGAATGTTGGCAGGGAAACAGGCAGCACATGCATGCCGCAGGTTGGCCGAAATGCCAAAATGTTTATTGCCCAGCAGCAACAGCGCCGGCACAATGAGCCCGATGATAATACCCGCTGCATACCAGGTCCAGGGCTGTTTTACAAACTCAATCATATTGTCTTTGTTTTGTTTATTTGGTGTAAAATAGATATTGCTAACGTTGTTCTATGCGGGTGTCATTCGCTTGTCAAATGCATTTCCCGCTTTGTTTTTATACTTTCATTTACTCAAGCTCTTCCCAAAAAAAGTTCGTGGATGATGATGTAGATGCCCATGAGCAACACGAACCAGCCAAAGCCTTTTTTGAGTTTTTCACCCTGAATTTTTTTGCTCAGCAAACCGCCGATCATGACACCTGCAGTGGCAATGGCAGTCACAATTAGCAGCAACCTCCAGTTGAGGTGATATTGACCAAGATCGCCGATGAAACCCACCATCGAATTGAGTGATATGATGAGCAAAGATGTGCCAATGGCTTTTTTCATGGGCAGCTGCAACAGCAGTACCAGTGCAGGAATCAGCAAAAAACCACCGCCCGCACCTAGGAAGCCGGTCACCAGCCCGATGCCTACGCCATACAACAGCAGCACAAACGTCTTTTTAGATGACCGGGATGTGCTGCTGCTCATTTCTCCGGATTGTATCATGGACAACGATGCCAGCAGCATGATCACGGCAAACAGCACCATCGTAATGACCGAAAAACGGGCATCAATGGTACCGATGGCAATGTGTTCGGGAATGCGCGGGATGATGAGCTTACGGGTGATGAACACGGTGATGACGGAAGAAGAACCAAACAACAGCGCCGTCTTTACATCCACCAATCCTTTGTGATAGCTGTTGAACGTGCCTACCGTGCTGGTAGCACCCACGACAAACAGGGAATATGACGTAGCCGTTACCGGCGATACACCAAACAGGTAAACCAAAACAGGCACGGTTAAGATAGAACCGCCACCCCCGATAAGCCCCAGCGAAACGCCGATAAACAAAGCTGCGATATACCCGATCACTTCCATCATTGTGATGCAAAGGTGAACCGATTACCGGAGAAGTAGCGTGATAATAGTCACACAGACTTACACAGGGCGCAGCCATTCAATGGAATTGCGGTGAATGAGAAGCCAGCCGCGGGCTTCCATCTTTTTCAGCAGCCGGCTAATGACTTCCCGTGATGAATTGAGGTCGGAAGCAATTTCCTGGTGCGTCATTTTGAGTTGATTGCCTCCTGTTTCCACTTGTTTTTGCAGGTAAAAGGTCAGCCGTTCGTCCATATTGGTGAAGGCAATGGCATCAATGGTCTTCAGCAATTCTTCAAAGCGGTCGCGGTAAGAGGTGATGACAAACTGGTACCAGCTTTTGTACCGGCTCATCCATTGATCCATAAAAGAAAGGGGAATCTGCAGTACGGTGGCGTCGGTCATTGCTTTCGCCAGCACTTCGCTGGTCTGGTGCCGTACTGCACAAACGAGCGACAGGGAACAAGCCTGCCCGGCGTGCAGATGGTAGATAAAAAATTCTTTGCCTTCATCGTCTTCGCGATACAGCTTCACCAGCCCGTCGAGGATGAGCATAGTAGAACGAATGGTTTGCCCGACGCGCAACAGCGTTTCGCCAGCTTTGATTTCGCGGATGCTGCCGTGCGCCAGGATTTCTTCGTACAACCCGTCTTCGAGACCGGGAAACAATTTCTTGATGTCAATCTCGTCCATAACTGCAAAGGTTCATTTTTTCAGATGAATCGCTCAACGGGCGGCAGACGCGGTATCTTATTTTGAATTACTTTACAGGTGTTTCCTGTCTCTGTCATTGTTTCATTCATCAAACCATTGTATGTTGTTTGCCAATAAAACCATCCTCATTACCGGTGCCAGCCGCGGCATAGGAAAAGCCATCGCGTTGCGCCTCGCAACTGCAGGCGCCAATATTGTTATCGCTGCCAAAAGCGTGGAAGAAAACCCGAAACTGGGCGGCACCATTTACACTGCCGCTAAAGAAGTGGAAGCCGCCGGTGGCAATGCCCTGCCCGTGCAGGTGGACATTCGTTTTGAAGACCAGGTACTGCAGGCGGTAGCGCAGGCAGAGAAAGCGTTTGGCGGCATAGACGTGCTGATCAACAATGCGTCGGCCATTCAGCTCAGCAATACCGAAGCCACCGACAGCAAGCGGTTCGACCTCATCCACGACATCAATGTGCGCGGCACTTTTTTAGTGACGAAAGCCTGCCTGCCGTTGTTGAAAAGCGGCAGCAACGCGCACATTTTAACCTTGTCGCCGCCCGTGAGCCTGCAGCCCAAATGGCTAAGCCCGCAGATCGCTTATACCCTCAGTAAATTCAGCATGAGCATGATGGCAATAGCCTGGGCAGCAGAGTTTAAAAAATATGGCATTGCCTCCAATGCCTTGTGGCCCAAAACCACCATAGATACAGCGGCAGTACGCAACCTGCTGGGCGGAGAAAAGCTCGCTGCCATGAGCCGCAAACCGGAGATCATGGCAGATGCGGCATTTGCCATCCTGAGCAAACCTTCGGCGGAATGCACCGGCAATACATTCCTTGACGAAGAAGTATTGCAAGGCGAAGGCATCACAGATTTCAGCGAATATGCCGTGACGCCGGGCGGCAGGCTGTATTCCGATTTGTATGTATAGAAATGACGTTTTTTTGGGGAAAAAAATACTTTTTTTTCCATTCGGCATTGTCACAAAAAACAACCGCAGATGCTGTCTGCGGTTGTTTTTTGTGGCAATGATAAAAGCCAATGAATTGGGATTTGTTTACAATGACAATGCTACTTTACCGGGCGATTGAATGGCTTTGTAAATGGCATCTATCACCTTCATGTCTTTGACGCCTTCTTCACCATCTACCGGCACCACGGGTTGTTTTCCCTGCAAAATAATGGCTGCCATTTCATCCATCTGCACCGTTTGGTGCGTGACCACCGGCTGGTTGATGTCGCCTTTGTGGGTACGCCCGCGGATAGGTCCGTAACCGGTAGCAGGATTTAGTTCGGCAAAACCATCGAGCCCGTCGAGAAAAAACCGGTCAAGGTTGTTCATGCTGTAAGTGGAAAGGCACGAAGCCACTGCGCCGCCGGGAAAACCCAACTGGAACTGGATGGTTTCGTCTACGCCTTCCGTGAATTTCTGCGGATTGTTTTTGGTTTCCTGTGCCGTAACCCACACCGGGTCTTCCCCTACCATATAGCGAGCGCCGTTGATGGAATAAATACCGATGTCCATCAGCGCACCGCCACCCGATAATTTTTTGTTCAGCCGCCACTGGCTGGGATCGCCAATCACGAAGCCCGACAACCCCTGGAAGAAAGTGATTTTTCCAAACTCGCCGGCATTGCGCAGCCGGATGATTTCCAGCGTATGCGGTTCAAAGTGCATGCGGTAGCCCACGAGCAGTTTCACATTGGCAGCTTTGCAGGCATCCACCATTTCCTGTCCTTCCTTTGCATTTACAGCCATCGGTTTTTCGCAGATCACATGTTTGCCCGCTTTTGCCACGCGGATTACCTGGTCGTGGTGCAACGCATTGGGCGTAATGACATATACAGCGTCTATATCCGGGTTGTTTTTGATGTTGTCAAAGTTGTCGTAATTGTAGCAATTCTTAGCCGGTATATTGTATTTCTGTTGCCAATCGGATAGTTTCGACGGCGTACCGCTGATGGCGCCCACCAGCCGGGCAGATTTGCAGCCTTTCATGGCTTCGGCTACTCGAGTGCCATAGCTGCCCAGCCCCATGATGGCTACCCGCAACACAGGACCTTCGTAATGGCGTGCATGCCCGGGTGCAGCTGCTTGTGCACTGGCTCTCAACAGCGGGATGGCAACAGTGGCAGCGGTTATTTTTTGCAGGAAATGTCGGCGTGAATTCATAGGTAGTTTTTAGATAATACGTAAAAAAAATATGGCATCTGCAAGATATAAAAAGTAAGGAAGTTTGCTCTTCTTCTACCCGGCAAAAAATATTGCCCGGCGCACCGCCGGCATGTTTGGGTAAGAATGGTTAGTTCACTGCCGGTTGCCTGGCAATAATAAAGGCGATCAACTCGTCGAGCCCGATACCGGCACGCCCGCAGGCATCGGCAATGTCTTCTCTCGACACGCTGGCGGCAAACGATTTTTCTTTCAATCGTTTTTTTACACCTTTTACATCCATGCCTTCGTAACCGTTTGGACGCATCAGGGCATAAGCATGTACCAGCCCGCTCAGTTCATCAAATGCATACAACATTTTATCCATGCTGGTTTCCGGCTCCACGCCAAAGTGCAGGGGACCGTGCGACGCAATGGCGTGCAGGATGGCGGGGTCCACCTGCCGGGCTTCGAGTGTTTCAATGATTTTTCGGCAGTGCTGATCGGGCCATTGATCCCAGTCGGCGTCGTGCAGCAGTCCTGCCATTTCCCACTGCCATTGACCAGCTTCATCCAACCCTTCTTTTTCCATTGCCCAGCTATGCATCAGCATGGCTACCTGTTTCATGTGCAGCTGCAATTTGGGATTCAACACCCAATCGTTCAACAACTGCCCGGCTTCTTCACGGGACAAGGTGTTTCCTTTGTTGGCTTCACTGCCAAAATGGTTCCGGTTCAATAATAAAGACGACATAGTGTTTGTTTCAAAAAGAGAAAGCGGGAAATTACATCTTTTCACATGGCAATGCACCCTTACAGCAGGCAGGCGTGTTTTTTATTTTAAAAGAGGGATGGCGGTCAAAATACTTCGATCACAACAAGTCATCAAAAACACCCGATTCAATCTTGTCGTAACCAATTGCCTATTTCTCTGTTGGCTTGCTTACATTTAACCTATCATTCATCTAACGTTTCCATATGAACAAAATCATTTCCATTACCCTGAACCACCTGCGGGTAGTTTGTGTGTATAGCTTTTGCTGCGCCGTTGGTATGTTATCGGTACCCGTTGCCCACTGCCAGGATGTTGTTGAATCTATCCCGCTTTGGCAAAACGGGGCGCCGGGTTTTGAACAAAAAAAGAACGAGCCCGAAGAGGCAAAAGACTGGTGGGTAAAGCATGTCAACAATCCTTCACTGACAGTGTATTTGCCACCGAAAGAAAAAGCAAATGGCACCGCGGTGATTGTTTGTCCCGGTGGGGGGCACCGAACGCTGGTTTACAATGCAGAAGGTGCCGATGCGGCAAAATTCCTGAACAACCTGGGTGTTACTGCCTTTGTATTGAAATACCGGCTGTTTAGGGAAGACAGCTCGGTCTATACGATGGAGCATGCAAGACAGGATGTATTCCGGGCAATGCGCCTCGTGCAAAGCAAAGCGGCAGATTATCACCTCGATACAGCACGCATTGGGGTAATGGGCTTTTCTGCCGGCGGTGAAGTAGCGGGCTGGCTGTCGTTTGGCTACAACGAAGCGCATGCCGCGGGACACGATGCCATTGACGCGCTGACTGCTAAACCCGATTTCTCCATCCTCATTTATCCCGGGCCACTGGCAGTGCCTGAAACAGTATCGGGGCCTTTGCCACCGGTGTTCATGCTGGCGGCAAGCGATGATTCCTGCTGTTCCGAACCGGTGGTGAAGCTGTTGTCGCTATACCGGCAGGCAAAAGTATCTGCCGAAGTACACTTGTACGCACAGGGCGGTCATGGGTTCAACATGGGTTACCGGTCGCAGATGGCTACGCTGAAAGGCTGGCCGCAACGACTTGCCGACTGGCTGGCAGACAATCAATGGTTGAAAAAATAATACCGTCATTTCCGTTTGCGCTGCACTTGCAATTGGCAGAAATATTCCGGTTGCCGGCATTGTTCCCGTTGGCTTTTGATTTAACAACCAGCTACGCTCATTTCAGGCTTCGGCTGCTGCCCGTGGTGCCGCAAAAAATGTCTTTCGGAACCGTTTCTTTGCAGGCGGAGTGCGCATTGGTAACCGGGCAACGATGTTTTTCCGGCTTATCCGCCTGTAACTTTTACTTTTGAAAAATTAGAACAACTATTGCTTCAACCATTTGTCTATGAAAGGTTACCTGTCTTTCTATCAAGCTGCTGTTAGTTCCCGTGCGCAAAACATGGCATTTTTTATCCTGTTGTTACTGGGCAGCGTTGCATCGCTGCAGGCACAGTCAACTTTGCGCGTTGTGGTTGCGGGTCTTAACCACGATCATATTCACGGCATCCTGCACGCACACAACGATGGCAAAGTGACCATCGTGGGCATTGCCGAACAAAATAAGGAGTTGTGGAAAAAATTTGGTGCACAATATCATCTACCGGACTCTCTTTTTTTCACCGATCTCGCGCCACTGGTGAAGCAAAAAATGCCCGACGCGGTATTGGGATACAATGAAGTGGCCGACCATCTTTCCGTCGTGCAGGTATGCGCGCCGCTACACATCCCGGTGATGGTGGAAAAGCCGCTGGCGGCAAACCTTGTGCAGGCAAAGGAGATAGAAAAACTGGCGAATCAATACCACATTAAGGTGCTCACCAATTTTGAAACCACGTGGTATCCATCGGTTCACGATGTCTATCACACCGTACAAAACGACAGCATCGGGCAGATCAAAAAAATGGTGTTTCACGATGGTCACCAGGGCCCCAAAGAAATTGGTTGCAGCGTGCAGTTTTTGAGCTGGCTTACCGACCCGGTGCAGAATGGTGCGGGCGCACTCAACGACTTTGGTTGTTATGGTGCCGACCTGATGACGTGGCTGATGAAAGGACAACGCCCCATTGCCGTAACAGCAGTGACAAGACACTACAAACCAGATGTGTATCCCAAAGTAGATGACGATGCTACGGTGATCGTAGAATATGCCGGTGCCACGGGGCTGATCGAAGCGTCGTGGAACTGGCCGTTTGCCATCAAAGACATGGAAGTGTTTGGCGAAACGGGCTACCTGCATGCACTTGACAACGTAAACATCATCAGCCGGCAGCGCGAAAAAAGAATGGGTAGCAAAACAGCCGATCCATTGCCCCCAAACATCAGTGATCCCATGCCATACTTACAAGCCGTACTCAGCAACCAGCTACCCGGAACTGATGATCTGTCTTCCCTAAAATACAACATGCTGGTAATGGAAATTCTTGATGCCGCCAAACGCTCGGCAGCCAGTGGCAAACGCATTGTTCTGTAAGCAATACAATGTAGTGGCGAACGACAAAAACCAACAGCAGTAAGGCTTTTGAGGCAATCATAACCCTTCAATCACCTGACTGCCGTTGGTCGTTTTTTCGAAATGCATTTCACTGAATCCATTAGCCCGCAGGTGTCGCAAAACGTTGCAGATAAAAACCCTTTCTGCGCAAAGTTTTTCAAAAGAAAAACAACATTTTTTGTGAATCTTCCGCTCTTTTATCCTTCGCAATGCAACGTCAATTTTTGCGCAGCAAAAAATCCAATCCCTCACTTTACGGATGCAGGTGGCTGTACAGCAGCGCGGCAACCAATGCCCCAATAATGGGCGCTGCCACCGGTATCCAGCTATAAGCCCAGTCGCTGTCTTTTTTTCCTTTCATGGGGATTATTGCATGCACCAGCCGGGGTCCCAGGTCTCTTGCGGGGTTGATGGCATAGCCCGTTGGTCCGCCCAGACTCAGCCCGATGCCCAATACCACTAGTGCTACCGGCAAGGCATCCAACGCACCCAGGCTGTTGGCAGGTTTTAAGATGAACAGAATGGTGAGAATAAAGATAAACGTGCCGATCATTTCGGTGATGAAATTGTGCCGCCAGTTGCGGATGGAAGGCGCCGTGCAAAACACAGCAAGCTGCACTGTCGCATCGGTGGATTCTTCAAAATGCTGCCGGTAGCAAAGCCATACCAGCAGTGCCCCGGTCATGGCACCCAGCAGTTGCGCCGCGAGGTACACCGGTACGGCGCTCCACGGTATTTTGTGTAACGCAGCCAGGGCAAGTGTCACCGCGGGGTTCAGGTGTGCACCACTGTCCTGCGCCGAGATGAGCACCCCCGAAAATACAGCGATGGCCCAGCCAAACGTAATGGCGATGAGCCCGCCGCTGTTGCCTTTTGTTTTGGGCAATACCACGTTGGCTACCACGCCATTGCCCAGCGTAATGAGGACGGCCGTACCAATAAATTCGCTCACAAAAAGAGTCATATCGTTCGTTTATTAATTCCGGATTTTAGTTCAAATAACGAAGCTCAGGGAATAACGTCAGGCAAGGCAATATTGCTGCGCAAGTTGTACAAAAGCTGCCACATCAGCCTGTATCCATTCTTCATCTTTCTCCAATGCAAAAGCCACCTGTCTTGACACCAGCGGCGCTACGGTTATGGCAAGGCGGGCATCGAGAAACAACGTTCTTGTTCTTCGCGCCAGGATGTCTTCCGTAGTCATCGCCATTTCTTCTGTTACAAAAACATCAATGTCTTCCCTTGTGTAAGGAAAGCCGGGATACAAACCATCTTTCCCATTGTTGTTGTTGTGATGGATAACGGTCTGGCGAATGGGCAATCGTTTCGTAACACAGGACGCTTTGGGTAGATGTGCCACTTCCATGGCTTTGCTGATCACATCTTCGGCCATCTTGCGATAGGTAGTCCATTTACCGCCGCTTACCGTAACCAACCCGCTTCCTGATAAGAGAATGGTATGATCGCGGCTCAGCAACGACGTGGTGCGGGCACCAGTTCGCCTGATCAGCGGGCGCAGCCCGGCAAACACGCTGCAGATGTCTGTTCGCGTGATGTTGCACGACAAATAGCGGTTGGCATGATGCAGCAAATAGTCAATCTCTTCTTCCAGCGCAGTGGGTTCTATGGCTATTTGCTTTAGCGGCGTATCGGTAGTGCCCAGCAACACCTTGCCGTGCCAGGGAACGGCAAACAGGACTCTGCCATCGTCTGTTTTGGGAATCATCAGTGCCGTTGCATTGGGAAAAAAAGATGCGTCAACCACAATGTGAACGCCCTGCGAAGGAGCAATAATATTGCCTTGCCGGGGCTCATCCAATTGCATTACCCGATCGGCAAACACACCTGTGGCGTTCACCACTACTTTGGCAGAAACCGGGTAAACAACGCCGTTGATTTCATCGCGGATGTCAATGCCTGTGATGCGGTTGTTATTTTTGGTAAACGACAATGCTTTGGCATAATTGAGGAGGCAGGCGCCTTGTGATGCAGCGGTTTTTGCAAGGTCAACGGCGAGTCTAGCATCATCAAACTGCCCATCGTAATACAGGATGCCACCTTTTAAAGTTTTGCCGTTGATGCCGGTGAGTTGTTGTAAGGTTTCTCTTTTGCTCAGCCACTTCGTTTTGCCCAATGACAACCTCCCGGACAACAGGTCATATACCTTCAATCCAATGCCATAAAACCATTTGTCAAACAAACTGTACACCGGCACCACAAACGCCATGACCGACGTAACGTGTGGCGCATTGCGCAGCAGGTAAGCCCGTTCGCGCAGGGCTTCCATTACCAGTTTGATGTTGCCCTGTGCCAGGTAGCGCACGCCGCCATGCACCAGCTTGGTAGAGCGGGAAGAAGTGCCTTTGGCAAAATCGTATTGCTCTATCAATAATGTTGTCAAACCCCGGCTCGCGGCATCTACTGCGCACCCAAGACCGGTGGCGCCACCGCCAATGATCACGATGTCCCATTCACTGGTTTGCTGCAACTGTACAAGCATGTCGTTCCGGTTCATAGCAGGATCAAAATGGGTGTTGAAATGGTTGGTCAGAATGGATAAACAACCAGGATATTCACCTGGCCAGGGATGGCATTGGCTGTTGATTGCCATCAAAACCACATCGTGTCAATGTCATGATCCAGGCAACACGAATAGGTCATATGGCATCATCATTTGCCCAGGCCTGCGCCGCCCGTATGGCGCGTTGCCATTCGCGCATCCATTGTTGCCGTTGCGATTCCGCAACCAATGGCTGAAACGTTTTGTCTGCCTGCCATTGCTGCTGAATGTCTTCGGGGCTTTGCCAAAAACCAATTGCCAGCCCTGCAAGGTAAGCCGCGCCCAGCGCCGTGGTTTCAGTCACTTTGGGACGAACGACAGGTATGCCGAGCAAATCGCTTTGAAACTGCATCAGCAGGTTGTTGATGGTAGCGCCGCCGTCTACCCGCAGTTCCTTTACCGGTACGCCGGCATCGGCATGCATTGCCTGTATCACATCTCTTGTCTGGAAGGCGATGCTTTCGAGGCACGCTCGTGCGATGTGTGCCGCTGTAGTGCCCCGCGTAATGCCGGTGATGGTACCTCTTGCATGACCATTCCAGTAAGGTGCGCCAAGCCCCGCAAATGCCGGTACAACATACACACCGTCACCCGATGTTACCTGTTTGGCAAGGCTCTCCACTTCTGCCGAATTGCGGATGATCTGCAGCCCGTCGCGCAGCCATTGCACCACGGCACCGGCAATGAACACGCTGCCTTCAAGCGCATATTGAGTGCGGCCATTGAGCTGCCAGGCAATGGTGGTCAGCAGGTTGTTGGACGAAGCAACCGGCGTTTCGCCGGTTTGCATCAGCATGAAACAGCCGGTACCATAGGTGTTTTTCACCATGCCTGGTTGGGTGCACATCTGCCCGAACAAGGCTGCCTGCTGGTCGCCTGCTATGCCCGCAATAGGCAGGCTGTGTGCCGTAAACACCTGTTGTGTATAGCCATAAATTTCGCTGCTGCTTTTTACCGCCGGCAACATAGATACCGGGATGTTGAACAATGCCAGCATATCATTATCCCATTGCAACGTATGAATGTTGTACAGCATGGTGCGTGAGGCGTTGGTGACATCGGTAGCGTGTACGGTGCCGTTGGTGAGTTTCCAGAGCAGCCAGCTGTCAATGGTACCAAAACACAGGTCTCCCTTTTGAGCTTTGTCGCGTGCACCTTCCACATGTTCCAGAATCCATTGCAGTTTGGTAGCGGAAAAATACGCATCGATGATCAGCCCTGTTGTTTTTTGTACCATTGGCTGATGCCCCTGCCGGGCGAGATCGTCGCAGTGGTGAGCCGTGCGCCGGTCCTGCCACACTATGGCATTGTAAACCGGCTTGCCGCTGTGGCGGTCCCACACCACCACCGTTTCGCGCTGGTTGGTGATGCCGATGGCGGCAATGTCTTTTACCGTAAGCCCTGCTTTGGAGATGGCTTCGGCAGCTACTCCAAGTTGGGTGCTCCAGATTTCGTTGGGATCGTGCTCTACCCAGCCAGGCTGCGGAAAGAGTTGGGTAAATTCTTTCTGCGCAATGGCTTTGATGACTCCGTTTTTATCAAAAACAATGGCCCGGGAACTGGTAGTGCCCTGGTCTAAAGCAAGAATGTATTGCGGCATAAGACAAGCAATTGAAGACTCAAAATACTGTAATCAGCCGGATTGGCGGCAATATTTATCTGCCGGGTAAAGGCTCCTACCGGTTCTGTTGGTCTGAGAAATCGCTTTGACTTTACAGTTAGATTTTCCGAAGCAAAACATCGGGAAATATTGCCGGAAAACAGGGATGTCTATTTACGTACAAAAATGTTTTTTGGCAACATGGCATGTACGCCCACATTGCCATCAACCAGTTGGGTAATGTTCACGTCAACGGCTACGCTGCACAACATATAGGCATCTGCCTTCGGCAAATGCTTTTCGTCCATCAGGTATTGAATCATCTGCCGCACGGCGATGTGCGTAGCGGCGTTGAGGTCGCGGTCGCAGCCCATGGTGATGATGTGCGTAGCGGTCTCCGCCCTTGGCCAAGCCAGCGTTTGGTGTTTGTGCACAATGAACTGGAGCTTGCCTTTGAGCGATGTTTCGATGGCAGTGATGTCTACCTCGCCGTTGCCCTGCGCGGCATGCCCGTCACCAATTTCAAACAACGCACCTTTAACAAACACTGGGATATATAAAGTGGAACCCGCCACCAGTTCTTTGTTATCGAGGTTGCCGGCGTGTATCCAGGGTGGTGCGCTGTTCCAGCGGCCCCTTCTTCTGGCGGAGCCACACCCATGCTCCCAAAAAACGGGCGCAACGGCACCTGTATGCTATCGGCAAAAAAGCCCGTCATGCTTTGTGCATCGAGCCGGATGATGCGCATGTTGCGGTCGAAAATCTCATCGGATAAAAAACCGTTTTGCCCGATGGCATTGTAGCCATAAGGGATGGCAAGGTTAATGGAAACAAGGCGCACTTCGAGCACGTCTCCCGGTTCTGCTTCTTCAATGTAAATGGGGCCGGTGAGCACATGACCACCGGGACCGCGGTCTTTGACAGCCTGCACATCGCGCAGTTCCTGTTCCACCATGTCCGGCGATACACCCGCCCCCTCGAGCCGTTCCGGATTGGAAGTAATCAGGGTATGTACGTTTACATAATCGCCGGAATGTATGCGCAGGGCAGGTGGTGTTTCCGACCAATAATTACCATAGGCAATGGTGGTGGGCGATGGGTTTAGTGTGTAGGGATTGGTTTCTGAACCCGTTTTTTGTGCATCGCTGTTGGCAAACAAAACCAACAACACGCAGCCAATGAATCCTCTTTTTAATAGTACAAACAGCATTTGCATCTTTTTAGTTTGTTGATAAAAAACGTTGACCGACTTCATTGGCAATTGCAATCGTCCAGGCAAATGAAAGTAACGGAATTGCGTCAACTATCATCAGCTTTTTTAACCAGATGGAAACAAATTTCACCAATAGTAATTCATGATTCGGGACTGATGTGGACCGGGCTACGGATCAAATCCGGGATAGTAAAGTTATCGGGTTTGAAAGTGTAGCCAAAGGGAATGGATTGTCAGCAAATGGCATAACATTCCACAGATAAAAGTGATGCTGATTTATTTAAAAAAGCATTGATTGAAACCGCTTTCCTATTGGTTTGTACGCATCACAAGGGCACCAATAACAGGCGGCGCAGGCTGTACCACAGCATTTGTTTTATTTATCTCACCTTTACCAAATGCAGGCAGAACAAATCATCAGCATTACCAAAAACTGGATCAACGACGTGGTGATCGGGTGTAATTTTTGTCCTTTTGCAGCGCGGGAAGTATCGCGCCACTCCATTCATTACGTAGTAGCAGATACGACAGACAACGCAGAACTGCTGTTGATGCTATCGGAAGAATGCGGGCGGCTTGATAACGATGCTGCCATTGAAACCACGTTCCTTATTTTTTCCAATGCCTGCCCTTTGTTTCAACCATACCTGCTGCTTCTTTCTTTAGCGGAAAAACTCTTGAAACAACAACAGTATGAAGGTGTTTACCAGATTGCCAGTTTTCATCCCGAATACCGCTTTAGCAAGGCACCGGCCAACGATGCCGCCAATTATACCAACCGTTCACCCTACCCGATGATGCAGCTGCTGCGCGAAGAAAGCGTCGAAAAAGCGCTGGCACATTACCCGTCACAAGGTGCATCCATTCCTGACCGCAACATTGCGTTTGCGCGCGGCAAAGGATTGGCGTATATGAAAATGCTGAAAGACAATAGCAGCAAACCCAAATAAGTCATCATTGCGGCACCGTTGCTTTGCCCGCTTTTTCAGTTGCTTCTTCTTTTTCGGCTTCATCGGCTTCGGGTTTTTCCTGCCGGCGGGCGAAGGTTTTATCGTATTGCAGATGAATGAACATGGGAAAATGATCGGAGCCATTGTAAGGCATGCGTTTCATGCTCACCAATCCAAAATGGGATGAGCAAAAAATATAATCGAGCGGAAACCGCATCCACCAATGCTTTGCATTGAACGTACTGTAAAAGCCCCTGCCACGCCGCGGATCAAGCAGGCTGCTGACTTCCTGGAACAATTCGGTAACATGACTCCATGCCACGTCGTTGAGATCGCCCATGACGATGCAGGGTTCGGTGAAGTGTTCTATTTCCATCGCCACTTTCATCAGTTCTTTGTCTTTGGCAGTTGAATACATCGACTCGCCGGGCACAGGCGGTTCGGGATGTAAACCAATGAGCCGGACAGGCTTTCCATTGGGCAGCAGGGCTGTTACATCTACCGAAGGGATATCGTCTTTTACAATGAACCTGATTTTCTTTTTTGTCAGCGGAAGCCGGCTGTAAAACAACAACCCGTAGGTATTGTCCAACGGGTGAAAAAGGGTATTGGGATAATCAGTTGTCAGCGGCTGAAGTGCTTCTTTCCATTGCTGGTTGGTCTCTACCAAAAACACGATGTCGGGATCTGCCGCTTTTATTTGCTGCAATAAGTCGTTGTACTGAAGATTTTTCTGCAACACATTGGCAGTAAAAATTTTGATGTCGCTGTCTTTCGTCAACTGCGATACTGCCTTCATCTGCTTGCTGCCGGCAAAGGTATAAGGAGTGATTTTAAACAACAGGTACAACAGGCAACCACACAAAGGCACCACCATCCACCAGAACCAATGGGCAAGAGATTGCCGGAACAACAACAACAGCACAAGAATGCCCGCACCAAGGAACAACTTCTGCAATCGTGGATATTCAAGAATGCGGAATGTCCAGTAATCGCTGCGGACAAAAGGCATGATGGTGACACCAACAAACAATACGGTAACAAAAAGAAGCAACATTTTTGCAAGCATATAAAAAGAGATTCCCTGGTGCAGTAATGGAATTTTGGCACAATCCGGTGGGAAGATAGGAATTGTATCCAGATGCATCGGGGATTTTCTGCAGGCAATACACTGCATTGTCATACCATCGTTGTCCGTCAGGGATGGCAAGCCGTAGACCGTTCGTTACAACGGTTGCTGTTCTTTTAACCTGGCAAGCATTTCATGATCGGTAATGTCGAGACACAGAGGGGTAATGGAGACAAACCCATGTTCTACCGCCCAGCGGTCAGAACCTTCTTCGGCGGCTTCCATCGGTTTTACGTTGAACCAATAGTGTTTTCGTCCAAAAGGATCGGTACCGGGTTTCACGATGCCGTCATAAAACCGTACCGACTGTTTTGTCCATTTGATATCGGTTGGATTTTCGGGCAGGTTTACATTAAACAGCCCGCTGCCAGGCACTTTCAGCAAGATTTCGATGCTTTTTTCAACAAAGGGGGCCAGCCGGTCAAAGTCGGGTTCTGTTTTGCCCACAATGGTGCTGATGGCAATGCCTTTGGTACCCAGCAGCACGGCTTGCTTGGCTGCCGCCAGCGTACCCGAATGCCACATGGAATTGCCAAGGTTGGGCCCCATATTGATGCCCGACAAAACCACATCGGTTTGGGTATGAATGTGGGTGCCAAGGGCAACACAATCGCCCGGTGTCCCATTGACCCGAAACGCTTCCATGCCTTCAAACTTGATTGGTGATCCTTTGATGGACAATGGTTTGGAATGAGACACCGCGTGCCCCATGGAAGACTGTTCCACATCGGGTGCCACAACGGTTACTTTGCCAAATTTTAAAGCCACTTTTGCCAGGGCTGCGATACCCGGACTGTAGATGCCATCATCGTTTGCAATTAATATTTTCATACGCTTTCATTTTATATTTTCATGCCAGTTATCAAAATGATATAGTTTTAATTTGTACAACCTAAATACGTTGGTATATGAAAGTTGCAAAGTTATTGCATAATCCCAAAGCCGGCGGCGAAGGTCATAACAAAGAGGCGCTGGTATCGCTGATCAAAGCGGCCGGTTTCAAATGCCGGTATTCATCTACCAAAGAATGGGGCTGGAAAGAATTTGACGACGATACCGACTTTGTAATTGTAGCCGGCGGCGACGGAACCGTCAGGAAGATAACGAAGCAACTGCTGGAACGCACCATACTCGACAAGTCGTTCCCCATCGCGCTGCTGCCGCTGGGCACAGCCAACAACATCAGCAAAACACTGGAGATCAACGGCAATACAGCCGACATCATCCGCTCATGGCACGAAGGCAAAACAAAGAAGTATGATGTGGGCAAAATCAGCAACATCCAGGAAGCCACGTTTTTCCTCGAAAGCTTTGGCTATGGCTTGTTTCCTTACCTGATGAAGGAGATGAAAAGACAAAAAGAAGTGTCGATGGATACACCACAAAAGAAGCTGCAGACCGCCCTGGAAGTAATGTACCGCATCACGCAGTCGTACGAGCCAAGGTTTTGCAAACTGGTCATAGATAAAAAAGATTATTCCGGGGTATATATGATGGCGGAAATCATGAATACGCGATCCATTGGTCCCAATCTTTTCCTGTCGCCCGGCAGCGATCCCGGCGATGGCACACTGGAAGTGGTACTGCTTCCGGAAAGCGACAAAGACAAATTCGCCGCCTATGTTTCCGGTAAAATCAATGGCAACGAAGGCAACTTTAATTTCACCACCATCAAGGCAAAAAAGATTCAAATCAGCTGGAATGGCACGCATGTGCATGCCGACGACGGCGTACTGAAAATAAAGGAAAAAACAGAAGTGGACATTGAAATCAAACCCGCGCTGCTCGAGTTTTTAGTGCCCTGACCAACGAACAACAACGGGTGCTGAAGGCTGCATCAGTTACCGTCAGCAATACACCTGTCAATATTCATGTTGCATCTGCCGTGAAAGAGGGCGAACAGATACCCAACAACCCGATGGGCAGATTGCTTTATCAAACCATTCCTTTCACAAAAAATTTTCAGCCCCTATTGTTTCCCTTCCTCTTCCGCTCCCGACTCAATGGGTGTGCGTACAACAACCGGTTGTGTACGCTTCCTTTCGATTGATCTGGTAACAACGATGGAGCTTGCCGAAAATCCATTACAGAGTAGGCGAAAAACAATTCAACATTTTACGATGGCTTACAAATTCAGGGGTAACCTATGCGGCTACCTGTGCGACAACTATTCAGAACCACTATCCGGTGTTACGGTGTTGCTGTATTTGCCATGGCAAACAGAACGCATCACCGAAACGGCAATAGCCAGTACCAAAGACACGTTTCGCATTGTTTCAGACAGGGAACAGCAGGAAAGAGAACACCTGCTCATTGGCAAAGCGCTGGCCGACGAACAAGGCAATTTTGAATTCACGATTGATGAACAATATGCCAAAACCGCCTTTGACATTGACTTTGTTTGTGGTTCTGTGCCCCGCCGACCGCCCAAACCGCACCAACAAAAATTCCAGTTTCATCTCACCACCATTTTTCCGCAATGGCGCAACAGCCGGCTGGACGAAAACACGTTTTATTTTCAATGGCATTACTGCATCACTTCCAAATGGTGGTGCTACATCAGGGGTCATTATTTCGATGCATGGGTCATCATCGGCCACATGTATGTGTGCGATACCCACACCCCGATCCCCAATGTAAGAGTAACCGCTTTTGATGCCGATTTTTTTACCGATGACAACCTTGGTTCTGCCATCACCGATGCATCCGGTTTTTTCAGGATAGATTATTCCTCTATTGATTTCAAACAAACCTTCCTGTCGCCATGGATCAACCTCGAAACCGATCCTGGCTTGCCGCTCACCTTTGTCAGCGGGCCGGATGTGTATTTCAAATACGAATACAACGGCGCATCCATACAAAGCGAAACGGCAGCCAACCGGCGCAACAATGTCGGGTATTGCCTTTGCGTAAAACTTTGCCTGAAAGACATTGTGGTAGAACAGCCCACTATCCCGGCATCTTTTACCAAAATCGGCAACCTCGGCAATCATTTCATCAATGAAACCGTAGCCGGTGCCAATCCCAATGTCATCGCGGCCGCTACCGGCAAAACGCCCGCCGGGCAAGCCTTTTACAGTTGCATCAAACTAAGGGGCAACCTTAACCAGAAACTCAACGGCATGCCGATGGAATACAGCTTTGATACGATAGAAACCATGGGTCCCGGCGGCGCCGAAATGGGTACCTGGAAAAAAGTAAAAGCCAGCCAGTTGTGCAATGCCATCATTGGTACGTTCTATACCTTGACGGGCGATATCTTCAATCCAATACTGGTAGAAGATTATGAAGTGAGCGCCAGCAGCGGGATGGATGCCAATGGCTGGATTCTCGTACCGCAGGACGCCAATTTTGCACCACACATTGACGGTGAAATTCTCGGGCTGAATACCGCCACTTTAAACGGTGCAACAGTAGACATGGCAGGATTGGTACAAGGACAATCCACTACAACCATAGCACCGCTGCAAAACAACAGATACTTCAAAATCCGCATGGTGAAACGGGAAGCGGGCAACGCGGCAAGTGAAGTAACAGCCGGGGTTTCCAATGCCATTGCCATGTTCAACACCATGTATAACAATGTACCCAAATACGGATCGTGGATGCCGCAAACCTCCAGTGAAATGGGCGTGGCCTGCATCGACATCGGGGAAATGATTGGCGGAGGCGGCGGCACCGGCTGCACCCCCATCACCAATGCGCTCCATGTAAACTATACTGCAGCCAATCCCAACATGGGTGGCGTAAGCCTCTCGCTCATAGGTCCCGGCGGTCCTTACACCATCGAAAACGTAGCACCGGCAAGCAATGTTGCCGAAACGTTTGGTACGGCTACCGAACTGCACAACCCCGCAGCGGTGCTTGTGAAAAATTTAAGTAAGTGCGCCTATACCGCTTATTTTTCTGTTGAACTGAAACTAACCAACGGCGAATCGCAGCACAGCAACATCATCGACTGGTTGTCGTTCTGCAAGAGTTAGGATGAATGCATGATAACTGGTAAAAGAAGCTGCCGTTTTCCATTACATTTTGTAAAAGAAAACGGCAGCTTCTGTTTGATATTTTGAACAAACCACTTCGTTATGGATACATGGCAATGAGCTGATCGGCAATGTGAACAAGGTCTTTGCCTGTCCATTGCGGTTTTGCAGCAAGTGGGTAAAGCGATTGGTGTTCCCGTTCAATAAAGGCAGCCTGCATGCCGGCAGCCATTGCCCCGGCAATGTCCCATCCATGTGCCGCAATCATGATCATTCCGTTTGGATTCGTGTGCAGGGTTGCTGCTGCATACCGGTACGTCCCGGGCGCTGGTTTGTATTTCTGTACGGCATCTATGCTCATCATGATGTCAAACGTACCTGATAGTCCCGCATATTCCATTTGTGCTGCCAAGGTTTGCGGCGGCGAATTGGTGAGCGTAGCCAGCGTAAAACCAGCTTCCTGCAACAGTTGCAAACCCGGTTTTACATCGGGGAACGCCGGCAATTGCTGAATGGCTGTCAAAGCCTGTTTTCTCGACACTTCATCGGTGTGAATGCCAAATTGGTGCGCCGTCATTTGCAATGTGGCCTGTGCAATGGCGGCAAAATCGTGGTAGCTGCCGGTATCGTTGGCCACGAGCGAATGGTGCAGCAACATCGAAAACCATACAGGGAATCCACGGCTGTTTTGCATTAGGTTGTTGACCGCTCTTCGCAGGGGAGTCATGTCGAGCAGTGTTTCATTCACATCAAAAACAAGAACAGGCTTCATCGGGTAAAATTTGGTGGTGTGTAGGTCGGGAAATGCAAAACAGGATGGCGCGCTGCGCAGGTCTCTTTCCTCCTATTGCTTTTGGTGTAAACAAAAATAGACCCAACTAAAAATCGTCGGTAAAATTGTAATACCAGCCCAGGGCAAACTTGTACAACCCATAACAAACGGTACCTGCCGCCACCAGTGCAAAGACCACCACGCTGATATGATCGCCGATAAAATCGAACGCTTTATCGGTATTCACCACCTGCGAGGGACGCGATACAACGGCCGCTTTCACCAAAAAATAAGCGGTGATGAGCAGGATGCTGCCGCGCGCAAAATGACCGGACCATGCCAGTACCGTAACGACTTTTTTTTGGGTAGATGGCATGTGGCTCACCGATAGCTTTTCGCGGTAGCTCTTCCTGATCACGTAGGCAAACTGCGCAACCCCAGTTAAAGCGACCAATATACCCAGCAGCCCCACCAACCATTCCCCTGCCCACCAGTCAAACACCGAAGCCACCATTTCCTGTTGTGCAGCGGGCTGCCCGTGGGTGTTGCCGGATGTCAGGCCGAGGAAAGCCTGCGCCGCGCTATAAGCCATCAATCCATAAACAACACCACCGGCGGCAATACCGGCGCGTTTCATCAGTCCTTTCCAATGGCTGCCATAGCCATACGGATCAGTAAACGCATTGTAGAATTTCCAGACCAGGTAAGCCACCAATCCAAAAAAGATAAGCGCAATGAGCACTTTGCCAAACGGCACCTGGCGCAGGATGTTCAGGATGCCCGATTCATCGGCACCACCTTGCCGCACGCGCAGCAGCGACAGGATCGCGATGACACCAACCAGCACATATACCACACCAATGGCAACAGAACCATACCGCGCCAGCTTGTGAACGATCCACTTTTGTTTGTTGTCAGGCATTGCCCACAAAGGCATAAAAACGGTGCCATGACTGCGGTAATGGGTAAAAGACTTATGTTGATTCCGCGCGCACATCGCATTGATTCGTATAAAAGGCACTCATTTTGAATGAGAGAACTTGCCTTCTATTTGCTTCGGTTGCTGCCGGCAGCATCGGATTGCATCACCATTAAAATTTTCCATTATGAGAACAGCAGCGATCCGGCAGGAATTATTGACCAGTACCGACAAAGACCTGGACCGGCGACGAACCATTATGATTTTGTCTGCCATTGGCATTGTTGACTTTGCCTTTATCAGCCTGTACCAGTCGGGCGCCATCAACCGAATGCCCGAACTGCCTTTCAAATCCTTTGATTCCAATAAAGTGAATGCCTCGCCCGATGCCTACCGCATGGGTGCGCCGGATGGCGCCATCAGTACGCTGGTATATGCCACCGGCATGGTGCTGGCAAGTTGGGGCGGCACGCCGGTTTCGGGCCGCAAACCGGTACACGACGTGGCGATGGGTGCTGCCATTGCCGGCAACGCTGCCGGGGCTGTCTATTATCTTGGCGATATGATTTTTAAACAAAAAAAAGTATGCCCCTATTGCATTGCGGGCGCTGCCATCAACATTGCTTCTGCCATCATTGCTGCGCCGGTTATTGGCAGGGCATTCAAAAAATGGTTGGGTAAATGAACTCTTGCGGGCAGCGTTGAATTGCTTATTACACCACGCTGAACAGGTGAAAAGTAATTTCGGGTAAGAAGGCTTTGTTGTGTTCATTCCTTGTGCAGTGCATCCCGGTTTGCAACACACTCACCGCTGCCGGCATAAATTTTTGCTGGAGCTTTTATTTATCCATCACAATTGGCTGGCGATCAAATCCGAATTGATACACGACTCATTTTTCAGTTCTTTTCGTTTTTATAAAAGAAGTACTCATTGCCTTGATTGTACCACTTGGGATTTAGGCATCAAATAAGAGGTTTCAATCATCGCCAGTTGTTCATTTTGCTGTTTGTCTTTTCAAATAATCATCATCGTTTATGCAACACATTGTGCAGCCTTTGCTGAAAGAAATTGCCCTGATCGGCGATCAAAAAAGCTGTGCATTGATTGATCAGCAGGGCGTCGTTGCCTGGTATTGTTTGTGGCGCTTCGATCAGCCTTCGCTGTTTTCTTTACTTATTGATCAACAAGGCGGTTACTGGTCGGTGGAAGCCGAAGGAAAAACGTTCCGGCAACGGCATTACGAAGAAAATACGAGCATTCTGGTCTCCGAATATTCGGTAACCGGTGGCGCCTTTTTGCTTACCGATTTTATGCCGTCTGCTTTGCTGTCGGGCATCTGCCGCATGGTGTCGCCATCCCCTGTTCCCGTTACCTTTCGCATCCTGCCCACACCAGATTATGCCCGCCAAAAAGCATCGCTCCGGTTTGGCGACAATGACCACGTGGTAAAAGACAGCCGGTTTGAATTTTACATCAAAGGTTCGCACCCGCTGGTGGTGCAGCAGCATTGCATCAGCATGAACATTCCCGCAGGCGAAGCCGGCTGGTGCGTATTGGCAGACGATCAACAAAGCTTGCCAGGAATCAATATCCACATACTGCACATGGCGAAAGATGACACGGCGAAAAAATGGTCAGCGCTGATGCGCAACATCACCTACGAGGGGGTGTACAAAGAAGTGTTTTACCAGTCGTACAAGGCCATCCTGCTGATGACACACGCACACAGCGGCGGCATTCTTGCTGCAGCCACCACTTCATTGCCCGAAGCAATCGGCGGCAACCGCAACTACGACTACCGTTTCGTTTGGCTGCGCGATACGGCGATGAATGTAAGTGCCCTTGTGCGGGCCGGCAGCAAGGGAAACGAAGCGGAACGATTCCTCCATTTTTTGTGCGCGGCAAGAGACACCAACAAACGCAATTTGTTTGTGCCGTTTTACGACCTTGACAACAAAACAGCGCAGGGCGAAACCCTGTTGCCCGGTACCGGCTACCAGGGATCGCAACCCATACGCGTAGGCAACAATGCATTTGACCAGTTGCAACTTGATGCGCAGGGAAATGTATTGCTTGCCGCCAAAGAAATTTATGAACAGAAAGGAGAAAAGCTGCATTGGGACAACATTGTGCGCGGGGCAGAATTCCTGGTCAATTATTGGATGGAAAAAGACCATGGCATCTGGGAAGAACATACGCAGCAACACTTTACCTCAAGCAAGGTGCTGGCTGCCATCAGCCTCGAAAATTTTGCGCGCTATGCCGATACCCCGCGTCAACGGGACGAATGGATGAACGCAGCCCGGCAGATCCGTGAGTTTGTGTCGGCGCAATGCCTCACAAGTGACGGCGCCTACGCCGTATATGCTGGTTCGGAAGCGGTGGATGTAACGGCTGCGCTCTTTGCCGTGTGGGGCTACGACAAGCCAGGCAGCCCTGCCATGCGGCAAACCATCCGGCGCATCGAACAGGAATACCGCGAAGGCGATTTGTATCACCGGCATCTCATCGAATTCGACCCGGCGAAAGAAGGTGTGTTTTTAGCCGGCAGCCTGTGGATGGCGCAGTATTATACCCTGCTCAAACAATTGCCAAAGGCAAAAGCCATCATTGAGGCGGTGCTGCGGTTTGCCACCGATCTCGGATACCTGCCTGAAGAAGGCGACGTGGCTACAGGAGCGTTGCTGGGCAATCTTCCACAGACTTTTGTACATGCCTCGCTGATGACCGTTATCCTCGATTACGAGGCAGCATTGAAGGAACAAGGGTAATCAATTTTGTGGAAAACCACTGCTGGTTGCATCCACCTTCTGTTGCAGGTTTTCTTTACTTCCCTTACTTTTATTCAGTAACGATTTGCCCGGCTACCGCCTTGTTAACGATTCAGGCAGGCTTGCCTTCATCACTCCTTTCGTTTGGGTGTAATGTTTGCTGAATAAGGGTACTGTTCTTTCGCAAGATAAAAAAGCAGTTGCGCCCAATCCGGGCATCAAAATAATCATCACCATCATGAAAGCTATCTGGAACAATACAATCATCGCCGAAAGCAACGACACCATCGTGGTGGAAAACAATCATTATTTCCCCGCAACTACCATCAAAGAAGAATACTTCAAACATTCCCAAAAGCACACCACCTGCCCGTGGAAAGGTATTGCATCGTATTACACGTTGGAAGTTGATGGCAAAACCAATCCCGATGCCGCGTGGTATTATGCCGAACCCAAAGAAGCCGCCAAACAGATCAAAAATTACATCGCTTTCTGGAAAGGCGTGACCATTACATCCTAAAAAACAACAACCAATGAAACACTACGATGCCATCATTATCGGCTCCGGTCAGGGTGGTACGCCACTGGCAAAAAAGCTGGCGCAGAAAGGATGGAAGACTGCGCTGGTTGAAAAACAGTTCGTGGGCGGCACTTGTGTAAATGTAGGCTGCACACCCACCAAGGCAATGATCGCGTCGGGCCAAACTGGCTTATAATATAGAGCATGCTGCAGAGCTGGGCATCATTACCGGCAAACCAATGATTGACATTGCCGCCATTCTCGACCGAAAAAACGGCATTGTGGAATCGTTTCGAAACGGGTCAGAAAAAGGTTTGCAGGCAACAGAAAATCTCCACCTCCTTTACGGCACGGCTTCATTTACCGGTAAGAAACAATTGCTGATCAAACTGAACAACGGCGATGAAGTGGAATGTACTGCCAAACACCTGGTTATTGATACCGGCACCCGTCCAACAATTCCCAACATTGCAGGATTGGAGGCAGCCGGGTATTTCACTTCCACTACCTTGATGGAGTACAAAGAAATACCGCCGCACCTGCTCATCATTGGTGGCGGATACGTAGGGCTGGAATTTGGGCAAATGTACCGGCGCTTTGGCAGCCGTGTTACCATACTGGAGCATGGAAAACGCTTCCTCTCGCGCGAAGACGAAGACATTGCTGCCGCGGTCAGGGATTTCCTGGAAACAGAACACATCAGCATTCATACCGAGGCGCAGGTGATCTCGGTAAACGGAAAATCACCCTGCATCACCGTTACAGCTCGCATTGGTGAAAAGGAAACGACCATTGTCTGCTCGCACCTGCTGGTTTCGGCAGGCCGCACACCCAACACAGAAGAATTAAATTTGCCTGCCGCAGGCGTAGAAACGAGTGAAAAAGGATTTGTCAGGGTCAATGAAACATTAGAAACCACTGCCAAAGACGTATATGCCATCGGCGATGTAAACGGCGGTCCGCAGTTTACCCATATCTCATACAACGATCACCTGATTTTGTATCACAATTTGCGGAAGGCAAAACCGAAACCACCCAACATCGCCCGGTTCCCTACACCATGTTTACCGATCCGCAACTGGGGCGCATTGGCATTACCGAACAGGAAGCGAAGAAAGCGGGTTTGAACTGCAAAGTGGTTACCATGCCCATGTCAAAAGTGGCGCGTGCCATAGAAACCGGCGACACGCGGGGATTGATGAAAGCCATTGTGGATGCGGATTCCGGGCCCATCCTCGGTGCCGCCATGGTAGGCCAGGAAGGTGGCGAAACGATGTCGCTGCTACAAATGGCGATGACCGGCGGCATCACCGGCGTCGCAACTAAGCGAAATGATTTTTGCCCATCCCGCTCTATGCCGAATCCCTGAACAATTTATTTATGTCCTTTAACCCGGAGAACACCATATTGAAGTACAGCAGCTTATCGAAACATTACGGGCAAACAAATGTCGGTCAGTGATGTTTCGTTTACCGTGAAGCAGGGCGAAACGCTGGTGCTGCTGGGCACGAGCGGCTCGGGGAAAACCACCACGCTGCGCATGATTAACCGGCTCATCGAGGCAACTTCCGGAATCATTATCGTGGAATGGAGAAAACATTCTGGCGCAACCGCCGGAAGAAATGCGGAGAAAAATTGGCTATGTGTTCCAGGGCTATGGGCTGTTTCCGCATTATACCGTAGCAGAAAATATTGCCATCGTGCCAAAGCTGCTGCACTGGAAAGAAGACCAGCATCAACGCCGAACAGATGAATTGATGGACAAACTGCAACTGCCACCCGGCAATTCCGCACATGTGTATCCCGATAGCCTGAGCGGAGGGCAAAAACAACGCGTGGGGCTGGCAAGGGCGCTCGCTGCCAACCCGCCGATATTGCTGATGGATGAACCTTTTGGTGCGCTTGACCCTTTGACACGAGCAACGGTTCAGAAAGGAATTTAGCGCACTGGATGAATTGAAACAAAAAACCATCATCCTTGTAACGCACGATGTGCAGGAAGCGTTTGCACTCGGCGATACCATCGGGCTGATGGACAAAGGGAAGATGCAGCAGACTGGCAACGCCGGCGGGATTGCTGTTTCACCCGGCAAACGGTTTTGTACGACAGTTTTTCGATCATCAGCGGCTGCAACTGGAATTTCAATCCACCACATTGAAAACTGTCTGGCACCAATTGCCCAATGCCTTCGTCAACGGCCAGCCTGCATTACACAGCCACCAAACCCTGTGGGAAGCATTGGACGCTATACTCAATCATCACGTCCCCGTCGCTGCATTTGATGAAGCAGCCGGCACCTGCAAAACAATAGATTTTGCGCAGCTAAAAACCTCCGTTCAACTACAAAAACAAAAGCCTATATGGAAGAATCAGCAAAGCCTGTGGCAGTTTATGGCGCAACAGTCGGGCAAACTGTGGGAGCAAACCATCGCCCATATCGGGCTTACGTTCATCGCCTTGTTCATTGCGGTACTTATTGGGCTGCCACTGGGCATTTTTATTGCCCGCAAACAAAGCTGGGCTGGCGCAGTACTGGGTTTTGCCGGTGTGTTGCAAACCATCCCGTCCATTGCGCTTGCTGGGTTTTTTGATTCCGCTGCTGGGCATTGGTGCAATGCCTGCCATTGCCGCCTTGTTTTTATATGCGCTTTTGCCCATCATCCGCAATACCTATACCGGCATCAGGGAAGTGGATGCACGCCGTAGTGGATGCGGCCAAAGGCATGGGCATGACGCCCGGGCAAATTTTACTGAAAGTGCAATTGCCGCTGGCAATGCCCGCTATCCTTGCCGGCATTCGCACTGCCACCGTCATTAACGTGGGCGTGGCTACTTTGGCAGCCTATATTGCCGCGGGCGGGCTGGGCGAATTTATTTTTGGCGGCATTGCGCTCAACAACACCAACATGATATTAGCGGGCGCCATTCCCGCCGCATTGCTGGCCATTCTGTTCGATTTTTTGTTGTCGCGGGTGCAAAAAACGCGGCTCAGCTGCGGAAACTGCGCAAAGGCATGATTGCTATTGCCAGTCGCATTGCTTATGCTTTCGTCTTTCTATCTCATTGCCTGGCACGGGCAGCGGCTTGCTGGCGGGCTTTACACCCGAATTTATGGGTCGGGAGGATGGCTACCTTGGACTAATTTCGAAATATCAGCTCAACATACGCAATGTGTCATCAGCGATGCGGTCATGTATAAAGCGGCCTTTGAAAAAAAACTGGATGTCATCAGCGGGTACAGCACCGACGGCCGGCTGAAAGCCTTTGACCTCGTGACGCTGACAGATGATAAAATCATTTTTCCGCCTTATTATGCGGCACCGCTCGTAGCGCGACGAAGTTCTGCAAAAATATCCCGAACTGGCAGCCGGCACTCAACCTGCTGGCGGGAAAAATCAACGACAGCATCATGACGGAACTTAAATTACCGGGTGGATTACCGGAAGCAACTGCCGCAACAGGTAGCGCAAGAATTTTCTGCAGTCAGCAGGATTGTACAACCCGCGCGAAACGGGCAGAAAGCGAATGGTGCGGCATGGGCTCCAAAATTTTTGGCGAGCAATATATTCTCATTCAATATGTACCGGATGCTGATCGAAGGTTATACCGACCTGCAGGTGGAAACCAAAACCGGGCTGGGCGGCACCAAAATTTGTTTTGATGCACTGGTAAACAAGCGAAATTGACCTTTATCCCGAATATACCGGCACGGGATTGCTGGTCATTTTACAGCCCGAAAAACAAAAACTGACGCGATTGATGGGCAACAAAGAAAAAGTTTATCAGTTTGTGAAAGAAGGTTTTGCGGAGCAATATAACCTCACATGGCTGCAACCCATTGGCTTTAATAATGCTTATGCGCTCATGATGCGGAAACAACAGGCAGACAGCACTGCACATTTAAACTATTTCCGATTTGAAACGTATGTAGACAGATCAGAATAAAGCTCGCCTTATGGCATCGGCACGATATATCGGAACATATACTAAGCTTTTGCGGACAAATGCAACCTGTTATGCTAGAAAATGAATGCCATGAATACTATTGTTTGAATAAACCATCTTCACATAACGAAGTATAGCAACAACGGGCTATCAGCACGGGCAACATCCGGCGTACCATACAACCAGTTGTATACAATACGTTGCAGCAGTGCGCCGCCATTCGGAAGCACATTTGCAAGCCACTGAAAACAGAAGATTATGTGGTGCAACCGGTGGTGGATGTCAGCCCGCCCAAATGGCACCTTGGGCACACCACCTGGTTTTTCGAAACTTTTTTGCTAAAGCCACTACCTCCCAGGTTATGAGGAATTTGATCCCAATTTCAATTTTGTTTTCAACAGTTATTACGAAAGCGTGGGCGCAGGGTTGTGCGTACCAACCGCGGCAACCTTAGCCGCCCGACCGTGGAAGAAGTTATTCGCTACCGGCATTATGTAGATGATGCCATGTGCGAATTTTTTGAGCACCGCTCTGTCCACCGAAGTAGAAGAATTGCTGGTGTTGGGATTCAACCACGAGCAGCAACACCAGGAACTGTTGTATCAGCGATATCAAATACATTTTGGGTCACAACCCCCTGCTGCCAGCTTACGACTGAAGGGGATTGAAACCGTTGCAACCGATCTGCCACAGCAATGGATCAACGGTAGAGGAAGGTGTGTATGAAATCGGGTATGAAGGCAATGGCTTTTGTTTTGATAACGAATTGAAAGCGCCACAAAGTGTATATCCAGCCTTACCGCATCAGCAACCGGCTGGTGACCAATGAAGAATTCATTGCGATTTATAGAAGCTGGTGGCTACACCAACTTCCGCTACTGGCACGCCGAAGGCTGGGACTGGGTAAAAACAAAACCAGCCACGGCACCTTTGTATTGGCACCAGATCAATCACTTGTGGCATTACTATACGCTGGCGGGACTGCAAAAGGCTGAATCCGCAACAACCCGTTACGCACATCAACTATTTTGAAGCGGCCGCTTTCGCTGCCTGGAAAGGCGCGCGGCTGCCTACTGAAGCAGAATGGGAAGTGGCGGCACCGCAACTGAACTGGGGACAACGCTGGGAATGGACCGAAAGTGCCTACCTGCCTTACCCCGGCTTTTACCAAAGCGGAAGGCGCCATTGGCGAATACAACGGCAAATTCATGGTGAACCAAATGGTGCTGCGCGGTGCATCGGTTGCTACGCCCGCAGGACACAGCAGAACCACATACCGTAACTTTTTTCAAACCCACTTACAATGGCAATTTACAGGCATCAGGCTGGCACGATAGAACCATACAGCAAAGGAGTCATTTTACAAAGATGTAATGCGTGGACTACTTCGTTTCCCCAAATTTTTCCAGTCCAAATACTTCTACGATGCAACGGGCGACAAATTGTTTCAGCAGATTATGCAATTGCCAGAATACTACCTCACCCGTTGCGAACAAGAGATTTTTACAAAGCAAACCAAAGCGCTTGCGGCACCGGTGCTCCGGCGTTTTGAGGCATTTGACATTTTGGAATTGGGTGCGGGCGACGCTACCAAATCCACGCACCTGCTGCGCTACCTTGTACGAAGGCGGAAACGAATTTACCTATTACCCGGTTGATATTTCGGGCAACGTGATCCGCATGCTGGAGAAAGAGATGCCGCAGCGCATTCCCGGGACTGGTGGTGAACGGCCTGCAGGGCGATTATTTCGACATGATCGAGAAAAGCTATGACAGTGTCGGGTCGCAATAAACTGGTGCTGTTTTTGGGCTCCAACATCGGCAACTTCAGCCCTGAAGATGCCACCCGTTTTTTGCAGGCACTTAACGATCAGTTGCAAACTGGCGACCTGTTATTGATGGGCATAGACATTAAAAAACATCCGAAAGATATTTTGGCGGCCTACAACGACAGTGCGGGCATTACAAAAGCATTTAACCTCAACCTGCTGAACCGCATCAATACAGAGCTGGGCGCGGATTTCGACCTGGCTAAATTTGACCATTACCCAACCTATAACCCCATTACCGGCGCCTGCAAAAGTTATCTCATCAGCCTCGAAGAACAGGACGTACACATCAACGGCGATACCATATCGTTTTCGCAATACGAACCGGTGTGGACTGAACTATCGCAAAAATACGATGAACAGGAAATCGCTGACCTGGCGGCGCAAACCGGCTTTCGCACTGTCAACAATTATTTTGACCAGGAACATCGTTTCGTGGATACCCTTTGGGAAAAAGTCTGATTGAAGGTTTGTTTTGTTATCAAGGATAAAGTGAAACCATTTCCCGCAGACGGCGCGGAGGTCGCAGAAGGCAAATTAACCACTGCGTACGTCAGCAACAAATGCGGGAATTTTATTTGGCAACAACGAATTTTTATTGGGAAAAAGGGTTTGAGCAACACGACAATCACTCGCAAGTTTTTACCCAAAAAATGTGTTCATCAGCGCCTTCAGCGGGCAAGCAATTTCGATAAATTACATTGCTTGCAGCACGTCCACAAAACGGTCGAGTTCTGCTTCGGTATTGTAATAATGCGGCGATACGCGCACAACCCAGTCCACGCCTTTTTCTTTAAAATCGATCATTGCCGACGATTTGTTGGTGGTGGAGATGTTGATCCCATTTTCCCGGAAGTATTGTTTGGTTGCAGTTTCTTCCCGGCAGGCAAGACTGAAGGTAATGATGCTGCAAAGATGCTCGCCCCTGTCCTGCAACCGGGTTCCTTTGGTGTTGGCCAAAGCCTTCCGCACATAATCTGACAACTGCCGGTTTCGGTTTTCGATATGTTGCAAACCCAATGACAGTGCGTATGTCAGCGCTGCGGTACTACCCGCCTGCAGTGCATAAGCTGTTTCCCAGTCTTCAAAGCGCCTGGCGTCTTGCCGCGGCGCATAGCGATGTTCAGATTGCCATTCACCGCCGCGCAGGTCGGGAAACAGGAGTTCGAGCCCGGCATCGAGCACTTTATCAGAAACATAGAGCAACCCCGTACCGCGCGGCCCGCGCAGGAATTTGCGAAACGTACCGCTGATGAAGTCTGCGCCGGTTGCCGCAGCATCCACCGGCATCTGGCCAAGCGACTGGCAGGCATCGAGCAGGAAGAGCGTGTCGTACCGGCGGATGATGTTTCCGATAGCCGTTACCGGCTGCACAAGTCCCGAACTCGTTGGCACATGCGTCACCGAAACGAGCCGCGGCGACAACTGTTTGATTTTTTGTTCCAGATCTTCCAAATCTATCTCACCCGAATCGTTGTTGCGAACCCGTTCGAGCCGGATGCCGGTACGTTTTTGCAACGACATCAACGCGATGAAATGAGAAGGATAATCGTTGCCCGACAGGAGCACCACATCGCCCTGCCGGAACGGGATCGACGACAAGGCTTTGTTGTAGCTGTCGGTAGCACTGGACGTAAAGGCAATGTTGCGGCTGCCTGCATTCAGCAATTGCGCCGCGCAGTCATAAAACTGATTCAAAGATTCCTGGTACCGGTCGGCGGTTTCGTAGCCACCGCCTTTTTCCTCTTCGGTAAGATAATGGCGGATTGTGTTGGCAACGCTTGCCGGCATCAGTGATGCGCCGGCATTGTTTAGGTGAATCAGCTGTTGGCAACCCGGCGTGTCGGCCCGAATCTGGTCTATGTTCATGTGCGATTGTATAGGCTGCAAGGTAGCAAAGGCTATGCTCAGTTGTTGTTTGTTGCGTAGCAATGCTTTGAAAAAACAACGGGACGGCTGAATGCTACAGCCGCCCCGTTGCAATGATAATCCCCGGGTTATGAGAAGCGAATGATGGCAATCATCACGGCAATGAAGATCAGTAACAACAAAATTGCAGCAATCCACAGGATGCGTTGGGTAGATTTGCAACAAGCGTCATCTTTCCCATTACTATCGCCGTTTCCGTTGCCAAACGGATCACCGGTAGTAGCCGGATTGTCGCCGCCCTGGAAAACAGCGCCCGTCAGGATTTGTTCCCTGGTAAAGGGTATTCCCTTGTAATTGACACCGGTGGCTATGATGTGAAAATGATAGACTCCCGCCATAGAAGCTACAAGTTCTGCTTCGTAAACACCGGCTTCTTTTTCGGTGAAGAAAAGCGTGCCTTTGGAATGGTCGGGATATTCCGTTTCAGCGATTACGCCGGCACGTTGCTGCACCGGAACGTCATACTCGGTAATGTTTGCGCGCAGCGTCATCTTAGCGCCGGGCTGCATGCCTGTTTGGTCAAGCCGCGCATTCATTTTGAGGTTAGAAAAAGAATGCATACTCACCGAATACTTTGTTCCTTTCGACCTCAGTTCGTTACGTTGGTTGTTGCGGTCGTCAAGGTGTTTTTTGTACTCTTTTTCGTTAATTTCCAAAACGGCATACCACGTGCCGCCATGATTGGATGTGCTTCCTTTCAAAACGGGCAATGGAAAACTGCAAATGATCGTATCTGTATTGTTGGCTTCAAAGACCGCATTGTATTGCGCAGCGTTGCCCGCAGTAATCAGTTGCCCGTCGGGTGTTTCAACACCGAGCCGGATGATGGGATATTCATTGAGCAATACCACCCGTGCAGTAATGTCTGCCTCGCACAACTGGAAAGGAATTTTTAGTGTTGTGCCAATGTTGAGGTAGCCGTTCGGGTCTTTTACAATCTGTGTATTGGTAACATTGGCAAGTATCTGCATGAAGAATTTCATCATGCGGTAATAATCATCCACGCTGGCAGTGATGAGACCTGACAGCAACAGGTAACCGCCCGAACTGTTGGTGATGTTGTACAGCGCCAGTGTATCTACCTGCGTTTCTGTTCCCAGCCCGATGGCAAACGTCTGGTTGTTGATCGAGGACGACACTTGTGCAATGGATTTCGGCTCGTTCTGCAATCCGTCGGTAAATACAATCATGGCTTTGCCGGTATAGGTTCCAGCCGGCACATTGTTCAGTTGCAGGCGTCCCATTTCAATGCCGTCGCCCACCGATGTATTGCCATGGGCTCCGTGGAGTGCAATGGCTGTTCTTGCCGTGTTACGGGTGGCATCGGCAAAGCCGTCGCTGTTGATTTTGGAGATAAACATACCGCCATACGTAGCATCGTCGGGTGCATAGGCATCCTGGTCGAAACGGATGATGCCCACCCCGTTGTTTTTCTGGATGATGTTGGCAAACAGTGTTGCAGCGTCTTTCAGCACGCTGAGCCTGTTGTTCCCACTGCTGCCGGCCGGGTCGTTCATGCTGCCCGACTGATCCAATACCAGCTGAACGGCAACGGTGGGGCGGGGAATGGTATTGGCCACCAGTTCAAAGTTGAACGTGATAGAAGGATCTTCCACGCATTCGATCACGGTGTTGACCGGGCCGAAGGTTTGTGGTGCCGTTCCCACAGCGCCCGCAGTAAACGCAAACCAGATTCTTGCCTCTGCATACGCATGCGTTGCATGCGCATCATGATGTGCTTCTGCTTCTCCGAGCGCAGGAAAAACAATGGCAAATGGAGCGGCTGGCGCATTGCCTGCTTTTACCCTGAAAGTTGCGTCCACGCACGAATACACCCGGATCACCGCCGCGCGCCAGGTCGTTTCTTCTTCCGGTACGCTGTTGAAAACAACCTGGTAGCGGTTGGTGGCAGTATTAAGCGGATTTTCAGATTCTGCTGCCGTATAATTGCTTTGGTTGGTATCATAGCATCGGGGAATGATGATGGACAAATCGGTATATTTTACCAGTGCTTTTTTGGTAGGATCGGACGCCCAGGGTTCAAGCCCCGTTTCTCCGGCCCAAGGGTTAACATAATCTAGCGCCAGTTTGCCGGCATCGCTGGGCGATACGCCGGAATAAGCACCGGCGGGTGTCAGCCGTTCGGGATGAGCGGAATCGGTCTGCCATTTGGCCCACAGCCGGTCAAGGTTAGAATGAATGAGAAATACAAACGGGTCGTGAAAAGAATAATGTGCATTGGCGATGGTGCCGCCAATGTAGCCATGTGCAGTGCCATGGGCACCTCCATTGCCAAGGTTTGTAAAGCTGGCAAGCGCATTAAAATTGGCGACATTGATGAGGTTGGCATCGCTTGCGATACCTGCTGTTCCGGGCGCCACGTCCCGCCAGATTTTAGGGTGACTGCCGCCTTCCGAAGATTCAAAATTGTTGAGCAAATGACTCACTTCTGCATTCGCATTGTCCATGAACGCATTGGTAAACAAGGCTGCACCTCCCGGCGGGGCTACCCTTGGGTCGGTACTCCAGTCCCAGTAATGAAGCGATAGCTCGGCATCCACTTCGCGAAGCAGGTCTTCGAAATGATTGACCAATGCCCGGTGCCAGGGCAAAAACTCGATGCCGCCATGCACGTCAAGACCCGACTGGTGCCCGTTCTTGTGAATGTCTTCCTGTTTGTCCCAATAACTAACGCCATCGGCAAAAAACTTGGTAGTGTCGAGTTTGATGATTGCATTGATAAAGCGGGTTCTTTCTGCATCAGAAACCAGTGCGATGTTGCGGCGAATGCCGTCTCCCAGTGCCATAATATGAGTATTGATTGTGAATGAAAATCTCTTTTCGAAGAGAGGTAAACGCATCGTTTCACCAGAGCGAAGAAGGATGTGCAGGATTGGCAGTTTTGAATGGATGAAGGGAATTATGTTGAGTCAAATCAAACTGGCAAGCTTTGCAATTGCCTTTTTGTCGCTGGATATTGCCCACAGGGAAACAAAGCCGGGGCTTATCATAATAAGTAGCGGAAAAAAACAAAGCATCAGCGCATCACCTCACGTCCCGACTGGATGTTTTTATTCGTCAGAAAAAAATGCCTGCTCAACAGGACGTCATACTTTTTTATGCTACTTCTTTCATTCGGTTTATTTTTACCGTCCTCAATTTGTTGCTGTATGAAAATGCTCTTTGCCTGGCTGGTGATGCTATCAGCCATATGCCAGTTGTCGTGCAAAGCCCCGCAAGCCGCGGGCACACAAGCTACTTTTACCAACCCGCTGCTGCCGTCCGGCGCCGACCCGTACAGCTTTTACAAAGACGGTTTTTACTACTATACCCATTCGCTGGGCAACAAGCTGGGGTTGTGGAAAACAGACAACCTGGCCAACCTGCGTACGGCAGCTTACAAAACCATCTTTACACCACCGCCGGGTACCATGCAGAGCAAAGAATTGTGGGCACCCGAAATCATGTATTTGCGGGGCAACTGGTATGCGTATTATGCAGCAGATGATGGTGACAACAACCATCATCGTTTGTATGTGCTGGAGAACGCTTCTGCCGATCCGATGCAGGGAGAATGGGTATCGAAAGGACAAATCAGTGACGCCAGCAACAAATGGGAAATAGATGGCGATGTAGCAGAGATCAACGGTGAACTGTACATGGTGTGGTCGGGCTGGGAAGGCGATGTCAACGGCGAACAGGATATCTACATTGCCCACATGAGCAATCCCTGGACGATAGACAGCAAACGGGTAAAAATATCGAAGCCCGAACTGCCGTGGGAACTGCATGGCGACCTCAAGGCTGCCGGCAACCCGGCGCACGTAAGCGTGAATGAAGGACCGCAGTTTTTGCAGCACCGCAATAAGGTGTTCGTGGTATATTCTGCAAGCGGCTGCTGGACCGATGATTACGCCCTGGGTTTGCTGACGCTCAGCGGCGGCGACCTGCTCGACAGTGCTGCCTGGCGCAAGTCGCCCGAACCGGTATTTAAACAATCGCCCGGAAACAAAGTGTATGCAACAGGGCACAATTCGTTTTTCAAATCGCCCGATGGAAAGCAGGACTGGATCCTGTACCACGCCAATTCGGAGCCGGGACAAGGCTGTGGCGATCTCCGCTCGCCACGCATGCAGCCCTTTGGCTGGAAGAGCGACGGCACGCCCGACTTTGGCACACCGGTGCCCGAAAACAAACCGCTGGCGAGCCCTCATTGACACCAAAGGTTACCCCTATTGCTGCTGGTGCATACAGCATCCGCTTTGTGTTGCAAACGCCTTACTTTCGTTGCACAAAGCAGCATTCATGAAAATAAGCGTTCTCATCCTGTTCTTCCTTCCCTTCATTGGTACAGCCCAAACCAATCCCAAAGATTCCCTGTTTATCCACCGGCTGGCGGTGAACATTTTGAGCAGCGATGCATCGTACCACAACCTGCATACCCTCACCAAAAACATTCGTGGCCGTTTGGCAGGTTCCCCACAAATGGTGATGGCTGAAACATGGGGCGCCAAAGCCTTGACAGCAGCCGGTGCCGATAGTGTAAGAATGCAGGAATGCCTTGTTCCGCATTGGGTGCGCGGGGGAAAAGACAAGGCATTGGTAACGTATAAAAATGCCCAGGGCAAGCCCCAAACTTACGAGCTGTCGGTGCTGGCATTGGGCAATTCGGTGGGCGGCGGTACAAAAGGCATTCAGGCACCGCTGATGCGGGTAAATGATTTTGACGAACTGGAAAAACGGAAAGAAGAAATCAGGGGCAACATCGTGTTTTACAACAACCCGTTTGATGATACCTTACTCAATCCTTTTGAAGCGTACCGCAAAAATGTGGTGTATCGTGGCATTGGCGCCAGCCGCGCCGCGAAGTACGGTGCTGTAGCGGTGCTCATCCGCAGCATGACCAATACACCCGGCAATTATCCGCATACCGGCGCCCTGCACTATCTTGATTCCATCCCGCAGATACCAGCTGCCGCCATGGGGCTCGACGATGTAAAACAGCTCAATGCCTTGTTTGACACCAAACAATCGCTCACCGCGTCATTGTTTACCTATGGAAAAATGTTGCCCGACACCATTGGACACAATGTAATCGGCATACTGACAGGCAGCGAACACCCGGAGCAAATCATCACAGTAGGCGGGCATCTCGATAGCTGGGATCCGGCGAAGGCGCCAACGACGACGGCACCGGCGTGGTGCAAACCATCGAAGTGTTGCGGGCTTATACAGCACTGGGTTATACACCAAAACACACCATCCGTTTCGTCTTGTTTGCCAACGAAGAAAATGGTACGCGCGGCGCGCAGCAATATGCAGCAGAAGCAAAGCAAAAAGGCGAGCAGCACATCTTTGCGCTGGAAAGTGATGACGGTGGTTTTACGCCGCGTGGTTTCAGGTTCGAGATAGACAGCACAACTGCCAATTGGGAAAAAATTCTGTCGTGGCAACCATTGTTCACCCCGTATTTTGGTGACCGCTTTGTACCTGGTGGCTCCGGTAGTGATGTGGGTTATTTGAAAGAAACATTGAACACACCATTGGCAGGATTGGACCCCGATAGCCAACGCTATTTTTCCATCCATCACGCAGCAACGGATACATTTGAAAACGTTGACATCCGCGAAATGAAAATGGGTGCGGTTAACATGGCGGCACTCATTTACCTCGTTGATCAATACGGGTTGTAAAAGTTTATCTTGATCAACACGGCGCGGCACTTTGTTGTTTTATGACGTGATCTGTTTTACCAAGTTACTAATAGGAACTAAATTGATGCAAGGGAAAAAGATGTCTTCTAAAATTTCATTTGCAACCAGGACAATGCAAGGATTTACACCTGTTGACAGCTTTTGATCAAATTTCAGCAGTTGATAACCTGGTTGGGACGAAAGATTTGCAGCAACAAAATTTCCAGACACAAACTTGTTGCATTGCTGCCGGTGCCAATTCTTTTTTTTCTTCCGAATAAAATTCTTTCATCCGCCAATACCGTTTTATCTTGTACAAATAATCTCAAGCTTTGCAATATGAAAATAAAACTATTGAGACTCACTATCCTGTTCCTGTTGTTTACCCAAATGAGCCGTGCGCAGCAAGACACGGCAGCACTCATCGGTCGATGGGATGTGACCATCATGGTCAACGACAAGCCCACACCATCCTGGTTTGAAGTGTATCGTTCGGGCATCCGTACACTCGTAGGCGAGTTTGTCGGCAGTGGCGGCAGCGCCCGCCCGGTATCGAGGTATTATTTCAAAGATGGAAAATTCAGTTTTTCCATCCCGCCGCAATGGGAGAATAGCCCCAACGACATGACAATGGAAGGCACATTTAGTGGTGACAGCCTGGTGGGAACATATACCGCCACCAACGGCAACCAATACAACTGGTCAGCAGTCAAAGCACCGGAACTAAAGCGGTCAGTGGCACCGGTGTGGGGCAAACAGCAACGGCTGTTCAATGGCAAAGACCTTAGCGGCTGGCATGCGCTGGGCACCAACCAGTGGATGGCAAAAGATGGCGTGCTGCAAAGCCCGCATTCGGGCGCCAACCTTGTAACCGACGATACGTTTACCGACTTCAAACTGCACATTGAATTCCGCTATCCCGAGCACAGCAACAGCGGCGTGTACCTACGTGGCCGCTACGAAGTGCAGATTGAAGATTCGCACGGCGACGAACCGTACAAAGACGTATTCAGCAGCATTTATGGCTTTCTCGCGCCCACCGAAATGGCAGCAAAAGGACCGGGCGAATGGCAGAGCTACGACATCACCCTCGTAGGCCGAATGGTAACGGTGGTTGCCAATGGCAAAACGGTGATCTGCAACCGCGAAATCCGCGGCATTACCGGCGGTGCCATCAACAGCCGCGAAGGTGAGCCGGGACCCATTCTGATACAGGGCGATCATGGCCCGATAGAATACCGCAACATCATCATCAGCAAAGCGATGTAGAAAAAGAACAGCACGATGCCAGGGAACATGGTTTCCCCCGGGTTGATCAATCCGATCCCTGGCATCACAACAATCGCTTTGCAACATTGATTTTTTTACTGACCTCATTTGCTGCAAAGCGATTATTTCATCTCAAACTCCCTGTTTACAAACACAGTAACCCACTCGTGATTCCTGTTGCCGTTATACTCAGCAATGGGTTGCCGGGTCCCTGTAAACTAATTCGCACCCATCCCCTGAAAATGCAGTAAACTTGCCGTTACAGAACCCACCGCAAGCATGCTCGTAAAGACATTTGGAAGCGCCGTTTATGGCGTAGAAGCCATCACCATCACCATTGAAGTCAACGTAAGCGCCGGTCAGCATTATTTCATTGTTGGTCTGCCCGACAGTGCCGTAAAAGAAAGCCTGCAGCGCATGGAAAGCGCCATCAAAACCAACGATTATTACATGCCGCGCACCAAGCTTGTGGTGAACCTCGCGCCGGCCGACATTAAGAAAACCGGGTCTGCCTTCGACCTGCCCATCGCGGTGGGTGTGTTGGGCGCAACGGAACAAATTGAAGAACCCGACCGGCTGAACCAGTACGTGATGATGGGTGAACTGAGCCTTGACGGCACTATACAACCCATCAAAGGAGCGCTGCCCATTGCCATACAGGCACGCAAAGAAGGTTTTAAAGGGTTGATTGTTCCCACCGCCAACGCGCGGGAAGCCGGCATGGTCAACAACCTGAATGTGTATGGCGTCTCGCACCTGAACGACGTGGTGGAGTTCTTTAAAAACGAATCGTTCCTCGAACCGGTGGTGGTCAATACCCGTGAAGAATTTTTCGATTCGCAATACGAGTTTGACCTTGATTTCAACGATGTAAAAGGGCAGGAAAACATCAAGCGGGCGCTGGAAATTGCGGCTGCCGGCGGGCACAACGCCATTCTCATTGGCCCGCCCGGCGCGGGCAAAACGATGCTTGCAAAACGGCTGCCCACCATCCTGCCGCCTCTTAGTTTGCACGAAGCACTCGAAACCACCAAGATACACAGCGTGGCGGGCAAAATGCCGGAAAACAGTTCGCTCATTTCGCGAACGCCCGTTCCGGTCGCCGCACCACACCATCAGCGATGTGGCGTTGGTGGGCGGTGGCAACGTGCCACAGCCTGGCGAGATTTCGTTGTCGCACAACGGCGTGCTGTTCTTAGACGAATTGCCCGAATTCAAACGCACCGTTCTGGAAGTGATGCGGCAACCGATGGAAGAACGACGCGTTACCATCTCAAGAGCAAAAGTGGCGCTCGATTTTCCCGCCAATTTCATGCTCATTGCCTCGATGAATCCTTGTCCCTGCGGCTTTTACAACCATCCCGACAAAGAATGCACCTGCCCGCCCGGTGCCGTGCAGAAATACCTCAACAAAGTGTCTGGTCCATTACTCGACAGGATAGATTTGCATGTGGAAGTGACGCCGGTGGCGTTCAGCGAACTGAGCAACCAGCACAGCAAAGGCGAATCGTCGGCCGCTATCCGCGAGCGCGTCATCAAAGCACGCGACATTCAAACGGAACGCTACAAAGGTGTTGCCGGTATGTATGCCAATGCGCAGATGAGCAGCAAACAACTTCGCGACATCTGCGTCATCAGCCAGGCGGGAGAAACCTTGCTGAAACGCGCTATGGAACGCCTCAACCTGAGCGCCCGTGCCTACGACCGCATCCTGAAAGTAAGCCGCACCATCGCCGACCTATCGGGTAGTACAGAAATCAAAGTGGAACATTTGGCTGAAGCCATTCAATACCGCAGCCTCGACCGTGAAGGCTGGGCGGGATGATTTGGGAAATGTATGAGATAATATGTAGTAAGTATTAAGTAGTATGTATTATGAAAGTAAGGTGGTATCTCATTTTGAAATAAAAGTTGCTTGCAGATGATGCAGATCAACAGGAATTCAATACAAAATATCTGCAGACATCTGCGGGAAATGTTCAAATTTATACACTATTGAACGTACGTTGTAATACAGGTTTAGTTTAATTACCTTCTACTTAATACATAATACTTACTACACAATACAAATCATCTATAATACGGGCTAATCATAAAATACACCACGGGACCGGTAATGGCAACGTAGAGCCACAGGGGCCAGATGATTTTAGAAATCTTTTTGTGCTGGGCAAATTCAGCCGTCAGGCCTTTGTAAGCCGTGTATAAAATAAACGGCAGAGTTACCGTTGCAAGGAAGATGTGCGTGATGAGAATGATGAAATACACATAGCGGATGCTGCCGACCGCCGCCTTCTCGGCATCAGACGCAATGCCATCGTGATTGCTGTCGCCAAAACGGGCTTCACCAGCCAGCAAATGATGCGCGATGTACGACACGAGAAATACGATGGACATAATGAGTGCTGCCATCATCAGCTGCTTGTGCAGTACGTATTTCCGCTGTTTCACCACCACCAATGCTGCCACCAGCAATACAGCGATAATGGCGTTGATGAGCGCATTGGCGGCCGCAAAAATGTGCACGTTGAACGGCACCGAAATGTCAAATTTTACATTGCCCAAAAACACCACGGCGGCAAACACCACGAAAGAAAATATGCCGATGAGCCACTTCGCGTTGGTGTCATTTTTCTGAAATGTTGCCTGTAACATAAGGAAGATTGCTGCTTTTCTTTTTAAAAATAAAACGTACGGAAATTACGACGATCACGATGGTAAGAAACAAAAATATCGCCATCAGCACCGGGTCAAAAGGTAGCGGTTCGGGGTTCGTCGCTTTTTCAATCATCAGCAGCCCGATGTCCTGTGCCAGCTTCGTCAACGAATTGGAATCAAGCCCGTCGTAATAGCCCCGCACCCGGAATGTTTTATCAATCAGCACAAAGCGGTTGGTGTGTACAAAATTGGAGTCGATCGGCTCTTCGCTGTATTTGTCCACCCGCAGTTGTTCAAAAATAAAGTTGTAGATCGAGTCGCGGTTACCGGTCAGGAACCACCAGTTGTCGTGGTTCACCCCAAAGCGGTCGGCATAGTTTTTCAGCCGCTCCACACTATCGCGTTCCGGATCAATGGTAAACGATACAAACTGCACCACCGATGTGTCTATTTTGTGATATTCATCGCCACCGCGGATAAAGCTGCGCTGCAGTTTCACCATGTTGGTCGTCAGGCGCGGGCAGATGCCGGCACAGCTCGTAAAGAAAAAATCGGCCACGATGGGTTTGTTCTGAATGTCGTAAAGGTTCACCGTGTCACCCAGCTGGTTTTGCAGCCGGATGTTGGCCACCGTATGCCAGGCTGTATCGGTATTGCGCCGCCCGTCTTCCACACGTGTTACCACGCTGTCAGGCAGGTAATGGTGCGGCATGTCAATGGCTTCTTCACTATAATATTTCACAAACAGGTAGCTGATCAGCGGAACCAAAACTGCCAGGCAGAGAGCAAGGAGAGCTTTTTTATTCATGGTAGTGCATTGCGCCGGGTAGCCGGCAGGTTGTTGCGCCGCAAAATTAACCGCAATCGGGCTTGCCTGTTCAGCTTCCCCCGCTTTAACATTATATTCAGGTAACCAGTATTTTTGCGGCGAATGAGGAACACACTACAAACCAGCATTGCCATCCGCACCTTGTTGCCGCAAGACAATGCGGCCATGGCATCCATTATCCGTTCGGTACTTTCCGAGTTTGGCGCAGCCAAACAAGGCACTGTGTTTTACGATCCCACCACCGACGACCTGTACACATTGTTCGGCGCCGGCAAGTCGGCTTATTTTATAGCCGAAGACAACGGCACATTAGTAGGCGGCTGCGGTGTGTATCCCACGGCGGGACTGCCCGACGGCTGTTGCGAACTTGTAAAACTGTACCTGTTGCCACAGGTGCGCCGCATCGGGCTGGGCAGGCAACTGATCGAACATTGCATACAGGTAGCCGGGCAGCTGGGTTACCGCAGCATGTATCTCGAATCCATGCCCGAACTCAGCAAAGCCGTTAGCCTGTACGAAAAACTGGGCTTCGAATATCTGCCTGCACCCATGGGCGATTCCAAACACTTTGGCTGCAGTCTTTGGATGCTCAAAAGCTTGTCCTGATCCTTGTACATCACCCGTTCAGGGTGCGGTTGAATTGTTATGGTACGAGCGCCGGCAACTCCGGTGTATCGCCTGTTGCGTCGCACACTTGTACGTTCCGGGCAAAGATGGGGCAAGCTGCAACCTGCCTCTTCCCACAGCCGTCATTGATACATTTGCCATTTTTTCAGTATAATACAGACCTTTGACAAACACCAGATTTCAACAAATGAACAGCATGTAGCCTTGCCGGCAAATTAGCCCGGCAGGAAAAGACAGGCGATTTTTCCGGGGTACCTTTTCCTTGCATCGCTACTACGTTGCGCGTGTTTTCGCCAGGAACGGTTCATTCGGAAATGAAGACACTATAAAAACAATTTATCATGGACAGCATCAAATCAAACATCGCCGTGCTCATTGACGGCGACAATGCACAACCCAAACTCATACAGCAAATACTGGAAGAAGTCTCCATATATGGCAAAGCCACCATCCGCCGCATTTATGGCGACTGGACCATCTCGCAGATGAACGGCTGGAAAGAAGTCATCAACATGCATTCCTTCAATCCCGTACAAAAATTCTCCTATACCAGCGGTAAAAATTCTACCGACAGCTCGCTCATCATTGATGCCATGGACATTTTGCACAGCAAACGCATCGACGGTTTTTGCATCGTGTCGAGCGACAGCGATTATACCGGCTTGGCAAAGCGCATCCGAGAAGAAGGCTTGTTTGTAATGGGCATCGGCGAAAAGAAAACGCCCAACGCCTTTGTGCAGTCGTGCGAAATCTTTACCTACTGCGAAAACATCAGCACCGAAACCGCCGTAGAAGTAAAGCACAAACCGGAAACCAACAACCGGCAGCCAGCTGCGCATCCAAAGCTCGACATGGCGATCATTGACCGTGCATTCGACATTTCCATACAGGAAGAAGACGAAGTGTATATCGCCAAAGTGGGCATGAACATCCGCAAAATAGATCCAAGCTTCGACTCTCGTTCCTATGGCTTCAAAAACCTGACGCAGCTGTTCAAAAGTCTGCCCAAATACGAAGTGGTGCGCAACGTGGTGAAAGGATTGAATCACCCGCTGGTGAAGCTGAAATAACGGAATCCTCACTTCTTTAAAACGCCATCTTGAACTATCTAATAAGTATTGCTGCAGGTGGGATATTTTATAACGTATTGCTTGGAACTGCTGCCCGGTTTTGTTTAGAATTTGAAGGTAGAGAACTAAAAGCCTGGCTTTATTCGTCGTGCCGAAAACTGCTGCTGATAGCGAACCGAAAGTCGATTACTCCAACGTCCCGCCCCACTTGCAGCAATACCCTTGTTGGCTGCTGTATTAGTTCACTTGCACGGTGTCCGACTTTACTAATTGCGTTGAGTTATAAAAATTTAAAACGTATCGTCCAGTTGTTGTTGTCTTTATATATGAATGCACAAGCCATTTCTTCAGCAACACGCACGTTAGTTAACGTGAAACACAATGTAATCCCAAGTATGAAACATGGCAATGTGTAAACATATACGCAGTAGCACGCAAACATCAAGGCGAAATAGCTTTTCACCGCAGTATTACCAAAGCCCTATCAAGGCGAACCGAACGGATGTGCTGCTTATCATCCGTTCTTGATCTTTATTGTTACTTTTTTCCATCAAGGGAAAAAAGTAAAGAATTTCATACATCAGGATGAGGAACAAAAAACAGCCTATAGCTATAAATACCATCCTATTTATAACACGATAAAAAGTAGTCAGGAATAAAAATTAAAATAACAGCCTGCAACCATATCAAATCACAAACAACATGGCAACGCTTCAGCTAACAGGAAAAGACCTCAGGGCCATTGGCTTTCCCGAAGGACCAGTGATCAGCGTGGCGATGAACGTGATGAACAAGCAGTACAAACACCACCCGAAAGAAGCCGCCCTGCAAGTGCTGGCAAATGTGTTAGCCGAACCGGCTTCATTTGCAGCAGATGAGGTGCTGGGCAAAATTGCCGGATTTTTGTTGCCAACAGAACCAAAGAATACCGATGAAATCGCCTTGCGCAGCCATGGCGCGCCTTTCAACATTTTTGGGGCAGCCTACATTGAAGAAGGCGCGCTGCAACAGATGCACACCGCCATGAAACTGCCGGTGAGTGTGGCCGGTGCGCTGATGCCCGACGCCCATTCGGGTTACGGGCTGCCGATAGGTGGTGTGCTCGCTACGGAAGGCGCCGTCATCCCGTTTGGCGTGGGCGTGGACATCGGCTGCCGCATGTGCCTCAGCGTGTTCGACATGGCACCCATAGAACTGCAAAACCGCGAAACGTTTTTTGTGCGGGAGTTGAACGAGGCAACGTTGTTTGGCGCCGGCAAAGAATTTTCAAAACCATCTTACAACGAAGTGCTCGACAGTCCTGTATTTGATGCCATCCCGTTTGTAAAAGCGTTGCAAAGCAAGGAGAAAAGCAGCTGGGCACGTCGGGATCGGGCAACCATTTCGTTGAGTTTGGCGTGGTGGAAATCCCGCACTTTGATGCGACGCTGGGGTTGGAAGCAGGCGTGTATCTTGGCTTGCTGTCGCATTCGGGTTCGCGCGGATTGGGGGCCAACATTGCAAATCATTTTACCAAAATCGCCAAAGACAAACGCCGCCTGCCGAAAGAAGCGGCGCACCTCGCGTGGTTCGACATGACGGAACAGGAAGGCATAGAATACTGGATGGCGATGAACCTTGCGGGCGACTACGCAGCCGCCTGCCATCATGTGATTCATGCCAGGATCGCGAAGCAACTGGGACGCCAACCCATCACGATGGTGGAAAACCACCACAACTTTGCGTGGAAAGAAATGCATGAAGGCAAAGAAGTAATTGTGCACCGCAAAGGCGCAACACCGGCTGGCAAAGATGTGCCGGGCATCATTCCCGGCAGCATGACGGCACCGGGCTTCGTGGTGAAAGGATTGGGCGAAACGGCTTCCCTTCTTTCGGCGTCGCATGGCGCCGGCCGCTGAATGAGCCGCACCGCCGCGATGAAAAACATTACCCAAACCGCCCTGAAAGAAGAACTGCACAAACAAGGTGTAAAACTCATTGGCGGCGGGCTCGATGAAGCACCGTTTGCCTACAAGAATATCCACGACGTCATGAACGCGCAGAAAAACCTGGTGGCTACGCTTGGTTTGTTTTACCCAAAAATCGTAAAAATGGACGGCGCGGTGCACCAATCGCGCAACAAACTGCGCCCTGAAAAAGGTGATACCATTGTAGAAGGTGAATAAACCACACGCGGACTGACAATTACCCAAACAACATTCCTTTTCACAGACTACATCACGACAAATCAAAAATGTCTTTCGCCAGTTTAAACGTATTGCAATGCGCTTCCACAATGGTGCGCACATCGGGCGAATAGCCGCCGCCCATCGCCACCACCACGGGAATACCGTGCTGTTGGCAAAGACGGAATACAATTTCATCCCGGTGATAACAATCCTGAAGGCTGAGTTTCATTTTACCAAACTTGTCGGTGGAAAGTACATCCACGCCGGCTACAAAACACACCAGGTCGGGTTTTACCCTTTCCATGAGCGCGGGTAGCTGCTGCTGCAGAATAGACAAGTATTTGTTGCCGTTGGTGCCGTCGGGCAGACCAATGTCAAGGTCGCTTTCTTCTTTGTGAAACGGGTAGTTGTGCTGCCCGTGCATGCTGAAGGTAAACACGCGGTCGTCGCCCGCAAAAATGGCTGCCGTTCCATTGCCCTGGTGCACGTCAAGATCGGTGACCAGTATTTTTTTCACCCGGTTTTGAGACAACAAATAATGGCTGGCGATGGCAAAATCGTTGAGCAAACAAAAGCCTTCTCCCCTGCCGGCAAACGCATGGTGCGTGCCACCAGCCACGTTAAGCGACACGCCGTATTGCAACGCATTCATGGCACAATCCACCGTGCCTTTGCTGATGCGGATTTCGCGGTCCACCAGTTGCGGACTTTGCGGAAAACCAATGGCGCGCATTTCTTTTACCGTGAGGTTGTTCATCTTCATCCGGTTCCAGTAATCGGCTGTATGTGTCAGCAGGATGATGTCTTCGGATAAAGGCGCGGGCGAAAACAGATTGGCTTCGGTAATCACGCCTTCGTGCAGCAACTGACCCGGTATCAGCTCGTATTTGAGCATGGGAAACCGGTGATTGTCGGGCAATGGGTGCGCGTAAATGGGATCGTAAGCAATGGTCAACATGCGGTTGTTTTCTTCTTTGGCTTTGCCTGGATACGGCTACAAGAATACGTTACAAAATCAAACGAATTGCTGCCGGGTAAGCGGCATTGCCCGCAGGGCAAAAAAATACCCGGCCATTCGCCGGGCAGTTGTATGAACCAACAAAACAATTTTTGGTTGGTTATGGTTTTGCACTTACGGGCGGTTTGCCACCCTTGGGTACAAAAATAAGGGCATCACTGTTCATGCAGTACCGTTTGCCGGTGGGTGCCGGCCCATCGTCGAACACATGCCCGAGGTGCGATCCGGTCTTGCTGTCCACCACTTCCCAGCGCGTCATGCCAAAAGCATTGTCTTTGACCAGCTTCACCGCATCTTTGCTGATGGGCGCGTAAAAGCTGGGCCGAGCCGGTGCCGCTGTTGAACTTGGTATCACTGCTGAAAACCGGCTGCAGCGAAGCGGCAGAATAATAGGTGCCTTCATCGTAAAAATGATCGTATTTCCCGCTATAAGCGCGCTCGGTGCCCTGCTCGCGGAGAATGTGGTATTGCGCCGGTGTCAGCATCACTTTCCAGTCGGCGTCCGTATGTGTAACGGGGTAAGTTGCTGCTTCCGGCTTCTTCGACTGTGCCATGCCGCACTGGCTAAACAAAAAGAGAGACAGCAGGGCGGCGAATAAAATCGTATGTTTCATGGTGTTCCTGGTTGTAACAATTTTGTACAGGTAAGATACGAAAAAAGCATCGCGGCAAGGGTTAACATCCTGCAAAAAGTTGCCGGAACAGTTTGAAAACATCAGGCATCAAGAATAAAAAAGGGAAGTCCGTGGGTTCGGACTTCCCTGATAAAAGATACATCAAAACGAATTGAACCTCTCAATTGCCAGTGCCGGCGCTGTCGCCTTCCGGGGCTGTATGTGAGTTGAATGCTTCCAGGGATGCATCTACCTGCAACGGTTTTATTGCTGGTCTGCCCACGCTGTAATACCCTTTGTGCGATACCGGGCGCCGGGGCGTAATGGCGATAAAGCTTTTACCTTGCTTGTGCACTTCCGTATGGTTGTCACCGATAGAATAATAACCTTTGTGGTGTGCCTGGCTGATGAGCAATTCGTCTTTCGGTGTCACCGGAATAAACGTTTTGCCCTTGTTGAGCTTCTCATGGTTGCGGTAGATAGAATAATATCCTTTGGTAACCACCGGTTTTGATTTGATGATTTGACCATTATCATTACCCGAGGTTTGTGCATTGGAAAATAAGGTTACAAACAGCAGCAGCGCTGTGGTAATCATTGATTTGTACATACTAATCCTGATTTGAAATGTATTGGAAAAAATTTTTTACGGCGCAAAAAGCTGGCGCTTCATGGGGGAAGACGACCGCTATTCTACAACATCAAATGAGTAGTGTACAATGCCGGAGATAAAGCGGAGATCCCGCATTCATGGCATGGTTGAGACAAATACCTGTTTGAAAATGGTTTTGCTGAACAACAAGCGTCAATGAAGAAAACGATCTGGCATCTTTGATCCATTTGCCACCTGTTCCTGCATAACCAACCTGCTTGTGAACCACGTGAATGGCAGGAATGGTTTGCTTGCTCTCTGCCTGGCTGCTGAGGGGGCAACAGTCAACGACAGCATAGCTGCGCTGTGTTTTCCCAACGTCCTCAACAGCTGCGTTGCACGCCTGCGAATGAAGTGAAGCGGGGGCAACAGCAGCCGGTGCACCACAACAAAACACGGTGTACACGATACTAAACCATATGGCGATTAACGTCTTCATCTAAACGTTGCAAAGATACGAAAATGCAAGCTTTTTATGGCTGTTAATCACTCTAAAAATACTGCCAATGTTACAACATGCAATTATTTCTTAATACAAATTTAATAGGATTGGCGCAGAATATTTATCAGAAAATCAACACATCAAATCAAATTATTTCTATCCAACACAACTTCATTTCCTACACCTTGAAACAACTGATATCTATACAGATTTTTAGTATGTTTTACACCACCGTTTGTAAAAAACAGGATTACTGGCAAAAACGTTTTGTCCGCAGTCAAGATCGGTTTGATCAAGCCAGGAGTTGTTCAATGCCTTGAATGAAATTGTTGATGTCGCCTTCAGTCAAATCGAAAGAACACATCATGCGCACTTCGTTGATGCTGTCGTCCCACACATAAAAAGGCAGGATGCTTTGCAGCGGCTTGTTCCAGGCTGGCGGCAGGGTGGCAAACACGGCATTGGTATCTACCGGCAGTGTGATGGTTATTTCTTTAAATTGCTGCAACCGGCTGGCCAGCCGTTGTGCCATCGTATTGGTGTGCATGGCAATTTCGCGCCACAGGTTGTTGCTGAGCATGGCGGTAAACTGGCAACTGATGAAGCGCATTTTGGAACTCAGCTGCATGCTTCGTTTTAAAAAATACCTGCTGTCCTCATACACCTGTGTATTGAGATACACAACGGCTTCGCCAAACATCATCCCGGCTTTGGTGCCGCCAAGGGAGACCACGTCGGCGCCGGCGGTTGCCGCCCCTAACGTGGTTTCTAAGGCAGCCGCAGCATTGAAAAGCCGCGCGCCATCGATGTGCACATACAAATGGTGCTGCTTCGCAATGGTGGTCAGTGCGTTAAGTTCTTCAGGAGTATAAACGGTACTGTATTCGGTGGGTTGGGTAAGGGTCAGCACTTTCGCCTGCGGAAAATGGACATCGCCGATGCGCGTGATGCACTGCGTTAACGCAGCAGGCGTAATCTTGCCATCCTGCGTTGGCACGGGTAAAAGGCGGCAACCCGTAAACGCTTCTACCGCGGTGGATTCGCTGCCATATGCATGCGCGATATCGGCGCAAATAATGGCGTGAAAGGGGCGCGTCAGCGTACTTAGCGCAAACACGTTGGCACCGGTACCATTGAATACAAAATGGGCTTCTGCATTGTCACCAAACTGTTCTTTGATCTTTTGTACGGCTTCCTGTGTATAAGGATCGCCGCCATAAGACGTTACGTGCCCAATATTGGCCGCCAGCATCGCATTGAGGATAGAAGGATGTACACCTGCATAGTTTTCGCTTGCCAGCGATACAGCATTGTTCATAGAAAGATCATCAATCATGGGCTGCAAATGTAGAAGACGAAGCGGATGGAAACGTCAACAGAACTAGTCCCCTGTATAATCAATGATCATTTTCACATTTTCCTGCATGTTGGAATGCACGGTAAATTCGTATTTGACACCGCCTGCCCGGATGCGCACCAGGGCGGTATTGGGCGGTATGCTGCCGAGGTTTTCGGCTACGAGAACAAACTCGTGATGCGGGTGCAGCTTGTCGGCGGTAAAGGCATATTTCACCACTTCTTTTCCCAGCGTCTTGTGGCTGAGTACCTGTTGATTGTTGTGGTACAACGAAATGATGTCGCCGTCAATTTCAGCGTCATCCAGCACCACGACCTGAATGTCGGGCGATGTTATGGTGAGTGTTTTTACCAATAGATTGCTGCGGCTTTGCAGTTCATCAGGCAGGGAATCATTCATGGGCAAGGAAGCGGCGGTTTGGGTATTGATAGCAACCGGACTTTTCATTGCTGTATCGAAGGGCGGCGGCTCATCCATGATTTGCGGCGTACCATAGCGTTTCATCAGCCACAGCCGCAGGTTGGCAGGAAAATCAACCAGTTCGCGGCAATAGGAAAATTGTTTGACTACAACATCCTTCTCCGTTTTTGCCTCTATGTGCAACACCAGTTGTTGACCGCTGATGGTAAAATAACTTTTCCCGGTTGTATAGTGTGCATAGGTATCCCACAGGCTCGCTATTGCCGGTTCTGTGCGGCTGATTTCATCACCATGACGGTAGGTGATGATCCCGTTGCGAATGATTCCAGTCCCCTGCATCTGCACTTGTATGGCGGTATCCGGCCAAACATATACGCGTTGAATGCTTTGGTAAGTATCGTTTTCTACAGTGGTAATTTGCAGGTCGCTGCGAATGGATTTTCCCGGCAATGGCATCCGGCGTTACGGAATACGGTTTCCACCACCCGCTGAGCCAGTTGTTTTGCTGCGCAAACAAAGGCATTTGCCAGGCGCAGCACCACAACAAGAGTCCGGAACAAATCAGTTTTTTGTACGCCTTCATGCAGCCAGTTTATGAATTGATTGGTTTGGGTAATGGTTACAAAATAACGAATAAGAACGCAGTAACAGCGGGACTGTTTTACCGGAACAGATGCCATTTCATAGCGCACATCTGATACCTATTCATACAAGACAGGACGTTGGCAGTAATGGTTGAAAACCACAAATTCAAAACCGGCTTACAATCATAACAAGTGTGATATTGTTTAAGTTTGTGCCTTACTGAAAAAACATGGACTAACGCATTACTGACATAATACATCTCATCAGGCAATCACGGGCAAATGCAATCAAATCCGTAAATGCTGAATTGATAAATCTTTATTGGAATATTGGCGAGTATGTTAGCCTAAAAATTGCTCACTCGGAATGGGGCAAATCTGTAGTTAAAGAATTAGCTAAATACATTCAAGTAAACGAACCAGAATTAAAAGGATTCTCCGACAAAAATATTTGGAGAATGAAGCAGTTCTACGAAAGTTATAGAGATTTTACAAATCTCTCAACACTGTTGAGAGAAATTGGGTTGAGCAGGAGAATAATCTTTAAAAACTATATTTCATTGACCTTCAGTTGCCAGGCTGGACGGTCAATGAATACCCCACCATCGGCAAGCCCTGTTCGTTACACAAAACCTTAAAACTGCCGGTTGCGCCACGATTCGCCCACAAGGCGCTTATCTTTGAACCGTTAGGGTTAGCATATGACAAAAGGCGCAACAGCAATCATCATCGGGTCGGGCATTGGCGGGCTTGCAGCGGCTATCCGGCTCGCGGTGCAGGGCTTTGCCGTAACGGTGTTTGAAAAAAACAACGAGCCCGGCGGCAAAATGAGTTTTTTCAAAGACAAAGGGTATTGCTTTGATGGCGGACCGAGTTTGTTTACCCAACCCCAACTCATCGAAGAGTTGTTTTCGCTGGCAGGCGAGCCCATGGCGCCCCATTTTCAATATCGCACCGTACCCATTGCCTGCAAATATTTTTATGAAGACGGAACGGTGATCAATGGCTATGCCGATGCCGGCAAACTGGCAGCCGAACTGAGCGAACAAACGGGCGAAGACCCGGCGGCTGTTACACAATACATTGCCCGCTCGCAGCAGTTGTACAACACAACGGGCCGCATTTTCTTAACCCATTCACTTCACAAACTGAGCACGTTGTTCCGCGCGCCCATCGGCAAAGCGCTGTTGCAAACGCACCCGCGGTATTTGTTTTCATCGTTCCACAAAGTGAACCGCAACAGTTTTGTGCACCCGCATACCGTGCAGTTGTTCAACCGGTATGCCACCTACAATGGAAGCAATCCTTACAAAGCACCGGGCATGCTGAGCGTAATCCCGCACCTGGAATACAACGAAGGCGTGTATTATCCCGCAGGCGGCATGATAACCATTGCCAATGCCTTGTACCAGCTGGCGTTGAAAAAAGGAGTTCAGTTCCGGTTTGGCGCACCGGTAGAACGCATAGTCACCAATGGCAAAGAAGCCACCGGCGTGGTATGCAATGGCGAACAATACTTGTCGGATGTGGTGGTGAGTAATATGGATGTGTATCTTACTTATCAACACCTGCTGAACAACAAGGCAAAGGCAGCCAACATCCTGAAGCAGGAGCGCAGCAGCAGCGCGTTTATATTCTACTGGGGCATCGGGCAATCGTTTCCGCAACTGGAGTTGCACAACATTTTTTTCAGCAAGAATTACCGCGAAGAATTCAGGCATTTGTTTCAATCCAAAACCTTGTTCAACGATCCCACCATTTACATCAACATCACCAGCAAATGCGAGCCGGGCATACAGGCGCCGGCAGGAAAAGAAAACTGGTTTGTGATGGTGAATGCACCGGCCAATGTGGGGCAATACACCCGTGAGTGGCAGGATCAACTAAAGCAACATATTCTTACGAAGCTGAGCCAGAGTTTCGGTACCGACATTGCTTCTTTAATAGAAACAGAAGCAGTACTGAACCCGGTGCTGATCGAAAGCAATACGTCTTCCTTTATGGGTTCGCTGTACGGCACAAGTTCCAACAGCCGGATGGCGGCGTTTTTGCGGCATCCCAACTTCAGCAGGCGGTTGCAGCGGCTGTATTTTGTGGGTGGCAGCGTGCATCCCGGCGGCGGCATTCCCCTGTGTTTGTCAAGTGCCAAAATCGCGTGCGGGATGATTGCCGAAGACCAACAAAAACGGAAACATGCGTAGCAAAGAAGGCATTATACAAAATGTGGCGTTGTTCGTTGTATTGCTGTTTCATGTATGCGGAGCCATCGGTATGTTGTTTACGCCTTACCGCGATTGGTTTGTGCAAAACACCCCGCTGAACCTGTTGCTGATGGCGGTGCTGCTCATCATTACCCAACAAAAAAAGAATGGCGCCTTCTTTCTCTTTTTCGCCACCTGTTACCTTGCCGGCTTTGCAGTTGAATGGATTGGCGTAAATACGGGCGCATTGTTCGGGCATTACCAATATGGCAGTGTGCTGGGCATACAGTATGGCGGCGTTCCCTTGCTGATTGGTATCAACTGGTTTATCATCGTGTATTGTGCCGGCACCATTTCTACGTTGATTTACAACTGGTCGAGCCGGCAACTGGCAGTAATGGAAGCAGATATCAAACCTTCAGTGCAACTGATTTCGTTTATTACCGATGGCGCGCTGCTGGCAACTTTTTTTGATTTTGTACTGGAGCCCGTGGCAGTAAAGCTGCAATACTGGCAATGGCTGGGCAATGGCGACATTCCTTTTTACAATTATGCCTGCTGGTTTTTGATCAGCGCAGCGTTGCTGACTGTGTTCAGGCTGCTGCCGTTTGAGAAAAACAACCGGCTGGCAGTACATTTGTTCATCATACAATTGTTGTTTTTTTTATCGTTAAGTGTATTCCTATGACGTGGCTACTTTATATCCTGATTGTGCTGGCAACTTTCTTTGTAATGGAAGGCGCCACCTGGCTCATACACAAGTATGTAATGCATGGTTTTTTGTGGTACCTGCACGAAGACCATCATAAAAAATACCCTGGTTTTTTTGAAAAAAACGATGCGTTCTTTTTCATCTTTGCCATCCCGAGCTGGTTGTGCATCATGCTGGGCAGTATGTACGAACACTACTGGGTGGTGTGCATCGGGGCAGGGCTGGCACTTTATGGACTGGCTTATTTTTTAGTGCACGACATCATCATTCACCAACGGTTCAAGTGGTTTACACACAGCAACAGCCGCTATGTAAAAGTGATTCGGTGGGCGCACAAGATGCACCACAAGCACCTTGACAAATACCATGGCGAAAGCTTTGGATTTTTGTTCGTGGCAAAAAAATACTGGGAAAAAGTAAAGCGCGATGAAGCCCTGCAGTCGGGAACCAACAAGCCAGCAACTGCACAACGTTTTACAAAGTAAAAGTGAAGTAGCACGAAGCCAGCGAAGGCTGAAATCAATATCGTTTTGCTGCTGAAAAAACCACCTGTTGTACAACCAAATTAATGCGAGGCATTTGCCAATGCACCTTACAATCGGGACTAATCAGGACTAAATTTCTTGTAACTGAACAGGCGCTATACCCATCCCAGTTTTTTATAAATGGTTTTCTTTGGCAATTCCATTATGTCGCCGGGCTGCATGGTTCCGAGGTCTATGCCGGCAATTTTTTTTCTTAGTAACCGCAGTGTCGGGAAGCCCACTTTGGATGTCATCTTTCGTACCTGCCTGTTTTTTCCTTCCTTCAACACCAGTTCTATCCACGGTGCAGGAATTTCTTTTCGTACACGTATCGGCGGCGTGCGGGGCGGCACCGCCACATCATCATTCAGCAAGGTGGCTTGGCAAGGTTTTGTGCGGTATAGTTTACCATCTATATTGATGTCCACGCCCCGCTGCAACTGCCCGATGGCATCCTGCGTGATGGCACCATCAACCTGTACCCAATAGGTTCGTTCGTGTGCAAAGGAAGGATGCAGCAAGCGGTGATTGAGCGACTTGTCGTTGGTAAGAATCAGCAGGCCTTCACTGTCGTTATCGAGGCGGCCAACGGCATATACATCTTTGGGAACGGGGAAGAAATCTGCCAGTGTTTGCTGACCGGGTTCTCCGGTAAATTGTGACAAAACAAGGTATGGTTTGTAGATGATAAAGTAGCGATGCATACAACAAAAAATCCCGCATGATGTTGCGGGATTTACTATCTAGATGGGTTAGTAAGTACCGGGAATACATTTCCCAACACAATATTAAATATAGTTTTCACCAATGCAAAAAAAAATTGCATCTTTTTTATACACAAAACGAGCAACATGATGTGCATTATGTTGATGGCACAGCTACTTAACAAAGCAACGGCGATGAATTGTTGAAAATTCCGACGCGCTGAAACGCTTTGCCAGCAAGGCTTTCCGAAGGTAACAATCAACAGCCGGGTGTACAGCAACAGACAGCAGCCTTGTGTTCCTCATGAAAAACATTTTTACAAATTGCTTCTTGTTGATGGCTGTTATCTTTGAAGTAAGTAAAACAATTTTTGCATGAAATTTCCTGCTCCTGTAACCATACAATGGCTTGCCGATCTGATAACAGCAGAGGTGGTAGGCGATGCAGCTGCACAGGCAACCGGCATCAATGAAATTCACAAAGTGGAAGAAGGCGACGTCGTGTTTGTAGATCATCCCAAGTATTACAAAGCCTGCCTCGAAAGTGCGGCAACACACATCATCATCAACACCAAAGAGGTTTCGCTTCCCGCAGGCAAAACATTGCTGGTGCTGGAGCAGCCTTTTGAAGCCTACCTGAAAATCGTCAATCACTTCCGGCCGTTTACCCCCGCGCAACAACTCATTCATCCCTCTGCGATAATTGGCGAAGGTACTATCGTGATGCCCAACGTGTTCATTGGCAAGGACGTAATCATTGGCAACAACTGTGTAATACATGCCAACGTAACCATCAACGATTACACACGCATCGGCAACAACGTGGTGATACAAGCCGGCAGCGTGATAGGCAGCGACGCATTTTATTACAATACCAAAAAGAACCGCGAGGTATGGTACAAGCGCATGCAAAGCTGCGGCAACGTAGAGATAGAAGACGATGTGGAAATCGGCGCGGGCTGCACCATTGACCGAGGCGTAACAGCGACAACACGCATTGGCAAAGGCACCAAGATGGACAACATGGTACACATTGGTCACGACACGAGCATTGGCAAAAACTGTTTGTTTGCAGCACAGGTAGGCATTGCCGGCGCGGTAAACATAGAAGATGGCGTGGTGCTGTGGGGACAGGTGGGCGTGAGCAAAACACTGACCATCGGCGCCAATGCGGTGATATTGGGACAAAGCGGTGTAGGCACAACGCTGAAAGGCGACACGGTCTATTTCGGTTCGCCGGTAGAAGAAGCAGGCGTGAAAAAAAGAGAACTGGTGTGGACAAAACGCATCCCTGAAATGTGGGAAAAGCTCAACAACAGGTCATAGCGTTAAGCTACATCTGCAATAGCAAAAGGTTCACAGAGATATTGAAGACAATCTTTGTGAACCTTTTGTATGCGGCTTCGGCATTCAATTATTTGCTGTGCGTACTGCTCATGTAAAAGGTAAGATCGCCGCCGTTCATGATTTCGCTGTGCGTAATGTATCTCCTGTTCAACGGTTTGCCGTTGAGCAACACTTTTTGTACAAACACATTCTTATCGCTTTGGTTGATGGTTTTTACGGTAAATGTCTTGCCGTTTTCGAGCGATAGCGTTGCCGCATCGATGGCAGGACTGCCGAGCCAGTATTGATCGGATGCCGGCGCCACGGGATAAAAACCCAGCGTGCTGAAGATGTACCAGGCGCTCATTTGTCCTGCATCATCATTGCCCCCCAATCCATCGGGTGTGTTCTTGTACTGCATGGGCAATATTTGCCGGATGTGCTGCCCGGCCTTCCATGGTTCATCGGTAAAGTTGTAGAGATAGGCCACGTGGTGCGAAGGCTCGTTGCCATGCACATAATTGCCGATGATGCCATCGCGCGTGATGTCTTCCGTTTCGGCAAAATATTTATCGGGCAGTTCCATCGTAAAGAGCGAATCGAGGTGATTGACAAATCTTTTTTTGCCCCCCATCATCTGAATCAACGAATCGGGTGCCTGCGGCACGTAGAGGCTGTAGTTCCATGCATTGCCTTCGATAAAGCCTTCGTCTATGGTGCGCAGCGGGTCGAAGTTTTTGCGAAAAGAACCGTCGCTCATTTTCGGGCGCATAAACCCGATAGACGCATCATAGACATTTTTGTAATTCTGTGCGCGTTTGATAAACGTTTCATAGACATTGTTCCGGCCCAGCTTTTTGGCAGCTTGCGCAATACACCAGTCGTCATAAGCATATTCCAGCGTTTTGGATACCGACGACCCGCTTTTGTCTTCGGGTACATACCCGCTGTCGATATAGTTGCCGATGCCTTCATAACTGCGGTGATTGGCTGTGGCAATACAGGCATCGAGAGCTTTGTTTGCATCAAATGGCGCATTGTCTTTTACAATGGCATCGCACACGACAGATACGGAATGGTAGCCCGTCATACACCAGTTTTCATTTGCCGAATTGCTCCAGATGGGCAGCATGTGTTCTACACTTTGGTCATAGTGCGCCAGCATGCTTTGCACCATGTCGGCGCCGCGCGTAGGCTGTATCACATTGAACAACGGATGCAGCGCACGATACGTGTCCCAAAGCGAAAACGTAGTATAGTTGGTAAATCCATTTGCCGTATGCACGTTCTGATCGAGTCCTTTGTAGGCGCTGTCGGCATCCATGTATATGGTCGGGCTGATAAAGGCATGATACATCGCGGTATAAAAGTTTTCTTTCTCTGCCCTGTTGTTGGTGCTGATGACGATTTTACTCAGCTCCTGTTGCCATTGTTGTTGCCCCTGTGCTTTTACCGCATCAAAATTCCAGGAAGGTGTTTCGGCGCGCAGGTTGGCGAGCGCATTGGCCGTGCTGACAGGCGAAAGGGCAAACTTGATCTGTATCTTTTCGCCTTCGGTGGTTTTGAAGTCGAAGTATGCGCGGATCTGCCGGCCGGCAATGTCGGGGAAGTTGTGGTTTTGATCCCACTTGCCCCAGAAGCCGCGATACACCTGCTTTTTATCGTACTTGCGATTGCCATACGCATAAAAAGGTTTGGAGAATGTCATGGCAAAATATTGCGTGCGGGTTCTGCCCCAGCCATTCGTTTGGCGGTAGCCGGTAATGAGCGTATCGTTTTCTACACGCAGATAAGTCCATACATTTTTATCCTCGTAGTTGTAGATGTTGTGCACCAGGTCGAGAATGATGTGGGCGCTGTCGCTGGCAGGAAAAGTATATTGGTGAAATCCTACGCGGGTGGTGGCGGTAAGTTCTGCCAGGATGTTGTAGCTGTCGAGCTTTACCTTGTAATAACCGGCTTCGGCCACTTCGGTATTGTGCGAAAAAAGAGACCGGTAGCCGCTCGCGGGGTCGGCTTCGGTACCGGGGTTGAGCTGCAATTTGCCTACGGTGGGCATGATGAGAAAGTCGCCGAGGTCGCTGTGCCCGGTGCCGCTGAAATGCGTGTGGCTGAAGCCGACAATGGTATTGTCGTCGTACTGGTAGCCGGCGCAGTATTTATAGACATCAGGATTGTATTTGCCATTCAGTTCATAAGGAATGGTATCGGTATCGGGGCTCAGTTGCACCATCCCGAAAGGTACGGTGGCGCCGGGAAAGGTATGCCCCATGCGATGCGTGCCGATGATGGGCTTTACATATTGCACCAGGTTGTCACCTGCATTGCTTTGCGCATTGCTGCACAGCACACCGGCACAGGAAAGAAAAAACAACAGACTTCTTTTCAACATGTACTTTATTTTACGTTTAGTGATGTTTCAGATCGCTAAAGTAAAGCAGCACGGAAAAAGAATCGAAAGAATATTGGAGAAAACGATAGAAGCTACACGAATACAAGATCGTGTAATCAGGTAAGAAACCGGCAGGCGAAGAAGCAATAATCAGTTGACAATTTTATCGGCGCAGCAACTGCTGGCAAAGGCTTCTGGCTTCGCTTTGAAGGCAAAACCCATCCCGAGAATGTAGCCCATGGCTTCTTTAAGCGCGTCGTTGCTTTTGAACTGCGGGTTGGTATTGATGTCGGCATGCACTTCCATCTCTACACCGTATTCAATAAACAAATCGCAGAGCTCGTAAGCAATTTCGATGCTTTTGGCTACTTCTACCAGCATCCGTTCCTTGATGTGGTACTGTTGTTTTGTTTTGTCGTTGTGAATGTACATGAAGCCACCATTGTGTTCGCGCAAAAACACGATGACCGTTGCAAATTCGGTTTCTTCTCCTTTTACCTGGCTATCGGTACCAATGCATACCTTCAGTCGAATGCCTTTGCTGCTTTCGCGCCTGATGGTTTCTTCTACTGCATTCTTAATCGGTAGTGTAATGGCTTCACCATTGAATTTTCTCCAACGCATGCTGTAAAGTTTTTTGAAAATTACGGATCATTATTCATATACTCCACCGCGCATTGTGATATTATTATGAACACCCGGTGGATAATCTGTGGTTCATCTGCCGGCAGCTGAAAAAATAAAAGCCGGTTGGATGGCAAAACGCCGGGCAACGGACAGCAGCGGGAATGGTTGTATAAACAGGGCAGGCACTTACGAATGCTCCTTCTGCGAGATGTACCGAAATTAATTTACTTTGCCCGAAAGACATTACAATACAAATTTCCTAACCGACACCTGCGATAACAGGTAATAAATTTTGCGGATGAATTTTTACACCATCATTACATGCGTTATTGTGCTGTCAGCCATTTTCGCTTATGTCAATACACGGGTCATCAAGCTGCCCGTCACCATCGGGATCATGATCCTTTCGCTGTGTGCGTCGCTAAGCATCGTAATCGTCAGCTATTTTTTCCCGGGGCTATCGTTACACACCATCCGCGATGGAATCACTTCGCTTGATTTTCATGATTTGCTCATGAACAAAATGCTGGGGTTCCTGTTGTTTGCCGGCGCCATCCACATCAATGCAGCCGAGCTAAAGAAAGAAAGGCTGCCGGTGATCTCGCTGGCAACGGCAGGCATCCTCATCTCTACTTTCCTCGTCGGTTCGCTTACTTACCTGTTGCTTGGATGGTTCAATATACAAGCCGACTATATCTATTGCCTGTTGTTTGGCGCGCTCATCTCACCTACCGATCCCATCGCGGTGCTTGGCATTTTGAAGCGTTCCAACATTCCCCATTCGCTCGAGCTGAAGATTGCGGGCGAGTCGTTGTTCAATGATGGGGTAGCGGTAGTAGTCTTTATCGTGTTGTACGAGATCGCACAGCAGGGTATCGATCAGTTGTCGTTTGGCAGTGTGCTGCTCATTTTTTCGCGCGAAGCGGTAGGCGGGTTGCTGTATGGCGCCTTGCTGGGCTATGCCGGTTTTTACCTGCTGCGCTCCATTGACAATTACAATGTAGAAGTACTCATTACCATCGCCATTGTAATGGGAGGTTACGAACTGGCTCACCAACTGCACATATCAGGGCCATTGTCTATGGTAGTGGCGGGCATCATCACCGGCAACAAAGGCAAGGAAGAAGCCATGTCTGACACAACCAGGGATTACCTGGGTAAATTCTGGGAACTGATTGATGAAGTGTTAAATGCTGTTCTGTTTTTGTTAATTGGTCTCGAGATGCTGGTGATAGAAGCCAATCATTTACTTATCATTGTAGGCCTGATCATGATTGCGGTTGTTTTAATTTCCAGGTTCATCTCCGTATCCCTGCCACTGTTGCTGCTCAAGCCTTTTGTACAATTTGAAAAACACGCTGTTACCATTTTAACATGGGGCGGTTTGCGGGGCGGCATATCGGTAGCACTGGCATTGTCGCTGGGCAACGATATGATGAAAAACATATTTGTACCCATCACTTATACGATTGTTATTTTTTCGATCATCGTTCAGGGGCTGACGATTGGCAGGGTAGCCAACAAGCTTAACCAGTAGTGTATGAAACGAATATTAGTCATCATCAGGCAAGGCATCCGCTACCGCTTTAACCTGCACGAAGACAAGGATGAGGATAAAAAAATCATTGAATCCATCACCAAAAATGTGGAGTTCAAAGGTCCGAACCTGTGGGCGCTCATCTTTGCCATCCTCATCGCTTCAATTGGGTTAAATGTCAATTCAACAGCCGTGATCATCGGCGCGATGTTGATTTCTCCGCTGATGGGTCCCATTCTGGGCATAGGGCTGGGCATTGGCATTTCCGATTTTACCCTCATCAAACGCGGGTTAAACAACCTGGCAATTGCAACGTTTATCAGTGTGGCCACTTCAGCCGTTTATTTTTATTTTACGCCTTTGCACAATGCCAGTTCCGAACTGCTGGCCAGAACCAATCCTTCCATCTGGGATGTGTTCATTGCTTTTTCGGGCGGCATTGCCGGCACAGTAGCCACATCGCGCAAAGAAAAGTCAACGGTGATTCCCGGCGTTGCCATTGCCACGGCACTCATGCCACCGCTTTGCACGGCGGGCTATGGCTTGTCGTCGGGCAACTGGTATTATCTTGCCGGCGCATTGTACCTCTTTTTTATCAACAGCGTATTTATCTGTACCGCCACGTTTATCATCGTAACGTTGTTGAAAATACCAACGGTAGAATTTGAAACCGAGCGTACCAAAAAAAGAGTGCGGCGATACATGCTGTGGATTGTGATCATCACGTTTCTGCCCAGCATTTACCTGGCTTATAACATCGTGAAAAAAAGCATTTTTGAAAACAATGCGAACGAGTTTGTCAGTAAGGAACTGAACTTTGCCAATATACAGATACTCAGCAAAACCCTTCAATACAATCGCCTTGACACCAACGAAATTTCATTGCTGCTCATTGGCAACGAACTTTCCAATGAAACCATTGACACCCTGCGTCATAAATTGCCGTTGTACCGGTTGAACAATACGAAGCTTGTCATTAGCCAGGGACTGAATGCCAAACAACAAATTGATCTATCTCAAATCAGGGCCAGTATTCTGGAAGATGTTTTTAGCCGGCAGTCAGAGCAGGCCGGGGCGAAGCAACAACAAGGATCAGACAGTGCAGCAAGCATCGCCTTGCTGCGGCAGGAGTTGAAAGTGCTGTTTCCGTCGGTGCGCAACTACAGCATTTCTAGGTCATTGTTTTTCAATGTTGATTCTGTCCGCACCGACACCATCACGTTGTTTGTTGCCACTACTTCCCAACCTGTTTACCGGGCAGAGCAGGCCAAAATGCGGGAATGGCTATCGAGCCGGCTGCAGGCCGATTCGCTGCTGTTGATCACCACATCACGGTAACAATTCTTCTACCATCAAATCAGTACTGCCCTGTGCCCAGCATCACCAGCGTACAGGCATTCATCGGCTGAATACCGTTTTGCCGGGCCATCGTTGCCAGCTCGTTATTTTCGGCGCCGGGATTGAAGATAATCCGCTTTGGCTTCAACGATAATATGTAATCGTAATACTGTTTCTGGTGCAATGGATTCAGGTATAGTGTTACGGTATCCACGTCATCCAGTTCGGGATGCTCGGTAATGATTTCCGTATCGTCTATCAAGCCTTTCTTTTTGCCAATGGCCACCACGGGATGATCGTAAGATTTTAACCGGCGAACGGCCAGATAACTATACCGCATCGGGCTGTCGGAAGCACCGAGGACCACTGTTTTTTTCGTTGTATCGTTCATACTCATTTGTTTAAAAGATTCCTGTTAAAGACGGTCACCGGCGATCCTTCTGCCATGAACACCGACGTAGGTTTTGCCGTAAGACAAGGCAGCCATTGCTTTCCATACAATGTTTCTACGTCTATATCGGTTTGGTAGCTGTTCACCTGGTGCAGGTTCCACCGCGGATGATCTACCTGGTATTCCGATGTGCGTCCATCGGCAAGCCTTGTATAGCCCCAGTAATGCTCGGTGATGAATTCTTCTTCGGTACCGGTCATCATGGCTTCACTTTTTTTATCTGCCGTGATGGCAATGCTGTTCCAGCGTTTGTGCACGCGGAAAGAATAGTTGATCTCCACTTCCGATGCGGTTTCCACGAGGCTGTTGCGCATGGGATGATAAAAATATTTCTCTCCATACAGTTGGTAAGCCACCCAGCTGATCATGCGCCGCGGTACTATTTCTTTTACAAAAACAACGCCGCGCCGGTACTCGTTGTTGATCCTGCGACGCACATAAAAACGCAGGTTAAATTCTTCAAAATTGCGATGAAAAGGAAAGCCAATGCCCTTCACTTTTGTGTTGAGAAACAGGAAGCCCACCAGGCTCACCAGGCACCTGCCATTGCAGAAATCTGGCTCGGTGCCATGCGGCAGGTAAGGTGTAAGCAAAGCCACATCGGCTTCGTAATTAACAAAGACAAGATTCTTCCAGTATGCACTTAAAAATGTGAGCATAAGTGAAGGTATGACAAATGGTATGCCTTGCCATAACAAACTGCTGCAGGCAGCAACAGGCACATCATCCTGACAATCTATACACAGAAGATCATATACACAAAAAACACAAAAAATTAACCGGAATAATTTTTGGATTTATAAAATGTTATAACTTTCATTATTATTTACTAAACACCCATCTCATGGCAAAATCAACTAAGAAAGCTGCCGTTAAAACAGCAGCGAAAGCAGCGCCCAAAAAGGCTGCTGCGAAAAAAGCAGCGCCTAAGAAAGCGGCGGCAAAAAAGGTGGCAGCGCCAAAGAAAGCAGCCACTAAAAAAGTAGCCGCCAAGAAAGCTGCAGCGCCCAAGAAAGCCGCCGCCAAAAAAGCCGCCACTCCAAAAGTAGCCGCCAAAAAAGCTGCAGCACCGAAGAAAGCAGCAGCAGGGAAAAAAGTGGCAGCACCGAAGAAAGCAGCTACTAAAAAAGTAGCCACCAAGAAAGCAGCAGCTGTTCCTAAAAAAGCAGTGGCACAAAAAGCGGCAGCGCCCAAAAAAGCAGTGGCTAAAAAAGCAGCAGCACCGAAGAAAGCAGCGGCTAAAAAATCTGCTAAAAAAGCGCCGGATACTGCGCCCATGGATATGAATGTTCCTGCTACATCTACTTCCAATGCAGTGGATGAGTCGCCAATGGAATCGCCTTCCAGCAACAGTACTTCTGATGCCGGTTCAAACAATGAATAAGAGAGTGTATTAAAAAGCTGTAAGCCATAGATGCAAACCATCTATGGCTTTTTTTATGCAGTCATGCAACGGAATTCATAACAATACGTAACCTGTACAGAGCAGGCCGCCATCTGTTCAATTCATTTTTAGCGGAACAATCATTTCAAAAGGTGGAATGTTGACAGTGAAGATGGTTTTTGCATTCAGGTTTTCCATGCGGTATTGTCCTTGCATGCGCCCCATTTCGGTACGCAGGTTGCAGCCACTTACATATTGAAATTGCTTGCCGGCTTCTATTACCGGTTGTACGCCCACCACGCCTTCTCCTTCTACTTCGCGGGTCTGACCATCGCTGTCAAATATCAGCCATTTGCGGTCAATCAGTTTGATCGCAAACAGGTTGTGATTCTTGATGGTGATGCGGTAAGCAAACATGAATTCATGATTGACCGGGTTGCTGTATTCTGCCTGGTAAAAAGTTTCAACACTTATTTGTACGCCTTCTGAAATTTTTGATACCATAAGAGTTGGTTGGTGATTAGTAAATAATGATGATTGTATTAGTATCCACAGAATGTAACAACCGTTTGCTCCTTCAATACCAGCTTTCTCTGCAAAAGAAAACGATCAATTCAATGTTGATACTCAAAATCTATGTAAAACAACCGTAATGATATACGTTACTTTACGTGAAAAAGATTCCGTCAAAGATAGCTGTCTTTTGCAAGCAGCCTTACCACGAAGGTAAACGATGCTGCCAAAAGGGGAATAAAAAAGTTATTCAACCTCTCTTTTTTTGCCCAGCCACATCAGGCCATTTATCAATAGCTGGTTTTGAACGGGGCTGCTGAAGGTGGAAGAAAGCGACCGGTTGGTTCCACCTTCATAATCCATATCATTGTGCCCCATATTGAGGTACAACATGCGGTAGCGGGTATTTGTCCACACAACCGGGTAGTCGCCGCCCTGCCAGATCTCGTGCGGTTTGGGACCGGTACCCAGCGGAAAGCTGGCAGCATCTATGGACACCAGCACCTTGATATCGGGGTTTGCCCGCAGGTTATTTTCCCAGCTGTACCACTCATTCGGAGCAGAAATAAACACAGCCGGCAGGTGTTGAACAACGGGATGGCTGCTGTCTTCCACCCGCAGCACGGCAGCCGTTGGCCGCCAGGTATTTCCTTTGTATTGCCCCGACCCGAGAAACTGCTGGTGATACCAATCCCAGTTTTGCGGGTAGGCAGAAGGCGACAATGCAAAACCGGCAAAATGAAATCCCATCCATGCGCCGCCGTGTTCCAGGTAGTGTTTAAAAGCAGTGCGCTGTGGTAGCGAATCGGGCCGGGTGTCTAAGAAAACGACCACATCGCAACGCGATAACATCGAATCGGTCATCAGGTTCCAGTTACTGGTAGAATCGTATTGAAAGCCGTAGCGGCTGCCTGCTTCTGAAAACCATTGGTTGGCTTCGTGTACAAAACTGATGTGTGCGAGGTCTTGTTTTGCCGTAAAAAAAGCCATCACCCGGAAGTGAGTAACAGTATCTGACGCAAAAGAAGCATGGAGACAAACACACGCCAGCAGGCTTGCCGGCAACCATTTTTTCATCATTGTTTTCATTGAAAATAATTACAGCAACCGACAAAATAATCGTTAGTCAACAATAGACCGGAACGTAAGGTTGATCCTTGCGCCGGTTACTTTCTTCGACTTCGGCAGTGCATGCAGCCAGTGCTGCTGCGTGCGGCCTTTCATCAGCAGCAGGCTGCCATGTGCCAGCATCAGCGAGACGGATTCTTTCGTGGTTTTGTGTTTAAAAGAAAATTTTCGTTCCGCACCAAAACTAAACGAGGCGATGGCGGCTTCGGGCTGCAGCATTTTTTCGTCGTCGCTGTGCCACGACATGCCTTCATCTCCATCATGATACAGATTGAGCAGGCAGGAGTTGTAGGGTGCGCCGGTATGCGTTTCGGCAATGTGTTTCAACGCCTGCAATTCAGTTGTCCATGGCAGGGCTGTTTTGGTTTGTCCTGAATAAACATAGTCAAACGGCGCGTCACCATACCAGGCCACTTTTCGTTTGGTAATGATCCGTTTGCCAAACATCGTGATTTCATCGTTTTTCCATTCAATGAACTGCATTAGTGCCCTGTAATGCTGATCGGCACAACCCGGCGGCATCACCATTCCGTAGTACTGCACCACCCCGTCGTAAGGCAAACAATTGAGCATCGGTTTCTTTGAAAAAATAAAATTCCGGATCTTAGCCAGACCCGGAACCTCGTGCATTGTACAATCTTGTTTATACTCTTTTCTTATCCAGTACCACCAGTGCAATGCCGGCGATAACCGCAATGCCACCCGCATATACCGGCCAGCCTATTGTTTTCTGCTCTTTCTTATTCACTTCCAAAGGACCCAGGTCCACTACTTTTTTCTCCTGTGTAAAACTGATGTTTTGAAATACGAACATGAGGATACCTACAATGATCAAGACAATGCCTAAAACTTTCATAACGTGTATTTATTGTTTGGATGAATCGTTTGCATCGGAGTCGGAAAATATCTTTTCAATGGTGTGCATCAATCCGGATACGGGACCTTCCATTTTGTTGGTGCGGTCGTCCACCGTATTGTCGTTGATGAGGTAGCCCAGTTGCAGCGATGCGGGCAAATGTTTTAAGATTTCGCTGCGGCAATCTTTGAAAAATCCAGCGACTTTGGCAGCTGTTGCACCATCGCCCAATGCCTGTTTTACCACTTTGATAGCGCCTTGTGCAGCCTCGTCCATAGCCGATTCGGCTTTTTCATTGCTCACATGTGCATAAGAGGCGATGTGTTGGATGATTTCGGTGCTTTTGTTGCCAAAGATTTCATCTGTCCAGGTCGTGTTCGTAGAATTATTTCCCCTCAGGATATTTTCTGCGTTTTCTTCATGACGGGTGTATTTGTACAGACCGGTGAGGATGGTGGGAATGGCAGCCTGCGACAATTGTGTCTGCTGGCCGGCAGGTTCGTTGACAGGCGCCTGTGTGTTGGGATCTACTTTTTGTACCGGCGCATGTCCCGATGCTGTCCGTACTGCTTCTATAATATTCATAACTGATAATTTTCACTAAGTTACAGACTATTATAGTTAAATACCATGCCATTATCCATTGTAAAATATCTGCAATTCACCGATTGCAAAAAGTGTTACATGCACTGCCAATATTTGTTTGCGAAAAATGAATCTTTCGCGCCTACAGCTTGTTCATCTCAAGGTTCCTGATATCGGCAAGCCGGCGCAGCGTCTCGTCAAGGTTCAACAGCGGAATGCCAATTTGCACCTGGCAAAACATGCTTAGTTCCTGTTGATCAATCACGCAATTGCATTGTTTGACGATCATCATCACTTCGTTCATCAGGGTATAGTCGAACGACAGCCGGTAAGCACACAGCACCGGTTTCTGCACCACGGGCGTGGTTTGTATTGCCAGCGAAGCTGCTGTTTTATAAGCTTGTATCAATCCCGGCACACCAAGTAAGGTGCCGCCAAAATACCGCACCACCACAATCAGCACATTCACCAGCAGTTTGCTGTCAAGCTGGTTCAGGATCGGTTTGCCGGCTGTGCCCGCCGGTTCGCCATCATCGCTTGCGCGAAAGTTGAGCCCGTCTGTGCCAATGCGGTAGGCAAAGCAATGATGATTGGCTTTGGGATGTTCTTTTTTGATTGCCTGCAACTGCTCTTTGGCTTCGGCAGTATGTTGTACCGGGAATGCATAGGCGATAAAGCGGCTGCCTCTTTCTTTGAACTCCGCGATTGCCGGCTTCTGTATCGTATTATAAAATTCGGGTGCTGTCATTGAGTGATGGTATGAATAAAAAAATCTATCCTGTCGCTTTCCAGTTGGGTTGATGTCACCAACTGTTGTTGCCGCAATACCGGTGACGACAAGCCATCAGACACATACAGCGATTCGTTGGTAATGATTCGTGCTTCGTCCCACAATCCGGCGTCTATAAAGGTTTGCAGCAACTGGTTGCCACCTTCCACCAGTACGCTTTGCAGGTTTAACCGGTAACACGCTTCGCAAATGGCAGCAGCGATGTTGATATCCTTGTTCAGCAGGCAATGGTGCAGATGGTTGTCTTTTGTTTCCTGGATACCATTGAAGACAATCGTGGGCACCGATTGGTCAAATACATGCAGCGAGCGGGGCAGCCGGAGCGTTGCATCAAGTACCAGCCGAACCGGCGATGGGCCGGACCACAACCGGTTGTTGAGTGCCGGGTTGTCGAGCAGCGCGGTTTGCGTACCTACCAGGATAGCGGCTTCTTCGCTGCGCCATTTGTGCACCACGCGGTTGGTTAGTTCGTGGCTGATGAGCAACCGCTCTGCTCCTGCCGCCGCCATTTTGCCGTTGGCAGTCTGTGCCCATTTTAAAATGACGTAAGGGCGGCGGCAATTGTGAAACGTAAAGAAACGTTGGTTCAATTCGTTGCATTCCTGTTCGCAAACATTCACAGTTACTTCAATGCCCGCTGCCCGCAATTGTTCAATGCCTTTTCCATTGACCGCTTCAAAAGGATCGCGGCAACCAACCACCACGCGCGGTATTTGGTTGCGAATGATGAGATCGGCGCAGGGAGGCGTTTTTCCCCAATGCGCGCATGGCTCGAGCGATACATAAATGGTGGATTGCCCGATCAGGTGACGGTCTTCTTCCCGCACGCTGTTGATGCAATTGACTTCGGCATGAGCAAAGCCGTATTGTTGGTGATACCCTTCGCCGATGATGCGGTGTTGATGTACCAATACCGACCCCACCATCGGGTTGGGTGCTACCCCGCCGGCGCCCCTTTTCGCCAGTTCTATGCATCGTTGCATGTAAAGTTCATCGTTCGTCATGGATGATTTTGTATACTGACCGTTTGGGCAAATGTAAAGAGAGATCAGTATCATTGCAGGATGACGGTGCAGGATGCATATACGCAGTTGAAAGAATTGCTGCAAACCCTATATGAACCGCGCGAAGCGGGCAACATTGCCAATGCCGTGGTGGAAACCATTAGCGGTTTTTCCAATAGCAGCCGGCTGTTGCACAAACATGACCTGCTAAGTGAAGCACAGGAAAACAGGTGGAAGCAAATTAAAGAACGGTTGCTGCAAAAAGAACCGATGCAATATGCATTGGGTGAAGCGCATTTTTACGGCTTGTCATTTTTCGTCAATGAACACGTCCTGATCCCGCGCCCCGAAACGGAAGAACTGGTGGAATGGATGGTATCAGAACTAAACGCCAATAAACCAAACGCCCGCATTCTCGACATTGGCACGGGCAGTGGCTGCATACCGGTATCGCTAAAAAAACAGTTGCCTGGCGCGCAGGTATCTGCCCTCGACATATCTGAAAAAGCGCTGACTGTAGCTGCGCAAAATGCCCGGCAACATCAAACAGAGGTCACATTCTACCACGCAGATGTGTTAGACGCGGCACAATGGGAAGCGTTGCCGCAGTTTGACTGCATTGTCAGTAACCCGCCTTACATCCTGCCAAACGAAGCGGCTGACATGCACGGCAACGTGTTGCAGTTCGAACCGCATCTTGCCCTGTTTGTACCCGGCAATGATCCCTTGTTGTTTTACAACGCCATCAGTCGGTTTGCAAAAAAACAGTTGCATACCTGCGGCAGTTTGTTTTTTGAAATCAATGAAGCATTTGCGAAAGAAACCGTGGCGCTGTTGTCGGCGATGGGATTTGTGCAGATCGAACTAAAACAAGACATGCAGGGAAAAGACCGGATGGTAAAGGCAGAAAAAAAAGGTTGATGCCCAAGCTTTGCAGTACGGCAGTCCGTCTGTCTGTTTTATCTTGCAGGTAACGCGGATGTAATCATCCATTTCTTATATCTGCAGTCGTTGCCGCTATGTATATAGGCAATTGTATTAAAATTGATGCCCGGTTCTGTTGCCTGAGCAGAATGGGTTGTGTGAACAATCACTTTACGTTGGCCACCACTTTTGCACCGGCGCGTTTGGCGCTTTGCATAATGTGAAATACTTCGCCATACAACGAAGCCGTATCGGCATTGATCACCACGGAAGGCGTATCTACCGTTGCGCGCAGCCTGCCGATTTCAAATTTCAGCAGCGAATCTATCTGCCCGATTTCAATGCGGCGCTGACCCAGGTAAATTTTCTGTTCCTTGTCTATAGAGATGACGATGTTTTGTTTTGCCTTCGTGTCTTTGGAACCTTTTGGATTGTTCACCTTTACGACATTGGGGTTGGCAAGCGTGGAAACAATCAGGAAGAAAAACAGGAGGATAAACAGCAAATCGTTCAATGTGCCTGCGTGCAATTCGCCGTGCGACCTGTCTCTTTTGCGGATGTTCATGGTAACAATTGATGGTTGACAGATGTCAGAAAATAAGATATCACCTACCGGGATAGAAAAGGGATTGATGCCCGCTCACAAGAGCCATCCGTTAGTGTGTAGGTTCCTGCAGTACATCTAAAAATTCGGCGCTGGCGGCTTCCATTTTATTGGCGGTTTTGTCTATCTGCGCCGTTAGGAAATTATAGCCTACATAAGCCAGCAAACCAACGATCAAACCTGTGGCGGATGTAATCATTTTGGTATAAATACCACCGGCAATTTCGCCGAGTTGCAACTCGCCTTTGGAAGCGATGGCAGAAAACAACTGCAACATCCCAATGATGGTGCCGAGGAAGCCAAACATGGGCGCGATGCCCGCGATGAGCGACAGCACCGACAGGTTGCGTTCCATTTTGTACATCTCCAGTTTGCCCACATTTTCCATGCTTTTTTCAATGTTGTCAATGGGTTTTCCCACGCGTTGCAATCCTTTGTCGATGATGCGGGCCACGGGATTGTCGGTATTTTTAGCAATGTTGCGCGCAGCGCTCAGGTTGCCGGTGAGAATGTTATCGCGCACGATGTTCATGAAATTGGCATCAATTCTTGCGGCTTTCCGGATGGCAATGAGCCGTTCGAAAAACACAAACAGGGACGCTGCAAACAGCAGGTACAGCGGATACATGACCCAACCGCCTTTTTCTAATAAAGAACCCAGTGTTTCTGTTGTTGGTTGCGTAAGGGTGGCTGCCGTACTGTCAGCTACCTGTAAAAGAATACCCATTGTTCCTGCATTGGTTTTTGCTAAAGTAGTTTGTAACGATTGTACAACGCCGGGCTTGTGAATAAATTACGCAAAACAGTTTTTTTGGGAAATGTTTTTCACATGCGGCTACTGCCGGCTGCATTTTGCAGCCCCGGTAAACGGTAGCCGGATCCGCCAACAAAAAAGCGCGTCTGTCAACGCGCTTTCCTTAAATTTCATCATTAAAAATCAATCCCGATCAGCTTCCGCTTGTTTTGTTCATACTTCTGGAAGTTGAACTGGTACAACTTACCCGGGCGGTGCGACACGTCGTTTTCGTATTCGCCGGTATCAATGAGAAAATCCATGTTGAAGAACTTTTTGCGGAAATTGCGGCGGTCCATTTTTGTATTCAGAATGGCTTCGTACAGGTTTTGCAGCTGGCGCAAAGAAAACTTGTGCGGCAACAGGTTAAAGCCAAGCGGATGTTCCTGAATGCGTTTTTGCAGCCATTCGTAGCACTCGGTTACAATGCGGTTGTGGTCAAATGCCAGGTCGCTGAGCCCCTGCACATTGTGCCAGTGCAGTTCGTTATCCATTTTCAGCAACTGGTGATCCTGGATGTTGAGCAATGAGCAATAAGCAACAGTAAGTACGCGCCCGCCGGGGTGACGGTCGGGATGGCTGAACGTTTTTACTTCTTCAAGATAAACATCGTCCATTCCGGTACGTTGCTTCAGCACGCGGTAGGCAGCATCGGGCAATTCTTCGTTATCGGCAGCAAAATCACCCAGCAAACTCCATTTGTCTTTGTACATTTCAAGGTCGCTGCGGATGAGCAGAACCTTCAGTTCGTTTTCATCAAATCCAAAGATGACGCAGTCTACCGTGATGGGCACACAAGGATAAGACGCCACCAGCGCATGGACATCCTGTATTAGTCCGTTTTGTTTTTCTAATTCTATAACAGTGTCTGCAAAAGCCATCGTTCGATCAGTTTATAGTAAGCAATCAGGCAATTATTGGCAACGACACAAAATTAACATTTTCCCTTCTTTTATAGGCAAAGGATATTGTACCAGGTACACATTGTGGGGAAATGGGTGGGAGAAAGATTGCAGGCGCATACCGGCTGAACCTGAAGAGGGCTGGTGATGGTGGAAAATGAAAAAGACTTCCGGCGTGGACGCCGGAAGTCTTTTTCATGTGAGTGCAGAGAGTTGTTGAAATTTACAGGTTGGCTGCAATTTTTTTATCCAGCACTGATTTGGGCACTGCACCAATTTGTTTATCTACTACCTGTCCGCCTTTGATGAAAAGGACAGCAGGGATGGAAGTAATACCGTATTTAACGCTTACATCGGGATTGTTGTCCACATTTACCTTACCAATGTTAACCCGTCCCTGGTATTCTTTGGAAAGCTCTTCAATAACGGGTCCTATCGCGCGACAGGGGCCGCACCATTCCGCCCAAAAATCAATAACAGTCAATTTATCACTTTCCAACACATCGGTCTGAAAGTTTGCATCGGTGAATTCTAAAGCCATAACAGAATATTTTTAATAATTGTTGATAAAATATCAAAGATAATTCCAAAGCAGAATGTATGCTGAAATGACCGGGCCGGCAGCCAAAGTATGATGTTATTATGACAGAAGCGCCTGCCGGGCTAAGAATTCGAGCTTTTGATTGGCGTTGATGAGTTTGGTGGTGAGTTCAATATTTTCTTTGCGGAGGGTATATACCTCATATGCTTTGTCGATGAAAATTTTGATTTCCTGCTCGTGCCAGGGCTTGGTCAGGTATTTATACACCTGCCCGCGGTTGATGGCATCAATGACGGCATTGATGTCGGTGTAACCGGTGATCAGGATGCGGATGGGATCGGGAAACAGCGGGATAATGGATTCAAAAAATTCGATGCCGGTCATTTTAGGCATGCGCTGATCGCTGAGAATCACGTGGATGATGTTTTGCTGCAGGATGTGCATGCCTTCTTCGGCAGATTCGGCGATAAAAATGTTGAAGTCCCTTCTGAAAGCAGCTTTGAAAGCAACGAGATTGTGCCTTTCGTCATCAACGTACAATACGTTCACCATGATAATTTGGATTGGTTATAAATGTTTGCGATTAAATTTTCCTTAAGCCAGTAAGTTATGTGTTACAAAGTATCCTTGTTTTCTACTTATCAATTATTATTGCAGAATACGGATATGAATTCTGTACAAACTTAATGGTTAAAGCATCGATTTTCGCAGCCGGGAAATCAAAACATACAATTTTAAGCTAAATTTATTCTGAGTTCATATTATTTTAATGCACAGGCTATAACAGATCAATGGAAGTTACAACAGATATTCGTATCAGAGCTTTCAGGGCTACTGATGACCCTGAGACGTGTTTGAAATTCATCGAAGGACACAGGCGGGTTTTGTCTATTTATGGATTAGAAAAGGTTACCACCAATACCGATGCGTGGATGTACAATCCGGCTATTTTTGTGATTGTTGTGGAATCACTTGACGGTCAAAAGTTGTATGGCGGCGCGCGTGTTCAGGCAGCAGATGGCATTATGCCGTTACCGATAGAAGAAGCCACCGGCGAAATGGACCCTAAAGTATTATGATGTTGTTAAACATTACGCTCAGTTTGGCACTGGAGAATTGTCGGGCTTGTGGAATTCAAAAGAAGTAGCAGGTTTAGGCATTGGGAGTCTGTTTCCTACACGTTGCGGTGTGGCGATTGCCGAGCAAATTGGTCTTATCTCCATTTTTTCCTTTCTTCCCCCGCTACTGTCCGGTTTAACAAATGGATGGGAAGCGAGAAGCTTACAGAAATAGGCAATGAAGGGACTTTTTATTATCCAAAATTGACTTGCTGGCGTCTGCCTGCATCTTGAAAGATGCCGTTACATTATCCAATACACATCCCCGGGAAAGAGAAAAAATGGTACATCTGCGCAATAATCTCCGGTGCTTTACCCGGGAAAAATCTCCCTTCAAAAACATTGATGTGAATGTTCATTACGACCTGGTGGTGAATTCGGCTATTAAAGACGAATTTAACTAATATAAAATAAAATAATTTCTGATGAAACAAATTTTAATCACTATCGATTTAGCAATGTTTTATATAATTATATTATTGCCCTTGTTGGGTCAACCTGAATTGATGTATATTCACCCTAAAATTCTAATATTAATATTCAGCCAGGATTGGTATCTGGATAACTCAACCAACATTTACAATAAAAGAAACCAAAGAAAAACAGTTCTACTGATAAATTTTCAGTCATTTTAATTTTGCTTAATGTCTTATATTAGTCTACTAGCTCCTATTGTTTTGTGGTATTTCTTAATTGATAATAAATCAGAATTCACAATATCATCATATGTAGGAGTATTATGCTATTTATTGGGATTATTCTCCGAGCTTGGGCTGTTCGCCAACTTGGAACCTATTTTACTCCTACAGTACAAATTCAGGATCAGCACAAACTAATTGTCAAAGGGCCATATCACATTGTTAGACATCCAAGTTATACTGGTGCATTCATGGCAATAACGAGTTTTTCATTGGTATTAAACACTATGATAGGTTTTACGATTTCCATAATTGCAATGTGCATTTCTTACAAGGTTAGAATTTCGATTGAAGAAAGAGAACTAAATTCGTTTTTTGGCACTGAATACGAACAATATAGTAAAAGGACAAAAAAATTGATACCATTTGTCTGGTAATATACATTTTTCATTATACATATTTTTAATTGATATGCAGTTGATAATCCACTATTTACAAGAATTATTTAATATTTATAAAAAGGTAAAACTTCAAACAATACTGTCCAAATTTAATGAGTTATCAATAGTCCCATGCTCTAATTGTCAATCAACTATAAATGAATTACATAAAGCTAAATTTTATATTCTCTAATAAGAGTTTTATATTTTTACTAATAACCATTTTTTCAATATCAATATATACTAAAAGTTTAGCTCAAAAACCAATTGTATTAAAGGAGCCATCTAGCGAAATTCAAATATCAAAAAATTACGAGTACTACATTGATAAAAACAAATTGCTTTCACCTGATTTAATTATAAAACAATCCTTTATAAAAACAAAGGACAAAGTGCCTGTTTTTCCTATTGGTGTAAATAAAGTTTGGATTAAATTTTCTATTACTAATAAAACTAAGGGAAATGTTTTTTATATAGATTTACGTTATACAAATCTTTCATCAGTTTCATTATATGAAATAAATAATGGAAGCACCTACCTGATAGATAAACAAGGAAATAGTTTACAATCAAAAAATAATTTCAAAACAGTTCCAAACTATATTTTTAGATTTGATTTAAACCCATTAAAATCAAAAAATTTTTTACTTGAAATAAATAGTTCACATCCAATTATACTTCCTGTATATATAAGCAATCTTGCTCGATTGGAACAATCTAATTCAAATCAAACGATTATTATTGCTATGTATATTGGCATTCTATGTGCAATGACCTTTTACAATTTTTTCATTTATCTAACAGTAAAAGACAAAAGCTATATAATATATGTTATATACATAATGTCCCTAATTTTAGCACAGTTGACAGCGGCAGGCTATTCGAATATGTTTTTCTGGTCCAATGCACCTTCAATAAATTCATATGCTGTTATATGGACTTCAAATTTTAGTTTTATAACTGCAATACTATTTGCTATTAATTTTTTGCAAATAAAAGTCAACTCTCCTAAAAGTTATAAATATTTTGTAGGGATTATTATTATTTCGGTAGTTGATCTGATGTTTAACCTGCTTCACCTTGACAATATCAGCTACACTATTTTAAACTATAATAGTCTATTAACTGGTGTTATAGTATTAACTACGTCAATAAAAATTGCTAAAAAGGGTTTTAAGCCAGCTTTTATATATTTCATAGCTTGGTTTTCTTTATTCATTTGTTTGATTTTATTAGCATTAAGAAACCTTAATGTACTTCCTTATAATAATATTACTGCCTTTATATTTTATATTGGTTCTGCAATTGAAGCACTTCTACTTTCAATAGCACTGGCAGACAAAATCAACATTTACAAAAAAGAAAAAGAAATCTCTCAGGCAGATGCACTCCGCATTTCCAAAGAAAATGAAATGCTCATCCAGGAACAAAACCTTGTTCTTGAAAAAAAGATTACCGAAAGAACACACGATCTCGAAAATACCTTGCAGGAGTTGAAAGACGCGCAGATACAACTCGTTGAGTCGGAAAAAATGGCCTCACTCGGTCAGTTGACGGCGGGCATTGCCCATGAAATCAACAATCCGATCAACTTTGTCAAAAGCAATGTCAGCCCGCTGCAAATGGACGTCCGCGACCTGTTCGAACTGATTTTTGAATACCAAAAGCTGCACCTTGCAGCAAAAGACGACGTCGCCATACGATTGCAACAAATTAAAACGTTAGAAAACAGGCTTGATCCCGATTTTTTGAAAGAAGAAATCGAAAACCTGATCGGCGGCATTGAGGAAGGCGCTGAACGCACCGCCGAAATCGTTCGTGGATTGCGGAATTTTAGCCGCCTCGACGAAAGTGAAATAAAGGAAGTCAACATTTATGACAACCTCAACAGCACACTGGTTTTGCTTCGCAATATGACACCGTACTACCTCAAAATCAGAAAGCACTATGCAGCCAGCAGCCAGATAGAATGTTATCCCGGCAAACTGAACCAGGTATTCATGAACATTCTCACCAACTGCATTCAGGCCATTGAAGCCAAACCCGTCAAGAATAAGGAAGAGTACATAGACATTAGCGTAACAGAAGTGGACGAACACATGAGAATAGAAATTACAGACAGCGGAATCGGTATGACAGAAGACGTTAAACACAAAATTTTTGAACCCTTCTTTACCACCAAAGATGTGGGCGAAGGCACCGGGCTGGGTATGGCGATTGTATTTAAAATCATCGAAAAACACCACGGGAAAATAGCCGTAGAATCTACGCCGGGACAAGGCTCTACCTTTACCATTGATCTCTCTTACATGTTAAAATATGCATCGGCTTTGGTCAATCATTAATTATGCAGGAAGAACGTATTAAAATACTGTATGTAGATGATGAAGCCAAAAACCTTACCGCATTCAAGGCCAGCTTCAGAAGGAGTTATGATATCATCACCGCCATATCAGCCAAAGAAGCGGCAGAGCTGTTGATGCAGCATGCTTTTCACATCATCATCGCCGATCAGCGCATGCCCATGGTAACGGGGATTGAGTTCTTTCAGTCGATCCGCAAAACATATCCCAACGCCATCCGCATCCTGCTCACCGGCTATACTGATGTTAAAGAAATCATTGACGCCATCAACAAAAGCGAAATCTTCCGCTTCATCACCAAGCCATGGAACGAATTTGAAATGCACAATGCCATTCGCAATGCATACGAAATTTACAATACCCGGCAACAGCTCCAGCAGAAAATGGATGAACTGGAAACCGCCAATCACGAGCTCAACCGCCTCATCTACAGCACCTCGCACGACCTACGTTCTCCCCTCGCTTCCATCATCAGCATTGTAAACCTTGCCAAAATGGAATCGCCGGCAGACGACATGGCCAATTACTTCCACCTGATTGAAACCTGTGCCGAAAAAATGGATGACTACATCCTGAAAATTGTAGAATATTACAAAAGCGTGCGGCTCGACGATGAAAACTCGTTCATCGATTTTGCCCAGGTAGTACAGGAAGCCATTGACATGTGCAGTGTACAAAACCAAAAGATTGTGTTCCGCCATTCGGTATCGCAGACAGTGCCGTTCAAAGGCGACAGTTTCCGCCTATCGGTGATCCTGAACAACCTGTTGTCCAACGCTATCAAATATCAAAAACCTGCCGAGCCAAATCCTTCCATCGCGGTAAAAGTTACGGTGACCAAAGAACACGCAACTCTCATTGTAGAAGACAACGGCATTGGCATTCAACAGCAAAACCTCGACAGCATCTTCAAAATGTTTTTCCGCAGTACTAAAAACGCTACCGGGCTGGGTATCGGGCTTTATATTGTCAAAGAAGCCATCACCCGCATGAACGGGGAAATCACGATCAAATCGGAATTTGGTGAAGGCACTACGTTTGTAGTGAAGATCCCCAACCGGCAGCAGGACTAAGCGGATTTGGTATCTCTCATAACCTGGACAACGCTGCCTGCATTTCACCTTCTACGGTACCGCCTTCTTGACAGTTACAATCACATCCGTTACATTCGTGCAAAACTGTCTGAGATGAAGCTGACGGAAGTCAAGAGCAAAGAACAGCAACAGCTGTTTTTACAAGTGAATGTGATCATGAATCGTGGCAACCCCAATTATATCCGCCCGCTCGATACTGAAATCAGCGAAGTGTTTGACCCATCTAAAAACAAATACTTCAAATACGGTGAAGCCCGGCGTTGGCTGCTGCTCGATGACCGCAACCAACCCATTGGGCGCATTGCTGCGTTTACCAACGACAAATACATCAACAAGGGAACCGCTTTTCTCACGGGCGGCGTTGGCTTTTTCGACTGTAGCAACAACCAGCAGGCAGCCAATTTGCTTTTTGATGCCGCCAAAGACTGGCTGCAGCAAAAAGGGATGGAAGCCATGGATGGACCGATCAATTTTGGTGACCGCGACAAATGGTGGGGACTCATGGTGGAAGGCTTTGAAAAACCTCCTGTGTACGGCATGTCTTACAACCCGCCTTACTACCAGCAACTGATGGAAAACTATGGCTTTCAAAATTACTACAACCAATACTATTTTGCCAGAGGCGTTGACGACCCGCTGCCGCCCAAGTTTCCGGAACGCCATGCCAAGTTTGCCGCAAAAGCTGGCTATCGCGTTGAGCATTTTTCCAAACAGAAAATGGAAAAATACGCACAGGATTTTACAACCGTTTACAATGCTGCCTGGGCACAACATGGCGAAGCCAAAGAAATTACCAAAGAGCAGGTACTGAAATTGTTTCAAAAAATGAAGCTCGTAATGGACGAACGCGTCATTTATTTTACCTACTACAAAGAAGACCCCATCGCTATGTGGATCAACATTCCCGACCTGAATGAATACTTCAAATACTTCAATGGCAAATTTGGCTGGTTCGAAAAGCTGCGGCTGCTGTGGATGAAATACCGGGGAGAATGTAAAATTTTCACCGGCGTTGCATTTGGCATTGTTCCCAAATACCAGGCACTCGGCGTAGATTCTTACATGATACAGGAAGGCGGCTACCAATTGCAGCACAAAGGCTGGTACCACACCTACGAGATGGGCTGGGGTGGCGACTGGAACCCAAAAATGATCAACATTTACAAAAGCCTGGGCTCACACCAGAGTCGCCGCATGATTACCTTCCGGTATATCTTTGATGAACAGAAACACCCGTTTGAACGGCACCCGGTGATGGAATACAAATGATGACCGGCAACCGTACCTGCAAACCATTCATCATGAAGCGGCTCATCCGCATCACCTTTACACAACGCTGCATTGTCTTTTTTATCCTGTTGATCATCGCCCTGGCGGGCAGCCTGTCCACCATTGAGCTTCGTGCCGAAGAACCGCGTCGTGCCATCGTTGCCATGGAAATGATCATGCCCGAAAGCGACATACCTGCGCAATATGTTACGGTTTATCATCACTTCAAAGGCTGGAACAACCGCCCGTTTGCACTGGCTATGTATCATTAACCACCATCAGTCATGCACCATACATCACACGCGGCGGTTGCAAGGTGTATATCTTTTTATAAGTTTATCCGGTAACGGAGCACATCACCCAACAATTCATTTATCCATCAATGAACTGCACCAGGTTCATGTCTTTATCCAAAACAATCATGGCGGCGGGATAGCCTTTTTTCAGCAAGGCAATTTCATCGCTGTACCGGATCACGCGGGCAGGAAACAAGCTACACATCCGCAAAGCAATCTCCCGCTGCAAACCCGCCTTCTGCACCAGATTTACCGCCGCTTTGTGCATGGTGAGTGCCGAACCACTCAGCACGCCATTGGATGTATAACGCGAGTCGTCGTATTGGTGCCGGTACCAGCCGTCGGTTGTGGCGGTAACGGCGTCGGTAATGGCAAACAAACGCTCGCCCAGTATTTTTTTGGCAATGCGGATGGCAGCAAAATCTACATGATATCCGTCAGGAATGATCGCCGCTTTTACCAGCGGGTGATCAAGTACGGCACCCACCATACCCGGCTTGCGATGGTGCAAGGGGCTCATGGCATTGTACAAATGCGTAACGGTGTCGATGCCGCTGGTATTGAACACGTCTGTTGCCTGCGCGTAAGTCATATTGCTGTGCCCCGCAGAGATCACTACGTTGTACGACTGGATTAATTCAATCACTTCGGGTGGGCACACTTCAGGCGCCAGCGTAATCATTTTAATCACACCTTTGCCATAATTGAGCAGCTCTCTTGCCTGGCTCATGGTGGGCGAAAAAATCCAGTCGGCATTGTGCGCACCTTTTTGCTCCAGGCTAATCCAGGGACCTTCCACATGCAGCCCCAATGCGCCTTTGCCACCCATTTCCCAATAATTTCTTACCGCATCAATGCATTGAAAAATCACTTCGTAGGTATTGGTGGCAACGGTGGGCATACACCAGGCCGCACCGCCTTCCCGGCTATACCGAACGATTTCACTGATGGTTAAGGCATCCGGGAGCAGCGACAACAAACGCCCGTAAGCGCCGTAAATCTGCAGGTCAACCAGTGCCGGCGCGATGACAGCATCTTCACCAAAATCAATTTTTTCGTACTCTTCCGGCACCGCAATCGCGGGTACCAGCATTTCTATTTTGTTGTCTTTTACCAACACGGCATGATGCCGCAATGTGTCGGTGCCGGAAAATATTTTACCGGCAGTATAAGCCAGGTTTGTATTCATGGTTGTATTGTAAAATGATCTGCATCCTGCAGGAAAGGAAATTTGTGCCGGATGCTCTGCAGGTCTTGTTTTTGCAGCGTGATTGTAAAACAATCTTCTTCGTTCAGCTTGCTGTACAGCACATTGCCGAGCGGATCCACCACCATGCTGTTGCCGCAATGATAAACACTGTTGCCGTCGTTGCCCACGCGGTTTACCCCAATTACATAACACTGGTTTTCGATGGCGCGCGCCATTAGTAAGGTTTGCCAGGCAAGGTTGCGGCGTTCAGGCCAGTTGGCCACATACAGCAACACGTCGTATTCTGCTTCGGTACCGGGGTCAAATGACTGCCGCGCCCATACCGGGAACCGGAGATCATAACACACCTGCAGGTTGATTTTCCATCCTTTAACAGAGGCAATCAATCGTTTGGAACCCGCTACAAAATGGTCGTTCTCAGATGCATAGGCAAACAGGTGGCGCTTGTTGTACCATCCGCAGGTACCATTGGGCAGCATCCACACAAGGCGGTTGTAATGGTTGCCGCCTTCTTTTATCATCAGGCTGCCGGTGAGAATGATTCTTTTTTGCTGCGCAATGTGTTTCATCCATTGCACCGTTTCGCCGTCCATTGTTTCGGCAAATTTTTCCGGCTGCATGCTGAAGCCGGTGCTGAACATTTCAGGCAATACAACGACTTCTGTCTTTTCCCGGATATCCATTATTTTTTGCTCCAGCATCGCGAGGTTGGCGGCTTTGTCTTCCCAGTGAAGAAAGGTTTGAATGAGCGTAAACGTAAGCGGCTGTTGCATGATGAAACCTGTATTTGTATCTCAAAAAAAACGGCTGGCGGCTTTTGCGTGATGCGTTCAAAAAAAGATGTGCGCACGATGGTTGTTCCTGCGGAACAATTACAAATATCGCTTTGCCAGTTCCAGGTCTTCAGGCGTATCGATGCCTACACCTTTGAAATTCACCAATACCATTTTGAGCGGAATTCCATGCTCAAGATAGCGAAGGCATTCTATTTTTTCAGCATCTTCCAGCGGCGTAATGTCCCATTGTGTAAAATGCATCAACGCTTGTTTGCGAAAGGCATACACACCAATGTGATGATAGTAAGGAACGTCAATGCCGGCGCGGTTATACGGGATCAATGAACGGCTAAAAAACAGCGAATTCATGTTTCCATCCACCACCACTTTTACGTTGTTGGGATTTTCTGCCATGGTTGGTCGGTAAGGTCTGCATCATGCTGGCCACCTGCACACGGCTTCCTTCCTCGCCTTCAAAAGCCTGCAGCAGTTGAGCCAGTGGTTCGCGGCGAACAAACGGCTCGTCGCCCTGCACGTTGAGGATGATCTCTACATTCATATCGGCAACGGCTTCGGCAATGCGGTCGCTGCCGCTTTCGTGTTTGCCCCGGCTCATCACTGCCTTACCGCCATGACCGGTGATTTCATTAAAAATGATATCGCTGTCGGTAGCGACAAATACATCGTCGAACAATTGTGTGGCAACTGTATTTTCATAGGTATGGCGAATCACCGTTTTGTTGCCCAGCATCTGCATCAGCTTTCCCGGAAATCTGGAAGCTGCATAACGCGCCGGTATGAGTGCTACTTTTTTCATGATGGTCTTGTACTTCCCCAACAATGTTAGGCAAAATTGAGCATACGGAAAATCGTTGCATTGCACAGTTCAGCAGGAAATGGTCTTTGCCTGTGCGGATGTCTTCTTGCTCAAAACAGGTAACGGCCCGGCAACCATTGACTGGCGCAGGGTGTAGACGGCTTTACAGCTTGCTTTGCCGCTTTCTCTGCGATGGGCTATCTTTGCCAACTTTTTATTCTCAATATGAATCAACAATTATCAGAGCAGGAAATCATCCGCAGGGAAAAACTGAAAGACCTCAACAGTCGGGCATCGAAGCTTATCCGGCGGCCTCTTTCCCCGTTTCGCACTATTCTGCCACGATCAAAGAACACTACAGCGAAGACAACAAAGAAGCATTTGCCCAGGTAACCGTTGCCGGCCGCATCATGAGCATCAACGACAAAGGCAAGGTTTTTTTTATCAAAATACAGGACAGCAAAGGCATTATACAGCTGTATGTAAAACGCGATGACATTTGCCCCGGCGAAGACAAAACCGTATTTGAAAAAGTAGTTAAAGGCGCCGACCTCGGTGATATCATTGGTGCCACCGGTTTTGTATTTATTACCCGCACCGGCGAAATTTCGGTACACGCGCAAACCGTTACGCTGTTGTCAAAATCGCTGAAACCACTGCCGGTAGTAAAACGCGATGAACAAGGCAACGTATATGATGCCGTCACCGATCCCGAATTTAAATACCGGCAGCGTTACGCCGATCTCATCATCAACCCCGAAGTAAAGGATACCTTTATCAAGCGCACCAAGCTCATCAACACCATCCGCGATTTTCTTAATGAGCAAGGCGCGATTGAAGTAGATACGCCGGTGTTGCAAAACATTCCGGGCGGTGCCATTGCGCGTCCCTTCATCACGCACCACAATGCGCTGGATGTACCGTTTTACCTGCGCATTGCCAACGAATTGTATCTGAAACGGCTGATTGTCGGCGGCTTTGACTGGGTGTATGAATTCAGCCGCAACTTTCGCAATGAAGGCATGGACCGCACGCACAATCCTGAGTTTACGGTACTGGAATGGTACACCGCGTACAAAGATTATTTCTGGATGATGGAAACCACCGAGCAATTGATGGAGCGCATTGCCATTGCCCTGCATGGCACCACCGATGTGCAGGTGGGCGAGACAATGGTGAGCTTCAAAGCGCCTTTTAAACGCGTGACCATTTTCGATGCCAGTAAAAGAACACACGGGTATCGACATCAGCGAGATGAATGAAGAAGAACTGCTGGCAACCTGCCGGCAGTTGAACATCCCTACCGATAAAAGCATGGGCAAAGGCAAGCTGATTGATGAAATATTCAGCGAAACATCGGAAGCCGAATATATACAGCCAACGTTCATCATTGACTACCCGGTAGAAATGAGCCCGCTGACGAAAAAACACCGCAGCAAACCGGGACTGGTAGAGCGTTTTGAACTGATGGTTAACGGCAAAGAAATTGCCAATGCCTACAGCGAACTGAATGACCCGCTTAGACCAGCGCGCCCGCTTTGAAGAACAGGCAAACTGCTGGAGCGCGGCGACCAGGAAGCCATGTACATTGACCATGATTTTCTGCGCTGCGTTAGAATATGGCATGCCGCCAACCAGTGGCATTGGCATCGGCATAGACCGCCTGTGCATGATGATGACCAACCAGCAGAGCATCCAGGATGTGCTGCTGTTTCCGCAAATGCGGCCTGAAAAAACGGATTGATGCGGCAGCGTTGCCAACAGTATTCTGATTGATGATGATAGTGCATTCAACAACAACTGCCTTTGAACAAAGGCAGTTGTTGTTTGTATCCGACAGGTGATGAAAGCCAACTCATGGAGATGAGATCGTGTACAATCAAGAGCAGGCACCGGATACAAATCGGTAAATCATTACAAATTGATTCTGTATTAACACCTGTTACAAATTATATGGCTTAACTTTCGTGGCTCATTACCTGCAAAGCGGAATTCTTTACAGGCTCACTTTCATAAATAAAACATTTTCTTTTGTCTAGTAAAGTCCGTTTTACCAAATCCAAAGAGTTGGATTTTTACACTGCGTTGAATAAAAAGGTTGATGCCTATTTTGAGCGGGAAAACCTGTCAAAAAAAGGAAACGGGGTTATGTTTCTGAAGCTTGCCTTTTACCCAACAGTGCTGGTGTCAGCTTATTCACTGCTATTGTTTGCAGATGTGCCGGTGGCAGTTCAATTTCTCCTTTGGATCGTGATGGGACTTTTTATTGCCTTTACGGGGTTGAATATTTCACACGATGCCGTGCATGGCTCTTTGTCGGGCAACAAAATGGTCAATACCATTTTGGGTTATTCGTTCAATATCATTGGTGCCAACAGTTATATGTGGAACATTACGCACAACATTGTTCACCATACCTACACCAATATCGAAGGTCACGACGAAGACATCCAGTTGATTTCCCTGTTGCGGATGTCGCCCCACCAGAAGCTGAGAAAAGTGCACAAGTATCAATACCTCTACGCGTTCTTTTTTTACAGTCTTGCTTCGCTGATGTGGGTATTTATCAAAGATTATATTAAATTTTTCAAACGAAAAATCGGCAACTACGACAACAAGAATCACCCGCCCATCGAGTATGTGATCCTCTTTTTATCCAAGGCAATTTATTACACGATATTTATCGTCTTACCCTTTGTATTCATCAAGGCGTTGTGGTGGCAAATTTTACTGGGATTCCTGGTAATGCACTTTACACAGGGTTTAACGATGGCGATCATCTTCATGCTGGCACACGTGGTGGAAGAAACCGATTTTCCATTACCCAACAATACGGGAACCATTCAAAATACATGGGCGGTGCACCAGTTGTACACCACGGCCGATTTCGGAAGAAACAACCACCTGCTGAGCTTTTTCTGCGGCGGGCTCAACTTCCAGATTGAGCATCATTTATACCCGAAAATCTGCCATGTTCACTACCACAAAATATCTGAGATTGTAAAAGAAACGGCACTGCTGTACAACCTTCGTTACAACGAAAGCAGTACATTCACCAGCGCCATCGGATCGCACATCCGGCTGCTCAAATCACTGGGCAGAGAACCGGTGGTGGCAGTTTAATTTCTAACACCTTCAACGGGCATTTATCATGGCTGACAAGCAGGATCTTGACTTTACCTATACCACCATCGACAACATCTTCAGGCTTAGTTTTGGAGAAATGGCAGACTATAGCGGTGCCCGCTTTGACGGCGATTTTTCGTTGCCGATTGAAGCGGCACAGGAACGCAAGCACAAATTTATTGCCGACAGCCTGCACATTGGCAAAGATTCGAAAGTGCTTGACATGGCGTGCGGCTGGGGTCCTTTTCTCAACTATATCCGGCAACGCGGTGCAAAAGGTACCGGTGCCACATTATCTACCGGGCAGGCAAAAGCCTGTGTCAAAAACGGATTGGATGTTCACATCATGGACTGCCGCACCATCAAGCCGGAAACTTTTGGCCAGTTCGACGCCGTTACCTGCATCGGAGGTCTTGAGCATTTTTGCTCGGTAGAAGAATTTAAAGCCGGTAAACAGGATGAAGTATATACCCGCTTTTTCAAAACGGTCAGCGACCTGCTGCCCGTTGGTGGCCGGTTCTATATGCAAACGATGGTCTTTAGTAAAAACATGCCGCGTTTTGAAGACATCAGCATCAACGCCGACAAGCATTCCAACGAATACATCATGGCGCTGATGATCAAACAATTTCCGGGTTCGTGGCTACCTTACAGCGATGAACAGGTGATCAACAATGCGGCGCCTTTTATGAAGCTCATCTCGAAAAGCAGCGGGCGGATAGACTACATTCAAACCATCAAATTGTGGCGTAAAAAGTTTAGAAATTTCAACCTGAAAAAATATGCACTGTACGCTTCACTCATACCCAAATACCTAACCGATAAAGAATTCAGGCACCAGGTTGCCGTGTTTCAAATCAGCCCTAATAAAGTTTGCTTCGAACGCGAGGTAATGGATCATTACCGGCTGGTATTTGAAAAAATTTAACCGGCCATACAAAGCAAGCGCATTTACCACTCATCATTTCCCTACACCGTCCACCCTCCTATTTTTACGTTCAAACACCTATTTTACCGTTCATCACAGGTACTTTACCATTTGTGAAAGGATTTTAACCGTTTGTATCGGATGGATTTAACAGAATAACCGCCGGTTATATCTTTACACCATCAAATCAAACAGGAGATCATCTCCACTCATTATGAACGCTTTTCTGGAATTTTTGTTCGCACGTTGCCGCCAGCGTGAGAACCCACCGGAAATCTCCAGCCTGTAATCTCTCTCACACAGTACAAGATTCTACCGTACTCTACAAGCACTGCAGCCAACTGCATTGCCAGTCATCTTATTGCATGATTCATCTTCCAACAAATGAAACACAGAATAAAATGGATGCTGGTGATGGTAATCACAATACTCATCAGTATCACACTTTTTCAGATCAGGCAACGCAATATGAAACGCATCGCCACCTCTCCGTCCACATCCAACCACATCAACACAGAGGTTGACTTCGCCAGTCCTATCAAAATCGTACTGACGAAGCTTCACTAAACTGTTTTTCACCCGCAATAAATTTCCGGGGAAACGAGGGTAAAAAACAACCCCAAAAGTTGCACAGGCGAAGCTATGCCCGGTGGTTACACAAACCATTTATTCACCAATCAAACCATACAAGATGAGCGCCTTTGGAAAGAAGTTTTTATCAGCTTTTGTAGTCATCGAACACAATGAAAAAGCTGAACGCGAAACGGCATTGCAGAAGCCAATGTCAAGACCGCTGTTCACCGCAGAAAGCAGCCTGCCAACAGAAGCCGGCAGCAAGTTTACCGAGCACTTCAACAAGCTGTTCAAAGAAGCCAACCTGCCTGGCCCGGACTATTACGAATTTTCGAAAATGACGGAAGCCATGCACAGCATTGCCGATGAGCAAACCCGCTACAGCGCTGTGTTTGCGGGCTTGCAGATACAAGGGTTAGACAAACAGAAACTGTTGCAGTCGGCACAGCAATACAGCCGCCTGCTGGAAGAAGATGCGGCGGCATTCCACCGCACTGTCAGCGAAGCCCTGCAGGAAAAAGTAAACAACAAGAAAGACGAAATTGAGATCGCCAAAAACGAAATCCAGAAGCTTTCGCAACAGATTCTCAACCTGCAGCAACAGATCGCTGCCTGTACAGAAGAAGTGGCTGACAACGAACGCAAAATCGGCATCAGCAACAGCGGCTATCTCACTGCCTGGGAAGCTTGCCAGCAAAGACTTTCGGCAGACATTGAAAAGATCAATCAATACATTTTATAAAACATCGCAAACATGAATCACCTTATCCACAAACCAACGAAGCAAGGTTGGTTGTCAGACCCCAAACAAGTAGCTACCGGCATTGTCGGCATCGCGCTGATGGCAGGCATTGGGTTCGCATTTGTCAGCTTTGTATTGCCCTGGCTCATCACCATAACCTGGAGTTTGATCAACCTCATCATTGGTGGCGTTATCCTCGGATGTTTACTCCTGCTGTTCACCAACAAAAAGTTTTGGCGGGCACTGAAATACTTATCCGAATTCGTTGCCAACTGCACCATTGGCATCGCCATCGAGCTCAATCCGTTCGCCATTTTAGGGGCAAAAATTGAGCAGGGATATAACGATCGAAATACATTGTACAAGCAAGCTTCCAAGCTGAAAGGAAAGCAAAGCGAACTGATGGACAAACTATCAGCAAAAGAAAAAGAGCTGCAGCTGAACATACAGAAAGTAAAGATTTTGCAAGGGGAAAAAGGCAGCCATCGCCAGGTAGATCTGTATGCCAACAATGTGCTGCGCTGCCGCGAATACATCGACAATGTAACGCCGATAGTAAGCGACCTGAACAAGCTGATCACTTTTGCCGACGCGGCTTACGAAGAAAGCGGCATCATGCTCGAAGACGCCAAGCTCGACCTCGAAGCGAAGAAAGACCTGTACTATTCTGTTACCACCGGTTTGTCGGCTGTCAGCAGCGCGATGAAAGCATTCAAAGGCGATGACGACCTGAACCGCGACGCCGAAAAAGCACTGGCGATCCTGAAAGAACAGATCGGAGAAAAAATCGGTCACATCAAATCGGCGATAGACGTAACGACCCGCTTTATGGACGACAAGGTACTGGAAGACAAAGCCAAATCGGCACAGGCAGTAGAACTCATCAAACAGTTTGATGTGCAGTCCGATTTCAATTACACCCAGTCTGCCCTTCACCGCAACAGCAACAACGGACGGCTAAAAGAGGTAACCATCAAAGACCGTTACCGCGGCTTGCTCGATTAATCTCTTACAGGCAAACAGGCAGTACGCCAACAGCTTTTTAAAAATGAAAAAATAGCTGACCGCCGAACCTGTACCTCATTTACAAACAACATTTTTTAAAACAACACAAAAACATACTACCATGACCATCAAATTAAAACCCGCCGGCAAACTCATGATTATTGCCGCCGTTGTAACCGTAGCCATCTTCAGTGTAAGATGGTACCAGGGCCGCCCCAAAGAAGTAGGCGACTCACTCCAACTGGGCAAAGTAATGCTGCCCGATGCATCCGAAGCCTCGTTGAGCAACAACGCCATTCACCTGCCTTTACCCGGTAATGCCAGTGCCGTAAACGGTGGCACCCAGATTACCTGGGAACGCATGGCCTGGAACAGTCAGTTCTCTGCCATGTATGCCAACGGTGGCGCGCACACCACCAAAGGTTCTTTGTTCGACAATGCAAAGCTTGACGTCACATATGTGCGCCAGGACGATTGCAACAAGCAGATGGCCGACCTCGTAAAGTTTGCGCAGGACTATCGGAACAATCCCAACGCAACAGGCGTATTGATCACATTCATGGGTGATGGCATGCCGGCGTTCATGACTTCGCTCTCTAAAGAACTGGAGCCGCTGGGACCAGAGTACCAGCCCATCATCATCCCGGTTACACACGGCAAATCATATGGCGAAGACCAGGTGATGGGACCCAAAGAATGGAAACAAAATCCACAGGCAGCATTGGGCAAAAGCGTAGCCGGTGTGCTGCGCGATGGCGACATCAACATCCTGCTGAAATGGGCTGGCGACAATGGGTTGAAAGTAAACCCCGACGAAACCACCTACGATGCCGCTGCCATCAACCTCATCGCTGCCAACGACTTCCTGGATGCACCCAACAAGTACATCGCCGGTTATACCGAAAAGAGGAGAATAGTGGTGGATGGAAAAACAACGGGCCGCGATACCAGCATTGGTGTGGATGCCGTTGCCACCTGGACACCCGGCGACGTGAACGTTGCCACCAAAAAAGGCGGGCTGGTCACCATTGCCAGCACGAGGCAATACGCATCGCAGATGCCCAACCAGACCATTGCCATCAAGAAATGGGCGTATGATCACCGGACGGATATCGAAAACATGATCATTGCCCTGGCACAGGCCGGCGACCAGGTGCGTTCCTTCAAGGACGCCAGGCAGTTTGCCGCACAGGTTAGTGCCGATGTCTATAACGAGCAGGACGCATCGTATTGGCTGAAGTATTACAACGGCGTGGAAGAAACCGACATCCAGGGCAACCAGGTAACGCTGGGTGGTTCTGCCGTCTTTAACCTGCAGGACATGGCCAACACCTTTGGGCTGGGCAACGACAAAGTGGACCGCTACAAAGCGGTGTACAACACCTTTGGCAACCTGATGGTGAAGATGTATCCATCGCTCATGCCTACGTTTATGCCTTACGAAAAAGCAGTGGACAAATCCTTCCTGTTTTCAGTGATATCAAACCACCCGGAACTGCTGGAAGGCAAAGCCATCGAAACAAAATATGCCGATGCCATCACGTCGGAAGTATCGTCCCGCTCTTACCGCATCGCGTTTGAGACCGGCTCGGCCAACATACAACCGGCTTCTTACCCGTTGCTCGACGACATCTTTGCATCGGCAGTGGTAGCTGAAGGCTTGAAGATCGGGGTATATGGACACACGGACAACAATGGCTCCGACGCGGTCAACCTGCCGCTATCGCAACAAAGAGCCGCCGCGGTAAAAGCCTATCTTATGAAAAAAGGATTGGGCGACAACCGCCTGGAAACAAAAGGTTTCGGTGCCGCCCAACCCGTTGCTGACAACAGCACCGAAGCGGGCAGAAGCCAGAACCGCAGGGTAGAAATTGTTCTTGGTGAATAATGTTTGATTCACGCCGCCGGTTTCTACCGGCGGCATTTTTAAAAGACGGCAAGGCTGTTAATAAGAAAACAGCAAAGTCGTCTGGAAATAAAATCACGGCACCCAGGATGTCAGGTAGTTTGTTTCGCTTCGCAAAAAAAGAAGCCGGCAAAAAACACCAATGGCTACACTGCGGAGCGCGTGAGGGATAGCAGTGGAAAGCCCGCAAAGCGCCGCTCATCAGCCACATCGCCAACGGGCAGGGAGACAAGACAAGGAGGCAGTGGCGCTGCGGACTTGCAGCGGATAGCCCGACCTGAAAGGGCACGCCCAACGAATGAAAACAGGAATTTTTTAACTGATCAAAAACAGCCCGCTAAAGGCAATAACAACATGAAAAAATTATTTGAACCGTTTGCCAACATCAGCCGGCAATCGGTAATTACCATGGTGACAATACAGGTTGCCATTACCATTCTCGCGTGGCACTTTGCGTCTGACGGGCTGATACCCAAACCGGGGAAAGTGGCGGCAGCGTTTGTACACTTGCTTTCTACCCGGCTGCTGATCGACAACGTGCTGGTAAGCCTTGCTTTAACGGTGCAGGCAATGCTGTATTCCATCCTTATCACGCTGCTGTTTGCCTACCTGTCGGTATTGCCGTTTTTCAACAGCATTGCGCAGTTCATTGTCAAATGCCGCTACCTCACACTGGCAGGTCTGGTGTTTGTCTTCACCCTGCTCACGAGAGACGGCAGTACGCTGAAACTGTGGCTGCTGGTGTTTGGCATCGTACCGTTTTTTGTCACTTCGTTTTTATCGGTGATAGTGCATACGGACAAACAGCAATACGAGCTGTGCAAAACGCTGGGCTACAGCAACTGGCAGACTTTGTATGAAGTGATTGTAGTGGGCAAGGCAGACCAGGTGTTTGAAATTTTGCGGCACAACTTTGCCATTGCCTGGCTGATGATTACGATGGTGGAAGGACTAAATATGAGCGAAGGCGGCATTGGCGCCCTGCTGATCAAGTACAACAAATTCAACGACCTGGCGAATGTGCTGGCGTTGCAGGGCGTGATTTTTTTATTGGGGCTTGGCTTCGATTTTTTATTGGGATTCATCCGTCGCTGGCTGTTCCCGTTTACCAGATTAAATGTACACTAACATGACAACCTGTATTAAAAAACAAACCCTCCTGCAGGCGGAGAATGTAAGCCTGTCGTATGACAACAAACCGGTGCTGCGCGACATCAGCTTTGCCATCAGAGACATCGTGCGCCCCGGTGTTACGCAGGGCCAGGTAGTATCGCTCGTGGGCAGAAGCGGCATTGGCAAAACACAGTTGTTCAAGCTGCTGTCGGGATTGCAACCGCCTACATCGGGCACCATTGTGCTGCAAGGCAACAAAGCCGTGAAAGCGGGCGACATGGGCGTGGTGTTTCAGCACTATTACCTCTTTGAATGGCGCACCATTTACCAGTCGCTCCTGTTGTCGGCGAAGCAAAACCATCAACTGAAAGGCAATGAGAAAGAAGCGATTGAAAACGGGGCACATGAGTTTGGGCTTACAGATGTGCTGCACCATTACCCGCAGCAGGTGTCAGGCGGTCAGCGGCAGCGTGCCAGCATCCTGCAGCAGTTGCTCAAAGACTCGCATTTCCTGCTGCTCGACGAGCCTTTCTCCGGGCTTGACGTGTGCGTGCTCGACAAAGTGGTGGACATGCTGTTGCAAGTGTCGCTTAGTGATGAACTAAAGACGCTGATCATCGTGTCGCACGACATTGCAACAAGCATTGCCATCTCGGATACCGTATTTATTTTGGGGAAAGAAAAAGGAAAAGAGGGAGCTACCATTCGCCGGGAAATTGACATGATAGAACGCGGTCTTGCCTGGCATCCCGAAGTCAAAAAAGAACCGGCATTCCTCGATACGGTTGATGAAATCAAGGCATGGCTGTAAAGGCGGTTTTAATACACAGATCAACACATTGCCCAATAAAAAAATGGCTGTCTCTTGATTGAGACAGCCATTTTTATCTACAAAACGGTTCAGGAGATTACTGTATTACTACCTTTTCTTTGTACTGAACACCGTCACCGGTAATAGAGAGATAATAGGTACCGGATGCCAGCGATCCTACAGGAACAGATTTGGTGGCGCCGGACATTTTATAAGTTGCTACCTGCTGACCGGTGGTTGAATACAACGCAACCTGTAACGGTGTTGTATTGCCGGGAATGCTGATGGTCATTACATTCCGCACCGGGTTGGGAGAAATGCTCACTTTTTGAGTCGTTGCGAGGCTCACAACACCTGTCGTTTTCGCAGAGGCATTTGCCAGCAACAATCCCGGCGGCAGATCATAAGCCGCAGTATCATCAAGTACAGTAGTCACTTTTCCTTCTTTGGCACTGTAGCCACAACCACGGTTGGCAAATGCCTGCCAGATAACGGGGCTATACTGGCCGCCATACAACAGTGAATCGGCAGCTAAGATGGCATTGCGGCCACTTACAAAACCAACTGCGCAAGGTTGCAGTTTCAAACCTTGCACCACCAGTTTCAGCGCTACGGAGTTACCGCCTGCGCCGTTGGCATTGTAGAAATTGCGGTTGATGCCGGCAGTGTTCACGAGGTCCCAGGTCATATCCCAGAGCATTTCGCACCAGGGTTCGCCAATGTTGTGCACTTCGGTCATGTAGCTGCTTTTGGCAAGGCTATCGTATGTCCATGGATTGATAGACCTATCGGTAGAATACGGATAGATGCGGATGCCACCGCCGGTAGTGGGCAAGCCGAAAGCATAGTTGCCGATGGGGTGAGGCAAAGCGCCATCTGTTGGTGTAGCGGTCGTCCAGTCGGTGGTCATCATCAGCGCCATGTAATCGCTCCAGCCTTCGCCCATCTGCTCTTTGTTTTGCAGGCAATACGTGCTTTTGTTTGGACCGCCGGTGAGCCTGCCGGAAATTCCATGCATGTACTCGTGGCTGATGATGGAATTGTCAATATCGCCATCAAGTTGCGGTGCAGTGGTATCGGCCTGCAGCGTGGCGTTGACAGTGATGCCGGCATTGAGGAACGATTTGAGGCTGTCGGCGTCTTTCAGCGTGATGCTAACGGCTGGAATGGTAATGTTGTTGTTGGTGCCGCCCATGGCAAGCGGAATGTCTGCCACTACGTTGTCACCGACAATCACGCCAATGGCGCCGGCATTCTGCGCTTTCAATACCTTATCGGTAAAGGCACAATCGCCACGGTCTATGTACGCAATTTTTCCGGACAAGGCAGCTTTGTTGCCGGCAGCAACGCAGGCAGTATGCAATGTGGGTGCGCCCTGGTTGTTGAAAAAGACAACGTTGGCAGTTACCGGTCCTACTTTCGACAATTTGTTTTTGGTGCTGAACGCGCTTTCGCTGCTCATCTTCGGACCGGCATAGGAAGCAGGTGAGTTGATCTTCAGCAGCTTGATTTTAAAAGCCGAAGGCGACCACAGGTACATCTGCATTCTTGGTTTGCTGCCGTCTTTGATGGGCGTGGCAAAGTTGGCATTGTTGGTGCCGCCGCCGTCCATGCCATCGGCAATAACGTAGTCGGCAGCCTTGCCGCCGCGACTCAGGTTGTTTTGCTGAAAGTTACCCGCCACTTCCGTAAAGCCATACTGGTAGCTCATGTCGTGCATGATGTTGTTCCAGTAAAAAAAGTTGGTGATGGCAAAATTCTTATTGCTGCTGCTTTTCAGCGGGTCCACGCTGAAGTCGGGAGTAAAGTTGAACGTAAGGTTGGGCAATGCCGTAGAAGAGCGGGCAGCATTGTTTTGCGTAGCGTTTTTGCCATCGAGATCAGGCTGCGCATACACATTGTTGCCACGGGTGCTGTCGTAGTCTTTGGCACCGTCGTTGTTCCATTTCAATGACGTAGCCAGGTTACCGCTGCCAAACGCTTCCCATGGATTGGTAACGAGGGTGGGTGCCGATATGATCCGGGTCCATTGCCGGGTAAGGAATGACTTTGTAAGCTGCGGAAGCAATGGCAGAAACCGATTCTACCGATTTACCACCATCCGCCGACTTTGTATTGTACCGTTTCGATGCATCTATGTGCACATGTTCAAGGTCGTTGACGGTGAGGTTTTCTTTCGCCAGTACGTTGCCTTTCTGCGCGTCTATTTTTACAAGCCAGTTTTCGTTGTTTTTTGCCAGCTGTATGTTTACCTGCCAGCTTAGTTCAGCATGCGTTGCATCGGCTGATGGCACCCACAACAGGTGAACAAAGATGTTGTTGTACGAAATACCGAGTTTGTCAAATTCGTATTCGTGCTTGTCGGCAGATACCATCAACGGCAGCACAGCCTGCTGCAGCGGCAGGTTCAAGGCGGCGGCGGCAGTGCGCAGGGCAGCCACAGCCGTAACGGCAGGTTTGCCGCTGCTGTTGGCGGCTATTGCGTCTTCTACCAGCACGCGCGCAGCCGGCACCGTAACCGGTTTGCCGTCTTTGAATGCCACCGGTGTAATGGCGTTTGCGATATCCACACCTTTGAACGTTTGCTGGAGGTAAAGCATCGTTACCCCGGTTGCTTTGTCGTAATAAAAAGAGGAGATGCGCGTGTTCTTTAACGCCTCGCTGCCAAGGTGCAGGGCGGCAGCATTTTGATACAATAAAGATTTCGCTGATTTTTCTTCTAAAGCAGGTGATTGGGCAAAGGAATGCAATGCGAGTATCCCACTCACAAGCAGTGCAGAGACATGTTTATACATTGTGCATTTGGTTATGCGCTAAAAATAATGAAGTATTGATTTACTTCAACAAAATAACCCTGGCTACCCAAAATAAAGTTTGCTTTACCTAATATTTGCTTGTTTTTCCTTCCCTTTTTATATCCCGCGTGGCGAATCGTTCCAGCCTTTTACCAATTGCGGGCAACCAGGAAATTAAAGAATCATTTGACATATTGTAAAAATGAGGTGTCTATCTTTGCCGGCTTATGGATACAAAGCGTTCGGTGGCTTTTCATACTCTTGGCTGCAAGCTCAATTTTTCGGAAACTTCTGCCCTTTCGCGACAACTGGAAGCCGATGGTTTCGAAAAAAAGATGTTTGACGACCATGCAGACGTGTATGTCATCAACACCTGTTCGGTTACCGACAATGCCGACAAAGAATGCCGACAACTGGTGCGCCGCATCCAGCGCAAAGCGCCCGAAAGCCTCGTGGTCATCACGGGTTGCTATGCGCAATTAAAACCTGACGAAATCGCGCAGATTGAGGGCGTGGACCTTGTGCTCGGCGCCGCCGAAAAATTCAACATCAGCCACCACCTGAAAGAACTGACCAAAGGCAATTCGGCCAGAATCTCCAGTTGCGACATTGAAGAAGTGAGCGGTTTTCATTCATCTTATTCACTCGCCGACCGAACGCGCACCTTCCTGAAAGTGCAGGACGGCTGCGACTACAATTGTTCGTTTTGTACCATCCCCATGGCGCGTGGCAAAAGCCGCAGCGACAGCATTGACAACGTGGTTCGCAATGCACAATTGCTGGCAGAGAAAGGGGTAAAAGAAATTGTGCTGACCGGCGTCAATCTTGGCGACTTTGGAAAGGGTGCTGATGGCAATAAAAAAAATGAAGAAAGCTTTTTTCAACTGGTGCAGGCGCTGGAAACGGTCGCCGGTATTGAACGCTACCGCATTTCTTCCATTGAGCCCAATCTGCTGTCGGAAGACATCATCCGCTTCGTTGGTGGCAGCCGCAAGTTCATGCCGCATTTTCACATTCCGCTGCAAAGCGGCAGCAACAAGGTGCTGGCTGCCATGCGCCGCCGTTACCGCCGCGAGTTGTATGCCGAGCGCGTTGCCCTTATCAAAAGCCTGATGCCACATTGCGCCATCGGAGTGGATGTGATTGTGGGTTTTCCCGGCGAAACGCAAGCCGATTTTGAAGAAACGTTTCAATTTCTACATTCCCTCGACATCAGTTACCTGCACGTATTTACCTATTCGGAGAGAGACAATACAAGAGCACTGGAGATACAGCCCGTGGTGCCGGTAAACATCCGCCATCAGCGCAACAAAACGCTGCGCAATCTGTCTTACATGAAGATGCAATATTTTACCCAGCAGCACAGCGGGCAGCTACGCAAAGTGCTGTTTGAAGACGCGCAGAAAAACGGCATGATGGAAGGATACTCCGACAATTACATCCGCATTTCAACGCCTTACCGCTTTGAATGGGCAAATGAGATTGTGGACTGGACCATTTGACCAGGCATCATTCACCCGTTTACCTTTGGTTTTATCCCATTTATTTCGTATCTTACTCATTGACTGGCAATGCATTTTAACCAGCTATCGTATCCTGTCGAGGCTGCGGATCAGCTTCATGTCGCGGCGGATGCCGCGGATGGCGAGGATGCAAAATACCGGGATCAGGAATGCAAAAGCAGAAGACAGTGCGATGCCGGGCTTGATGACCGGTGCCAGGTAGCCATATTGAAAATACAGGAAGATATTGAGCGCGCTGATGACGAGACCGAGCAGGCTGAGCCTGAATTGCAATTTCCGGTTTTTGTATAGAAAAATAATGAACAACAGCATCGCGCCCAAAATAGACGTGAGTACCAGGATCAGCACATTGCTCGTAGCATTGTAATCTTCCGTCGCCACGCCCGGCACGGTGCTATTGACATAAAAGAAGGGAAACTTCATGGTCAGAAAAGCGCAGGCGGCAGCCAGCAACAACCAGACACTCTGAATACGCTGTATCATAAACAGGATTTGTAATTGAAAATTTGAACCGCAAAATAAGGCAAGATTTACTACGTGCCATTATTTAATCCGGCGATTTGAGGGCAGATAAATCAAAAGTTTGGCACGGATTTGAAATTTAATATCGTATAAAAAAGGAATTGATCATGAGGAAGAGAATGTTACCATATGCCATCGCATTGTTATTGACGATGCTGGCAGCCGACCAAGCCGCCCTTGCGCAGCAGACCACCGCGAACCCGCAAAACCAAACGGTGATGAACCGTTATACTTATGCGCCAGTGGCATTCCAGCGTGGCAGCAGCACCAAGGAAGTGCGCCTGTTTCCCAATCCTGCCCGCAGCACTACCCAATTGTATATCAACAGCATACAGGGAAAAGACCGCGGCGAATTGATGATAACGAATACCAATGGTACGGTGGTGCTTCGCAATACGGTGCAACCCGGCAGCAACGATGTGAACATCAGCAGCCTTTCCGAAGGCATGTATTTCCTGAAAGTATTTACGAAAGACCGCTACCTCTATACACAACAACTCGTGGTATTGAAATAAAGTGAAGAAAGAAGTGTTGTGGAAAAAGTGAACATCCCGTATGTTCACTTTTTTAATGCCATCAACTGCCCCATGCTTTCCCCATCTTATATTTGCAACCGGGTTAAAGTATTTTTGCAACCCGGTTCCACATCATTTAACAAACTATCATAGCGAATGTTTAACAATCTGACCGAGCGCCTTGAAGGCGCTTTCAAAAACCTGAAAGGAGAAGCCCGCATCTCTGACCTGAACATTGCCAACACGCTAAAAGACATCCGCCGCGCGCTCATAGACGCCGACGTCAACTATAAAATTGCCAAAGACTTTACCGACCGGGTAAAAGACAAAGCGGTGGGCGAAAAAGTGCTCAATGCCGTAAGTCCCGGGCAGCAGATGGTAAAAATAGTAAAAGACGAACTCGCCGACCTGATGGGCGGTACCAAAGCGCCTTTTAACGCCGATGGAAAGCCGGCGGTCATTCTCATTGCCGGCTTGCAGGGTAGCGGTAAAACCACCTTTAGCGGCAAACTTGCCCACTACCTGAAAACAAAGAAGAACAAACTGCCCTTGCTGGTGGCGGCCGACGTGTATCGCCCGGCAGCCATTGACCAGCTTACGGTGCTTGCGGGTCAGGTGCACGTTGACATTTATGCCGACCGCGACACCAAAGATCCGGTTGCCATTGCCCTGGCAGCCATTGAAGAAGCAAAAGCCAAAAACAGGAATGTGGTGATCATTGATACTGCCGGCCGGCTTGCGGTAGATGAAGCGATGATGACCGAAGTAGCCAACATCCGCGCGGCGGTAAATCCAACCGAAATATTGTTTGTGGTGGATAGCATGACCGGGCAGGATGCGGTGAACACGGCGAAAACCTTTAACGAGCGGCTCGACTTCAGCGGCGTGGTGCTTACCAAGCTTGATGGTGATACACGTGGTGGTGCAGCGCTTTCCATTAAATACACAGTAAACAAACCCATCAAGTTTGTGAGCAGTGGCGAAAAGATGGACACGCTGGATGAATTTTACCCCGAGCGGATGGCGCAGCGGATCCTCGGCATGGGTGATATTGTTTCTCTGGTTGAAAAAGCACAGGAGCAGTTTGACGAAGAACAGGCGAAGAAACTAGAGAAAAAAATACGCCGCAACCAGTTCGATTTCCAGGATTTTTTAGATCAACTTCAGCAGATTAAAAAGATGGGCAACCTGAAAGATTTGCTGGGCATGATTCCCGGTGTGGGCAAGGCGGTAAAAGACCTCGACATCAGCGACGATGCCTTTAAAGGTGTGGAAGCCATCATCCATTCCATGACGCCGCAGGAACGCGCCAACCCCGATCTGATTAACCCAAGTCGTAAGCAGCGCATTGCCAAAGGCAGCGGGAAAGAATTGGCGGAAGTGAATGCCTTTATGAAACAGTTTGACCAGATGCGCGAGATGATGAAGATGATGAACAAAATGCCTATGGGGATGGGCATGCCAAAGATGCCCGGCGGGATGAACCGTTGATGACTCTCATCATTTGAACTTGCAAACACGCTTCCCGGAGGCGTGTTTTTTTATGCTTTGTTTTTGCCGCCGGCGGTTACCATCCTGCTGCAGGATTTGTATATTTTACAAGGGATTTCATCCGAGTTGGTTGAGAGGAAATAGCAAACAAAGAATGGAGAAACAAATGATGGATTATTGGGAAGAATTGCTAAAAGCGATAGGATTACACCATCGCAGGCACTGTGTACAAACCCATTCAAATGTTACGAGGTGTTGGGTGTATGACGCATGAAGCCTGCGGTGAACAGCTGCATTCTTTGGTCTGCCGAGCCAGATCAGAAAATGGATTGTCGCAATTGTAGTTTTCTGCATAAACTCACCTAACACACTGATAATCAATGTTGATATTTTTTTGAGAAATTGCGTTTATTTTGCTTTTAGAAGATGCTGAACTGGCGTATTGTCGCAATAGCCACTTTCTGCATAAACTCACCTAACACGCTGATAATCAATGCTGATATTTTTTTGAGAATTTGCGTTTATTGCGGTAATATTGGAGTTAGCGGTAATTTCAATACCGTCCTATTCATTTAAAGCTTTTCATGTAGGCTTGAAGTCTATTTGCAAAAATTCTAAAAGAATATAATTTACTGATCGCTATACCAGCAACCATTACAAAACGATTCTGTATTTCTATCGCCGTATGTTATTTCAAGGAGTTCCTGGTGCATAAGAAGGATTAAAGGTATATGCAAAATAAGAATCTGGTAGTTTTCGATAAGCCCTATACTTACCTTCTGTATGTGCGAAGGATAAGTTTTCAAGTAGCAATTTTAAAAAAATAGGATTAGTATACACAAACCTTATCGAGGTTTTAAATAATCTATTATTTTTAAAGAAATAAACAATATAACTATCCGATTTTATATACTGGTTTAGGTTTCTATACTTTAAAAACTGATCGACATAGCCTTTAAAATTAGACTCGTTTAATTTTCTGTAATAGTAGTATATATTTTGATTAGTACATTCTGTTGCCCTTTGCAACTTGTCATAACTTATACTGCCAGAGAACTGCTGTCCATATTCCTGGATTATTAAATCATTAATACTAATACCGAACGCCATGAAATTAAGATACTGATATGTCCGTTTGCAATAGGTCCAGCCGGAGGAGGTGGCGGAGGTGGAGGTGGCGGAGGAGGTGGTGGCGGAGGAGGTGGTGGTGGTTGAACTACTACCCAAGTAGAATTACATGACATTGGACTATTGCATTAAAATACATTGACAATCATTTTTCACTCCATTGTCAAATGTGATTGTGGTTCCAACGTTGTAAGCATTCCCTTTTATAGTAACACTGTGAATATGAAGATGTGGAGCCACAAAAAAAAATTACAAGCAAAAGAAAAACTTTCATAGCAAAGGTTTTGTTTCTTAAAGCTAATACTTTTTAATCCACGAAGTTTAAGGTTCTTTAAGTTTTTATTATTGATAAAACTTATGAAAGTTGACCATAAACCTAAAATGACTAAACTACCGCTAACAAGAGTATTGCCAATAGTTGGGCTGGACGTTGGACCAATCGGCAGCATATTATTAATCAACATCATCTCGGCTTGACGGAATTCTGTTGAGCAGAAGAACAAGCTTTAAAAATTTTATCTAAATTCAACTTCAGTTGCCAGGCTGGACGTTCATTGAATACCCAACCATCGGCAATACCTGTTCGTTGTGTGCCATTTTACATCATCACCATGCTTAAAACGAAATTCCCAGACAGTTTAAGAAATGCAAAAGACCTTCAATTAGGTAGCATTTATTTAAAACACATGGGGTATGACAATCTACCTTCCTTATTGACAATATATGAACTTGAGAGACCTGCAATTCTTGCCTACAATGAAATCAAAACAATACTTGCAGAAGTAGATTACAATGAAAGAAGTGACTATAGTATAAAAGGATTGTTTAGTCTTGCAATTGCTCATTTTGAGACAATGTTATCTGATTTAATGAAAAAACAACTTCAAATTTTTCCCTCAAAAAATTGGCTCCTACAAAGCAGAATTAGCTGAAGAAAATGAGAGGTAAAAATGGATGTAATGAAAGAAATTGTCCTTTCAAAGGACATGTTTCATCAGGGGTCAATAATTAAAAGCATAATAGAAAATGAAATTATCGAAATTGAGCTATAAAAGACATAGTAAGTCAGATTTCTGCATCTAAGAAAATTTTGTCTTTAGAATTACAATTCGCAATCAATAATTTAGACCAATTAATTGAAATCAAAGAAACAAGAAACTTATTGCTTCACAACAATCTTTACGTAAACGACTTTTATTTACAAAAAACAAAAGCAGTAAAACGTAGTACCACAAGAGGTGAATTAATTCCAATTGACAAAACCTATGCTACAGCCTCTCTTAAATTAATTTTAGAAATAGTGTACAATATAATCACGGAGTTGAGAAAAACTTATGGCAAGTACACATTGCTAAATATGCTAAAAGGATTATGGCGTTATACTTTTAAAAATGAAATGATAAAAATGGAGGATTTTGCGACAATTGATATTGATAATGACATTTTTGTTGGACCTTTTGCATTTCCTTCCTTTTTGTCAAGTTCTGAAAAGACATACATGGAGTTTTGGCAAGCGCAACGTTCAGACAAACCTTTGAGCTCTTTATCAATGGTTCACCTAAATTCGGGAACTAAACTTGCGTTTCTTGTTGACGTATTTGGAGAGTTGCGACTTACACATTGGTAAAAAAAACGGCACACAACAAGGGTATTGCCAATAGTTGGGCTGGACGTTGGAGCAATCGGCAGCAAATCATTAATCAACTTCATCCCGGCTTGACGGAATTCTGTTGAGCATAAGAACAAACTTTAAAAATTATATCTAAATTGAACTTCAGTTGCCAGGCTGGACGTTCAATGAATACCCAACCATCGGCAATACCTGTTCGTTGTACGCCACTCTATGACAACCGTTCACAACCCATAAACCTCACTAACTATGGCTGAAATTCTTGACAGGTTTGAGGTGAACAAGGCATTAATTGACATTATCAACAATGCGGATAAAGAGATTTTGCTGATTTCGCCATACATTAAGTTGAACATTCCTTTAAAGCAAGCTTTACTAAAGCATAAGTCAAAAAATGACTTCCGATTAACAGTAGTGTACGGAAAAAATGAAGAAGATAATCGTAGCAGCTTAAGTGACGGAGACTTAAACTTCTTTAAGGACTTCTCAAACGTGACTATTAAATATCACAAACGATTGCATGCTAAATTATACGCAAACGATTTTGATACTCTCATTACGTCAATGAATTTGCATAGTTATTCTATGAACGAGAACATAGAAGTTGGAATACTTCTTCAAATGAATTTATTGAGAGACATTGGGAGTGCCTTATCATCCTTCATAGGAAATTCTTTAGAAAACCAAGCCAGAGGATTTGCAGAATATGTCATCACGAAGAGTGAAGTACATTTTCAAAAAGAGGCAAAGAAGCAAAAAAGCTTTTTCGGACTAATGACAACATATGAAGCGCCTGAAGTAATTAGGGAAAAGCAGAGATGTGGTTATTGTATTAGGACAGCCAAGCCAATTCCATTTGATGTTAAGCATCCGATGGTGGGAAGCGTACAAAAGTTGGTTGCGTTTTAAGAACGTGAATTATTCAAGAAATAATTTTGTCACTTTTCACGTGAGCCTTCACACGGAGAAACTTCGTATTCAAAACCGATAATGCGGAAAAATTGGAGTAAGGCAAAGCAGTCATTTAATCTTGAACCCTTCGTATTTTAAGGGATTAGTGATACCTGTCTATCAAAGACAAACAGCACTAATTCAGCAGAGCGGCGTACAACAAGGGTATTGCCAATAGTTGGGCGGGACGTTGGAGCAATCGGCAGCATATCATTAATCAGCATCATCCCGGCTTGACGGAATTCTGTTGAGCATAAGAACAAACTTTAAAAATTATATCTAAATTGAACTTCAGTTGCCAGGCTGGACGTTCAATGAATACCCAACCATCGGCAATACCTGTTCGTTGTGCGTCACCTTGTCCGAAAATTCCTTAATTCAATCATCTAATTTTCAGTTTCTATTTTTGGAAACTTTTCCTACCTTTGACAAAAATAATTAGTGCGTTATTTTGAAACAATTTTTTTAGAAGAAGCAGACAAATTCATAGCAGGACTTGACCCAAAAGCCGCTCGAAAAGTGTTTTATAACGTTGACCTTGCAGAACAACTTAATGACCCAAGACTTTTCAAAAAGTTGAAAGGCGAAATTTGGGAGTTCAGGACAAAGTATGGCGGAAATGAAATACGACTGCTCGCCTTTTGGGACAAAACAAAAGCGACAGAGACGCTTGTTTTAGCAACACATGGTTTTATAAAAAAGGTTGACAAAGTACCTGCTAAAGAAATTGAACGAGCGGAAAATATCAGAAAAAAGTATTTTGAAAACGAAAACAAAAAATAACATCATGGCAAAAACATCAATGAAATCTTTTACGCTTGCCGAGATGAAAGACAAATACATCGGCAAAGAAGGCACTGAACAACGTGACCAGTATGAATACGAACTTAGAATGGATGTTTTGGGACGTATGATAAAAAAAGCAAGACAAGAGCGTAACTTGACACAAGAGCAATTGGGTGAATTAGTGGGTGTACAAAAAGCTCAAATATCAAAACTTGAAAGCAGTGCAAACAGTGCAACCATTGACACTATTTTAAAAGTTTTTAAGGCACTAAAAGCAGAGATTCATTTCAATGTAACTTCTTGAAAATCAATAATCTCCAATTAACGTAGAATAGAAAGGCGAACGCACAACAAGGGTATTGCCAATAGTTGGGCGGGACGTTGGAGCAATCGGCAGCATATCATTAATCAGCATCATCCCGGCTTGACGGAATTCTGTTGAGCATAAGAACAAACTTTAAAAATTATATCTAAATTGAACTTCAGTTGCCAGGCTGGACGTTCAATGAATACCCAACCATCGGCAATACCTGTTCGTTGGTGGCAATCCGATTTTGAAACGCCCCGAAGTGCATAAAGAAGAAAATGTGAGTCGCTAATTATTTTTAAACTGCTTTCGCCGGAAAGAAGCTTACTGGTTTAGTATGCCTATTGCAAAAGAAAAATGCAAAGTTGCAAATTGCTTAGAGGTTTCCGGGGAAACAGAAAGTTACTGGTTTTGCAGACACGCCTATTGCAGAAGAAAATACAAAGCGGCTAACTGTTCTCGAACAGTTTTCAGTGGGGAACAGAATGTTACCGGTTTGAAACAGGCTTATTAGCACGTGAATATGCAAAAGCGGCTAACGGTTTCTCAAACAGCTTTCGGTGGAAACAGAATTTTTTTTGATTTGAAACAGGTTTATTACACGGGAATATGCAAAGCAGGTTAACTGCTTTCTCAAACAGCTTTCGATGGAAACGGTATCTTACTGTTTTGAAACGGTTATTGCACGGGGAATATGCAAAGCGGTTAACGGTTCTTCAGAACGCTTTCGGTGGAAACCGACTTTTACCGGTTTAAAACAGGTTTATTGAATGGGAATATGCAAAGCTGCTAACTGTTCTCAAAAAGGTTTTGGTGGAATCAGATTCTTTACAGGTTTTTAGATTAAGTTGTACTACACGAAATATGCAAAGCTGCTAACTGTTCTCAAAACAGGTTTTGGTACATAAAGAATCTTACTGGATTGAGACAGGCTCTATTGCCGAAGAAAAGTAGCGAAGCTGCTAATTGCTTTCAAACAAGTTTCCGTGGTAACAGAATCTCACCTCTTATGGAGAGATGTTTTTGCACGGGAATAGGCACAGTTGCCTAACTTTTCTAAACCGCCACTTCAGTGGACAAACCAGGGCTGCTGCTAACAAGGGTATTGCCAATAGTTGGGCTGGACGTTGGAGCAATCGGCAGCATATCATTATTCAGCATCATCCCGGCTTGACGGAATTCTGTTGAGCATAAGAACAAACTTTAAAATTTATATCTAAATTGAGCTTCAGTTGCCAGGCTGGACGTTCAATAAATACCCAACCATCGGCAATACCTGTTCGTTATGGGCAACCCGTTAGCAATTTTTAAAGTATGCGATTAGACAGATGGGAAACTATTCTTTACCAATTGATAAAACTGTAAAGGTTTCATGTCCTTTTTATGAGAGCTATTTTAATTGGTTTTGTCGTCTTATCTTTTATTGGGAAGATACTTATTCATGTGAACCTAGATAAAAAGCATAAGAAGTTTAAAGGAGGGTTAGCTCCAAGTTTTATACCGCCTTATTATTTTCTTCCATATTACTTACCAGTAGATAGAAAATTTCAAAGGCAAAAAAGTATGTGTAACCTATTTTATAGCTTTATGTGGGTTTCTGTGGTGGCGGTTATTATTTATAGTTTCATTACTGGCTCGCGCCTAAGTTGATTGGTTAATGCTGATAATGTACGACCTCGCCTAACAGTTGTTTAAGGGAAAGTTCTTTACGATTTTTAAAGCCTATTGTCGAACAAAAGGAAAATAATTTTTTCACATACCAATCTTATTGCAGAGTAACTTGCCTACAGCTAAACAACTTAAACAGGTTTTGCTGGACAGAAAATCTTACTAATGTGAAAAAGGTATCCCGCCACGAGGAATTGATAAGTTGGTAAACAAATTCAAAAAGATTTAAAGTAGCCAAGAAATCTGACCTACTCGGCAAATGTTTAATTAGGCAAGAAGGATTCAAATCTTGGAAATAATTCAAAAGGCTTTTCTTGGACGGAAAACCTAATTGGTTTAAAACAACGATAATTGCTTGACAAGATGCAAAAGGCATAATTATTTTTCACACAGCTTCCTCGGACAAACAAGGCTTCAATAACAAGGGTATTGCCAATAGTTGGGCTGGACGTTGGAGCAATCGTCAGTAAATCATTTATCAACATTATCCGGGCTTGAGAATTCTGTTGAGCATAAAACAAACTTTTAAACAATTGTATTTACATTGGGCTTCAGTTGCCAAGCTGGACGTTCAATGAATATCCAACCATCAGCAATACCTGTTCGTTGGCTAAACTTGAAAAAAAACTGGATGGATTAAAGAAAATTGAAATTTTATTATTTGGAATTTAGTCGCCGTTTTTGATAATATCCTTCTTTTATTGGGACAATAAAAAAGGGCGGAATTTATCATGGTTTTAAATTCATTTTAGACCTTACCTTCATAAGGTGGAATTGTGGGAATTCTATTGAAAAGAAACGTTGCATTAAAAGGTACAATACTTCTATTGAGACTTAATGAAATCCCCGAGTTTAAATTAGATGTTTCAGAACGCCAGTTACGACATTTACATGCACGAGATTTTTAATCCAAGTTAATAGAAATAATCACTAATTTTGAATTTTAGATTATGATTATGATGGAAGACTTAGAAAATCAAAAGACCATTAAAATTATCAGACTTTCTCAACTACTCTCATATCAACCATATAAATTAATGCAAAAGGCAAGATTTTGAAGTCAGTTAGGAGATTAATAATGTTTAGAACACGAGCGTACTTGGTATTGGACTTTATATATTGATTGGTAGTATTTATTGATGATTAATTATATTAGTATAGACAGGAGTAATTAAACGGCAAGATGCAAGCGAAGGAATAAGCCAGCAGCCAACAAGAGTATTGCCAATAGTGGGGCTGGACGTTGGAGCAATCGGCAGCATATCGTTATCAGCTTTGGTTCGGGCGGAAGGAACTCTTTTGAACATCAGAATAAATTTTTAATCTTTGAATAAATAATGAACTTCGGTTGCCAGGCGGACGTTTTTCAATTCCCCCACCATCGGCAATACTTGTTCGTTGGCTGTAAGCTTTTGTGACAGTTCCAACTTTATAAACAGAGTAGACAATTTTCATTAAGTTTGACCATGAAATTTTATGTTGACACATCTGTTTGGGGCGGCTACTATGACAAAGAATTTTCCGAGTGGACTATCCCCTTTATTGAACAGGCGAGACAAGGAAGGTTTTCCATTGTTTTATCGGACGTTACGCTTGGAGAACTCCAAAATGCACCAGAAAAGGTTCAGAACTTACCGACGACAATAACACCGCAGTTCGTTGACCTGACGAAAATAACCGAAGAGCAATTAACACTTGCCAGCCATTATGTGACAGAAGGAGCATTGACACCGAAATTTTATTCGGACGCTCAACATATTGCAATAGCAACAATTTTAAAGGTGGACAGTTTAGTAAGTTGGAACTTTAAGCACATGGTAAACTTCTTTCGTATTAAACAGTACAACGCAATAAATCTTAAATTTGGGTATCAAGTTATTGATATTAGAACACCTAAAGAAGTGACATATGAAGACGCAGAATAAAATTATGGACAATCAATTTCATGCAGTAGACTACATGCGCCAAGTGCGAAGTGAATTATCAAAAAAATACTTGCAGGACAAAGAGCAATATTTGAAAGACTTAAAAACGGCTATGGAAAACTTCAAGCGCAAGCAGGAGAAAGCCTGCAGCCAACAAGGGTATTGCCAATAGTTGGGCGGGACGTTGGTGCAATCGGCAGCATATCATTAATCAGCATCATCCCGGCTTGACGGAATTCTGTTGAGCATAAGAACAAACTTTAAACAATTGTATTTACATTGAGCTTCTGTTGCCAGGCTGGACGTTCAATGAATACCCAACCATCGGCAATACCTGTTCGTTGGTGGCAATTAAATTTGGCACCCTAATTATGCAAAGTCGCATGACCTTGCATCCTGACAAAAACTTTATGAGAATTCAAAACCTTTTCATTTTTCTTGCACTTCTAATTTTGACAACAAAAACACATTCACAAGTTCTCATTAATTATGTGAAGATTGAAAAGCCGAACTATTGTTCTAATGATACATTCAAGACAAAAAGTTTGATAGGACGACAGGCAAAAATTTGGCATGAAGGCGGTGTGTACTCAACATTAAATTTGGGAAATTCTTTCAAAGGACTACCAGCAGATTGGAAAGTAAAAGGTGGAGAAAACGGTTGGGGAAATTACAAACCTAAAGCCGGCGACACAGGCACAATCGTTCATGTTTTTATTAACAAAGGCAGTAACAATAAATATATCTATCTACTTAAAATTGGAAACAACTACGTACCAATTGGTTGCTACTATTTGACTGACATTGATAAGCCAGACGATTATGAACAAGCAGCGCAACATTATTTGCAGGACTCTATAGAAAATGTGAAATATGCTTCTGGTTGTAAATTCAAACTTAGAAACGTAAATGACAGTTGGAGTAGAGCAGGGTTAATGAACATTGACAAAGTATCTGAAATATTTGCTTGCGATTTAACATCAAAAGGGGTTGATACAGTCATGCTTTGTAAATATATTTTTGACAATGGGTCATCACCAATTGAAAAGGCTTTTGTTTTGTGGTTAGAGAACGGACAAGGTTTTGTAAAAGCATTTTTCAACAATTCAAAACATCAGCCGACAGAAAACAAAACTATTTCATTTGACACAAGACCTTTGATTGATTTTTTCTTTTCAAATAGGCTTGACACTGTAACAACAGAACCAAAAGCTGAAGTCTGGATAAGTCATTCAATGGGCTATAGCATTCAACTTCAAGTTCCATCTTTATTTTTTAGGCAGCGGTTGACAGACATCATAATTCGACAAGACAAAACACACCCAAAAGCAATATGGTGGAATATAATTTCAGAAAAACTAGCAACAATCAAAGAAGAATAACTGCCACCAACAAGGGGTTTGGCAAAATACGGGCGGACGGAAGCCGTGTTTCAACTTTTGTTTTTCAATTTAGCCGCATATCCAGCTGGACGTTATAAATTTAGCCAAGTGCAAATCATCAACATTAAATTATAAATTTGGCTTCAGTACGCCGGGCTTGACGGAATTCTATTACCCGTACTTCGCCAAGCCCTGTTCGTTAGCGGCAACCCGTCTGGCAGTCCTTAAAAAGTTACTTCCCTATATACTGACAAGTTTAGCCGTCATTGGACTGTGGCGACTATTCACTATGACCGTCAATTACGCATGGTCGCCAAAAGGCAAAGAGCAACTGATGCGTGATATAGCTCTGACAACAATTTTCATTTACAAAACGATATTTTGGCTTGTTGTTGCGAACCTTTCGGTTTTCATTATTAAAAGCAGTTTTAGGAATAGATATAAAGCAGCGGGAATTGCCGCACTAATAGGTGTGACTTTTTATTATAGCGCAGGACAAATCGTTGATAAAAAATGCGCATTCTTTTACTACATGGTATTCGTTAATCAATCGGTGGCTGAATGGATGCTACAAGACCCAATCAAAGAGGCAGGTTATCATATTGGACCCATTTTGACAAAAAATATCAAGGACAAGGACATGGAACTTCGCAGCTACGCAATAAATGGACTTGGTGATATAAGATATAAACCAGCAACTGAAACTTTAAAGAAAATCATGACAGACGAAACTGAACATGTTGAATTTCGGGCAGACGCATATGTTGTTCTGACAAAATTCAATACTGCGACAGCAAACCAGATTTTATCAGAGTTTAAATCATCTGCTACTGACACGGCGGACAAAAAGGTTGTGGAACTTGCAATTTATTTTTACACTCTAATTAGCAAAACGGTATGCTGCTAACAAGGGTATTGCCAATAGTTGGGCGGGACGTTGGAGCAATCGGCAGCAAATCATCAATCAGCATCATCCCGGCTTGACGGAATTCTGTTGAGCATAAGAACAAACTTTAAAAAATTGTATTTAAATTGGGCTTCAGTTGCCAGGCTGGACGTTCAATGAATACCCAACCATCGGCAATACCTGTTCGTTGCCTGCCATAATGCTGACACACCATGGAAGAAAGACTAGGTACCAAGCAAATGACCCTTGAACAGGGTAAAAAGTTTGTAGGACTCAAATCTACTTCCTATAAAGAATATCTTGCTGCAAGGCATTTGCTAAATGATGGCTTTCTTCATCAGGCAGCTTTTTTTATGAATACCTGTATTGAGAAAGAAATTAAGGCTTACTTGCTTGCGATGGATGTACAGGTCAACATAAAGCATGACACATTTAAGTTGTACAACCTTCTTAAAAATCATAAGCCCAAAATTGCAGAAAAACTCAATTCGGACTTCATAAAAGTAGTGTCCAAAATTTATACATCACGTTATTATGAAGACTTGGGTCCAGGCTATAATTTTGTAATTATTAGGAATAAATTCTTAGCAAATTAGACTATACATATTCAATTTTAGAGTCAACGACCAGATTTAAACTCGGAAGAGATAAGGAAGTTCCCCAAACAAATTATGAACGAGATATTGAATCGAAACACTCAGTACTTCTCAGAAATAATTATCTCGTTAACAAAATCGACAAGGCTGACTTTTTAAATCAACCTGACTTGGTATATGAATATAGAGTTGTTTTCAACCATGAGATTATAGAAGCACTTTATTCAATCCCATTTAACAAGGAACACGATAAATTTATCTATGAAGGACTTAAACCTCTGGACGATAACAAGTCATTTCAAATTTCAAATCATCACCCTCGGACAGAATAATTACGGCAGCCAACAGCGGTTTTGCGTCAGCGGGGGGCGACCCAACGCAGCATCAGCAGCAGTAACAGCTATCTTCTGTAGTCCCGGCTTGACGGAACGCAGGTGAACGAAAGAATAAAACTTGTACATTAGTAAAGCCATCGGCAGCAGTTCCCGGGGCGACGTAACACGGAATGCCCCGCCGAACGCAAAGCCGAAAAACGTAAGTATCCCTAAAAAGCGGACAGTTTAGAATTAGAGAAAGAAGTATAATTTTAAACTGCAAAAGATGAAAAATTCAAAATTTACCGAGACACAGATTGTTGCTATTTTGAAGCAACAGGAAGCGGGCAGAGCCACGAAGGAACTCTGCCGGGAGCACAACATCTCGGAAGCCACGTTTTACAATTGGAAGAGCAAATATGGAGGCATGGAAGCTTCGGACGTCAGGCGGCTCAAAGACCTGGAAGAAGAAAATACCAGGCTCAAAAAGATGTACGCCGAGTTAAGCCTGGATCACAATATTTTAAAGGATGTCATCTCAAAAAAAGGCTGGGGCTCTGCCACCAAAGGCAACTGACAGAAGAAATTGTCACCGACTATAAGTTGCCTGTTCAGAGAGCCTGTAAGCTCACGGGGCTAGCCAGATCACAGTATTATTATAAAAGCAAATGACTAAGAAGTCATAGAACACTTCAAAATTTAGCCTTTCAGCACCCTTGTTACGGCTTTAGAAAGCTGTTTGCTTATCTGAGAAAAGTGGCAAAAGCTGGAACCATAAGAAAGTATACAGGGTGTACAGACTGCTAAAGCTCAATAAGAGAAGAAAAGGTAAAAGGAGGTTGCCTGCCAGGGTCAAACAGCCCTTGGTAACACAAAAGATCAATCAAAGCTGGAGCATGGATTTCATGAGTGATAGTATGGTGAATGGCAGAAAGTTCCGCACCTTCAATATGATGGATGATTGTACCAGAGAAGCACTGGCAATAGAAATTGATACTTCTTTGTCCTCTAAAAGAGTGATCAGGGTGCTTCAAAGAGTGATGGAGCAGCGGGGCAAACCCTAGAGCAGTAGAGTGGACAATGGACCGGAATTTACCTCCAATGAGTTTGCACTGTGGGCAAAAGAAGAAGGCATTACTGTTCAGTTTATTCAGCCAGGCAGACCGATGCAGAATGGTTTTATTGAACGCTTCAACCGGCTTGTACAGGGAAGCTGTTCTGGATGCTTACCTGTTCTTTGAACTCGATGAAGTAAGACAGTTAACTACAGAATGGATGGAAGAATATAACCAAGAAGACCGCATGAATCACTCAATAATATTACTCCCGAAGAACACAAACACAGGCTGATGAAAAAAAAAAACTCAGCAATCACTGTCCCATCTTAGGGGTACTTACAAATGGAATGGACCGGTAAAGACTTTCGAGAAGAGGGTCATTTTAAAAGAATCACGGGACAAATCTGGACTGAAAATTATTTAGTTTCTGATTACTATATCAAGGAAGGGACTAAATGGTTATATATTGGTGGAGTGGTAAAGGAAGTAAACTAACCACGGCAGTATAAATAGTTGACAAAGAATACACCCAGGCCACCAACAAGGGTATTGCCAATAGTTGGGCGGGACGTTGGAGCAATCGGCAGCATATTTGCTATTTAGCTTTGGTTCCGGCTGGACGTTTGCTATTTAGCTTTTTGTTTTTATCTTTCATCAAAATATTTTCTATTTGGCTTCGGTCGTCCGGGCTGGAGGTTTTTCAATTCCCCCACCATCGGCAATACTTTCCGTTATGGGCAATACATTTATCACACATTGAAAAGCAATTATATGAATTGTAGGCTTTACAATTTCAGAGAAGCATACGCCTCATGCTGCTATTCATGACAGTGATTGTTTTTGCAGGTTACAATGCCTTTGCCCAAAAAACACTCATGTCCCCACAGCCGCCTCCACCGGCGCTTTCTACTTCTTTGCCACCGCAACAATCACTATTACCCCTTGCACCTTCAGGGCTTGCGCTGAAACAAGGGTACTTTCAGGGCAAGGATGGAGTGCAATTATTTTACCGCATTGTTGGGAACGGGAAAGATACTATTATTGTATGGGTACACGGTGGTCCAGGGTTGAACATTGGAAATGGTGCTTTGGAAAACGAAATTCTGGCAAGTAAGGAATATGCATTTCGTAAGTTATGACCAGCGGAGTGGCGGACGGTCCGAGTTAGTTCGGGACACAACCAAACTTCTTATGATTGACCATGTACAGGATTTGGAAGCCCTTCGTCAGCATTTGCATATTGAAAAGCTAACACTCATCGGCTTATCGTGGGGAGCTGCTATACTTACTTATTATGCCAACCGTTTCCCCCAACACGTAAAACGCTTTGTTTTTTTTAGTCCTATGCCTCCTAACACAGAATACGCAAAACGACGCAGTGCTGTTCAAGACTCTATAATGGGTCCAGTTATAAGAAAGCAGAGGACAGAAGCCTTCAATTTAATTGATAGTGCAATAGACGAAAATCTTCCTGACTTGATGGTGAAAGCATTTGCGACCGGTAATAACTACACGATAGACCCAACTAAAGCGTTGCCTATGATAAAAAGCGTGTTCGCCATCTCTCCTTTGGCAATCCGAATTAGCCGGAACGTTCATTCAATACGCAGGTATTTAGGCGACCCTTGGGACTTTCGTCCGTTGTTAACCAACATTCACGTACCGACATTGGTGATTGAAGGCGAGAAAACTACGGTTCCACTGGACGCAACAATGGAATATGTGAAACAAATAAAAGGTGCAAAACTTGTTTTAATACCGAATGCAGGACATGAAACGTATGCCGACCAACCGGAAGCATTTTTGGATGCGCTGGATGCTTTTTTTAAATCTACTCGAAAATGACGCCTTTTTCGCCTTGTACTGCCCATAACAATTCGCAATAGCAGGGCACGACGTTGTAAGTTTTCAGGCTTCAGTTCGCTTTTGTGCTGCATATCCGGGCTCGACGTTATCTATTTGGCTTTTCAACATATTTTGTACATTAGTTTTTTAATCAGCATTTGTTTCGGCGGACGGAACTCTGAAGCCCCTGCCATCGCAAATACCTGTTCGTTGGCTGTAATTTGCCTTTTCGTAAATATAATCTTCGATGCTGCTAAATGAAATTAAACCAAGTCCTTTTTTAGCTGATTTTATCAGATTGTATCGAATTATTGACTTTCATTTT
>CAWGWV010000011.1:0-89539 GCA_963826385.1 uncultured Chitinophagaceae bacterium | reverse complement strand
CAGCGGTTTCATCACGCTTGCTGCTACGTTGCCCACCGTGGGTCATGTGCCGGTAGCCGGGCTTAACACTCATCTTGGGTATTGACCGGTTCATGAGCGAAGCAAGAGCGCTGACCAACATCATCGGCAATGCCGGCGCCACGCTCATTATTTCGAGATGGGAGAAAGAAATTGATGCAGAAAAAGCAGCCTTTTTAAAGTAAATCGTTGGCAGGATGGATAGGATGAAATATAAAATCACTTGCCCGAACATCACTGTTCTTTTTGTGATTCTTCCAGCTTTTTGAGCTTTTCCCGTTCTACTGTTGCTGCAACAGGATGTTCAAACTTCAGTCGAATAAAGTTGCCTGTGGTTGTATTGATTTTACGGCGGGCAATTGGATGCGGGAAGATGCATTGAGTTGATTGATCATATCAGCATTTAACAACGGCACATTCAGTTCGGTGGGTTGGTGCATCATAAAATAGACTTTTTGCATGCCGTTGTCTATCCATTGCCGTATGCGGGCTGCCCAGTCAGCAACGCGGCTGTAATCGGTAGGATGAAGGTCGTTACCGACAAAGCGGATAAAGGTTTCTGGCTTGCTCAGCCGCATGTGCACACAATCTCTCCTGCCTGCTACATCAGTAATTACAAGACCAACCTCGTAGGTGGCAGCAAGGTCGAACAGGGGCTCGCAGAAACCATGTAAGAACCAGCCTGGATTGCGCAGTTCGAGATAAACATCAAAATCGTCCGGCAACCGCTCGATGAAACGCCGCAATACCGGCAGATCGTGAATGCCCATGTGCGGGTGCGGCATTAGAAAAACCGGCCCCAGGTTGTCTTCAAACCCATATATCGAATTGATGAATTCTGCTACTTCGCGGTCGCAGTTTTGCAGGCGCATAACATGGGTGATGTATTGCGGAAATTTGGGACAAAACCGGAAGTCTTTGTTCACCTTGCTTTTCCATTGTTTTACCTGCTCTGCCGTTGGCACGTGGTAATACGTAGTGCTGAGTTCCACGCAGTTGAACAACTTTGCATAATACAACAGGAAGTCTTTTTCTTTGGTGTGTTCGGGATAAAAGTGACCAAGCCAGTTTTTGGTGCCCCATCGTGCGCAGCCTACATATACTTTGGGCGATGCCGCCGGCAGCCCGCTCAATATCTTCCCGTTGGCAGGAGGATCGGGCGGCAGTGCGAAATTGATGTTCGCCAGTTGTGAAAGATCGGTTTTACCAAACTCCATACAAAAGGGTTTCAAAAAAAACTCCGGCTTTGAATGGCGCACCGGAGATCAATTGATGGAAATCAATCTCGTATGTTATCCCAGGCTTTTGAGCCAATCTGCCAGGTCTTCTTTGGCGCGCCCGGTTTTTTGTTGCAGGTTGCCCAGAAATTCATCTTCTTTTCCTTCTTCGTAAGTCAGATCATCATCGGTGAGGTCGCCATGCGCCTGCTTTACTTTACCCTTGATCTCGTTCCACTTGCCTTTTAATTCTAATTTATCCATGATTGACAATGATTTATTGGTTAACAATTGTAATCATGAATACGATTATTATGCCAGAAAAATACAATTTTTCCATCGAAAAAAGCCATTCTTCCGTTCAAAGTCAGGAGGCTGAAAAGTTGATGATAGCAGCGAGGGCTTTGGATAAATAAAAAGTGGTAATACCAGAAGCGAACCATTGTTTAGACTGAAATCTTCTTGCTCAAAACCTGTACAGCACTTCCGGTATGTTACAAATCCACCAAAAAACGGAGCGTATCGGAGCCATCGGCAAAATCGGTGATGCAAGGTTGCTGCGCTTTGCCAAACGGCGTGAATCCGTGCCCGACAATGCATTGAATATCGGTATTGTTCTGCAAAACGGAGATGGTTTCTTTTACCGAATTGTAATAGCTGAAATTGAGTTGCGCTACCGGTGCGAACGGCGACGCATTTTCTGCAAGCAAGATGGAGCCATTGTTCAAATGAAATTTGCTGCTCATTATCAACAGGGCAAACTGGTAGTCGTAGTTGTTCTTGTACTTGTTGAAATCGAGGTAATACTCATATTTTTTCAACACATTTAGCAAGGGCATAAAATCGTAACCTTCGGGAACAAACAGCTTTGTCACGTTGCGGCAGCCCATCCCGAAATACAACTGGATATCGTCTGCCAGCAGGTTCAGTTCGCTCTCTGTTTCGCTGCCATCGAGCAGTGCCACCGATGTGCGGTTTTTGCGGATGATGTGCGGATATTTGGCAAAATAATAATCGAAATATCTGCCGGTATTGTTGCTGCCTGTAGCGATGTAAGCGTCGCAATTTTTCAGCGTGTCGGCAATGCGAACAAGTTCAGTTACTTCACCGGTCCATTCCGTTAGTTTGCGCAGCAAAAACGGCAGCAGCACATCATCTTTCGACGACAGTTTCAGCAATGCGCGATGCCCGCTGAGAAAAACACATAAAAAATCGTGGAAGCCAACAAGCGGAATATTGCCTGCCATCACAATGCCTACGGTTTTAGGCTGCTGCGGCTCATCCGATGCGGTAGTCGTCTCACCACTTGCTGCAGGATTTGCGGTTGCTAAAAATTCAGCACAGATATTGTGCAACAGACAGCTCGATGAAAGGGGGGATAAACCATTGGTTTTTTGCAAACGCACGGTCTTTTACTGCCTGCCATTCTTCACTGCTCGCCTGCATATATTCACCCAGCTGCACCAATAAATCAACGCGTTGTTGTACATTCATTTTTCAGCCTATTTTTGGCTGCAAAAGTAATTTGTAAACCACTTTAAACTAAAGATAATATGGCAATTAAAATAACTGATGAATGTATTAACTGCGGTGCCTGTGAGCCGGAATGCCCGAACAATGCCATTTATGAAGGCGGTGTGGAATGGGCAATTAAAGATGGCACCAGCGTTGCCGGCACCTTTACTCTGATGGATGGCGAAACAGTAAGCGCCGATGAACGCTTTGCACCCATTAGCGTAGATACGTATTACATTTCGCCCAATAAATGCACCGAATGCCAGGGCTTTCACGAAGAACCGCAATGCGCAGCCGTTTGCCCGGTTGATTGTTGCGTACCCGATGAAATGTACCGCGAAACTGTGGATGAATTCTTGCAGAAAAAAGAGAAACTGCACCTGTAGGCAATCGCAATTGTGGTGGTTTGACAAGTGAAGAGCATAGAAGCTTTTCACTTTTTTTATGCCCGGCAAAGACCCTGAAAACCATTTGTTTAACCAATATTTACCTTAAACCAATAACGATTGACCCTTTCGTGCAATCTTTTCCGGTGCACATTGCTCCCGTTGATTCTTGTACCGGTTTCCTTTTTACCAGTCAATTGATCGGTTTTGTTACAATTTGCCCATTTCCTGCGACCAACATTCGACAGGCAGCAGGCAAAGTATTTTTTGTTCGGATGCTAAAATCAATTAATTTGTTCTTCCTATTACCTAACCTTACGCGATGGCTTATCTCTCCAATTTCGCATACGACATCTTTATCAGCTATTCACACGTGGACAATGAAACCATTTCGGATGAACAATGTGGCTGGATTGAACAGTTTTACAAAAACCTCAACCTGCTGCTTGCCAAACGAACGGGAAAAATGGATGCCGTTAAAATCTGGTGGGACAATAAAAAGCTTGATGGCAGTAAATTGTTTGATGAATCCATCGCCACGGGCATTCAACAATCTGCCATTTTGCTGAGCCTCATTTCGCCCGGCTACCTGTCGTCGGATTATTGCCAGCAGGAGTTGTCGCTGTTTCATAAAAAAGCCACTGCCGAACCCTATGGTTTAAAAATTGGCGACCGCTGCCGGCTGTTTAATATTTTGCTCAACAACATACCATACGGCAAATTACCCGAAGAGCTACAGGGCACTACGGGCTTTCCGTTTCACGATGCAACTGACAAAGAATCGTTTGGTGACCCGCTCGATCCGTCAAACCCGTTGTTCATCATCCAACTCAAACAATTGCGCGACGCCATCATCAACCTGTTTGATAATTTCCCCAAAGCCACCACTCCCATCGAAGATCAGCAGGCAACCGAAGAAGTGTCAAAAGAGCCTGGCTTTACCATCTTTTTTGGCGAAGTAGCCGATACATTGCGAACAGTAAGAAAACGCGCCATCAGCGAATTGGAAAAATCGGGTTACACCGTTTTGTACGGCGTGCCGCCGCCTGATGATGCAGCCGCCCACGAACTCAAAGTAAAGGAACTGCTTGCGCAAACACACCTGTCGGTGCACCTGCTGGATCAATATCCCGGAAAAGAAATTGTGGACACGCAGGACATCTGGTACCCGCAAAAACAAACCGAACTGGCACTGGCATCGGACAAAAAAAACATGATCTGGGTGCCTTTGGAAATGGACATTGCAGAAATAGAAGAAGACAAGTACAAATCTTTTGTCAAAAACATAGCGGACGGAAAACTCACTGCCGGCAACTACGAATTTATCCGCGGCAGCAAGAGCACCGTTACGCAACAGATTACCGAACTGGCGGAACAACTGAAAACAGAGCAAAAAACAACGCCGGCAAAAGGAAAAGTATCCGTATTGCTCGACACGCACATGAACGACCAGTTGTACGCCATGGATGTGGGCAGGGCTTTGCTGGAAAATGAAATACAGCCGTTCATCAACCCACAGGAAGACGACCCGCGCAAAAACATCAACCTGCTGGCAGAACGCATCAGCCAGGTAAACAAACTCATCTTTTTTTACGGCAAGGTATCGCGCGACTGGGTACTGGAACGAATGAGCGCCGCCCTGCAGCTGATCGTGAGCAACAACTACCCCGTAGAAGATTTTTACATCTACCTCGCGCCGCCGCACAAAGACCCCAAGGACATCTCGCTGAAACAACGTTTTCTGAAAGTGAATGTGATAGACAACAGCAGCACACCGCAGATGAACAGCCAGACATACCAGTTTTTATTGAAAGAGCTAAAAGGCATGGCATGAGCAGCTTGCATACGAACCCTTTTGTTGGACTGCGGGCATTTGAAAGCAATGAAAGCCTGCTTTTTTTGGACGGCAACAGCAAACCCTGGAATTGCTGCAGCGATTGCACGATCAGCATTTTGTGGCGATTGTCGGCAGTTCGGGATGCGGCAAATCTTCGCTTATCCGCGCCGGGCTCATACCAGGCCTCAAGGCGGGCTACCTCATTGAAGACAGAGACAAATGGCTTCTTTCCGTGATGAAACCGGGACAAAGCCCGATGTACAACCTCGCCCAATCCGTTATCTGTGAAACCTATCCTGCCGGTAAAGAGACAGACATACAGCTGCTGCTATCCTCGATAGAAGATGAAGGTGCCGATGCGCTGATGGATTACATCACACCTTTTTTACAAACCGATACCAACTTTTTTTTGCTGGTAGACCAGTTTGAAGAACTGTTTCGCTTTACCTCAGACAGCCAGGACCCGGAGAAAAAAAACGAAGCCATTGAATTTGTCAACATCCTGTTGCAACTGGCACAGCAATCGTTGCTTCCGGTATATATCGTCATTACCATGCGGTCCGATTTTATAGGCGATTGCGCCCAGTTTTATGGTTTGCCCGAAGCCATGAACAAAAGCCAGTATCTCGTTCCTCGACTTAGCCGCACCCAACTGAAAAATGTAATCACCGGTCCCATCACGGTCAATGGCGCCAGCATTGAACAACCTTTGCTGAACCTGTTGCTGAATGACGCCGGCGACAATCCTGACCAGTTGCCGGTGCTGCAGCATGTATTGATGCGAACCTGGGAAGAATGGCAACTCCGTCATACTGAAGCGCCGGTAAGTGTAGAAGACTACCTGAAAACGGGCACCATAGCTTCGGCACTCTCGCAGCACGCCGAGGAAGCTTATGAAGAACTTGGCACCGACCGGCTCAAATACATTTGCGAACAGCTGTTCAAATCCATTACCGATAAAAAGCAGAATGCCCGTGGGGTTCGCCGCCCGCAATCGTTCAACAACCTGTTGCAGCTTACCGGCGCTACCGAAGACGAACTGCTGCTGGTAATCAACACCTTTCGCCAAAGCGGCAGAACTTTTTTGATGCCGCCCGACTCGGTGGACATCACTCCCAAAACCATCATCGACATCTCGCACGAAAGCCTGATGCGCGTATGGACAAGACTCATTCAATGGGTGGACGAAGAAAGCGATTCGGAACAGATTTACCTGCGGCTTAGCGAAGCTGCTATTCTGTACCGGCAGGAAAAAGGCAGCCTGTGGCGGCATCCCGAACTCGACATTGCCTTGCATTGGAAAGACAAATACAAACCAACTGCGGTGTGGGCTTCCCAAATCAACAATGATTTTGAAGCAGCCATGTTGTTTTTGGAAAAAAGTCATCAACAGTCGGAACAGGAAATTCAGGAACGGGAACTGGAACAACGCAGGCAATTAAAAAGAGCACGCAGCTTTGCTGTTGTCATCGGGCTGATTGCCATTGCTTCCATTGCTTCCATGATTTACGCGTTTAACCAGCGACAGTTAGCCAACACTCAGGCAATTATTGCCAACGAGAGTGCAAAAGAGGCCGAAAGCAATGCATATAATGCTGAAATACAAAAGAAACGTGCCGACTCTGCATATCTTTCGGCGGAAACTAGCAGAAAAGAAGCTTTGATTGCCAAGGATTCCGCGCTGATCCAGCGAAACCGGGCCGACTCCTTTTACCAAATAACCAAACGGGCACTTTTAGAATCAAAACAAAGCGCATTTGAAGCAGTAAAGTCAAAACAGCGTGCCGAACTACAAGAGTATATTGCCGATTCCATGAATAAAAGAACGCAAAAGGTGTACAAAGACATGCTGGATGAAGCTGACGACGCAATCCGAAGCAGATTTGCAGCCCTCCGCAGCAAAAAAACAGTTGATTCAATAACAGCGCTTGCCAACAGCCGCAACTACGCGATGAGAGCCCTGGACGAATTGCTGCAGGGAAACAAAAACAAGGCAAAACTGTTTGCCAGCAAAGCTTACGAGATGCACATCGGCAACCGTGGCCCCAACCAGGAAGATGTGCTATACAACTCGCTCAACGAATATTGGTTTGACAGCATCGGCAATGCAAACCAGTCGCTGCACAATCAACATTCGGTCAGCTGCATTGCATCTGCACCTGCCGGCGGCTTCCTCTTTGCAGCAGATAAAAACGGCGACATCAATACCATTTCTTACAAAGAAAACAAACTGACCCCGGTTACATCCAAAAAATTCAAAACAAACATTGTTGGCCTCGCCGTATCGCCCGATGGCAAACTGCTGACGGCCATTAATGAACGCGGTAAAGGAATGGTGTACCGGGTGTCAGCTGCCGGGAAACTATCAGAAGTTGGCAGCTTTACGCCTGATGGCTTGGGCAAAGCCGTTTTGTTCGAAAACAACAATGCGTTTGTTGCCCGTAGCGGCAACAGCATCACGGTATATGAAGTGGGCAATAAGGTGGAAAAGAAGGGCAAAATAACGGATCAGCTGATATCTTCGGCCACCGTAAGCGCCACCGGGAAAATTTACATTACCAGGCTGGATTCTTTGCTTGTTTTCAACAATAGTACAGATCTTTTGAAAAGATCGCCGGCATTGGTGAAACCCTTGTTTTTTTCGGTAGTGAACAACAGGGAACCCATTTCCAGCATCGCGGTGGATAACAGTGAACAATACATTGCACTGGGAACCGCAGGGGGCAAAATACAGTTGCTGAACAAGCAGGCAGATGGCAGTTGGTCCACTTTGCTTTTGTCCCGCATTCACCAGTATTCTGTCATTGATCTTGCCTTTGCCCGCGTTGCCGGTGGCAGCCTGCAACTGGCAAGTGCCAGCGCCGACCAGACCATTAAACTGATAGACGTTACCTCTTATGTAAAACAGATCAGCAACGAAGCAAATACGAGGGGTGGCACAAGCAACCTGTTTGTGAAACGTTACCAGAACAAGGAAGAAATTATTACCCTGCAAAACCATCACAACGAAGTCAATGGCATTGCTTACAGCAAAGATGGCAACTACCTTTTTTCGTGTGGCAAAGACGGCAAAGTGATTGCCTGGAAACCAACCATGATCGACCTCTACAACGCGTTGAGCTGGTGAACCGCGTGGGCGCCAATGCGTTTGGGCTTTTTAAACTACTTCTACCAATTGATTTTTGTTACGGTATTTCCTGCTACGAGTGTCTATTAGTCAATGATTCTTGATTGCAGCTTACTCAATGTTAAAATAAACAACAGATTTATTGCCGGACGGATTAATTGGTCAAAAGAATAGTCATTGATAAAAGGATTACCACCAAACATAGAAAGCCACGCGACCGTGGCTTTCTGTTTTGCAGCAGGAGAAGGATTGAGGATACAATGGGGGTATAGGTGGGTATTGCTGAGGTAGGGTAAGCTATAGCATTTTTGCATAATAATGTGCTTTGCCTTTTGCATTTACACTCACGGCTATGGTGGGCACATTGGGTGCAGTCAGGGAAACATAAAATCCATACAAGCCAGTCTTGTAAATAAACATGATCATTTCCTTGATGTTGTAGTGACTGAATTTCTTTTTGATGTCATTGAGGGCACCTTGTGGCAGATCACTTTCGGAAACAGGAATTGAAAAGCCAATGAGCTCATTGTTATCCACGTCGTAAAACGCATTTACCGATTTGCCATTAAAATCGAAAGTGGCTTTTTGGAACATTTCGTTGCTGCTGGCAGAAATGACGGATGACGTTTTGATAGCAGTATTCAAACTTTTTACCAATTGATTGTCTCTGTTTTTGGGTTTACCATACGAAATTGTCGCCATGGAAAGTAACATTGCAGTTACCAGGATAATTGTTTTCATTTTTTATAGGTTTACTTGTTTAAAATCCGGCTGAGGTTGTTTTTGTTGACCGGTTACTTCAATGAATCGGGATCAGGATGAAAACGGTAACAACCTGCTGCAATTTTTTTTGCGTTTTTGAAAGATGTATGAATGTGCTTGACTGGCTACACGATGCCATTTGTAAAATCGCAGGTACCTGATTATATCGTACAACATAAAGTATTAGATTTGTTATAAAGCAGCCATTTGTTAACCTTAGACAACCAAATCATTCACAACCTGTCTGCCGGCTTTGCAGAACGCACCCGGCAGGAAAAACAGTTATACGACACCTACTATTATTTTGTAAACGAAGGCTGCCGAAAATTCAGCCTTACTTACGAAGACAGTTTCAGCGCCTACAGCGACACCTTGCTATCTGCCATTCACAACATTGTTTCCGGCCGTTTTGACGGGCGGTCTTCCCTCAAAACCTATTTGTTTCAAATCTTTTCCAATAAATGTATTGACCTCATCCGTAAAAATGCGACCAATAAACAACAGGTGTTCAAAACAACGGAATTGCCCGACCTGATGAGCCGGTTGCCCGATGGCGCACGAAACGCCGTGGAAAAAATGATAACCGGCGAGCAGCGGCAGGCAGTGAAAGAAACATTGGAAAAGATCGGTGACAAATGCAAGGAGCTGCTGTTGCTCTTTGAAGATGGCTATACAGATAAAGAAATCGCAGAACACCTGCAGTACAACAATGCAGCGGTGGTAAAAACCACGCGCCTCCGGTGTCTTGACAAATTGAGAGAAAAAATCAAGAACCATTCTCTTACAAGGTAGCACGCCGCCGTTTGACTCCCGATTTTTTATTCTTGTAAAACCACATGTATGAGCGACACATTAGAATATATTGAAGCCTACTTTCAGCAAACACTGAGCGAAGACGAACAACGCCGCTTCGAAGAGCAATGCCGCACCGATGAACAGTTTGCGCAGGAGGTTGCTTTTTACGTTACGGCACGGCAGGCAACCCGCAATGCCTTGCTGCAACAAAAAGAACAACAATGGAAACAGGAAGTTCCCGGAAACCACGAGGGCAAAGTAATCCCGATGCGGAAACCTGTGTTCCGGGCTTGGATGTGGTATGCTGCCGCTGCATGCGTGATCCTTTTCATCGCAGGTACCCTTTTCTTTCAACCTCATCGTCCCGAACGGCTGGCAGGCAAATACCTACAGGACCATTATTCCGAACTGTCGCTGCTCATGGCACCTACCGACAGTATGCAGATGGGAAGAGATGCCTACAACCAACACGATTACCAAAAAGCAGCTTCCATATTTGCTGACATCAGCAAAAGAGATTCGGCAAATTTTGATGCGGTGAAATATACCGGACTTTCTTACCTTCAACTACAGGAATACGACAGCGCCCTGCAGAAGTTCAACGAATTGGCAGCCAACAAAGACTTACGTTACAACAGCGGTAATTTACTAAAAGCCATAACCTTATTACAACGCAACCGGCAAGGCGATGAAGAGCAGGCCAAACAGCTTTTGGAAACCATCACCAGCGAAAAAAAGGGAGATTACAAAGCAGCACAGGATCTATTGAAAGCATGGTAACACCCGCCAGCGATTGCGATTCCGCACCATTGGTTTTGCATTCCCGTTAACCCCCTCATAACAATAGCAGTATGAATAAAAAATTCATCTCCCTAATCGTTGTTATTATTATTCTTATTCTCCTGATCCTCCTGCTGTTTTTTAAATGTAATCGCAAAAACGAAAGCGAGAAACCACCCCTTGTGGGTCATGTACCTGTAGATTCCACGCAGGTGATTTTCTGGAGAAAACCAAACAAAAGTACGGATAGCTTCATGGCAGATATCAAAGGTTGGTTTCCCAATTCCACCATAGCCGTTGATGCATACTGCGGCAGTTGTGATACCGATATCGTCATTGTTTCCCGCCGATGTTCCGGCTTTCCTGTCGGGCGAAACCGCCAAAGGATCCCCACCCAAACCCGGGGGCGGCGCCAGCGGGGAAGACGCCAACTCTTATTACTGCATGAATTTTCCCATGGCGTTTATAGACAACATCGATTCTGAACGGGTGGACAAACAGGATTCTGTGATCAACCCGAAACGTCCCGGTCCTTTTTCAAACGACACCGTGGTTGTAGCCGTATTTGACAGCGGTGTAGACCCGGATGTCATCAGCCAACAGTTGTATCATTCCGACAATGTTTCGTGCATGGGAGATGCCGCCAACAGCGGCTGGAACTTCGTTGCGGACAACAACCAGTGGCAGGACGATTTTCCCAAACGCCATGGAACGGTGGTATCCAAACTCATCATCGACCAGGCATACAAGGCAGCAGATACCTATGTAAAAATATTGCCCGTAAAAGTGCACAACCAGGCCGGCACCAGCCACCTGTCCGATATTTTGTGCGCTTTGAAATATGCCAAAGACCGGGGCGCCAACATCATCAACGCCAGCTTTGGTTTTTACGCACCCATCAATTCAGCAGGCGTTGACACCGCCGCCACCGGCGCTCTGCTGTTCCGCGAATTTTTGAAAACTTATTTTGCAGACAGCAACATCCTGATGGTGGCAGCCGCAGGAAACATCGACCCGGTCAACGAAAGTTATGTGTATCAAAGCACCGACCCGGATGCGCTGCGCAACCTCGATAGCGTCAACTTTTTCCCGGCTTCTTTTTCCCGCTATTTTCCCAATGTAATTGCCGTAACCACGGTAAGCGAAAACTTCTCCGGCAAAGTGAGCCCGCACCAGAATTTTTCAAAAAACGTAGTTGACGTTGGCGTAAATGCCGATGGTGTATTTGGGGCCAATTACGTGTTTGTTCATCCCAGCCATCTCGACAGCACGGTGCAGGGATCTTCCTTTGCAGCGCCCATTGTTACCGGCAAATTAGCTGCGCATTATGGTTTGATCAAAAGCCTGCTGTCGGGGGGAACGGTTGACAAAAATGCCATCATCAGCAAGCTGTTTGACAATGGATTGCTTCACGATGGAAACGCATACTTCCAGGACAGGATCAAAAACGGGAAGATCATGAACAAATAAATGATCCGGATACATGAAAAAGGAAATGCATTTCAAAAAATCCTGTCTTGTTGTGCCGGTTTTGCTGCTGCAATTCTTCTTTATCTGTTCGCATGCACAATGCCCGAAAGCCACCGATATAGACAAGCAATTGAAAGAAACGGAAGCCAACACCGCCTTGCGTCCGGATCAAAAGCTCTCCACCGTTTTGGGGTTGAAACAGCAATTTGAACAGTGTGGTCTTGTGAGCGACTCGGTACAGGCACGGCTCCTTCACCGCATCGGTTACCTGCAATATGTGATCAACAACAACATCGTTACGCCATCGGTCATTGAAAACACAATGGCAGCCATCCGCATCAACACCTCAGGCAGCCGCCATGCATCGGAAAAATTTGCCGTGAACAGTTACAACAACATGGCTTATTTTTATTTCGGCGCCAATCAATATTCGAAAGCCCTGCCTTATTTCGACAGCGTTATTTTGCGCAACGCCAAGTATCCCAACCAGCCCGATTTCACGTTGAATGCATTGAGCGCACAGGCATACATGTACATCAAGCGCGGGGATTACCAGAAAGACCGGGAAGTAAGTACCCTTGGCATCAACCTGAGCCAACATTTTTCAGATACTTTTCACCTGGCAGAGCTTTACATTTACCGCTCATTCGGATACAATTTTGAAGGACTATGGCAACCCGCCCTGCAGGATGCCAACACTGCTGCCCTGCTGGCTTCCCGCACGCAGAATGAATCCCAACTAACCGACGCCATCAAGCTGAAAGCCATTAGCTATGCAGGATTGGGTGAATTTGACAAAGCCGACAAGTATTTTACCGAAGCCCTGCACAGAAGGAAACAGGAAGGCGAAGACGGGGAAATAAAACTGGCAACAGATTACCTCGATTACGGCAATTACTTTTTGAACAACCGGCAGAACTACCAGAAAGCGGTGGACTGTTATGAAAAAACCATCAGCCTGTCCACTGCCAATCACGACAATGGTTCTTTGTCGCAGGCGTATACGAACCTCGCGCAGGCAGGGTTTCGCTACCACCGGCTCGAAGCTTCGAAGAACAATTATTACCGGGCATTCCGCTCGCTGAACATCCCCGCGCCGCCCGATTTTTTACAAAATACATCTACCAAACACCTTTCGCAGGTAGCCGACAAAGATTTGCTACTCGTGTTTCTCAATAACAAAACCGAAGTGCTGCTGTCTTTTTACAAAGAAACCGGTGACAAAAAATGGCTGCGCTCCTGCCTGCAAACCGCCATGGTCACCGATTCGGTGATCACGCAGACAAGACACGAACAACTGGGCGAACAAAGCAAACTGTACTGGCGCAACAAAACGCACCAGTTTTTTGCCCTTGCCATTGAAGCCAGCTATCTCGCCAACGATGCTGCCAAGGCTTTTTATTTCATGGAAAAAAGCCGCAGCGTATTGCTTTACGACAAACTTAACGAACTGGGTGCCACGGCGCACCTGCCGCAGAACGAAAAGGCACATGAAGAAACCCTGCAGATCAAGCTGCTGGAACAGCAGCAAAAGTTGTCGCAACTTTCACCGGGATCTGCTGCCTACAACAGCGAACAGGCGATCTTTTTACAAACCAAAAATAACCTTGAACGGTTCATCCGGTCGCTCGAAAATCAATATCCTATTTATTACCAATACAAATATGCCGACAAAGTACCCGGGCTGCCCGAATTACAATCCTACCTGTCGATCAATCACCAGGATTTTATTCATTATTTTATTGGCGACACCGCTTTGTATGCTTTGGGAATTTCGGGAAATGGTACAAAGATGATCAAAGTTCCTGCCAGCGAGTTCAACGAATCAGAACTGTCACGGTTCCTCCGTATGTGCAGCCAGAAAGAATCGCTCAACAGCCAGTTTGCAGTTTTCGCAGCCTTGTCGCATCACATTTACAACCAGATTTTTCTTCCTTTACAGGTACACAAAGGCAACGTAGCCATTTGTACCGACCAGTTTTTTATCCCGTTCGAGGCATTGAGCAGCGACAAGGATGCCACCCGTTATTTGCTTTACGATTACGCCTTTGCGTATGTGTATTCTGCCCGCACCCTCATGAGACCTTTTCACGAAATTGCCGCCACCGGCAACTTTCTTGGTTTTGCGCCGGTATCGTTTGATGGTCCGCTGCATGTGCTGAATCTTTCTCACTCAGCCGATGCCCTGAAGCAGTCAGCCGGTTATTACAGCAACGACAAAGTGTTTACCCGAGAAGAAGCGACGCGTGGCAACTTTTTCCGGCATGCTTCCGATTATTCAGTGCTCACCGTGTTTTCGCATGCGCTGGCCGATACCACCGGCAAAGAGCCTGTCCTGTACATGAGAGATTCGCTAATCGGTCTGTCTGAACTGCAACGGCTGAAAAAGCCGGCTGTGCAACTGGTGATCCTGAGTGCGTGCCAGACCAACATTGGCAAAAACGCTACCGGCGAAGGCATCTACAGCCTTGCCCGCGGCTTTGCTTCGGTAGGCATCCCGGCGGTATCGGCTACTTTGTGGAAAGCCGATGAGCGAAGCATTTACCAGATATCGGCCCGGTTCAACGAATATCTTTCGAAAGGAATGAACAAAAGTGAAGCGTTGCAAAAAGCAAAGATCTGGTACCTGCAAAACAACAGCGAAGAACAAACCCTGCCATTTTATTGGGCCAATCTGGTGCTGATCGGGAACGCGCAGCCCATTGACCTCATCAAACAATCGAGCGGATGGTGGATAGGGATTATGATTGCCATTGCTCTCCTGCTCATTTTATCGCTCTGGATGGTAGCCCGGAAAAAAGAGGTGACCCGGCATCATCCAAAAAATTATTTCATCAGCCCATAACCCGCAGCAACCCGCCGGTACTGCCTGCCGACAAACAATTTGACGTTGTACGAACCCGTTATACCAGTTGCCCATGACACTTTAGCAAGATGATAAAAGTGGTTCCTTTTCCTTCTTCGCTTTCTACGAGGATGTCTCCGCCGGCGGCATCCACAATTTTTTTGGCTAGGTGCAGACCTATGCCGGTGCCCTCAATATCATTATTGAGTCTTCCATAGATACTGAAAATTTTATCAATTTCGCAGGGAGAAATCCCAATGCCATTGTCCTGCACCCGCAACACGGTATAATCGTTTTGCTTCGCCGTGCTTATGGTTACCAACGGGTGTTTTCCTGTTCTGAATTTGATGGCATTGGAGAGCAAATTGAATACAATGCTCTGCAGGTTTTTCTTTGAAAAATAGATTTGTTTTACGGCAAATTCTTTTACAATTTCAACACCGGAAGAAAGGATTTTATCAGCAAGACTCCACTCGGCATTCGAGGTTATTTCATCCATATTCACCCATTCCATCGCCAGCATTTCACTTTCTGTTTTGGCGATGTATGAAATTTGGTGAATGAGCGCCCGGAACCTCGTAACCGACGACTTGATGATCTGCAGCATGGGCAACAACTCCTGCGTGTTGCCCGCCAATTGGTTCATCACGTCGATACTCACTTCTATATTGCCCAACGGAGACAACAGGTCGTGCGAAGCGGTGTGTACAAAATTGTCAAGGTCGTTGTTGATGCGAAGGAGGCTTTCGTTTTTACTGTTCAACTGCGCCTGCGTTTGCTTCAATTCGGTTATGTCATTGAACGTCAGGATAGCGCCTTTGATGTGATTGTCTGCCTGCTGAACATAGGGCATGGCTACAACCTGGTACCAATCACCGTTTTTCGATTCAATTTCTTTTGTAATTACCGAACCGGTTTGCAGTACGGCTTCAATATCCGACACAAATGTTTCGAGTTTGATATTGGTAGAAATATGGCTGAGCGGTCTGCCAATATCTGACGGCAGCAGGTTGATGAGTTTAACGGTAGCAGGTGAAAACTTCATCAACTGCAGCCGGGCGTTCACGAAAATCTGCCCGTTTACATTGCTCCGGAAGTAATTGTTCAGGTCGTCGTTCAGCTCCTGCAATTCCTTGTTTTTTAGCTGGTAATCGGCGTTGATGGTATGAAGTTCTTCATTCACCGATTGCATTTCTTCGTTTGTACTTTGCATTTCTTCATTGGTAGACAGCAATTCTTCGTTGAATGACTGCAGGTTTTCGTTTGTGGCATCGAGCCGCACATACGCGTCGTTTAGTTTTTGCTTCAATTCCTTTAATTCATCTTCCAGGTTGGCAACGTGCTGGTCATGATACTTCTGCTCGTTGAATACACCAATGTCCTCTTGCGGAGCCATTGGACCAACATCTTCATGAAGCGTGATCAACAATAATTTTTGCGTATCTCTTTTGGTGTCAATGGCAGAAACCGAGAGCACGAGCGGAATGGTTTTGTCGTCCCGGCTAAACGGGATGGCGCGGATGGTTTCTTTGTTACCACTTTTCAGTGCGTCTTTACGCAAAGCAGCAAAGGCAATGGCAAGTGGCTTGGGCAACAAATCGGGCAGGTGCAGCGTGAAATTTTTTTGCAACAAATATTTCTCAGTATCGCCAAACGATTTTAAAAATTTGTCATTTTCATCTACACAAATGGCTACACAACCAAGGTCGTTGGCCAATGCACCGGCTACCATATCTGCCAATACCGGGCTGGCATTGTGCTCTGCCTGCAATGGCGAGGAAAAAGAGGGTGAAGGCTTCAGCTCAGGAATGGTAAACACATCAAAATGAATGTTGCGCCGCGGTTCAATGTTTTTATAAATTTTATATTGCTTGTGTATTTCTTCAAGGCTGGGCAATATGGGTTGCGGGTTTTCGCTGGCACCGAGAAACAGGTAACCATTGAGACGAAGCCCGAAGAGCATCATGTTGAAGATGCGCTTTTGCAAGGCAGCAGTCATATAAATGAGCAGGTTGCGGCAACTGATGAGATGCATGTTGCAATAAGGCGGATTTTTAACAAGGTCGTGCTGCGCAAAAATGACCATGTTGCGGATGTCTTGTTTTACCCTGTACCCGTTTTCTTCTTTGATAAAATGGGTTTGCAACCGATGTGCAGACACGTCTCTTTCTATTTCCACATCATACAATCCTTTCCCGGCTACTGCCAGTGCTGCGGCATCTATGTCGGTGGCAAAAATTTTGACCGTGGTGTTTTTTGGATGTCTGTCAGCTGTTCGCAAATCATGATGGCAAAGGAATATGCTTCTTCGCCGGTGGCGCAACCGGCTACCCACAATTTCAGTTCCTCGCCTGGTGGCAGATCGGCCAGTACTGCCGGGATTACCTGCTGCTGCAAAAATTCAAAAGCTTCTTTATCCCTGAAAAAAGCAGTTACGCTTATCAGGAAATCTTTAGCCAATGCTTCCACTTCTGCAGGATTTTCTTTTAGAAAGTCAAAATAGTTTTGCAGCCTGCTAAAGTGCAGGTTGGCGGCTCGTCTTTTCATGCGCCGGCGAATGGTAGAGGGCTTGTAATCGGTAAAATCGTGCGGGGAAACATCCTTGATGAGATCGAGAATGATGGCTTGTATGTGATCATCTTCCCTGGCATTGGCAATGCTTTCCTTATCGGATTTTACATAGTCCTGTATGGCTGCCGGCATGTCTTCCGGCTCCAGCACCACGTCCACGACGCCGGTGGCAAGGGCGTTGGAGGGCATACCGCCAAACTGTGTTGTTTCCGGCGGGCGCACCATTACCATTCCACCCGCTTTTTTAATGGCTTTGATGCCTTCAGTTCCATCGGCGCCTAGTCCCGACAGGATGATGCCAATCGCTGTGTTGCCGCAATCGGCTGCCAGGGAAGTGAAAAACGTGTTGATGGTGAGATGCGGTATGCGCAGGTCTTTTTTGTCTGTCAGGAAAAGCACACCATCGCGGATGGTCATGAACTTATCGTTGGGAATAAGGTACACACAGTTGCGCTTCACCGCCAATCCATGTTGTGCTTCTACAACCAGTAACTGGCTGTGTTTTGCCAGCAACTCGGCCATCCTGCTTTTAAAGTCGGGCGACAAATGCTGAATGATCACATACGCCGCACTGTCTAAAGGTGTATGATCAAATAAAGAATTCAACTCTTCCATGCCACCGGCCGATGCACCAATGGCAATTATATATTCCGGAATGTCTGATATCATTGGAAACCATTAAATCATTAATTAAACACCTTTCAGTAATAGAAAAAGGAAGGCTGGCGATTAGATGCCATTCGTGTTCAGAATTGTAGATATGCAGGCAGTAAGATAGCATTAAATCCGGTATGCGCTGCCCTTTATGTGTTGTATAGCACAGTTTCACGTTAAGTTTATTATCCTCGTTCCCTTCTTTTATATACCATGTGCGCTGGCAGACATTCTGCCTGTGAATAATACAAAGCGGGAGCAGAATTGTGTAAAGAATCAGCCTTTCAAATGAACGAACTTTGTGAATAGCTGGAGTGGTTGCAATCAGAACCGTACGGGTGACAATACTGCTTAGAACAGCCCTTCTTCTGTTCAATTCATTTTTTTATGGTTGTCATTCTTATTTTTTTCTTTTCCCATTGGTTTTTATCCCTGTTTTTTCATACTTTTTTTCTGCATCGCTTTGCTTCTCATCAGATGTATACATTGAGTAAAAACTCGGAAAGAATCATATACTTTCTTACCTGGTTTATGCAAGGTTCGTCTTATTTGATACCTAGCGCTTACGGGGTTATGCACCGCATGCACCATACGTATAGCGATACGGAGAAAGATCCGCATTCGCCACATTTTTTTACTGATGTATGGCACATGATGTTGCATACCGCAGAGATATACCGTGGTTTTTTAACGGGTCAACACCTGCCAGATCCGCAGTTTACAAAGGAGTACCTGCCGCGCTGGAACAAGCTTGACCGCATGGGGCACCACGCGATCACGCGCATCTTGTTTGGATTGGCATACGTGGCTTTTTACGTTGTCTTCGCCCCAAGCCCATGGTGGTTTTTGTTGCTACCCATACACTTTTTAATGGGCCCGATACAAGGCGCCATTGTAAACTGGTGTGGTCATAAATATGGCTATAGCAATTACAAAACAAAAGACCATTCCCGCAATTCAACACCGTTTGGTGTATTGCTGATGGGCGAATTGTTTCAGAACAATCATCACCACGATAAATACAATGCAAATTTTGCCCGAAAATGGTTTGAGTTTGATGTTACGTACCTCATTATGCTGGTGCTGCATCAACTAAAGGTGATCCGGTTGATACCTCCGCGGGCAACTATTCTTCAATAGCGCCTCACAAAATTGTTGATAAAATTAAAGTTGGGTTTGTGGTTGACCTTGAGATGTAGGCAAGTACCGAAGGGGCTTTTTCAAAAGCCCTTTTTTGATACTCTACCGAAACCGGTTGTCGGAATAATAGATTGGGAACAGCGGTTGACAACGCTTCAGTCTTCGTAACCGCTTTTGATAACGGTGGAGATCATTTTGAATTGTTCTTTTGCACTGAAGTAGTGCAATGCATGAGCCGGGATAACAACACCGGTACCCAATGGAAGCAGGTGTAGCTGTTTATCAATCATCACTTCGGCGGCACCGTCAATAATCTGGATGAAGGTATCAAACGGAGACATCTTTTCGGCCAGTTCTTCACCTGTGTCAAACGACATCACGGTAACATTGCCGGTGGCTTTTTTGATGATCGTTCTGCTCAAAACCGCGTTGGGTATGTATTCGATGATTTCCACAATGATGTGAACCTTGCCTTTGTCTAATTCTAAAAATGTGCTGTTGTTGTCCATTGTCTTTGTGGCAGTGGTTTAATAAACCGTTTATAAAGGTCTGCTTTATTCGATCGCCCGGCTTACACTTTGCTGGAAATAATTTACATCATTACAAGTTTTCCAGCGGCTTCTGCCGTTTCTCTTTTAGTTTTTTGAAAAAAGAAGGCGTTAATCCCGTTATTTTTTTAAACTGGTTCGACAAATGGGCACTGCTGCTGTAATTGAGTTTGAAGGCAATCTCCGACAAATTCATTTCATCATACAAAATCAGCTCTTTCACTTTTTCAATTTTGTGAATGATGATGTATTGTTCCAGGGTAATGCCTTTGACTTCGGAAAACAGGTTGGCAAGATATGTATAGTTGTAATGCAGCTTTTCGCTGATGTACACCGAATGCTTCACGCGGGGAAATTCATCGGCATAATGCACCATCTCTATGATGACGGCTTTGATTTTTTCTACCAGAATGGCTCTCTGGTTTTCCATCAGTACGAGCCCCGATGTCAGAAGCTCGGACCTCAGCAGTTGCAGTTGCTCTTCGGTGGGGTGGTTGCGCAGGTCAACTTCGCCCAGTTCAACATTTACATAATGCAGATCCAGACGATCCAGTGTTGCTTTTACCAGCATTTTGCACCGCAAACTCACCATATTTTGAATATACAGTTTCACGTTTTCCCGGTTCGCATGTCTACTGCAGGAGATTGTTTTTTTAGAGGGTGCCCAGACTGACATAAGTGACTGCCGCTTGCTCATACCATTCCCTTGCATTCTCCTGTCAACGCATTGCAAAAAGGTTTCCAGTAAATGATGCCTTGCTACAGATTGCCCCGGTAATGCAGCAGCCGCTAACCAAACCATGGCAACCCCTGTGCCATCCGCTGCGCGTTTACTGCGTTGCTGCTTTGCCAGTGGGAAAAGCAGCAACGCGCTGCAATACAGTCTTCAGGCGTTGCCGTTTTCTTCCCATACCTGCACCAGGTGCACCAGCATTTCCACGGCTTTGTTCATGTCTTTAACACCAATCCACTCGTGGCGGCTGTGGATAGCCTGCATACCCGTAAAGAGGTTGGGGCAAGGCAATCCCATAAAGCTGAGGCGGCTGCCATCGGTGCCGCCGCGCACCAGTTCTTTTTTGGGTGTCAGTCCCGAACGGCGAACGGCTTCTTCAGCATAGGCAACCAGTTGCGGGTGCTGACTGATGATTTCTTTCATGTTGCGGTATTGCTCGCCTGTTATAAATTCAAAACCCGCTTTGGGATGTTTTGCCAATACGTTTTCCGCAATGGCTTTCAGCCGCTCTTCGTGTCGCGCTAGATTAGGGGTATTAAAATCACGCACAATGAAGTCAATGGTCGCCTTTTGGCCAGCCCACCGATGGAGACCGGATGTACAAATCCTTCCCGTTTTTCCGTGGCTTCCGGGCACCATTCACCAGCTGGCAACGCGGCCAATATTTCACCTACAATCTTCAGCGCATTCACCAGTTTACCTTTTGCATAACCAGGATGCGCAATGACGCCATGTACGGTAATGCGGGCAAAATCGGCACTAAAGGTTTCGTCTTCTATTACGCCGGCTTCACCACCATCGAGTGTGTAGGCAAAATCGGCCCCTAGTTTCTGCAGGTCAATTTTTGCAGTTCCTTTGCCCACTTCTTCATCGGGCGTAAATAGAATTTTGATGGTTCCGTGCTTTACGCCGGGATGGCTGACGAGGTAATTGGCCAGATCCATGATTTCAGCCACGCCGCTCTTGTCGTCGCCGCCGAGCAGTGTGAGCCCGCTGGCGGTAATGATGTCGCTGCCAATCTGCGTTTTGAGGTAAGGATATTGTTCAACGGAAATTACCTGCGAAGGATCGTCCGGCAGCACGATGTCCTCACCGGTAAAATTTGTATGTACGATGGGTTTTACCCCGGTACCGCTGCAGTCGGGCGCCGTATCTACATGGCTGCAAAAACAAACGACAGGTACCTGTTTACCTGTATTGGAAGGAATGGTGGCATACACATAGCCGAATTCATCGGTGTGCGCATCTGTTAATCCCATGGCAGCCAGTTCTTCCGCCAGCAGGCGGCTCAGTTTTTTTTGTTTTTCGGTAGTGGGAAATGTGTCGCTGCCCGGATCACTTTGCGTATCTATCTGTACATAACGAAGAAAGCGTTCGGCGGCGGTAAAATGGTATTGGCTGAACATAAAAACATTTTTTCTGGTAAATGATGGATTAAAAGCAAGATACAGGACAAACGGATTGTGGCGTATCTGAACAATCAAAAAAAAGGCGGCATTGAAATGCATCAATGCCGCCTCACTTATACTTTCTCTTTACACCTTAATCACTGTTTGTTGTACTTTTTCTCCTGCCCGTCAATGCTGTGATCACGGTTTGCGCTTTGTGCTTCCGTTGGCTGTTGAGGCTCCGACGGTTCGCCGCCGGTAACTTTGGTATTGTGATTCGATTTTGGCTCGTTTTCTCCATCGGCTACAAACGGTTGGTTACTCTGGTTGCTGGCCCCCTGTCCTGATGTACCGTTTTTGTTGTTGTCTCCACGTCCTGACATAATCGTTGTATTTAAAATTGATGAAACAAATAGGTTAACCCCTATTGTTTTACAGGAATTGTGCCATTGACAATTGAAAAACCCTAACTCGCTGACCAACAGTCCAATGATTCGGACGCTGCTAAACTTCAACATCAAATTCCCAATCCAAAATCTGCCTTTATAATGTTCATCACCCTGCCGCCACGCCGTTTTCCGCGTATTTGCGTTCACCAATCTGCTGCCGCCACATGGCGTAATACAAGCCCCGGTCGGTGAGCAGTTGCTCGTGGGTGCCCGTTTCGGCGATGCGCCCGCGTTCCAGTACATAAATGCGGTCGGCATGCATGATGGTGCTTAGCCGGTGTGCAATCAGCACCGTAATCTGCTCGCGCTGCGCAGATATGCGCTTGATGGTATAAGTAATTTCTTCTTCGGTGATGGAATCGAGCGCCGAAGTAGCTTCATCAAAAATCAGCAGCCGCGGGTGGCGCAGTAAGCTAACGGGCAATGCTGATGCGCTGCTTTTCGCCGCCGCGCAATTTTAATCCGCCTTCGCCTATCATGGATTGAATACCATTTTCGGCGCGCTCCAGCAGGCTGTTGCAAGCTGCTTTGTGCAGTACTTCTCGATTTCCTCATCTGTGGCCTGCGGATTCACAAACAGCAAATTTTCGCGGATGGTGCCGGCAAACAATTGCGTATCCTGCGTTACAAAACCAATTTGCCTGCGCAGTTCATCAAAATCAATGTCCTGCTCGCTGATGCCGTTGTACAGGATGTTGCCTTCCTGCGGGCTGGTACAAGCCCACCAGCAATTTCACCAGTGTTGTTTTGCCCTAACCCGACGGGCCGACAAATGCAATGGTTTCGCCGTTTTTTACCGTAAAACTGATATTGTCCAATGCGCTTTGTGTGTGCCGTGCGGTGCTGGAAAGAAACGTGGCTGAAACTGCAATGTTTCAATCTGTCCGGCGTGTTTCGGGTGTTCAGGTTTTGGTTCCACGGGTCTTCTGCATCAGGTCTTCGAAATTTTGCAGCGACGCCTCGCTTCACGAAACGACAGGATGATGTTGCCGATTTCCTGCAGGGGGGTAAAAATAAAAAAGCTGAAAAGATCTGCATCGTCACCAACTGGCTGGCGTCCATCAATTTCCCGTAAAATGAGGTACATAAGAATGAACAAAATACACTGCCGCAACGTATTTACAAATGTACCCTGTACAAAACAATGCTGCGCACGCGTTTCACTTTGTCGAGTTCCAGTCCCAGTATCTTGTAAGTGTTTTTGTTCAGGCGTTCTATTTCCTGTCCTGTCAGGCCCAAGACTTTTGATGAGTTCAATGTTGCGCAGCGATTCTGTGGACGCGCCTGCCAATGATTTGGTTCTGGGTAACAATGTATTTTTGGATGCCTTTTATTTTTCGGCTCAGCATGCCGGTAATCCATACGCAATATGACGATGCCGCCAAAATACACCAGTGGCACCGACCAGTGTATGCGCACCGCATAAATGGAAATACAACACCATGCCTACCAGCACGCTGAAAACGATGTTCACAAATGCGGTTGATGAACTGTTCCGTATCTGTGCGCACTTTGGTAAGAATGCTCAGTGTTTCGCCGCTGCGGCGGTCTTCAAATTCAGCTATACGGCAGCTTCATCACGCTGGCGCAGTCCGTCGGTAAAAATCTTTGCGCCAAATTTTTGAATAATCACATTGGTAAAATAATCCTGGAAGTTCTTGGCTATGCGGCTTACCATTGCCACGCCGATGGATTGCAGCAAGAGCCACAATACCGCTATCGCAAACGTATTGAACACCGGGAACTGCTGCGGGCTGCTTTTGTAGTCAAACGCGAGTTTGACGAGTTTCCCGAAAATGATGGGGTCCAACAAGGAAAAACTGGTATTGATGGCGGCTAAAAACAGCGCCAGTGCTACCAGCCCTTTGTAGGGTAATAAGTACCTGTATAGTGTTTTCATGAATTGCTTCGATGCTTTGTTTGCAACCCTAAAAATAAGAAGCAATTCATAGAAAGAATGTTATTACTTGTGCACGGCTACCGCGATCTTCGAATCGGCGGTGCCGTAATACAAAAAATATTGGTTGTGAAATTGCGCCAGCCCTTCTATAAAACACACATTGTTGACCTCGCCCGTTAGTTCATAATCTTCTTCCGGTTTCATAAAATATTGATCGAGACGATGAATGATTTTGGTTGGATCGTTTTTATCAAGCAATGCCTGCCCGGTCGTATAAGTGCCTTCTTTCAAACGGTTGTCGCCATCGGGCGGCATGCTCCGGCTGTTGTACAGCAGCAGGATACCATCATCGGTAAGCATTGCCGGCGGACCTGATTCCACGAGGTCGTTATCGAACATATTCTTCCGGGTAGGAACGGCAATTTTGAGATCGGGCACTTTGGTGGCCACGCCTTTCAGTTCCACCGGCGGTTGCTCGCCCGGTTGCATTTCTACCGGCGTCCAGTTGATCAGGTCGTCAGACGTTGCCGCCCAGATAAAGAGGTCGCCCCAGTACATCCAGTATTTGCCATTTAGTTTCGTGGCTATGATTTTTCCATCCTGGTAAGAGGAAACAATTGCGCCCGATTTGCTCCATTTGTCCACGTATTTACCGCCATATGCTTTGGCAAACACCGACCCGTGTTTGGTCCAGTGCACAAGGTCGGGCGAAGTAGCGATGAGCAGCCGCGCTGTTGTGCCGTCGTAAGCGGTATACGTCATGTAATAGGTGCCGGCACTGTCTTCTACAACGCGCGGGTCTTCGCAACCGCCCTGCCATTCCCATTTTTTATAGGCATCGTTCTGCGGGTACAAAACAGGGGAAGGATAACGGGTAAAATGAATGCCGTCGGTACTGGCCGCCAGCCCGATGCGCGATGTGCCCGTTGGCTTCCCGATGCTGTCCTGCGCGCGATAGAGCATAAACACGGTATCGTTGCGAACGGCGATGGCGGGATTGAACACATTCTTGGCTTCCCAGCCTGTGGGCTGATGTGTGATGGGATCGAGAAACGTATTATCGCCCGGCTTCATAATTGGATTGGCGCTGTCTATTTTTTGAAATGGCAGCATTGCCCAACTGGTAGAATCAACGGTTGCCTGCGTAATATCTACACCGGTATCGCCGGTTTTATCGGATGAAGTTTTGCAGGCAAACAAACCGCAACAAATGGCTAGAAGGAGAAAAAATGAATGTTTCAAATCAGTTTCAATTTAAAGTTACACAAGAATGACATTAGGTAAATAATAAGTAACGGCAAATACAACGCGGTTATCGATCATTATTAATTTGATGAACCTGGCGTTTCGGAGCGATGAATGTGCATGAGGTGTTTTTCTTTCTTCATAGTGACTGTTCCACCGGTCATGAATTGCCTTTTTCATGAAGAAATGCCAGCAGTTTTTATGGCGATTCCATCGTGTAAATGGATTGCATTTCGGCATCGGTTAAAGCGGTATTGTAAAACCGGATGTCGTCCATGGACCCGATGAAAAAACTTGCGCCATAAAAAGCGTATTCACTGGATCCGTCCGTCAGGCTGTAGGTATCTTTGGGCAATTCGTTGCCAATTGCAATAGGCACCGGGTTGTTGAGCGTGACGAGCGTACCGCTGACCGACTGCGTTTTTACCAACGCACCATTTACATAAAATTTCATGGTGCCGTTGGTATAGGAAACGCCTACCTGCGTCCAGGTTTCGTCGGGCACAGCCACACCGGCATCCACATCGGCATAGCCGGCACTGGTGTGCACGGTTAAAAACGGATAGCTTGCACTTTGCAACTGGAATTTAAACCCATTCCAGCGATTGAGCGAAAACATGTAGTTGTTGCTGTTGGTGCCATGCCGTTTTACCCACAACGACAACGTAAACGACGACGGGTTGAGGTCTTTGCTGTAGGGTATTTCCACGTAGGCGGCGTTGCTGAAATCATACGCCATACCGGCCTGTCCGTAACGGTCAGCTACCAGTTGCGGCAGGGTAGTACCAGCCACGGCTTCACTGGCATTGCTGCCCACCCAGCCGGCTTTCAATGTACCATCGTGACCATCGCCGGACGAATCGCCGGCATTGCCGTTAAACAGCCATTGGGCAATGAGAAAGTCCAGGGATACATCCTGAATCAGGTAGGTGCTGAAGGTCAGCAGTGCGCGGCGCAGGTTTTCGGTGGCGTTGTCCACTTCCTGCTGCGAATACAGGTTGCTTTCGCTCACCGCCTTCGCCAGTTGAATGGTGCTGTCAAGTGCCGAACGTGACCCGGGTGAATACTGACCGGCTTTTTTTCCTTCTACACTGTTGTTGAAAATGTTGGTGGCAGAATCAATCACCCGATTGAGCCCCGATTTATCGGCATTGTACGTTGACTGCCCGTCATCGTCTTTTTTACACGAATGAAAAAAGAGGGCTCCCGCTACCACGAGTGTCAGAAAGAGCAGGTATTTATTGAAATTCATACTTCCATTTTTTATGGTATAAAAAAATTACAACTTCTTATTGGTGTCGCGCTCGCTTTGCGGGATGGGGAAAAAGCGGTTGTTGGTATAATTGAAGTTGGGAACGTCTTTCAGTGCGTCGGTGGCATAAGCGCTGCCATAGCGCATGATGTCGAAAAATCGTTGAAACTCCAGTGCCAGTTCGCTGCGGCGCTCCCGGCGGATGATGGTTCGCAGCTGTGCCTGGTCGGTAGTCACCACATCGGGCAGCAGTCCTTCCGGTATTTGCCCAAAACCTTCTATTGACGGATCGTTGAGGTAAGACTCCCGTGCCCGTTTGCGCACCCTGTTCAGCGGTGCCAGCGCTTCGGCGCTTTTGCCACTTTCATTCAATGCTTCGGCTTCTACCAGCAGGATGTCGGCATAACGGATGGCTTCATAGTTCAGGTCGCCATCGCCCTTGGTGGTGGTGGGCACTTCGGACAGCGGCTGAATGTGTTTTTTGGTAATGTACCCCGTGGTGGACCATCCTTCGTTGTAGGGCAAATCGTAATAGGCGATGCCTTGCCCTGCCATCGTGTATTGCATCCGCGGATCTGCTGTTCCGTCTGTTGCTTTTTCATAATTGTCCACAAGGTCCTGTGTCGGGTAAAAAAAGCCGTAGCCATTGATTGAACGCGGCGCCATCCACTGGTTCAGGTTATTGCCCTGAAACGGGCTTTTGCCCCTGGCGTGCCATACCGAAAAAATGGCTTCGCTGTTTCCCTTGGTAGCAGCACTGAAGTTGTCGGTGTATTTGGGTGTCAGGCTATACATACCGAGGGCATCCACCTGCTGTGCCGTGGCAGCTGCAGCCTCCCACTGTTGCTGAAAGAGATAGACCTTCGCCATCAGCGCCAACGCAGCGCCTTTGGTGGGCCGCCCGGCACCGGCATCGGCCTGGCTCACCGGCAGCGCGTTGCTGGCATCCTGCAAATCGGCAAGAACCTGCTCATAGATCTGTGCCTGCGGGATGGCGGGGCTTTGCAGTTCTTCGGGTGTTTCCACCTTCAGGTGCAGGGGAATGTTGCCATAGCAGTTGGTGAGAATGAAATAGTAATAGGCACGTAAAAATTTTGCCTGCCCGAGGCAGGACGTCACCACATCGGGCGACAGTGCATCATTGCCGGTGACGCCGTCGATCACCACGTTGCATTTGAACACGCCGTCGTAATAGCGTTTCCACACAGCTTCTACCGCCGAATTGTTGGGTAAAATATTGAATTGGTCAATGTTTTCAAAATCGGCCTGGTCGCCGGGATTGCCGCCTTTGAGGGCATCGTCAGACGCCACATCGCCCAATACCCAGATAGCATTGGATGCAGGATCGGTAAACGCCAGGGGCGGGTAAGCTGCATTCACCGCGTTGCGGGCATTGGCATCCGACGTAAAGAAATTAGTGGATTCGTAATTGCCCAATACCGGCTGGTCGAGAAATTTTTTACAGCTGGCAAAGCCCATCAACATCATTGCCCACAGCAAGAGTTTCATTGTATTTTTTTTCATAACAAACCATCATTTTTAAAAATTAGCATTAACACCAAACGTAAAAGTGCGGGCAGACGGATAGGTTCCCCAGTCAATGCCCACGGCTCGTACGCCATCGCCCAGCGAATTGTTGTTGGCATACATTTCCGGGATCGAGTCCTGTATATTTTGTAATGGTAAAAATGTTTTGCGCGCTGGCAAAAAAGCGGACTGACGAGATGCGGAGGAGCGAGGTGAGCGCATCGGGCAGGCGGTAGCCGAGCTGCACATTTTTCAACCGCAAGTAAGAACCGTCTTCCAGAAAGCGGGTAGAAGGCTGCTTGTTGTTGGTGGCGCCGGTCCACGACAAACGCGGCAACGTGTTGGTGGTGCCTTCACCATGCCAGCTTTTGGTCGCCACCCGTTCGGTCATGTTGAAGGCGCGGTAAAAACCTTCAATATCCGTACAGATCTGGTTGTATATCTTGTTGCCATACACGCCCTGGAAAAACAGGCTCAGATCGAAATTTCCGTAGCTCACATTGCCCGTAAAGCCATAGGTAAATTTTGGGATGGGGCTGCCCGCAAACATGCGGTCGAAATTGTCGATGATGCCATCGGGCGCACCTTTGGGACCGCTTATATCTTTGAATTTTACATCGCCCGGCTGAATGTCATTGCCCTGGTACGCATGGGTAAACACCTCTTCAGGGGTTTGAAAAATACCATCTGCCTGCAGCAAGTAAAATGCACCGATGGAATGGCCAACCTGCGTAAGTGTGGCGTAATAATTGTTGTCGACCCGGCCGCCGACAATGGCCGGTGCTATCGGCCAGCGACAGCACTTTGTTCTTGCAGCGTGGCAAAGTTGCCAATGAGTTCGTACGTGAGTTTTTTACCAATGTTGTTGCGATAGGTCAGCTCCAGTTCCAGTCCCTGGTTCCTGATTTTACCTGCGTTCACCGTCGGGCTGCCCACATTGCCGCACTGCTCGGGAATGGGCACCGACAGCAACACGCCGGAAGTGTTTTTGACAAAATAATCGGCGGTTACCTGTAAGGCGTTGTTGAACAAACCGAGGTCAACACCCACGTCCGACTGCGTACTCGTTTCCCATTGAATGTTTTTGTTTCCTTCGGATGTAATGGTGTAGCCCTGCGTGGAAACGCCGCCAAACGGGTAATAAAAGCCCCCCGACACCAGCGAAGTATACGGATAATTGCCAATTTCCTGGTTGCCAAGCTGCCCGATGCTGGCGCGCAACTTCAACAGGGAAATAGTGCGGCTGTTCCGGATAAAATCTTCCTGGTCGAGCCGCCAGGCTACGGAACCGGAATAAAAGTCGCCGTAACGGTTGCCGGGCGCCAATCTTGAGGATCCATCGCGGCGGTAGTTGAAGTTGGCCAGATACTTATCCTTGTAATTGTATCCCACGCGTCCAAAAACGCGAAAACAACGCCCAGTGAGCTTCGTTGCCGCCATTGAGCTGTGTGCCCAACCCATTGTCGAGGTATTGGAAATTGTCTGACTGATCTACAAAGTTTTGCCGCGAGGCAGACATTTGCTGAATGTTATTTTTAATGGCTTCGGAGCCTGCCAGCAAACTAATACTGTGGTCGCTGCCAATGTGAATGTCGTACGTCGCAGTGTTGGTCCAGTTGTAATTCAACTCCCGGCTGTTGGACTGTGCCAATGCATTGGGTGAATTGAGAAACCGGTCAATGCCCCAGGTAGGAAAAAACTGTTTGTAATCGGCAAGAATCAGGTTGCCGCCGATGTCGGTGCGCAGGCGCAAATTGGCAATGGGCGTTACTTCGAGGAAGGCATCGCCGAGCAGGGAATAAGATTCAAAATTGCGGTCGGTATTGTCGGCCAGCCCAACGGGGTTCAATCCATCACCAAAAAACTGCGGATTTTTTGGCAAATCCACCAACTCACCAGTTGCATTGTACACGGGCGTTGCCGGTGTTCTGAACAAGGCATACCGCATCACGCTTGCACCCGGATTGCCGGCACCGAAGCCATCACCCGATGTGCCTACTTCACGCCGTTTGGCATACGCGAGGTTGATGTTGGTACCCACTTTGAACACTTTCGACAACGTGCTGTTGATGGCGGTTCTTACATTGAAACGGTCGTAAGACGAATTGTTGATCATGCCATCCTGTTTGAAATAGGTGGCCGACAAAATATAGTTCGACGTTTCACTGCCTCCACTCACACTTGCCTGCAGGTTGTGAATGGGCGCAGTGCCCAGCACAGCTTTCTGCCAGTTTACATCGGGCAACGTATCCATCATACCGGCGGGAATCTGCTCGCGGCCGTCGTTGGCAGCGGCAATGTTGTAGGCGGTAACATACTGCCGGGTGTTGGCCATTTTCATCAGGTTGGCGGGTGTTTGAAAACCGGTGTATGCATTCACATTCAGCCTTGCCTTTCCCGATTTTCCCCTTTTGGTGGTCACGATGACCACGCCGTTGGAAGCGCGCGAACCGTAGATTGCTGCCGAAGATGCATCTTTCAGGATGTTGATGCTTTCTATATCGTTGGGCGAAATTTCGTTGATGCCGGTTTTGGTGGGCACGCCGTCAATGATGTACAGCGGGTTGTTGTCGTTGATGGTGCCCACGCCACGAATGCGCACCGCAATGGCATCGCCCGGCGCCCCGGTTTGGGATGTGATGGCCACGCCGGCGGCTTTGCCCTGCATAATCTGGTCTACCCCGCCCACCGGCAGGCTGTTGATGTCTTTGCTACTGATGACGGATACTGCACCGGTAAGGTCTTTTTTGCGTTGGGTGGTATAACCCACTACCAATACATCGTTGAGACCGCCGATGGCATCCTGCAATACGATTTGCAAAGATGCCTGGCTGCCGACCGCAATACTTTGCGGCTGGTAGCCGACGCTGGATATTTCGATCACCACGTTTCCTTCATCCGGTATCTGTAGTTGAAAATTGCCCTGCGCGTCGGTGGTGGTGCCGCGCGTTGTGCCGCTGATCACGACCGAGGCGCCGTTGAGTGGTCGCCCAGCCGAATCGGTCACCGTACCGCTGATGGTGCGGTCGGCATCCGCCTGGATGGCAGTCTGCTGTAATGCCGCCGTTTCAAAAGCGTCTGTCGTTTTTCGGTACAGCAATACCTGGCTGTTGATGATTTTGTAATCTATGTGGAGAGGTTTGAAAAATTCATCCAGCACATTTTTCAGCGGTTTGTTTTCCACCGAAAAACTGATTTTCCGGTTGGCATTGATGGCCTGCGTGCTAAAAATGAATTTTGTTTTGGTGAGGGTTTGCAACTGGCTGATGACTTTTTTCACCTCCGCATTTTGCACGGTCAGCGTTACAGGTTTGTTGAGCAAATCCTGCTCACCGGTATTCCGGGCAAAGCAACAGCTGAAGAGACATAAAAAAGCCAGTGTGGTAACAATGGTTTTTCGCAGATACAGCGGGATGAAGGCAACCGGTAGTGTTTGTTTCATACGTATTTTTATTAATTGAGCATTCGTGTTTGCGTTGGGTAAACAGTAGAAGTCTCCCCTATGCATTGGTGAACCATCAGCATCAGTCGCAACCGTTACCGGTGATGAGAATGCTGGTGCCTCTTATTTCATAGTCAGCGCCGATGGCGCCGCAAATCAAATCGAGCATTCCAAACAAAGACAGTCCTGAAATATTACCCGAAAAAAGACAATGGTTGATGTTTTCATTTTCTGCAATGATCTGCACGAGGTAAGTGTTTTCAAGCTGTTCGAGAATCTGCGCAACGGGTGTTTCGTCAAAGCTGAACACGCCTGTGGACGGTATCGAATCGCGGGAATGGTTAACGGCAACGGGATTGTCTACAAGTGATGTAATGAAGTGATGGTTATTGGCATAATACGTTACTTTTTCGTTGGGCAAAACAACAACGCCGCCTTTGCTGTGCAATGATTGATGGATTTCTTCATAAACTGCTACTTTACCCGACAACACAGCCACTTCACATTGATTTTTTGCCGTGGTAATGGTAAAACGGGTACCCAGCACCTGTGTAATGAGGTTGCGGGTATAAACCAAAAACGGGCGGGCCGGATTTTTTTGGACATTGAAAAATGCGGCTCCATCCAGGTAAACCTCCCGCCGGGTAATGGAAAAGTGCGGTGGATAGGAAAGCGATGCGCCGGGCTGCAACTGCACTTCACTGCTGTCTTCCAAAACCACCGTTAGAATTGTTTTCCCACTGTTGTTGTTGGTGTAAAGCTGCCCGTCTTGTGGCTGGTAACGCGCCTTCAAAAAAGGATTGCTGCGTGGATGACTTTGGATAACATAAACACCGGTTCCCGCCAGTATAATGATGAGGGCGGCAGCCATCCATTTGAAAACGGAAGGCTTCTGCAACTGCTTTTTAACGGGATGAAAATCTGTTGGCGGCAGCGCAATTCCGGCTTGAATTTTTTGCCAGATCCGGTCTTCGATCAGCGGAAGACGTTCAGCATCCTGTTCTTGCAGGCTGTCATCATCCAGCAACTCATACCACTGCTCAACCAGTGCCCGTTCCTGTGGTGTGCAGGTGCCATCGAGGTATTTGCGCAGCAATTGATGAAAAGCTTTCCGGTTCATCGCGTTTAGACAGCAGGCAATAAACACCTGTTGTTACAGATAGTCAATTGCAAAACGGCAATCCCTAAAGCAGAACAGTTTTTTTTAAAATAAAGTGTGCAGGCAAATCAGTGCATCAATCACCAGGAACTCTTTGAGGTGCAGTCGCATCAGCTTCAGTGATTGGGTGATGTGGTACTCGACTGCTTTTTCAGACAGGTTCATCACCAGCGCAATTTCTTTTACCGACCGGTTTTCTTCGCGGCTTAATTTAAAAACGGCTTTTGTTTTAACTGGCAATTTTTCAATGGCGGCTTGTATGGCAAGGCTTAGTTCATGAAGCAAAGTTTGTGTTTCGGTGTGGCTTTCATCCATCAGGCTGCTGCCGGCAGCTAGCGAGTAACATTTTTCTTTGGCAATGAAACTTTTGATGTAATTGATCACCTTGTATTTCATCGCCAATACGAGGTAGGAATCAAGGTGATGAATGATGGCGACAGACCGCCGTTCCCACAGCGATACAAAGAGCACCTGTACCAATTCTTCAGCTACAGCAGCCGTATGCGTTTTAGAGAGTGCAATGTGATACAGCTTTTTCCAGTAGCGCCGGTAGATTTCCCTGAAAGCACGTTCATCACCTTTGTGGAGCAGCCTGGCAAGCAGTTCATCGGTCAGCAGATCATACTCCATAAGAGACAAGCATTGAGGTTCGCTTTACAAAGTTGAGTGTTTTGCACCACAAACCACTACCGTTCAGCCACAAAGCCAGATTGTGTATTGTGCGAAATAAATGCCTTGCTGACATTTACAAACCCCTGCAAAGCAACAAGTATGAGTAATTTTCAGCAACAATCGGCATGTAAATGTTCATGAGATCTTTAGAAGAAACCGCTTCGACAATCAACTTTGAGGTACCGATTGGCGCCCGCATATGGTGCGGAATTACCCAGAACAAAGAGTGAATCATGAAAAAAAATAACAACATTTCACGCAGTGAATAGATTGCTTTGCATCGATTAGACTTAAAATAACAGCAGTTTATTTGTTCCTACAAATGATGTTAGAAAACAACAACAAAACGGGTTGACAATGAAATTTTGCCAACCCGTTTTGTCGCTTTACTTGAATAAATTAAACTATTCTAATTCACTTCCTCTGCGCAATTCCGCGCCATCAGCAGGACATCTTTCAGAATAAGATGTTTTCTTACCAGAAATTCAACCAAAACCCTCAATTGCGCAGATCTCGTTTCGGTTTTAGTTCATATTCTTTCGGCGGTGTTGCGCCCATCAGGTTTTTGACAAAATAATCCCAGCGGCGGCGCATCATGTACAACTGAATATTCGCCATAGCCATGGCGGCTGTTGGGAAAGATGACCAGGTCGTAATCTTTGTTTGCTTTCTCCAACGCTTCCACCACGAGCAAGGTATTGTATGGCGGCACATTGTCATCGAGCATGCCATGCGCCAGCATCAGTTTTCCTTTCAGGTTTTTGGCAAAATTCTGGTTTGCCTGGTCTTCATAATTCGACTTGCCGCTACTGTCTTTTGTCAGCAAGCCGATGTATCGTTCGCCCCAGTCGTCTTCATAATTCCGGTTGTCGTGATTGCCCGATTCGGAGATGCCCACTTTGAAGAAATCAGGATAACGAAACATGGCGGCCGCAGTAGCAAAGCCACCGCCGGAATGTCCCCAAATGCCTACGCGCGATGTATCTACAAAAGAGTATTTCTGAGCCAGTTGTTTAATGCCGCTGACCTGGTCGGGCAGCGTATTTTCTGCCATGTTTCCATAGCACAGATCGTGAAACGATTTGGAGCGCAGCGGGTTGCAGGTATCCTTCGATGACCACTACGACAAAGCCGAGTTCGGCCAGCGCGTGGTTGTCGCCGCGCGAAGCCGCAAACGACCAGCTTCCCACGCTGCCACCCTGCGGACCAGGATAGATGTAATTGATGACCGGGTATTTTTTAGACGAATCCAGTTTCGATGGCGTAAACATCAAACCGTACAGGTCCGTTTGTCCATCTTTTGCCTTCACAGTGATGGGCGTTGGCGGCTTCCAGCCGGTTGCTGAGAGGCGTGAAATATCTTGTTTTTTCAAGCGGCATGCTGGTTTTGCCATCTGCGCTGCGCAATACAGAAACCGGCGGCACATCGGGCTGCGAATAAGTATCGATAAAATATTGATGATTGGGCGAAAACGATACCTGGTGATTGCCCGTTTCAGGTGTAAGCGGCATCAGGTTTTTACCATCAAAACCCACTTTGAACAAATGCGTGAAATATGGATTTTCGTCTTTGTTGTAGCCATTTGCCAGGAAATAGACCACACGATTTTTGACATCTACATGCAACAGTTGCGTAACGACGTAATTGCCTTTGGTAATGAGATGTTTTAAACTGTCCGGTATTGGCATCCACGAGGTACAAATGTCCCCAGTCATCGCGTTCCGAATACCAGATGATCTCGTTGCTGCCGGGCAAAAAGCGCCAGTTGATTTTGCCTTGTCCCGATTCAAACTGCGTGGGTGAATTTTCTTCAAATACTTCTCTCACAGCGCCAGTAGCGGCATCGGCAATGCGCAGTTTTTCCACTTTGTGATCTCGCGACGTAGACACAAAAGCAAGTTGCGAACCATCTTCGCTCCAGTCCACGTCATCGAGCCCGTCGCCGCCGCTTGAAATATCGTCTGATAAGGTAGCGCGGTGCGGATCGGGTGGTACCTGAAGGCGAATGACTTTGGGATTGTCGACTTCAATGATTACGCGGTGGATCATGGCGACGGCAGAATCGCCGGGCAGCGGGTATTTCCATTGCTGCAGCGTAGGTGCGCCGACATTGGTGGTTACCAGATACATATCTGCTACGTGCCGTTGATCCTGCTGAAACGTTGCCAGTTTTTTATTGTCGGGCGACCAGCGTACAATGGGATAATCGCTGTGCGTCCACCCGGCATTGTCGGTGGCGTAGCCAAAATTTGCAACGCCATCGGTCGTCAGTTGTGTTTCTTTGTTGCTTTCTGTGTCGCGCAGCCACAGGTTCCAATCCTTGATAAACACGGCTTTTTTACCATCGGGCGACAATACTTCATAGCGGCGGACATGCCCATTGCTATCGCCTGTTGTGGCTGATTGTTCGGTTATTGTATAAGTAGAAAGATCAGCAGTCCACTTGTTTTTTTCTGCGGTGAAAGAGATGCTTTTTCCATCGTCTGAAAACATAAATGTCTGAAACGGCAGGTGGTAAGCATTGTAGGTTTTTCCGGTAGCAGCCGACAAGGCAGTGGCCAATTTTTGCTGGTCAAAAGCCGGCGCTTTTGTTTTGCGCGCCGCATCTGCCACAATAAATTCACTTCCGTTTTGGGTAAGGTTGCGGTACCAGAAACGGTTGTTGCCGAGCCAGTTGGCACGCACCACAGCATTGTCTACCAGTGGCGCCGTGTTGTAGTAAAGCATTTGTTCGGCGCGGGCATAATCCTGCGCGGTGAGTTGCGGGTTGCTTATCGGCTGCGCAATTAAGTGGCTTGATAAAATAATCGTTACCACAGAAAATATAAAGTGTTTGTTCATACTGTTTATAATGTATCAATTTCAATCGTTCAAATCAAAGCACAAAATCAAATACTGCCTGAAAGAACGTTGAGTAAATATAAAATGGTTATGAAAACAGAAAGCAATATGCAGGCGGCAGGTGAATTATAAATATTTATTTTTCCCCGGATCAATCCTGGTATCGTACATATTTAAGATGATAATCTTGTTACCAGAAATTTTATAAAACAGTTTGTTGTGCTTAGATAGTAAAATACCTCTTACGGTTGGTATTTTTTGAGAAGGCGAACCGATAAAAGGCTGATGAGTAAGCGTTGTAATTCTACGATCAAGTTTCTGCAAAAACTGTTTTGCTACAGCTTCGTTCCATTCCTGTTCAAGATATTCAAGCAAGTTAGTAAGTTTATTAACGAACCGCTTTTTAGAACAATTACATACGCCATCTGGCTGTTATTTTTGTAAACTCTTCTTGTGTAACAAACTCTTTATCCTCAGGTTCATCTGCAAGTGCCTTAAGCTCCTGGAAATCATCTGACGTTAAATGACTAGTTATCTCCTCGCTCTGAATGAAATATTCAATTTCGAGTTTTAATAGTTGCAGCAGGTCTTCATTATCGATTGACTGAACCATTTGCAACACTTCTTGTTTTATATCTGCACTCATCTCTTTTACTTTTTATAGTTTAAAACTTCGCAGCAATGACATTCCGGTTTTGACAACCAGAATACTGTCACCGCAAAAAGCAGTTCATAATTCTTTGTTGAAGCATTATTGTGTAACAACTTCGAAGTATGCTAAATGTACATTTTTTGCCGAAACTTTTTTTGGAGTTTTCCACAATATAAAGATGATCAACAGGGTTTAATTTAATAATAAAAAGCCCTAAGATTTACCAAAAATAAAATTACACACCCGCGGCATCTTCTTTTTCCTTCAGGCTTTTTACAAGGTCGAGTGCTTCGGCTACCACGTCGCACATGATGGTAACGACCGAGCCTGGCTTCGCATTGTCGTGCGCATACATAATGGCATCGTGCTCGTTGTAAATCACTTTAACCGGGATGTCTTTTTGCTTGCCTTCGTTGATGCCGGCAACCAGCAGGTTCACGATTTCTTCAGGCGTTCTGCCGCGCAGATTTTTATCGCAACGGATAATGATTTCATCGAAATATTGCGATGACAGCCTGCCTAATTCCTGAATGTCTTCGTCGCGGCGGTCGCCGGTGCCGCTGATAATACCCACTTTGGGCGAGCCATGCAGTTTGCTTACAAAATCACCAAGTAAGGTAAGCCCTGCAGGATTGTGCGCAAAGTCAACCAAAAACTTGAATTTTTTAAATTGGAACAAATTCAATCGTCCCGGTGTTTGCGATGGCGAAGGAATGAAGGTATGCAGCCCCGTGCGAATGTCATCAATGGAAATTTCTTTGAACAAATAAGCCGCGAGCACCGAAGGCAGCGTGTTCATAATGTTGTGCAATGCCTTGCCTTCGTACGTTATGGGGATGTCGCGCACATGCAGCACCCGCACCTTCCACATACCTTTTAGAATCGTCACATACCCGTTTTCATAAACCGCCGCGTAGCCACCGTTTTTGCAGTGCTTCTGAATACGTGGGTTGTGCTCGTCCATGCTAAAATAAGCAACGTTGCATTCGAGGCTTTTGTGCATGTTGTACACAAGATCGTCTTCTGCATTCAGAATGGCATAGCCATGTGGAAACACTGTTTCGGGCACCACGCTTTTCACCCTTGCCATCTGCTCAAGCGAACTGATGCCCGCAAGCCCCAAATGGTCGGCAGTGATGTTGGTGACAATGGCTACGTTGCAATGTTCAAAAGCAAGACCGCTGCGCAAAATGCCGCCGCGCGCCGTTTCGAGCACCGCAAAATCTACCGTTGGGTCGCGCAATACAAACTGTGCACTCACCGGCCCGGTACAGTCGCCACGCATCATCAATTGGTTTTGAATATACACGCCGTCGCTTGTGGTGTAACCCACTTTTTTACCAGCGGCTTTGCAGATGTGCGCCGTCAATCTTGTGGTAGTGGTTTTGCCATTGGTACCCGTAATGGCAATGATGGGAATGCGGCCATCGCCCCGGTTGGGGAACAACATATCGACCACCGGTTCGGCAGCGTTGCGTGCCAAACCAACAGCCGGATCTACGTGCATGCGGAAGCCGGGCGCGGCATTCACTTCCAGCACGGCGCCGCCATTTTCGGTGATGGGATGCGACAGATCGGGCGCCATCACATCTATGCCGCAGATGTCGAGCCCGATGATGCGGGCAATGCGTTCTGCCATAAAAATATTTACCGGGTGCACTTCGTCGGTAACATCAGTAGAAGTGCCGCCGGTAGATAAATTGGCGGTTGACTTTAGCATCACCACTTCACCTTGTTGCGGTATGGTTTCTACGGTATAACCGCGCTCGCCCAGCATTTTCAGTGTATCGTTGTCAACGGTAATTTGCGTCAGCACTTTCTCATGTCCATAACCACGCCGCGGGTCTTTGTTTACTTCGTCTATGAGGTATTGGATGGTATGTTCGCCATCGCCGGTAATGCAGGCAGGCGTTCTCAGGGCTGCGCAAATGAATTTGAAATTGACCACCAAAATGCGGAAGTCAACACCGGTGATGAATTTTTCTACGATCACATAGCGGCTGTAGCGTTGCGCGTTTTCCATGGCAGCCACCGCCATTTCCCAGGTGTTGATATTGGTGGTGTTGCCTTTGCCATGATTGCCGTCAATGGGCTTTATCACGAGCGGGTAACCATAGCGGTTTACGGCTGATTGCAACGCTTCCACATCGCGCACTACGGTACCGCGTGGCACCGGTATTTCGGCTTCGCCCAATAGCTTTTTGGTTTCTTCCTTATCTCCGGCAATGTCCACTGCAATGTTGCTCGTGGTGGAAGCAATGGTAGCGCGGATGCGTTTTTGGTGCACGCCATAGCCAAGTTGCACAAGGCTTTGCCCGTTGAGCCGGATATAGGGAATCCCGCGCCGTGCGGCTTCGTTCACAATGGAACCGGTAGAAGGTCCGAGCCTTGTGTCTTCACGGATTTCGCGCAGCCGCTGAATGTCTTCTTCCAGGGGGTAATTGGTGCCGTCTATCAATGCCTGCGCTACCGCTACGGCAGCTTTTGCCGCATACCGCCTGCTTCTTCTTCCATGTAATCAAATACAACAAAGTATTCGCCTTCTTTGCCGGTACCGCGGGTGCGCCCAAAGCCACAATCCATACCGGCAAGCGTCTGCAGTTCCAGCGCAATGTGTTCGATCACATGCCCCATCCAGGTGCCATCTTTTACCCGCATGAAAAATCCGCCTTGCACATCTTCGCTGCAGCGATGCTCATAGAGTGATGGCAGGAGACTTTCGATGCGTTCGGAAAAGCCATCTATGCTGTTGGTCGGGCGCTGTTCCATCTCCTCAAGATCAAGCCGCATCTGTATTAATTTGCCGCGCCGGATACTCCAATAGTTGGGACCTTTCAATACTTTGATGTCAACGATTTTCATAGATGCTGATTGTGGTTTGTAAGAAGAAAAAAAAGATGGTTGTTGTGCTTACCGGCTCAATTTATTGCAAAATCTTCATGAGCGCCTTTTTTACTACAATCTGCCGGCCACAATTCTGCTTTTTATACATCCGTTTGCGAACCGGTTTCTTCTATCTGGAACAACAGGTACTCATCCGCCAACGCTTTTAGCTGATCTGCATTGCGCAAAATATCATCACCGGCAATGTTGGTGACCGACAAAATACCGGGCAATTGATGATACAACCGGGGCAATTGCAGCATCGTTTCCACCTGTTCCTGAATCCACTTGTTGTACGACAATGGATAAGTGTGTCTGCCAATAAACAAGGCTTGCAAAAATTGCCGGAACGCTTTGTACAACGCATCAAAAGCAGCAAAGTACAAACCACGCTGCTGCAAATAAGGAATGCGGTCGAGGTCATACAACAGGGCATTGTTCACCATATCGAAACGATGCCTGCGTAAATTTGCTTCGTAAAAAGGCAACCATGTTTTTTGCAAATGCAAAAAATAATCGCCGGCTGTGCCCATGACTGCAGGATAAGCAACCCGGTTGCCGATTTCAAGTTCAAAATCATCGGGACCGCCGCCATCATCCCAAATGTGTGCTTTGAATTGTCCATCAAAAACATCGAGGTGAATGTTTGCGAAGCGATGACTTTTTGAAAACAGGATGATGTCGGGATGGGTGGCGGAAAACAAAAGCCATTTTTGTTCCAGCATCACCGTTTCTTTTGCCGTTGTGCCGGGTCGCAACAAAACCGCAAAGTCGAGGTCGCTCTCCGCCACCGCTTTGCCACGGGCACAGGAATTTACCACCAACAACGTATCAACTGCCTGTACATCAGCAAAAAAACCGGCTGTCAACATGGCTGTTTGCTTGTGTAGCGCTGTGGGAAAAATGGGTGTATTGACAATGGTTTCCGGCATCGTTGGAGATTTGTATAAAGATGAATCAAAAGGTATAAAACCATGATAAAACTACGTTGCTTATATTTGACCGGAGCAGGCATTCCGGATGAAACAAAACAGATAAACTATATTTGTCGTTTGGGTTTTGATATCCTGCCGATTGCCTGCTGTAGCTGTACCATAACAATATAGAACATATACATGCTGATACCTACAGGAAAATTAATTGCCATAGGAGGTGCTGAGGACAAAGGTACCATAACGGAAAGAGGGGAAATTCACAAGAACAATCTCAACTTTTTTGAGTTGGGCATCCTGCGCCGGGTGGTGGAAGAAACCGGTGGCAACAATGCGCACATCGAGGTGATTACCACCGCCTCTTCGATCCCGCACGAAGTGGGTGACAATTACCTGAAAGCCTTTAGCATCATCGGTTGTACCAATATTGGCATCATGCACATCCGTAACCGCGCAGATGTAAACAAACCGGAATACCTCGACCGGCTGCAGAAATGCGATGGCGTGATGATCACCGGCGGCAACCAGATGCGGCTGTCTGCCACGTTTGGCGGCACCGAGTTTTTGCGCGTGATGCAAAACCGTTATTTCACCGAAGAATTTGTGATCGCGGGTACATCTGCCGGCGCCATGAGCATGAGCAATACCATGATCTACGAAGGCAATCCCTTCAGGGCACATCTCAAAGGCGAAACGAAGATGGCAACGGGATTGCGTTTTACCGACAAAGTCATTTTCGACTCACATTTTGAAAAACGCGGACGTTTTGTAAGGCTTGCCCAATCCGTCGCATCCAACCCCGGCTGCATTGGTGTGGGGCTGGGAGAAGATACGGCAATGATCCTCACCAAAGGCGATGATATGGAAGTGATCGGCAGCGGCTTGAACGTGATCATTGACGGGCACGACATCGTTCACACCAACATAGCCGACATCCCCGAATGCAACCCGATGAGTGTTGAAAACCTGCGGGTTCATTTTTGCGCTCGAGGCAATGGCTACATCATCAGTGAAAGACGTTTCGTGGAACGCATGGGCAAAGAAACCACGCCCCACATGGCAAATATTGTATAAAATTATTTTCAGAAACCGGCAAGCAGTCAATCGTGATCGGTTGGCTGCTTTTTTTATAGTCCACTGCACTGGCATCTGCCGTTACCGGTCATCTTTTGTAAACCGCTTGTACCGCTCTTTCAACAATTGTAGTTTCGGGTCAATGTACAACCGGCAAAACGGTTTTTCCGGGTTTGCATAGTAGTAATCGAGATGTTCGGGGAGCGACAACCGAAACGCTATGAAAGGCAATACCTGCGTAATGATTGGCTTTTCGAAATGTGCCTGCAAAGAGTGCAATACGGCCGTAATGTTGGCTTCCTGATTTTCGTCAAAAACATATATCGCCGACCGGTATTTGTGCCGCATCGAATGGCGGGCAGTGGAGGCATGCGTATGCAGATGTATGTCAATAAGGTCGGTTACACTCATGAAGGAAGTATCGTAGGTAACAACAACGGCTTCGGAAAAAGCATCGAAAGGAGGTTCTGAAGCAATCCAACCCTGTTCGACTTTTGTTACGCCTTTCAGTGAAGCAAACACCGCTTCGGTGCACCAATGACAACCACCGCCCAACCCGATTTTTTGAATTTTATTTTCATTGTACACTGTATCTGCCATTCCTTATTTTCATCAATTTAGAAAAGATCATTGGAAATACATGGTAAGGAAATGGTAAAAGAAAACAACAGATTCTGTTCAACGAACCATTGCCAATCCTGATTTTTGAAATCTATGTTTGCAGTTGGAGTTGTCTTTTATGTCCCCTTGAAAAAATACCTTCGCTTTTTACTTATACTAAAAAAAGGTTATGCAGCAAGCAGCGATCATTACAGGCGCCGGTAGTGGAATTGGGGCTGCCATTGCCATACAACTCGCACAACAGGGATTCCATACCATTTTGCTGGGGCGAAACCGCCCGAATCTGAAAGAAACAGGTCATAAAATAATAGGGGAAGGCGGCTCGGCTACCTGTTACGAATGCGATGTAACAAAGCCCCGGGAAGTTCATGATTTTTTGGAAAACGTACAACAAGACAAAGAGATTGTACCATCAGTCATGATCAACAACGCCGGCTACGGCGGACCGTTTGTAACCACCGACGAACTGAGTGAACAGGAATGGGATCTCATCTTTCAGACGAATGTAAAAGCCGCATTTTTGTTTTGCCGTTACCTGTTGCCCTTGATGAAAGAACAGGGGTTTGGCCGTATTGTAAACATCTCCTCTGTGTATGGCATTACGGGCGGCGCTCTCTCGGCAGCTTACGCGGCCAAGCAAGCATGCGCTGGCGGGGTATACCAAATCGTTAGCAACTGAATGGGGCAGGTACAACATTACCTGCAACCTGATATCGCCGGGCTTTACAGATACACAAATGGGCGCTGCTGAAGCAGGCTATTTGAAAAATGTAATCAAAGAAATTCCTGCCGGGCGGCAGGCAAACCCCGCGGAAATAGCCCGGCTAACCGGCTTTCTCGTGCAGCCGGAAAATAGCTATATCAATGGTGCCGACATCGTGATAGATGGCGGTCTGCTGGCAGGAAAATCGTTTCCTCCATCCTGATGAAGACAAGCTTGTGAACTTTGTATAACAAATGAGGAAATTGTCGCCTCTGTTTATTACTTTCATATCAGCAATGGCATTATGAGTTGGTTTGAACCAGGCAAACATTCAAACAGAAGCTAAACCTACAAACACCTTTCCTATGAACACAGTTACCCTGTTCCCACTCCCCTTCGTTATCAAATATTGAACAGCAACAAACGGATCATCGTGTGATTTAATTCAGGACAAATTGGATTCACTGATCCGGTTACCGGCAGGCATCGCTCGTTAGCTGCCTGACAGCATTTTATTTCGACAACAACAACGCCTTACCATGAACAACGAAATCCCCGACAACTGGTACGAAACTTTTTTCTCTGGTATCAACTGCGAAATGTGGGAAAAAGCAGCCACGCAGGAATGGACCGACAGAGAAGTTTCTTTTCTCATTGATGTATTGAATCCTGGCAATGGTGCCTCGCTGCTCGACATGCCCTGCGGGCAGGGACGACATTCGCTAACCCTTGCCCGGCAAGGCTTTCGGATGACAGCCGTTGACATCTCGGAAGAATTTCTTGCGAGCCTAACAGAAAAGGCCGGCAAAGAGCAATTGACTATTGACATCAAACACGGCAACCTGCTGACGATGCCACTAACCGGTGCATTTGACGCGGTGATCACCCTGGGCAACAGCTTTGGCTACTTTGATTTTAAGGGCATGAATGTGTTTGTGCAAAAAGTATCTTCGGTTCTTACACCGGGCGGTCGCTGGCTCATTAATTCCGGGTTGATGGCGGAAAGTTTTTTGGCAAAATTCATTCGTGAAAAGCGATATGAACTGCCAGGTTTAACGATGGACATTCACAATGATTATGATGTATGGAACAGTTGCCTGCTCACGTCATTGACGTACACCAAAAACAACATGCAGGAAACACATCGGTTCAAGCATTATGTACATACTGTGGAAGGCGTTGTGCGGCTGCTGGCATCACACGGGTTACACACCATTGCACTGTATGGCTCCACAGAAAAAACATCGTATGCATTGGGAGACGACCAGGTGTATCTGGTAGCAGAAAAAACAGGTAATGATTGAAATAATTTGCTCTTCTTTGCGGAGGTATACATCTGCCCATCTACCTCATTATGTCTATGCTGACTGAAGAAAAAACATTCCTCAAACAAGACTTTACACAACAATCATTGCCCAAAGGAGAATATGAATACTGCAACTTTCAGCAGTGCAATTTTTCTCAAACCGATTTGTCTGGTATTCGGTTTTTGGAATGCACTTTTACGGGCTGCAACCTGAGCCTTGCCAAGCTGTTGCACACGGCCATGCGCGACCTTACTTTCAAAGACTGCAAAATGCTTGGGCTTCGCTTCGACGAGTGTGATGCTTTCGGCTTTTCAGTATCGTTCAACAGTTGCCAGCTCAACCATTCTTCTTTCTACGAACGCAAACTGAAAAAAATGGTATTCAAAGAATGCCAGTTGATGGAAGTTGATTTTACAGGAAGCGATCTTTCTGCAGCCATCTTTAGCCAGTGCAATCTCAACAGAGCTGTTTTCAGCAATACCATTCTTGAAAAAGCCGACTTGCGTACGGCGCTGCATTACTCCATTGACCCGGAAAATAACCGGATCAAGAAAGCAAAGTTTTCACTGCACGGCGTAGCCGGACTGCTCGATAAGTATGACATTGAGATAGAACCGCTATGAGTAAAGGTGAATGAACCAACGATACAAATCGTTTGAACAGAACAACCCATCCAACCGTTTTATGGGTTTGTGTGCAGGATCAATGTATCGGCTTCTTTTGCTTCTTTGTCTTTCTTTTTGAAATACCGTTTGAACAGGAAATTGTGTTGAACCGCTTCGAGGTCTTCTTCCAGCTTTTTACTGCTCGATTCCAGGTTGTTCAGCGTTTGCTTGATGGTAGCAGCCGATTCTTTATCGTTGAGCAATACGCCGGCGGCATTGTCGTCTTTGTGCAACTGGTCGCTGGCAGCTTTGAGGTTGTTGGTAATCTGCCCGGCAGTGATGGTTACGTCGCGCAGTTGGGTGAGCGTTCCCTGCAATACTTTAAACAGCGTGGTATCGGTCGCCAGTTTGTTGGCCAGCGAGCCTTCGGTATTGAGCCTTGCGGTAAAGTTGTCGAGGTTTGCCAGCACGGCTTTGCTGCGTTGCGATGCCGCCTGGAAATTGTTCATCGTTGCCTGTAGTCCATCGACGGAAGCGCCCACTTTGCGCGTCATTTCGTCATTGTTCAGCAAAGCACCGATTACACCGTTGCCGCTGTCTATTTTTTTACTGATGCTTTTGAAAGAAGTCGTGATTTCTACCAGGTTCTTGTTGTTTTCCTGCAGGGTCATCAGCATGTCTTCTGTGTTCAATACATTTTGCACCTGCAGATAATCGCCATCATTCACGTGTTTTGCTGCTGCCGTACCGCCAAAAATGACGATGATTTTATTCCCGATGAGCCCGTCGGAACTGATCTTTGCCATCGCATCTTTTTTGATGTTTGTTTCCAGCGATTTTTGCAGCACCATTGTCACCAGCACTTTGGTGTTGCGCATAAAACTGATGTGTTTCACGGTCCCGATTTTTACACCCGACAGCCATACGTTGTTGCCGGCTACCAGCCCGCTCACATCATCAAACACGGCATTGACGGTAAAGCCTTTTACAAAGGTTTTTTTCTGCCCGCCCAGTGTAAACACGGCAAGGATAAGGATCAAAATGCCGATGATGATAAATATGCCAACCGTTACCGGGCGATTTGTTTTATTCGATTTCATACGTTACTGTTCTATGTTTACAAACAATGTGTTTACTTGTTTCCTGCTATTTATAAGACACTCCCTGGTTTGTGAAATTGTAGTTGTAAAAGCTTTGCACGCGCGGCTCATCTGAAGCAAACACTTCTTCAAACGTGCCTTGCGTTAAGAACTTGCCATCGAGCAGCATGGCCACCCGGTTGCCTACGGTGCGCGCGCAGGTAAGGTCGTGCGTAATGATGATGGCGCTGGTATTGTATTGCTCCTGCACCGTATTGATGAGGTTGTTGATTTCAATGCTGGTAATGGGGTCAAGCCCGGCGGTAGGCTCGTCGTAAAGCATGATGTCGGGCTTTAAAATGAGGGTGCGCGCAATGCCGATGCGTTTGCGCTGACCACCCGACAATTCAGACGGCATCTGGTTGATGGTCTGCGACAGTCCTACGCCTTCGAGCACGGTTTCCACGGCGGTATCCACTTCTTTGCGGCTCAGGTGCCGGCGGTTTCGCACCAGCGGGAATTCGAGGTTTTCTCGCACCGTCATGCTATCGTACAAGGCACTGTTTTGAAATGAAAAGCCAATGCGCAGCCGCATTTCTTCCCAGCCTTTTGCCGTGAGTGTATTGATGTCTTGTCCCAAAACATTGATGATGCCACTGTCGGGTTTCAGCAAGCCGGAAATAATTTTGATCAATACCGATTTGCCGGTGCCGGAACGTCCCAGCACCACCACATTTTCCCCTTCATACACATCGAGATCTACACCATTCAACACATTCAGCGTTCCGAACGATTTGTGCAAATCGCGGATGTGTATCACTGCATTCTGGTCGTTAATGGCTATCATGAATTTTTTATTTTTTGCTGACCGGTTGTTAAGGTCAGCCTTCAGTCACTGGTATTTAAAATGATGCCGGTTAGCGAATGGCATTGACAAACTGCACCACCACCATTTCTTCAATAAACACAAGGAACATCGAAATCACCACCGCTTTGTTGGCTGCTTTGCCCACGCCCTGTGTTCCGTTCTGTGCATGATATCCCTGGTAGCAGCCGGCAATACCAATGGTAAAACCAAACAGCAGGGACTTGAGAACAGAAGAAAAAATATCGAGAAAAGAAATGGTGCTGAAGGCGCTTTGAAAAAATGCGGTCAGGCTTGTTTGTTCATTTGCATACACGTTGATGAACGAGCCCATCATACCTACGAAACCGGAATAGAGCATCAGGACAGGTTGCATGAGGGTACAGGCAGTCACGCGGCTTACCACCAGAAAGCGGAACGGGTTGGTAGCCGATACTTCCATGGCATCAATCTGCTCGGTTACTTTCATGGAGCCCAGTTCGGCGCCGATATTGGAACCCACTTTACCCGCCGTGATCAATGCGGTAACGAGGGGCGCAAGGGCGCGGATAATGGCAATGGAAATGAGCGATGGCAGCCACGAACTGGCGCCAAATGTGGACAGGGAAGGACGTGATTGTTTGGTAAATACAATGCCGGTGATAAAGCCGGTCAATGAGATCAGCGGCAGCGACCGGTAGCCGATTTCGTAGCACTGCCGGATGATTTCTTTTCCTTCGAACGGGCGCTTGAACGCCTGTCTCCAAAACCGGGCAATGAAGCGGTACACGCGGTACACATCCCTGAAAAAATCGTCCGCACGCCTGGATACAACATATTTTTTTTTGGGCAAAGAACCGGACTGTTCTGACTCTGTATTCATAATAAGCTACTGGTTAACGAATTAGAGGCAGAGTATCAGAACTAATTTGATGCCACCTTATTGGCTACACGTCTTTTGCTATAGCAAACAGGTTCCTGCCAGATACGGACCGAATGTTTCCGTTGGCAGCTACAGGAATCAATTTTACACCGGCGACGTTCCTGGAAAGAAGCACGACAATGCCTGCCACCGGAATCAGCCGTTTTCAGTTTCCAGTTCGGCAAGTTCGGCTTCGGTAAAGATTTTTGAATGAATGAAAAACCGCACGCCAAGCGGAATTTCCAAAGAAAAGGAACTGCCCCGTCCTTTCGTGACGTCAAGTATCAGCTGGGTGTGTTTCCAGTAGGCAAACTGGTCGCGTGCCATGTAAAACCGGCATCCTTCAATTTCCCCGAGACAAACATCGCTGTTGCCGGTTTTAAATTCATGTTCTTCGAAACACATGGGTTGCGAACCATCGCAGCAGCCGCCGCTCTGGTGAAACATCAGCGGCCCGTGTTTCGCTTTTAGCTGGTGGATCAATTCGATGGCCTTATTGGTGGCAATGATGCGTTGAATACTCATGTAATGGTGTTTACGATAAAAAAATGGAGTCTTGCACAAATCAACTTTTATGTTCCTTTCTGTCAAAAGGTAAGAACCTGTGCTGTCAATGTGATTTTGAAAAAAGTAAAACAGCGGCAAATGGCCGCTGTTTCCTCTTCTGTTTACCGGCTGCTAAAAAAAGCCAAGCTTGTTTTTGCTGTAGGATATGAGCATATTTTTCGTCTGGCGGTAATGGTTGAGCATCATCTTGTGCGTTTCCCTGCCAAAACCCGATTTTTTGTAGCCACCAAATGGAGCATGTGCGGGATATGCATGATAGCAGTTGACCCACACACGACCAGCCTGAATGGCGCGTGGAACCTGGTATAGTTCGTGTGCGTCGCGTGTCCACACGCCGGCGCCCAATCCATACAAGGTATCGTTGGCAATGGCAACGGCTTCTTCCACGGTTTTAAACGTCGTAACACAGGTTACCGGTCCAAATATTTCTTCCTGGAAAATGCGCATGTTGTTTTGTCCTTTAAAGATGGTGGGCTTGATGTAATAGCCATGTTCGAGCCCGCTGTTCTGGTGAAAGGCTTCACCACCGCAGAGCACCTGTGCACCTTCCTGCTTGCCAATGTCGAGGTAGCTGAGGATTTTGTTGTACTGGTCTTCGCTGGCCTGTGCGCCCATCATCACGGTGCCGTCGAGCGGGTTGCCCATTTTGATGGCCCGGGTACGTTTGATGACGCGATCCATAAACTGGTCGTAGATGCTTTCCTGCACCAGGATGCGGCTTGGGCAGGTGCACACTTCGCCCTGGTTCAGGGCAAACATCACCGCGCCTTCCACTGCTTTGTCAAAAAATTCATCATCGGTGTCCACAACGCTTTTAAAGAAAATATTGGGGCTTTTGCCTCCGAGTTCCATCGTTACGGGAATGAGGTTTTCAGAAGCGTATTGCATGATGAGCCTTCCCGTGGTGGTTTCGCCCGTAAAGGCTACTTTCTGCACACGTGGCGATTGTGCCAGCGGCTTGCCGGCTTCGGGTCCAAAACCGGTAACGATGTTCAATACACCTTTGGGTAAAATGTCACCGATCAGTTCCATGAGGCACATGATGCTCGTGGGCGTTTGCTCGGCAGGTTTCATCACCACGCAACAGCCGGCGGCGAGTGCCGGCGCCATTTTCCACGTAGCCATGAGCAATGGAAAATTCCACGGGATGATTTGTCCCACCACGCCAATCGGTTCATGCAGGTTGATGCTGACGGTGGTGTCGTCGTGTTCGCTGATGGTGCCTTCTTCGCTGCGGATAACGCCGGCATAATACCGGAAATGATCCACGACGAGCGGCAGGTCGGCAGCTCTTGATTCGCGGATGGCTTTGCCGTTGTCAATTGTTTCTACAATGGCCAGATATTCGAGATTGTCTTCGATTACCTGCGCTATTTTCAGCAGCAAATTGCTGCGATAGGCAGCACCGGTTTTGCCCCAGGTTTCAAAAGCCCGGTGCGCGGCGTCAATGGCTTTGTCAATGTCCTCAGCATTGCCGCGGGCAGCCTGTGTAAACACTTTGCCGTCAATGGGCGATACGTTGTCGAAATAATCGCCGCTGGCGGGGGTTACCCATTCGCCGCCAATGTAATGGTCGTAGCGGTCTTTGAAACGGGGACGTTTGGCAATGTTGGAAGCAGGTGCTTCGGCAGTTGCAGTACTCATAGGTAAGCATTTAAATCGTTAGTGAATACTGCTAATGTGATGAAAATACAACGGACTCCGTTATATTTTTGTACTTTTTTATAGCACAATTGTACTTTTTTTCTTTTCAGCAATGATGGGTCAAAAGACAGGCAATGCTCTTTCACTTTGTTAGAAATCCGTTACAGATGGATGGCAAACGGGTTGGTGAGAAAATAATCCGTTATATTTATTTCAACAAACGATTGCCATGCCTGCCAAACATTTTTTACAACCTGTACCACTTACCCATTCGCGCCATTTGGCTACCCTGGTAGAAAACCGGCGCACATTCAATCTAAACAACTGCGAGCTTAATGTTTTTGAAAGTTACCAGAAAGCGTTTCATGTGCCGCTCACTTTCCACCACTTTGTGATTACAAGTATGGTGCGGGGCAAAAAAGTGATGCACCTGTTTGACAAACCTTCTTTCGACTACCTGCCTGGCGAAACCGTTATTGTGCCGGCAGATGAAACAATGATCATTGATTTTCCCGAAGCTGATGCCGCCAATCCTACCCAATGCATCGCGCTTGCAATCGATACAGATTACATCAACCATACGCTTCATTACCTCAACGAATTTTACAACGCGGACGACGAAACTACCACCTGGAAACTGCAGTTGAATCAATATCATTTTGCCAACGACAACGAAATAACGGAACTCATCAACAAGATTATCCGCATCTGCAGCGACAGCAATGCCATGAAGAATGTATTTGCCGATCTGAACCTGAAAGAACTGCTGATCCGGCTATTGCAAAGCCAGCACCTGCAACAGGTGGCAAAAGATAAAGAAGACAGCAACAACAAAAGCCGCCTGCACTTTATACTGCATTACATTCATGAACACCTGTCCGAAAAAATAGGCGTGGATGCGCTGAGCCGCAAAGCTTACTTGAGCCGCAATATTTTTTTCAAATGGTTCCGGGAACAATTTGGAATAACGCCACTTGAATACATCAACAAAGAGCGCGTGAACATGGCGAAAGGACTATTGGTAGATGCAGCACGTTCCATTGGTGATATCAGTTGCCAGTGTGGATTCAGCAATGTCAATTATTTCATCCGGGTATTTAAAAAGAGGGAAGGCATTACGCCCGGTGCCTACCAGCAGGCATTGCACAACCGGCAAATGGTACATTGATGGACATCATGAAATAAAAGATGTACTGTTTCCTCAGCTCCGGAGGAGCGAAATAGTTGAAGCAATTGCTCATCAGCGGTCATGACAACTTCGTGACTCACATTCTTCCGCTCAGACAATTTTTTTCATCCCCAAATGAAACGCCTTGGTATAAATGAGCACCGGATCGCCAACGGCGATCTCTGCCACTTCTTCTGCGGTTGCCGTGATCTTTACCAGCTTCGATGCCACCAACAATTCTACGATGTAAATAACACCATTGGGAATAATGGACAGCACTTCGGCAGTTAGCTGCAATTTGCTGCTCAGGTTGGTGGATTTGAAAAGTTGTGCCGGCGTGCCTTGAAAAGCCACGCTCCCGTTCCGAAGCTCGATGACCTGCGATGCCATTGTATAAATTTCACCTACATCATGGCTCACCAGCAAAGCAGTAAACTGTAGCTCCTGCTGAAGCTGTTGCAATGCTGTGCGCAGGCTACGACGCATGGCACTATCGAGCGCACTCAGCGGCTCGTCGAGCAACAGTAGCCTCGGTTTGCGTACCAGTGCGCGGATAAGCGCCGCACGCTGCTGCTGCCCGCCCGACAATTGCGCCGGTTTCGCCTGTACCAGTTCGGATAGCGCAGCGGTGTGGATCAAAAAATGAATCCATTCGGCGTCCCGGTTTTTCCCTGCGGCAAAATGCAAGTTTTGCAATACCGTCATGTTGGGAAACAATGCGTAATCCTGGAACACATACCCGATGCTGCGTTGCTGCGGCGGAAGATTGATGCCTTGCTTTGTATCGAGCCAAACGGCATTGTTTACCGAAAGGTATCCTTCATCGGGCATCATCAGCCCGGCCACTATTTGCAACAATGTCGTTTTGCCCGCGCCACTATTGCCATAAATACCAATGATGTTTCCTTCGGGCAACTGTACCGCTATTGTCAATGGCTTGTTGCCATCTGCAAAACGAAGTTGTTTGCTGATGTTGATCTCAATCATAACCCCATCATGCTGCCCCGCAGCTTTTTGTTGATGCTGTACACCGTGAGCAATATGGAAAAAGACAGGAAGAGCAATACTGCTGCATAAAGGTGCGCAGAGTCATAATTGAGGGCTTCTACTTCGTCGTAGATGGCGATGGAAGCGGTTTGGGTTTCGCCGGCAATGTTACCGCCAATCATCAGCACCAGCCCAAACTCGCCAATGGTATGGGCAAAGGTCAATACGATGCCCGACAACAAGGCAGGCTTGATATTGGGCAACAAAACAAAGACGAGCGTTTGCCAGCGCGATTTTCCTAGGGTATAGGATGCCTGCCGCAGGTGAAGCGGCAACGACTGCAACCCCGATTGAATGGGCTGCACCATAAAGGGCAAACTATACAATACCGATGCTACCACCAGCCCCGAAAAAGAAAACAACAGCCGCACACCCAGCCACGACTGCAGCCAATGCCCAACCATCCCCGATGGGCTCCACAACAGCAATAGGTAAAAGCCCAATACCGATGGCGGCAACACCAGTGGCAAACTAACGACGGCTTCTATCGCCGGCCGGAAACGAACGTGCGTAAATGCCAAAAAAGCGGCGAGGGGAATACCAATGACAAAAAGGATAACCGTTGTGGCAAAAGCCAGTTGAAACGAAAGCAGGAACGGTTGCCAGTAATCAGTCATTGGGATGAATTGAAAAAATGGACGACAGGATTCCGACCAAAGAGAATGAGGTGTTACTGCGAAGGCATCATCAGCGAGATATCTGTGGCTTTGATCAACGCTTCTACCTGGTCGCCTACCTGTATGTTCAGCTCTTTTACAGCATGCGTGGTGATGATGGAATAAAACACGTGCCCTTTTACATCCAATGCCAGTTTCGACAATACTTCGCTCATCTTCAGGTTCGAAACCGTACAGGGAATGCGGTTGCGGATGCTGAGCATACCGCTGACATTTTTGGCAATGGATACCGCATTTTCTTTGAACACCAGGCTCACCGGCTTGCCTTCCTGCAGATAGTCTGCCGTATCCGGCTCGTCGATCACCATGGTATGAAAAGCAATGCCGGCAGCCTGTGCTACGACAAGCGTAATGTGATCTTCTGTGTGGATGGCTTTGATAACTGCATTGAGCTGATTCATACCTGTAACGATTTATAAGATTTGGCGAAGATACCACTATCGGTAACCGTATTGTACAAAGATGGCTTTTGCTTGTTTACCAAACAGAAATTTGTAAAATTTTTCTGCGGCAGCCAGGCTTTCCGGTTGTTGGGAACGGATCAATACAACGCCCTGCGCAATGGGCTGATACAGTTTTTGACTCACTTCCACCCAGCTACCTTTGTTGCGCCAGGCGGTATCCAGCACAACAGATTTGGCAGTAAAAGCAAGGTCCGCCGCACCGCTGATCAGGTATTGATTCACCTGCGAAATGCTTTCGCCATATACCAGTTTGGGGGTTGCCGTTTTTACCAGTCCCGATGCAGTCAATGCCTGCAGCGCAGCTTCTCCATAAGGTGCCAGTTTAGGATTGGCAACCGCAATGTGTACCACATCCTTGCGATCTACCACAGACAATCCTTTCGACAGATCCCGCCGTTGTCCCGACCACATCACCAATGCACCATAGGCATAGACTTTCGGCTTTGCTGTGGTAAATCCTTTGGTGTACAACTCCTGCGGGTATTTCATATCGGCGGATAAAAACACGTCGAACGGCGCCCCCTGTTCGATCTGCGCTGTCAGCTTGCCGGACGATCCTACGGTCAACGCTACCTCAATGCCGGTTTCGCGGGTAAATACTTCTTTCAGCTTCGCGGCTACAAACTGCGCGTTGGCAGACACGGCTACGCGTACCGGCTGCGCAAAAGAACAGACAGGCAATAAACAAAACAAGACCGCTATCAACCTCAACTTCATAACAATGTACTTTCACATGATCAGAGAACGGGCAAAGACAAACGTTTAATGCCGGCTTGACAACATCAACTGTGGCGTTTCAGCAACCGGTCATAATCTTCCCTTGTATCAATATCCACACTTCCTCCGGGAAACGGAATGGTAGCAACATCGGCCAGGTTTGCGGCTATCAGTTTTCGTGCCCCTTCGGCACCTTGCAAAGAGAGCAACAATTTAAAATATGGCTTTGCAAACAAAGCCGGAACACCGGTTGTTTCCTTATAAACCGATGCCACGATGCCTTTGCCCGTTGCCTGTTTCGTTGCTACCAGTTGTTGTAGTAACGCGGTGGAAACAAATGGCTGATCGCACAGCAGGATGATGACCGAAGACAAACCGGTGTTTTTTTGCAAAAGCTCACTCAGTCCTGCGCGGATAGAACTTGCCATGCCTTCCTGCCAGCGTTCGTTGTGTGTAATGACGGCGGTATGCAGTTGCAGGTGATTGACAATCATTTCCTGCCGGGCGCCGGTGACCACTACAACGGTACTGCCCGCCAGCGCCAGCGCTTCGTCAAGGGAATGCTGTAGCAGGGTTTTGTGTCGAAACGGCAACAACTGCTTGGCGCTGCCCAGCCGTGAAGCATTACCCGCCGCCAGGATGATGATGCCGCAATCAGAGGTCTGCATGAATGGTGGTTTCTTTGTTGCGCAACGGTTGGCCACTTCTGCCGCCCATCACCATCTTGATTTCCGAAAGAATAGACAGCGCGATTTCTTCCGCTGTTTCAGAACCAATGTCGAGCCCGGTGGGTCCGTACAATTTGCTTTGCTCTTCCCGGCTGAACGAAACGCCTTTTTCTTCCAGTTCGTCCAGCATGCGCAGCAATTTTGTTTTGGGTCCCAATGTGCCGATATACGGCAGTGGTAATGGTAACAGGTAGGGCAGCATGGCAAGGTCGTAATTGTAATTGTGCGTCATCAATACAACGGCGGTTTGTTCATCTACCGAAATGCGGTCGCCTATATCGTTTGGCTTCACGACCATCACCTGTTGCGCCAGCGGAAATCTTGCCGCTGTGGCATAGCTGGCCGCCCGTCGGCTACCGTGATGTTCCAGCCCAGCACCGAAGCCATCTGCACCAGTGGAAGCGCATCGTTGCCGGCACCGAAAATGAGAAGCGAAATGGCGGGTGGCACATATTCGATCAAAACATCGGCATCGCCGTATTGTTGTATCGTTGATTTTTTACCAGCCAAAACAAATTGCATGTCAGAAAGCAATGCACCGGGCAAATCAGCCTGCGGCGTTTGGTCTTCGGTAAGCAACGCATAAGTGCCCGCCTGTATATATTTTTTATCCTGTAAAGAAAACAACGTGGCGATAACAGCATCCTGTCGTTTGGCAGCAATGTTTTTCAACAGTTGCACCGCATTGCGGGGAGCGTCTTTCACCGGTTCTATCAGGATGTGTACAATGCCGTTGCAGCCGAGTTGTACACCCAGTTTGGCATCGTCTTCATCGGTGGTGTCGTAGGTCACCAGCACCGGTTTTTGCTGCTGCATCACCTGCAACGCTTTGCGCAGCGCATCGCCTTCGAGGCAGCCGCCGCTGATGGCACCGGTGAGCATTCCATCTTCGGTAACGAGCATGCGGGCGCCGGCGGCGGTACGAGGAACCTTCCACTTTTACGACGGTCGCCAGCGCGGTTTGTTTGTTTTCTTTTACCGCTGCATCATAAGCTTTGATGATGTCAAAAATTTCTTTCATAACAATAACATTGCGAAGTTAGCGGCAACGGGTAACGTTTACCACTTCGCCTTTTGGATAAAGTGTTTTTCCTGCCGGCAACGTAACGATGCCATCCGCCGACAGCAAAGCCGTCAGGTCGCCGGAGTTGGATTGTTGGATTGCTTCTGCGTATAGATGTCCATTTTCCACGCGCAATTTTACCAGAATATGATTGGCAAGGCTTGCAATCACCGCTACATCGGCATACAGGAGCGCCGGGATTGTCTCCACTTGTTGATGCGTGCTTCGGGCAAGCCAATGTTTGAAATACAGGTGGTAACAGACAAAGGTAGAAAGCGGATTTCCGGGAAAACCGGCGATAAGTTTGTCTCCAATAGTACCCAGCAAAAACGGCTTGCCGGGTTTTTGCGCTATGCGGTGAAACACGGTTTCCATGCCCAGTTTGTTCAGTACCGACGGCAAAAAATCAAACTTGCCTTTCGACACGGCGCCGGACAGCAATACAATATCGTTCGCATCTACAATTGCCTGCAATTGCTGCAACATCATTTCTTCATTGTCAGGCAGGTGATGCAGTGAAGTGTGGATGCCTTGCTGCGCAAGATCGGCAGCTAAAAAATACACGTTTGACTGGCGAATCTGGTGTGGCAACGGCGTAGCAGTAGCCGGCACCAGTTCATCGCCGGTAGAACAGATGGCAACGGATGGCAACCGCAAAACCTCCACTTCTGTTTTGCCCACTGTTGCCATCACGCTGATGTGTGCCGGCGCAATGCGCGTATTTTTTTTGATCAATACACTTCCTTTCTGTTCGTCAGTTCCCTGCCGGTGAACATTTTGGAATTGTTTCACCATTTCAACAGAAACGGTAGCAATGTTGCCTGCCAGGATGATTTGCTCGTAAGGAATCACGACGTTGGTCCCTTCGGGCAATACCGCGCCGGTCATTACTTCCACACCATTCTTTACATCTGCCAACTTCGTTGGGGGTGCGCCGGCAGCAGCCGTTTGTTCGACCAGGAACTGGCGTTGACCATTTTCAAACGATTGACTTTGTATGGCAATACCATCCATAGTGACGCGGTGGTAAGGCGGAAAATCACGGTCGGCAACAATGTCTTCTGCCAATACGCGGTTTGCCGATTGCAGAAACGGGATGCGTTCCGTTGTCCATACTTTGCGCAGCGTACCGATTCGATTGTAAGCTTCTTCCACCGAGATCATGAGCGAAAAAAGGAATTTTATAATTGTAAAAACCTGGAGGAAGAACAGCAGTTTCGCGGAGAGATGATTGACCTGTACACCTTTCTTTTTCCTGTGTCGAGTAAACGTTTGAAATCAATTTACGAAGACGAAAAGTAAGGATACTTCACGAAGTTTGAGCTTTGTATCTCTTTGTTTCTTAAATATTTTGGGGATCAAGACTCTGTGTTTTCCAACCTTCTTTATGATTATCCGCCGAGAACAGACATGGAATCGTGTACCGATTTGTTGTTTTTTTCTTCAGCGGCAAAACCATCGCGCTCCCGACCGTGTACCGCAGCAATAATGATCTGCGAGATTTCTTCTTCAGAAGCGCCGCTGCGCAATGCATCGCGCAGGTTGGCAGCCGGTGCGCCATACAAACAGGTTCTCAGTTCGCCGGTCGCCGATAGCCGGATGCGGTTGCAGGTGCCGCAAAATGTGCGGCTGAACGATGGAATGATGCCAAAGCTGCCCTTGTATCCCGGGATGGCATAATTGACCGATGTGGAATGCGGCGCATTGGGCAAGGTTAAGATGTCGTCGTAATGCTGGCTGATGTGGTGGTGAATGTCCTGGTAAGACCAGTTGATGGCATCAAACGTATCGCTGCCATTGAACGGCATTTCTTCCAGGAAGCGCACCGACAGTGAATGATGTTTTGTGAGTTCGATAAAAGGAATGATGTCGGCGGTGTTTTTGGCAGCCGACAATACACAATTGAGCTTGATGTCGAATCCTTCGCGGAGAAGTGCAAAAATGGTTTGATAGACTTCGTCAAATACATCGCGGCGGGTGATGTCGAAAAACCGTTGCCGGTCGAGGGAATCGAGGCTGATGTTCAGCTTCCGGATGCCAAGGGCTTTTAGTTCGGCGATGTGTTTGCCGGTGAGCGTCGCGTTGGTGGTGATGTTGATTTCCTGCAATCCGTCGAGCTGACTGATGTTGTTCAAAAACGGCAGGAGACCATTGCGAACAAAGGGTTCGCCGCCGGTAATCCTGATTTTCGACACGCCGAGCCGGGTGAAGATAGAGGTGAGCAGGTACATTTCTTCAAAACTCAATACCTCGTGCCGGCGGGCAAACTGCATTCCTTCTTCAGGCATGCAATAGTAACACCGCAGGTTGCAGCGGTCGGTTACCGACAACCGCAGGTAATCCAGTTGGCGTCCATATTTATCTGTTAACAGGTTTTGCATGATTTGTTTTTGTGACTACCCCGTTTTTGTCCGCAGCATCAGGGATGTGCATTGACCCAGGCGCTGCCATCGGTGTAAAACTCGTGTTTCCAGATCGGCGCTGTCTTTTTCAGTTCGTCTATCAGGAATGCGCAGGCTTCAAAAGATGCCTGGCGGTGTGCCGAAGATACGCCGGTTATCACTACCATTTCGCCAGGTTGTTTTTCCCCCGTGGCGTGGATAATCAAAACTTTTTCGAGCTTCCAACGCTGCATGGCAGCGGCAGCCACTTTTTCCAGTTCTTTCACAGCCATGGGTTCGTACGCTTCAAAGACCAGTTTGGTTACTTCCTTGCCTTTGGAATGATTTCGGACGGTGCCAGTAAACAGGTTGACGGCGCCGGCTGCCGGGGAGTGCAGGTAATGGTACGCTTCGCCAATATCTATCTGTTTAACCAGTTTTACTAACATAGTATTTACCCGCCGCTCACCGGCGGGATGAGGGCGATTTCGCTGTTGTGGTGAATGGATTGGTCATCGCAGGCATATTCACTGTCCACCGCGATGGCAAAAGATTGTAACCCCAGCAATGCAGGATATTGCAGTGCCAGCCATTGTTTAACTCTGCCACCGTGGCGATGGTTTCTGTTTCGGCTACCAACAGCCGGTTGCTGCCGACGATTTCCTTACTGATGCCAAATAATTGAATGGTCATGATCTGTTCTATCCTGCAAAAATGAACTTTTTCCGTTGTTTATTCCCCCAAAGAAACGATAAGAAACCGCAAAGCTGTCACTCTCCATTTCCTCACAGGTTCCATTCACCATTTACAATCATCGATCACAAATCATCAATCCCAAATCAAAAATCACACTTTCCGCATTTTATATCAGTTTGTCAGGCGTAATGGGTAAATCGCGCACCCGTTTTCCCGTAGCATTGAATATCGCATTGGCAATGGCAGGTGCCACTGCGATGATGGCGATTTCCCCGATGCCTTTTGAGCCAACCGGGTCCACGAGCAGATCGGCTTTGTCCACGAAATGCACTTCTACCTGTGGCACATCGGCATGAGAAGCAACGTGGTAATTTGCAAAGTCTTTGTTCATGTATCGCCCGTAGCGCACATCCATGGCGGGGTCTTCCTGCAGCGCCATGCTGATGCCGCCGGTAGCGCCGCCGATCATTTGGTTGCCCGCCGTTTTTTGATTGATGATGGTACCCGCATCGGTGCAGGAAGCCATTTTTTTCACTTTGATCTGACCGGTCAGGGCATGCACCTGCACCTGGGCGAAATGCGCAGCAAAAGAGTACATGGCATATTGTTCCCTTTCTTTTCCCGGCCGCGATCCTTCAATCACATCTATGTCTTTGACGCCTTCTTTTTTCAGGATGTCTTCGTACGACAGGCTGACGGTTTTATCGCTGGTAAACAATTTCCCGTTGTCGAATACCACCGCTTCGAGGCTTGCATTTTCAAACGCTTTGTTTTGTTTGCCTGCCATTTCCAGCAGTGTTTGTTTGATGCTGTTGCAAGCCGCTACCACGGCAGGTCCCACGCTGTTGACAGTTGACGAACCGCCTTCGTTGCCCATCTCCGGGAAATCGGAGTTGCCCCACTGAAATGTAACTTTCTCTACCGGCAAACGACATGTTGTCCATTGCGATCTGCGTCATGGCGGTGCCGGTACCGGGACCAATATCTGTGACGGCGCACTGCATCAGTAGCGAACCATCGGCATACAATTTACCCCTTACTTTGGCAGCCTGCCGGTTGGCGCCAAAAATGCCAACAGCCATACCATATCCCGTGAGCCAGTCGCCATCGCGCAGTGAGCCGGGTTGTTGCCGGCGGTTTTTCCAGCCGATGGCATCAGCACCGATTTGGTAGCATTCCCGCACATAGTTTGTGCTCCACGGTTTGCCATTGTCAGGATCTTTTTCGGGATAATTTTTCAACCGGAATTCGATCGGGTCAAGGTTGAGAGCGTGTGCCATTTCATCCATTGCGCATTCGAGTGCCCACGCGCCGGTAGATTCACCGGGACCACGCATTGGCGTAGGTGTGCTCACGTTGAGCGGCAACAGCCGGTAGCGTGTACTTACATTCGGAAAATCGTACAAGGTGCGGGTTTGCTGCAACGTGCCTTCGGTAAATTGTTCGTAGGTGGAGGTTTGCCCGATGGCGCTGTGCGTGATGCCCACGAGTTTGCCCTCACGGGTTGCGCCAAGGCCAATCTTTTGCCAGGTATGCGGGCGATAACCCACCAACCCAAACATCTGTTCACGGGTCAGCATCAGCGTCACCGGTTTTTTCACCATTTTGGCAGCGATGATGGCAGCAGTTTCATGCGGCCAGTTGCGCAGCCCGTTGCCGAAGGCACCACCGACAAAGGTGGAAATGACTTTGATGTTTTCGGGTGGCAGATTCCATTCTTTGGCAAAGTTTTGCTGTGTTACCTGCGTACCCTGCACTTTGTCATACAACGTCAGTTTGTCGTCGGTCTCCCAGATGGCGGTGATGCTCTGCAGCTCCATCGGGTTGTGGAAATCGGATGGCTGCAGGTATTCTGCTTCAACTGTTACCGGCGCGGTCTTGTAACCATCCGGCGTGCCGCGGTTGTAATCGGCTACTGCGCTTTCCGGGTTGCGTTTCGCCTGCTCGGGCACAATGCCATCTTCTTTGTTGGCTGCAAAATCGGTATCGCCCGATTCTTTCTTATAGGTCACTTTCACCAGCGAAGCAGCATGATGTGCTCTTTGCAATGTATTGGCCACCACCATGGCTACCGGCTGACCATTGAAGTAAATTTTGTCGTCGTAAAACACGCGCAGCGGCCAACCGGCCGGTTTGGGCTGTCCGGGTTCGCCGGGATTGTCTTTGTAACCCGGCACTTTGATGCTATTCTGATGCGTAATCACCGAAAGCACCCCCGGAGCATTGGCTGCCGCTTTGGTATCAATAGCGGCTATGTTGCCTTTGGCAATGGTGCTGCCAACGAGCAGGGCATACACTGTATCGGCAAATTTGTATTCTGCTGAATAGGTAGCCGCACCGGTCACTTTCAATTTGCCATCTACCCGGTTCATCGGTTCGCCAATTACTTTATCCATTTTCACACTCATGTGATTCTAATTATGTTAGGTTACAGTTGATTGTGTTCACAGGTCGCCACACGTTGAAAACCTCCGAAGTTTGTTCTCCTTCTTCCAAATCTTTCCCGCTTATGCTTTGGTCATGCCGGAAGCCACTTTGAGGGCATGAACAATGGAATTGGGAGCCAGCTGCAACTTAAAACGGTTGTGTTCAAAGGCTTTAGCGCCCTGCATGGCGATGTTTGCTGCCTGCTGAAACGTTTCTACTGAAACTGTTTTCCCTTTCAGCGCGTTTTCAGCATCGGTCAGCCGCCAGGGTTTGTGTGCTACACCTCCCATGGCCAACCGCGCATCCTGGATGGTATTGCCATCCATTTTCAATGCCGCCGCCACCGACACAAGGGCAAACGCATACGAGTTGCGATCGCGGACTTTTACGTAATGCACCCTTTTGGTAAACGGCGAATCGGGAATGGTGACCGAGGTGATCAGTTCATTTTTATCAAGGTTCGTGTCCTTTTCGGGCATATCGCCGGGCAACCGGTGGAAAAGGGCAATGGGAATGCTCCTGTCGCCTTTGGGTCCGCTGACATGAACCGTAGCATCGAGCGCTGCCAGGGCAACATTCATGTCGCTTGGATTAACGGCAATGCACTTGTCGCTGGTACCAAAGATGGCGTGCATGCGATTGTAGCCTTCGAGGGCGCTGCAGCCGCTACCTGGTTCGCGTTTGTTGCAGGGCATTGCCGTATCGTAAAAATACTGGCAGCGGGTGCGCTGCAGCAGGTTGCCGCCCACAGTAGCCATGTTGCGGATTTGCGCCGAAGCACCGGCATTGATGGCAAGTGACAGCAACGGGTGGTTTTGCACGATGCTTTTGTCTTCGGCTACTGCTGTATTGCTGGTGAGCGCACCGATGCGGGTAAGTGACCCTTCCTTTTTGATGCTGGTCATCGAAAGCCGTTTGATGTCCACCAGTTTTTCGGGTGTCATCACATAGCGTTTCATCAGGTCAATCAGGTTGGTGCCGCCGGCGAGAAACTTCGCCGATGCATCGGCAGACACTGCATTGATGGCTGATTTGGGTTCTGAGACACGTACGTATTGAAACAATTTCATCTGACTTATTTTACAGTGAAGTGAAAAGGAATTATAGAATCAACGGCAGCCGGGAACAAAAAACAGAAACGTCATCTTTCGAACAATTTTGCGTCACCGGACAGGCACTGACCTTTACACTTTTACACCACTTTGTTTTACTTCTTCTATGGCATCTACGATGTTGGGATAGGCGCCGCAACGGCAAATGTTGCCACTCATGAATTCGCGGATTTCGTCGCGGCTGCCGGCATGACCTTCGCGGATGCAGGCGACGGCACTCATGATTTGCCCCGGTGTGCAATAACCACATTGAAAGCCGTCGTGCCGCACAAAGGCAGCCTGCATCGGGTGCAGTTCATTGCCGTTGGCCAATCCTTCGATGGTAGTGACTTTTGTGCCATCCGTGGTGGCTGCCAGCGTGAGGCAAGACAATACGCGCTCGCCATTGAGGTGCACGGTACATGCGCCGCATTGACCATAATCGCAACCTTTTTTGGTGCCGGTCATGTGCAGGTTTTCCCGCAAAAAATCAAGTAGCGAAGTGCGCGGGTCTATGTCCATGGAATGCGCATTGCCATTGACTTCAAGGCTCAGCGAAACGTTTTCGATGGCGGCGGAAATTTTTTCATCCCAGCCATTGTTGGCGGCATTAATGGCTGCTGCCGGCGTGAGGGCAATGGCAGTGATGGCGCCCGACTTTTTCAAAAAATTTCGCCGGGATTCATTCGGACAAACTGGTTCTTTTTCGTTCATGATACCGCATGTGTTTGTATGATGAAAATGGTGTTTTCATTTGTTGATTACCAGGCATTGCAGATTGCTCGTTGTCTGACAAAAACAACATGCATTCGCAGGAGAAAAATTCAAATCCATTGTTTGATTCCTTCTCATTTTTCTCCCTGCATTGCAGGGCACTGGCTCGGAAACTACTTCTTTTCCTGTATGAAAGATGAACTGTTGTGCAAAACAGCACGATAGCTGACAGGCTTTTTTTCTAACAATAATTATGCTTTTTATTGAGCAATCGGATGACTTCGTTGTATTCTTCTGCCGTATTGATGTTTTTTAAGGTAGATGCATCGGGCGGGTGCAGCAATTGCGTATCGCCATTGATGAGCGCCTTTCGCGGGCAACTGTAGCCAAGGCTGAGCATTTGCAATAAAAACGGGTATGCTTTGGGTTCCCAAATGGTGATCAGGGGTTCGGGAAATTGATCTTCTGCGCTGAGAAATGCAGTTGCCATTTTTGACGGGTTGCGGTGATCTACCAGGTAAGATAGCGTGGCGGCATCCAGCAGAGGCAGGTCGCACGCAACCGTCAGCCAGGCTTTGCCGGGCTGTTGCTGAAATGCAGACAAGATGCCGCCGACCGGGCCCAAGCCGATGAAAGCATCTTCAACAAATGGTAGTTGAGTTACATTTTCTGCCGCCTGTTGTGCGGTGCCCGATACAAATACTTCTTTGCAAAATGGAGAAAGCAGGTTTACCAAATGTTCGCGCTGTGTAGTGCCGTGATAGGTTAGCAATCCTTTGTCTGTGCCCATGCGCGTGCTTTTGCCGCCTGCCAGCACCAACCCGTTGAGGGCGGGCAACCGCTGTTGCCAGTAGTTTTGCACGAATTGGATGATGCCGGGTGTATCGTTCAAAGAGAGTGTTGGAATGGAAGCTATATTGGGCAGGTGACTAAGGAGATAATCCGGTAATGGTGACGGTTCATTTTTCCACAAAATGAGCTGTACATCGGTCAGCCGGTCCAGTTTTTTTTCCAGTGGCTTGGCATCATCAATCACGATGATTTGTTGGGCCGCGGTGAAATGGTTGCCATTGATCAAAACGAGGTCGCTGTCGTTCAGCAGGATCTGTTTGCGAAAACGGTTGGGCTGGCTGTTGATGTCGAGCCGGGTAAACGAAATCTTGTTGGTGTATTCGGCATACGCACCTTTTGAAATGGCGGAAGCGCTTTGTACCCCCGCCTCTTCGCCCTGATGATCGGCATCGACATACGCGATGGAAAAACCAGACAGTTGTTGAATAATGGCATGCGCAAGCTGTTTGATATTGACACAGGCAGTGCCCAGTATTGCCAGTTCGTTTCGACCGAATTCGCCGCTATTGACACGGGCGAGAGCAATGTGTTTCTGGTGTGTTTTATTGGTTGGTGTAGTCACTTTTACCCCCGGTTTTGAGAATGAGTTTTGTTTCTTTGATCACGATGGCGTGGCTCATTGCCTTGCACATATCATAGATGGTAAGCGCTGCTACGGAAGCACCGGTGAGGGCTTCCATTTCCACGCCGGTTTTGGAAGTGATGCTAACGGTGCATTCAATCAATACTTCATTGTCACTGTTGACCGAAATCCGGATGTTGCATTTTTCAAGCGCCAGCGGGTGGCACAGCGGTATGAGGTCCCAGGTTTTCTTGGCCGCCATTGTACCTGCCAAAATCGCCGTCTGAAACACCGGTCCTTTTTTGGTCTGTATATCGTTGCCCGATAGTTGTTGCATGATCTTTTCTCCCAGCACCACAATGCTTTGCGCCATTGCCGTTCGTTTGGTGATTTGTTTGTCGCTTACATCTACCATTGCGGCGTTGTTGTTGGCGTCAATGTGCGAAAGATTGTTTTCTTCCATCCTTTTTTTATAAAGGTAAGACAGGATTCAACAGCAGCACGGACGTCCATTGATTTGCAAAAGAACTGATCGATGTGAAAACACAGGAAAGGCTGATGAATTGCCCACGCAGCCGGTTTGCCGTACTTCCTGGTTTTCGTGTACAGGATATTGCTTCAAGGTTAGCAAAACAACAAGCAGAAATATACCCGGAAAAAGGATGCATAGTTGATATAAGATAAATCATCTGGTTCCAACACAAAAAAACCGCCTCACAGATGATGAGGCGGTTTTTGTAAGAACAACAATCCTGTACAATGCTTTACAGTGTTGCCATGTCAATGACAAACCGATATTTTACATCGCCTTTCAGCATTCTTTCGTAAGCATTCTGGATGTCTTTGATATCAATCATTTCTACGTCGGAAACAATGTTGTGCTCGGCACAAAAGTCAAGCATTTCCTGTGTTTCGGGCAAGCCACCAATCATGGAACCGGCGAGGGTCTTGCGGCCCGGGATGAGGCTAAACGCAGCAACCGGTACCGGGTGCGGAGGTGCACCTACGCAGATCAGCGCGCCGTTGGTTTTCAGCAGGCCGAGGTACAGGTTGTAATCATGATTGTGCCGAAACCGAGTCGATGATGAAATCGAAATAACCCGCTTTGGCTTTCATTTGTTCCGGGTCTTTGGAAACCACGAAGTTGTGAGCGCCAAGTTTGCGGGCATCGGCTTCTTTTTCTGGCGAAGTACTGAACACCGTTACTTCGGCACCGAATGCAGCACCAAATTTCACAGCCATGTGACCCAATCCACCCAAACCAACAACGCCCAGTTTGTGTCCTTTGCCCACTTTCCAGTATTTCAACGGGGAATACGTAGTGATGCCGGCGCAAAGCAGCGGCGCCACGGCGGGCAGGTGCAGTTTGTCGCTGATGCTGAGTACAAAATCTTCGTTCACCACGATGGTGTTTGAATAGCCGCCATACGTAGGCGTTACTTTATCCTGTTCGAGCCCGTTGTAGGTTTGCGAATGCCCGTTGGTACAGTATTGTTCGAGCCCTTCCTGGCAATTGTCACATACCCGGCAGCTGTCTACAAGGCAGCCTACGCCAACAATATCTCCTTCTTTAAATTTCTTCACATGGTTGCCTACCTTGGTCACTCTGCCTACAATTTCATGGCCGGGCACCATGGGGAAAATAGCACCGCCCCACTCATCTTTAACCTGGTGCAGGTCGCTGTGACAAACACCGCAATACAGAATGTCGAACTGCACATCGTGTGCCCCCGGATCACGCCGGTCAAAATTCCAGGGAGCCAAATCTGATGTAGCGCTTTGCGCTGCATATCCTTTTGTTGCTATCATGGTTTGCATTGTTTAAGGCGGCAAAAGTATTTTAGAAACGGTTAATGTGCCGTTTCTTTTTGCAAAACCATACCATTTGACAAACCGGATTCCGCAAAACACCAGCACGAGGCTACTGATGACGTGTGATGTTTGAACGTCCGTAAAAAGTAACGGCAGCAGTGACGACAAGAGCTTTGTTCGCGCTGAATTACCGTTTGTTTTCTACCACCAGCTTTGTATCTACAATGGCAGGGGCGCCATCTTTTTTTTCTGCAACATCTGCGGCGGAAGGTTGTCAAGAATGGTTTGTTTCAGCAAATTGATCAGTCTTGTTTTGGAGTAAGTTTTTAGCGTAAGAAGACTGATTTCGCGCACCGGTGCCGGGTTTTTGAAATACCGCAACATGTTTTTTTGTTCCGGCAACAGGTCGTACGTCGCGAGTTCGGGCAGCAAGGTGATGCCGCCGTTCTTATCCACAAATCGTTTGAGGGTTTCAATACTGCCGGCTGCGTAATCGAGGTGTTTTTCGATGGAAGCATTTTTCTGCAGCGAACAGAGGTTCATCACCTGGCTGCGCAGGCAATGTCCTTCTTCCAGCAGCCACATGCTGTTCACATCAATGTCTTTCGGCAGCAGGTATTTTTTATGAAACACCTTTTCGCTGCGCGATACATAAGCTACAAATTCTTCGTTGAACAAAAAGTCTTCTTTCAAATCTGCAATGTGTAACGGTGTGGCAAGAATGCCTGCATCGAGAGAGCCATTTTTCAATTGACGAACAATGTGTTCCGTAGTCAGTTCCTGGATGCCCAGCCGCACCTGCGGATACGCTTTGGTAAATGCCTGGATAAATTGTGGCAACAGGTATGGTGCCAACGTTGGAATCACACCCATCTTCAGGCTGCCACCGACGATGCCTTTCTCCTGCTCGATCAACTGGTGCATCATGCCTGCTTCTGCCAATATTTTTTTTGCCTGCTCCATAATGATCTGTCCTGCTTCGGTAGTAGTCACCGGGTTGGTACGAATGAATATGGGCACCCCCAGTTCCTTTTCCAGCTTTTGTACCTGCATGCTAAGCGATGGCTGCGTGATGTGGCAATGCGCAGCTGCTTTGGCAAAATGCTTCAATGTGTGCAGGGCAACGATGTATTCCAGTTGTACCAGTGTCATGATAGGTTAAATCTATTGAAGCATAAAATTAATTGATTGCAATTATATCAGCAGTGTTATAAATTTGTCCCCTCAATGAGAATCATCTTTGTTTGCCTGATGGGGTAACCCGATTTGTACGACAGCATTTCTCACAACAAAAAAATAACCATGGATAACAATTCAAACGACATTGGCAAATGCCCGTTTCACAACGGCAATATGGAGCAAAATGTTGCCGGTGGCGGCACCAAAAACCGCGACTGGTGGCCCGACCAATTGAAAGTGAGTGTATTGCGACAGCATTCTTCTTTATCAGACCCGATGGATCCGGATTTTAATTATGCCGAAGCCTTTAAAAGCCTTGACCTTGAAGCCGTAAAACAAGACTTGCATGCCCTGATGACCGATTCGCAGGACTGGTGGCCGGCTGACTTCGGTCACTACGGACCCTTGTTCATCCGCATGGCATGGCATAGTGCGGGTACCTATCGTGTATTCGACGGTCGCGGCGGCGCCGGTGCGGGTCAGCAACGGTTTGCCCCGCTCAACAGTTGGCCCGACAACGTAAGCCTCGACAAAGCGCGTCGATTGTTGTGGCCCATCAAACAGAAATACGGCAAAAAGATTTCCTGGGCCGACCTGATGATCCTTACAGGTAACATTGCCCTTGAATCCATGGGGTTTAAAACGTTTGGTTTTGCCGGCGGACGTGCCGATACCTGGGAACCGCAGGAAGATGTGTATTGGGGTGCCGAAAAAACATGGCTGGGCAATGAAAACCGCTACCGCCATGGTGTTCCGGGTGTGGCTGGACATGGCGTTGTGGATTCAGATGAAGGTGCTGATGGCAACATCCATTCGAAAGGCGACCTGGAAAAACCACTCGCTGCTGCCCACATGGGTTTGATTTATGTAAACCCGGAAGGTCCGGATGGCAATCCCGACCCGCTGGCAGCTGCCAAAGACATTCGAGAAACCTTTAGCCGCATGGCGATGAACGACGAAGAAACCGTTGCCCTCATTGCCGGTGGACATACGTTTGGCAAAACCCACGGTGCCGCAACCTCAGACCATGTCGGCAAAGAACCGGAAGCTGCGGACCTTGAACTGCAGGGTTTTGGCTGGGCCAACAGCTTTGGCTCCGGTAAAGGCGCCGATACCATCACGAGCGGGCTCGAAGTTACCTGGACCACCACGCCTACGCAGTGGAGCAACAACTACCTGGAAAACCTCTTCAACTTTGAATGGGAACTCACCAAAAGTCCGGGCGGTGCGCACCAGTGGGTAGCGAAAGATGCGGATGAAATTATCCCGCATGCATACGACGCAACGAAGAAAATAAAACCTACGATGCTCACAACCGATATCTCGCTGAAAGTAGATCCTGAATATGCAAAAATATCCCGTCGTTTTCTCGAAAACCCCGAAGATTTCGCTGATGCCTTTTCCCGTGCATGGTTCAAATTAACGCACCGCGACATGGGTCCGAAAGCCCGTTACCTCGGTCCGGATGTACCGGCGGAAGAGTTGCTGTGGCAGGATCCGATCCCGGCAGTAAATCATGAACTGGTGAATGCAACCGACATTGACTCCCTGAAAACCAGGATTCTGAATGCCGGATTGAGCATTTCCGAATTGGTATCTACGGCGTGGGCCTCTGCTTCTACATTCCGCGGATCAGATAAGCGTGGTGGCGCCAATGGTGCCCGCATTCGCCTGGCGCCGCAAAAAGACTGGCGCGTGAACAACCCCGTGCAACTGGCAAAAGTGTTGAGCGTGTTGGAAAGCATTCAAACCGAATTCAACACGGCACAAACCGGTGGCAAGAAAATATCGATGGCAGATTTGATTGTACTGGCAGGCTCAGCAGCGGTAGAAAAAGCCGCCAAAGCCGCCGGTCAGGATGTTGCCGTTCCGTTCACACCAGGTCGTATGGATGCTTCGCAACAGCAAACCGATGTGGTTGCCATGGATTTTATGGAACCGCAGGCAGATGGTTTCCGCAACTACCGCAAATCAAAAAGCAAATCCGTTTCTACCGAAGCGTTGCTGATAGACAAAGCCCAGTTGCTAACGCTGAGTGCCCCCGAACTGACAGTGTTGATTGGCGGCATGCGCGTATTGAATACCAATTTCGATGGTTCAAAACATGGTGTGTTTACCCAACGCCCGGAACAGCTGACCACTGATTTCTTTGTGAACCTGCTGGATATGAATACTGCCTGGAAAGCAATGGGTGATGACAAGGAATTGTACCTCGGCACCGACCGTGCCAGCGGACAACCCAGATGGACGGCTACCCGCGCTGACCTCGTATTTGGCTCCAATGCCGAACTGAGAGCCGTAGCCGAAGTGTATGGCAGCGCCGATGCACAGGAAAAATTTGTAAAAGACTTTGTAGCTGCCTGGACGAAAGTGATGAATGCAGACAGGTTTGATGTGAAACAATAGAACTGGAAATGTGATGTACAGACAATGGCGGTAGGCAACTACCGCCTTTTTTTTGTAACGGGTGTAGCGCAACGCTCCCGGCATCCGCAGCCTCATCAACCTGATGCAATCATCCACTTTTCAATGATGTTTCGCAGTTCCGCGATGCTTTTCCCGGCAAAGCGCATTTGCAGAACAGAAGTATCGCCTGCCGACTTTGACAATTTTCTTTGCCCGCCTGCTTCCATCAACAGCGGATGATGAAGAAACAACACCTGGCTAAAAAACGATTTTTGCAATACGGCAGCTAAGTATTGCTGCGCAAGGGTGCTATCCCACAAATCCTGCCCGCGCACAATGGCGTCGATCCCGAAATATTCATCGTCTACCAGCGAGGCAAGCTGGTAAGCAGGAGCGCCATCTTTCTTCCGAACCACAAATGACTGCATCGATGCCGGCAATGTCGCGGTGATGGTATCGCCTGACATTGTTTTTACGGCTAACGGCAATCCAGCATCGGTAATGAGGCGCCAGCAGGCGTTGGGCGCATCCAAAGGCAACTGCCTGCTGCGGCATTGACAAGAAACCACCTGATGCAGTTGTGTTCGCGAACAGGTGCAGGCAAACACCTGCCTGCCGGATTGTAATTGTTGCAGCGCGGTTTCGTAAAAAGGAAGGCGGTGTACCTGCGACCACTGCCGTTGGTAATCCGTAGCATTCTGAGGTCCTTCATCCCACTTAATTTGCAGAAACCGGAGCGTTTCAAAAATGTCTTCCACATATCGTGGTTGCGTGCGTTCGCGGTCAAGGTCATCAATGCGCAGCAAGAGTTTTGCACCGGCGCGTTTTGCCCAACCAGCCGTCAGCAAAAACGAACAGGCATTGCCCAGGTGCAGGTAACCGCTTGGCGTAGGAGCTATTCTTGTTTTGAAAAATGAAACGGCATTCATAAAGATTGCCTAATGTACACCAGCCGGGCGTGATGCCAAAATATACCAGTAGTAGAACGTAGATCAGCAGCAGAAGAACCAAGCCTGAAAGGGCGCAACGTAAATCGCAAGCAATCGCAAACCATTGTAAATAGTGCTGATACCAATTCATTACTGCCGGTACCAACAGTGCATCATAGAAATGTGAGCGGTAAAGTTTCAACAGCCGATGGGCTGCGGGATGGCAGCGAAAAGCCCGCAAAGCGCCGCATAAAAAGAGACTATGCCACCATCGTGTTGCAGGCATCAAATGCAGTGGCGCTGCGGACTTGCAGCGAACAGCCCGTACAGGTGCCGACCCTTGGATAACAGCTGACAGCCCCCATTGGCTGTTATCTTTCTTTTGCCAAGGCGATGATGTCTTTGCCTTCGATGATGGGTTGTGCAAAGCCATGCACCGCAAGATGAATCATGCACAGTGCCAGCTCTTGCATGGTACAGAATCCGCCGGGAAACCACCGTCGCCCGAACGGATACAGCCATTTGATGTAGGTGTAAAACGGATGAACATGCTGCTGCCCCGCCACAGGTTTGATGAAGCCGGGACGCAAGCCGTAAGCCGCGCGAAACGGCAGCCTGGTTAGGTCTTTTTCGGTGGCTGCCTTTACTTTCGCCCACTGCTGCCAGCCTTTCTCGCCCGTGCCGGCGCCGGAGACATAGCAAAAGGTTAGGTCGTGGTTGAGCCGGCTAAGGGTATTGGCAACGTGCATCGTAAGCGTATGGGTCACCTTGTAATAATCCCCGGCTCCTACGCCGACCGACGAAATGCCAAGGCAGAAAAAGCAGGCATGGTAGCCGCTGAGCTCTTTTTCGATGGGCGACAAATCATAGAAATCCTGGTGGATGATTTCGCGCAACTTTGGATGCGTTACACCACAAGGCTTGCGGTTGATGACGAGTACCTGCTCAACAGCCGGATGTTCGAGGCTAACGAGCAGCACGCCTTCGCCCACCATGCCGGTGGCGCCGGTGAGAATGATGTTGATACGATTTTGCATGCGCAGTCAAGGTACCATTTTATCTCCAATCGCACGGCTGGTGGTGCGGCGGCCGATGTACCGGCTGTTATTTCCTTGTTCTTTCTATTCGCCCCATGCCGTAATGATCAGCGACCGTTCGCCGCCATAATCGCGGTGCTCGCACAGGTAAATGCCCTGCCAGGTGCCGAGCGCGAGCCTGCCGTTGCGGATGGGAATGGTAACGGCACTGCCCAGCATCGCTGCTTTTAGGTGCGCCGGCATATCGTCGGGACCTTCGTCGTTGTGCAGGTAACCGGGGTCGTTTTCCGGAACGGCTTTGTTGAAATAGGTTTCAAAGTCTTTGCGCACCGTGGGATCAGCGTTTTCGTTGATGGTGAGTGATGCCGAGGTATGCTGGATAAACACCTGGCAAATGCCGGTGGTCAAGTCACCGATATGCGGCAGTGCCCTCACCACGTCGGATGTAATCAGGTGAAATCCCCGCTTTTTAGCCGGCAGGCGAAGTAATTGCTGGAGTATTTTCATTAGATGAAGTTGAATTGTGGATGGTTGTCATTCCAAAATTACGGGTACGGGTGGCATTGCAAGACAGCCCTTGCCTGAATACCCAATCGTATAAAGAACGCATTGTAGCGAACGGGTGGTAGCGTTTGCACGGAGGCTGCCGTTCAGAACGGAACGATTCATGCATGGATTGAAAACCATTGACCGGTGTGCTGTGAATGCCGGTACATTGATCAACTGGCGTTTTGGAACACCGGATTGTTACATTTTCGTTTTTGCATTGCATCAACAGTCAATAAATCTTTTGTATGGAAGAAATTGTAAAGAAACTTAGTTCGTATTATCACTCTTTTTTGAAACTGGTGCCGCGCCTTGCCGTTGCCATTCTCATACTGGTGATCGGCATCCTCATCGCCAACTGGATAACGCGGGTGATCAAAAACAAGATCAACGCCCGTTCACACGACCCGCTGATGAGCGGATTTTTGAGCAATGCCATTCAGCTTGTTTTTTACATCCTTATCGGGTTGCTGACGTTGCAGATTGCCGGGCTTAGCGGCATTGCAGGCGCCATACTGGCTACGGCAGGTGCATCGGCGGTAGTCATTGGGTTTGCGTTCAAAGACATCGCCGAGAACTTTCTTGCGGGCATGATCCTCGCTTTCAACCGTCCTTTCAAAGTCAATGACACGGTGAAAGTGGAAGATGTATTTGGCAAGGTAAAAGAAATGGAATTCCGCTATACCAAGATCCTCACCTTCGACGGCAGAAGCGTGTACATCCCCAATTCGGACGTCCTTACCAAACCGGTATTCAACTATACGGAAGACGGGTTTTTCAGAACCGATTTTATCGTGGGCATTGCTTATGAAAACGACGTTCAGAAAGCGAAAGACATCATCCTCACCTGCCTGCAAAACGAGCCGGATGTGGTGAACGATGAAACCCATACCAGCTTTGTAGCAGAAGATGAACTCGCCGCCAGTACCGTCAACCTGAAAATATACCTGTGGGTAGAAACCGACGACTTCCGGCGGGGTATGCTGGAAACACGCGGCCGGATGATTCAAAAAGTAAAAACTGCACTCGAAACCGAAGGATTCAACCTGCCGGCAGACATCCGTGAACTGAAGTTCTACGATGCTTCAAGCCCGGTAAAAATAAATGTGTCGGGAACAACTACGCCCTAATGCCTTCCATAAAAAAGATGGCTTTCGGGAACCACCAATGCAAGAGGTTTATCAACCTGCACCCATACTCAGCAGCGAGAATGTACCATCTGCCTGTTCCTGCACGTATCCTATGAATTCTTTGTATTAAAAATCCATTGATTTTTCCGGAAGAATTGACATTGTCCATAATTGGAATGACTACCCTTCAATAGCGCGCTTCCTCTTCTTCCACCGGTTCGATGGTATGAAGTGCCACCGCCATGTGGTTGGTCTTTACAAAATTGCACCAATGACAATCGGGTTTGCCGCAGCCGGTATAAAAATCGTGCTGTTGTATTTTTTCCCACGACGTGGAGATTTGCTGCATGACCGTTTCAATGTCTTCGGGCAGAATGTTCAGCTTGCGGCGGTGATATTCCCCTTTTTTATCCGGTTCTATAAAATCAAATTCAAAACTTACGGCGTTCCATTTGCGGTTGGCATAATGGTCGAGCAATATTTTGTAAAAGACAGCCTGCCGCCAGTAGTCGCCGCCATGGGGAGTTTTGTCATTGGGCAGTTTCAGTTTGTCACGCGCCTTGTCGAGGTCGCCGGTTTTGTAATCCACCACGTTCACCTCGCTGCCGTCGTATTCCAGCTTGTCTATTTTTCCTTTCATCGGAATGCCATTGACCACCACGCCTTTGATGGTACGTTCGATAGCGACATTGGTTTTCCAGGTACGCACATAGGTGTTGTAATAATTGGTCAATACTTCTTCGCCATATTCCAGCCGGCGATCAAACTGCTCTTTGGTAAACAACTCGCGGTGGCGGTGCATGTACGATACAAAATCCTGCACGAGGCTGTGCGCCGACGGAAACTCCTGGTAACGCTGCATCTGCTCAAACAATCGCTGGAGGGCATAGTGCACGGCAGAACCAAACTCGAGGGCTTCGTTGCGCGGGCTTGGGATGCGTACCAGATTTTTGAAATAAAACTCCAGCGGGCAGCGCAGAAAATTGTTCAGCGCAGAAACATTCATTACAAAGCGGTCCACGAGCGGCTTCAAGATGTCTCTTTCCATTTTTTCAATTTCTGGTGCTTCCAGCGTTGCAAATTCGAGGGCGCGAAAAGCAGTAACGGTTTCTTCCGGCAGCATCACCATTTCAGCTTTGATCGGGTGTTCTTCCATCATTTCTGCAATGAACATACTGGGTTCAGTGGGTTTGCCATCAGCTTTGGTAGCAGGATAAGAAACAACCAGTTGCTTTTGCGCGCGGGTAAGGGCAACATAAAACAGCCGGCGCAATTCTTCTTCCTCTGCATTCTTTGACAGGCTAACAAACAAGGTGTCGGGCAGGGCATAGCCATTGCCGGGCCTGCGCTTTTTTTCCCAGCCGGCAGCGTTGCACCCCGCCAATAAAATGTATTCATATTCCAGTCCTTTGCTGCCATGCGCCGTCATCAGGTGTACCCCTTTGTCGCTGCCATTGAGCTGAACGAGGGGCATCGCAATGCTTTCTTTTTCCATCAGCTCAAAAATGTTGACCAGTTGCTGCAGCGACAGCAGCGGGTTGCGGCTTGTTTCTTCTTTGATAAAATCATACAACCCCGTTACCAGTTGCATCTGCCAATGTTTGTCTTCGCTTTGCATGATGCAGTTGAGGGCGCCGCTTTCGCGAATGACTTTTTCGAGCAACTGCGGAATGGTGAGGTTGTGCACATCGCCAACGAGGCTTTCCAAAAAAGCCGATGCATGTTTAAGTTTGTCGTTGATGGGCTTGGCAAACAAATCGCGCGGCGGCTGGTGAGCCTTGTCGTAGAGGTACTTGCGGATGGAGGTTTTGTTGGCGGTAAACTGGCGCTCTGCCACTTCCATACTCACCTTGGCAATCTCGATGGGAGGAATGCCAAACCAGTTGTAGTGCAAAATTTCAAACAACATTTCATCACCTTCATACGGCATGTCGTGTTCGGCAGCGAGGTACCGGAAAACGGTGATGATGTTTTGAATGAGCGGCTCGTGCAGCAGGTTGATGTTGCGGCGGCTATAGTAAGGAATGTTTCGCAGTTTGAAATACTTCGTTAGTTCGTCGCCGTATTTGTTTTCGCGGTAAATGATCCCGATGCAGTTGGGTTTTACACCACCGGCAATCAATGCTTCGGCTTGCAGCACGATGCCGATCATTTCTTCGCGCGGCGAATTGTATTCTTTCACCACCGGCAGTTGTGTAATGTGGTTCAGGCTGTTGTTGGCAGCCAGCAGGTCTTTGCTCAGGTTGGGCAATTGGCGGATGAGGCGCTCTTCGTTGCGGCTGATCACTGACTTGCTTACATCGAGAATGGCTTGTGTGCTGCGGTAATTGTCGGTGAGTACCACCTTGAGCAAACTGTCTTTGTAGCTGTCGGCAAAGCGAAGCATGTTCTCTACGTTGGCGCCCTGGAAGCGGTAGATGCTCTGGTCGTCGTCGCCTACGACAAATACGTTGGGGTTGGTCCAGTAATTAATCAGCAGTTCCACTATTTTGTTTTGCGTTCCGCTTGTATCCTGGTATTCGTCCACCAGGATATAGAGGTATTGTTCCTGGTAACGGTTCAGCAGTTCGGTGTTTTCCCCGAATGCATTGATGACCCAGTTGATCATGTCGTCAAAATCGTACAACCGGCGTTCCTGCATCAGGGTTTGATAATTGGAAAATTCTGCAACGGCAGCCCGCAGCTTCTCCATTTTTTCTGCTTCCTCCGCAATTTTATCGGTTCTTACATCGCCTTTTTTATATTCTTTGGTCGCCCGCTTGCAGACGTATACGTCGCGGTGTGGCAGGTCGTTGAGATAGCGGTCAATACATTGCTGAATATAACCGGCGTTCCAGCCCTCGCGCTTCATGGCGCTGAACAGGTATTGCAGGTTATTGATTTCGAAATAAACATCGCCGCGGTAGCGTTTCAGCGGGTGGTTTTTGCCAAAACCATCGATCAGCAGTTTGTACAGTTCTATCTTTTGCAGATCGGTAATGGGGTCAAGCGATTTTTTTTCAAACAAGGATAAATTATCCTGAATCACTTCGTTGCAAAACGCGTGAAATGTAGAGATGTTCACTTTGTAAGCATCGGCGCCAATAAAGGAAGTGAGCCGTTTGCGCATGGCAATGGTGCCGGCTTCGGTGTAGGTGAGGCAAAGGATGTTTTCGGGCTGCGTATCGGTATCGAGCAATATTTTGCCAATGCGCGCGCCGAGTATCTGCGTTTTACCGGTGCCCGGACCCGCTATGACCATCACCGGTCCTTCAATGGTATCAACGGCTTTCTTTTGCTGCGCGTTGAGTTTGTTATAGATCTCGCTGAATTTCTGTTGTTGTGTATCGCGTTTGTTGCTACCTGCCATGAGGGTAAAGATAGCAGCAAAATGCGATATTTTTTAGCAGGAAAAATGTCAAAAAATCCTCGATCGCGGGAAGAAAAACAAAGACTGATCTGCTGTGTCTTTGTTCATACTTTCCCAAAAAAGAAAGCAGCATTGCAACGCCTCATCCTCCATGAAAAGAATACCGGTTGTGCAGTCGGATGGTTACAAAACAAAACAGCTCCCGGTGATTGCCGGGAGCTGTTGGTAAGAAAAAAAGCAACGCTTTATTGAATGATGATTTTGTTTTTGTAAGAAACGTTTTCACCGGTTACGCTTACATAATAAACGCCTTTGGCAAGGGACGGCAGGCTGATGCGCTTGGTGCTGTTGCTCATGGCATAGGTAGCGATCTTCTGCCCGTTGCCACCCAGCAGGGTGACGGTCAGCGGCTTTGTATTGCCATTGACCATTACGGTGATGAAATCTTTCGCCGGGTTGGGAGAAATGCTCACGAGGTTAAAGTTGACCGTCTGCAAACCGGTGAATGTTTTGCTGCCGCTTTTTTCTGTTTGCGACAAGCGGTAGGTGTTGTTGCCATCTACCGGCGCTTCATCGGTAAACAGGGTGCTGCCGGGAGCAGTTGTGCCAATGGCGGTGAACGATTTGCCGTCGGTGCTTCTTTCTACTGTAATGGCAGACGGGCTGTTAACCGTTAGCCCTTTCCAGGTCAGCAACGTGGTATTGTTTTGTTTGGCGGCTGTGAAGCTACCTTTTGCAATGGGCATCAATGGCGTAGGTTCTGTATAGTCAGCAACCTGGTCGGTGGTACTGCTTGCGCTGCCCTGCGATGCATACAGCCCCATGCCCCTGCGGGCAAATGCTTTCCAGATAGCGGCACTGTATTGTCCGCCATACAACAGGGAATCGGCTTTTAAAATACCATCGCGGGAATCTATAAAGCCCGGTGTACATTTCTGCAGTTTCATGCCTTCGATCACCAGTTGCATGGCAATGTTGTTGCCACCGGTGCTGCTGGCATTGTACAGGTTGCCATCAATGGTTCCCGTCTGCTGAATGATGTCCCAGGTCATGTCCCAAACAGTAGCGCACCAGATTTCACCGATGGTATGCACTTCACCGCCAGATGCTGCCATGCTGGCATAGGTCCATGGGTTAATGCTTAGGTCGGTAGAATAGGGATAGGCGCGGATGCCTTTTCCGGTTATTGGTTGTCCAATAACATAGGTGCCAATGGGTCGGCTGTTGGCTCCATCATTTACCGTAGCGGTTTTCCAGTTGGTGGTTACCATCAGGGCAAGGTAATCGCTCCAACCTTCGCCCGCCTGCTCGGCATTCCGAAGGCAGGATACATTACCGGGACCACCGGTGAGCCTGTTGGAAATACCATGTCCGTATTCGTGGGCAATGATGCCGTTGTCGAGATCACCGTCCAAACGGGTGCCGGCAGCCATTCTAACCGTTACCGGCGGTTGTGTGGCCAGGTAGGTTTTCATCGAATCACCGGTTTCCAGCGATATCATCACAGCAGGAATGGTAATGGAGTTGTCGGTACCACCCATGGTAATGGGCGGACCCGATACGTTGTTTACCATGATCACGGCGATGGCGCCGGCATTCTGTGCATTCAATACTTTGATGGTAAAGGCGCAGGTGCCTCTGTCGATCAGGGCTATTTTACCTGCCAGCTCGCCGGCATTGTATACCGTGCCGCAGCCAAGGTGAGTAGTGCCGGTAGCATCGTCGTTCAGCAAGACCACTTCGCCGGTGATGGGACCTTTGTTCATCAGTTTGTTGTTGGTGCTGAAGCCGCTTTCTGAAGCCGTTTTCAGCCCGCTGAATTCTGCGGGTGTCAGCACATTAACAGCGGGAGGCGCGCTCCACAAAAACATCTGCATCCGCGGATTGAAGCCATCGCTCGGCGTGGAAAAATTGGCGTTGTCAGTACCGGAACCATCCTGTGCATCAGCAAATACATGGTCATCGCTGATGCCGCCCCTGTCAAGGTTGGTGCTTTGGAAATTACCAGACGCTTCATCAAAACCGTATTGATAAGAAATATCGTGCATGATGTTGTTCCAGTAAAACAGGTTGGTGATGGCAAACTGCTGGTTGCGTTCCAATGTTGGATCATTCGTCAGGTCGGGCTGCCGCTGAAACAGCAGGTGCGGTGCAGGAAAATAAGAATGCGCACCAATGCCAAAACCATTGTTGCCATTTACATCTTCCTGTGCCAGCACATTGTTGCTGCGCGAGCTGTCGTAGGTGCCGATGCTGTCTGCATACCATTTGAAACTGACGGCAGGATTGTTTTCACCTGCTTTTTTCCATGGGTTGATGTCAAAACGTGGATTCCCGCCAGGGTGGATGGGGCTTTCTGCAGGATAGGCGATGACGCGGTAAGCGCCGCCTTCGGGCAACGACGACGTATCGATGGCTTCCGCAGACAACAAACCGCTGGTGTCGGCTACAAGGCGGCTATCGTTTGTATTTACCGGGTGCTGCCAGTCGCAGCTGACCGTCAGGCTGATTTTGCTCATTACTGTTCCGTCGGCAGCGTTTACATTCACCAGCCAATATGTAGATTGTCCCAATGGCTGAATTTGTACCTGCCAGGTGAGGGTGGCGGTTTTTTGAACGTCATCATACAACCAAAGTTGTTTGGTTTTGATGTTGATGGAAGAAATACCGAGTTTGCTGAATTCTGCCTCCTGCGCACTTTGCCTGATGGCGGTTACCGCCGCGGGCGCAGCGAGTGCAAAATGTTGCGCGGCTGCTTTCACAGCGTCGGCAGCCGAAATGCGGGCTTTGCTTTCTTTGGTTTTGCCGGTAGCAGCCATGTCGGCAGCATAGTCTCCGGCAACAGAGAAAATCTTGTTGTCTTTGAACGCAACGGTTTTGATGGCGTTGAACACGTCAACACCTTTGCTTGTTTGCTGCAGGTAGGCGATGGTAGCGCCTGATGCTTTGTCAACGTATGCATCTGAAATCCGGTAATTGAGTAAATTGTAAGGTGTCATTTGCAATTCAGCAGCATGGGCGGCGATGGTAGCGGCAGTTGCTTTCAGATTGACTTTCTGGGCATACAACCGGCTGAACTGTCCCGATAGTGCAAGCAAAAACAAAAGACAGAATACAGGCTGGGTAATCTTTTTGATCATAGGTTTTTGATTTTTTGTTGAACATGTAGATAGGGGAATCACTGATGAAAGTAATCATTCAAACCTTGCATTAACAAATCATAAAAAAGTCACATTCAATGAGTAAAAATTATATTTTCTTTTCATTTGTTCAAAAAATTGCACGTTATAATGACATTTATCAATGTATTTTATAAAAAATGCTTCAAAAAGACGAATGAGTGCTTTTCGCTTCCTTTGCCAATTGTAGGCTAACGTTGCTATTTTTTCGGTTAAAAAGTATTGTCTTGCAGTCAAAGTTTGAATTGTGGGCAATAAAATTTACCAGCCACAGCGAATTTATTAACACCAATCTCCTTAGTCAATGCAGTTGGTAATCCATCAATCGTAGAATCTATTGAGGGATCGAAACAATGGCAGCTATCAAACACAACGTTTACTGCTGGCAGAGATTTGCTTCATACGCTTGTGGTGAATTTGTCACCTGTTTTTAGGTGCGATACTTACTGCTGCTAAACTTATCAAGCAACAAAACACCGGTTTGATAACAGGGTTAAAAAAGAAGCGACACTCCTATTCCCGTAATCCATCAGCCAACGAAATGGGAGATGCACAAAAAAGCCCGTCTTAAAAAAGACAGGCTTAACAATTTAAGCAGTAAAGTTGTGGTTGCGGTTCTTAATTTAAACAAAAAAGGAATCACTTGAAAAAGGACATTCCTCTATAGCCAAGAGAAATGCCAAAAGGATAACTGCTGACAATCAACACATTAGCATTGCATCAGTCATTGATATTTTCCAATAATGGTACACTCATTTTATGAAAGGGAAAATACGGCGTACCGGTCAGCGGTTGGCAAGGTTGGCAATCATGATGCCTGCATTCGTCATTTTTGTTTTCAACGTTACCGAACCCATGGTTTTTTCTTCAATGCCTTTTTGAAGATTCTCCAGCATTTCGATATCGGCAGGCTTTACAAACGGGTATTTTTTCAGAATGTCCAGTGCTTTGCTGGTTCGCTCGTTTACGTAAACCGGTAGCTTAAAAGTGAGTGGCGGCTCTAAAAAATATTGTTTGATTTCCATCAGTTCGATGAGATCGGCATTCGTTATTTTCATTTCCTAAAGATACAATCATTCCGTAAACCCGCCGGGTGCTTCGGCAGTGAGGACTTGCGCGCGCAGAAGCCGTCTTTTTGTCTACGCTTCAGTCATCATTTCAAAGGGAAAACAATTGCCGAAAAAACCTGCACAGCAAGCTGACAACTACCTCATCAGGTACATTTTACCATACCCTTTGTTGAAATACCGGGAGGTGTTTATGGAGTTGCCGTTTTCGTCCTGTATATGTGAATTTATCAAGCGATTTGCCATCCAGGTTGGTTAATACCCGGTACAGGTAAATACCATTGGCAAGCTTCTGCCCAAACTGGTCGGTACCATCCCATTTGTAGGAGGTAATATTCCGCCCGATGTGTACGTCATTCAATCTCTTCCTTCGTTATTTCCTTTACAATTTTACCGGTAATGGTTAGTACTTGGATTCGCAGATTTTGCGGCACCGTGCTGCCCGTAATAGTAAATACAAAAGAAGTTGAAGTGGTAAACGGATTTGGATAATTAAACATATCCGAGATCATCGGTTTATTAATCACCTGGAATGATACGTGTATTGCGATTTTCCAGCACTGTTGCCATTCCTGTCTTTCCCGCGTAACAAACAATTTATATTGTCCGTCAGCCGGCAGGTAAGGCAAAAATTCAACGGTTGCCACGTTATTGGCACCAGTGGTCGCGGGTGTAAAACGCAGGGTATCGCTGTTGAAATTATACTTATGCAATGTACCATCCGGGTATTGCAGTTGAACGCTGATTAATGAGGTATCGTTCAACAACAAGTATTTCGATTCATCGGTAAGTTTTACGGTGATGTAATGGCTTTGCCGAAACGATATCGTTATTCAGGATATGCACGCCGTCAAACGTTACGTCGAGCAACGGGTTATAAATGTCGGTGCTAACAATGAGCGGTTTGTAAAAAAAGTTATTGATGTGCGTTTGTTCAGGCTGTGCATTGTCGGGGTTTACATCAAATAAAACGTGTTGCTTGCCGCTGTATTGTTTCGAATCGATGGTAAAATAAATAGTAGCCGTATCGCCGGGCGCCAGTTTTTTTAATGGGTTTGGATTCACGGCAATTGCGGTTGGCACATTGCTTTTGTTGTACACTACCGCGTTCACTTTTACACTATCCGAAAAAGCAACGTCGCTAACATTTTTAAACCCAATTTTTCCCTTTAGCACTTCCCCTACCGGCAACGAATCTTTATATTATATGCTACGGTTGCCGATAATCCGCCTTCGGGAACGGGATCGTAAAACACGCGCCAGTATTGCAATTGGTAAGGTGTAAAATGAATGCTATCGGCATTGCGCATCTGCAATTGGATAATAGGATACTGGCTTACAGGAATTACGCTGCTGATGTCAAAATCCTGCTGCGACATCAGATAGTGTATACAACACTTGTTTCTGCCCGTTGCCGGTAACGCCAATTACATCCACCGATGTCTTGATCACCGGCGGTAAGATCGACTGTTTTTCCTTTCCACAATACCGATTTCCACGCTTTTGCCGGACCAAATACGGGCGAAGTAATATAAGCCAAACTATCGGGCGACGCATGCTCCGGTTAACGATGATGCGATCGCTCAGCCCGGCGCTGAACTGCTGCGTGGCGGTAAAACATGTTGTATTTTTTTGGTAAATCAATACCCAGGTGCGTGGGAACGTGAAGGAATCAATATTGGTAAATCCTGCCGACTTCAGCCTGTCGTACCAGCTATTGCCCACACCATATACCTGCTGGTCTTTTTTATAATCGGGTGCAAACGGATTTTTGTTCGTAAGGCTGGTCAAAAATAATGCGCGCGGTTACAAGGTAGCCATCTTTCACCCAATCCATAAAGTCGCGCATTTTGCGGCGGCCGGTGGTGTCGAGGTAACTGAATTCGAAATTGTAAGCGGTGCCAATGTGTGCGCAGCTTTGTGCACTGCCCATAAAGCCGCCATGGTTGCCACCGGCATCGGTTGTAGACGGTACGGGCTGGTTGAAAAAGGGCTTCAGGGTAACAGGATCAAACACGTTGTAGATCACCGAATGACCGAGGCAGGCGGCTTGGGTAATGATGTCGCCATTAACCCGTACTTCAAAGTCGCCGTCGAGCGTTCCGCTCACGGGGAAAATGGAGTTGGTGACCTGTATGGTGGATTGGCGATCCACGTATTTCCACGCGCGGCTGCTGCTGTCGAGATACACACGGCTGACCGTTGAAGCCAGGTGCTGGTACAGGTGCGACTGGTTGTACCCGAAAGACGAATTGGCGAGGTAAACAAAACTTGACACATTCCACCGATACGCTTCATTTGCCGCAGGCACCGGCGCTACGCGCCAATAATACACGGTGCTATCGGTAAATGATATGCCGGGCTCAAACTCTACCAAACCTCCGGGCGAAGTAACGGTTTTGGTGGTTTTAAAGAAGAATTGAATAACGCATGTGGTGTCTATTTCCATCACGTATTGCCGTGATGCCAGCGTAGGATCGGCGGTAGATGCTGCCAGCCTGATGTTGGGTCTTGTTAACAATGGAATAATTGTAGGGATAAACCGGCGTTAGTTCATCTTCATATATGAAAAAAGTTTTGCCGGCGCTGTTGTTGGTTTCGCTCAACTCGTCGTATTGATCCAAGTTGTCTATTTCTGCGATGATGCGTTTTGCCCTTTGTCGCGCGACGCCACTACGGGCAGTTCGACCGACAACAGAATCGACGTAGCGTACCGAACGTATTTTTTTGGACAACACTTTTCGGTACTGCCATCGGGATACTGCCGTTTGATGGATACCGACACCGAATCGCCGGTGGCTTTACCAATGTTGTAGAAATAAGCTTTAACGGTAAAGGTATTGTTGGCGACCGACACAAAGGTGGGGTCAATAACGATCTGCGGCTCTTCGATGGCAAAATCGGGTTTCGGAAAGGCATTGATCTGCAATGCCGGGTCGCCATGCAGCACCGTTTGTTCGGCATGCAGGTATTTGGAAGTGGAATCAAAATCGCCAAAGGATCGCTGCGACAGCAAGTAGTTGGTACCGCCCGCCATACTCACCCAGATGTCTTTGTTGTAACCAGTGGTAGAAAAGGTTTTGTAAAAACCAGTGTTGTAATAATTGAGGTAATCGGCCACACCAAAATTGGTGCTGCCCAGCATGCAGATGGATCCGCGCTCATCTGCCAGCACATATTTTTCGGCAATGGAACTCAGCACGCTGAAACGCGTGGTGTCGTATGCGTAAAAATTGCCCGCGTCGCAACCGCTTACGATAAAGACCGGGTATTTGCCTTCATTGTTATACGTCTCCGGATCGTTGAGATTGTAATTTGAGTGCCGTGGACGACGAATGCCCGAAATAATTTAATATGCCGATGCCGTTGTTGAACAGTTGCTGCATCGCCGCATCGGTGATGGGTGTTACGGCGCCGGTAGTTGATTTGTTGAAGCTGTGCACATCGCCGCCAAACAACGTGTCTCTCAGGATGTTGGCATACGTGTTTAAGTAACCGCTCAGCAGCTGATCTTCAGAGGTGGAGTTGGCGCCTGTGACATTAACTACTGTTTTCATCCAGGCTTTGTTGTCTATGGTTTGCGTAGCGTCTTTCTGCTGCAGCTCGTAAGCTTTTAATTTGTCGTAAGATAAATGCCAATCTCTTCGCTGCTGATCACCGACAAGCGACCGATGGGCGTTGCTGCCACGGGTTCCAGGGTATTTGACGCAAGTATGACATCTGACGCCGGCCAGCCAAACGTAGGTACGAGGTTGAGTCGGGCGGCAAAAGGCGACGATTCGTTGGCGCGATAGTCGTTGTAGGTAACGGCTTTGCCCAGCAGCAATACATATTTGGGCTGCACGGTATAGGCATTGCGCGCATACGCGAGGAAGTTCTTGATGCTTTGCGGATGTTTCTTGATGCCAAAGGCAAACTGGTCAACGAGTTCATCTATGTCATACAGTTTTGCCCGGAAATTGCCGCCCGCGGCGCTACCCCGGTATTGACGGTATTGATCTGCACCGTTGTCACCTGTCATTAAAATTTTGTTGGTAATGATGAGGTAATCGCCCTGGTTGTCCGCGGCTCCGTAGTCCACAAATTTGCGCGCGGCAAATGCTGTGACATTGCTGATGTTAGCCGGGTCTTCGCTTACCAAAACCAGCGATCGTTCTGTAACACTGCCGGTGAGTTTGAACTTCAACATGCCCGGCGTTTCGGTATTGGCGCCATAGCGTTCCCCATTGGTCAGGTCGTATAAAACCGGTGTATTGTTGCCGCTGTTGAAATTGGTGATTTCAAGGTAATTGCCATTGGCAGAAGCCGGGAGTTGAAACGCAAAGGTTTTGGCATTGTTGAAATTGAATGTATGTGGGTACGTCAGGTGAACGATGCCCGCCACCATCCGGTCGTTCACGTTGCTGCTTACATTGGTAATCTTGATGCTGGCAGTATTGGAATTGAGAATGGACAAGGGAATGCCCGACGCGGTAAACAGGTTGGCATTGTAGCTGGTGAGCAGTTCGTTGATGTAGGTATTGTTGTTGACGCTCACCGTTACGTGGCGGTTGTTGCCGAGAATCGAATTGCCGGCGACCGATACACTCAGCGTACGCGGCGGGTCCGCCTGTGGCAACGTTGAGGCTGCTCATGGTGACGGTGCGCGACGCATTGCCGGCAATGTCGAACGAACTCCAGAATTCGCCCATGTCGTAAGTGGAAGAGTAGATCGTTTCGCCATAATACAAGCCTTTGCCACGGTTGATCTGTTGCTTGTAATCTGATTTGTAGGTATAGATAAAATAAGGTTCTGCAGGCAACGTATTGTTGCGGATGTCGTTAACCTCGTTGAGGAAGCGAGCGTTTTCTCCTTCATTAACTGCCAGGAAATAAGCCGAGGTATCGGTGCTGAGGCTATAGGTGGCATTGAGATGATCGGAGGGGTCTTTGTACAACTGTTCATCCAAAGCACCATCATTCATTTCGCCCCAGAATTCAATGTACCCGCCGGCAGGCAAAACGCCCGATGCCGCGCTGGTGTACAAAGGAACCTGCCTGCCATTGTGCCACAACTGAAACTGTTCTGCCGGCGTATTGCTGAGTCCCAACCCTGCCAGCGTGGTGGTGCCGATGCGGTACAAACCTGTCTGTGCCACCTTGCATTTGTAATAGGTCTTGGAATAGTCTATCCAACTGTTGTTGAACTGTGCCTGCAGCACAGCCACACTCAGGAGAAAACTTATCAGCAGTAAACTTTTTTTCATGACAGTGTGTTTTGCTTTTGGCAAATGATGGTACAGCCGGTTGGTTTTGCCGGCAGGCGTCATTGATCTTCTTTCTTCAGCAGGTCAACCCGCAGCGAAAAGATGTGCGAGTACAACGGATTGCTTTGGTTGGCAAGGTTGGTAAATGCATAATCAATGGTGACGTTGCCAACATGGAAACCTGCGCCGATGCTGGGCTGGTAAATCCATACTTTTTTCTGGTTCAAGGTATCGCCGTCCTGCAACGCCTGCTGGAAATTGGACATGCCCGCCCGAACAAATACGACTTTGCTGATGCTGGCTTCCAGCCCGATGCGCGGATCAATGCTTACCGGGTCGGCGCTCAGCACCGTATTGCGTTTTCCATCGAATGTAATGTCGAGGTTCGCTTCTGCCAGCAGTTGAAACTTGTCGCTGATGTCAAAATTGTAAGCGCCGCCCAGAACGAGTCGTGGCGAAGTCAGTTCGGTAGATTTTACCGGGATTTCATTGTCTGTCAGGTACAGCACTTCTTTTTCCCGGTCGGTAAAGCTGAACTTCCACGCATTGAACGTGGTGGTAATGTCGCGCGCCGATGCGCCGAGCCGCCAGTTGCCCGAACGGTACATCACACCGGCATCAAAACCAAAACCAACGGCATTGGCGAAGCTGCCCACTTTGCGGTAAATGATTTTGGCGTTGCCCCCCACGCTCAGTTTGCGGTCTTCTTCATTGACCAGCGATTGGGCGTAAGACAGTAAAAAGGCATAATCGGCAGATGAAAAAGTAGTGATGTTGTTGTAGTTGAGGCTTCCGTCGGGCTGCACAAGGTACAGCGTGTTGGGAATGTCGTCAACCCCAAAGCGGAGCAACGACACGCCGAGGGTACGCGGTTTGTCGCCACTGATGGGAAATGCGGCTGCGAGAAAATCGTATTTGCCGATGCCCGAAAAATACTCCGCGTGCATGGCCGACAACGATGGATGGTAGGTAACCTGCGTAAGCCCTGCCGGGTTCCAGTAACCGGCATTGGCATCGGCGGCGGTTGCTACAGACGTGCTGCCCATGCCCAGCCCGCGGGCACCGGCGCCGATGTTTAAAAACTCGTTGGAATAAACACGGAACTGCGCGTCAGCATGCCGGGCGCTTCCACATACGAACATCAACAGGAGCAGCAGCCATTGGTTCCTCATACAAAAGAATAAAAACGAAGATAAGCGAAGCTTATTTTGAGTGCCTTATTTTTCGATTAAAATCAATGGCCTGTGGTGGATTGGCGGATTGATGCAGCTGGACTTATTGAGTTAGAAACACCAAATGATCAAACATTATGCGTAATCAGTCAATTCATTGGAATCCAACTCTATTGGAATTGAGTTTGTTAACAAAGCAATGATATCATTACTGTGCACATAATCCATTTCTTTGTCTAAATACATCACATACACATTGATCTGAATACAACCTGTATTATAATTGGGGGAATTGGAATTGATATTGCTACAAGCCTCTGAGAACAACGCTGTTACATTGAAAGCGGCATCAGCGTCAATGACAAAAGTAACTTTTGAAACCGGCACTAGATTCAATAGCAAATTAACTTCCTGCTGACACCCTTTTCTATGTTCAGAATAACCGCGAAGATCCATCAGTATGGTATCTGCCAATTGAATAAATTCTGACACAACAAATGCCCAGGTGTTATCGTAACAACTTACGGTTCGTTTTCTGAACGTTGTTAAAACGTTCAATGGTTTGTTGCTCAACTGCGCAAGGCAACGGTCCAGATCATCCTTGGTGATAATGAATCTCTTCGTGACTTGTTTGTAGCTGTAAACGATGTGAATGGTGGATGCAATGGCGATTAAACTGATCAAAATCGTTCCATTAACATCCTGATCTTTGATACCTAAGACAGATTCTAACACATAGCAGGTAAGCCAAGTGATTAAAATCGCAAAAAAAATGATCGGTATAAAATTTCGCCATATTCTTTTTTTCTGCAGAAACAGGAATGACGTATCTACTATAGTCAAGTAAGCACCAACGTGCATCCAATACTTTGCGATTTTTTCAAAAATAAAATTTGTATTGGATTGAATGTTAAACACCCGAAGAATCAATAATTTGTAATTTCCATGCTTCTTATTCCACTTCTGCAGTTTGAGGTACAGGTAAACATGAAGCGCAATCGCCATTATCAACCCAATGCTGAATGACCAGTTTTGTACCCATATATTGATTCCCAGGATCCAAAGGAAATTGATTGTAACACTCAGCAGGATTACGTAATACAAAGTATCCACCAGTTTTCGAAATAACTTCAAAGCCTTAAGCCCAAAAAGAATCGCAATACCTGCTGTTCCGGCAGTCAAACTTCTTAGTATTGAAACGATTTCCCAAAAGATTGATCTTACAGTCCATTTAAATTCATTTTCCGGCTCGTATATAAGTTCTTTTTTGAAATAACTATGCAAAGAATAGTGGTATACGATGATCAACAATCCAATGAGAATAACGACTATCGTTCCATTTATCAACCATTCTCCACCGGGTTCCAGATTTAAAAAAGGTAACAAATTTGAAAAGAGAAGAGGACATACAATATAACCCATCCCCGAATACAAATTATAGTTCCAGTTCTTTCTGCTTTTTACAATACCTCTAGTTTTAAAATGAAAATATTTCCATTCCATGTCAACGTGTCCGCTGCTCAAAAAATTGATTGTATGCTGTTGCCATTCATTTAAAACTTCAGGGTTGGAAACAGCGTCGGAAGATGTGTCTGACAATTCAGACTTCATCTTCATCATCTTTGCAATTCTCTTATTTATTAACGAGGAAACGATCCATAGATAGAAAGGCACTGCAAAGGGAATCAGTATCCTCCATCCGGGAAGTGAACTAGTCATAAAGCTCAATTTGGTTTGATCAAATCAGTATCAAGCGGAGGTGTGATCAATGGAAAGAGTATATCAAACAATAT
>CAWGWV010000010.1:0-311613 GCA_963826385.1 uncultured Chitinophagaceae bacterium | reverse complement strand
CTTTCTGGTGTTCGCGGTAATGGCGTGTAACCGTACCATGCGCAGCTTCGGCTTCCATACGGTACCATCAGGTGTAACCAATGTTGAAGTCATTAAACCCAGGGAACCAAAACCTTGTGCAACCGTATCACTTTGTACATCACCATCATAATTTTTACAAGCCCATACAAAATTACCGTTCCATTTTAAGGCACTGGCAACCATGTCATCAATTAGACGATGCTCGTAAGTAATGCCAGCTTCATCAAACTTAGTTTTAAATTCATTTTGGTAAATCTCTTCAAAAATATCTTTAAACCGTCCATCGTATTTTTTAAGGATGGTGTTTTTTGTGGACAGGTATAACGGCCATTTTTTGATTAACGCCTGGTTGAAACAAGCGCGGGCAAAACCGGCATAATACTTTCATCGGTATTGTACATTGCCAAGGCAACGCCATCGCCTTTGAAATTGTACACTTCAAATTCCTGTTTCGTACCATCTTCACCTTCAAATTTAATGGTAGTTTTCCTTTGCCTTTGGTTACAAAATCGGTAGCGCGGTATTGGTCGCCAAAAGCATGACGACCAATACAGATAGGTGCAGTCCAGTTTGGAACCAGGCGCGGTACGTTGTTCATAACAATTGGCTCGCGAAAAACAGTACCATCAAGAATATTGCGGATGGTTCCGTTGGGGCTTTTCCACATTTGCTTCAGGTTAAACTCTTTTACGCGGGCTTCATCGGGAGTGATGGTAGCGCATTTGATACCCACACCATATTGCCTGATTGCGTTGGCGGCATCAATGGTAACCTGGTCGTTGGTTTCGTCGCGGTATTCAATACCCAGGTCAAAATATTTTATATCAACTTCAATGTAAGGAAGTATCAGTTTGTCTTTAATAAATTTCCAGATGATTCGTGTCATCTCGTCACCATCGAGCTCCACAACCGGGTTTGCAACTTTTATTTTTTCAGCCATTGGTTTTTGTTTTTTTATGAATGATTAAAAGCGGGCAGCAAATGTAATGATTCGCATGGTTGAAAAAAGAAATCTATCCCCCTGTTTTTTTGCTGTATTTTTATTCACGGGCCAGGCGGCGGACTGCAAACCAGGTTTGCTGTGGCTTTGGTACCTTAGAAAACAAAGACGGGCAACCAGTCAATATCGCATTTAAAACCAATAGCAGGCAAACCAAAAACAACTAGCAATGCTCAGATACTTAACCACGTCCATACCTATGCTCCTGTGGCTTCTTTTTGTGTCACAGGCGTTGTACGCCAAGTCAGTCCATTGGCGGCATCCTTTTCCGGATACCAGCATTACCCTGGCTGCCGGCAGCAACACAAAGTCGTTTCTGGCATTGGGCGATTCGTACACCATCGGGCAGTCGGTCGATTCGGCCGACCGCTTTCCGGCACAGACCGCCGCCATCCTGAAGCGGCGCGGTTACCCGTTTTCCTCCATTGATTACATGGCTACTACGGCTGGAAAACGGTCGATCTGCAATGGGCGCTGGAAGCCCAGAAAACAAAGAAAACCTACGACGTGGTGACACTGCTGATTGGGGTCAACGATCAGTATCTTATCAAAGACACCACCGGCTACCGCGAGCATTTTACCAACCTTCTCCGGAAAGCCATTGCCTTGGCCAACAACAATCATCACCACGTATTTGTACTGTCTATCCCCGATTATGGCGTCACGCCTTTTGGCGGCAACGATACAAAGATCAGTACACAGATAGACCAGTTCAATGCCATCAACAAAGCAGTGGCTGCTTCATTCCACGTCAATTATACCGATGTCACGGGCATCAGCCGGTACGATGCCATTGATCTTTCGATGCTGGCATTTGATGAAATGCACCCTTCGGGAAAACAATATGCGCAGTGGGCACAGATGCTGGCAAACAAAATGCTGGCTGTTTTCGATTGATCGTAGTTTGAATCAAAATCGCGGTTGATTTCGTAACTATCAGTATGAACATTATTGATTGGCGATCTTGTCTTTCTTTTCTTTTCCCGGCGCTGCTGTTGCTGGCTGTTGTTTCCTGTAAAAAAGATTCATACAACACCCCGGCCGTACCGCCGGCACCAACTGAAAATTTGCCCCCTGCTGCCGATACGGTGCAGAACAATGGTTACCTCGCATTGGGCGATTCTTATACCATCGGGCAGTCGGTGGATTTGTCCAGCCGCTTCCCGGCGCAGACTGCCGCCATCCTGGCAGCTCAGGGACTCGTTTTTTCCCGTCTTGACTATCTTGCCGTTACCGGCTGGACTACTGCCGACCTGATGAATGCCATTCAAACCCGGCATCCAAAAGGTCCTTATGCCGCCGTTAGTTTGCTGATAGGTGTCAACGACCAATACCAGCGGCACGACACAACGGGTTACCGCGACCGCTTTGCGGAGTTGCTCGATTCGGCAGTCTCCCTGGCCGGTCATCAAACGAATCATGTTTTTGTATTGTCGATTCCCGATTATGGTGTCACGCCGTTTGGCGGAAACAATTCCCTGATCAGTGAACAGATTGACCAGTTCAACTTCATCAATAAACAGGTTGCAGAAGTGTATGGTGTGCATTATACCGATGTTACCGGCATCAGCCGGGGCGACGGTGCCAATGCCGATATGGTAGCAAGCGATGGATTGCACCCTTCGGGAAAACAATATACGCAATGGGCAATGGCATTGGCACCCGTGATGTCTGCTGCCCTGCAATGAGCGGCTGTTGATATTTTGTTTGAACTACTAAGACAAAGGAAAAAATAAGTTTCAGGAAGAAAAAGATAGGTGTTGAACCACTCAGGCTTATTTGAACCAGGAAGGCTGAATAAACAAACAGCTTCACAAAAAAGTATAATAAAGGTTGGATTTACAGAGACAAAAGGGCACAAAGTGGAATACGATGCACCCTTTCACTTCTTTGCGGCTTTGTCGTTCACAACTTTCAAATTAAAATTCACTCAACTGATGATGAGCACCGGGATAGATAGGCGGTGACGCACCTGGTCAACGGTAGCGCCATATACATAGTCTTTGATGCCGCTGTGCCGGTGTGCACCCATGATGAGCAGGTCGGCGTTTTCTTTGCTGATGATGCGCAGAATTTCGTTGATGCGGTTTTGATAGCCCAGGACCACCGTGATTTTATGTCCCAGTCTTTTGAGTTGCGCAGCATAGGTTTCCAGCCGCTCGAATCGTTGCGCGTTTCGTAGTCGTCGGCTGCATCGCCGAAGTATTTGGCAGACGCGGTTTCTACAATGTGAATAAGTATATATGAAGTGCGTTCGTTGCCCTGGTTCAGTGCATGGGCAATGAGCTTTTCATCGAGGTGACTAAAATCGAGTGCCACTGCGATGCGGCGGTATTGTGGTACGGTGAGGTTGTGCAGCGTTTGTTCTTCGCTGTGCAGGCGAATGCTTTTGTGTGCTTTTTGTTTGTTGATAATGGGCAATACGGTCATCATGGCAAAGAGCCAGACAAACAATACAGCCCCGGCACCCATCAGTATTTTCAATGCGAGGTTGCCTTCTTCGGTAAACACATTGATGGCGGTGTCAATCACCAGTTGCACATTGAGATACACAAGAATGGCAGCAACAATCCAGGCGGCAATCTTGGTATAGGTGTGAATGGCAAATTTGCCCATTGTTTTTTTGTCACTCACAAAATGAATGAGCGGAACAATGGCAAAGCTCAGTTGCAGGCTGAGGATCACCTGGCTCAACACAAGTAAGTCATTTACTTTTTCTTCCCCGGCAATGATCACCACCAGCAACGCGGGAATAATGGCCAACATGCGGGTAAGCAGCCGGCGCAGCATGGGATTCAGGCGCAGCTTTAGATAACCTTCCATCACAATTTGTCCTGCCAGTGTACCCGTAACGGTAGAGCTTTGCCCCGCAGCGATGAGCGCAATGGCAAAGAGAATGGGCGCCATCTTGGTGCCCAGCAGGTTTTGCAGCAGCATGTGTGCATCCTGAATGGTAGCCACATTTTGATGACCGGAAGTAAAAAAGGTGGCGGCAGCGAGGATGAGGATACAGGCATTGACCACAAAAGCAATGTTGAGTGCAATGGCGCTGTCAATGAAGTTGAATTTCAATGCGCGGCGGATGCTTTCGTCATCGGCTTTTACTTTTCGGGTTTGCACCAGTGCCGAATGCAGGTAAAGGTTGTGCGGCATTACGGTGGCACCGATGATGCCCACGGCGATGTACAAGGCTGCGGGGCTAAGTGCCGTTGGTTTGAATCCCTTCACCACTTCGTTCCATTCGGGTTTGGCAAAAAAGACTTCGGCAAAAAAGGAAAGCCCGATGATGATGATGAGCCCGATGATAAAGGCTTCAAGCTTGCGCATGCCCAGCTTTTGCAGGTAAAAAAGCAGGAAGGTGTCGAGGATGGTAAAGGAAACGCCCCAGATGAGTGGCAGTCCGGTAAGCAATTGAATGCCAATGGCCATGCCGATGACTTCGGCAAGATCGCAGGCGGCAATGGCCAGCTCAGCCAGGATGTACAAACAAAAATTGACAAGTGGAGGATATACTTCGCGGTTGGCCTGCGCCAGGTCGCGGCGGCGCACAATGCCCAGCCTTGCACTGAGGCTTTGCAGGAGCAATGCCATGAGGTTGCTCATGAGCAACACCCAGATGAGTGAATAGCCAAACTGTGCGCCGCCCTGCAGGTCGGTGGCCCAGTTGCCGGGATCCATGTAGCCGACGCTTACCATATAAGCCGGCCCGACAAAGGCAAAAAAACGGCTCCATTTTTTGCCTTTGGAAGTATCTACCGAATCGTGTACATCTCCTAACGAAAGCTCGCTCGTATTGGCTTGTTGCGTTGTTTTCACGGCATCAAATGTCCGAATTATTCTTTGTAAGATCATTGGTTGTTGCATTGCTTCCTATATTCGGATAGATGCAGGGCATCTTCAGACTGCTTATCTTCTATTGATGTGCCGGATTTTTTGAATTGATTTTTTAAATGCTTAGCTTTTACCAACAACTTCCTGTTTTGTCCTTCTTCACTGTTTTTTTAAGAAAAATTTGTTCAACAAGTTTTGGAACAAAAAGACTTTGGTTAGGGGTAAAACCATACCGGGTAAAAAGGAGAACTCAAGTGCAGGATGATTTAGGACAACAGCATTGTCAGCTGATGGATGGAGGATTGATGATGGCTGATTTGTTACGACCCATTTTTGCCACTTTTATTCGTTGAAGATCTTCCTGAAGAAAGAGAAATGCGGCATCCTTTCGTCCCCTTTGTGAACACAAAAACAATTCATGATCGTCCAATGATGCGGAGCAGCTTCTCCGGTTCCATGTACATACCGATGCGTGCCAACTGCTCACTGACGCGACCAAAGATGTGCCGGTACATCGTAGCGGAATCTACCCCAAAAGCGCGGAAAGCCTGTATGAGATGGTGGTCTTCGGTTTTGTCGCCATATACCGACTTCATCATGATGCGCAGGGCAAGGTTGTTTTGAACCAATTCCCATTTTCTTCCTTTCCGGAACAGCTCGTTGTACATATCCACACACAGGTTCAGATGTCTTGTTTCATCCTGGTCCGAAATGGTTTTGCAAATGCTGCAAAACAGCTTGTCAGGCATATACTTTTCGTTTCCAAAAAATTCCAGCACTGCCGCACCGATGGCTTCCACCACCACGGCAAAGAACAAGCCTACGCCCGGCATAAAACGCGCCAGCCACATGTAGCGGTTGGCACCATTGATCAGCTTTGCCGGGATGTATTCGCGCGCCTGCAGTTTCTCCGCCAAATATCGCCGGAACGTAGCCGAATGCTTGGCTTCATCGTTGATAAAGGTGGTCATGGCTTCCTGTATTTCGCGGTGCCGCTTGTAGTGAATGATGCCCATGGTGAGGGGCGCAATGGCGCTTTGCTCTACCACGAGCGCATGGTTGGCTATGTCTTTGAGCCCGCGCAGTTGTCGCTTGAAAATCAGGTCTTTCAGCCAATTGAGGTCGAAGGGATCATCCGGTAGTAAGGTTGTTGATAATACTTCCTGAACAAGAGCCTGGCTTGCCTGCAGGTCGGCCAGCACTTCTGGCTGTATGGCGCGAAGCTTTTCACGGATGGTTGTTTGGCAGGTAGTCCATTCCGTATTGCATTGAGCCACCACTTGCTGATATTGGGCTTGCAACGGGGTTATCTGACGGGTGAGTTCCGCAATTTGTTTTGCCTGTTCGTCGCTTTCTGCAGTGGTTTCGCGGTGCTTTACCAAAATGCCCGTTTTGAAAAAACCGAGCCGTTGTTGCTCCTGCAAATCGGATAATTCTGTTTGCAACAATGTTAACTGGTCTTTGAGTTGCCCGGCTGCGATTTGTAGATGTTTCAGTGGTTGTAAAATCGCTATTGCTGCTTCTATGGCAGTGCTGTCAACAGACATGCATTCGCCTATGCTTTTCAGGGCGTCTTCCTCTGCGGGGAGTTCTTCCTGCTGCAACTGCCGTATTCTCTTTTCAAGTGTTTCGTTTATCATGGGAAGGGTAAGAAAGGCGATGGTCGAAAATGCGGTTGAATCAAGCGCTTCCAGGTTGCATTTCAGGTTTTCTTCCACGCTTTGGTTCCAGTTGAAAGCCGTGTCTTTGCTCCAGTATTTTTCTTCGCAATCCCTCGTGTGCCGGGTAAAATCGCGGGTTGGCGTGATGTAATAATCGGGGCGCTCTTTGTTTGGCTTGGTGTTAATTGGGTAAGAAAAAAGGGATGTCAACGGTTTCATAATTTAGTTGAATGGGATAGGTAGAAAGGTAGTGAAGTGCTTGTATAAATATACGCTTTTATCAAGGGATTGTTTAGGAAAGGAAATAAGGAAATGATTGCCCGGTAATGTCTTCGTTTGAAGGATAAGTTGCCCGCAGTGGTGTGTACATCAATCTCATCTGCGGGACAGGTTCAAATTGTTACACTACTGATTGACCTGAAGTTGTCGTTGCCGCTTCTTTTTCAATCTTTAGAAATGGTATATCTGCTGCATCAAATATTCCCCTAACTTTCTGGTAAGCATTGCTACCTTATAAAACCCATGTCCATGAACCGTTTGTTTCCATTGCCCCTGTATGTGTTTGCAAAAATTGTTTATCAAAACGGTGGCGTTTCGTGGCGGGGTCTCCGCAACGTTCCGTCCTGGCTGGTGAAAACCATCCTGCTGGAACCCCTGCGCTGGATAGAACTGGCATACCATACCAAAATCAATCAACATGTTATTGCCAAAGACCCCGTATTTATACTTGGCTATTTCCGCAGTGGCACGTCTTTTTTGCACGAGCTAATGACGCAGGACAACCGGTTTGGCTATCATACCATTTACCAGATGATTTTTCCCGAAAGCATGTTGTGCAGTGAAAAAATACTTTCTCCTTGGTTAAATTTTATCTGCCGGATTTTTCGCCTCAAAGACCCGGTGCATCGCATCCCCATGAATTTCAGCTATCCCGGCGAAGAAGATGGCGCCATGGCAACATCCCTAAACAAAAGAAGCGCGGTATGGGGCTTCTTTTTTCCAAAAAATATGAGGCAAGCCGTTTCGGCAATATGGATTGTTTGAAGACATTTCGGGTGCGGAACTCGCACAATGGAAACGGGATTTTGTTTTCCTGGTAAAAAAAATATCCTTGGCAAACGGCGGTAAACAATTGGTGCTGAAAAGCCCGCCCCACACGGCAAGAATCGAAGTGTTGCTGTCCCTTTTTCCGGGGGCAAAATTTATTTTCCTTCACCGCAACCCGTATGATGTGTATGCCTCCAACCAACAATTCTGGAAAGTAACCAACCGCATTTATGCCCTCGGCAGCACCCGCAACGTGGATGTCAACAACCTGATCCTGGAAACCTATGCCGGCATCATGCAGCAATACTATGGAACAAAAGCAATTGGTACCCAATGGGCAGCTCATTGAGATTGCCTATGATGAACTGCTCAGTCAACCCATGGAAACCGTTCGTAACATTTATCATTCGCTTTGCAACTGGGAGACCTGCAATGTTTGCGGGTCAATAATGGAAACGTACCTGCAACGCCAACAAGCATTTGTGCGGCTGCAACATGCGTGCCGCCGGAAGATAAGAAACGCGTAAGCCAATCATTGGGCGCCATTTCATCAGGCAATGGAATTATCCGTTGTCATAACGCTTCCCGTCAATTGCCATCAATTCTGCAATGGTCTGGTATCGAAAAATATCTTCTGCATTCAACCGGTAACCGTATAGGTTGGCTTGCACCACCACTTGTATGCTTTGGATGGAAGCGCCGCCAAGTTCGAAAAAATTGTCATGAACGCCAACCTGTTTGCATATTCAGTACGTGCTGCCAGATGTCTGCCATCACCTGCTCGTCTTCATTGCGTGGCGCGGTGTAACCGGTTTGCTGGCTCATGGCTTCAGGCAATGGCAATGCACTGCGGTTTATTTTTCCATTCGATGTCAGCGGTAAAGAAGGCATGCTTACGAAAAATGCCGGGAATCATATAAGCTGGCAGTTTGTTACCCAAAAATCGGCGCAGTTCCGCCGTGCCCGGCGCATCATCTCCTGCCGCCACCAGGTACGCCACCAATTGTAGGTTTCCCGCGCTATCGCTGCGTGTCAACACAATTCCGTCTGTTACCTGCGGATGCTGCAACATGACAGCCGTGATTTCTCCCAACTCCACCCGGTGACCCTGCACTTTTACCTGGTCGTCTGCCCGCCCCAGCATTTCGATGCTGCCATCCGGTAAATAACGGGCAAGGTCGCCGCTCTGATAGATGCGCGCACCGGGCACTGCATCAAAAGGATGAGGAATGAATTTTTGTTTTGTCAACGCTTCACTGTTCAGGTATCCCCGCGCCAGACCTTCCCCGGCAATGTATAATTCGCCGATCACGCCCACCGGCACGGGTTGTTGGTAACGGTCCAGCACATAGACCTGCATATTGGCAATGGGTTGCCCGATGGAAATGGGCGTGGAACCTTTGCTTACTTCACCCATCATTGACCATACAGTGGTTTCGGTAGGTCCATATACATTCCACAAACTGCCCACGCGATGCAGCAGTTCGTCGGCCATTGTACGCGTGAGGATGTCGCCACCGCAAAGCGCAGTCAGGTCTGTTTTTCCTTCCCATCCCGCATCAAGCAGCAGTTGCCAGGTAGCCGGCGTTGCCTGCAACAAGCTGATGTGGTAATGTTGAAGGGCATCTGCCAGCAAAAAAGGATTGGTATTCATTTCTTCCCCGGCGATTACCACGGTTGCCCCCGTCAGCAGGGGAAGAAAAATTTCGAGTGTAGAAATGTCAAAGGAAAGCGAAGCCAATGCCAGCACCCTATCGGTTGCCGACAATCCCGGCTTTGCGCGCATAGCCCAGAGAAAGTTTACGAGCGAAGCGTGTGGTCATCATCACGCCTTTGGGCTGCCCGGTAGAGCCGGATGTAAAAATGATATAGGCAAGATGATTTGGGGTCACCTGCATCACGGGACATCGGCTATCTTTCGTTGTAAAAAACAGCCCTCTTTTTCCGGGTTCATCACCTTATCCTTCATACCCATCCAATGCACCGGGAATAGATATTTGTCAGGAAAATGCTGGCATTCGCTTCTTTTAAAATAAAAGCTATACGCTCTGGCGGCGAAGCAAGGTGAATGGGCACATAAGCGCCACCGGCTGCGAGAATGCCCAATACTGCCATCACCATGGCGGGCGATTTTTTCATCATGATACCCACCCGCGTTTCCGGACCTACGCCCAGTTGTTGCAGGTAATTTGCCATCGCAGTTGCCCCCTCGTTCAGTTGCCGGTACGTAAGCTGCGTTTGCTGATAGATCAAGGCAATGGCATCGGGTGTTCGCACCACCTGTGCTGCGATCAGCTGATGCACACAGGTATCGCGGGGAAAGGGTTGCCGGGTTTCATTCATTTTTTCCACCACATCATGATAACGTTTGCGGGAGAAACCAATTGAAATTGCGAAATGGAAGCATCGCGCCGGGTAATGAAAAAGTCGAGCATTGCAACGTAAGACCCGAACATGGCTGTAATGGTCGTTGTGTCCAGCAAATCGGGGTTGTATTCCACGATGGCTTCGCATTGCCCTGCCACTTTTGTCATCATCAGGCTAATGTCAAATTGCGATACACCCCGGTCGAGCGGAAGAAAAGCTGTTTCCAACCCTTCCATATTCACCGTTGGCATTGGCGCGTTTTGCAGGTTGAACACTACCTGGAACAGGGGCGGGCGGCGTAGGTCGCGTTTGGGTTTCAGCGCTTCCACCAGTTCTTCAAAAGGTATATCCTGGTGTGCGTATGCCTGCAGGCATACTTGGCGCACCTGCCGGAGCAGCTCGCGAAAAGAAGGATTGCCGGTCACCTGTACCCGGAGCACCAGGGTATTGATAAAAATTCCGATCAACGGCTCCAGTTCGGGCAGCAAACGATTGGCAATGGGCGTGCCCACTAAGATGTCATCCTGCCCGCTGTAGCGGTGCAGCACCCCATAAAAAGCGGTGAGCAAGGTCATGAACAGGGTAGCGTCTTCTTCGCGGCTCATGGCTTCGAGTGCTTGTGTCTGCTGCGGCGAAATAACAAACCGGAGAGTTTGCCCCCGCATACTATTATGTTTTGCAGCCGGCACTTGGCGCATGGGTAAAGCCAGGAGTGGAAGTTCGCCGCCCAACTGCTGTTTCCAGTAAGACAGGGAAGCTGCCCGCTCATGTTGATTGTATGGCTCCCGCTGCCAGCGCGCATAGTCGTAATATTGAATGGGCAGCAGGGGCGCCTGTGCAGGTTTGCCACTTACGTGTGCATTGTAAAACAACATCAATTCCTGCAAAAAAATACCCAGCGACCAGCCATCGGCAATGGCATGATGCACCACCAGCAGCAAGGCAGATTTTTGAGGGCTCAATTGGTATATCCGGAGCCGTATGAGCGGCGCCATTGTGAGGTCAAAAGGAAGCAATATTTCTTTTCCTGCCATCTGTTGTGCCTCCGTCCATTCTGATCCCGTTTCTGAAGTTTCTATTGCTGTCCATGAGATAGAAAGCTGGCAATCATCGACGATCTCGGGGATGGGCAAGCCGCTGCCAAAGCAGAAGCGGGTGCGCAGGACTTCATGCCGCGCCAGGATGGCATTTGCACTTTGCTCCAGCGCCTCCTTACTGAGCTTGCCGTTGAGTTGTAAAAATACGGAGAGGTGATTCACCGCAGTGCCGCGGTCCAGCAAGTCGAGAAACAAATGCCGCTGCTGCGGCAGCGACAGGCACAGCTTGCTGTTTGGCGTTCGCCGGGGAATGGTACTGCCATTGCCGTTGGTAGGGGATTGCCCTTGTAGCCACTGTTCCAGCAGGGCGCGTTTGGCGGGCGAGAGTTGCGCTTTATCCATACGTTTTCTTTACGAGTTGTTGCTGTGCTTCTTCCTCGCTCATGGCGTCAATGCGGCTGAGCATTTCGGCTTCTATCATGGTAGCCAGTCGTTCTATGGTGAAAGCGGTAAAAGCATCCTGCGGGTTGATCCGGGTTCCAAAGGATTGGTGCGCCAGCGATAAAATTTGCGCGGCGAGCACCGAATCGCCGCCTAGTTCAAAAAATGAATCGCACACACCTACTTTATCCATGTGCAGGGTTTGTTGCCACAGGGCTGCCAGTTTGTGTTCCGTTTCCGTTCGCGGGGCAATGTAAGGCTGGCGCAACGACGGACGTTTGTAAAAATGGGCAGCCGGCGCTTCCGTGCCTCCCACTGCCGACAAAAACGGCTGACCGGCTGCTGCCGGGTACAGTGTTACCAGGTTTTTCAAATCGAACGGCAACACCAATACCTGTGGGTGAAGTTGGGTAAGCAATTGTTCCAATATGCCAAAGCCTTCTTCCGGGCCAATTGTTTTGATAAGGTGCTGGGTAGATGCCTGTTGTGCCTGCAGCTTTTCTGTTGCTGCGGCTGCCAACCCCACATCAGCCCACGGACCCCAGTTGACGCTGAGTGCCGGCAAACCCAGGCGGTGGCGATGGTGCGCCATAGCATCGAGGTAGGCGCTCGCCGCAGCGTAATTGCCTTGTCCCGGCGAACCCAGTACCGATACGGCTGAAGAATACATGACGAAGAAATCCAGCGGCAGGTGCAACGTTGCTTTGTGTAGATGCCAGGTGCCTGCAACTTTGGGCGCCATTACGGTTTCCATTCGCTCCGGGGTAAGATTCAACAGGGAGCCATCGTCCAATATGCCGGCGGCATGTACCACGCCGCGCAATTCCGGCATCTTTTGCTTTATGAGTTCAAATAGTTTTTCCATTTGCGTCCCGTCGCTTACATCGGCACATTCAATCATTACTTCAACACCTGCCTGCCGCAGTTCCCGGATTGCTTCGGCTGCCGCCAAGGAAGGCTGATTCCTGCCCAATAAAACAAGGTGACGCGCGCCTTTTTGCGCCAGCCAATGTGCCGTTGCCAAACCCAGTGCGCCCAGCCCACCGGTAATGAGGTAAGAACCGCTTTGCCCGAAGAGAAAAAACTGGCTTGACAGGTGAAGATGGTGAGCGTAAACGGCAACAGCCGCGAAACATAGCGGTTGCCGCCACGAAAAGCGATTTGGTCTTCTTCGTCATTCCTCAAAAGTTGTTTTACCAGTGGCAGATTGTTATCGGCAAAAGATTTTTGCGCATCGAGGTCAATGCGGGTACACTGCAGTGCAGGTAGTTCAAAGCCGATGACCTTGCCAAGTCCCCACAGTGCAGCTTGCTCAACCGCACACCGGCTTCACCCGCATTGACCGCCTGCGCACCCTTTGTCACCAGCCACAGGCGCGGCATGCCGGCGACACGGTTTGCCAATGTTTGTACCAGCAGTAACACGTTGCTGCAATGAGTTGTGGCATCAGTTGTTGTGATGGAATCAGCGGGCGTTCCGGGGGCAGTTTCCTCAGTTGATAGATAAACAACCCCATACAATCCGGCATCAATTTGCGAAAAGAAACTGTTCAAACTTTTCCCTGAAAAAACTCACCGGCGACCTTCCGTTGCCGGAGTCTGTTGACTGGTAAAGAAAAAGGAAACAGGAGTTGCCGGTTGCCTCCAGTTGCGTAGCCAGGTCTTTCCCGGCGTCTGCTTCGCGGGTGATGATCAGCCAGTGTTTTTTTTCCGGTAAATAATGGGTTGCCGGTTGTACCAGGTTATTCATTTGCCACTGTACCTCGTACAACCAGGTTTCCGGCACCAAATGAAGCGGGCGGATGTGTCGCCGGATTGGTTGCAGCCGGAAGCCGGTCAGCACTGCCACCAAATTCCCGTCATCATCCGTCAGCCTGATATCAGCCGTGATTGTACCGGTGGCAAATTGGTCTGCAGGCTGCCTGCGTACCTCGCTCCAAAGCACATTGCCGGGCTTTGCAAATAAGCGAAACGTTCTACACCCGGCGGGCAGGTAAACAACATCTTTTTCCGTCGCATTCATCGTGGCAGCCAGCACCTGCAGGCAGCCATCCAGCAATACCGGATGAAGCACGTATGCCTCGCTGTTCTGGTGCAGCATGTTTGGCAACACAATTTGACCCACTGCCCCGTATTCTTTTTGCCAAAGCCGGGTGACGGCGCGAAAATTTTGACCATACGATATGCCGCCCGCTGCCAGGGTTTCATACAATGCTTTTGCCGTTTGTTCACCGGTATTGTTTTGCAGGATTTCATCCGGAACAGTTTTACAAGCTGCTGTTTCATCCCATTCAGCGGGTTTAGGGATCAACGCCAGGGACGCATGTTGTTTCCAGGCTCTTTCCGGGGAGGATTGACTGTAGATTTTGATTGAAAAAAGATTGGGATTTTCCGGAGATAAGATGGTTTGTAACAAGGGTGATTTGTTGCCATCCAATATCAATTTCGATTCAAAAACAAGGTCAGACAACCCGTGCGTATCCTGCAAATTGGCTTCTTCAACCGCGCCCAATGCCATTTCGATAAATCCGGCGGCGGGAAACAAGATTTCTCCTTCTACCCGGTGGTCTTTCAGATAGTACATCACGTCTTCCGTAAGGTAAGTTTGCCATACATACGTATCGGGTGTGTTGGCAAGGCTCAGCCGGTTGCCCAACAGCGGATGAATTGTATTGACCGAAAAATATTTTACCCCGGCAATTTCAGTTGCTGTTTCCTCAATCCAATACCGCTGTCGCTGCCAGGGAATGGGAGGAAGGGGCGCCCATTTTTTGCCGTGCGGATACAGTTGTTCCCAGCGAATGGAAAATCCCTGCGTGTACAAAACACCCAGGGTGGATAGCATCACGGTTCGTTCCTTTTCTTCCCGGCGCAAGGAGGGAAGCAGCCGGGTAATACCATTGCCGGCAGGAAGGCATTGTTGTATGGAACCCAACAAAATGGGATGGGGAGAAATTTCAATAAACATGGTGTGCCCGTCACGGAGCAACTGCGCCACGGCGCCGGAAAACAGAACCGGTTGCCGCAGGTTGTTCATCCAATAATCGGCGTTGAGCGGTAGGTCGTCGCCTCGTACACCGGTCACGGTAGAGTAAAACGGGATGGTCGCCGGCTGCGATGACAATCCGGTCAGTTCACGCAACAAGTCGGCTTGCAAAACATCCATTTGGGCACTGTGGGAAGCTACATCCACGTTAACCGGTTTGCAAAAGCGTTGCTGGCTTTGTAAAAAAAACATCACTTGTTGCACGACTTCCGGGCTGCCGGACAGCACCGTAGCAGAAGGGCTGTTAATGACTGCCAAAGCGATGGTATTGTTGTATGATTTGCATACCGCTTCCGCTTCACCGGGCGACAGATCTGTTAGCAGCATGCTGCCTTTGCCGCGCAGCGTTTTCATCAACCGGCTGCGGCGGCAGATCACCTGTACCGCATCTTCCCATGTAATCATACCTGCCACGCAGGCGGCGGCAACTTCGCCCATGCTATGCCCTGCCACTGCATCCGGCACAATGCCCCACGACTTCCAGACTTCAGCAAGCGCAACCTGTATGGCAAAAAGCGCGGGTTGTATCACCGCAATATCATCCAGTGAAGGGTTTGGTGATGGGGCAAGTAATACATCGAGCAGCGACCAGCCAAACCGGGCTTCTATTAACCCGCTGATGTGTTGAATGGTTTGGTAAAAGACAGGTTCCTGTGCCAACAGTTGCTGTCCCATGCCCATCCACTGACTGCCCTGCCCCGGAAAAACAAATGCCAGTTTGGGCGTGTTGGCCGGTACTTCATTTTCCCGCATGAGAATGTTGGCATCTCCCTGCCGGAAAGCTTCCAGTTGTGTAAGAAATTCTCCCGTTGTTTGTCCCACCAACGCCAGCCGGTATGGGAACAGGCTTCGCCGTACACCGGACGCGAAGCAAATGTCTGCCAATGATGTTTTCCCTAAACCGGAAGCCAACGCTGCTTGAAAAGAAGCTGCCAGTGTATATAGCGCTTCCCGGCTGTGGGCTGACAAAGGAAGCAGGCAAACATCCGGTTCGGTGGTTGTATCTGCTACGTTTTTTTTCCAGCGGTTCCTGCAAAACCAGGTGCACGTTGGTACCGCCAAAACCAAATGAGCTGATACCGGCAACACGGTTTCCCGGCAACCAGTCACCTGTTTCCTGCTGCACCTGCAGGGGCAATTCTTCAAAAGAAAAATGCGGGTTGGGAGAATGGTAATGCAGGCTTGGCGGAAGCAGATTGTGCTGCATACTCAGCACTACTTTCATCAAACCGGCAATGCCGGCGGCAGCTTCCAGGTGCCCGATGTTTGACTTAACGGAGCCAATACGGCAAGGTCCGTTCACGCGGTTTTTACCCAGTACATTGCCCAGTGCCTGCGCTTCCATCGCATCGCCCAGCAGGGTGCCTGTTCCATGCGCTTCCACGTATTGAACCTGGCCGGGCGCTACACCTGCCGCTTCGTAAGCCGCCTGCAGCAAGGCTTCCTGCGATTCGCGGCTTGGTGCCATCAAACCATTGGTTCGCCCGTCTTGCCGCATCGCGCTACCGGTTATCAAAGCCAGCACATGGTCTCCGTCTGCCGTGGCTGCGGAAAGAGTTTTTAAAACTACCAGTCCGCCACCTTCGCCCCGCACATACCCGTTGGCACCGGCATCAAATGGTTTGCACCTGCCATCCGGTGCCAGCACGCCTGCTTTGGTAAAGGTGATGGAGTGTGCCGGCGATAGGATGAGGTTGACACCACCGGCCAGCGCGGCGCTGCACTCGCCGTTGCGAAGGCTTTGGCAGGCAAGGTGAACGGCAGACAACGATGATGAACAAGCGGTATCTACGGCAATACTGGGTCCGTGAAAATTATGAACATACGAAATGCGGTTGGCGGCAATGGACAGTGCACTGCCGGTGCCGGAATGCGCAGTCAGTTGTGCGGGTTGATTGAGTTGGCGTTGGCTGTATTCGTTTACCGAAATACCTACAAATACTCCGGTCTGGCTGCCACTGAGTTGTTCCATGGTCAATCCTGCATCATCCAGCGCTTCATAAGACAGTTCCAGCAGCAACCGTTGCTGCGGGTCCATGTGTTCGGCTTCAACAGGTGAAATGCCAAAAAAGTGAGGGTCAAACAGGTCAATGTCGGGGAGAAAACCACCCCAATACGAAATGGCTTTGCCGGGCACCGCAGGATCGGGATGATAAATAGCTTCTTTTTGCCAACGGCTTGCCGGTACTTCGGTAGATGGCATCCACGCCATCGCAAAGCAATTGCCAGAACGCTTGCGGGTTGCCGGCACCGGGGAACCGGCAGCTCATGCCTATGATGGCGATGGGTTCTGTCTTTGCTAAACTGTATGCCTTGCCCGTTGGTGCAGCACTGGCGTTGTCTGCCTCTTCTGACAGATAGAGTGCGAGTAAGGAAATGTTGGGGTAGTCGTAAGCGAGGGTGGGCGACAGGCGGCGCTGCAACAGCGTTTCCAGGTCGCCGGAAAGGGTGACCACTTCCAGCGAGGACAGTCCGTAGCCGGAAAAAGTTTGGTGCACATCCACTGCTTCGGGGGCTATGTGCAATAGCCCGGCGATGTGCGTGATCAGCCAATCCTGCAGGTCTTTTCGTTTCAAGTTGTTTGGTTTGAAGAATCAGGAAAAAGTAATGCGGTGTTGTATTTTTCTTAGGCGGATTGCGTCTGCAACCGGTGCCGGAAATATTATTTTTTGCTGCGATTGCCCCCCACCTGCATTTGCCAAAAAGCGGTGATGCCGGGCCGGCGGTCGGGAGCTGCCGCTACGGGTTCGCCATTCAACTGGTTCCAAAGGAGCGGGTAAGCAGCTACGGGCGGGATGTTCGTCATGGTCTGCACCGGTGGAATGTGGCGAAGCGCTGCAGTAACGAAGGGTTGTAATGCTTCGGTTTTTTGCTGTTCCCGCAAGGCTTCTCTTTCTTTAAACAAGGGAAGCACTTCCTTCCCAAACAGTTCCAGCGATTGGCAAATGTCTTCGTGCCGGTAGTTGCCGCTTTGCTGCAAAAAAATCAACTGGTCAACGCCCGCTTCTTCCAGCACCCGGAATTTTTCAATCAACTGTTGCGGGCTGCCGATGCCGCTCATGCCTGCTTTTTTCCGTTCTTTTTCCATTTGCTGAAGTTGCGATGCCGGCTTGTTTTTAAACGCATCCCACAAGCTGGTGCTACCGGGAACGTGCGTGCCGTCGCGCCAGTAATGCCCCAATCCAAAGGCAAAAAACTGGGCACCTTCCATGCCTTGCTCCAGCGCGGTTTGACCATCTTTGTGGCACATAAAACCTGTAAGCATCGCCACGTTTGGGTTCACCGATTGCCCGATGGGGTGACAGTCTTTTTTGAAGGTTTCGTAATATTCATCGACCCAAAACTTTGCTTCTTCTTCATTGACAAACGCAAACGTAAGTGCGCCCATACCCAATTGCGCAGCCAGCTTTAAGCTATCGCGGTTGGAGCAAGCCGACCAAAGGGGCGGATGCGGCTTTTGTAAGGGCTTGGGCACAATGTTGCGATGGGGCATCGAAAAATAAGTTCCTTCGTAACCCGGGTATGGCGACAGGCACATCATTTTGGCGGTTTCCTGTACTGCTTCCTTCCACATCGGGCGTTTGTCAACAAAGTCAACTCCAAAGCCTTCCAGTTCCATACGCGATCCCGATTCGCCGGTGCCCCATTCTACGCGCCCACCGCTCAGGATGTCGAGGGTGGCTAACCGTTCGGCGATGCGTGCCGGGTGGTTGAATTTGGGCGACATGACTATGATGCCATGCCCGAGGCGGATGTGTTGGGTGCGCTGGCTGCAGGCAGCGAGGAATATTTCGGGGGCAGAAGAATGGCAGTATTCTTCGAGGAAATGATGTTCCTGCACCCATACGCAATCTATCCCGATGCGGTCTGCAATGCATACCTGCTCAAGGGCTTCGCGAAAGAGGCGGGCTTCGTCGCCCTCCTGCCAGGGACGGGGCAATTGAAGGTCAATGAAAATACCGAATTTCATGTGGTGGGAATTTGATTTAGTGTGCCATCCAGGTATTGTTGTTTACACAAAAAGTGCTTTATTTTTCCGCTCGTGGTCCGGGGAATGCTGCCGGGGAGTGTCAGTAAAATATCGCCGGTACGCAGTCCGTGTTGTTCTGATACTGCCTGCCGGATCGCCCGGATAATCTCCGCCCGGTTTTCTATAAGGTTTGCGCGTACTTCTGCGATCAGCACCAGTTGCTCCTGTTGTACTTCTGTTGCAATTGAAAAAGCCGCACAACCTGCCGGGCTGATGGCAGCATGTGCGCCGGTAGCCGTTCTTTCGATGTCGTGGGGGTAATGATTTTTTCCTTCCGAAATCACCAGGTTTTTGATGCGCCCGGTAATGTACAATTCCCCGTTGTGCAGAAAGCCAAGGTCGCCGGTGCGCAGGTAAGATTCACTTTCCTTGCCTACAATCCGCGCATGAAACAGGCGGGTTGTTTCGGGCGCATTGTTCCAATAGCCGCCTGCTACACTCGGGCTTCGCAACCAGATTTCTCCCACCACACCGGGAGGGCATGGGGAACAGGTTTCCGGCTGTACGATCCGGATCTCCTGGCTGGCTGACAAATTTTTACCACAGCTCACGATGGTGCTTGTTTTTTCACCCGGTGCTACTTCCAGGCAGATCTTATTTTGCAACAGTGCATTTTCCGATACGACCAGTTGTTGCGTGGCGGTGGTTTGGGGGCAGCCGTTACCAACAGGGTGGACTCTGCCAGCCCGTAACAAGGCTGGAACGCCGTCCGGTGAAAGCCGCAGGGCGCAAAATAGCGGGCAAACTGTTCTATCGTTTGGTGACAAACGGTTTCTGCACCGTTGAAAGCAACTTTCCAACGACTCAAATCCAGCTCATCTCTTTGCTCAGCCCTGATTTTGCGAAGGCACAATTCATACGCAAAATTGGGTGCGCCGCTGATGGTGGCACCATAGCGGGATATTGCCTGCAACCAGCGAAACGGCTGTTGCAGGAACGTAACATGTGGCAGCAAAGTAACCGGGAAGCCGGAAAACAGCGGTTGCAAAATGCCCCCGATAAGACCCATGTCGTGGTAGGGTGGTAGCCAGCTAACGCTGCTGCTACCGGGCGTAATGTCGAAACATGTTTCAATCAACTGCATATTTGCCAGCAGGTTTTGATGGCTGACCATTACGCCTTTTGGCGTGCTGGTAGCGCCGGAGGTATATTGTAGAAATGCGATGTCGGATGTATGAATCACGGGTTCCTGCCATTGTTCTGCCAACGATTGCAGTTCAGGTTCGTCGGTGGCAAGGAAGGCTACATCATGGAAGACTGCTTGAAATTTGCTTCGCTGTTGCAATGCCTGTAAGAGTGGCGAAGACAACAGGGCTACCGCAGGTGATGCATCGGCAATCAGAGAACGGATAAGAGGCAGGGAAGCGTCGGGACGGGCAGGATGCGGCGGATATACCGGCACCGCTACTACGCGGGCATAAAGGCAACCGAGGTAAGCCGTGATAAAGGAAAGACCCGGCGGGTACATCAACAGTGCCCTGTCGCCTGCTTTCGTGCAACTTTGCAGCAGCGCCGCAATGGCACGCGCCCGGCGGTCGAGCGTTTCATAATTCTGGGTTTCTTCTTCCGTTTCGCCATCGGTTAAAAAACGGTATGCCAGCTTGCCGGGCTGCTGCATAGCGCGCCGCCGTACAATATCAACAAGGGAGGTTGGCAATAGGGGCATAGATGATGATTAAGGATGAGAACCTTTGACATATAGGGGAACAACAAGATCACCAATAGCTGCCGGAAACCCTGTACTCTGTGGGCTGAAATCCTGCTCTCACTTCAATTCCGGATTGAGCTAATACAAATGCGTAGCGGTGGTTTTTTAAAAGCTTTTTTCTTCATCGAAATATGGCAACACGACACAACGCTATCCAATTGTTCAAATCTTACAAACGAACTGAAAAAGTAAAGTTACCTGTATTAAAGTTACAGTTTTTTGACTTGGAAAATTGAATATCTTTAGTGAATCAGAAAAGAATGATGAGTCGCATGATGGTTTTTCCTGCGACCGTTATCTTACGATTTGCAAATAGCCGGAGATTGCGAAAAAGCGCCGGATTTTTTGCTTTTCTATTTCTTCTCTTGTTGTGGACTGTTACCAGATATAGAAACATTGTCATTGCTCTTCAAACCTTCTAAGCCTACAATCTTATGCCTCCACCCTACAGCATTATAGAAAGCCTTGGACTTTATCTTCCCCCGCAATCACAATCCACCGACGCTGTGCTGCAAGGTTGCAAGAGACCCTTGCATTTTCCTTTGGAAAAGATTACCGGTATTCAAAACCGGCGGGTGGCAGGAAAAGACGAGTTTTCGATAGACCTGGCTAAAAAAGCGATGGCAGATTGCTTCGCCCATTCAACGTGCAACGCAGCCGATATAGATGTCCTCATTTGCTGCAACATCTCCCGCTACGACGCTCCCAACCGGTTGTCTTTTGAGCCCTGCACTGCTATCAAATTAAGAGCACATTTTGGATGTAACCATGCGCTGGTCTTTGATCTTACCAATGCCTGCGCAGGCATGTTTACGGGCATTTACATCGTGGATGCCTTACTCAAAACCGGACTGGTAAGGAACGGGATGGTTGTGAGTGGTGAATACATCACCCACCTAACGCAAACGGCAATGCAGGAGCTGGACAGCTTTATGGATGCGCGGCTTGCCTGCCTTACCCTTGGCGATGCCGGCGCGGCGGTGATACTGAAAAGCGCTGCTGAAGGCGGCTTTGAGGCGATAGACCTGCAAACCTTAGGGCGGTATAGCCCTTACTGCATTGCCAAAGCCTCGGGGCAGGGCGGAATGATCATGCATACCGATTCGGTAAACCTCACCGATGCTGCCGTGCGTTGCGGCGCAAAACATGCATTGCACACGCTTGAGCAAGCTGGCTGGGAACCCAATAGTTTTCAACAACTCATCATGCACCAAACGTCAACATTGACGATCAACGGGGTGAAAAACGAGATCAACAAAATACTGGAAAATAAAGTTTGCGGGGATCACAACACCATCAACAACCTGGCGCAGCGCGGCAATACTGCTTCCACCGCGCATTTTGTTGCCCTGGCAGATGCCATACAGGGCAACCACATCAATACAGGCGACAAAGTGATTTTCAGCATTGGCGCTTCGGGGCTAACCACCGGCACTGCGCTGTATGTGTTTGACGATTTGCCGGATCGGTTGCGTCGAAACGATTCCTTGCCTGTCCAGCCGCAACAACATCAGCCGGCAGCCCCTTTCTTCAATCCAAAAACGACCAGCGCCCGCATGCGCATTGAAAGCATTGGCGTGCTGCCGGCAGATGCCCTTGCCAACAACTGTCATTCCCTGGATATGCTTACTGCCGCGGCAAAGGCTTGCCTTGTCAACTCTTCGTACCGGGTCAATGAAATTGGATTGCTGATGTACAGCGGTGTGTACCGCAACGAATACCTGCTGGAACCGGCCTACGCCACCTTGCTTGCCGGCGCACTGGATATGAATGCGACCGAAGCGGCGAACCAACAAACCCTTGCCTTTGATGTGTTTAACGGCAGCATCGGGTTTTTAAATGCCTGTTTTTTAGCCCAGCAACTAATCGCCAACGGCAACTGCAAAACGGCAATGATAGCAACAGCAGAAACAGACAACAACCGCGCATCGTTTTACCCGGAAACAACCGGCATCCGCGAAACGGCATCCGCATTCATTCTCGATGCTCATCCGACAACAGGGAAAGGATTCTCGCAGTTTTTCTTCCGGTATTTTACTGCCGCAATGGAAGCTGATACGGTTTACTGCGACATCAGCAACAACCAACACGTTTTGCGCACGGAAAAAGATGCAGCGCTCGACGATTTGTATATCGATTGTATTGTTTCTGCATTGGATGAATTGCAACAACAGGGAACGCTTGACCTCAGCTCCGTAGATGTTATTTTTCCCCCGCAGATTTCACCCGGATTTATCAGGCGGCTGAGCGAACAGCTGGATTTGCCCCGCGTAACATTTGTGGACGCAACGAGTGATGAAGGCGATTTGTTTTCTTCTTCTATTCCTTATGCGCTGAATCATGCGTATGCCCACCGGCTGGTGACGACCGGCAATACCGGCTTGTTCCTTGCCGTTGGATCGGGCATACAGGTAGGCTGCGCCATCTATCACTTTTGATCGTACAAAACCCAGGCACCGTATGCATACAACAGCACATCCGCCGGGACCGCGCTCCCAATTTCCCTTACAACATGTATGGGCTTTCCGGCGCGATGGCATTGGGTTTTTACAAACCTTAGCGCAAAAGTATGGCGACATCGTGCAGTGCAATATCGGGCCCGTGCGTACCCTTTTACTCAATCATCCGGACTACATTAAAGAAGTGCTCACCGTGCAACACCGCAACTTTGTAAAAGGGCGCCCGCTGAAGCTGGCCAAGCATTTATTGGGCGAAGGGCTGCTGACAAGCGAAGGCGATTTTCACAAGCTGCATTCCCGCATCATTCAGCCCGCATTTCACAAAAAAATGATTGATTCCTATGTGCCAACGGTTACAAACTGCATTGTTGAATGGATGAATGGGTGGAAGGATGACAGCCGTGTAAACATGATGGATGAGATGATGAAACTGAGCCTTGCCATTGCGGGCAAAACGATGTTTCGTGCCGATATTGCCCGGTTGGCACCGGTTATCCTGCAGGCATTCACCACTGCATCGGCATTGTTTGCGCGTGTTGCTGTGCCATTTGCAGAAACCTTGTTGCATCTTCCCCTGCCCGGCACCATCCGTTTTTACAAAGCCAAAGAAGTGCTGGAAAATGTTATCCGGCAAATGATAAATGAACACCGGCACAACGGGGCAGGGGAGGATGCCACCGACTTGTTGTCTATCCTGCTGCAATCGCAAAGTGCAATGGATGCGGGGGAGGAAGGCATGAGCGACCAACAGGTTTTGGAGGAGGCGCTTACCTTGTTTGTAACAGCATTCGATACTACGTCCACCGCGCTTACCTGGACCTGGTACCTGCTGTCGCAATCTCCTGCCGTGGCAGCAGACTTGAAAGCAGAAATTGACCGGGTATTGCAGGGGCGTTTGCCTACACCGGCAGACCTGGCGCAACTGCCTTTTACCCGGAAAGTATTTGCCGAATCCATGCGGTTGTATCCGCCATCGTACATCATTGCCCGGCAGGCACTGGACGATTTTACCATTGCACAGTATTCCATTGCGCGGGGCACGCTCGTGCTGATGAGCCCGTATTTGATTCACCATGATGCCCGCTTTCATCCCGACCCCGATGCCTTCCATCCGCATGCATGGGAGCCTGCGCGCGGACAACAGTCGAAATATACCTATTTCCCGTTTGGCGGCGGTCCGCGGTCCTGTATCGGGGAACCTTTTGCGTGGATGCAGGGCGTACTGGTGCTGGCAACCATTGCGCAATCCTGGCAAATTAAAATGGTTCCCAATCACCCGGTCGGGCTGCTGCAACTCATCAACCTACGGCCGAAAGGTGGCATGATGATGACTCTTCACCGGTGGCAATAAATTCTTTTCATGAAAGAAAACCTGACCCGTCAAACATTATGGAAGCGCGCAACAAGCGGCATTGCACCGGGGTGGAACGACCTGCACGTGTGGCGGGTACATCTTCCATCGGTCGCGCATCAGCAGGAAAGTTTTTTGCAAACCTTGTCTGACAGTGAGCTAACAAAGAGCCGCCATTTCCGGTTTGAAAAAGACCGCAACCGGTATGTGCTTTCGCATGGCGTGTTGCGCCAACTGTTGGGCACTTACCTGGATGTGCCGCCGCAGCGCATTGCATTTGAAGAAACGGTGCAACAGAAACCCATTCTTTCTGTGGCGAATGAGAAAGAAACGCTTTGCTTCAACCTGTCGCATGCCGGCGATTATGCGCTGTATGCCGTTGCCCGCGGGCGCGAAGTAGGCGTTGACATAGAATGTATTCATCATGAAGTGGACATTGCGTTGGTTGCCAGCCGTTTTTTTTCGCCCCGCGAAATCAAGGCTTTCGAACAGGCAACGGGTGAAGAGCAACGAACGCTTTTTTTTCAATACTGGACACGCAAAGAAGCTTTTCTGAAAGCATGGGGAAAAGGAATGACCTTCCCGATGGAGCAATGCGATGTGTCTGCCATGAGCGGTAGCCGTGTGTCGCCGGTAACGGTTGCCGGTGCAGAAAAAGACGGGGCTGGCTGGTATGGAGTGGATTTGCTTCCGGCAACTGGCTATGCGGCAGCGGTGGTTGCAAAAGGTGAAGACTGGAATCTTTCGTGCTGGCACTATGGAGGTCAAATGGATTCGCTGGCAGGGAAAAGTTGACGCAAATGATACGTACAACGAATAGGTATTTGCGATGGCAGGGGCTTCCGAGTTTCGTCCGACGACGCAAATGCCGATTAAAAACTAAAGTGCAAAATAAGTTTAAAAGTCTAATAGATAATGTCCAGCCAGGATATGCAGCACAACAGCGAACTGAAGCCAAAGCTAACAACATCGAGCCCTGCTATTGCAAATCCCCCTTGTTGGGCGCAGGCTATTTTACCAAAGGACTTTTGCATTGTAAAGGTCAAAGCTTTTGTCCTTTGAGATTAGCGTTAACGCATTATTAAAACTTTGAGCAATGATAATTCTGTCAAACGGGTCTCTGTGATGAAAAGGAAGCGTAGAAACAGTTAACGTATCTTCAAATGTTACTGGCAGAACTTCAAAACTATTTTCTTCTAATTGTCTGCCAATTTGGTTGAAAGGAGTTTTAAGTTCCAGCTTTCCCAAACTTATTTTGATAGCCATTTCCCACAAAGAAGCAATGCTCACAAAATTGATGGCATTTTCAGCTTCGATGGCTTCTCTTGCATTCTTTGATAGTTCCATGTCACCATTGATGTACCAGATAAGAGTATGCGTGTCCAGAAGATTTTGTGGCATTAGTGCATGTATTCTTTAAAATCATCCAATGGCTCGTCAAAGTCAGGCTTTAAAACAAACATACCTTTACCGCTTCCGAAATTGAGGTTTTTTCTTCTCTTTTGACTTTTTGCGCTTTGTTGCCAAAAAGTCAACGAAGTCAGAAACTTCTGCTTTGAGGTCATCTGGCAATGTCGCCAGTTTGCTATATAAAATGATGTTGTCCACTATTTCGTTGTTTACTTTCCAAATTTAAGCAATCTTATAGAAGATGTGTCAAAAGTAATGATAAGTTAGGCTGGCTTTGAGAATTGCGAACCGCTTGCGCCCAACGCAGCTGTTGATCTCTGTTTAGAATGGTTCACATCCCAGTTTTTTCAAACGGGATAGGATGGCACTTTTTTTACGACCGAAATGGTCTGCCATGGTCGGTAAATCGGTTCCATTGGCGTACAGTTCCCTTAATTCGGCATCTGCTTCATCGGTCCATCGTTCGTAAGCATTTTTGTGCTGCAGCCGTTGTTCGGTATAGGAAAAAGATTTGGCTTCGTTTTGTGGCAGACCGGTTGTGCATTTTGTGTTGTTATGGAGAAGAAGCGTTGTTCACAGAGCCATATTTTCCCACTTCATTTTCTTCTTTTTTTACGGGTAAAACGTGTACATACGGTGACGCCGGAAAGTCTTTTGGCAGCAACGTTTCGGGGATGCGCAGCGTGCCTTTGGTACGGGTAACGGCAACGTACAACAGGTTGATTTCTTCGTTCCATTTGGCAAGGTTGAGTTCACCCGTTTCCTTTTTTTCTGTCGCCAGTTTTTCCAGTTTGGCTTCGGTAACAAAATCGTCCACCAACTGTACGGCATCGTATTCCATGCCTTTGGAACGATGAACGGTGGAAAAAATCATCTCTGCTTTGGCTTTGTCTTCGTCGCCTACATGTTTGCTCTTTAAAGATTGTATGAGCGAAGGAATTTCGTTACCATATTCTTTCACAATTTCTACCATCATTGCCAGTTGTACATCTTCTGTTTGTTCAATGTATTCTTCCAGGTCGGCAAGGCTGTTCATAGAACCGATGAGCTTGTCGCGGATGCGGTCGGGCTGGCTGTTGTAGAGGTTGAGCACATCATACAAAGAAGCACCTTCATCGGCATAAGTGTAGGAGTTGAGATTGCCTTCAAAATACAGGTGCTGTACATCATGTTCCGTGATAAAGGTGATGGCTTTCAGCAGCAGGCCAAGATTGGTGCGGGCAATGGTGGCTTTGCGGTGGGTGCCGGTGGTGTTTCCTTTGCCCAGGATGCTGACGGGCTGCGCTTCCTGCAGGTATTGTTTCCAGGATAGAATGCCGGTAGCCAGGTTGGCAATGTCCTGGTGAAACCGGAAGCTGGCAGAAAGCGTATAATCCGGGTAGGTCACTGCGTCCAGCGAATTGACGGCGTGGCGCCAGCCATAGATTTGCTGGTGCGTATCGCCTACAATTAGGCGGGTGGCATCCTGCCGCAAAAAAATGTCGAGCATGGCAGGCGATGCATCCTGTCCTTCATCAAACAAAATGTAATCGTATGACAGCCTCGGTTTCAGCAACTGGAACCGTTTCAGGTAAAAATCGTGGGGAATGGCAATTTCGCCTTTGTACATTTTGCCCAATAACAACCGCGTTCCCTGTTCGATGAGCGGGTAATGACTGGCAACGAATGCTTTTGCTTTTTCGTCTGTTACAAGGTCGTGGTAATGGAGGTCCTGCACTTTTTGGGCGCTGCTGTTGCAGAAATAAGTCACAAATTTACTGATGTGGTTTGCCAGGATGAATTCGCTGTGCTTTTCGCCCGTTGCCTGCAATCCCAACAGTCCAACAATGTCGAAAGTTGTGTAGCTCTTTGCACTGATGGTATAGCTGCTCCCGGCAACAATGTGCTTGTAAGCAAGCGAATGCGCGGTTTCTACCTGCACATTGTGTAAGCCCATTTCTTCAAACCGTTTTTTGGCTTCAAGCCTGACCGATTTGTTGAAGGCAAGGTACAGAATGCGGGAGCTTTTGGGACGGCTGGCAGCGTATTGAATGATGGTGGTGGTTTTGCCCGAGCCCGCTACCGCATTGATCTTGATGTTGCCCATCGACCGGATGATCGCCTGTTGTTCTTCGGTCAGGTGTTGCGTGGATGTCTTTTCTTCCGGTTGTGGTTGCATGGTCCGGCAAAGGTGACAATTTGGGTTGAAATAATGAGAAAAAAGAGACGCGAAAGTTGGGAAACTGTTGGTGGTTTTGATCGATACGACTGAAGCGTTGGAATAAATCAGGATTGCAAAGAAAGGAAGCCGGACAGATTGATTGTAACGGGTATACTAAGAGCAAAAGGCTTCCGTTGCCGGAAGCCTTTTGAACCTGGTAGAGCGTACGGGAATCGAACCCGTGATTCCTCCGTGAAAGGGAGGTGTCTTAACCCCTTGACCAACGCTCCGTTTTGTTTTGGGAGTGCAAAAGTAATCGCCGGATGGTTATGGTGCAAATATTTTTTGAAAAAGAGGACAAAAAAACAGAAAAGTCATCAACTACTTGCTGCTTCCCCGGTCGCCATTACTTCGTTGAGCCCGCAAACGCTGTGCAAATCCGGTATCAATACCTGCTCGTAACCTTTCAGCATCAGTTTCTTTTTAAAATCCTGCTGCACGTCGTATTCGCCATGAACAAGATAAACGGCACTAACGGTGTCGGCTTCCTGGCAGGAGAGATAACGGCACAGGTCGTCGGCATCACCATGGGCACTCATGCTGCGCATCACTTCCACTTCCGCATTCACCACGTAGTCTTGTCCCATGATCTTCACTTCCCTCGCACCACTCATCAATTGCCCGCCGAGCGATTGCGGATCGCAGTAACCCACCAGCAGGATGGTGTTCCTGGCAAATTCAACATTGTTTTTAATGTGGTGCCTGATTCGCCCGGCGTCGGCCATGCCGCTCGCTGAGATAATGATACAGGGATCGTTCAATTTCTCTATCTGCATGCTTTCCTCCACGGCTTGTGTAAAGTGCAATCCCGGGAAATCGAACGGGTCATCGTCAATTTCCAGCACTCTCTGTAGCCGTCCGTTGAACAAAGCAGGGTATTTTTTGATCACTTTGGTGGTTTCAAGGCTCAGCGGGCTGTCCACGATTACCGGGATATCGGGAAGGCGTTTTTCAAGGCTCAGCTGGTTTAAAAAATACAGCAGCTCCTGTGTGCGTCCAACGCTGAAAGCAGGGATGATGAGCTTGCCGCCTTTGTCTACACAGGTATGTTTGATGTGTTTCATCAACGTATCGAGCGCATGAAACTGTACGTCGTGAATGCTGTTGCCATACGTGCTTTCAATGATGATGAAATCGGATTGTGGGAAACATTGCGGCGGGCAGAGTATCACATCGCGGTAGCGCCCCACGTCGCCGCTGAAATGAATGGTTTTCAATTGTTCGTTGTCCTGAATACGCAGCGTAATGCCCGCACTGCCAATGATGTGACCTGTATTGTTGTAATAGACTTCAATGCCCGGTTCAATTTCTATCCATTGGTCAAATCCGACCATTTCAAAAAGCGTTGCCGTAGTAGCCACGTCTTCGAGGGTATAAAGAACTTCTGCCACGTCGGTACCTTTCCGGCGGTGCGTATTTTGATGCTGTGTTTCGTTTCGCTGAATGTCGGCAGAGTCTTCGAGCAGCAGCATGGCGAGGTCGCGGGTGGCTGCAGTGCAATAAATTTTTCCCCGGAATCCCTCCTTTACCAACTTTGGTATGAGACCGCTGTGGTCAATGTGTGCGTGGGAGAGCAGCAGGTAAGAAACGTCTTTGGCTTCAAAGCCCAAAGTGCTGTTAAGGTCGTCGGTAGCATCGCCCATGCCCTGGAACATGCCGCAATCCAATAAAATCTGTGTACCGTTGTCTGTTGTAATCAAATGCTTGGAACCTGTTACTGTGCGCGCTGCGCCATGAAAAGCAATCTTCATGAATCCGTTTGTTAGTTGAAAATTTTTGCCGGTTATCCCATATCATTTATCATACCATTTGCGGAAGCCGGTTGCCGTTTGCCCCCCCGGAAAAGCCATTCTTACCGTAATGATTTGGTTGCTGTTGAAAACAGCTGTATATTTGCGCCGCAATTCTAAAGGTTTACGACCCGTTGTTCCGGGCATACGGCAATAACCCTTTATAAAGAATATCTTCTGCAGAAGTAAAAAGAAATTGCCTCTAACGAGAGTTTGCTGTGTTATTAGTGAATGTAAAAACTAAATGTATGAACAGCAATGTAACAGGCACCATTATTACAATGGGTGTAGAGGAACTGAAAAATCTGACATCAGAAGTAAAAGAAACCGTAGCAAACAGTAACTTTATTTCTTCAAACGAAAAATCTTTTGGCATCGCCGATTTGTGGAATATTCAACGGCATAGAAAAACGCAAAACCTCTCGCAGAGAGCGATGCTGTCAAGAAGAAGTACCATCGTTTAATATTTTTTGGGGTTTATAAACTATAAGTCGTGCCTGCACTTTTTGTGCAGGCATATTTTTTTGTATCTATTGATGATTGCCAAAATCGCCCATGTCTGCATTGTCAACAACGGGTTACGAAGAAAATTTATCCTTCCTTTCTTTCTGCATCGCCATATTGCGGGCCTACCTTTGCACCCACATTTTACATCTAAAAAACGATTTCACCATGCCGGATAAAATACGCTGGGGCATACTGGGTTGTGGCCGCATTGCCCGCAAATTTGCTACTGATCTTAAACTGGTAGAGGATGCCATTCTGGTAGCTGCCGGCGCCCGCACCATCGAATCGGCCAACGCGTTTGCCAAAGATTTCCCGGTGGCTTATACCCACGGCAGCTACGAAGAACTGGTGCAGAACGAACAGGTGGATGTTATCTACATCGCCACGCCACACAGCGAACATCACAAAAACACGCTGTTGTGTTTGAACCACGGCAAAGCCGTCTTGTGCGAAAAAGCCTTTGCTGTCAACTCGCGGCAAGTAAAGGAAATGGTAAAATTGGCCAGGCAAAAACAGGTTTTTTTAATGGAAGCCGTGTGGACAAAATTTTTGCCCCATTACCAGATGTTGAAATCGCTGCTGGCAGAAAAAAAGGTTGGCGATGTAAAATCGGTGCTCATCAATTTTGGCTTTGCACCCGTCGCACCGGCGCCGCCAAGGTTGCTCGACCCGGCATTGGCGGCGGATCGTTGCTCGACATTGGCATTTACAACGTCTTTATGGCGATGAGCGTACTGGGAAAGCCCGAATCGGTTAAGGCCATCATGACGCCGGCACCCACCGGCGTGGACGAACAATGTGCCATCTGGTTGCAGTATCCCAACGGCGTCATTGCGCAATTGTTTTCCACTTTTGCCTCCAACCTAGCTACCGAAGCCGATATCTGCGGTACGGAGGGACGACTGCGGCTCACGCACCGTTTTTATTCTCCCGACGCAGTCATTGAATTTTATCCCGGTCATCCCGATACCAGGCAAATTATCCCGGTCGACAGGGGCGAAGGTCATGGTTACCAGTACGAAGCGCAGCATGTGTGCGATTGCCTTCGGCAGGGATTGACAGAAAGCCCGGTGATGACGCTTGATGATTCCATCGAATTGATGCAGGTGCTGGATGCCGTCCGGAAAGAAGCGGGTATTGTATATCCCGAAGATTGATCGTCAGGTCATGGCTGTTGTTGTCCCCAGCGATACGTGGAAATGTCAAGTCCCGCCAGGTCGAGGACACGGTCGGCAACGGTTGCCGCAACGGCTTCTATGGTGGTGGGTTTGCTATAAAAAGACGGGGTGGCAGGGCAGATAATGCCACCGGCAAGCGTCACCGTTTCCATGTTTTTGATATGGATCAGGTTGTAGGGCGTATCGCGGACGACGAGGATCAGTTTGCGGCGTTCTTTGAGAACAACATCTGCGGCACGTGTCACGACGTCATCGCTTGTACCGGCGGCAATGCGGCCCAGCGTTCCCATGCTACAGGGAGCTACCATCATAATGTTGTACCGCGCAGAGCCGGAGGCAAACGGTGCCGTGAAATCATATTTTTCAAAATAGCGCACCGGGTAGTCGAGGTAGCTTTGGTTGTCCAGTTCCGTTGTCCAGATTTCCTTTGCATTGTTGCTCATCACCACGCTCAGTTCCTGCCACTGCTCTTTCAGCTGCACCAGTTTGTCCAGCAGCAGTTTGGCATAGATCGCGCCGCTCGCCCCGGTAATCGCCAGTAGAATTTTGTTTGCCATGCTGTAAAGATACTGGGGAAAAACAGTTGCCATCTGCCGGATCATTGCTGGATTCTTTGGGTTGCCACCAGTTTGGATATCTCATTTTTAGGAATGGATCAATCGTGATTTCGTTGTATGTGTATTGTCTTATTCGTCAGTCTCGTGGCTGCCAGAGGCAGCCGCCATCAACTTAACGCTTCCATTCGCGCATCAATTCCTACCTTTGCCGCTCAAATTTTTTTTCAACTAGATGAAAGCGGATAAAAATACCATTATTGGTTTTGTGCTTCTGGGGATTTTGTTCTTTGTTTATTTCTGGTACACCAATCAGCAACAGACCCTGTTGCGGGCTGCCGAAGAGCAGGCGAAAGATTCAATTGCCCGTGTGCAGGCTGCCACCGCAAAACCGCTTGACCCGGCGCAGGCATACCAGGATTCTTTGCGGAACGATACCTTGTCGAGGATGGCGCAGGCAGGTGCTTTCCAAAATGCCGGCATTGGTTCTGAACAATATACCGTTGTGGAAAACAGCCTGATGAAGGTAACGTTCAGCAACAAAGGCGGGCAGATTCACAGCGTACAACTGAAAAATTTTAAATCAACCGATAGCCTCCCCGTAGTATTGGCCGGCGGTCAGAACGACGAGATTGGTTATCGCATCAATACCGGCAACAACCAGAGTGCCGATACGTACAACCTGTTTTTTACCCCGTCCGGCATTACCAAAAATGCCGATGGTAGCCAGGTGATCAGCTTTTCGCTGACTTCTCCCGGCGGTCAGCGCATTGTGCACCAATACACCATACGCCCCGACAATTACATGATTGACTGGAACATTGGGATGAATGGCGCCAACCAATTGCTCACCAACAATACCCTCAATTTTCACTGGACCATTTCTGTTAACCAGCACCAATATTCAGGCGCTTACGAAAAAGAGCAGTCGCGCATTTGTTATTATGATGCCGAAGACGGGTTCGATTTTGAACGGGCTACTGCCGGTGCTACGCAGGAATTTGAGAACAAAACCGACTGGATTTCGTTCAAGCAACAGTTTTTCAATACCACCCTCATTGCGAAAAATGATTTCAAAGGCGGCAAAGCCGAAATGAATTCGCAACCCGATACTTCGCAAAAGCTGTACGTTGCAAACGCCGACATGCAGATACAGGCACCCGCTGCTTCTTCCATCAACGTACCGCTGCAGATGTATTATGGTCCCAATGCCTATTACACCCTGAAGAAATATGATAACAATCTTGAGGAAATTGTGGACCTGGGGTCGGGCATTTATTCTTTTGTAAAATACATCAACCGCTGGATCATCATGCCGGTGTTTGATTTTTTGTCCACCTTCATCGGCAACTTCGGATGGGTGATTGCCTTGCTCACGCTGTTTATCCGCCTGATAACGTCACCGCTTACCTATACGAGTTACCTGAGTGGCGCCAAAATGAAAGTGCTGCGTCCCGAACTGGCGGAGCTGAAAAAGAAACATGGCGACGACCAGCAGGCTTATGCGGTGGACCAGATGCGCATTTTCCGCGAAGCCGGTGTCAACCCGCTCGGTGGTTGTATTCCCGCATTGCTGCAAATTCCCATCTTCTTTGCCTTGTATAGTTTTTTCAGTAGCAACATTCAACTGCGCGGGCAAAGCTTTTTGTGGGCAAACGATTTGTCGCGTTACGACATCATTGCGCACCTGCCGTTCAGTGTGCCGTTCAACTATGGCGATCATGTGAGTCTGTTCACGCTCACAGCGGTGCTCACCAACTTCCTCATCGCGTTTTACAACATGAGCATGACGCCTGACCAGAACAACCCGGCCATGAAATACATGCCGTACATCTTCCCGTTTGTATTGTTGTTTATCTTCAACCGGCTGCCTGCGGCGCTTACGTGGTATTATACCGTGTCAAACATCATCACGCTCGGTATCCAGTTCGTGATTCAGAATTACATCATCAACCACGATAAAATCCTGGCTGAAATAGAAGTAAAACGGAAAACGCCGAAGCAGCAAAGCAAATGGCAGGAACGGTTTGCGCAAACAATGGAAACACAAAAGAAACTGCAGGAAATGCGCGACAAAGCAAAAAAATAAGCGCTTTGCAATGTGCATTGAACCACGAATACAGAAATGATTGTAACAACATTGAGATTTTTTGTAGTTGATCAACTTTCTGTTTCACGTCTTCCTGGTTCCTCTATAAAATTGTAAAACCCTTCCCCCGCCGGAAGGGTTTTTTGTTGTTAGCGGAACGCAACAAATACATTTGCAACAATCAAATCGTTTTTCAAACATGACCATCCGGCTTTCCGGGGCAGGCAAACGCTTCAACAGGGATTGGATTTTCAGAAAGGTAACTGCCGAACTGGAAGCTGGGAAATCGTATGCCATCACCGGTCCCAACGGCAGCGGCAAAAGTACCCTGCTGCAAGTAATTGCTGCCAGCATCCAGGCTAATGAAGGCAGCGTGGAATGGAAACACGACCGGGATGGCAACTGGCAAACAGTCAATGAAAACGATGTTTTTCAGTACATCGCATTGTGCGCACCTTATCTGGAAGTGATTGAAGAAATGACAGCTGCCGAATTTCTTGCCTTTCATGCCGCGTTCAAACCCTTGCTGCCCGGCATCCGCATACCCGAAATCCTGCGCATCATCGGGTTAGACAAAGCAACCGACAAACAAATCCGCTATTTCAGCAGTGGCATGAAACAGCGCATCAAGCTGGCGCAGGCTGTTTTTTCAGACGTGCCGGTTTTGCTGCTCGACGAACCTTGCACCAACCTTGATGCGCCGGGCTTTGCCTTGTATCATCACCTGGTAGAAACCTACTGCCAAAACAAACTCATTGTGGTGAGCAGCAACGACATGAATGAATATGATTTTTGCGAAGCGCGTCTCAACATTCTTGATTACAAATAAGGATTCAGGTACGTTTGCCGGCGGCATAGGAGAAAAAAAAGGAGAGGTCTTGTGTGGAATGGTTTTTACTGTAATTTCACGGCCCGTTTCAAACGACGGAAAAGCAAAAGAAATCCTGTTTATTTGCTAACGATTTCATCTTCAAAATTAAAAAAAGCGAAAACTTATTGATATGGCTGAAGAGATTTTAATGCCGAGACTGAGCGACACCATGACGGAAGGGGTTATTGCCAGCTGGCACAAGAAAGTAGGCGACACTGTGAAGAAGGGTGAAGTGCTGGCCGAAATTGAAACCGACAAAGCGACCATGGAACTGGAAAGTTACAAAGATGGTACGCTGCTCCACGTGGGCGCAGGCGACGGCGGCAAATTGCAGGTAAATGATTTGTTGGCCATCATTGGCAACCAGGGCGAAGATGTAAGCAGCATTGTTTCTAAACATAGCGGTGGCGAAAGTGCTCCCCAGCCGGCCGCCAGCGCCCAGCCGCCACAGAAAGAAAAAGAAACTCCCGCACCACAACCGGCGGCCGCTTCTTCAGCACCGGCAAAAAAAGATTACAGCAAAATGGATGAAGTGGTGCTGATGCCACGACTAAGCGATACCATGACCGAAGGCGTGATTGCCAGCTGGCAAAAGAAGGTGGGTGATGACGTGAAAAAAGGGGAAGTGCTGGCCGAAATTGAAACCGACAAAGCCACCATGGAACTGGAAAGCTACAAAGATGGCAAACTTCTGTTCCAGGGCGCCCAGCCCGGCGAGAAAGTACAGGTAAACGACCTGCTTGCCATCATAGGGAAAGAAGGATTGAATGTAAATGAAATTGTACAAGGTCTGAAAAGTGGTGGCGATGCACATGCCGGTGCGCTCGACAGTGCTCCCAAAACAGAAGCCGATACCCAAAAAGCCGAAGGTGATGTAGCACCTGCCAATGCAGATGTGCAGCAGAAACAGCAAACACAGGTAACACCGGCATCCAACGGTGCTGCCAGCCAGCCACAGGAAGTGATCAATGGCGGAAGAATCTTTGCTTCTCCCCTGGCGAAAAAATTAGCGGAAGAAAAAGGCATTGATTTAAAATACGTGAAAGGCAGCGGTGACAACGGGCGCATCACCAAAACCGATATCGAAAACTTTCAACCGCAGGCTCAGCCAGCTGCCGCCGCGCCGCAGCCCGCTGCAGAACAGCCTGCCGCTCCCAAAGCAGTCGCTGCGCAGGCTGCTGCATCGTTCGAAGAGATACCGGTATCGCAAATGCGCAAAACCATTGCACGCCGTCTGAGCGAAAGCCTCTTTACCGCGCCGCATTTTTATGTGACCATGACCATTGATATGGACGCTGCCATCACGGCACGCACCCGCATCAATGAACTGAGCAAAGTAAAGATCAGCTTTAACGACATCGTGCTGAAAGCGGTAGCCGTGGCGCTGACGCAACACCCGAAAGTCAACAGCAGCTGGCTGGGCGATAAAATCCGGGTGAATCACGACGTAAACATTGGTGTTGCAGTAGCTGTTGACGAAGGCTTGCTGGTGCCGGTGGTGCGCAATGCCGACAGCAAACCGCTGAGCCAGATATCCAAAGAAGTGAAAGACTACGCGCAGAAAGCCAAAGACAAAAAACTGCAACCTGCCGATTGGGAAGGCAGCACGTTTACTATTTCTAATCTCGGTATGTTTGGCGTAGACGAATTTACAGCCATCATCAACCCGCCCGATGCCTGTATCCTTGCCATTGGTGGTATTTCACAGGTGCCCGTGGTGAAAAACGGTGCCGTGGTACCGGGCAATGTGATGAAAGTAACGCTGAGCTGCGACCACCGCGTAGTGGATGGTGCAACCGGCGCTGCTTTCCTGCAAACGGTGAAAAGCCTGCTCGAAGAACCATTGAGAATGTTGGTATAACATTGTTTCATAAATTGAAAAAAGCCTTGCCGGACTGTATGTTCCTGCAAGGCTTTTTTGTGTAATGATATTGTGAGAGGGATCGAATTGACAGATCTGCAAATACAATCGGCATTGTACCGTTCGTTTTCCCAACTCATTCAAGGTATTGAGTATATTGGTTTCTCCGTTTGGATTCAAATACTTTGAAGTTGTGAACGGAATCTGGTATTGGTGTTATCTGTTCACATGATGCCCTTCATATCTGTCAGCTGGTTATCAAAACTTTGGTCTTCTCATGCAGCGAACCTAGTGATAAAGGATGACTGTTCTTCATGTTGCGCCAGACCGGGATTTTGTTATAACAACACGCTTATGAGGTAGTACAACAACCTGTTCTTTTACTACACATCACGCCTTATGTCAATATATGTTCTGTATAAAACCAAGCATCGGTTGTTTTACAACAAAATATCTTCTAAAAATTTGCTGGGCAGCAGAATATGAATTTACTTTACAGTATCCAAATATAGGATGTCAGTATCCTGTGAAAAATCTAAGCCTGTAGCAATACAGGCTTTTCTTTTTTCAATCAGTACCAACCGCCGCTGATGTTGCGGAACGGCCACGGTATGGTGAATAAAATAATGAGTAATGCAAGGGTGTAAAACAGCATGGTGCGGTTGTGTTTGGCTTTGTCGCCAATGGGTTTCCGCGCCTGAGCTTTGCCAATGTGCAGCAGCACGATAGCAATGATCATCCCGGTGATGTGTTCAATGGCATAAAAGCGGGTTACCGGGTCTTTCATCGCATTGCCAAAACCGCCTGCCGATTCTATCAGGTGAAACCCTTTGGGTCCCCAATACCACAAAGCCAGCCCGATGAGCAGCATGGTATCTGCTACGATCATCAATATCAATCCGGTGCGGGCATCACTTTTGATGAACGGGCGCTGACCTGCCACGAGGCTATTGAAAATTGCAATCAACAGCAGCAACAACAAGATCCATCGCCCGATGCTGTGTGCATGCAATAGAATACTATACAAATCTCCGTTCATGGTTTATCATTTTGTTTCAATCAAAACTACACCGGCACACCCTACTTTTGCAGCATGAAGAAAAGTTTTTTTTTGTGGTTGTGCAGCTGTCTCTTGTGCATGGCATGTAACAATGAAGAAAAACAGACAGCCGCCAACGGTAAAAAAGAAAAAGCATTGACACCGCAGGTCACCGCTTTGCAGCAGGTGGTAGCGCAATATCCCGATAGCGCAGGATTGCGCCTGAAACTGGCAATGGAACTCGATAGCCTGAACATGTTTGCGCCTGCATTGGTGCAGATGGATTCGCTGCTCTCCAAAGACAGCACCAATTATGGATTGTGGTACACCAAAGGACAGGTGAACGAGCACGCCGGCGATACCGCCAATGCCATCAGGGATTATGTTGCCGCCATCAACATTTATCCTTCACCCGATGCATTGCTAAGCCTCGCCAACCTGTATGCCGAACAGAAAAATCCGCGCAGCCTGCTCATTTGCAATCAGGTAAAAAACATGGGGTTGGGCAGGAGTTATGATGCAGCAAGCTCTTTTATTGCTGGAGTTTTCAATGCACGGACCAACCAGGATAGTCTTGCCATCAACCTGTTCAACAATTGCATCAGTAATGATTATACCTACATGCCGGCATACATTGAAAAAGGATTGGTGTATTTTGATAACGGGCAATACCAGCAGGCGCTTGAGGTGTTTGACTTTGCCGCCACCGTTAACCGCCTGTATCCCGATGCGTATTATTACATGGCCAGGTGTTACGAGATGATGCACCAAAAAGACAGCGCTGCATTTTATTTCAAACAATCGCTCGCACTCGACAAAGAATCACCTGAAACGGTCGCGGGATTGAAGCGGGTGCAATAACTTTTATTCCGGATAAAATTCGTCATTCCATATTCACGAAATACAACTCATTCTCATGCCGACAATCATTGCTCCGTCATTTTTAGCCTCCGATTTTCTGCACCTGCAGCAGCAGGTAGAACTGGTGAACAACAGCGTTGCCGAATGGTGTCATCTTGATGTGATGGATGGGCGTTTTGTGCCCAATATCAGTTTCGGGTTTCCCATCATTGAAGCAGTGCGCAGCGTTACAAAAAAGCATTGCGATGTGCACCTGATGATCGAAGAGCCGGAAAAATACGTGGATGATTTTCGCAAAGCCGGTGCCGACAGCATCACGGTTCATTACGAAGCCTGCCGGCATCTGCACCGCAACATTGAACAAATCAAACATACGGGCGCAATGGCAGGCGTAGCCCTCAACCCGCATACGCCGGTAGAACTGCTGAAAGACGTATTGCAATACATTGACGTGGTACTCATCATGAGCGTGAACCCGGGATTTGGCGGTCAAACATTCATAGAGCACAGTTGTAAAAAAATCAAAACGCTGCGCCGGATGATTGATGATGGCGGCTACAGCGCAAAGATAGAAGTGGATGGCGGCGTGTCCCTGTCCAACGCGAAAGCCATTGTTGAGTCCGGGGCTTCCATATTGGTCGCCGGCAGCAGCGTCTTCAAATCGAAAGATGTGTTGGGAACCATTGAACAACTGCAAGCAGTGTAGTGGTCATTTTCAGGGCAAAAAAGATAGCAGTTGCCGGCAGTGCAAAGGGCTTTTGCCATCTCATTCATTCCCTTATCATTATCTTTCCTTCCTAAACAAAGCTCTCAGTGGCCAGGTATTTTACATTCGTTTTTTGTTTGCTCACGCTAAATGGTTTGGCGCAGCCAAAAGCTACCGTTTCGGGAAGGATATGGAACGAAAACGATGAGCCGCTGGCTGGTGTGTCAGTACAGTTGCTCAGCGGCAACGCTGTCACCACGAGCAACGATTCGGGGTTTTATTCCATTCAATTGCCCGCGGGCAAGCCATTGGCGCTGGTGTTTTCTTTTACCGGCTACCGGAGTGTGCAGCGCAATGTTTACCTAAACAGGGGCGAAGCGGAAACGTTGACTGTGAAACTGGAACGAAATTCCGGCGAACTGCAGGGCGTAACCGTCACCGACAGTCGTGACAGACAACAAAGCGGGCTCATCACCATTGACGCTTCGCGCGCCATGGTGAATCCTTCGCCGCTGGGCAACATCGAAAGCCTGATCAAGGTGTTTGTCGGCAGCAACAACGAGCTTACTTCCCAATACAGCGTGCGCGGCGGCAGCTACGACGAAAACCTGTTGTATGTAAACGATTTTGAAGTGTTTCGTCCTTATCTCGTGCGCAGCGGGCAGCAGGAAGGGCTCAGCTTTATCAATCCTGAACTCACCGGCAACGTACGGTTTTTTAACGGTGGTTTCCAGGCAAAGTATGGCGATAAAATGAGCTCTGTGTTAGACATTACTTACAAAAAGCCCCGGCAGTTTGGCGGCTCGGCCTATGCAGGATTGCTGGAGCAGGGCGCACACCTTGAAGGGCTGGCGCACAAAGGCAAAGTGACGTACCTCGTAGGCGCGCGCAACCGCAGCAACCGCAACCTGCTGAGCAGCCAGGAAACCAAGGGCAATTACATTCCTTCTTCATCCGACATTCAGGGTTTATTGACATGGCAGGTTTCCTAAACGGTGGAGCCTGGAAGCGATGGGCAATTTTTCCGGACAAAGTTTACCTTGTTTCCCGAAGAAAGCAAACTAACTGCGAGTGTTTTCTCCGCGTTGTATTCGCAGAACGTGGGTGTCAACATCCAGTTTTCCGGCCGGGAAAAAGATGCGTACAACACCAATTTCATCGGGCTGACTGCCCATCAGCAGGTAACCAACCGGTTGCGGCTGAAATGGATGCTGAGTTATTTTGAAGACAACGAAAAAGAAAACAGCGACATTACCGGCGCGTATATTTTTGGCGAACGCGACCTTGATGAAAACAGCGCGTCTTTTGGCAATATCACCAACCCGCTTGGCAAAGGCGTCTATACCCAATTTTCCCGGAATACCCTGAACATCAAAGTGTATAACGCGCAGCACAAAGGATACCTGTCTGCCGGTAACCATTACCTGCAGTGGGGCAACAGCCTCGAAGCGCAGCGCATCAGCGATCATCAGCAGGAATGGCGTTACAACGATTCGGCGGGCTATTCGTTGCCCTATCAGCCCAGCGGCGATTTGCTCCTGAGCGACGTGTTGAAAAACGACGCTGGCTTTACCGTAGCCCGCTTTAGCGGGTATGTGCAGGACAACATCCAGTTCAGAGATTCGTCTGGCTTTACACTGCAGGCAGGCATCCGCTACAACTACAACAACCTGAACCATGAATTGCTTCTGTCGCCCCGGATTGGGTTTTCGGTTCATCCAAAACAATGGACCAAAGATGTGATCCTGAAAGGCTCGCTGGGATTGTATGGACAACCGCCTTTTTACCGTGAATTCAGACGGTACGACGGCACGCTGAACAAAGACTTGCAGGCACAAAAAAGCTGGCAGGCAACCGGCGGATTTGATTACAACCTGAAGCTGTTTGACCGACCGGCCCGTTTTACCACCGAAGCTTACTATAAATATCTGTGGAATGTGGACCCGTATGACATAGACAATGTTCGGGTGCGATATTACGGAAACAACAATGCCAAAGCGTATGCAGTTGGCATTGAAGGCAGGTTGTTTGGCGAGGTGGTAAAAGACGCCGAAAGCTGGATCAGCCTCGGTATTATGCGGACAAGGGAAAACCTTGACGGCGATACGTTCACCAACTATTACAACGCGGCGGGAGAACAGATCACTGCGCAGACTGCCGACAGAACGGTTGCCGATATCGCTGTGAACAACATTGGCTGGCTGCGCCGCCCCACCGACCGGCTCATTACCTTCGGTATGTTTTTCCAGGATTACCTGAGCACCAACCAAAACATCAAAGTGTATCTGAATACTTTGTATGGCAGCAATCTTCCCTACAACATTCCCGGCAATGCACGCTATCGCAATTCGCTGCAGATTCCATCCTATATCCGGGTGGACATTGGGTTTAGCGCGTTGTTGTTGGATGCTGCTAAACCCCGCCGCAGCCATTCCCCGTTCAAAGATTTTAACAGCATCTGGCTGAGCCTCGAAGTGTTTAACCTGATCGATCGCCCCAACACCATCAGTTACCTGCTCATCAAAGATTACCAGAACAATACATTTGCCTTGCCCAACCGGCTGACGCCAAGATTGGTGAATTGCAAACTGGTGGTAAACTGGTAAACATTGCGTGAGCAGTTGCACCAATGATTTTTTCCAAAGTGGTTGATTATACCTGCATCATTTTCCACAAATGAAAATTCTGCCCGTTTGTGCTGTTGTTCGGAAAACTGTTCATGTATTGTTCTTTTACCGAAAACCAGACAATCATACCGAAACCGAAGGACAGCATCAGGTGATAAGGAAACATAGAGAAATCGTTTACCAAAAACGACAAGCCTGTGCCTGTAAGAAAGTACAGCATGAGCAACGCTTCTGCCAGCAGCAAGGGAGACCATTTTGTAACTGATGCATCTAACCTGTTCAGGCTTTTTGTATCGCTGATGTTGAATTTGGGAGTGCGCACAAAGCCAGATTTGATGCCCAGCCAGCCTTCTGTTACTGCCAGTGTGTTGCTGAACGCCATGCCCATGCTAAACGAAAGATACAACGGAAAGGTTTGAAAAAAATAGCGTTTTGACTGTTGTCCCGAAAAGCCCGTAGATACCGTGGATACATAATGAAACACCCCAAGACAGCATAGACTGAGAAGCGACAGCGAAGCATAACGAAACCAGTTGTTTAGCTGCGGTACGTGCTGCTTCAACAGCAGCAGCGGGATGCTGAGAAACGAAGCGGTAAACGCACTGATAAATACAAGACCTACCATCAGGTGAAAAAAAGCGTGCAGCTTTTTTGCCAGCGGCAGGTTCGACCGCAAGACGCTTTTTACATGTTTGCGGGCGGTTTCTGCATTGCCTTTGATCCAGCGGAATTGTTGTGCTTTGAGCGCGCTCATGAAGGGCGGCAGTTCGGCAGGCACGGTCACATCTTCCAAATACACAAATTGCCAGCCTTTGAGTTGTGCACGATAACTAAGGTCAAAGTCTTCGGTGAGGGTATCAGCATGCCAGCCGCCGGCATCGGTCATGCAGGCTTTGCGCCAGACACCACCCGTACCCGAAAAATTGATGAAGCAGCCGGCACTGTTTCGTCCGCCCTGCTCAATGGAAAAATGCGCGTCGAGCAAAAATGCCTGGAAATGCGTGAGCAACGAACTGTTTTTGTTCAAATGTGTCCAACGCGTTTGCACCATGCCGGTTTCTTCGGTAAAATGGGGAATGGTTTGAAGTAAAAAATCTGTCGGCGGAATGAAATCGGAATCAAAAATGGTGATGTATTCGCCTGTGGCAGATTGCAACCCGTTTTGCAGGGCGCCCGCTTTGTAACCATGACGATGGCTGCGCCGGATGTGCGATATCCGGATGCCTTGCTGCCGGTAATGGTTTACTTTCTCCGCCACAAGACCGGTGGTTTCGTCAGTTGAGTCGTCGAGCACCTGTATTTCCCACCTGTCTTTTGGATACTGCATCTGCGCCACAGCATCAATCAGCCGGCATACAACCAGTTGTTCATTGTACACCGGCAGCTGTACCGTCACTAGTGGATAAGAAAGCATCGGCAATGGTTGTCGCGGTTCTTTCTTTTGCTTCCGGTTTTTCAGGTAATGATAAACGAGGTGAATCTGGATACAACCATAACAAAGTAAAAACAAGAGGGCAACGGAATACACAGCAAGCATCAGCTTTGTGATCAGCACATAATTCAGGTTCATGCAGGTGTTTTTCTGTATGTTTTCGTGGCACAAACTGCACCAGAATTGTCGTCGTGACAAACCGGCGAAACAAGCCGGAGCAATAAGGGAAAGTAAACCGAAGGTGAACACAATGACATTGTTCCGCCTACCGGACAGCGATACTGCTAAGTCAATGGTTTGAAAAAACATCGCCTGCAGTCAGTATACGAAAGCGCTATGAGTGGGGATTTACGACTGCTTATTGGTGCGCCTTCTGGGGATGATAAAACCTCAAAATGATATTGATTGTCCTCCTTATCCATTGTCGGCAAATCCGGGATAGAGCGTCATGCCGCCATCTATAAAAATGGACGCGCCGGTAATGTAATCGCTGTCGTCGCTGGCGAGCCATATGGCGAGTTTGCCTATGTCTTCAGGGGTGCCGATGCGTTTATAAGGAATGAGCGTCATCAATTGTTCCAGCGATGTATTTGTGCCCCAGGCTTCTTTGTTGATGGGCGTTTGAATGGCGCCGGGGCAAATGCTGTTGATGCGTATTTTTTTCGGTCCGTACTCCTGCGCAATGGATTTCATCAATAACATCACGCCGCCTTTCGACGCAGCATAGTTGGCATGACCCGCCCAGGGAATCACTTCGTGCACGCTGCTCATGTGAATGATTTTGCCGGCAGCAACCGATTTGCTGCTGTCGATGCCGCGGCGCAAAAATTCGCGGATGGCTTCGCGCGCGCAGAGAAACTGCCCGGTGAGGTTGATGTTGATAACCGTTTCCCACTGCTGCAACGTCATGTCGTGAAATGCGGCATCCTGCTGCACACCGGAATTGTTGACCAAGATATCTACTGTTCCAAACTGCTCAATGGTGCTGGCAAACATATGCTGCACTTCGGCTTCTTTGCTCACGTCTGCCTTGAAGGTTATGGCTTTGCCGCCGGCTGCTTCTATTTCCTCTTTTACCTTTGTCGCCCGGTCTTTTGACGAATCGCGCGAGTGATTGACGACGACGATGGCGCCGGCTTCGCCAAGGGCAATGGCTACACCGGTTCCGATGCCACTACTGCCGCCTGTAACGATGGCTACCTGTCCGCTTAATTTTTTTTCCATGATGAAACGTTGTATGATGCGTTGACCAAAAGTTATTCCAAAGGCAAAAAGAAGTGCATTGGCAATACAACTGCATTCAATGAGGAAAGAAACTGCTTCAATGTTGTATACACCCAAATACAGTATTTTGCAAGGGTATGCAGATAGAAATAGGACAGCTGTTGCCCATCCCGCTGAAAGATAAATTTTTGCGGCAGGCTTCTGATGTCTGGAACCAACAACTTGTTTTCCGCGATCCGGAATGGATCAAAATCAAAGCACCTAGCGGCACCGGGAAAACAACGCTGATTCATATCCTGTACAAACTGCGCAGCGACTATGAAGGTACGATCCGATGGGACAAACAGGAGCTACAGCAAATGAACAACGAACAACTTGCCGTGATGCGGCAGCAAAAGGTGAGCATCATTTTCCAGGACCTGCGCCTGTTTCCGCAACTGACGGCACGCGAAAACATCGAACTGAACCGCGTGTTGCAGTCGCCTTATTGCGCGTCAGGTGTCATTGATGAAATGTCTGCGCAGCTTGGCATTACCCACATTCTCGGGCAGCGGGCTGGTTTGTGCAGCTATGGCGAGCAGCAGCGCATTGCCATCGTGCGCGCATTGGTACAGCCGTTTTGCTGGCTGCTGATGGACGAGCCTTTCAGTCACCTGGATAAAGACAATGCTGCCAAAGCTGCCGCGTTAATTTCGTCGGAATGCAAGCGTCGGAATGCCGGTTTTATCCTCACGGATCTTGATGAAGATGATCATTTTGCTTATACAAAATATTTGCAGCTGTAGCCGTTATGCTGAACCAACTTTTACACAAACTGATCAAAACCGGCACGGGCAGAAGCCGTTTTGTAATGGCCGTTATCGGGCTGTCGGTAGCGATGATTTTGATATTGTCTGCCATACAGTTGCAAGCCAATTATAACGAACTGTTGCACGGTGATGATAACAGGGATAGCATCGCCAACTTTCTCGTGGTTCACAAGCCGGTGACAGGAAAAAGTGCGGATGGCACTACCCTGCTGAAAACCGATATCGAAGGGCTGAGACAACAGCCATTTATAGAAGCAGTAGGAGTGCTGACACCCAGCCGGTTCAAAGTATCGGCGAGTGGTGGCAACCGGCTTCCCTTCTACACCGAACTGTTTTTTGAAAGTGTGCCCGATGAATTTATTGATGTGCAAAGTGATGACTGGAATTGGGACGATCAATCTCAGTTTATCCCGATGGTGGTGCCCAATATGTTTCTCGACATGTACAACTTTGGATTTGCCACTTCGCAAAATTTGCCGCAATTGTCGCAGGAACTGGTGATGAGCCTGCCCATCCAAATCAGTATCCTTGGCCCGCAGGGGGTGGTGCAATACTATGCACGGGTGGTAGGCTTCAGCGACCGCATTTCAACGGTATTGGTACCGCAGTCGTTTATGAACTGGGCCAATGAAAAGTTTGGCAGCCACCTGGAAGACAATCCTTCGCGGGTGGTTATCAAAACATCAGATCCTGGGAACCCGCAGCTGGTAACCTATCTTACTAATCACGGCCTGCAGACCGATGCCGAAAAAACGCGCTTCAGCAAGTACCGGCAGGTGGTGGATGTGGTGGTGAATATTTCGTGGATCACCGGAGGGTTGATGCTGTTGTTTGCACTGCTCATATTTACTTTGTTTATCCAGCTCACCATCGCCTCAAGCAAAGAAGACATTGCGCTGCTCATCACGTTGGGCGCGGCACCCAAACAATTGTACTGGTTCCTGATGAAGCAGTTTTTCCCGGTCAATGTCATCATCACCATAGCCGTACTGGTTATTATTGCCATCCTGCAACGGTTGCTGCAGCACATATTGGCTGCGCAACATATTTTTCTTAATGCTTATCCTTCCGCATACACCATTGCGGCTGCTGTTGTGATTCTACTGGTCTTGTGGATTGTCAACAGCACCACACTGCGAAAATATCTTGTTGAATAAATATCGCAGCACATGTGTAACTGTTTATAAATTAATGTTTTGGCAAATGGTATTCGATTTGCATATGCTTATTTACAAAGCTGATTTTTAAAATCCACATATGCCAAAATCCATTGTATCATTTGCCATCCTGTTCAGTGCATTTATGACCATTGTTTCCTGCCAAAAAGAATTGAATTACCTGGATATTGAGCCGGTTGATACCACGGGTGTCATCGTGCGAGATAGCACCATTGTAGACAGTACTTTGTTATTGGATACGGCGGGCGTCAGCAGCCTCTACCAGGTAGTAATTAACAACCTGGTGCATCCATCCAGCAGCCGGGTTTACTCGCTACAGTTTGATGCCGGCCGGACGTTCCTGAATGTGTACAAAGACGATACGACCAATGCGAATCCTTACGACGAGTTGTTGTTAACGTATCAGTACAATACTTCAGGCTACCTTGTGAGCAGTGCCAACGCGTTTGCAAACCCCTCTTACCAACTCCTCATCAACCGCGACGCGCAAAACCATGTTACCAACTGGATTACCATCAACAACGGCAAAGCAGATACGCTGTTTTTTACCTATGCCGAAGATGGGAGACCATCGCCTCGTTACCAGTTCTTATGCTGATGCGGCCAAACAATATGCCTCTGTAGTCAATGCGGAATATGACGAGCTGAACCGGCCCGTGGCTGCCTCTTTGACCGTAACGGATGCAGGCAAAAAAGATACAACGCTGTATCATTATGTCTATAGTGCGGCGGGCGATCTTGTGAGGAAAGTAACTTACAGCACAGCCAACCATTTCAGCGACACCGTGGATTATAGTTATGACGATGCGTTTCTTTCCGTAAACGCGATGGTCACTTTCAAAAGCGCGGTGCTGGGCAGGGATTATTACCTGGTCAATTATCAAAACCAGCTGCGGCAGGCATCATTGGGCAATGAACTTCCCGGCGACTATTTTCTCACGACCGCCATCAACGAAAAGTTCAATGATTTGCATTCTTTCCTCGGTAGCAAACCGGTAACGAAAATTTACTCGCATGGCAATGGTCACAATGCTGCCAATGCCTACGAAAGCACGCTTTCCACTTTTGTCAATGCTTATAAGCCAAACAACTATATCGATCACATCAATGTTGCCAACGATGGTGCTCCCTATCTGACTTTGCAATTCCGGTACAAATAAGGCAGATGTACAACTGCGTTGAAAATACGCTGCAACCTGCTGATCATCATTGCCTTTTGGAACACCTTTGTAAGGTTAATTTCTGCATTTGTATTTTTAATTTGCAACAGATTCTTACCTTGCTGTGTGTGCACCAGCAGGTGTGAAAACAGGGATTGTATATGACCAGATCAGAACATACGACCGCAAGGGCTTCCACAGCTGTTGTCAACATGGTGTGCTTTGTCATCATGATCGCTGCCAATTGCCTGTCTATCTTTTTGCCGCTCAACAACAGGACGCAGATGCAGCTCAGTGCGCAGTATCCCAACCTGTTTACGCCAGCCGGTTTCACCTTTTCTATCTGGAGCGTAATTTATACATTGCTGCTTGGGTTTGTTGTTTACCAGGCGTATGTGTTGCTGAAGAAGCAGCATCCGGTACAGGAAAGCATCTTTGTCATTTCTCCCTTGTTTGCAGGTGTTTGCCTGTGCAATGCCAGCTGGCTGTTTGCCTGGCATTATGAAATGGTAACTCTGAGCGTGGTGATTATGCTGGTTCACCTGTGGCTGCTGATACTCATTCACGACCGGCTAAGTTTTGCCATCAGCTGGAAACCCTTTGCGCCCAAGTTGTGGTTAGACATTACCTTTAGTATTTACCTGGGCTGGATTTGTGTGGCAACCATTGCCAACATTACCGCCTGGTTCATCAGCTTGCACATGACATTGCCTTTTTTGCCTAGGCAAACATGGACAGTCATTATGTTGGTTGCCGCCACGCTGATCGGGATTTATTATGTGTTTACCCGCAACAACAAATTTGTTGCCCTTGCCATTGCATGGGCATTTTACGGCATCATTGTTAAGCGCAGCGAAATGGACAACCAGGCATCGCGCAACATCACGCTGGCAGCGGGTTTGGGCATTGCATTCCTGTTGCTGATCATCCTGCTGAATGCTTTTCGCCGTCGTCAGCCGGAATACAAGCCAAACATGTCGGCATGATTTTTTAAAAAGTTTTATTATGGAAAACAACCGTCAACAAAACAACAGCAAACCGGATAGCAGGTACCGGGACGATTTACCCGATTCAGAACGGGATGAAGAACGGCTGCAACCCGAAAACACGGTCATTGATATGCCTGATGTGGAAGACATTCCGGGTCAGAAATTTATTCATGTACCCAAACTTGGCGAGATGGCAGATACGACCATCTCGAGTGCAGACGAAGAGGGCGACAGCATCTGGAACGACGATGACATTGACTTGGACGATGTAACCCTGGTGCCGGGTGATGATGACGATGACGTTTCGCCGCGGGAACGCGACACGCTGAGCCGTACAGACATGGACATGCCGGGCGAAGACAATACCAACCTCCGGCTGGCTGCGCTAGACCAGTATGATGCCGAAGGGGTGCCACTCAATGAAGGCAGCAGCAACACCGCCATCGGTGGCGGCGACCTCGATACCACCATTGTCATGAACGACAATGCCATGGAGGAAATAGGGGAGGAAGACGAAGAAAACAACACCTATAGCCTTGGCGGAGACGACAATGAAAATCTGGAAGATTCTACCAACGGATAAGTAAGATATAAAGCCTCAATCAAAATGCCCCTGGATCAACGAATGGTACAGGGGCATTTTATATGTATACAATTCATTCCTTCCTGCTGTGAACCAAAGAAATGCTGAAGCCGGACAATAGCAGTGGACCGAAAAAAAGGACTGGTTTTGTATCATTCAGAAATTGAGAATTTGGTACGGGATTACTTGATGGTTACCAAAAAAATGAACCTTCACAGCTGTCGATTTTGAGAAATTCGTAACAAACGTGCGGATATTTTTATTTTCCTGTAAAAATGACTGGTACTTTATTTTTTAACAAAGCAGCAATATATAATTTAACTTGTCTATTTTTATAGGGTAAATAATTGTTACGCATGAGTAATGAAGTGTTGATTTTAGGTTGCCTGCAAAACGATCCTGCCGCTCAGCGAGAATTATACAACCGGTATAGCCCCAAAATGCTATCCGTTTGCTACCGGTTTGCACAAAGCCGTGAGGATGCAGAAGACATGCTGCAGGAAGGGTTCATCAAGATATTTACCCAGATTCATACTTTTGAAAACAAAGGTACATTTGAAGGTTGGGTACGTCGTATCATCGTTCATACCTGTATTAATTTTCTCAAAAAATACAAGAAATTCAATGAGAATGTTGACATTGCCCATGCCAACACCATCCATGTCAAAGAAGAAACCATGCCTTCCATTATGCAGGCAAAGCAAGTAATCGAATGTATCCGGCTGTTGCCCATCGGTTATAAAACCGTGCTCAACCTTTATGCCATTGAGGGATACAGTCACAAAGAAATCGCTTCTATGCTCGACATTGAAGAAAGCACCAGCCGTAGCCAATATACCCGCTCGCGCAACATGCTGGAAACGATTTTGATTAAGAAAAAAATTCTTGAAAAACCTGATGAAGATGCAGGCTGGCTGGCTTCGCTTCACACCGCAACAAATTAACTGAAATGAAAGACCCATTACATCATGACGAATTTGAGCAGTTTCTGCAGGGGCAGGTGAGCAATCACCGGATGTACCCTGCCGATCAGCTGTGGAGAAATATACAAAAGGAAATTCACGGCGAAGTCAGGTGGCCGGGCACTCACGTATATTTCCATTGTCATCATTACGGCGCTTGCCATCAGTACACTGATGGTGAAACCCGAAGACAGGATGCAGAAAAACATGGTGGCATATCCCGAACAGTCTGCCGCCAGGATAGAACAGCAGTCAGCGCTGCAGCAATCCAACACGCAGAAATCCACACCGGTTCAACTTGCCTATACCGATAATATCACGCAGCAGACATTGCAGTCTGTCAGCGAAGCCATCTCTTACGAACAACAGGCACTGGCCGCCAGCCTGCGGGCAATACCTGAAGAAACTGTGGCAACCCTTCGTCCCGATGCCGGCAAAGAAGCGGTTACCATAGACGTTATGTCTCCTGCTTTTGCCAGCAAAGTGGCGAAACGTAATGCTGCCGAATTGTTGCCAGCCAACCCAGCCGCAGCCAACGACATTGCAGCCGTTCAAACGCCAATTGTGCAGGGGATATCCAAACCCGCTTCTATGTATTTCAGCACCATTGGGCTGATGAACCTGGCTGATCTGAAAAAACCATTCGACTCTCAGCCAACAGCCTATAACAATGAGGATATCTGGAGAACGTATCCGTTGTTGAGTACCAAAGACCTGCTCAGGAAAAAACTATCAAAGTTCAATTTCCAGTTTTACATCACGCCCTCCATCAGCTATCGTATTTTGAATGATGGCAACGGCAGGTCGGCAAAATCATATACTGCGTTTCCGGTTGCCAGCAATTACCAGATAGACTTCCACCACATTGTAAAACACCGCGCTGCCATGGGGGCAGAAGTGGGCGCCGCATTGGGTTACAAGCTCACCAATACACTTACCATCAAAGGTGGACTGCAGTTCAACGTAAGGCAATACGACATCAAGGCATACACCATTTCGCAGCCAGCTGCGCAAATACTCCCCGCATCAACAGAAAACCTTGCAGGTGCCAACAGCATCACGGGGCAGGTTACCACCGACGATGCTTACCTGACATCTGCCGACAATGCACCGGATGTGAGCAAACCGGTAGTACTTAGCAACCGCTACTACGAAATCGCAGCGCCCATTGGCCTGGACTGGCAAATTGTGGCTGCCGGCAAAAACCTGACGGTGAATATAGCCGCCGCCGCTCAGCCTACCTATACTTTTGACAAGGAACCATTTGTAATGACGACCAACCTGAAAAACTATACTGATGGAACATCTCTCATGCGCAACTGGAACCTCAACTCCAATGTTGAAGCCTATGTTAGTTACAAGATAGGAGCCTACCGCTGGCAGTTGGGACCACAGTTCCGTTACCAGCATTTCTCTACTTATTCCAATGCTTATCCCATCCGCGAGCACCTGTTGGATTACGGCATCAAGCTGGGATTCACCAAGTCACTGGATTGATTGTACCGCCATCATTGATTTGTGTTTCGCAATGTCCATTCCTCAAAGCATGTTGATGTGCTGATGAATGGGCTAACCTTGCCGGCAGAATATTCAACCGGCAATGTCATCGCCGGTTGAGGTTGACAAATTCTTTGCGGAACTATTTGAAGTGAAATCAGGCATGAGCAAAGGATTGTTTCTTTACGGGAACGACAACCACATACCTAACACCCTTAGCTTTGAGCGCCATGAGTACAACGGTTACCCCCACATTACAATTGCAGGTTTCTACGGGCTACCGGCACATCCTGAAACTCGCCATGCCCATCGCTGCTTCCATGATCGTTCCGCAGCTAAACTTTGTTACCAACAACATCTTCATCGGTCATTTTTTAAAGGCAGAATACCTGGGCATTGCCGCCATTACCGGTGTATATTATCTCATTTTTGCGTGTATTGGATTGGGATTCAACAATGGCTTGCAGGCTCTGATTGCCCGTAGGGCAGGAGAGAACCGCCTGGCGGCAATTGGTAGTTTGTTTCAAAATGGAGTGCTCATTTCTATCGCCATTAGTATTGTCAGCATCGCCATTACATACCTGGCTGCACCACCCTTGTTTCGCCTGGTGTTGGACAAACCGGGTCATGCCGATATCGCTATCAATTACCTGCATCTCCGTATTTGGGGCTTGCCGTTCCTGTATCTGTACCAAATGCGTAATGCTCTGCTGGTGGGTACCAACAACAGCAAATTGTTGATTGTAGGCACCATTGCCGAAACATTCACCAATGTTTTTTTCGATTACACACTGATCAGCGGCGCCTGGGGCTTTCCCAAACTCGGTTTCAGCGGGGCGGCATTGTCGTCTGTAATGGCAGAAATTGCCGGGTTGCTCACCATCTTTGGCATCATGCACCTGCAGGGACTTAGCAAGAAATTATTTTTGTTTCACAACCTGCACTTCAACAAAGAAGATGCGCGGCTGATTGTGGTGCAGTCGTCACCGCTGGTGGTACAGTTTGCCATCAGCCTTGCAAGCTGGGAATTTTATTATATTTTAATCGAACGAAACAGCACTGTGATAGACCTCGCCATCTCTAACAGCATGCGAAATGTGTTTGGATTGTTTGGTTGTTTCGGATGGTCGTTTGCGGCAGCAACAAACGCAATGGTGAGCAATGTAATCGGGCAAAAACGGAATGAGGAAGTCATTCCGCTCATCAGGCGGATTGTTACATTGGGTGTTTCCATCGCTGTCGTGCTGTGCGTGATCGTTAACATTGTTCCCCATTTGTTCTTGTCTATTTACGGGCAGGGAGATGAGTTTATCGAACGTGGCATTCCTGTGTTGCGCATTGTGTCTGTTGCCATGGTGATGCAGCCGGCAGCTGCCATCTGGCTAAACGCAGTGGTGGGCACGGGCAACAGCCGAAAAAACCTGCAAACTGAAATCATCGCGATTGTGGTATATACCATTTATGTGTGGCTGGTAATGGAGGTATTCCAATTTTCCATAACCATTGGCTGGCTGTCGGAATGGATTTACTGGATCATCATGTTTACGCCATCTTTTTTCTACATGAAAAGCGGCCGGTGGAAGGGGAAAATGATTTGACAGGAAACAGCCGGTTTTGGCAAAAAAAAGGCCCGCTCTGGAAAGAGCTGGCCGTTGCTAACCTATGAAAAACACCGAGTTAAAAAATATCTTTGGTATGTGTGATCAATTCTTTTTGTTCCGCTGTTTCATCTGCTGACCGGGTGGTTTGTTCCCATTGTTGTTCGTGCCATTGGGATGCCGGTTCCGCCACTCATTGCGCAGCATGTTCCTGAATTCTCCTTCAGCTGTGAATGCTTTGTTTACCCTATCGTCTGACCCGATTACTTTTTTAAAGTCGTTCTTATACTTCTTGCGGATGTTGACCAGTTTTTCCTGCTGGGCTACCACGTCGTCCGGATTTTCTTTTTTTGCTTTTTTCAGTTCCTGGATATAATTGTTGTAAAGCGGCCAAAACTTTTGCGCTTCTTCAGGAGATAGTTTAAGCTGGTTAGTGATGTAGGCCGTTCGCACGGCTTCTATCTGGTCATTGTCTCTTACAGTATCCTCTTGCGCAATACAAAAATAGCCATGTAGCAACAAAAAAAACAGTATAAATAGAGTTTTGCTCATATTTAATTTTATTTTAAATTCCTTTAATATCTTTTTCATCGCTTGCATTGTTTTCTTTAAGATAATTCTGTATTTCCCGGTCGCTCACATTGTTGAGCAACACTTTGAAAAGATGTTCCGTGCTGGTTACATTTCCGTCCTGTACCGATGTGATGAAATCAGCATCGGGCGATGGGTGGTCAAGATAATTGGTGATTTCGCTATCCGGCAGTTTTGACAGCGCCTGTTGGTAATTGGTGGAGTAAGAATAATGACTATCGGTTGTAGTCGTATTTTGTTCATTGTTATACAAGAATACGCCCGTGGCGATGATCCCGGTAACCACGGCGGCTGCAGCATACGTGATCCAGGTAGCCGGGCGGCGCATCATAGTTACCGGCGCTGCTTGCGTGGCAGGCAGTTCAACCCGGAACGATTCAAAATAGCCGGGCGGCACAGCATAGACATTTGTTTTGGGAATGGTGGCCAAAAAGGGATCTACTTCTGCAAGTTCTTTTTCTACATCGTTTAGTACAACAGGCGCATCCTGGTTCATGTTGATGTTCGACAAAACAGAGCCTGCAAGACCTTCAAAATAGTTGGCAGGCGGCATTGAACAAGGGAACTCTATACCTGCCGGAACGTGTATTTTGCTCAGTATCTCATCTGCCAGGTCATCAAAGTAACCGGGAGGTATCTGGTATGTAACTGCCTTCCGAAGATGTCTTGCATCTTCGGGTAGTAGGTTCATTTCCATATCGTTATCTTCAAAAGATTTCATTTTAACAACAATTTACGACATTAATCACAATGTGCTGGTTTAATGGTTTTTTATGTATTCACTTATTTTTTTAGCCGCATGATGATAGCTTGCTTTCAAAGCGCCTTCGCTGGTTTCCAATACGCGGCTCATTTCTTCGTAAGGCATTTCATCGTAATAGCGCAGGTTAAATACTGCCCGTTGTTTATCAGGCAAGGATTGAATGGCTACCTGTAATTTCCATTCCAGTTTATTGGCATCAAAACCCGTGTCAGCTTTTATTTTATTGGACAAACCGGTTTCCACATCGCTGAAGCTGACAGACGCTTTCTTTTTCTGCTGTTGCAAAAATGTAAGTGATTCATTGGTCGCAATGCGGTACAGCCAGGTGTATAGCTGGCTATCTTCCCTGAAGTTGTCCAAAGCGTTCCAGACTTTGATAAACATGTTTTGCAGTACGTCGTTTGCATCATCGTGGGTAACAACCATGCGACGGACATGCCAATACAATTTTTCCTGGTATTTCTTGATGATTGCCGTAAAAGCCTGCTCTTTTGTTCCTGCTTCTTTGAATTGGCGTAATAACTCCTGGTCGTCTAATTGCATACAGGGGAATTTTAATCAGTAATAAAATACCCGTTGATAGGATAGGTATTCAACCTGAATGTTTAACGGTTTACACAAAAGTGTTGGTTTTACAATAATATTAAGGCAGATTGGATTCTACTCCGCCCCGCTGCTATGCGGCAACCGCCAAAACGCCGCAATATAAAAAACATCAGCCATTCACCGCAAAATGGATGCAGTGTACCGGGCAGTTGCAAAGTTTCAAAGGAGCCATTAACGTCGCATACCGGATTTATAACTAAGTTTGACCATCACAATCAAGAACAAGAACCGGAATCATACAATGCGAACACTCATTGCGGCATGTCTACTCCTATTCACGATGCTGTTTTCCCAACTTCATGCACAGGCGCCCGCCGGCTACAACAGCGGCAACATTTTTCTACAATTAAAAAAACTGCAGGTGTTGGGCAGCGTGTTGTACATCGCTGCGCATCCCGATGATGAAAATACCCGGCTGCTGACTTTTTTTGCGAAAGAAAAACAATATCGCACCGGCTACATGAGCCTGACGCGGGGTGACGGCGGGCAAAACCTCATTGGCGATGAACAGGGAATTGAACTGGGACTCATCCGTACGCAGGAACTGCTGGCTGCCCGCCGCATCGATGGGGCAGAACAGTTTTTTGGTACCGCCTACGATTTTGGATTTAGTAAAAACGCTACAGAAGCACTTCGCATCTGGAACCACGATAAAATGCTGAGCGACGTGGTGTGGGTGATCCGCAAGTTTCGCCCCGACGTTATCATTACCCGGTTTCCGCCCGACGAGCGTGCGGGGCACGGTCACCATTGGGCGTCGGCAATCTTAGCCGGCGAAGCATTTACCGCGGCAGCCGACAGCACGATGTTTACCAGCCAGTTTGCAAAAGGCGTCACACCCTGGCAAGCAAAACGCATCTTTTGGAATACTTACAATTTTGGTGGAAACAATACGACGTCTCCCAGCCAGTTGATGATGGACATAGGTGCCTACAATCCGCTGCTGGGGCAGGGATACGGAGAAATTGCTGCCGAAAGCCGCAGCCAGCACAAAAGCCAGGGATTCGGCGTGAGCAAACAACGGGGAAAAGCCACGGAGTATTTTTCACTGACCAACGGCGCGCCCGCATCCGGCGACGTGATGAGTGGCATTGAAACAAACTGGCAGCGTGTGGAAGGCGGCAACGCCATTGCTTCGCAAATCAAACAATTGATTGATGGCTACAATTTTGAGCACCCGGAGCACAGCGTGGAAAAACTGATTGCTCTCTATAAACAAATTGACCATTTGCCCAACAGTTATTGGAAAAATAAAAAGCAGGAGGAAGTGAAAAACATCATTGCCGAATGCAGCGGGTTGTTCCTCGAAGCCAATGCCAATCAGCATTATGCCATTGTAGGAGATACAGTTACCATCAGCTTCGTAACCAACAAGCGGAATGAGGGAAAGGTAGAATTAAAAAGAATCGGGCTCGATGAGTTTGACACTTCCATGACTACTGCGCTGGAAACCAACAACAATGTGGTGATCAACACCCCATTGCCGGTAGTAAACCGTAAACCAATATACCAGCCGTATTGGCTGGCAAACGGTCGCCCGGATGGAAGTTTTGTCATCAACGATCAACAACTGGTGGGCAAACCGGAAAATGACCCGGATTACACAGCAACATTTGTGGTTGACATCAATGGAACAACATTTTCGTATGTGCGCCCGGTACGATACAAATTTGCCGATGCCATCAAAGGCGAAATTTATGAACCGCTGATCGTTGTAGCGCCCTTTAGCATAACGGCAACGCCGGGAATCGCATTGCTCAACGTAAAACCACAAACCGGCAAAGCGCCCGCGCCGGAACTGAAAATCATTTTTAAATCGAACATCACGGCGGCACAGCTGCCCGTGACAGTAAAAGCGACACAGCAGGAAAAAGTAATTTTCTCAAAAGATACCATCATCAATGCAAAAGCGGGCAATGAATACCTGTTTTCGTCCGATTTGAAATCCATTGTGAAACCATCGCAGGGACAACGCATTGAAGTGGCTGTTGAGGTGCAAAAAGACAACAGCCGCACTGCCTATACAGATTATTTGCGCAGCATCCATTACGATCATATACCCGACATCAACTATCATTACCAGGACAATGTGCGGATACTAACCGAAGAGATTAAAACCATTGGGAAAAATATTGGCTACATTACCGGTGCGGGCGACAAAGTGCCGCAGGCATTGCAGCAGATGGGATACAATGTAACGTTGCTGGGCGAAAACGACGTGACACCGTCCAACTTAGCACAGTTTGACGCAGTAGTTTCCGGCATCCGCGCTTATAACCTGCACAGCTGGCTGGCAGCCCGCTACGATGTATTGATGAATTATGTACAGGCGGGCGGTAACTACATTGTGCAATACAACCAGCAGGATGTGGTGACGACCAACATTGGTCCGTATCCGTTTGCGCTTAGCCGCACGCGCGTTACTGATGAGACTGCAGATGTGCACTTGCTGTTGCCGGGAAATAGTGTATTCAATTATCCCAACAAAATTGCAGCGTCCGATTTTGCCAACTGGCTGCAGGAGCGCAGTATTTATCATGCACAGAACATCGATGCGCATTACATTACGCCCATCGGGATGCATGACCCGAATGAATCGGAAAACAATGGCAGCCTCCTGATTGCGCCTTATGGCAAGGGTAATTTCGTATATACCGGTATCGTATTTTTCCGTGAACTGCCGGCCGGAATAGCCGGTGCATACCGGTTGATGGCCAACCTGATTGCCCTGCCCAAAAATTAAAAACTGATGATGAAAGCGAATAGAAGAGAAGTAAGCATCTGGATGCTGGTGGTATTGGGCATAGCGCTGGGATTTGCCATTAAAAATGTGAAAGTCGGTTTGATAATCGGGCTTGTCATTGGATTGCTGGCTGGTAGTTTTGCCGGCGGCAGAAAATGATTTCTTCAATTTATACGTGAACAGAAGAAGGAAGTTGAACAGGCACGATTGGGCTAACAAATCTTACAGCTCATTTATTGCCTGTTCCATCATACCATTTTTCCCTACTACTGCCAATAAAAAAGCCCTCCCCAAGAATAGGGACGGCCTCTAACGATTGCTTGCCATATGAAAAATTTCGGGCGGTTGCTTTCCGCAAGCAGGGAAAACAAGCTGTATCAATATGTTGTCACCGTGTGAGACTCATCTTAAAGATGCCAATGAATCTTTGAGCACTTTGGTGGTAGAATCAATGATCTTTTTGTTGGAGTCTGCCTTGAAAGCTACAGAATCCTGAGTGCTGATGGCTGTTGTCTCCGTCAACCCGGAAGCAGGTTCTGTTTTATCAACAGTGGATTGCGTGTTGCAAGCCAGGAAACCAGGAAGCAGAAATACTGTAACAAACCTTTTCAAGAACTCACTATTTATAGATTAATACCGGGAAGTAAAAAATGTAACCCGGCTTTTTACAAAATCATATATTTTATTTATTGTCAATTGCAGAATCGACCAGGATGAATTGAAATTCATGATGCAAGACATGTGAAAGAGCTAAACAAATCTCACAGTTCCTTCATTGCCTGTTTCATCATACCATTTCCCCGAACTACTGCCAATAAAAAAAGCCCTCCCCAAGAATAGGGACGGCCTCTAACGATTGCTTGCCATATGAAAAAGTTAATGAGCTATTGTAGTCAGCAAGCTGTTGACTGCAAATCATAGCTGTTGAATTACATTTTTGTTGTGTCCTGCATCATGCTGGAAGTATCGCCCATCATGGTAGAAGTATCTCTCATTGTAGTATCAGGCATCATAGGAGCTACTGTATCCATCATTGCAGATGTGTCAGAAGTCGTAGTGTCATCAGTGCCGTTGCCGCAAGCTGCAAATGCGCCGATTGCTAAAATCAATAAAAGCTTTTTCATTGTTGTGAATGTTTTTGTGTGTAAGTGAATTACATCTTTATACAGGAATGGAAAAAAGGTAACCCCACTTTTGAAAATATTTTTTAAATAAATTATTACCTGCAATTTGGGTTACTTTTATCGCTGTAACGGTATTAAAATCACATCAAGGAAGTGAAACCTGAGATTAATGAACAGCTTCTTTTACGCGGGTTAGCCAACAACGATTCCAAAGCAATTGAAACCATTTATAAAGACAACTTTAAAATGGTGCAGGCTTTTATCCTGAACAACAACGGATCGTATGATGACGCAAGGGATATTTTTCAGGAAGCGATGATCACGCTTTATGACAAAGCCAAAAGTGATTCTTTTGTGCTCACCAGCCAGATCAAAACTTACCTCTATTCCATTTGCAGGCGGCTTTGGTTAAAGCGTTTGCAGCAAATGGGGAAGTATGTTTCGCAGTCGGAAATCCTTGAAGAAACTGTTCCGGTAGAAGATGATATAGACCTTCACGAAAAGAAAAATGCAGATTTTGCAATCATGGACCGCGCACTCAACAGCCTTGGAGAGCCTTGCAAAAGTTTACTCGAATCTTATTATCTTCAGAAGAAAGGAATGCACGAAATCGCGTCTGCTTTTGGTTATACCAACGCAGACAATGCAAAGAACCAGAAGTACAAATGCCTGATGCGACTTAAAAAATTATTTTTCGCCCAATATAACATCGGTGAGTAATGGAAGACATGCAATTATTAGATACTATCGAGCGATACCTTAACGGTAGTATGCTGCCCGAAGAAAAGAAGTACTTTCAGCAGCTTCGCAAAAATACCCCTGAGATAGACCAGATGGTGGTGGAACATCGCTTGTTTCTCGGCCAAATGAATATGTATGCCGAGCAGAAAAACCTGCTGCATACCCTGTCGGAAGTTCACAACAACCTCGTGGACAAAGGTGACATCTACGAAGGCGGTGAAATCAGTTCCAAAGGCAAGGTGTTGCAACTGTGGAGCAAATACAAACGCGTCACCACCATTGCCGCTTCCATTGCCGGCGTTACCGCTTTGTTCATCAGCTTTCTCGTGACGCAGATATCGCCTGCCACCCTCACCAAAAGCGACTTCCAGGAACTGAGCCGGAAAATCAACGTGCTGGAAAACAAAACCAATGTGCTGAACGCCGAACTCAAAAAGAATGACCAGTTGCCTTCCAATGTGAAATTCACAACCGGCGGCACCGGCTTCCTCATTGATGGCAGGGGTTACCTCATCACCAATGCACACGTGCTGAAGGGCAAAGGTGTAATTGTGAGCAACAATGGGCAGGAACTAACCGCTACCATCGCTTATATCGACAACGACAAAGACCTCGCATTGCTAAAAATAGATGACAACCGATTTCAGCCGGTCGCTTCATTGCCTTACTCCTTCAAACGCAGCAATTTTGATTTGGGTTCAGAAATTTACACACTGGGATATCCCCGCAACATTATCGTTTACAACTCCGGCTACATCAGCGCCACTTCCGGCTATGATGGCGACACCGCCAGCCTGCAGATTTCTTTGCCTGCCAATCCTGGTAACTCCGGTGGCCCGGTGCTGAACAAAAACGGTGAGATCGTCGGCATCCTGAGTGCCCGCGAAACCAGTTCGGAAGGTGTTGTCTTTGCCGTAAAATCGAAAGGCATTTACCAGTTGCTCGAAGACTTGAAAAAAGAAGACACTTCATACCAAAGCATCAAAATGCCGGTAACGTCTAATCTCAAAACCCTCGACCGCGAACAGCAGATCAAGCAGGTAGCCGATTATGTTTACCAGGTGAAAGTGTATAATTAAACAGGCAATTGATTTTGAATATATAGGTTTGAACCCGCCCGCAAGGCGGGTTTTTTGATGGCTTACCTTTTCTCAATCGTCAACTGCCGGTGTGTTGATGTCGTAATCTTAAACCGGTCGTCTATGCGGTAGCCGATCACCCAAACAATTTTTTTGTTCATTTCCAATACCCACACCTTTTCCTTGTCGGTCTTCGACAGTTTCAAATCAATTAAAAAGCGGCTGATTTTCTTTTTTTTCTTCATGCCAAGCGGGTAGAAATAATCGCCTTGTTTCCATTTGCGCAGCATCATCGGGTAATGAATGAGTTTTGCATCCAGCGAAGCCATGCAGCGGTTGTTAACGGGTACAAAATCTAAGCAGGGCTTTGCTTTCCCCAGTTGCAATGAGCCGTCTTCGTAAATAATTTCGGTATCGTTTTGTTCTATCAAAATATGCACGGCGTCAATGTTCTGCAAAGGAGCGATGATGAGCCAGTTGCGGTTGCGGATAATGCGGTGCGTGTGCGATGGCACGTATTTGCCATTGTCGGCTGTTAGCAGTTTTTCAATGTCGGGTATTTGAGCGGCGGTGAAAGAATAGTCTTTGACCATTTCCCAAACAATGCTGTGCCGTGGTATTGCCTGCTGCAGTTTCAGTACCGGGATGTGCACTTCATTTCCTTTAGTTGTCAGCAGCTTTTTTTTGTGATGGTCTATGGCTTGCCGGTACAACTGTTCGACCTCAGAAAAACGGCTGATGTTGTGCAGCAAATTGTCTTCCGCTTGCGGAAATACGGCTTTCACCAGCGGCAATAATTGGTGACGAAAAAAATTGCGGCTATACTTATCTGTAGCGTTGGAAGAATCTTCCACCCAGTCCAGGTTGTGCGCTTGCGCATAGGCTGCAATTGCTTCTCTTTTGGCAAACAGCAGCGGGCGCAGGAGGTTGTTTTGTTTGGGTAAAATACCATGCAAGCCGCTGATGCCGGTGCCCCTGAAAAAGTTGAACAGCAGCGTTTCAATGTTGTCATTGGCATGGTGCGCCGTCACAACAAAGTATTGCAAAGGTTGCTCTTCATGCTTGTCAGCAATCAGCTGTTGAATGATCTCTTGAAACCAGTCGTAGCGCAGCTTTCGGGCAGCTTCCTGTGTGGAGAGTTTGTTGTTTTCGGCGTAAGAAGTGGTATCAAACCGCTGCAAATACAATGGCTTGTCGTACCGTTTTGCCAATGCCGTTACAAAGGCTTCGTCGCGGTTGCTTTCTTCGCCACGCAATTGAAAATTGCAATGCGCAATGGAAAAAGAAAAACCCGTTTTGTCAATCAAATCAGTAAGCACCACGCTGTCGAGCCCGCCACTAACCGCAAGGAGCAAATAACAGTTGTTCGGGGTGAGAAATGGGAATTTTTCCTTCCAATAAGCCTCCAATAATTGCTGCAACATGCGGTAAAAATAAGCATTGCCGCTTTGTTAAAACCTGTGCCCACGCAAATGGAATTTCTTTGCCATTGCTTATCTTTAAAGACTCTATTACAGCGATATGCAGCAACGGATTGGAAAAGAACAGGCCTGGCAAAAAATCAAACATTACTGCGCTTACCAGGAGCGCAGCCACAGCGAAGTAAAACAAAAGCTGTACGGCTTTGGTTTGTACAAACAGGAAGTGGAAGAATTGCTGTCCAAGGCCGATCGAAGAAGACTACCTGAACGAAGAACGTTTTGCGCAATTGTTTGCCGGCGGCAAGTTCCGGATGAAACAATGGGGACGTGTAAAAATCCAGTACGAACTACGACAAAAACAGGTGAGTGCCTACAATATCAAAAAAGCCCTGCAGTCAATTCCCGAAGCCGATTATATGCAAACGCTGGAAAAACTTGCTGACAGCAAATGGCAATCGCTTGAAGGCGAACATTACCTCACGCGGCAGGCGAAAGCCATGAGTTACCTGATGCAAAAAGGCTATGAGCCTGCCCTGATACAACCGGTGCTCAAACAATTGCGCCAGCAAATTGAATGAGGTTGATTTCCCTTGTAGTTGTTATTGTTTTCTGACCAATATCAATTATGACAGCAACATCAAACAAGCCTTATTGTTTCTCAATAATATTTCTCAATCACGCCCAATCCAAACAGCGCGAAATCATACTTCACGGGATCGTTCGCATCCAGGGTGCGCAGGTACGCCGTGAGTTCTAGGGCTGCGTTCCAGTCGGTTTGTTTGCGTTGCAACAGGTTGAACCGTTTGGCTACGCGCGCTACATGCACATCTACGGGGCAGATGAGTTGCGCCGGAGTCAGTTGTTTCCAGATCCCAAAATCAACCCCGCAATTGTCGCGGCGCACCATCCACCGCAGAAACATGTTGAGCCGTTTGCAGTTGGAGCCTTTTTCCGGCGTGGCAACGTGTTTTTTGGTTCGCAGCGGCGCATCATCCAACGAAAAAAAATAATGGTGAAATTGAAGAAGCGATTCCTGAACGATGTTGTCTTCCTTAAAACTGAGATGCTGTGTGAATGCAGCTTCCAGGCTGTGGTGATGCGTGTAGTGATGTTGTAAAAACTGAATAAAATAAAAGAGGTCTGTCGTATTAAACGTGCGGTGCTTGAAGTGTAAAAAAGGCTTTAGGTCGGCATCGGTGTGGTGAACAATAAAATCGTGGGGTGCATTGTCCATCAGCCGCATCAGTTCGCGCGATTTGTTGATGATGATCGTCCGGTTTCCCCAGGCAAAAACGGCGGCAAAAAATGCTGCAATTTCAATGTCCTGCTGTTGGGTAAACAGGTGCGGAATACAAACGGGGTCAAAGGGCACAAACGACGGGCGGTTGTACTGCGCGACTTTGCTGTCGAGAAAATCTTTTAAATTGTCTGGTATCTCCGGCAAGAGGTTGCTGTTAGAAAATGAATGGAAGAATGGTGAAGCAAAAAGATCCGTTGCGCAGCCTCTTCGCAGGCAGCGCTGATGCTTGTCTTACAACGATTCTACAAAGCCCGTTACTTCGTTCCAGAACTCGGCCAGCAGGTTGCGCTGTGCCACGGTGAACCCCATTGCCAGCAAAAAGAAAACGCCATACAACGAGCCCCACAAATGCGCAGCGTGGTTGATGTGCGAACCGCCGCGCCGCGCCAGGTAAGATGTAATGACAAGGTACAAAAAACCAAAGATAAAAGCCGGCAGCGGGATGGGGATAAAAATGAGGTACATGCGGATGCTCGGATTCAAAAAGATAAAGGCAAACACCACCGCCGCAATGGCGCCCGATGCGCCCAAACTGCTGTAATACGCATTGTCTTTGTGCTTGAAATACGTGGGCAGTAAGCAGGCGACTAGCGAGGTTACATACATGATGATGTACAACAATTTTCCCTGTTCCCCGAAGATGTATTGAAAATTGGTTTCCACCGAGTCGCCAAACATATACAAGGTGTACATATTGAAAAACAGGTGCATGAAATCGGCATGAATGAGCCCGCAGGTAATGAAGCGGTACCACTGGTTGCGTTCAGAAATGGCAGGCGGATAAAAAATCAGATCGCTCTTGAGCCGGTCGCTGCTGAAAGCCGGAACAGAGATGACACAGGTAATGATGATGATTGCCAGCGTGATAGAAAAATTCATACAGGCAAGATAAGAGCAAATTAATTGTGATGATATTTTTCATTTCTTAAAATGGTGCAGGCACGATACACCTGTTCAGCTACCATCAGCCGCACCAGCATGTGCGGAAACACCATCGGCGACAAGCTCAATACCACATTGGCTCTCGTAAACACTTCTTCTGCTACGCCAAAGGCGCCGCCAATCAACAGCACGATGCGCCGGCAGCTTACGTTCGCTTTTTGCTGGATCAGCTGCGCCAGTTGCGGCGATGTCATTTGCTTCCCGCGTTCATCCAGCAACACGAAAAAATCGTCGGCTTGTAACAAAGACAGGATCTGTTTGGCTTCACTTTTTTTCAATTCATTGGGCGGCAGCGACGCGGCATTTTTCAGGGGTGACACCAACAACCATTCTGCAGAAAAATACTTGTTGATGCGGTTGGTGAAATCGTCCACACCTTGTTTCACATATTCTTCATGGCTTTTACCGAGGCTGCACAGCACGATTTTCATGATGCGAAAATAGTGATCGCTTTTCAGTACCTGTTTCCCCATGTGCCCGCAGGTGTCGTAATTGATGGCAGGCATTGCAGAGTCATTAACATACCCATACCTCACATACCACAAAACCTGATTACTTTTGCGGCCATTTTACAACAGATGTTCACATGCAGTATCCCGGATTTATATTAAACAACATTCTGCCTTCCAAGCAACAGGTGGGCGATTTTGTGGAAAACCTCATCCATTACATGTTCCCAGTTACGCAGGATCCGCAGCATTTTCTGGCGCAGCACGAATCCATCAAAGATGCGTTGCAACAACAATTGCAGCAGTTGCTCAATGCGGTGGACAAAACAACGCCTGCACAGCACAACGATACCCTCGAAGCATATTTCAAAGAGTTGTGCAACGTCAAAGACCTGTTGCTGAAAGATGCACAGCTCATCCTCGATTTCGATCCTGCTTCGTCGTCGCTCGAAGAAGTGATCTTGTCCTATCCCGGCTTCCAGGCCATCACCGTGCATCGCTTGTCGCACCCATTGTACCACATGAAAGTGCCGCTGCTGCCACGCATGATGAGCGAATGGGCGCACAGCCAGACGGGTATCGACATCAATCCAGGTGCTACCATCGGTTGCCCGTTTTTCATAGATCATGGTACCGGCGTGGTGATTGGGGAAACGGCCATCATAGGCAACAATGTAAAAATTTACCAGGGCGTTACGCTCGGCGCCCTCGCCGTGCGGAAAGAAGATGCCAAACGCAAACGCCATCCAACGGTGCAGGACAACGTGGTGATCTATGCAGGCAGCACCATCCTTGGTGGCAGCACGATCATTGGTCACGACAGCATCATCGGCGGAAATACCTGGCTTACGCAGAGCGTGCCTTCGCACAGCGTGGTGTACCACAAGCACCAGACGGTAATCAAAGACAGCAAAGAGTTTGAAGAGCCCATTAATTTTGTGATCTGATGCTTTATTTTGCTCCGCAAAAGAATAATCAAGAAACAGGCAACTGTAGCATTTCGAAACTTTGAAACCATCAACACAATACGAAGGGATGAAGCCATACGAACCGATTTTTGGTATTCTTCGTGCTGCTTCCTGCCAGTTGTGTTTTGGTAAATTCAACTTAAATTAACAAACCGGGATCAAACCATACCTGCGCACAAACGCGCTTTCGGGAGAAAAAATTGTAAATGACAATGCTGACAAAATACAAAGTCAATTTAGAACAAACCACGCAATCCCAATATCTCGTCATTGCCCTGACGGTGATCGTTTACCTCGGCATTTTTTCCATTCCGCTCATCGATAACGACGCCGCACATCATGCCAACATCGCGATGCACATGTACAAAACCGGCGATTATCACAGCCTCATTGACCGAGGAACTGACTACCTCGACAAGCCGCATTTTTTGTTTTGGATAGCAGCCGCCAGCTTTCGGCTGTTTGGCATCAACACCTTTGCTTACCGGCTGCCCGCATTGTTGTTTGGCATGGTCTCCGTTTTCAGCGTCTATAAGCTCACCAGGCATTTGTCTGATACCACGACGGCGAAGATGTCCGCCATGATCCTGGCTACCGCACAGGCGTTTGTCTTTTCCATTATTGATGCGCGCATGGAAGCGCCGCTCACTGCCGCCATTGCTTTTGGATTGTGGCAACTGACGGTATATCTTGACAAACAAAAATTGATCAACCTCGTGCTGGCGGCACTGGGTACGGCAGTCGCTTTTTCAACCAAAGGCTGGATTGGTCCTGCCGTGATTCTTATCAGTTGTTTTTTAAAAATTGTGCTGGACAAACAATGGCACCTGCTGGCATCCTGGAAAACCTGGCTGTTTGTGCCCTTGTTCATTTTGTTCATTTCACCGGTGTTGTATTCCTATTACCTGCAGTACGACCTGCACCCCGACATAGTGGTGCGTGGCATGAGCCATATTTCAGGTGTCGCCTTCATTTTGTGGAACCAGAATTTTGAGCGCTTTACCGGCGACAACTGGGTGCAGGGTGGTCGTTACAGCGACCCGTTTTTCTTATACCATACTTTTATGTGGGCATTTGCACCCTGGTGCATTGCCGCGTATGTGGGTGTGTTTTACTGGCTGCGCCGGTTGTTTTACAAAAAGAAAAAACACGCGTTCAGCTTTGTGGCTCTGGCATTCGCAGTAATCCTGTTTGCCATTTCGTTTTCAAAGTTCAAGATGCCGCATTACATTCTGATGCTGTTTCCACTGGCAGCAGTGTTTACAGCGCCTTATCTTCGACTGGCGTTGTCTGCCAAAGCACTGAAATTTTTCTATCCCCTGCACCTCGTGATTGGTTATCTCGTGTTGGTAGCAGTGGTGCTGCTCAATTATTATTATTTCAAACCTGTCAACGAACTCATTTCCCTGGTGGGCGTTGCCTTGCTGGTCACGTTGTTTATCCTGCTCACATTTCGCGATCCCAACAAACCGTTCAAAGTGGTGTATGTTTCGGTCATGCTGTCGCTGGTACTCAATTTTTTTATGACTTACAATTTCTTTCCCAACTTGCTGAAGTACCAGGGTGGCAACGAACTGGCATTTGACATCCGCCAAAGCAAAACGCAATATCCGCCCGCCTCCATCAAGCTGATAGACAACGGCTCGCATTCTTTTGATTTTTATATGAAAGACAATCACCAAAGCGTGAGCATTGACAGCATTGACCGGCATTTTGACGAATCAATGAGCCGTGATCATTACCTGCTGACTACCGATATGATGCGCACCCTGCAAGACAAAGGTTACCGTGTAACGCCCGAATTCATGCACATCAACTACCAGGTGTCGAAAGTGAAACTCAAATTCCTGGACGAAGACACGCGCGTGGCATCGTGCGACAGCCTGATGCTGGCAACCATTCAACGGAAATAATGGGTTTCTTGTGGCATTATATTGGCAACCGGGTAGCCAAACATTGCGCTATGGAAACACAGGACAACAACAAATCTTCGCAGCAGGAACAGAAAGACAAACGCACCGATTTCTTTGAAAAACGGGAAATGAATCTCGACACCGATGATGCCGCCAATGCTGGCGATGAATCGTTTACTCCCATCTACCTCAATGAAGACAGCGTATTGCAGACGCCGGAAGAAAAAGAGCACGACGAGCGCATTGACCCGCAGGAAAACGATAAAATGGAAGCCATGGAATTCGATGCGCGCGAAACCACATTTGACAAATTGAACAACGAGGAAAGAAATGGCGTGGGTGAATGATCGCCACGAACGGATGAATGGACAATAGCACCGGCGACGCAGAACTTCTACGCCGCCGGTGCTTTTTTTTTTCGGACCGATAAAGGCGTTTTGCCTTCCGGCTTCCCACGACATTCGAGATGTTGAAGCGGCGAAAACAGCGGGCATCACTTTGTTACGGCGACTTGCCCCGCTATTTTGTTTTACAATTGCCATCATTTCCACCTATTTTTAATTCCCGGTCTTGTCATACCATTGCTTTTGCCAGGTAAATAGGTGTTGACTTGCCGTTATTAACCTTGTAATTGATTGTAAACCACTGTAAATAAACAATTTTATGGCTGTAAGCACTGGTGCTGCGCCCGCGATGACCACTTCGCCGGGAGATGCGGGCAAACGTTATTTGTATCCCTTTGTACTGGTGACCTGCCTGTTTTTTCTCTGGGGTTTTTCCTATGGGTTGCTTGATGTGCTCAACCGTCATTTCCAGGAAACGATGGGCGTTTCCAAAGCGCGATCCACGTTGCTGCAGGCTTCTTATTTTGGCGCGTATTTCCTTGTGGCGCTGCCGGCGGGTTTGTTCATGACGCGGTATGGATATAAAAAGGGCATTTTGCTGGGGCTTACGTTGTTTGCTGCCGGTGCTTTTTTGTTTTATGCATTTGCAGCCATCGATGTCCCGAACGATACCAAGTTCAATTTTTTTCTGGCTGCTTTCCTGGTGCTGGCGTCGGGTCTTACTTTTTTAGAAACGGCTGCCAACCCGTATTCGGCGGTTTTGGGCAAGCCCGAATCATCAGAGTTTCGCCTCAACCTTTCGCAAAGCTTCAACGGCATTGGTTCTTTCATCGGTCCGCTGATAGGTGGCTATTTGTTTTTCAATGAAAGCAGTGCCAGCACTTCGCTTGATACCGTTCAGCTGGTTTACATCGTGATCGGTGTAGTGGTTACTTTGTTTGCCATATTGTTTAGCCGCGCACACCTGCCCGAAATCAAGGAAAGTACCTTGGTGTCGGATGTGGAACAGGACATCAAACCACTGTTTGCGCACCCGCATTTTATCGGCGCTGTTGTGACGCAGTTTTTTTATGTAGCCGCGCAGGTAGGCATCGCTGCTTTGTTTATCAATTACTGCACCGAAGCCGATGCCGCGATCAGCAATCAGAAAGCCGCCAACCTGCCTGGGCACCAGCCTGCTGCTGTTTACCATTGGTCGTTTTACCGGCTCTGCCCTCATGAAAAAAATAGCGCCCAACAAATTGTTGTATATATACGCCCTCATCAATGTTGTGTTGAGTGCAATGGTCGTGTACTTACATAGCACGCTGTCGGTGTATGCCCTTATGGCAATCTTTTTCTTTATGTCACTGATGTTTCCCACCATTTTTGCCCTGGGGGTGAAAGACCTCGGGCATCATACCAAAAAAGGATCTTCCTTCCTGGTGATGGCCATTGCCGGTGGCGCGTTCATGCCTTATATCATGGGACTACTGGCAACCCCCGTTACCGCCAACGCCTACATCATTCCCTTGTTTTGTTTCTTGATCGTGGGTTGGTATGGATGGCGTGGATACCGGATGCGATAGGCATTGTAACCGTTTTTCATCAGGGATATACAGAACAGCCGGTACATGAATTGCCGGCTGTTCTGTGCCGGGCATATCGTTGTTTGCACGCATTCGATAAGACGCAGGCGACAAGTGCCTGAGCCTGATGGATTATCATCTTCCCAACGGCTGGTGATCGCCATTCGTTTAGTAAAGAGTACATTTGAGAAAGAACCGGTAATTTTTTACCAGGCTGCTTCAGCGAAGAAGCACCGTTCTTTTTTATTGTTAACTATGATGACAACTATGACAGATGCACCGATTGCACCGCCGGTAGCGGCGAAAAAGCCAAAGGAATTAAGCATACATGGCGATACCCGTAAAGATGATTATTACTGGATGAATGAATTCTGGCTGAAAGGTCCGGACAGCGACCGGGTGGTGGAATACCTCAGTGCAGAAAATGCCTATTTTGATGCGGTCATGGAGAGCACCAACGGCCTGCAGCAAAAGCTGTACGATGAAATGCTCGGGCGTATCAAACAAACGGATGAAAGTGTGCCGTATTTCAAAAACGGGTATTGGTACATTGTGAAAACCGAAGAAGGAAAAGAATATGCGCGCTACACAAGGCACAAAGGCATGCTGGATGCGCCGGAAGAAGTACTGCTTGACGCTAATGAAGAAGGTGCTCAATATAAATTTTATTCTGTCGGCGGGCTGAGCGTGAGTCCAGACAATACCATGGTGGCAATTGGTGTGGATACAGTGAGCCGCCGCAAATATTATGTGCGGTTTAAAAATATCGTCACCGGCGAATTCCTCGACGACGTGATTCCCGTAACAACGGGCGGTGTAACATGGGCAAATGACAACAAAACCGTTTATTATGCTACAAAGGACGACGTCACACTGCGCAGCAACAAAATCATGAAGCACGTGCTGGGTACGCCTTCCGCAGATGACCTTGAAATCTACAGCGAAGTCGACGAAACCTTTATCGTAGGCGTCAGCAAAACCAAAAGCGAACAATACATCCTCATCACGGCTTACAGTACGCTGTCTTCGGAAGTGTGGGTGCTTGATGCAGATCATCCCGAGCAAGCTTTCCGGGTCATTCAGCCCCGCGAAGACAACATGCTGTACGAAGCCGATCATTACAAAGATCATTTCTTCATCAGTACCAACTGGGAAGCCAACAACTTCCGGCTGATGAAAACACCGGTGAACTGTACCGGGAAAGACCACTGGGTGGAAGTGATACCCAACCGTGAGGATGTACTGCTCGATGGCTTCGACATCTTCAGCCGTTACCTGGTGCTGAGCGAGCGTACCATGGCCTCCACGCAAATCCGTGTAATTGGTTGGGATGACGAAAGGCAATACCACATTGACTTTGCCGAGCCGGCGTATGTAACCAGCGTCGCCTACAATCCTGAATTCAATACCGATGTGTTGCGCTACAACTACCAGAGTATGATTACGCCACCCTCGGTGTATGATTTCAATATGACCGACAAAACCAGTGTGCTGATGAAGCAGCTGGAAGTACTTGGCGGTTATCGTGCGGCAGATTACACAACAGAGCGGTTGTGGGCAAAGGCAAAAGACGGCACGCACATCCCGGTATCCATTGTGTATAAAAACGGGTTTTGCCGCGATGGCAGTCAGCCGTTGCTCCTGTATGGTTATGGCAGTTATGGCTACAGCATGGATCCTGCATTCAGCACCACGCGGCTGAGCCTGCTCGACAGGGGCTTTGCCTTTGCCATCGCGCACATCCGCGGCGGGCAGGAGATGGGCAGGCAATGGTATGAAGATGGTAAAATGTTTCGCAAGCTCAATACGTTCACCGATTTTATTGACTGTGCCGAATTTTTAATTGCGAAGAAATATACAAGCCCCGAACACTTGTATGCCAATGGCGGCAGTGCGGGCGGCTTGCTGATGGGCGTGGTGGTAAACCTGCGGCCCGACCTATGGCACGGCATTGTAGCGGCAGTGCCTTTTGTAGATGTGGTAACCACCATGCTTGATGAAAGCATTCCGTTAACCACCGGCGAATTTGACGAATGGGGAAATCCAAAGCTCAAGGACAGCTACCTGTACATGAAAAGCTATTCGCCATACGATAATGTAGCCCGCAAAGACTATCCGAATATGCTGATTACTACCGGGCTGCACGATAGCCAGGTGCAATATTTTGAGCCTGCAAAATGGGTGGCCAAACTGCGCGAGCTCAAGACAGACAACAACATTTTATTGCTGCATACCAATATGGATGCAGGTCACGGCGGTGCCAGCGGTCGCTTTCAGCGGTTGAAGGAAATCGCCCGCGATTATGCTTTCTTCCTCATGCTTGAAGGCATCAGTGCGTAGAAAAGATGGTTGTTTACTGGCATGCTGTTAGTTAAGTTAAGCGGGCATTTGCTAGTGAAAGTTGTTGACAGGTGCCAGTATTTTTTATTACAAAAGAAAAGTTATGACAACAAAGGTAAAAGAAGTGAATCAGCAGTTTGACATTGGTGGCGAACTGAACGTGAACCGCATGGGCTACGGTGCCATGCGCATTACGGGCGAAGGAATCTGGGGACCACCGAAAGACAAGGCAGAAGCCATCCGCGTTTTGCAGCGTGCAGTAGAATTGGGCATCAACTTTATTGATACCGCCGATAGTTATGGACCCAATGTATCGGAAGAACTGATTGCCGAAGCCTTGCATCCTTATGCCGAAGGATTGGTGATCGCTACCAAGGGAGGGCTTGAGCGCACCGGTCCCAACCAATGGCCGGTAAACGGGCATCCCGATCATTTGCGCAAAGCGCTGGAAGGAAGCCTGCAACGGCTGAAGCTGGACCAGATAGATCTATACCAGCTACACCGCATAGACCCCAACGTTCCGTTTGAACAAATGTTCGAATTTTTGCAAAGTATACAGGAAGAAGGATTGGTAAAATACATCGGGCTGTCGGAAGTGACGGTGGAGCAGATTCAGCAAGCTGAACAATACGTCAGCATCGTTTCGGTGCAAAACATGTACAGCGTGGACAACCGCAAATGGGAACCCGTATTGGAATACTGTGCCCAAAACGACATGGCATTTATTCCATGGTACCCTTTGAATGCTGGCAATGTAAAAGCGCTGCAAACCATTCAAAAGGTGGCTGACAAACACAGTGCCTCCGCTCACCAGGTTGCTCTTAGCTGGCTGCTGTATCATTCTCCCAACATCCTGCTGATACCCGGCACTTCGAAAGTAAACCACCTCGAAGACAACTTTAATGCAATTAATATTGTGCTGGATGAAGAAGACCTGGCAACGCTGGATAACATTGCCAAATAATTTCACTGAATCATAAAACGGATTGGCATTGTATGCCGGTTCGTTTTATTTTTGTCCCGCTTTGCCACCTTACTTACTAACCTCCCCAACAAAGCCTACGCATGAAAAGTTCGAAAAAAAAGAATGCAGAGTTGCTGATTCTGGCGATTGATATTGGCGGTTCGCACATCAAAGCTGTTTTATTGGACCGCGAAGGACAAATGCAGTCAGAATACAAACGGCTGCCTACTCCCTTGCCGGCAACCCCCGAAACGGTATTGAGCGTGATTGGGCAACTGGCCGACCTGCAACCGGGTTTTACACATATTTCGGCCGGTTTTCCCGGCTATGTAAGAAACGGCCTGGTTTATACCGCTCCTAACCTGGGTACCGAATCCTGGCAGGGTACCAACCTGCAGGCGCAACTAACAGAAACCCTTGGCCGTCCGCAAAAGTGGTGAACGATGCCGACATGCAGGGATTGGGAGTTGTTAGTGGAATAGGATTGGAAATGGTAATCACACTGGGCACCGGCTTCGGTACGGCGATTCTCAATGATGGCAAACTGCTCCCTCACCTGGAAATCGGGCAACACCCGGTTACCAAATCGAAAACCTACGACTTGTATGTTGGTGAAAAAGCGATGATCGAAATCGGGCGGCAGCGATGGAACAACCGGGTTCAAAGAGTAATTGGCTTTATCAAAACGCTGGTTAATTACGATCAGCTCTACATCAGCGGCGGCAACGCCAATAAGCTTACATTTCCATTGGACAGCAACATTACCCTTGCCAATAACAAATTGGGTATCAAAGGATGTTCGAAACTTTGGACAAGTGAGTAAAAGCCCGCTTGCCCGATGATAATCGATGGACCAAACCGGAAAAATAACAGGCTTGCAAAACCCTTTATCATTTTATCATTAAAATTCCAATTAAAAACTTTTAATATTACGGAGTGTCCTTATCTTTGATCACCACACAGCACCGGTAACAGGTGTATGGTGTGTTTTTAAAATCGAATATTCAAGACTATCTCAAAGCCAAACTAAGCAACACCCAATCTTCACCGGGTTTTAGATAATGGGTTTTGCTGGAACAAGTAACTGCTGCCTTTGTATGTGTAGATGTATTTTTTGCGTGAATGTAAGCCCTGTTTTCCAGGTTCATATACAGAGAAACATCAATATTCTTATGGCCTGATAGTTGCTAAGAGTTATGACATAATAAAATCTTACAAACCAATAACTATTTTGTATGTTCTGCACAGAACCCTCTCAGATAAAATTCCGTATTTAGTAATCACATCTCTTTTCCTTTTTACTTTGTAATACCAGGAACACTAAAACCCTGCATGCTAAGCTTATCGAATAAAACAGTGTAAATGAAAGTAGGAATTGTACATACCGCATATCTCCAAAAGGGAGGCGAGGATGTAGTGGTGGATCAGGAATACCAGTTGTTGAAAAAAAATGGCGTTAATGTAGACCTCCTGCAATTTAAGAATGCCACCGGTAAGCTGCAGCAGTTGTTTCAATTCATGATCGCTTTTTACAATCCGTTTTCATCCCGGCGCATCAGTCAATGGATCGATGAAACGAAACCGGACGTAATTCATATTCACAACTGGCACTATAGCGCTTCCCCTTCCATTATCCGGACGGCGAAAAAAAGAGGTATACCCGTGGTGCATACCTTGCACAATTTCCGGCTGCTGTGCCCGTCAGGGACGTTGTTGCACAAAAACAAACTTTCGTTTGAATACCTCAACCGGTCGTTTCCGTGGAAAGCCGTGCGCAGCCGGGTCTATCACGATTCTTATTTTCAAACGTTTTGGCTTGCCTTTACAGTGTGGGCAAACAAACAAGCCGGCACCTGGAACATGGTGGACAAATACATTGTGCTGACCGATCATGCCAAACGGGTGTACCAATCTTCTTCCATCGTTGCCAAACATAAAATTGCGATCAAATCCAACTTTATGGCCGATGTATGTGACTCGCAGCGGGACCGGCAACCGCATTTTTTATATACCGGACGATTGTCGGAGGAAAAAGGACTCGAATTGTTGCTGGAAGCCTTTGCGCGCACGGGCTGGAAGCTGAAGATTGTAGGTGACGGACCGTTAAAAAATTTAGTAGAACAATATTCTGAAAAATATAATAATATTGTATATTTAGGATTCAAAGACAAGGAATTTATCATCAAAGAACTGAAAACCTGTACGGCCTTATTTTCTCCTCTATCTGGTACGAAGGAAACCCACTCACAATTATTGAAGCACTCGCCTGTGGAACTGCGATCATTGCTTCGGGAATGGGTGCAATGCAAACCATGATCACTGACGGATATAACGGGCTGCATTTTACCCCAGGCAATGTAGATGATTTGACCAAAAAACTAAATTACTGGCAAGCCCTGACCCCGTCTCAAAAGAATTTGTTTTACAACAATGCCCGGGACACCTATCTTGATCAGTACACACCCGATAAAAACCTTGAAAAGTTAATCTCTGTTTATAAATCTGTTTTGTATGATGGAAAGACTAAACCTGCTGAGCTTATCTATTAGCACCGGGTCATACAACGATATGACCAATAACATACTGGCACTGGCAAAACAGAAGAAGAGCTCTTATACCTGTGTGGCAAATGTGCACATGCTGGTAGAAGCGCACAACAACAAAGAATTTGCAGATGTTGTCAACAAAGCGGATATCACCACGCCGGATGGAAAACCCATTATCTGGGGTTTGCGGCTGATGCATCAATACGAGCAGGCACGCGTAGCTGGCATGGACCTGCTGCCAAGTTTGCTGGAAGGTGCCACTATAATGGGCGTTCCGGTGTATTTTCTTGGCGGCACCGAAAAAATGCTGGCCGAAACAGAAGCTTTTGTGAATGAACATTATCCAGGTCTGCAAATTGCCGGCACCTTCAGTCCGCCTTTCCGTACGCTTACCAAAGCCGAAGAAGATGAAATCATTGACGATATCAATGATTCGGGGGCAGGACTGGTGATGGTGGCGATGGGTTGTCCCAAACAGGAAAAATGGATGGCCGCCATGAAAGGTCGCATCCAGGCTTGTATGGTGGGTATCGGCGGTGCATTGCCGGTCATGATCGGGCAGGTAAAACGCGCACCCGTGTGGATGCAAAATGCAGGACTCGAATGGGCATACCGCCTTGGGCAGGAACCGAGGCGCCTTTTCAGACGTTATGCAGTTACCAACACGATATTTATCTGGCTGTTGGGGAGGCAGTACCTTGCTTACAAATTTTTTTTAAGTCAGCAGATTAAAGATTATACAGGACTGAACTGATAAAAAACCTGCTTATGAACATTCGTTTTTTACGTTCGCTACAATTCATTCTCGCCATTATTGACTTCATTACCATCAACCTGGTCTTTTTTTCTGCCAGGTTCGTGTTTCAGTCGCAGGGGTTCATCGGTACGGGAGACCAATACGATTTTTTTGGACTGTTCCTTGGCATTGCCTGGCTCAGTATCGTATTAATTGAAAATATCTATACCGATAAATTCATCACGTCGTTTGAACAATACGCCCGCATTTACCTGCAAACGTATATTTATTACTTGCTGCTGACGGTGGCTTACCTGTTTTTCTTCCGGTTGCTGCTGTTGTCGCGGGTGTTCATTACCGTTATCCTCATCATGATTTTCGTTGCACTGCTCATCAACAGGTTCGTATTTGCGTTTGTACACAAATACATGATGAAACGGGAAGGTTTCGTGTCAAAGGTTGTGGTGATCGGCTACAACAACCTATCTAAAAAGCTGGTTGACTACCTTGAAAAAGACGAAGCCAACAAGCAGATTGTTGGGTTTTGCGAAAACGCCGATAACATTGAAGAGCTTTCCAACTACCCGATCTTGAGCAATGTTGCCGACACCATGGAGACGTGTAAGCAATACCAGATCAACGAAATTTATTCCACCATCGCGCCGGAGCACAACAAAGACATCTATGCACTGATGAGGGATGCCGATCAAAACTGTATCCGGTTTAAAATTGTTCCGGATCTTGGTTTTTTTATCAATAAAAAAATGCACGTTGACTATGTAGAGGGGCTGCCGGTAATGTCGTTGCGGCACGAACCACTGGAAGACATTAACAACATAATCAAAAAGCGCACGTTCGATATCATTGTCAGCCTGCTGGTGACTGTTTTCATATTGTCGTGGCTCATACCCATTGTCGGGTTGCTCATCTGGATCGAATCCAAAGGACCCATCTTTTTTGTACAACCCCGCAGCGGAAAGAACAACAAAGATTTCATGTGTCTCAAATTCAGGAGTATGCACATGAACAGCCAGGCAAACCTGCAGCAGGCTACCCGCGACGATGCGCGCATCACCACCATTGGCAAGTTTCTGCGCCGCACCAGTCTCGACGAGTTTCCGCAGTTTATCAATGTTTTAAAAGGCGATATGAGCATTGTAGGGCCGCGACCGCACATGCTGAAGCATACCGACGAATATTCACGCCTTATTGAAGAATACATGGTTCGCCAGTTCTTAAAACCCGGCATCACCGGCTGGGCACAGGTCAACGGCTACCGCGGCGAAACCACCAATGTTTGGCAAATGAAGAAAAGGGTAGAGCATGATCTTTGGTATCTCGAAAACTGGAGCCTTGTGCTTGATGTCAAAATCGTGTTGATGACGGCACTCAATACCATCAAGGGCGAGGAAAATGCCTTTTAACCCATTCCTGTTTATCGGTTCCCAACATACAAAACCCGCTGCCAGAGCGGGTTTTGCTTTTTTCACAATTTACCACATACAGAAAAGACTGTCCATAAGATGCTGCCTGCCGGTGAAATGCTGCCCGCACCCGGCTATTGTTTCTAAGATTTTTTAGCCAAAACAAACCTGCCACTTCGCCATCAACCTTTTTCTACTTCACTTCCGTTCTTTTTCAAATCAATTTGTTTCCTTTATCGAAATCCTATCTGGTTGCGATCTGTCTGGATGGTAAGTGGTTTTAACATATTTTAAGGTTATTAAACCCTTTTGGTGCAATTTCTGGCTATTTCTGGAGTCATTCTTGCTAATGCACGGCCCGTGTTTCACCTGTAAAAAAACACCGTACACAACGATTATTGCGCCTTATCAATTTTAAGCATGGATTAAAGAGATTTAATTTGTTCAGCTATAGCAAGGTCTAATTTTACAGGGAAATCAAATATCTGCAACAGTATCTTCTCGTGTCGTTTGAAATGTTTTTAAACTGTTGCAACGATCATTTTCGAAGCGGTTCAGGATTCATTCACCATCTAATATCAATTTTATGAATTTCAACAAGGGTACACAGGTTTATGTACGTTTTGCTACAGGCATTATGGCGCCAACTGTCGAATTGCTAACCATCAGCAATTACGAAAACAACCTTTTGTCATTTGAAGGCAGATCGTCATATTATTCTGTTGAATGCCACCAGGCATCGTTCTATGGTTATAGCAACACGATGGCCGGAAATGTATTGGTTACCAGGCACAAATGGCAACTGGCATTGGCCAATGCATCTGAAAAACTGAGAGTCCGGATGCCGGAAAACAACTTCAAGGGTATGATGCAGCCCAACATGGAATTTCAATTGTCGAAAGCCTAATGGCAGATATCAGGATATAATAAGCTGTTGGACAATCGCCAACAGCTTTTATTGTACATTGATGCTATTCCGGTTTGCGGCGGCAGATGAATGCTACCTGCCACCGTTTAAGGTTTTGCACCTTTTTGTTTCGCATAATCCATGGCGATCTGGCAAAAGATACGCACCCCCACATCGAGTTTGCTATCGTCGATGTAAAAATCGGGTGTATGGTGAGGAGCTGCTTTTGCAGGATCCTGTCCAACAGGCATGCCGCCCAGAAAGAAAAAGAACGATGGCGCTTTGTCGCCAAAATAGGAAAAGTCTTCACCTCCTGTTGTCCATTCCACTTCAGATACATTGCTGGTGCCTGCCGCTTTTTCTATAGAAGGAAGCATCATCCTGACCAGTTCAGGATCATTGTAAGTAACCTTTGTTTTGGTATCAATTTTCAGTACGGCTGTCGCGCCCGATGCCGCGGCAATGTTGGTTGCCGTAATCTTCATCCGGTTGTGTACGTCTTCCTGCATTTTGCTGTCGAGTGTGCGGATGGTGCCTTCCATTGTGACTTCTTCAGGAATGATGTTGCTTCTGACACCGCCGTTGATTTTACCAACGGTAATAACTACCGGCGCTTTCGTCAGCATTTCCTGCCGGCTAACGATGGTTTGAAACCCTTGAATTACCTGCGCTGCAACCACAATCGGGTCTATGCCGCTCCACGGTTGCGAACCATGCGTTTGTTTGCCTTTGATGGTTAAGGTAAACCAGTCGCTCGAAGCCATTTCCGCGCCGCTTTTGTATTTTACCTTGCCAATTTCCGTCTGCGAATTGATGTGCAGACCAAAAATAGCCTCCACCTTTGGGTTGTCCATCACACCTTCTTTAATCATCAGCGGAGCCCCGCCTTCTTCATCGCCCGGCGGGCCTTCTTCTGCCGGTTGAAAAATAAACTTGATGGTGCCTGCAAGCTGATCTTTCATTTTGCTCAGCACACCGGCTGTACCCATCAGGATAGATACATGCGTATCGTGGCCGCAGGCATGCATAATGGGCACTGTTTGCCCATTGTAATCGCCGCTGTCTCTCGAAGCAAATGGAAGCTTGTTGCGTTCAAACACCGGAAGCGCGTCCATATCGGCACGAAATGCGATCACCGGTCCGGGTTTGCCGCCCTTCAAAACAGCAACCACCCCCGTTTTTCCAACGCCCGTATCTACTTCCAATCCCAGTGTTTTGAGATATGCCGCTATATATGCAGCGGTCTGGTATTCGCGGTTTGACAGTTCGGGATGCTCGTGCAGGTGCCTGCGCCACTCGGTCAGTTTTGGCGAGATGGCTGCAATGTCTTTGTCTAAGGTTGCTGATTTTTGTGCACTGCCAACAAAAGGCAGTACCGATAGCAGAAGGAAAAATCTTCTCATGTTGTTTGCTTGTGGCATAAAAATAAGCCGAAACTGTTTAGCACTGTTGTTTCACACAGGCAATTGTTGGTATTGAGCCCGGAAGAGTTGACAAAGTATAATAGTGATCAATATTGTCAATTGTATTGAAGACTGATTCAAATTGTAGTTGCTGCCGCAACAGTTGTTGATCTGCTTACACTCAACTACTGGTTTGCCCGTTACAAATTACCTGTGGCACAGTATTGTATGATAATGGTAATATGGAAAACAATCAAACACTACTCGATGGCCACAGCAACGAAGAAAAAACAGCCTACCTGACGGCTATTGCTTCGATTGCTACAGCCGACAGGCAAGCTTCTGAACAGGAAATGGACAGCCTTGCCGCCCTGTGCGAAAGCGCCGGTATAACGGAGGATGGAAAAAACAAAGTGTTGCAATCGGCAGAAACTACCGATCCCACAGCGTTACAAAATAGCCTCAATACATTGCAACACAGCGATCTGAAGTATGCGTTGGTTACCGACCTCATCACTTTTGCCAAACTCGACAGCGATTACAGCGAAGCTGAGCAACAAAGCATTCAGAAAATAGCTGACTACCTTGGCGTGAATCAAAACCAGTATTCCTTGCTGAACCAGGTGGCTGATAAAACCAAAGAAGCGGCTACATCACCCATGCAGGCGCAGCAGTTTGGATCTTCTCCATCGCTTGGCGGGCTTGGCGACCAGTTGAAAAATGCAGGCATCAATTCCGGTGGTTTGCTCAAAGGTTTGCTGGCTATTGCTGCACCGTTTATCCTGTCGAAAGTCATGAACCGCCGCGGAGGTGGAAATATCAATCCGGGGGGATTGGGCGGCATGTTTGGCGGTGGAAACGGTGGTGGTTTGGGTGGTATGCTGGGTGGCAGCGGCGGCGGCATTGGTTCGGTCATCAGCATGTTGAATGGAGGCAGGGGATTTGGCGGAGCCGGCAATATCCTGGGTAAAATACTGGGCGGCAGACGCTGATCTCCCAAACAAATGATTCATCGCTTGAGAGCATACATTGAAGCGTGTCAAATCGTTGGGAAGACTTTGTATTGTGATCATACCATTGCCCCGGGAGCATTAAATTTTACCTAAAACTATCAATCAATTTTTACTATGAAACCTTCATTTTATAAAACACTCTTGTTCTCCTTAGCCTTCCCGGCAGTCATAACTGTTGTAGCCTGCAAAAGCAAAGACGGCGAAACAGACAACAAGGATACCGTAAATACCTACATGGAACCGAAGCTGGACAATACTTCAACTTCGCCCGACACGATGCCGGTAGAAATAACGCACGATGACTCTTTGTCGAAAATGACCGGTGCTGCTGTCAAAGATTTTCCCGGCGTGGTGGCAACCATCAATGATGGTGAAGTGATTCTCACCGGCACCATCAAGCGGGACCGGCTTCCAAAACTGATGCAAACCATCAATTCCATGCACCCGAAAAAGGTGACCAACAATTTAACCATTCAATAAAAAAATTATGTCGTTACAAGATAAATACAAACCACTGCTGGATGCCGCCAAATCTTCCGGTGTCACCAACCTGCAGGTGCGGGAGCAAAACAACGTACTGTACATCGATGGATCAGTGCCGGGTGGTGAAGTGAAAGACGCTTTGTGGAACATTTACAACCAGATAGATCCAGACTTCAGGGCAGGAGATCTGATCCTGAACCTGGATGCGTCGGCTGCCGTTGGTGGCAAAGCTACTGTTACCACCCAGTCGTCTAATCTGAACATCCGAAAAGGTCCGGGCATCGATCAGCCGATTGTTGGCAAAGCTGCACACCAGGAAGTCGTTACTGTCATCAGCAAACCCAATGAACAATGGAGCCTGATACGCACCGACAATGGGGAAGAAGGATATGTGTTTAGCCAATACCTGACCAAGATATAACCTGAACAGCGGGATTTAAACAGCAGAATGTGGAAGCGGATTGTCGCAAGCCAGCAGCGGTGTCTTTTTCAAAAAAGCGGGGCTGGCTTTTTGTTTTATCGCTGTCGAAGAGTAGAAAAACACATTAAGGCTCAGGCATTGTTTTGGTTTTGATTTTTGTATGAAAATGAACGAAGCTTTGATTAAAATACTCAGCAAAGTTTATGAACCATCTGCCATGATAAACCGGCGGTACAAAGAGAAAGACATTGCTTTCAAAACAGATGAAAACGGCAACCCGGTGTTGCTATTCATCGGGAAACGTACAGATGATGGTACCGTGATTGGTGAACGGTTTGCGCGCCGGCTGGTGTATGGTAAAGGCGGTACAGTCATTAAAGATCATTGGGAGTTAAAGGGAAAAGCCACGTGATTTACATTTTTCATCCCAGTATGATCCCGGTAACAACCGCAAAGCAATTTGTAGTGCCAATGTTTTGCAACTCTCCCGGAGTGGGTGTTTCTCTTCTTTGATTTTGACTATTCGTTTATTCCTCTTCCGGAATTCTACATCCAACATCGGGGAGTTTTTATTCATCTACGACAGCATTGATACGGCGAAGAAAATGTAGTCCATAACATCAAAAGAACTTGATCAATGCATTTGATATTTGATTTCAAATACCATGGATTTGAGTTTACAAACAACATAACAAAAGAGAAAATGAATATAGAAGTCCATCAAAATGCTTTTAATCAGCTCTGATGGATAATCGTGTTTCTCCTTGTTTTTGGCAGATGTTCATGCGTTTACAAAAAATCATCACCCCAACTTTGGAGAAGTTAAACAGGTTGCAATGATCCCATGACATTGAAACAATCAAATAAGCCGAAATCAAAACAACCGGCTGCCGCATTCAGCGCAACAGCCGGTTGTTTGATGGCAATGGTTGATTCCTGGTGAAAATTGTGTCTCCCAACAAGGAAACATTTTCATGCCATTTTTTTTATGACCCGCCACTACCTGTGGACGTTGCAGGTAAACAAGGGGCTTTACATAAAATTATTGTTCATCCGCACTCGGGCCATAACTGCCGGGAATGGGAATGTTGAGCAAACGAAGATAGACGCCAAGCTGCGCGCGGTGGTGTATCTGCTGGCTCAGCGACATACGGATCACATCTATTTTGGGACTTGAATCAATGATGTGTTCGCCATTTCGCAATACCCAGGTTTTATCCAACAGCGCTTCGTTTTCAGGCACCAACATGGACAACCCTTCTGCATATCGTTTCTCAAAAAAATCCATCAGGTCTTTGTTGGTTTCCACCTTTGGATATTCGTAGGGTTTTGAAAAGTCAAGCTCATCTGTCGTAAAAATCAGGTGCATCCAGCCGGGCAGGTCAGCAATGTGTGTTACCAGGCTTCTCATCACCATGCTGCGCTCATGGGGTTTGTAGTCCAACTGGTCGTCGGCTACCCTTGACAACATCTTGCGCGTGGTGGCACCTTCTGCGATGAACTGTTGTTTGAAAAAATCAATGAATGTCATAGTGTTCTGTGTTTAGGTTACAAAGTAAGATGTTGTTGGTGACAACCCTATGTCAGCAGGGTTTCCAAATTTTTAATTTTATTTAAAATGCCATTGGCAATGCCAGCAACACTATTGTTCAGGGCAAGTGGTTCTACAATGGTGGCATGATCGGCAAACAACATTAGCCAGCGGGCAAAGCCGGTTAAAGAACCACAGAGAAACGTCATGCGCACACAATCGCCCGCATCTTCTTCGCCAATAAATCCATTGTAATACTTCTGCTCGCCAAGATATTTTACTACGTCTTTGTCAACGTCTATAATCACTTTTTCCAATTGCCTTTGCTGCACGGTTTGGGTAATGAACTGCTGTAGCGGCGGGTGGGTCTTATGGCAGGTTTCATCCAGTAAAATCAATTTGTCCATCTGGTCGGTTCGAAACACCCGGTAATCGTTGCGCAGCCGGCAAAATGCGACAAGATACCAATGCCGGTTTTGCAAATACACGCCAACTGGCTCCACGTTTCGATGTGTGCGTTTTTGCTTGTCAATCGAAGTGTACTGCAGGTTGATCACCTGTGCCGTTGCAATGGCTTTCAATAAGTTGGGCAAATGAACACCGGCCGGCGGCTGATGCAGGATAGCAGGGTGCGACACCACGGCAATGTGATCGTTCATGTCTTCCACATGCTTTCGTTGTGACTGGCGCAATACTGCTTTGATCTTGTCGAGGGCAGCCTCATAATGTTTCCACAACAGTTGGTCGCTGAGACTTTGCATCAGCTTTGCGCCCGTCAGCAGTGCAGCGGCTTCGTCTTCTGTAAACATGATGGGCGGCAGTTGGTAACCATCCATCAGCCGGTAACCAACACCCGCTTCGCCCAGCACCGGAACGCCGGCTTCTTCCAGGGCACGGATGTCGCGGTATACCGTGCGCAGGCTCAGGTTAAATTTGCCGGCAATGTCCTGCGCCTTTACCAGCCGCCGCGACTGCAGTTGCAGAACAATCGCTACCAAACGGTCTATGCGATTCATCATTCATTCGTTGTAAACGATAAAGATAACCGTTTGATGAGGATTATCTATAACCCTTCTCTTCCGTTGCTAATGGTTTCCTGTGTCGTGATTGAACACATCAACCGGTATCAGTAAGGGGATTAATTGACTGTCAAAAAACAACCAGCATGTGTACTACGATTGATCGGTTCAGGAAAATAAATATACTGATCAATACAAGGTGATGACTGATAGGGTATTGGGCTAGTTGTATCCTTTGTTGACAAACTCGCTGCTATTGGGTTTGTCGCAGTTAGAAATAGAGAGTTTGCAACGGTTTCATCAGCAGGAAGCCTTTGGGTGCCAGGTGATTGAAGGAAGCAAACCGCGGAAGATTTGCCAAAGTAAGCAACAGAGGGAAGAAATCTTTTTTCAAGATCAATAATCGCCTTGTAACAGCGACAGGATACTATAAGCAATCTAATGAATTTGAGATCAAAAAAGGGTTGATGTTCTTACGTATCAACTTATTGTAAAGCAATTCAATGTGATTCTTACTGAAAATATACAAAGTCCACAAAGAGTTTTGCTTATGATGATCAATAATTCATCAAAGCAAAAAAATTTGACTATTTTAAAAATGTAGAACAAACTGTCAGCACCATCAAGACAAAATGTGATTACAATCATTTGAGTTCTAACAATTCAAAAAGCTCCATAGGAGCAAAGGATTTGTAGAAAAAATGGGTAACCCATCATCAACAGCTCCGTAGGTGCGAAAGATTTGTAAAATCAATTGCCACCGCCAAATGTCTTGCTTTCCAATACCTGCTGCAGGTCTTCGGGCAGAGCCGACAGCAGGTTGCACTTACAGGCAGTTTCAATCTTATCTACCGTGGTCAGGTACTTCATCCAGTCGGGCGAAAGGCTGTTGTCGTTCGGCGTATCTATCGCGATCACTTTGGTGTTTTTGTTTATCCGCGCAAGGTCGTTATCCCCGTTTGACAAGATGACCGCTACTTTCCAGATGTGTGCCGGCACATTGATTTTGCCGCCGGCAATGCTGCTTGCATAGCCCTTGCTACCTGTGCCGCCGGTGCCGTAATTGCCCATAATGACATACACTTCGTTGCCATTCTTCACCTGTTCACGGCAATAGCTTTCAAGGTGTTCCCAGGTGCGCTGGTTGTTGTTGGGTGCCTGCGGAATAATGTTGTTCATCAGGAACGTGGAAGAGTTGGCGTCGCGCGATGCGGTGCGGTCGCCCGACGGGCAGTTGTGACCTTTGTCAAACCCGGTATTTTTATAGTTGCTGGCATCCGCGGCAAACCAGCCGCCCGGCAAACTGTTGTCGGGGCGAAAATCGTCAATGCGGTCGGCTCTGCCGAGGTCGCTGGCGTCTATGTGCCAGCTTACCCAGTTGGGCAATGCCGTGCGCCGGTTATAGCTTTCCACGTAATAGGTATGGTCTACCAGGTAGTTGTCGGGACTGTTGATGCTGTGAACAGCACCGGTCGGGTTGCCCAGCAGCATCTGTACGTGTTGTTCGCCGGGTTGGGGACTCGTTGCCGGAGGGACGGCAGCTGTTTTGCCCTGGCCTATTCTCATTTCCTGTATCAGCAGGCGGTTGCTGCCACCACCCGTTTTCCGGATGTCAAAACGAAGCCTGCCTGCAGCATTCATAACAAAGAGCGCCTGTTGTGTAATGGTAGAACGGGCAGTAACCGCACTGCCTACCTGTTCGTATCGCTTGCCACCGTCTTTCGACAGCCACAGGGCAAAGGTAGACGGACCATCATTGCCATACACGGCATACCGGATCCAAACCGTATCGGTTTGACTGATGTCAAACTGCATGCTCAGCTTGCCGTTGTTGCGGATGCGGGCTGCTTTGCCATCGCCTTTCATATGCGATTTGTCGTTGCTGATCAATGCGTCGGCGATGTACCAGTTGCCGGTTTTCAACGTCGTCACAGCCGCTTCATAAGAAGGCTTTGCAACAGAAAAATCTTCGATCAGCCATTGCCTGTCGCTGTTGGCAACCGGCGGTGGAGTATCGGCTGTGATGGCTGCATCGTTGTTGGTTGACTGCGGATTGGCATTGCCCGTATTGTTGTGATGACGGCAGGCAATGTTGACCAGCAACAGGCAGGCAATGGCAACGCTTTGCAATCGGGAAAGATGGTTCATAGCGAAAACATAAAGATGAAGATAACAAAGCTATAAAAACCCCAACAGGTACAGTGGTTTTTTGTAACGTACAGAACGGGTAATGAAATCAGGCCGCCTGTAACATTCACATTCTGCAAAGACAACTCTATAGTACATTAGCCGCTCATAAATTTTTTATCGAATCAACTTTCATGAAACAGCTTTTAGCATTTGCTTTTGTATTCTATGGCTTTGCCTCTTATGCGCAAAATTCCGGTGCAGGCCAGCCGGCAGTCTCCGCGGAGGAAACATACCGCGCCACAGCTACCAAAATCAACGATCTCGTTGACACCAAACTCGACGTCCGGTTCGACTACGACAAACAATGGATGTATGGAAAAGCGTGGATTACACTGCACCCGCATTTTTACCCGACCGATTCACTAACACTCGATGCCAAGAGCATGGCCATCAACAGTATATCGCTCGTGAGGGGAGGCAAGAATGTGCCGCTGAAGTACACCTACGACAGCAGCAACCTGTTCATTACCCTCGACAAAACTTACAAGCGCGGGGAGAACTATTCGATTTACATCGATTACATTTCACGTCCCAATACGGTTAAAGAAAAAGGAAGCGCCGCCATTTCCGACGCCAAAGGATTGTATTTCATTAATCCAAAGGGCGAAGAAAAAAACAAGCCGACACAAATCTGGACACAGGGAGAAACAGAATCCAATTCTACCTGGTTTCCTACCATTGACAAACCCAACCAAAAAACCACGGAACAAATTGCGATGACCGTTCCGGGTAAATATGTCACGTTGTCCAACGGCTTGCTCGTAAGCCAGAAAAAGAACGCCGACGGCACCCGTACCGATACCTGGAAAATGGATCTGCCGCATTCGCCGTATCTCTTCTTCATGGGTGTGGGCGATTTTTCCATCATCAAAGACAGCTACAAAGGCAAGGAAGTAAGTTATTACGTGGAAAAAGAATACGCGCCCGTTGCCCGCAAGATATTCGGACTCACCCCGGAGATGATCGCTTTTTTTTCCAAAATTACCGGGGTTGATTTCCCCTGGCCAAAATATGCGCAGATGGTGGGGCGCGATTATGTAAGCGGTGCAATGGAAAACACCACCGCCACGCTGCACGGCGAAGCGGCGCAACAGGATGCGCGGGAACTGGCAGATGGCAACGGCTGGGAATCAGTGATTGCCCACGAACTGTTTCACCAGTGGTTTGGCGATTATGTCACCACCGAAAGCTGGAGCAACATCACGCTGAACGAATCGTTTGCCGACTACAGCGAAGTGCTGTGGAGCGAACACAAATATGGCAAAGACGAAGGCAATGCCGTAGCCAACGTCCACATGCGCACTTATCTAAGCAACCCTGAAAGTTACAAGAAGAACCTCGTGCGTTTTTATTACGACAACAAGGAAGAGGTGTTCGATAATGTAAGTTATCCCAAAGGCGGCTCCGTATTGCACATGCTGCGCAATTATGTGGGCGACAGCGCTTTTTTTGCTTCCCTCAAATTGTATCTCAACACGAACAAATTTGACAATGCCGAAGCACAGCAACTGCGGCTGGCATTTGAAAAAATCACCGGTCAGGACCTTAACTGGTTTTGGAACCAGTGGTATTACGATCATGGTCACCCGGTGCTCAACATTACGTATGGCTACAACGACAGCAGCAAAGTGGCTACGGTACAGATCAAACAAACACAGGAAGGTCGTGTGTTTACCCTGCCCATGGCCATTGACGTATATGCAGGCGGTAAGAAGCAGCGTTACATGGTGTGGATGACAGATTCTGTTGCTACTTATTCGTTCCCCGTTGCCAGCCAACCCGACCTCGTAAATGTGGATGGTGAAAAAGTATTGCTCTACGAAAAGAAAGAAAACAAAACGCTCGCCGAATACATTTACGCGTACAAAAACGCCGGCTTGTATCGCGACAGGCGCGAAGCCATCGTGTATGCTTTGCAAAACCAGAACGATACTAAGGCGCTCAACTTCCTGAAAGAGGCACTCAGCGACCAGTCGTACCGCCTGCGTTTGTATATTCTCAGCTCGCTCAACATGAGCAACGACACCATCAGCAAACCAATGGAACCATTGCTGGTACAGTTGGCCAAATCAGATTCTTCAACATTGGTGAAAGCCAAAGCCATCGAACTGCTGGCGCAATACAAAAACCCGCAATACAAATCGCTGTTTGCCGCAGCTGTTACCGATTCGTCTTATACCATTGCCGGTGCCGCCTTGGAAGCACTTGGGCAAGTGGATAGCGCCGTTGCCCGGCAAGCCGTTCAGAAAGTATCATCGCAGCCGGCGAAAGGTGCACTCAAATACGCCCTCATCCGTTACTCAGACGAAAGCCGTTTTGAATCCCTCTCGCAGCAATTTGACGAGCTGCGTTTTGGCAACGAAAAATTCAGTATGCTGCAGCCTTTTGCCGATTATCTCGACAATGTAAAAAACACCGCATTCTTTAAACAAGGCGTGGACATGATTGAAAAATTCCACAGCGAAATACCGGAATTGTATCGTGCGCAGGTTGATCCTTATTTCATGACAATTTTAAAAAGTATTGCAGACAAAAAGACGGCAGAAGGATTGACCGAACAGGCAGACTATGCAAAGTCTAAAATGCAGGCAAATCCAAAGTAACCACCGTTCATCACAAATTCAAGACTTCCCGGCTTTGTTGCGGGAAGTCTTTTTTTATGGGTACAACATTAATGGTAGCTTTGAATACAACGGTTTGTAAGCCTCTACAACACTTTTCAACCATACGCGATGGACCACCTCATTCCCCATGCGAAGCGCTCTAAAAAGCGGGTGTTTGCCCGTTTTCATTATCTCGATCTCATTCCCTATACCATGGCTGTTTTGTTGTTGTCTGCCAGCATCTATATCCTGCTTGCCGTTATCCGGTTGACACACCAATTGCAATGAACTCTTTCGCTTATTCACCTCCCTTGTGCCCTCTGGCTACAATTGATTTAGTAAAAAACATCTCTGTCAGTTATTGAATCATGCACGAAAATTGAACACCTTGCAGCAAAGCAAACCATCATGCAGACAACAGGCAACAAAGTGTTTATTTCCCGCATCATTCCCGCTATTGGTGTGCAACTCCTGCAGGAAGCCGGTTGCCACATCACGCAGTTTACCGAAAAACGGAACCTTTCGCCCGAAGAGCTGGTTTCTTTTTGTAGAGAAAACGATGCGCTACTCAGCGCCGGTCCCAACCAGGTCAATGAAGATTTTTTGCGGCAGTGTCCTCACCTGAAAGTCGTGGCGCTGCTTTCCGTCGGGCACGACAATGTGGACACAAAAGCCGCCACCAGATACAAAATTCCCATTGGCAATACACCCGGCGTATTGAGCCGCGCTACTGCCGACATCGCTTTCCTGCTGATGCTCGCCGTATCACGCAAAGCCTTTTTTATGAACCAAACCATCCGCGATGGCGGCTGGGGATTCAACGACCCGACTGCCAACCTCGGAATAGAATTGGCGGGCAAAACATTGGGCGTGGTTGGCTTGGGAAAAATCGGGATTGAAATGGCGAAAAAATGCAGGGCGGCTTACGGCATGGACATCATTTACCACAACCGCCGCCGCAATGCCGAAGCAGAAGCCGAAACCGGGGCAACGTATGTGTCGTTTGACGAATTGTTGCAGCAAAGCGACGTAGTATCGGTACACGCCAACCTGAGTGAAGACACCAAAGGAATGTTTGATCAGTCTGCCTTTGGCAAAATGAAACCCACCGCCATTTTCATCAATACAGGTCGCGGCGGGCTGCACAACGAAGCCCACCTGATAGCGGCGCTTCAGCAGGGCGTGATTTGGGGCGCCGGCTTAGACGTTACCAATCCCGAACCAATGGCAAAAGACAACCCGTTGCTCTCTATGCCTACCGTCTGTGTACTGCCGCACATCGGTTCTGCCACGCAGGAAACAAGAGACGCGATGGCCACACTTGCCGCGCAAAATATCATTGCCGGCCTGCAGGGAAAACGGCTTCCCCACGTGGTGAATCCGGAAGTATATGGGTAACGGTTACATCATTTTTATCGAAACTAAGGCATTGATGAAATTCAAGCTGCCTTAGCTTTTGCAGGGGCGGGCTGGCAAGTGCTTCCCGCACTCCCTCCAACTTCATCTGTTTACCACAAGCAAAAAAAGAAATAGTATTGCACCCTCAAAACATTCTTCACCACAACGATGTGTCATGCAAAAAAAGATACAATCCGCACTCATTTCCGTATTTTATAAAGAAGGTCTTGAACCCATCATCAAAGAGCTCGGCCGCCTCGGCATCACCATTTATTCTACCGGCGGCACCCAGCAGTTTATCGAACAAGCCGGCGTTTCCTGTGTGCCGGTAGAAAGCCTTACAGCTTACCCGTCTATTCTGGGTGGTCGTGTAAAAACGCTGCATCCATCGGTGTTTGGCGGCATTCTCGGTCGCCGGGATGTGGAGCAGGACATTGCAGAAATGAAGCAATACAACATCCCGGAAATAGACCTCGTGATCGTGGATCTGTACCCGTTTGAAGAAACATTGAAAACTACATCGGAAGAAAAAGCCATCATCGAAAAAATTGACATCGGCGGACCTTCCATGATTCGCGCCGCCGCCAAGAATTTTAAAGACCTCGTGGTTATCGCCGCCAAAGACGATTATGCACAGCTTGAATCGGTGCTGCGCAACGGGGATGGCGTTACTTCGCTCGAAGAGCGCAAACGCTTTGCAGCCAAGGCTTTTGAAGTGGTGAAAAATTACGACATCGCCATCTCGGATTATTTCAACAAGCCGGCTACCGAAAGTGCAAAACAGGTGCTTCGCTACGGCGAAAACCCGCACCAGAAAGCGGTGTTTTACGGCAATCTGAAAGAAGTGTTCGATCAGCTCAATGGCAAAGAACTGTCGTACAACAATCTGGTGGATGTGGATGCCGCCATTGCGCTTATCGGTGAATTTCCGCAGCAGGATGATGTGTACACTTTTGCCGTAATCAAACACACCAATGTGTGTGGCATTGCGCAGCGCAGTTCGGTAAAAAAAGCCTGGGACGACGGTCTGGCGGGCGACAGCGAAAGTGCATTTGGCGGCGTGCTCGTGTGCAACGGAACCATTGACAAAGCCACCGCAGAAGCCATCAGCGAAATCTTTTTCGAAGTGCTCATTGCGCCCCGTTTTGAGGAAGAAGCACTTTCTATTTTGCGCAGCAAGAAAAACCGGATTTTATTGCAACTGCACGAGCGTCCGCACCTCAAACGCGAGCAATACAAATCGTTGCTCAACGGCATGCTGCTGCAGGATCTTGACGAAGGAAATTACACTGACTGGAAAGAAGTGGGCGGCCGCGAAACAACACCGGAGGAGAAAGCAGACCTGCTGTTTGCCAACCTTATTTGCAAGCACCTGAAAAGCAATGCCATTGCGCTGGTGAAAAACAAGCAGCTCGTAGGCAAAGGCTGCGGGCAAACCAGCCGCATTGATGCGCTGCGCCAAAGCATAGACAAAGCCAAGCAATTCAATTTTGACTTGTCCGGCGCGGTGCTGGCGTCCGATGCGTTTTTCCCGTTCAACGATTGTGTGCAGATGGCACATGCCGTGGGCATCCAGGCATTTATACAACCGGGCGGCTCTGTGCGCGACAAAGACAGCATTGAGTATTGCCAGCAACACAAGTTGGCCATGGTAATGACGGGCTTGCGGCATTTTAAACATTGATCAGCAAATTTGTACCTTCATTTTGATGGTTATCATTACAACAACAAAGCCTGCCGTTCAACGGCAGGCTTTGTTGTTGTATACAAGTACGATCGCTCTTTATTTTTTCACCACCAGTTTTTGCAAAAACAAATACCGGTCACGGTTTTTCTCGGTGATGGCTTTTGTATCTACGTCAATGTACATTACGGTGGCAGGTTGGTTTTCCGCTACTGGCTTCCATTGAGGCACGCCTAGCCCGTTGGGATTGCCGGTGCTGATGAAATTGACAAAAAATGCCTGCATAATCTGGGAGACTTTTTCATCTTCCGGCTGCCAGTCGTATACGCGGTTGGTGGCAAGGTTGCCCATGGCATATTCAATCTCGGCAGAATGCACCGCGCCGGATGGTGGTGGCGCAGCCGGTTTTTTAGCCGCACTGCTGTCGCGAATAATACCGCCTGCCAAACCAGCTACTGCGTTGCCCATCTCAGCACGCATGGATGGACGCGGACGGGCATACAGGTAACGATAATACCGGCTGCTTGCTGGTACGGCTTTGCACATCGCTCCATTGCCAGGTACTAAAGCCGATGAAGCGGTCGGCGGCAAGCTGCGTAGCCACTTGTTCTACTTCGCTGTCGTTGTTTACTTTATAGGCAGCCAGCGCTTCTGCAGCTTTGTCGCCATATAGTTTTTGCACTGCTTTGGTATAGTTTTCTACCGTTGGCGCATCATTGCCTATGATGGAGTGAAAATTATTTTCTTCTGAATTCCAGCCGACGAGTAAGGGCACCTGTGCCTGTTCGCCGGCTTCGTATATCGCTGCGGGTTGTTTAGGAAAAAAATATCCATCTACCGTTACAGGAAACCGTCCGAAACCTGCTTGCTTGGTCGCCTGCAGCACCTGGTCGGCGGGCATGGCGCGCAGTTCAGCGAGTGATTTGGCATTGATGCTTTGAGCAAACTGGGCACCCATTTGTTCGCCTTCTTTCAGCGATACTGTTGGGGTTAGACCGAGCAGCGAGCCGCTCTCTCCAATGGCACCATTGATGAGTGATTTGGAAAGCGGGGAAGCCATCTGCGCGCTTACGGCAAATGAGCCGGCCGATTCACCGGCGATGGTAACACGGTTGGGATCGCCGCCAAAAGCGGCAATGTTGTTCCGTACCCATTGCAACGCCGCGGTCTGATCGAGGAGTGCCTGGTTGCCCGAGGCATGGTGCGGTGATTCTTTGGTCAGTTCAGGATGAGCGAAAAAGCCAAACACCGTGAGCCGGTAATTGACCGTAATGGCCACAATGCCACGGCGTGCCATGCTTTCGCCATCATAGCGCGGTTCTGAACCGTCGCCGGCCATAAAGCCGCCTCCATAGAAATACACCAGTACCGGCAGCTTTTCATTGCCCGTTTTGGAGGGGGTCCATACATTCAGGTACAGGCAGTCTTCACTCATGCCATCGGAGCGAAAATTCATATCGCCAAACAAGGCCAACTGCATGGCACGGGGTCCAAAATGATCGGCTTTTCTCACGCCTGTCCAGTTTTGTACCGGTTGCGGTTCGCGCCAGCGCAGGTTGCCTAATGGCGGCGCGGCATACGGCACGCCTTTAAATGTTCGGATGCCCGATTCGTTCACGCCTTCCAGCGTGCCATTTGCTATTTGTACCCGGGGTGGTACCATATCGTTATTCAATTGGGAAAAAGCAGATGCGCTTATGAGAAAAGCGGGCAATAACAGGAAGATAAATTTTTTCATGCAAACAAATAATTAGAAAAACCAAAGTAAGGCAATCTGCTGTAATGTAAGCGGTTGTTGTTGCTTTTTCGGGAGAATGGATGGAGGAGACAGTAAATGATACTATTACAAACATCGAACAATCAAAAGCTTAAACCATTTTGTGGCTTCTTACGGTTCATTCAAATAATTGACGAGGCGAATGAGAAATGCTTCGTTCACATCGTCTTTTGCATGCTGTTTCAGGTATGCATTTACTTTGTCGTCGTCGGCAGAAAACGCGCTTTTGATGGCTTTTGGCTTCAGCTTTACTTCCACATACCGCACATTGGGCTGCACGAGGTAATACTGCGGGTTGTCAATGTATTCTGCATACTTTTTCCCGGTTTCAGTAATGCCGTTGTTTTGATAATTGGCTTCTTCAAACGATATTTTCCATTCTTTGTACAAACTGTATTTGTCTTCGTTTTTCACCAGTGCCTGGAAAAATTTAGAACGGTCAATGGTTTCGGGGCGTTCAAAAAAGTAAACCTTATCATCGTTGAACAACGTAAACGAATTGAGAGTAATAATTTCAAATTTCATGATCTCTTCGCGGTCGGTTGTTACAATGAGCGAGCCTGTTTCTTTGTCAAAGTTGTACAGCAATGAATCCGAATTCACGAGGCCGCCATGCGTTTCCACGTAACTGCCTTTTACCCACTTGTCGAACAAAAAACGACGTCCCCGCGGATCGTCGCTGTTGTTGAACACCTGGATGCCATCGCTGCCGCCGTCTTTTCCCAGCAGATCTTTTGCCTGGAAACGTTTTAGATGGCGGATTTTCGTATTCAGCGGAAGCGAATAGTTGTATTGTGCAAAAGAAGCCGCCGAACACAGCAAAAAGAGGATCAGCAGGAGGTGGGTTTTTACAGGTTTCATGTTCCCCGGTTTTTTGTTTAAAATTAGTTCAATCCTTCAGTTGCCGCACCTGGTTTTCTCGGAAAATACAAAATTGAACTGGCATTGTCAGCGATAGCCCATTGCCTGCAGGTGAAACAACTCGGCATAGCGACCGTTTTTTTCCAGCAATTCTTCGTGGCTGCCAATTTCCAGCAGTTGTCCTTTTTCCAATACCAAGATGCGGTTGGCCATGCGCACGGTCGAAAAGCGATGCGAAATGAGCACCGCCGATTTACCTTTGGTCAGGTCGGCAAAGCGCTGAAACACTTCATATTCAGCTCTTGCATCCAAAGCGGCGGTAGGCTCGTCGAGTATCAACAGTTGCGCGTCTTTCATATACGCCCTTGCCAGCGCGATTTTCTGCCATTCGCCACCCGACAATTCCACCCCTTCGTTGAAGCGGCGACCCAATGCCTGGTCGTATTGCGCCGGCAAACCGGTGATTACGGGATGCGCCAAGCTTTGCTCGGCAGATGCAACAATCAGCGGGCGGTCGTTTTGCTGCTGAATGTGCCCCACGGCAATGTTTTGCGCCACCGTCATCTGGTAGCGGATAAAATCCTGGAAAATTACGCCCACATTCATCCGCAATTCATCCAGGTTGTATTGCCGCAGGTCAATGCCGTCAAGCAGGATACGTCCTTCCGTAGGGTCGTAGAGTCGCGCCAGCAGTTTGACGAGCGTTGTTTTGCCCGCGCCGTTTTCGCCTACGAGCGCCAGCTTTTCGTTTGGATGCAGCGTGAACGACAGGTGCCGGTTTGCCCATTTGTGGCTGTTGGAATACCTGAATCCCACATTTTCAAACACAAATCCTTCTTTGATGGGGCGTGGAAACGGCAATGGCTGGTCGGGTTGGGTGATGTTGGGCTGGATGGTAAAAAAATCAAAGAAATCAGTGAGATAAACCGCGCCCTGCGATACGCTGGTAAACCGGATGAGGATGCCTTCGAGCAAGCTGCGCAACTGCCGGAAAGAGCCGGCAAGAAAGGTAAGACTGCCGATGGTGATGGCGCCTTCGATGGTTTGTAAAATGATAAATACATAGGCACCGTAATAACCCGCGCTGCCCAGCATGGCGAACACGGTGCCCCAGGCAGAACGTTTGACCGCCAGCCGTTTGTTGTCGCGGTAAAACTGGTTGGCCAATGTTTGAAAGCGACGGATCAAAAAATGCGACAGGTCAAACAGTTTCACTTCCTTGGCGGTTTCGTCGCTTGCGCCGAGAAAGCGCATGTAATCGAGCTCCCGGCGTTGGGGTGTTTGCCGCCGCGAAAGCGCATAGGAGCGGTCGTTGAAATACGATTCTCCGAGGAAAGCAGGAATGATGGCCGCCAGCAGCAACAGGATGAGCCATGCATTGAACGCCAGCAATCCCGCAGCAAGGAAACACATGGTGATGAGGTCCTGCACCTGGCTCAATACCTGCGAAAGGAGGATGGTGCGACCGGTGGTTTGCTGGCGCGCACGCTCCAGTTTGTCGTAAAACGTTGAGTTTTCAAACTGGTCAAGGTCGAGCGTTGCGGCGTGCTTCATGATTTTCACCGACGTGTGGTTAGAAAACAAATCGCCCAGCAGGCTATCCATCAGTGTGATGGCGCGGCTCAGTGCATCGGTGAGGATGGCGAGTAAAAATTCAACGGCTACCAGCGTCCACAGGTATTTGTGAGATTCGGGACCGTGCGCCGCGCTGATGCGGATTACTTCGTCTATGATGAGTTTGCCAACATACAGCATGGCAAGCGGCGTTGCCGACCGCACGATGCGCAGCAGGCAGTTGACCACCGTCATCCACCGGCTTGTTTCCCATACCATGCGGAAAAAACGGGGCAGGTTGCGCAGGGAAGATAATTTATCGGAAAAAGACAATTGATCTGATGCAGCCCGTTGCGCCTGTTTGTCCCGAAACCGTTGATTCTCCAAAGCCATGAAGTGAAAATAGGAAAAAAGGGGTCAGGGGTTTGCTAAAATCAAACCCTTGCCAGCAGCCAACTGCGAAAGTCGGCGATGGAGGTAAACAATTCGTCTGGCTGCTGTTGTTGCAGCGATGCTTCGTCGGCGGTATCTGCCCAGGCAGCTGCCACCACGGCGATGCCGGCTTTGCGGCTGTCTTTGATGTCGGCAGGCGCATCACCAATATAAACGGCTTCTTCTTTACGGATGTTGGGTAACGATTGCAGGATGATGCCGATGGCTTCGCCTTTGCGCGAGCCTTCGGGCGACCCGGTTTCCACCGCATCGAAATAATGGCCCATGCCCAAACGACCGAGCGACAGGTGCGTGGTGTCTTTTCCTTTGCCGGTAACGAGGGCGAGAAAAATTTTATTTTGTTTCAGCTCGCTCCAGCAACCCGGTGATGCCATCGAAAGGAGAGGTACACATGGAATGCAGGGCTTCGTAGTGCTGCATAAAATCGCGGGTAGCTTCCCTGTACTGTTGCGGTGCCAGCTTGCGGATGGAGCCTGCTTCGTCGGGACCAAAAGTTGACACGATTTCTTCGTCAGAAAGCGGGCGCTGTACATACGGCTCCACCGCCTTCCGGAATGCTTCGATGCACAGCGGGATGGTATTGGCCAACGTGCCGTCGAAATCGAAAATTACTGCCTTGATGGTTTGCATAGCGAATGGGATTGCCACAAACATAAGGGATGAATGCCAATTCAATCTGTTGCTTACCGTTTGTAATGAAACCGGCAAGTGGAGGAAGGATTGTTTGGATAAAAGAATGGGTTGCCGCTTCTGCTCTAAAAACAAAGTTTGCGGAGAAAGGAATGCGGGCAAATTTATTGATCTGAAGGGTTTATTGCAGGCAGGATAATAGTACCCAGTGAGCCGGTACGAAAGTTTAAATGAACAGTAATATTGCTGACGGTGATTGTTCATGCTCTACAATGTACCATCATGATAAAACAGGAACTTTCATAACAGCCACTCATGATGCTGTGCGTTTCTATCCGTCTTGCCGCAATTGAAGTTGTACTTTGTTCTTTCCATTGTCTATTGTCCATAATAAGCCATGATGAGTCTTTCTCTCATTTTATTCAGGTATTCTATCGGTTTGGTATTCGACAACATCAGTAAGGTAATATTTTGATGTACTAAGTGCACCCAATTGGCACTATGCCCATAACCTTCGCCTTGCCGTTCTGCAAAGAGGGTGTTTCTGGAACCAAATTGTTTAGGATACACCCAAAAACCAAATGCTACATCACCCAACTGTTTGTATGAGCTAAGCATGGTGTCCACCGTCGATTTTTTTAATAAGGTATGAGTAAATATTGCCTGATCGAAAATCAACAAATCTGTTGGTGTAGCGTACATGGCTCCGGCAGAATATAAGTTGTCAATGTACACGTTGGTTGGTGTATGAAGTGCAAATGCATCAGAATCTGCAGCAACATATCCTTCGTCTATGTTTTTAACTATTTCATCATGGTGCAGAAAGCCGGTATTGTGCATTTGCAGCGGTTGTAGTATTTGCTCATTCAATACCTGTTCGTAAGACTTGTTGTATATTTTCTCAATTATTTTTCCCAGTATGATAAAGTCGCCATTGTTATAATTAAATTTTGTACCAGGTGTGTCTATCAATGGTTCAGATAAATACCTGTTTATAAAGCTATCTACCTCCCATATCGTATTGTTGTAAGCCTGTTGGATCATTTCGGGCGAACTGATGTCCTTGTTGAATCTTCCACTGCTATACGTAAGCAAATTCCTTATGGTGACTTTATTTCCGGCTTCCCCTTTGTATTCAGGATAATACGTGGATATCGATTTATCTAAGTCAATTTTTCCCCTTTCATATAGCTGCATGATCAATGCAGCCGTGAATGTTTTTGTGAGCGAAAAAATATGAAATCGGGTGCTGTCTGAAAAACAGATATCATAATGTCTGTTTGAATAGCCGGTGAACTTTAGTAGTTCAATAGTTCCGTTGTGTGCAAGCAGTATAGCTCCATTAAAATTGTCCTGTTTTACACAGGAATCAATCACCTGTTCCACCTTACTAAGTTGCGAATAGGCTGCTACGTTAGTCATTAAAAGCAGCAATCCTATCAGTGTGCTTTTTAAATAGATCATGCTTTTTACAAATGGTCAGGTTGAGAAAATGACTGTCGGTATGTTATGCATTTTCGGATGTGTTTCCTTATTTCGCCGCTGCTGTTTCCGCTACAAAGCCCGAGTCGTCAATGGTAAACGTTTGTGAACCGCCGGCAGTTTGCAAAGTGGCGAGAAACTGCTGTCCCGTAGCACTGAGTAAAAGCGACCATTTTTGGTGTGCCGCTTCTACCGTAGCCGGAACCTGTAACTGCGACAGATTGGCTGCATAACGTTTGTGATTGCGGTAATACGCTTTCTGTTTGTAATAGATCAGCCACAAGGTAATTTTTGGCTTCCTCGGTAGCGGGAATGGTATAATTGGCGCCGCTTTTACCAAACACCACGTATCCCCATCGCTCCGGGTAATGCATGTTGATGATGCCCTGCGGCGACCATACCCAATTGTGCTCGGGAAGCCGGCTGCCATTGGCAGCGGTACGTTTTATGTATCGGCCGTTTGCCAAGTTCCAGTCCCATTCGACTCTTGAAAAATTGATGCGGTAAAAACTGCCTTCCACCGGCGTAAAACGGGTGCGAAAACCAAAGTTGAGCGCACGAAAAGGGATCGTCATTTCCACGGTCCAGCCGGTATCGGTGTCGCTGCTGTTGTTCAGCGTGCCGTGAAGCTGCACAGCCGATTGCAACCCTTGTACATCGTAGCCGATCAATGCGTCTGAATTGTTGCGGTAAGGCCTGGGCATCAGCAGGTCGAAGATGCTGTTGAGCGCATTTACTTCGATTTCAAAATACTGGTGCGTGTTGTTGTCGGGATCAATGAAAATTTCAAAATCGTTGTCGTGAAAAATGATGGTGTCGTGCTGCCGGAGCGAAGCCTGCAACTGCGGCTCATCGAGCTGCGCTGCCACATAAAGGCAGGTGTCGTCCCATATCATTTTTACCCGCGTGGCAAAAGTGGGCGCAGTTTTGGCATCGCCTTCAATATCGGTAAAGACCTCTGACCACGGCGCCTGCTGCCAGCCGGTTTCCGACAGGTTGCCATCGATCGCGACCGGTTCTGTAGAACGAACCGCCGTATATACCAAGGGTTTGGTAAACAAGGCTGCGTTGTATTGTTGCGGCAGCGATTGCGACAGTGCAGGAAGGGCAAGGCAACAAACAACAGAAAGACAGGTGGCTTTGGTCATGCTGGCATTTACAAATGGTGAGAAAATCAAGGTTTGCGAGCAGGCATTCCACCTGCATAGTTCATCATTTCTACGTTATCAAAATCTTTCAGCCAGGTATTGTACAAGCCGCTGTTTTTGCCATACGAATTGTCAAATACGTGTACTTTTTTTTGCAACAATACCGACAAGACAAACACATGCAGGCGGGTGGCATACACTTCATCGTACTGGTTAATAAAGCGGATGCCCGTTTCTACATATTCTTCCAGCGTCGGGTGATTGCTGAACACAAAACCATACCGCGGGTCAATGAGTTTGTTGAGTAAAGGAATTTGGGAAACGATTTTTGTTAAGCCAAGACCGCGCAGCGAAAATCCCTTTTTCCGGGGTGTTGCCGTGTTATCGTTGAACGTCGGCCAGTCTTTGATGTCCACTTTTACGCTGTTGCCGATGCTTTTCAGCAGGTTTGCTTCGTCAAAATCCTGGTGCAGTTCCTTGTCGGTTCGTTTCAAAATCAGCACGCGGTTTTTGCGGCTTTTATCGGCGCGGTATTGCAGGTTGAGGCAAAACGCCATGTCGGGCACCAGCAGGATGTTGCAATGGGTGAAATGTTGTTTGAAAATGGCATACGATGCTTCGTCTCTTGCGCACAGCGTGAGGTCGGGATGTTGGTTAAACAGGGCTGCATCGGAACGAAGCTGCGCTTCATCATTGTAAAACACCGACTGCGGAAACAGGATGATGCGTTTGTCGGGAAACGTGCTGATGATGTGTCGCCGAAACGGCTGATAGCCTTCCCACAGGTCGCCGAAATTGCCGCCGCCTTGCAATAAAATCACTTTTGCCTTCTTTACCTGCCGGTCGTTGCACAAGGTAGAATTGGCGGTATAGACCATTTTGTAAGGCAGGCGTTTCAGGTATTCAAGTTCGCCCAGCCAGATGAGGTTGTCGCCGATGTTGGGATGCGCCGCCACATCGAGCAGGCAATAATCGCCGTTGACCAGCGGGTCTAACCGCGAATAAATCACCTGGCGCAAGCCTTCTATTTTCTGTTCGTTCATACAGTTTTTTTAAAAACCAATTGCCGCAGCTTCGCAAACAAGGATTGAAGCAACAGCCGGTTGCAATATATAAAAATCGCCAGTGCTGCCACAATGAGCAGCAGGCTGATGGCGATATTGTCGGTGCGGATGAAGATGGAAAACAAAATGCTCAACGACAGCAGCGCAAGAAAGGTGGGCAGGTGAAAATCAATGCGGTAAAATGCCCGTGTCTGCCGGATGCGCACGAGCCACATGGCCAGGAAGCCCGCCGTCATGCCCAAGGTGGGTGCATACAACCCGATGTAACGGATGCTGCCAACAGTGACGATGATGTTGACCACGCTGCCGATAATAGTGGTGTAAAAAATGCCTTTTGTTTTTTTGGCGTTCAGGTAACCCACGCCGAGGAAAGAGGCAAATGAAGAAAATACCACTGCGAGGTAAAGGAGCGGAATGTATTGCCACGACGAATAAAACTTTTCATCCACGAGAAACTGTATCATGAAGCGGGTAACGGAGATGAGGACGATGGCGAGTGACAATTCCAGCACCATAAAAGTGTTGAAAATTCTGGTGGCGTCTTGTTTTCCCTTGTCGGTCGCCGTTGTGCCCAGTGCATGATCCTGCCACGCCAGCATGAAAATGGAATTGACCATCAGGATGAGCGAGGGAAACCGGTTTGCCATGGCAAATACCCCGTTGAACTCAAGCCCGAGTGCGTACAAAATGATGAAGCGGTTTACTTCATTGATGAGCCACCAGCTGATGGTGTTGGGAATGAGCGGACCCGAATAGGCAATCATGCTTTTGATGGCTTCGCGGCTCACGGCGGATGGATGAAGGTGGCGGTGAAACTTACCCAACAATAAAATGGTCAGAATCATGATGATGTTGGCAATGATGGACGCGATGAGCAGCCCTTTTACCATCAGGTGCGTGTACCACAAAAACACTACGTTGAGCAGCACGAGCAGAAACGTATATAAAATGCCGGATAGTGAATACAGCTTGTTTTTTCCCAGCCCGCGAAGAATTTGCTGGCACATCACCGACAACGCCGACAACAGGAGAAGGGCAAGGCTGTAGTAGGCATACGGTATGGTGAACAACACATTTGCGAGAAGGAACAAAAGGGAAAACGGGATGAACATGACGAACAGCACCGTCAGCCCGTTGCTGATGGCAGTGGTGCGCCCGCTGTCGCCGGTGGCGTCGAGCAGCCAGCGGTACACGGCATCAGACACTTGTATGCTCACAAACGGTACAAGCAGGATGATGGATGTGGTAATGAGGTCGTAAGCACCCAGGTCTTCTTTGGATAAATAAAACGAAAACAGGGGCACCAGCAGGAAAGACAATACGCGGGAACCGAGGTTGCCGGCAGCATACACCATGGTGTTTTTCAACAGCTTGTCAGAACCCGTCATGAAGATTGATGTTGTCTCTTATTTTGATGGTTTGTTACAAATGCCGGTTTGTCTGTCCGGTAGCCTGCACCAGGCAAACCTGGCCAGAAAGGGGCTAAAGATAATTGTTGCCGGAGAAACGGGCTGCAAAATGGAATGGGGAGAGTGACACTGGGACATAAAGCAACCACAGTCAATAAGGATGACTGAAGGAAAAAAGGGACTTCTGTGAAATGATCGGTTCCTTGAAATTAAGGTAATACATCGCAACAACGGGCGTGGAATGATGTGTTGTTTCTAAAAAGTTTGAACCAACAAAAAGTGAAGAAAAGAAGTAGCTGGCATGTTTCTTTTCTTCGCTTCTTCCTCCTTTTTCGTAATGCCAAACCGGAATATTATGGTTGGTGAATGTACGGAGACAGTTCGTCCGCAATCTTCCGGTCGTTGCTCAGGCGTGGCAGCTTGTTTTGCCCACCAAGTTTTCCAATGGATTTCATGTAATTGATAAACCCGTTTTTCTCAATGGGCCGAACCTGTAATTTTTGCAAAATGTTGCCGGCAATGAGGTCGTCGTAATATACGTTTTTCTGCCGCAGGTGGTTGTCTATTTTTTCAGCAAAAGCGGCTATGTTTTTGGGCGCTTCTGCAAATTCGATAAACCATTCGTGGTAGCTTTTTCCTTCGCCCTGCTGCACCATGGGCGCTACGGTAAACTCTACAATGTGCAGGTTCTCCTCGCCGGCAGCTTTCATCAGTGCCTGTTCTACTTCTTCGCCAATTACGTGCTCACCAAACGCGGAGATGTAGTGCTTCGTTCTGCCGGTTACTACCAGCCGGTAAGGATTGGTGCTCACAAACTTTACCGTATCGCCAATGTTGTAGCCCCACAACCCGGCGTTGTTGTTGATGATGAGCGCGTAGTTTTCACCTTCTTTTACGTCTTTCAAACTGAGGCGCGCCGGGTTGCTGTTCCCGATTTCATTGGCTGGCACAAATTCATAAAAAATACCCGAGTTGGTGTTCAAGAGCAAACCCTGGTGCTGTATCGTATCCTGGAAAGCGAAAAAACCTTCCGATGCGGGGAATGTTTCAATCGAGTCGATCTCTTTGCCGATGGTGTTGAACAGTTTGGCTTTGTATGGCTCAAAGTTGACGCCGCCATATACCATGACAGAAAAATTGGGAAACAGGTCTTTGATTTCTTTACCGCTCACCTGTTTCAGCCGGTCGAAGTACATCTGCATCCACGGCGGGATGCCGCTGATGAGCGTCATATCCTGGTTCACGGTTTCAGAAACTATCTTGTCGAGTTTGGTTTCCCAGTCGTCTATGCAATTGGTTTCGTAAGAAGGCAATTGGTTGGTGCGCAGGTAACGTGGAATGTGGTGGTTCACGATGCCACTGAGCCGCCCGGTGGGGATGTCGGCAATGCGGTCGAGCACCGGCGAGCCACTGAGGAAAATCATTTTTCCATTGGTGAATTCGGCGTTGCCTTTTTGGGCAATGTAGCACAGCAGGGCATTGCGGGCAGTGTCGATGTGGTTGTCAATGGAGTCTTTTGAAATGGGGATGTATTTTACCCCGCTGGTGGTGCCGCTGGTTTTGGCAAAATAAATCGGCTTTCCGCGCCACAGCACGTTGTGTTTGCCTTCCTTTATTTTTTCGATATAAGGCTTTAGCTGCTCGTAATCGCGCAGTGGCACCTGCCGTTTAAAATCCTCGTATGTTTTGATCGAATCAAACCCGTGGTCTTTTCCGAAAATCGTGTCTTTCGCCAGCTTTACCATGTTTTGCAAAATGGCTTCCTGGTCGCTCACGGCGGTCACCATTCCTTTCTGAATCTTATTAAACACATAATTGGCAAATGGTTTTGCCAGGGAAGATTTGATACTCATACCGACAACAAAGGTTAAGGACAAATGTAAGAAGGCTTCTGTTATGTTCGTGATAATGTATATTGGTTTAGAAAGAGGGGAAAGTCATGCATGAAAAAAGACAGTCTGCCGGTGACGAAGCAGCGGATCCGTTTTGAAAAAACGTCCGCAGAAAAGTCGATTTGCCCCGGTTGGATAGTTCTTTTTGCGAACAGCAGCGCCATCGATTGTAATTGTTTTCAAGGATACGAGTTGCTTTGATGGCAGTTCTTTTTTTCATTCCTGCAATAAATATCTTTGCGCCAATGAAGCAGTTGTTATTTGAAGACAGGGGTGTAGAGCAATATAAAATTACCTGGGATTACCAGGAGCAGTTGTTGCAGCAAAATGTGGCGCGTAAGAAAGAAGGACTACCCACCGGGCAGCGCCTGTTGCTGGTAGAACATCCGCCGGTATATACATTGGGAAAAAGCGGCAAGCCCGAACACATGCTGCTCAACGAACAAGAGCAGCGCGAAAAAGGGGTGGAATATTTTCACAGCAACCGTGGCGGCGACATTACTTTTCATGGCCCGGGGCAAATTGTGGGCTACCCGGTGCTGGACCTGGAAACATTCAAAACCGATTTGGGCTGGTACCTGCGCAGTCTTGAAGAAGTGATCATCCGCACGCTGGCGCATTATGGACTGGCAGGCAGCCGCAGCGCGGGCGAAACCGGCGTATGGCTCGATCCCGATGTGAAGGGAAAAGAGCGGAAAATCTGTGCGATGGGCATCCGCTGCAGCCGGTGGATTACGATGCATGGCTTTGCGTTGAACGTCAATACCGACCTGTGTTATTTCGATGACATCATTCCCTGTGGCATTCGCAACAAAAAAGTAACGTCGCTGCAGGTGGAACTGGGCAAAGCATTGCCTGTGGAAGAGGTGAAACAGCTGGTGAAACATCATTTTGAACAGGTGTTTGCCGTAACATTGGTTAACGTTAAGGATGCTGCGTTGTATTGAATGAAAGGCTAAAAAAAAGCCGGCTAAAAAGCCGGCATTCGAAAGGGTTGGTTCGGGTTATAATGCAGGTATCCATTTGGAAAATCAAGTTCCTTATTTGCAGGCTACAGCGTTCTTCTTCAAGACTTTCTTTTACCACCTTATTTCTTCATCACCAATACAATTGTCCCTTCATCTGAACTTTCCAGGTTGTCTGGTTTGATGTTGTCTTTACAATGATCAAGCATCATGGTGAGCAATTCGTCTGTCGTTCCGGTATGTACAACGGTAATGGTAGATTTGGCACCACTGAATTTTTTGTTCGTAGATTTTACACTGCCACAGGTTTTGATTTTTTGTTCAAAGGCAGTCAGTTTTACAAAATCCATTCCCGTGATGGTGATGATGGTTTTGTTTTCACCTGTCGGGGCGGTGGCAGTTGATGATGATGTTGTTGTTGTCGCCGTTTCGTTTTGTGTTGATTGTACTGTCACGTTGGGTGGCAACGCAATGTGCTGGCCAATAGCAATTTCTTTTTGTTTGATGTTTTTACACGGTTTGTCGCTTGAGCCCAGAATCGATTTGGCAAGTTTGCTCACTTCTCCTGCTGCTTGTACCGTATTTCCCAAAGCGCTGGCGCTTGATCCTACTTTGGAAGCAGCGCCCAGTTTATTGTATTTGCCATTGCTCAGCGCAAACGCATTCCACGAGAGCGCGTTGGCGGAGGAGGAAAGGCTTTGTGCGCTGGTGAGAATGGAGCCAAGGTTGTTGGTTACTTTGGCATCGGGGCGGGGAATGCCTTGTTTTGCAGCTTCGCTCACGTCGAGACTGTAAATGCCGGCTGCCAGCAGGTCGGTAATGTCGCAGGCTTTAGCGGAAACCTGTGCTTTGTCTTTGATGCCATTGAGAAAAGTATATTGGGCGGCAACAGCGGGTGTCATGGTTTGGTTGGTAATGGCGGGTTGCAGTTCTTCCAGCGTAATCAGGATGGCATTGATCATATTGTCTTTGTTGGCGCCGGAGAAATATATTTTTTCAAGGTAATCTACCTTGCTTTCTACGATCGTATCGGTAACGGCGCCGATACGCGGGCTGTGGCGGGCTTGCGCAGTACCTGCACACAGCAGGAAGCAGAAAACGGAAAGGAAGCAGGACAGGTGATGAACAGTGTTGTGTTTCATATAGAGGTTTTTTAATTGATTGTGGTGTTAGATGATGTGTAGTTGATTTTTAGAATGCCCGCAACTCAGTCATGTTATTGTTTTTTGGTAACAGCGGTTGTGCTTTTCTTAGCGGTTGTAGCCGGTTTTTTAACCGGTGTTTTCTTTGCCGTTTTCAGGCTGTCGGCGGTTGCTTTTTGTTTTACCAAAGCTTGCCTGTCGGCTTCTGCCTTTTCTTTTTTCCTCATTTCCGGGTCTTTGTACACATAGACTTTCGGTTCTGTCAGCAGTAAGGTGCGCCAGGCATTGGTCTGGCTTCTCTGCATCTGCCGGTCAATGAATGACGACAGGTTTTTCATGCCGGCAAATGTATTTTTCAGTGCCACATTGTTGGTTTCTTCGTCTTCACGACCCTGCAGGTATTGTTGTGCTTTGGCAAAATCATTTTTCAACACGTAGGCAAAAGCCAGGTTGTAGTAAATGTGGCGGGTAACTTTTTGGTCAATGCGTGCTTTTTTGTTTTGCAAGTCCGATTCTTCCAGGGCTTTTTCCCAGATCGCGATGGCACTGTCAAGCAATTCGTTGCGATGGTGATAATCCGGCTGCACCACTTTGTTCACCAACAAGATGTTGTCGGTTTTGAAATAGGCGGCTGCATCTGTAAAATAATTTTTCGCACGCCGAAGATCATCGTAGTCGTTGGTCTTTTTTTCCTTTACATATTTTACCGAAAACGAAATGCGCGCCGGGTTAAGGCAATAATTTTCGCAGGTATCTACAATGCTGTTGACCGCATTTTGGTAACTGCCGAGTTCCCATTCGGCCAGCTTGTATTTTTTATTTTCCGACCACGCACGGCTGATGGCAGATTCGTTTTTGTAACTGTTGTTGTAATCGGTAGATCCAAAAAAGGATTTCTCATTCAACCCGCCCAAAATACCTTCGGATATGGTAACACCACTGCCGGTTTTAATGCTGTAATAAGTTTGCGGGGTAATGTAAGATACCGTGTAAGTATAGGCTGTATAGGGCACTTCCGTATTTTTATCAATGCGGTGTTTCAAGGTCGTGGTTTCCAGTTGCACCTGTACAAACTGAAGGTCGTTGAGTACTTTGATATTCGCAATGATATCTGCATCGAACGTGCTGTTGAGACGGTGGTAGCCGTTCAGTTTTATTTTGTCGGCGTCTGCCGTAGTGCCAAGGTTGTTGCCCCACATTGTGTTTTTGTTGGTTACCGACACGTAGTAAGTCTCCGTAGAATCGGGGAGGTTTTGTTGTGGCAGTAAAATATAATCAATGGGAACGGATTCGCGTTCTATGTTCTGACCAAAAACCGGCGATTGGCTGACTATCATCAAAATGGAAAGGACAACAGGTAATAAGTTCATGTACAGAATTTGTGTAGCTAGTTGAGGAATTATTGGTTGGTCTGCAGTTCATTGAGTGCGAGGGTATACGATGTTGGCTCACCGGTAAAGTTGCCGTTCGTATCAAACTGTTGTTTGCCTTTTTCACTGTTGATGATGTATTCCAGTTCTCCTTTGCCGTTGATTTCAAAAAAATATTCTTTTCCCGGCTTTGGCGTAATGGTGCGCGTGGTTTTCGACAAGGTGGAAGGTTCCTGGTACGTATCTTCCCCGCTGATGGTAATTTTAACCGGCTGATCGGTAGAAAGATGATACTGAATGCGTTCGCCATAATGAATGGGCTTCATTTTTTTGGTATTCAGAAACAGATAAATGGTTCTGTCTTCTTTCGATTTTGGATAAGCAATGCAAATGGTGGCATTGCTGCTGGCAGCAGGATACAACAGATTGCTAAACAATTCGTTGAAAGACAGGAATGCAAATGGCAGCAGGCACATCACATATGACTTCATTGACAAAGGTTTTAAACAGCCACGGCAGTGTTTTGAATAGAAAAAACGTAGGCGGCATGTATCTTGCCACCAGCTGTATCTGAGTGTAAAAAATGAAGGCAATTGTTATAGTTTAAAAAAAATATTTTTTTTAATAACAGTGAGCTAAAAATAAATCACTAAGATTCAGATGGGTTTTGATAATTTGGTGAAGCCAAACCCCCGTCGTATATGTCTTCGCCAAGCAAGAAGGATGAATTAGTACAGCTATTAACGCAGCAGGCAATGTTGTCGTCATTTTTATCGCTGGCCTATAAATTTGTCCACAACAAAGCAGATGCGGAAGACATTGTTCAGGATGCCATTGCCGATGCCATTCATCAGAACACAGACGGTGTACATAAATTGCAACCTTTCATCAAAACAATCGTGGTAAACAAGGCGAAAGCCCATTTTACCAGGCAAACAAACGGAAAGAATGTATCGGCAGACCATTATCCGGAAACAATGGCGACTGGCAGCAATGTGTTTTCACACATCGCGCTAGCCGAAATTATTGCTGCTGTTAAGCAGCACCGGGACAATACCGATTATCTTCTTTTTGAAATGAACAGCAAGGGCTATACTTACGAAGAAATTGCCAGGCATACCGAAGAAACACCCGTTAATCTGAGACAAAGGATGTTCCTGTTGCGCAAGTGGTTAAAACAGAATTTTGAGAAATGAAAGACGAGCGTTCGTTGAAAATCAATACACAAATCCTGGTGAGTTATGCTTATGGATTGTTGGCACCTGGCGTTGCCAACCAGGTAAAAAATGCATTGGAGGCCGACGAAACCCTGCGCTGGGAATATGAAGGCATTCAACAACTGATGAAAGATTTTCCGGATGAAGACCCGGAAGAGCTGCTGGCGCAAATGTCTGCCACCATTGAAAGCAGTGCCGCGAATGCAGTACTGCCCCGAGCCAGCGAAGAATCTTCTTCGCGCTCCCACAACTGGCTCATCGCCGCCACCATTTTGCTCATTGTGATTGCCAGTGTGCTTATCGTTGTCAACGGCAACCGATCGCTGTCAGCACAGCAACTGGCCGAAGAGATGATTGCCAGCCTGCCGGCAAATCCTTACGACAACGACACCCGCGGCAGCCTGGATGGGGACACAACCAACTGGAAACGCAACTTTGCCGGAAATGATTTCCTGACGGTCATTTCCCGGCTGGAGAACAAAAGCAACCGGAGCTACGAAGAGCAGTTTTTTCTTGCCGTGGCCTACCTGAGTGCCACGCCGCCACAACCAGCCGCCGCCGAAGCATTGCTAACAGAAGTGTCTGCAACCGAGAATGAATTCCGCAGCGATGCATGGCTATACCTTGGGCTGGCGCAAACCTTACAAAATAAAAAAGAAGCAGCTTTGGAGAGCCTCGGGCATGTGGAACAAACCGCTCAGGTAAAAGCTCTGCGGGAACGCCTGCGCCAATAAACAAAAGCCCACACGAGTAACGATATCATCACCAACGTGACCAATATCCAGCCTGATAAATATGGCTGGTAGCCGTTTTGCAAAGCCTCATTGTCGCCCACCACCACAAAACCAGCCCAATAATAAGGGTCTTTTTTAGCAGGGTTGGTTTGCGCGGCGAGGTACGACAGCTTTGCGTTTCGCAAGGCTTCATCCTTGGCTTCGCCTTTCGTCAAATGTTCATAAAAAGAGGTCATAATGGTTGCTGTACTTTCATCGTTCACCACCCACAAACTCATCACGACGCTGGGGCATCCGGCTATGAAAAACGACCGCCCGAGGCTGATCATACCTTCGTTGTTGTTCATTTTGCCCAGCCCCGTTTTGCAGGCACTCAGCACCGCCATGTCGGCCTGCAAAGGCAGGGAAGCAATTTCTCCGTCACTCACTTCGTAATGACCAGCCGTATCGCGCTCAAATAAAAAATTGCAATTCTGTCCGTTGTCTTCATCTACTACCGCATGGGTGGCAATGTGCAGAATGCGATAGCGGGCAGCGTGTTGCAAAAAGTCGGCGGGACTGGTATGGATAAATGCATCGCCACCAAGCAGTGAGGCAATGGTTTGCACTTCTTTCCCTGTCCGCGCGAGACTCACAATGCTGCTGTTGCCGCCGCCGGGTGATGGGTTCTGAAAGTCCGCATTTGCCTCCGGGTTGAAACGTGTGGCGGCAAAGCCTCCAAAAAAGGCATGGCTGTGCTTCCTCTGGCTGGCGACCGGCGAAGCCTGCATCAGGCTGGCGGCATAAGCATAGCGAACAGCACATTTGTTGATCACGTAAGTTTGTGGGCGGTCGCTGTTGTTGGTGTTGATCATTTCAAAACTGAGGCGCGATAGCTGGCGGTGCGGTATAATGACGAGCTCGCCTTCCAGTTGCACATCCTGCAGCAGCCAGTTGAAAAGTTGCTGACCAGAAGGGGATTTCTGGTGTGGCTGCTTCGCAGTACTTGCGCCCGTTTTGATGGAAGGAGGAGCAAGTAACAATTCAAAACCGGGCAACAAATCTTTTCTTAAAAACAATTGTTTTCCCGACTGGTGAATGAAGACAAACAGGTTGCTTTTTCCTAAAAAATAATTGACGATGGCGCCATCATGCTTCGTCAGCAAAGGATCGGAGGCGGTAATGAGTTGTTGGTCAAAAGTTGCCGGCTGCGGATAATGTTTTCTTACCTGTTGAAGGAAAGAGAGATACGCTTCCTTTGCTTTCGTCACCGAATCCTGCAACGCTTCCGCAGGCAGTTGCCGGCTGTTTTTGATGGCGGCATATACGTTTGTTTTCAGATCGTTGCGCAGGTTGTTGCTGTCGGGCGGAAGAATGGCAGAGAGATAGTTGTCTTCAAGCAGTGCCGATTTCAGCAAGTTGGCTTTGCTGGATTCAATGGCGGCAAACGCATCGCGAAGCCGGTCCGTTTCTTTCATCAGGCCTTTGGCATGGTACAATGCGTTGAGCAAATCGTCATATACACCAAAATCTTCTGAACCCATTCCTTCATCTACGCCGGCTTCAAAATACCAGGCTTTGCGCGCTTCGATAGAGGCCGCAATGTTTTGCAACATTGTGATGCCGGTTTGTAACAGGGAAGGCTGTCGGGTCGCCAGTCCTTCAGACACGAGGTTGCCGGCAGCTTTTTCATACACATTGATGAACTCGAAAGGAAAAGTGACCGGGATGCGGTAGGAAGGCCGGGCAATTTGGCTGGCATCCAGTTGTATGTCGCGCGATAGGGCGGCATACAGTTCTTTGGCTTGTTTCCATTGCTGCTGCCGGCTGAGGGTAACGGCATATTGCACCTTCATTTTGATGCGTGACAGTACAGGAACTTCGGGTTTGTTGTTGAGTTGTGCTGTAATGGTTTCCATAACGCGCAGGGCCTCTGCCTTTTTTCCTTGTTGCAGATAGGCCTCGGAAAGAGAGCAATAGCTGTAGATCAATCCGGCCATTTGCTGTTCTCCCGCCGGGTGGTGCTGTTCTATATATTGAATGGTAGAAGTGGTTTCGGCAATGGCTTCATTCACCCGGCCGGCAGCAAGCAGGATGGCGGCTTTGTAACCTTTGTAGGTTGTCCATGCGTTGCTTCCTTCCATGCTGTTGTTGTTGGTTCGTTTCTTTTCGAGAATTGCCAGCGATTTGTCAAGATAAAAAAGGGCGGTGTCGGCATTGCCGTTGGTCTGGTACAGGCTTCTCCCAATGATCATCCAGTTGATGGCAAGTTGCTCACTGCCAGGCATCACGAGGTTGCGGTAAGAAAGACTTTTGCGGGCAGCGGTGAGCGCCGCTTCAAAGCGATTGTCGGCAAAAAAGGAAATGGAAAGAGAGTTGTAAATGAGCCCGAGCAGATAATTTTTTGTTTGCAGCATGCCGGGTGATGAAGTAGCAACTAATTCCAACAACTGAAGCCCGTTCCGGTACCATCGCTGCTCATCGGTTCGGTTGCCTTGTACGCCATAGTTCAAACCAATGGTGTGATACAGGTTGGCAATTTCTGCCAAGTACTTCTTCGGTTCCAACTGGTAATACGCCAGCATTTCCATTGAAAGTTTCCGCTCAAGGTCGAGACCGCCCGTTGTAGGAATAAGCCCACGACAGGCATTCTTTTGCCTGCAATGCTTCTTTCGATGTGTTGCCAAACTCCCTGCTGCACAGGTCATTGGCGGTTTCAAGATAAGACAATGCGGTTGGATAATCTCCTGCATCCTGAGAGATTTGCCCGGCGATGGTGAGCAGTAAACCTTTGTCTTGCGGCGACAGCTGCTTTCCGTTGTGCAGGTAACGAAGCGATTGTTGTAAAATGACTTTCAACAGATCTATCCTGCCCTCGTTCTCAGCATCGGTAAATGACTGGTAAAGTTGCCGGATGTTTCGGGATGCAGTTTGTGGAAATACAACCAAAGGCAGAACAGAGAGTAGCAGCAAGGACAAGCGGCGAAGAATGTAATGCATGATGCGGGCTAAACTTTAAGATGATGGTTTATGGCAATGTTGAAACCTCAAATTAAAACTTTTTAGGAACCGGCTGCTGGAAACATTTGTTTACGAATCCCGTGCATATAATCAACCACAATTCATTCTTTACCTGCTGAGGATGCGCCGAAACCTGGCAACATCCGCAAGCGGTTCAATAGGCGTGTTGTAAACGAGGTGATCTGCCAGTTGTTTTGCAAAATAGGGTGCAAGCGAACAACCTTTTGTACCCATTCCATTGAGAATGCCAATGGTTGGATGTACTGGATGCAACCCAACAAATGGTCTTCGTTCCACATTGGCCGGTCGTTCGGATGCAAAATGGTCAACGATGGTATAAGGCAGTTTCAGCCAATAGGAAAGCTGTGCTTCTACTTTTTGACGAAAAAGGGCTGTTGGCAATACATCAGTGTAATTCCAATCGTAGGTGGAGCCGATCCAGAAAGTACCGGCTTCTTTCCACGGCACAATGCTGATGCCTTGTTTGTAAATGTGGCTGGCAGGAAGCCCGGGGATGTGTGCAATGATGGCTTCGCCTTTGTTGAGGGCAAAGGGCAGGTTGTGAAAATAAGGATTGCCTGTGCCGCCGGCTCCTTCACAGAAAACGATTTTGTTGGCCAGACAGATCTTTGTACCGGACACCCGTTGGACCGGTTTGCAAGTGTTGTGCTTCCCATTTTTCTTCGCGCAATGCACCGTTTTGTTGTAACTGTTGCCGCCACAACCGTAGCAGGGTTTGTACATCTGTCAAATAACAGGGATCTATTTCACCTATTCCATAGTTGTACCGGAACAGGGAAAGCAAATCGTCGTTGTCGGGAAGCAGGTGTAGCAGGCGTGGTTCTTCGGCTGTGCGGTTTTCAAAGGCGTCACGCATCTGTGGAGTGGCAAAAAAATCCAACACATTGCACTGCCGGATGAGTGTTGCCTTTAGTTCTGCGCCAAGTTGCTGATAGGCGGTCCATACAAAAGGCAGCAACTCATCGATCAACCATGTTTTTACGATGCGCCTGCCTGTTACCGGGTTGATGATGCCGCTTGCCACCTTGCTGGCTGTATGCTCACTGGCAGGGTCTATCACCACAACCGATTGCCCCGCTTTCTGCAAATAATAACTGAGAAATGTGCCGCTGATGCCTTGTCCAACAATGAGGTAATCCGGCATGGGTCAGGGTTTGATGTTGATAATGGTGGTTACGCTGTCTAATATTTTTTGTTGTTTGTACATGCGTGCACAGATGCGCAACGGCTGTGTAAACTGGTAAGGAATCGCAATCGGGAAATGCAGGTCGGCGGTGTCGTGGGCATCGACCGTAAAATATTGGTTGGGAAAAATATTGGCAAACAACCCGTCTACGTTTTGCCGGCTGCCGGCGTCCTGTAGGTCGAGTGACAAATAGCCGGTCCATTCCGCAGCGGTTTTGTTGATAACAGACACCGTGAGTTCCAGGTTATTTCCTGACAGACAGGTAAGGAGGAATTTGCAGCCTGATGTCGGTAGCAACAGATCGCCGGGTGATGGTTGTATCAGACTTTGCCATGGAAAACAACGGAACCAGTAGAGAAAGAAGAAGCCATTTGTACCTCATGCTGCAAAGATGAAGCAAAACCACGCGCGGGAAATCCTTCTTTCTGTTCAATTTTATAGGAAAAAATTAACGTTTATTTGAAAATAGTTACCCGGCTTCCACTTTTCGTCTACGAAATGTAAATTTTTGTCGGTAAACAAAAATTAAACTTTTTTGTTTTGATTATTCTTCTATTTTTGACATGTTTTTTAAGGGTTTAGGGTTGAAAAAATTTCCTGTTTCTACAGGAAATTTCTTTTTTATACAAGTCCCGGCTTTGCGCCATTCGCCCGACTATTCATCTGTATTTTTTCCTGCTGAAATTTCTCTTCCTTCATTTGTAAACTGCTGGTATATTAATTGAGTTTATTGATTCGAAAGCGGGTGATGAGTGCCTGATAATCAATACGACAGCATGAAGAAAACCAAACAGGAGGCAGGGAGAAAAATCAGCCGGCAACCAGCGTTTGTTCCATTCTCGAAGCAGCCGCGCAGTGCTGGAATCCTGATGCACATTACTTCTTTGCCGTCTGCTTTTGCGATCGGCGATATGGGTCCGCAGGCGTTTGCCTTTGCCGATTTCCTGCACCGGAGCGGGCAATCGTACTGGCAGGTGTTGCCCATCAATTCAACGTCGGCGGAAGAAAGCTTTTCTCCCTATGGTTCCAACGGCAGCTTTGCAGGAAATGTACTGCTGATCAGCCCGGAACAGTTGCAACAGGAAGGATGGTTGACCACTAAAGACATTGGGCAATACCGCAACACAGCCAATTCTTCTACAGACTACGAAACCGCCAAACAGGTAAAGGAGCATTTGCTGGGGAAAGCATTTGCCAATTTCAAACAAACAACAACCGGCAGGCAAAAAGAGTACATCGCATTTTGCAAACAGGAAAACGATTGGCTCCAGGATTATGCTTTGTTCCTGGTGTTGAAACACGTACATCAAAATCAGTCGTGGCAGCAATGGCCCGACGAATACAAGAACCGGGAAGCAACTGCATTGCAGCAATTTGCTGCCGCACACAAGGAAGAACTTGATCACATCAGGTGGCAGCAATGGATATTTCAACAGCAATGGCAGCAGTTAAAAAAGTATTGCAACGAACGGGGCATAAATATCTTTGGCGACCTGCCCTTTTATGTTGCTTATGATTCGGCAGACGTTTCGGCCCACCGCTCGCTGTTTCATCTTGACAAAAACGGCAATATGATCTCGGAAGGAGGCGCACCGCCGGATGATTTCAACACGGAAGGGCAACGCTGGGGAATGCCGGTGTACCGGTGGGCAAACATGAAGAAAGACAATTTTGAATGGTGGATCAACCGGCTGCGCAAAAACATGGCTCAGTTCGATTTGCTGCGGCTCGATCATTTCAGGGGATTTTCTGCTTACTGGGAAATCAATGTCAATGCCGGTTCTGCCAAAGACGGTCAATGGAAATCCTCGCCTGGCAAGGCTTTGTTTTCGCTGTTGCAAAAGAAGGTAGGGCCGCTGCAACTCGTGGCAGAAAACCTCGGCTCGATCGATGCGCCGGTAACAGAACTGCGGCGGCAGTTTATCGTGCCGGGAATGACCATTCAGCAGGTGGCATTTGATGAAAATGTGCCGCAAAGCAGGTTCATGCCACATCATCACACTGTTCATTCTGTCGTTTATACAGGCAATCATGACAACAATACCACCATCGGCTGGATGGAATCCCTGTCTAAAAAAAGGTTGAAAACACTGGCTGATTATACCGGTAGATCCGTTTCCCGGCAGACGGTCTGCGATGTCATGTGCCGGTTGATATATGCATCGGTCGCAAGGCTTGCCATTTTGCCGATGCAGGACGTTTTGGAACTTGGTAGCAACGCAAGAATGAACAGCGTATCGGGTGGTAGCAAAAGCTGGGGCTGGCGCATGAAACCGGGGGCACTTACCAAAAAAGTTGAACAAAAGCTGCAACAGTGGTGTTTTCTATACGACCGGATGCAGGGCGGGAGCGGAGGTAATGGGTAAAACGTAGTGAAGAATTGTTACTATTGACAGGAGATCATTGTCAATTTTTGTATGTCAGAAGATTTTATAGGTGAAAACAGGAAGAGCGATGGTTTGTCATCGCTCTTCCTGTTTTGTTGTTAGATTCAACACCTTCTGATTTAATTATTTCAAAGGCTGGGTGCATTAAAGGTATCGCCCTGCGATACATCCCCCGTTTCGAAGCCTTTCTTAAACCAGCGCATCCGCTGTGCCGAAGTACCGTGGGTAAAGGCATCGGGCACCACATAACCCTGCGATTGTTTTTGCAACCGGTCGTCACCGATGGCATTGGCTGCATTCAATGCGTCTTCGATATCGCCCTCCTGTATCACAGATCTGGTATTGTCGCTGGCTTTTTGTTGGCTTTCGTAATGCGCCCATACGCCGGCAAAAAATCGGCCTGCAGTTCGAGCCGGACGGATAATTCATTCATGTCGGTTTCGCTGAGCCTGCCCCGCTGCGCATCCACCTTGTCGGTAATGCCCAGCAAATGCTGAACATGGTGACCAATTTCGTGGGCAATGACATAAGCAGAGGCAAAATCGCCGGGTGCACCAAAACGGCTTTCCAGTTCATCAAAAAAAGATACGTCAAGATAAACTTTTGAATCGCCGGGGCAATAAAACGGCCCGGTGGCTTCGGAGGCAGAGCCACAGGCGCTTTGCGTCCGCTGATCAAACAATACGAGCGTGGGCTCGGTATATGTGCGGTTCATATTGCTGAACAATTGTCCCCAGATATCTTCTGTGTCTGCCAGAATGGTTCTTGCAAATTGGGTGGTTTCGTCGTTGGCGGGTGCCGACTGTTCGGTGGTTTGTCGCGAAGGTCCGTTGTCGAGCACGGTACTTGGATTTCCGCCCAACAGGTATACGATTAACGCAATGACCATGGTGCCAATGCCACCGCCTACAGCCAGCCCGCCGCCACCACGCCTGTCTTCTACGTTGTTACTTTGTCTTCTGCCTTGCCACAGCATAATGTTGTATTGATTGATTGAATGATCAGGTTAATCTTCCGGTTTGATGTTCAGTTTATCGTCATCAATAAATTCTTCCTGCTCGCGCGGATGGTTGTCGTATTCGTTGAGCTTTGTAAATTCCGCATCTCCGGTGGGAGCCTGGTCGCTCAGGATCGAGCTGTTTTCGGTGCCTTCCCGCACCGGGTTGTCGCCATTGGTTACTTTGTCGTCGGCATCATAACTATGGTCGTATTCAACCACATTCTTGTTTTTGGGATCTTTCTGTTCCATAATTCACTCTTTTACAAATGATATTTGAAAAAACCATACCAGAGACCAACCGGTGCCCGGCGGCTGTAATTCCCAGCAAGGTAAACAATGAAATGACAGTCTTATCCTTCTTAAAACAAATTCAACCAGGCAGGATGGATGATGCCGGCGGAAAGCGATAACGCCAATGTAACTTGTTATAACATAGTTATAGGAATTGAGCTTTCTGGTAAAGTACAATATTCGTAACTTTGCCACCCCTATAAATAAAAAGGGATATATTATGGACGAAAACAACATTGTTAACCCAAACGCTGAACAGCAGGAGCCAAGCAAGCGGCAGAACAACCGCAGGCTGAAGCTACAGCGACAACAAATGAACCTGCCACCGAAACAGCATCTGAATTTCCCCTGCCCGAACAGCCGCAGCAGAAGAAAAACCAGCCGTGAGCTCTGATGTGAAAGTCGAAGAGCCGGTAGCCGAAACCTTGCTGCGCACGACGATTTTGACTGGGCATATGACAAGCGCAATGTCGCCCACTACAGCAAAGAAGACCAGAAGAAGTACGACAAAGTGTATGAAAACACTTTTGTGCAGATTGAAGACGGCGAAATTGTAAACGGAACTGTTGTGGCCATGACGAAAACAGACGCTGTGATCAACATTGGCTTTAAAAGCGACGGGCTGATTTCGCTCAACGAATTCAGAGACCTGCCCAGCATGAACATTGGGCGACGTGGTGGAAGTAATGGTGGTGGAAAAAGAAGACCGCCAGGGGCACCTTCACCTGAGCCGCAAATCGGCCCGCATCTTCCGTGCGTGGGAACGCATTGTGGAAGTGCACAAAACAGGCGAAGTGGTTACCGGTACGGTTACCAGCAAAACCAAAGGCGGCCTGATCGTAGATGTATTTGGCATGGAAACCTTCCTGCCAGGCTCTCAGATCGACGTGAAACCAGTTACCGACTATGATCAGTTTGTAGGAAAACAATGGAATTCAAAGTGGTGAAGATCAACGAAGCCATCAAGAATGCCGTTGTTTCTCACAAAGCTCTTATCGAAAGCGATATCGAAGCACAACGTGCACAAATCATTTCCAAGCTCGAAAAAGGACAGGTACTGGAAGGCGTGGTGAAAAACATCACCGACTTTGGTGCATTTATGGACCTTGGCGGCTTAGACGGTTTGCTGTACATCACCGATATTTCATGGGGTCGTATCTCTCATCCTGCCGAAGTGCTGAAACTCGATCAGAAACTGAACGTAGTGGTGCTCGACTTCGACGACGACAAAAAACGTATTTCCCTTGGTCTGAAACAACTCACGCCGCATCCATGGGATGTGCTGCCTGAAAACGTACACGAAGGTGCTACCGTAAAGGGCAGAGTGGTGAACATTGAAGACTACGGTGCGTTCCTCGAAATCATGCCGGGTGTAGAAGGGTTGGTTCACGTAAGTGAAATCACCTGGGCAAATACGCCGATCAATGCGAAAGAATTCTTCAAATTGGGCGATGAATATGAAGCCAAAGTAGTAACGCTGGACAAAGACCTGCGCAAAATGAGCCTCTCTATCAAACAATTGACAGAAGACCCATGGAGCACCATTGAAACAAGGTATCCTGAAAACAGCAAGCACAAAGGAACGGTGAAAAACATTACTCCTTATGGCGTGTTTGTAGAACTGGAAGCCGGTATCGGTGGAATGATTCACATCTCTGACCTCAGCTGGCTGAAACGCTTCAACCATCCATCCGAATACACCAAAGTGGGTTCTGAAATTGACGTGATCATCCTGTCTATCGACAAAGAAAACCGCAAACTGCAACTCGGACACAAACAACTGGAAGAAGATCCCTGGAATGCACTGGAAGATACCTTTGCCGTGGGAACGCTTCATGATGGTACCGTTATCCGCAAGGACGACAAAGGTGCTCTGGTTCAGTTGCCATATGGTTTGGAAGGATTTGCGCCTAACCGCCACCTTGTAAAAGAAGATGGCAAAAGCGTAGCCGCTGATGAAACCGCCGAATTTATGGTGATTGAATTTGACCGCAATGAAAAGCGCATCGTGCTGAGCCACTCCCGTATCTGGGAACAGGTGAAAGCCGATGAAAAAGAAGCGCAGCGCAAAGAAGCCAGGTCGGAAGCCGACAACGCGAAGAAAGCTGTGAAAAGCATACAGAGCAAAGTGGAAAAAGCAACACTTGGCGACTTGGGTGCCCTTGCAGAAATCAAAGAAAAACTGAAAAAAGAAGAAGGCAAATAAGCTTATTCTTTTCTATACACTTGGAAAGCCCCGGCATTTGCCGGGGCTTTTTTGTTGGCATCCGGTAAACGACCATCCCTTGGGCATCAGCCAAAATGCAACTTTGGCCTTTGGTTTGAATAAGGGTAGATGTAAACGCGACAATATGAATGATGGAAATGATTACTCACTGCTTAATTTCTTACTGGATTTTGTTTTGATCGTCATCTTGTGTTATACGTTTGTGTAAAACAAGGTTTCTAAAACAGACCTTTTTTCATGGCTTTTGATTTTCGCAACCGGCTGATTCAAAATATCTTACTGCAAAATTCGTTATAGGGGCACACTATGGCAGCTCCTGTTTTTCATTCTGTTTACAACCACACTTTTTGGTTATCACCGCAACGGTGCATTTTCTGGGAACAGCAACAAACACTCATCATTTCCGATTTGCACCTTGGGAAAACCGGGCATTTCCGCAAGATGGGCATTGCAGTACCACAAGCTGTGTACAAAGAAGATTTACAGCGGCTCTTTAGTGAAATTCAATATTACAAACCCAAACAACTCATCATCGTTGGCGACCTGTTTCACAGTCACCAAAACAAGGAAATGGATTTGTTTGTCAAATGGCGAAGCGATCTTCCGTACCTGGACATCGTGCTGGTGAAGGGCAACCATGACATTTTGAAAAAAGAATGGTACGTGCAGGCTTCCATTGAGGTAGCGGAAAAAGAACTACGCATCGGGCAGTTTGTTTTTACACACGATGCTGCAGGGGTTTCTACATCGCAAACAACTGATAATTATACATTTAGCGGGCACATTCATCCAGGTGTCAGCATCCGGGGACTTAGCCGTCAATCCCTTACTTTCCCCTGTTTTCATTTTGGACGCCATGGCGTGGTGTTGCCGGCTTTTAGCAAGTTTACAGGCGTACACATTACCAACCGGCTGGCAGACGATCACATCTATGCAATAATCAACCAGTCAGTAGTACGGGTATAAAAAAAGCAGCCCCGAAAGAACTGCTTCAATGCCTGGTAATTTATTGACATCAGAAATGGCAAATCATCCATGGGTTCTGTGATTTCCTGCGGTTGAGCGGTGGATTGTGGATTGCTTTGATGCGGTGTATTCTGATGATTTTGTTGTGTGCTGAAAGAAGACCCAACTTGGTGAGATTCCCCCTGCGATCCGCCTTCGTTTCCACTTTTACCGCCGATCAACTGAACGCTTTGCACCCGCAGGGTCAGTGAGTGCCAGCGCGGCCATCGGGCGTTGTATAGGTCCTGACATCAGGAGCCCCTTCCACATATACCTGCGTACCTTTTTTCAGGTAAGGAGCAATGGCAGTTCTGTCTGTCCAGTAAGCACATTCTACCCAAATGGTTTTGTCTTTCTGTACACCCATATTGTCTTTGAACTTTTCGGTATGAGCTACATTGAAATTGATAACTGTTTTCCTGTTTACTGTGTTGACAGTACAATCTTTACCCAGATTGCCTATGGCTGTTAACTTGATCATGTTGCTTTTTTTTAGATTTCAATTTAAGCAATCCTGATGATATGCAACTGATTATTTTTTCATAAAAATTCGTACTCAAATCGCATTAAAAGAACTTAAATGTGTTAGTCATTGTATTTCGATGGCTACAACGCTGGTTTTAACATTTTTTATTTTTTTGAATTTAGATGATGTATCTTGTCTGCTTAAAATAGAGAATTTTTCCATTAAGCAGGAAATTGTCGCGAATCAATATCACTTTAGGAATTCAATAATATAAATGCAAGGAACCGAGATAAACTAGGTTTAAAATGATATCAAGAAAACAATATTTCTTTTACAATAAATATTACCTCATTCAAATCCAATTGTATCCAAAATCGAAGATATGGAAAATTCGTACAAAATTTTACTGGCAGAAGATGAACCCAAGCTAAGCCAGGTAATCCAGGAAGAACTAACCGCCAAGGATTTATAACAGATGTTGCATACGACGGCAATATAGCCGAAAAAATGTTTAAACAGCACGATTATTCCCTGGTTTTATTGGACATTAATTTGCCTTATAAAAACGGTTTGCGCTTTGTAAAGAATTTCGGGAATCCAATAGTCAAGTGCCCATCATTATGCTAACTGCACTTGGCGAACTCAACGATAAAATTGACGCCTTCAGCCTTGGAGCCGATGATTATATTGTAAAGCCCTTTCATTTTGACGAACTCTCTGCCCGCATCAAAGTATTTTTAAAACGTGCCGAAAACAGCATTGCGCCCACTGAGAAAATTGTGATTGCCGATATGGAAATTGACATCGAAAACAAAATGGTATCGCGCGAAGGCAAAAACATCAACCTGACTGCCAAAGAATTTTCGCTGTTGCTGCTGCTTTCGCGCAATAAAGGAAAAGTGGTTGCCAAGCATGACATTCTTGAAAAAGTATGGGAATTCAGTTTTGATACCGGCACCAATACCATTGAAGTATACATTAGTTTTCTCAGCAATAAAATTGACAAACCTTTCCCATTAAACTCATCCACACTAAACCAGGTTTTGGATATTATGTAAAAGAAACGCTATCTAAATGAAGTTACGGTTTCAATATTACTGTTTTTTTTAGTTTGCTGTTCTCGGTTTTGATTTTCTTCAATGGTTATAATCTACTATCTGTACAGAAGGCAAGGGAAACTGATTTTAACAAGCGGCTTTGGGCGCAGGCACTTATTCCTATAGCCAGTTATTATCATTCCAACTTCCCGAATCTGTACAAAAAATTGTTTCAGAATACCATCCCGGCACCATTGACCAGTTGCAGGTTATTATCCTCACACGATTCTGCAAACAGTTTATACTTACAGCGCGGCAACATTTGGAAATTCCTGCCAGCTTAGTGCTCACCACGGTACGTGATACCGACGTTGAATATTTTGAAAAGATTACAAGCGGCAATACAGCCGTCTTGTACATTCCTGCCGCCGCAGGCCGGCTTATGTAGTCGCCTCCGGAAACGACAAATTTGGCTATCTGCGGGTAGTTAACCTGCAAAGACATTCTTAGGCTTGTTGCCATCGTTGGGATCTCACTGGTTATTTTTTCAGCCATCCTTATCAGTTGGAATTATGTCACTAAACCTCTTATCCGGCTGGGAGTACAGATGCAGGGAATTTCCGGAACCAATTTGCAGGACCGCAATCGTGATAAACAGCCGGACGGTTGAATTATGAAGAAACGCAAATCGCGACCCATTTCAACAACATGCTCGATAGGCTGGAGAAGGGCTTTTGAAATCCAAAGAAGTTTTGTACATCATGCTTCGCACGAACTGCGCACGCCATTGGCAACCATGCTTGCGCAAACCGAACTGGCGTTGCGTAAAAACCTAACCGTAGAGGAAGCCCGGAAAATGCTGGAATCGTTGAAAGAAGACCAGCAGGAAATGGTGGAACTTACCAATTCGCTTTTGTTGCTGTCGCAATACGAAAAAACCAATACCTCGCCCGAATGGCCGGTGATCACGGTTAGATGAATTGTTGTATGATACCATGGGAATGGTGAAACGCATGTTGCCAAATGTCAATGTATCATTGAATTTGCACAGGTGCCCGACAATGAATTGTTTCTTTCTATACAGGGAAATGATTCACTTATTCGGTCGGCCTTCCGCAATCTGATTAAAAATGCGTGGCTATATAGTGAAAACAAATCGGTTGCCATCACCATCGATGCGACCAGCACCGATATTTACCTGCATTTTGATAATAATGGCAAGCTGCTGACGCTTGAAGAGCAGGAACGCTTATTTATACCTTTTTTCCGCGCCTCCAATTCAACGCAAAAAAAGGGTTTTGGATTAGGACTCAATATTATTCAGCGCATTGTATGCTTTGCACAGAGGCAATATATCGTTACATCATTTACAATGACCTCAACCGCTTTACGCTTCAGTTTCCCAAACTGCAACATACGGCATGTTGGATGGAAGAAACATAAACAATACTGTATATTATAACCCAAATACACGCTGTTGATAGCGCTGCAACGCTTCTTTTTATACTTGCTGGTGATGAGAAAAGAAATGTTGTGCTTGCTGCCGCCATAACTGACCATACGAACCGGAATATTACGCAGGGCTTCAAAAACTTTTTTCAAGTACATCGGGTGTTTCCGCAATTTCGTTTCCAACAATAGAAATAATGCTTTGGTCAGTATCCGTTTCAACAGTGCCAAAAGGCTCAAGTTCCTGTATAATCTCGTTTAAATGCGCACCTGGCTGTCAATTGTAACCGAAACCGCAACTTCCGAGGTTGTGATCATGTCAATAGGCGTACGGAATTTTTCAAACACCTCAAATATTTTTCGTAAAAAACCATAAGCCAGTAACATACGGCTGCTTTTGATTTTGATGGCAATAATGCCATCTTTTGCAGCAACTGCTTTTACGCCGCTGCTGTTTGCCGTTTCAGCAATGGTGGTGCCTTTTGCTTCTGGCTGCATGGTGTTTAGCAATTTAACCGGCACATTTGCTGATTGCGCTGGCCAAATACAGGTCGGGTGCAAAATTTTTGCTCCGAAATAAGCAAGCTCAGCAGCTTCATCAAAACTCAAGCCGTTCTACTGGGTACGTTTTATTTACAATGCGCGGATCATTGTTGTGCATGCCATCAATATCCGTCCAGATCTCACATACGCTGGCATTGAATGGCAGCGGCGATCAGCGAAGCGGTATAATCGCTGCCACCACGTTTCAAGTTGTCCACTTCGCCCCGTGCATTGCGGCAAATATATCCCTGCGTGATAAAGAATTTTTTGTCGCTGTACTGTTTCAGCAGTTTGCCCAGTTTGTACTTGATGGCATTCAGTTCCGGTTCTTCATTGGCATCAATGCTCATGAACTCAAGCGCCGGCAACAGGAGGTGGTCTACCTTTTGTTCTTCAAGGTACACACTGAACAGTTTTGTACTCATCAGTTCACCCTGTGCAAGAATGTCTTTGTACAGCGCGTCGCTGAAAGATATTTTCAGGATGATTTGTAAAAATTCAAAATGCTCTTTGATAATGGCGGTTGCTTTGGCAAATGCGGCTTCTGTTTCAACCAGCAGAGAGGCAAAATGTTCGTAATGTTGCTGCAGGTCTTCAATGATCTGCTGGGCTTTCACGCGGTCGCTGGCGGCAATGGCATCGCTGATAGATACCAGCGCGTTGGTAGTGCCGCTCAGTGCGCTCAGGACTACAATTTTCGATTCGGCATCCGTGGTTATTAGTTGGGCTACCTGGTGCATGCGTTCCGGCTTACCTACGCTCGTGCCACCAAACTTCATTACTTTCATACTGCTCTTGTTAAGGGCTGCAAAAGTATTGGCTGAAAAGAAATAACGGAATAAAAATATGTAAAAAGCTTACTATTTATTTCGGGCTTCCATTGCCGCTGCCATTTCTATAGCGCCGGCATCATCCATTGCCGACAGATGTGCTTTGATACTGGCAAAACTGTCCTGGTTTTGGTTTTGGCTCAGCTTAAACACATGCTCCAGCTTCGTGATTTCGATTTCTATTGCTACGATGTATTTCATCAATGCCGTTACGTAGCCAGGCTTCATCTGTTGTACCAGCGATGGAGACCCAGCGCCTTCATATTTCTCCGTAAGTTCTACCAGCAATCGGTACAAGTCTTCATCACCCAAAAAACGAAGTGTACCCTGTGCATGTACCGCCATATAATTCCATGTGCTGGCAACGTTCTGTTGTGTGTACCAACTGGCACTTACATAGCTGTGCCCGCTGCTAAAAATGGTCAATACCTGCGGATGTTGAGCAACAGCTTCGGTATGCATTTGCCCGCGCATAAGATGACCTTTGAGAAAAAGAGTATTGTTTCTTTCTTCAATCAATACCGGGATGTGCGTGGCTACAGGCATGCCATCGGTGCCGCAACCGCACAAGGTTACAAACGGATGTGCCTGCATAAAAAGGAGAACTTCTTTGTCGTTGCCTGCCTTAAAATGGGGTAAATCGTACATATTGCTTTCCGTTTTTGGAAGATGAATAAACTGTCAATTCATGTCGCCCAGTTCCAGGATGATCATCCATTCTTCCGTTGTAACCGGTTGCACACTCAGGCGCGAGTTTTTGACCAATACCATATTGGCCAGCTGCTCATTGGTTTTGATCTGCGCCATGGATACCGGTTTGCGCAGGGGCAGCACCGGCTTTATATTTACCACTACCCAATTGTGGTCGTCAGTAGTCGGATCCTGGTAAGCCTCTGTCACCACTTCTGCAATCCCAACTATTTCCAGTCCTTCGTTGCTGTGGTAAAAAAACAGCTGGTCGCCGGTTTTCATTGTTTTCAGGTGGTTGCGCGCGGCATAGTTGCGCACGCCATCCCAATACGTTTGACCGTCATTTACCAATTGGTTCCAGCTATATTTGAACGGTTCCGATTTAATGAGCCAAAAAGCCATGTGTAAAGTGATATTTTATTCTTTTCAACTGCCATGGAGGTTCCACCAATTTCTTTGCATGAAAGTGAGGAAATGGCTAAAAAAGGGTTTCCATTTTGCCTGGCAAACGCAAAGTTGCTTCCTTCTTTCTTATTCACCAATCGCAGTAGATGGTTTTGTTTAGTCTAAAGATTCCGCGAAGGTTTCGGTTTGCATTTTGAACGCTACATACAACTGTTCCTGGATAGAACTCCCGGTTTTGTTTTCGATGATACGCCCGTCTATCTCTGTCACCGGTGTCAATTCGCCCATGGTACCGGTGGTAAATACTTCATCGGCATTGTAAAACTCGCTGATCGAGAGGTTGCGCTCCACCATTTCAATCTTTAGTTCTTTTGCCAGTGCAATCACTGTTTTACGGGTGATGCCGGGAAGACACGCGTCTGCATGCGGCGTAAGCAATACATTGTTGCGCACCATAAAGAGGTTGCAGGCATTGGTTTCTGCCACAAAACCAAGATTGTCGAGCATGATGGCGTCATCGGCGCCATACAGGTTGGCTTCTATTTTTGCCAGGATGTTATTCAGCAGGTTGTTGTGGTGAATTTTGGAATCGAGGTGCATCGGCGAATTTCGCCGGGTGTGCGCTGTCACTAATTTTACCCCGCTTTCATTGTTGTACACCGGTGGTTTGTGCTCTGCCAAAACAATAAGACAGCAGCCGGACTGATTCAACCGCGGATCCATGCCGGAAGTGATTTTTTCGCCTCTTGTCAGCGTTAGCCGGATGTGAACGCCATCGTGCATGTGGTTGGCAGCCAGCGTTTGCCGGATGGCATTTTTTACAAACTCTACTGTCGGAATATTGGCAAACATCAGTGTTTTGGCAGATGCCATCAGCCGGTTCAGGTGATCGGACAAATGAAAGATTTTACCATTGTACACCCGCAAACCTTCCCATACAGCATCGCCACCCTGCACCGAACTGTCGAACACAGATACTTTGGCTTTGGTACGCGGATATACATTGTCTTTTACAAAAATGAACAGGTCTTTATTGAGTGGATTAAATTGTTGCTGCATATAGAAAAGAGTTGGTTATGCTTTGATGGAATGAAGATACAGCTGGTCGTGGTAATGTTTGCATTCTTCGTATAGGGGTAACAAGTACCCGGGCAACGGGCGATTGCTGGTTTCCTGGTTTTCAAAACCTACGGATTGGTGAACGTTGCCGTACCAATATTTTGCCCAGACGCCATCTTCAGGCTTGGGCCGGCAGGCCAGGAAAGCATCTGCCCGTAAAACGGAATTTCCATTGCTTCGCAGAGTAAGGAAAGTACTTTGGGCGGGTCTTTCAGCAATTCGCCCGAATCGAGAATGGTAAAACTGATGCCGGCTGCCGACAAGTCGCTAAAGAGCTCCCATTGCATGCGGATGCCAATGTCGGCCTGCTCCACGTGTGGGCGTACCTGTGCATAAGAACTGATGATTTGTTTGGGATCCCTGATGTAAAGGATGTTGTTGGTTTGTTTCAAAAAACCGGTTGGCAGGTTCACGAGGTGATGCGTCATTTGCTTGAAAAACACCACGGGTTGTCCATAGTCTTTGTGCAACATTTCCGCGACTACTTTTTCACCATCATTTTCCTGCGATTGCAAAATTTCCGCCCTGCCGGGATGGTCGGCGCCGGTATCACGCAGGTAATGCGCATACAACGGTTCGTCCACAACCATCGTATCGGGACGTTGGGAAAACGAATACATCAGCGCCGTTGACAAATTGCGCGGACTGCTCCATAAGCAAATGCGTTTTGTATTCATATCAAAAAAAGAGATTGGTTCAAATAACGATGCCGCCAGGTTGAGTACTGCCAATTGCAACTTCGTTCGGTTGCCGGGAAGAATCAGAACTTCGCCAGCACATCAGCGAGGTGCAGTACCTGCAACCCCGAAGCTTTGTGCTTCATGCATCCATCTATGTGCATCAGGCAGCTCATATCGGTACTGATGATATAGGAAGCACCGGTAGCGGTGGCGTTGGTGATTTTCTGGTCGGCCATTGCAACACTAATGGGTTCAAACTTCACGGCGAAGGTGCCGCCAAACCCACAGCAGGTTTCCACATCGTTCATTTCTTCCATTTCCAATCCTTCAACGTGGCTCAGCAGCATGCGCGGCTCCGTTTTGATTTTGCATTCGCGCAGCGCAGCACAGCTATCATGATAAGTGGCTTTTGCCGGAAACCTGGCACCCAGGTTTTTCACCTTCAGCACGTTGACGAGGAAGGAAGAAAATTCAAACAACCGGTCATCCAAGTTCTTGACCTTCTCTGATCCCGGGAAAATGGTTTTGTAATAATTTTTAACAAACCCGGCGCAGCTTGCACTCGGTGTTACAATGTAATCGCTGCCTTCAAAATCGGTCAGAAATTTCTTGCACACTTCCTTTGCTTCGTTTTGATAACCGGCGTTGTACGCTGGTTGACCACAACAGGTTTGGTTGCTGTTGTAATGCACCGAACAGCCGGCTTTTTCCAGCACTTTTACCATGTTGAATGCCACTGACGGATACAACTGATCAATAAAGCAGGGAATAAAAATGCTTACGTTCATTGCTTCTCTGTTCGATTGCGGGATGGGATTAAAAAGATTGTTGCAATGCGATCATTTTAATCGCGGTGATGGCGGCTTCCTTGCCTTTGTGACCATGAATGCCACCAATTCTTTCCAGCGCCTGCTCTTCGGTATTCACTGTGAGCACGCCGAAAATAACAGGCACGTCGAGGTTCATGTTTAGCCAGACAATGCCTTCTGTCACGGCTTTGCACACGTAGTCAAAGTGGGGCGTATCGCCTCTAATCACCGAGCCGAGCGTAATGTAGGCATCGGCTTTGTGCCCGTTGCTGCGCGCATGTGCCTTTACCGCAAAGGGAATTTCTACTGCACCGGGCACCACCAGCGTGGTGTACCGGATACCTTGTTCATGAAAAACATGAATCACGCCTTCTTCCAGTTTGTCTGCAATGTGGGCGTTCCACTCTGTTTTTACGATAACAACAAAGGCATTCCGCAACTGTGGAATGCCTTTGTGCAATACGGTATTACCTCCTGTTGCCATTATTTTACACTCAAATCGTTGGGTTCAATATTTAAACGGTAGATGTATTTGTCAATCTGTGCACCACGCATGGTGCCGGAATATTTGTCTTTCAGTTGGTTGTACAAATTCAGCGCCTCTTCATTTTTGCCAAGCACTTCGTTCAGCAACGCTGCGCGAAACAGGTATTCAGAGGAATTGTCTTTGTCATCTTCAAACGTAGTAGCGGCTTTTTTGTAAGCATCTACTGCTTCCTGCTTTTTGTTCACTTCGCTATACGCGTCTCCAAGACATCCGTACGCCAGCATCTGCACCGGTTTGGAATCGGTAGAGAAATCGCTGAGGTATTTGATGGCATCGTTGTACTTGCCCATCTGCAAACTGCTGACACCGGCATAATATTTTGCCAGATTGGCCGTTTTGGTGCCGCTGTATGTATTGATGATGGAAACGAAACCCTTGTTGACGCCATCGCCATTCATTGCCTTGGCAAGAGAATCCTGCGCAAAGTATTGCTGCGCCTTAAAGATGGCTTCCTGTGCTTTTTCTTCTTTGGGCCCACCACCCAGGCTTCGTAGGCAAACCAGGCTCCAAAACCAAGAATCAGCACCACCAGCACTATGGCTGCCGGCTTTGCATATTTTTTCCACGAGACCGGCGCACCTTGCTCCGGTTCCTGCCGCACATTTACATTACTCACTTTTGTATCAAGAGCCATAACAAATTGTAATTGTTGATTGAAGATGTTTTATAGGATAAAACGAATCCGGTTTGTTGGTTGATTAATCTACGATGTAAGGATAATTCTCATCTTTGTAAACGTCGCCATACACTTCGCGCTCATCCGGCCAGGGGCTTTCTTCTGCAAAGGTAACACTGTCTTCCACCATTTTGCTGATGCGGTCGTCAATGGCTTTGATTTCCTCATCGGTTGCAAAGTTGTTTTCCTGTATGGTATTCAACACGAGCGTGATGGGGTCTTTGCCGCGGTATTCTTCCACTTCTTCCTTTGTTCTGTATTTCTGCGGGTCGCTGATGGAGTGACCTTTGTAGCGATACGTTTTCATCTCCAGCAGGGTAGGACCGCCGCCTTCACGTGCTCTTTTCACGGCACGTTCCACCGCTTCGTGTACGGCTTCGGGATGCATACCGTCCACTTTGTCGCCGGGCATTTCGTAAGAGTCAGCCAGTTTATAAATGTCCAACACGTTAGACGTACGTTCCACGGAAGTACCCATTGCGTAGTTGTTGTTTTCGCAGATGAATATCACCGGTATCTTCCAGATCATGGCTAGATTGAAGGTCTCGTGCAAAATACCCTGGCGGGCAGCACCATCACCAAAAAAGCAAAGGCAAACATTGTCGGTGCCCCTGTATTTTTCAGCAAACGCAATCCCGGCGCCGGCGCCAATCTGAGCGCCAACAATGCCATGACCGCCAAAAAAATAGTGCTCAGAACTGAAAAAGTGCATGCTGCCGCCTTTTCCTTTGGCTACGCCGGTGGCTTTGCCATACAGTTCAGCCATACATGCGTTGGCATCCACCCCTTTGGCAAGCGCCAGGCCATGGTCGCGGTAGCCGGTAATAAACGGATCTTCCTGCCGGGTAGCCGTCATGCAGCCGGCAGCAATGGCTTCCTGGCCGATGTACGCATGGAAAAAACCACGGATTTTACCCGCCATTTTATACATTTCTTCCGCTTTCAGTTCAAACTGCCGGATTACCTGCATCAATTCATACCAATACAGGTACGTTTCTTTGGAAAATTTTGTAGCCACTGCTTTTGAAATTTGAGGGGCAAATATAATGGAAAGAGCCATAAGGTTTTTAAAACTTTTGCGGGTACCTTCTTACGCCAAACCTCGCATACGTCCATTTTACTCTTGTAGGCTTACCGATCTGCCGGTGTGCACTGCTGGTTTGTGCTCTTTGTTTCCCTTTTAAGCCATTGTTTTTAGCCTTCTTCTGTTTTTTTCAGGTAGAAAAGAGTTGTGACAATCGGATTCAACTGTCGGGTAAATTTACAATGCGAAAGGTGACAATGACTTTTACCTGGCTGACTGGCAATCGGCTGACGGAGAGGTTGAAAAAAAAGCCCTGCAAGAACTGTGGTCTGCAGGGCTTTTTTCTTTATTCCGTATTTCCCGGTCGCTTTGGCGGCATCACCGCTTTGGGCGTTAGTTGGTTGGTATTTTTCTTTTTGCCCGTATCTGCCGGCACCTCGCTTTCCGGGCTGATGTCTTCGTCATATTCACTTTCCGATGGCGCAGCATAATCACCGCCATAATCTTCTTCCGATCCGTTGCCCGCGTCTTTGCCTTCGGCACCCAGCTTCTGCGGCATGTCATTGACCCAGTCGTAAATAATGTCGTTTTGCATTACATCGGGTTTGGTAAACACACTGCGCGTATCGATAGCGAGGCTTTTGTCATCAGAGATTTTTTTGTAAAAATGCGCCCAGATGGGCAATGCAACAGAAGAGCCCTGCCCCACATTGGTGCTGCTGAAACGGATGAAACGGTCGTCGCAACCAGTCCACGTGCCGCACAGCAATTGCGGTGTGTAGCCCATAAACCACGCGTCGCTGTTATCGTTGGTCGTACCGGTTTTGCCGGCAATGTCGCCTTCCACGCCATAGCTCCAGATGCGCCTGCCGGTGCCAAATTTCAATACGCCTTCCATCATGCTGATGATGTAATAAGCCGTTACTTCATTGATCACTTCACGGCGCTGTGGCAGATTGCTTTGCAATACATTGCCGTTTTTGTCTTCGATGCGGGTGATGTACATTGGCTTTACATTAAAGCCCCTGCCGGGAAACATGCTGTAGGCCTGGATCATTTCGTAGAGCGAAATTTCTTCGGCACCCAGCGCAATAGACGGATAGGCATCTATCGGGGAAGTGACATTACAGTTTTTGAGGAATTCAACAAACCGTTGTGCCCCGGTGCTGCCATTGCCCAGTTGCTTCATGATGTACGCCGTAGCGCAGTTTCTCGACCAGGCCAGCGCCTGTGCCATCGGCATCGTTCTGCCGGTGCATGATGCACCGGTAGCGGGCACCAGCCCAAGGCTGCCAAAATTCTGCTGCACGTCCTGTACCGGTGTATTGGGGGTAAAGCCTGCATCTTCAATCGCCAGGCTATACAGCAACGGTTTGATGGTAGAACCCACCTGCCGCTTGGTGTTTACGTTGACGTGATCGTATTTAAATGTTTTGAAATCAATGCCGCCCACCCATGCTTTTACTTCGCCACTCAGTGGGTCCATGGCCATAAAACCGGCCTGCAGCATCTGCCGGTGGTATTTGATGGAATCCATCGGCGTCATTACCGTGTCTTTTATGCGCTCTTTGTTCCAGGCAAATACCTGCATCGGCACTTTTACCGAAAACGATTTTTTGATTTCATCTTCTTCTATGCCATCGGCTTTCATGTTTTTCCAGCGGTCGCTTACCTTCATGGCTGCCTGCAACACGTTCTCATGCCCTTTCCACACCGAACCATTTTTGACGTCGCTTTGCGAGCTCAGCAGTTTTTGCATCTGCGCAATGTGCATATCCACCGCTTCTTCGGCGTCCATCTGCATCTGCGGATTGATGGTGGTATAAATCTTCAACCCGTCGCGGTAGAGGTCGTAATGATCGCCGCTGCTTTTGGTGTGCGATTTACACCATTTCTTCATTTCTTCGCCCAATACCATGCGGAAATAAGGCGCAAGTCCTGCTGTTTGATCAAGCTTTTCGTAATTGAGCGGGATGGGCGTAGGTTTGATGGCTTCTGCCCCTGCTTTCGACAAATAGTTGTTGCGCACCATCTGGTCGAGCACAATGTTCCTGCGTTCCCTTGCTCGTTTTGGGGTTGATGCGCGGGTTGTAAGTATTGCTGGCTTTCAGCATCCCGATCAGCACAGCTGCTTCGCCCACATTGAGGCGATCGGGTTCCTTTTTAAAAAAAGTTTTTGCTGCGTTGCGGATGCCATACACATTGTCGCCAAACGGAACAGTATTCAGGTAAAGGGTAATGATTTCAGCTTTGGTAAAGTTGCGTTCCAGCTTGATGGCAATGATGGCTTCTTTCAGTTTCTGGATGATGCGTTTCACCGGGTTGCGGCTGTAATCGGTAAACAGGTTTTTAGCCGTTTGCATGGTGATGGTACTTGCACCGCCTTCGCCACCCAGCGAGAAATGCCGCGCGTGCCAGCGCCCGCGCGTCTATGCCGCTGTGTTTGTAAAACCGTTCGTCTTCAGTAGCCACCAGCGCATTCACCACTTCCTTACTGATGTCGCGGTACGCAACGTTTACGCGGTCTTCGAGGTAGTATTTGCCCATCAGCGTACCATCGGCAGCATATACCTGGCTTGCCAGCGAAGCCGACGGGTTTTGCAACTCTTCGATGGAAGGCATTTTGCCAAACACACCCCAGTTGGCAAACAGCACGACGAGCACCACAGCCAGCACCAACCCGTAAGGAAGGTGATCCAGATATATTTGACGCCTTTGTTTTTTTTCGTTGCCTTTTTCATAGATAGTTGCGAATTACCGGAATAAAAACGAATGATTTTTAAACAATAGTACGAAGGTAGGCGTTGTGAATCTCTTTTAACACATCGTGAGAAAAGTGCCGGAAGCATAAAAGATACAAACGAAAGATGTAGTTTCATCTTCATTTCTCCGGAATAATGACAGTCGATACAGGTGTCGCGACAAGTGCTGATGCTTAGTCTCGGACAATCCGTTTTGGTTCTGTGGCCGATCCGCTATTTTTACGCCTGAATTGAAATTCGGGTCCTGTAAAACGAAGCAATGAAATACTACCTGATTGCCGGCGAAGCCAGCGGCGACCTTCATGGCAGCAACCTTATCAAGGAACTGCACCAACTCGATGCTTCTGCCTCTATCCGCTGCTGGGGCGGCAACCTGATGCAGGCTGCCGGCGCTACGCTCGTCAAGCACTATAAAGAACTTGCCTTTATGGGCTTTACCGAAGTGACTTTGAACCTGCGAACCATTTTCAAAAACCTCGGCTTTTTGCAAACAAGACATTGAACAGTTTAAACCCGATGTTCTGGTGCTGATTGATTATCCCGGGCTTTAACCTGCGCATCAGTGAATGGGCAAAAAAGACAAGGCTATAAAGTGGTGTTTTACATTTCGCCACAGGTATGGGCCTGGAAAGAAAACCGGGTAAAAAAAATGAAACAAACCATTCGACCACATGATGGTCATCCTGCCGTTTGAACAAGACTATTACCAAAACAAATGGAACTGGGAAGTGGAGTATGTTGGGCATCCGCTGGTACAGGTGATAGAAGAATACCGGGACAACCTACGCCGGGCAGGCTTTGCCGGAAGCCGTCACCGCTGCCGGTCAACCCATCATCGCTTTATTACCCGGCAGCCGCAAGCAGGAAATTTTAAAAAAGCTGCCCATCATGTTGTCTGTCAGCCCGCGTTTCCCCAACTACCGCTTTGTAGTGGCCAAAGCACCGGGGCAGGAAGATGCGTTTTACGAAGTTCTGTTGTCCGGATATCCCAACGTGTCGGCAGTATCCGGGAAAACGTATGACCTGCTGATGCAGGCATCGGCGGCTCTCGTAACAAGTGGCACCGCCACACTTGAAACCGCGCTGTTTGGCGTGCCCGAAGTGGTGTGTTACAAAGGCAGCCGCATCAGCTACGAAATCGCCCGCCGCCTCATCACCATCAAATACATCTCGCTCGTCAACCTCATCATGAACAAAGCGGTAGTGAAAGAACTGATACAGGATCAACTGACCGTTGACAACATTGCAACAGAATTGAATTTGATTCTCCATGACGAAGAGCGAAAACAACAGCTGGCAAGCGATTACCGCGCACTGAAAGCATTGCTGTCGGCCGGCGGCAATGCATCTCAGAAAGCAGCCCGCAGTGTACACCGCATTGCCGCTTCGTGAGTTGCGCTGAGGAGTAAAGATGGTCTGGAACGAAATACATCAGGCCACCAGCCCGTAAGGTTTGGCGAGTAAAGGTGGCAAACCGATAAACCGGTTGTACAAAGCTGCCATTCCCATCCCGATCAGGCTGCCGAAAATAGCGCCGCCCGCTACATCCAGCGGGTAATGAATGCCAATATAAATTTGAGCATAGCTTACCGTCGCCGCCCAGAAAAACCACAGGTAGCTCCATTGCTTCAATACCGGTTTCAAGGTCAGGTAAAATAAGATGGCGGCGCCAAAATGATTGGTGGCGTGCGATGACGTAAAGCCCGGGTTGCCGGGGCATCCGTTGAGCAACAACCGCACATGACCCACCATATCTGCTTCCTGGCAGGGACGCGGTTTATTGACCCACAACTTGATCAAATGACTACTGAACTGGTCTGTAATGGTAATAGTGAGTGCCACGGCTACAATCCACGGCCAGATGCGCCAGCCAAAGTTCATGAGCACAAACAAAAACAGGAACAAATACAACGGCAGCCAGGTGTTCTGATACCGCCACCACGGGAACACCGCATCAAGAAACGGCGTTGTCCAGTCGCCATTGATTTTTTCAAATAAAAAGCGGTCGGCTTGTTGTATGCTTTGCCACATGTTGTTATTTTATCGGTTGATTCTGCTGCTAAAGTATTTGATCTGCTGCGATAAACAAATGTTTTGCCCCGTCAGTTGCCGGCAATAGGAATGCTGAATGGCGGATTGGCTTAGTTATTGGATTCTTTAAAAAAAACTCCATATGAAACCAGTCACTAAAAAACTGTTTTTTTCATTGTTGACTACCCTGTTTGTGGTAGTTGCCTTTGCGCAGGACAATACCATTACCGTAGATACCGGCGAAGCAGAAAGCTGGCTCAGCCGTTACTGGATGTGGGTGGTAGGTGGCATCATCTTGCTGATCGTTTTGCTGGGTGCCGGCAGTTCCAGGGTCAGGAAAACGACTACGTCGAAAGATTACAATGATGGTACCACGCGTACCACCACTACCGTTACCGAAGATTAATCTGAAAGTATTTGTTATCACCGGCTACAGGGTACATCGCTGCATAGATTGAAACAATCTGCATAGCGTATGTCCATGCAGCCGGTGAACTTTTAAAAGTGATCTATAAAATTCAAGGTGCCTTGGAACACCGGCTCCTGGTTTTGCAGCGCCCGTTCCAAATGTGCATACACCTGGTCAAGCATCGTTTTATCTTCCGTTTTACCCTCTACCATGTGCCACTGCGCCGTTTTTCCCTTGTTTTTGGCAGAAGCAGCAGGACGGTTGGTTTGCACCATCACTACGTAGCCTGTACCGGTAATGCTCAGCTTGAACCGCTCCGACTGCTGCGACCGGTAGATGCGTTCGGCATCCAGTGTCAGCCATTGCCCGTTTACTTCTGCTTTAAAACTAAATTTCACGTTGTCAAAAGTAAAGCGCCCTGCTTTCTAAATAAAAATTACACCAGTACCGCCGGTTCTTCCGCTCCCGGTTCTGCTTCTGTTGCCTGCACTTTGTGTTTTCCCGAGAGGAATGTATAAACAGCCGGTATCACAAACAAGGTAAGGATCAGGGAAAATAACAAGCCGCCCACTACCACGATGCCCAGCGGAATGCGGCTCGTAGCAGCAGCACCAAGACTCAACGCAATGGGCAAAGCACCCAGCGAAGTAGCAAGGCTCGTCATCAAAATGGGGCGCAACCGCTGCGTGGCAGCTTCCGTGGCAGCTTCTATTTTGCCCATGCCCTGTTTCCGCTTCTGGTTGGCAAATTCTACGATCAAAATCCCGTTTTTCGTCACCAGCCCGATGAGCATGATCATCCCGATTTCGGAGAAAATATTGAGGGTTTGATCAAATATCCACAGGCTGAGCATGGCGCCTGCCAATGCCAGCGGCACTGTCAGCATAATGCCCAACGGATCTATGAAGCTTTCAAACTGCGCGGCCAGCAACAGGTAAATGAGAATGAGCGCCAGACCAAAGGCAAACAGGATATTGGATGAGCTTTCGGCAAAGTCTCTTGATGGCCCGCTGAGCGAAGTCTGGAAACTGGCGTCCAGTTCTTTGTCGGCAATGGCCTGCATCGCTTTGATGCCATCCCCAATGGTAAAGCCTTCCGATAAAGAAGCAGAAATAGTGGCTGCTTTGTACCGGTTGAAGTGATACAGCGTTGCCGGGCTGGTGCTCTCAGTGATGTGCACCACCGAACTCAGTGGAATGCGCTGACCGCTGCTGTTTTTTACATATATGTTGTTGATGTCTGCCGGTGCGTTTCGGTTGCTGCGTTCCACCTGTGCAATCACCTGGTATTGATACCCGTTCATCATAAAATAAGCCAGCCGGCCACCGCTGAATGCACTTTGCATTGCCGCAATTACTTCCGATGTGCTCAGCCCAAGGTCCCTTACCTTGATGCGGTCAATGGTCACCTGCAGTTCGGGACGGTTGAACTTCAGATTTACGTCCACGTTGGCAAACGTCTTGTCCTGCCGCGCCGCATCCAAAAAATTGGGAATCACATCGCGCAGTTTGTCAATGTCCTGGTTTTGCAAAATAAACTGTACCGGCAGCCCTGCGCGCGAGCCAGCGCCCACAGCGATGGTTTGTTCCTGGATGGCAAAAACGCGCACATCGTTAAAGCGGCTGAGTTTGCGTTGCAAATCGTTGGCAATGTCTTCCTGGCTGCGGCTTCTTTCATTGGGTGGCACCAGCGCAATGCGTGGTTGAGAAGAATTGTTGCCGCCACCTGCGGGTGTGCGGGTAAATACATAATCGCGTTCCGGAACAGAATCGTAGAGATAATTGGTAATTTCGTCCGCCACGTTTTGCATGTAGGTATAGCTCGTCCCTTCCGGGGCGGTTACGCTAAACCGAACACTGCTGCGATCTTCCAGCGGTGCCAGTTCACTTTTTAATGTGCCCGACAACAGCCAGATGAGCACACCACAAATGCCTACAATGATCCAGGCCGCCCATCTTACATTCATAAAAGAACGGAGCATGCGGTTGTAGCCATCTTCCATGCCGGTAAAAAAGGGTTCGGTTCTGTTGTAAAATTTTCCTGACCTCTTTTTGCTCGTTAAAAACACATTTAATACCGGTGTGATGGTGAGCGAAACAAACGCGGAAATCAATACGGCCGCCGCCAGCACCACGCCAAATTCGCGGAACAGCCTGCCGACAAATCCTTCCAGAAAAATAACGGGTAAAAACACCACCGCGAGTGTAAGCGACGTGGAAATGACGGCGAAAAAAATCTCTTTGCTGCCTTCCAGTGCCGCCCGCCGGATGGGCATGCCTTCTTCGTATTTCCGGAAAATTTTTCCGTTACCACAATACCATCATCCACCACCAGACCTGTTGCCAACACAATGCCCAGCAGTGTGAGCACATTGATGGAAAAACCGGCGAGGTACATGATGAAAAAAGTAGCCACCAGTGAAATGGGAATGTCTATCAGCGGGCGGATGGCGGTTAGCCAGTTGCGGAAAAAGAAGAAAATCACCAGCACCACCAGGGCAAAAGAAATCATCAGGTTTCCTCTACTTCGCTCAGCGACTGGCGGATGTTGCGGTTTGTCTAACAAGCGTATGAAATTCAATATCGGTTTTGTTGGATCTTTGATGTCGGCGAGCCGTTTATTAAATTCGTTGGCGATGGCAATGTTGTTGGCACCGGGCTGCGGCATAATGGCAAGCCCACGGCATTCACGCCGTTGTATTTCCAGCTTTGCTCCAGTTGTTCGGGACCCATTTCCACCCGGGCAACATCGCTCAGGCGCACAATGCCCGCACTGTCTTCTTTAATGATCAGGTCCCTGAACTGCTGTTCCGATGTTAGCCTGCCCAATGTGCGGATGGTCAGCTCGGTGTTGTTGCCATAAATTTTGCCCGGTGGCAACTCTACGTTTTCACTGTTTAACGCAGTGCGCATATCGCTGAACGATACATTGAACGCATTCATCTTATCCGGATCAAGCCAGATGCGCATGGCATATCGCTTTTGCCCGAAAATATTTACGGCGCTTACCTGGCTGATGGTTTGAAATTGCTGCTGCAACACGTTTTCGGCATAATCGCTCAGTTCCAGCAAGCTTTTGGTGCGGCTTTGCACGGCAAGGATCAAAATAAAATCGCTGTTGGCATCGGCTTTTGTTACCACAGGCGCGCGCATCAATATCCTGCGGCAGGCTGCGCTGTGCCTGGCTTACTTTATCGCGCACGTCGCTGGCGGCGGCTTCAAGGTCTTGCCCAAGGTTAAACTCAACCGTGATGTGGCTGCTGCCCAAGCGAAGAAGAAGAGGTAATGCTGCGAACGCCCGGGATGCCGTTGATTTGTTTTTCGATCGGTTCGGTAATCTGGCTTTCAATAATATCGGCATTGGCGCCGGTGTAGTTGGTGTTTACCGTAATAATGGGCGGGTCAATGGCCGGGTAATCGCGCACAGCCAGATAAGTGAAACCCACCACACCAAAAAGAATGATGATCAGGTTCATAACGGTGCCAGCACCGGCCGGTTGATCGAAAGTTCAGATATGTTCATTTGCGGTTGTTAATCGTTATTGTCTGTATCGCCGGCAGCCGCGTTCGTGAGCCTGTTGTGATCAGTTATTTACTGCTTTCCTTCATTTGACAATTCTTCCAACGACTTGATGCTTCGAACTTGTGACATCGCTGTTGGGGCGGGCAAATAAAACGCCGGTAACAATCACGGTATCGCCGGCATTGACGCCACTGGTTATTTCGGCGGTGCTTGCCTGCCGGACGCCGGTTTGCACATCGGTCATTTTGGCTTTGCCGTTTTTTACCAAAATCAACTGGTTGCTCTGGTCGCCGGGAATGATGGCGTTGGTGGGAACGAGGATGGCATTTTTCACCGCGCCGGAATGAATGTAAACTTTTACAAAAGCGCCTGGATTGCTGGTGCCTTCGTTGAGCAAGGCGCGCACTTTCAGGTTGCGGGTTTGCTGGTTTACCTGTGGTTCTACTGCGATGATGGTGGCTTTGCTTGTTGGCAGCGTTGTTTTTATCCAGTTCCACTTCTACCACATTGCCGGTTTTAATGAGGTGACTGTATTCTTCCGGAAGCGTAAAATCGATTTTGATGCGGCTGGTTTGCTGCAACGTGGCAATGATGCGTATTGGCAGTTACATAAGCGCCGGGGCTTACCTGCCGCAGCCCGATGACGCCGCTAAAGGGCGCCCGCACCACTGTTTTGTCTATCAGTGCATTGGTATAGGCAATGTCGGCTTTCAGGCTCGCGACCTGGTTGACGATGGCGTCGTAATCGGCCTGGTTTACACCCTGTATGTCCAGCAGTTTTGCAAAGCGCTGTTCATTGGCTTCGGCAAGCTGCAGCTGTACTTTCGATTTTTGAATCTGCGCCCGCAGATCGGCATCGTTGACACGGGCAAGCACGGTTCCCTGCTGCACCTGTTTTCCTTCGGGAACGTTCAGGTAAATGAGCCGCCCCGGCACTTCGGGATGCAGTTCCACCGTTTCGTTGGCGGTTACGGTTCCGTTGGCTTCAATGGTGTCGCTGAGCCCAACGGGTTGGGCAATCATCACATCCACAATGGTGGGCTGTTTTTCAGGCAGATTGGCTTTGGAAACTTCCTTTTTTTCGCCGCAGGCGTTACACAACACGAACAGACACAGGCAAAACGGGACAAATTTTATTGCCGGGAAAACAATAGAAAGAGATGGCATTCACGTATCTGTTTTAGAAAAGTGCGAAATACGCTAAAGATAGATACAATGTGAAGCAAATAAAAAGTAAAGATTCGCTTTCCCGGTAGATGCCCTTAAAATGAAGGTAAGTGTCTGATGATAGGATCACGCCATTCGACAGTAAAATCGTGGGGAAACAGGGGCTGGGTAATTTGTCAACGGAAGTTGTTGGTTTCGCCATCCGGATGCACAAACCGAAAGCTTTCCGTGAAGCAGAAGATTTGCAACAACTTTAAGTGTTCGATAACTGTTTTTTGTACACTTATTATTATATTGCACCCTCTAACAAACATTTGCAGCAACATTTATTCATCTTTTATTGCCATCATGAAAAAACTGATTCTTTCTTTTTCGCTGTTTTTCTCGTTGGTATCCTGGGCACAGCGCAGTGATTACCCCATTAAAAATGTACCGTTTACGCAGGTACAGCTCAACGATAATTTCTGGCTGCCCCGGTTAAAAACCAATGCCAATGTCACCATCCCGGCATCGTTTGCGCGTTGCGAAAGTACCGGCAGGGTTAAGAATTTTGACATGGCAGCCGAAAAAAAGGGAAAGTTCTGTACCATCTTTCCTTTTGATGATACGGACATTTACAAAACCATCGAAGGTGCCTCTTATTCGCTGAGCATTTTTCCCGATGCACAACTCGCAAAGTACCTGGATTCGCTCATTACCATCATTGGCAAGGCACAGGAGCCGGACGGCTATCTCTACACTGCCCGTACCATAGATCCGGCACACCCGCACGAATGGGCTGGCGCCGAACGCTGGGTAAAAGAACGGGAACTGAGCCACGAACTGTACAACGCCGGTCACCTGTATGAAGCGGCAGTTGCTCACTACACCGCCACCGGGAAAAAGAACCTGCTGAACATTGCCCTCAAAAACGCCGACCTTGTGTGCAGCGTATTTGGACCGGGTAAAAAAACAGTGGCGCCGGGGCATGAAATTGTGGAAATGGGATTGGTAAAATTATACCGCGTTACAGGCAAACCCGAATACCTGAGCACCGCGAAATTTTTCATTGAAGCAAGGGGACAATACAACGGTTACGATTCTACAAGCAAAGACGTTTGGAAAAACGGGATGTACTGGCAAGATGACAAACCGGTGGTAGATCAGCGCGAAGCTGAAGGGCATGCGGTAAGAGCCGGTTACCTGTATTCTGCCGTTGCCGATGTAGCGGCCCTGACCGACGACAAACAAATGCTTGCTGCTGTTGACAGTATCTGGAACAACCTTGTGTCTAAAAAATTGTATGTGCAGGGCGGCGCCGGCGCCATACCTTCGGGCGAGCGCTATGGCAACGATTACGAATTGCCCAACGAAACTGCCTACAACGAAACCTGCGCTGCCATCTCCAATGTCTATTGGAACCAACGCATGTTTCAGCTTCACGGCGATTCGAAATATATCGATGTTTTGGAAAAAATATTGTACAACGGGCTCATCTCCGGTATCGGTCTCGACGGCAAATCATTTTTTTATACCAATGCCATGCAGATCCACAATGGCTTCTCTCACAACAGCATGGAACCTGAACGTTCCGGCTGGTTTGAGTGCTCTTGCTGCCCTACCAATCTTACGCGCCTGCTGCCTTCCATTCCCGGCTATGTGTATGCAGAAAAAGACAACAACCTGTATGTGAACCTCTTTATCAACAGTACTTCCAGCGTGAACATTGATGGCAAGGCGGTGACCATTACACAGCAAAACAACTACCCGTGGGACGGCGACCTGAAGTTTACGGTTTCGCCGAAAGCTACGCAGGATTTTGCCATGCGTGTACGCATTCCGGGCTGGGCAAGAAACGTAGAATTGCCTTCAGACTTGTATTCGTTCAAACAGGAATCGGATCACAAAGCCACCATCACTGTGAATGGACAACCGGTTGAGTACGCCCTCGAAAACGGCTATGCCGTCATTGACCGCAAATGGAAAAAGAACGATGTGGTAAATGTACAGCTGCCCATGGATGTGCGCCGCGTGGTAGCCAACGAAAAAGTAACGAACGACATTGGCAAAGTGGCATTGCAGCGCGGACCATTGGTGTACTGTGCCGAGTGGGCCGACAACAACGGCAAAGCAAGCAACATTGTGATTCCTGCCGATGCAACATTTAGCACCGAATTCAAACCAGACTTGCTGAATGGCGTAATGGTGTTGAAAAGCACCGTTCCTGCCATTTCCATATCTGCCGATGGCACCAGCATCAATACCGTTCAGCATCCTTTCACCGCCATCCCGTATTATGCCTGGGCAAACCGGGGAAAAGGCGAAATGCAGGTTTGGTTTCCCGAAAAAATCAAACAGGTGGAACTGCTGACGAAAGAATAGTAGTCACCAATTTCCAGGGCAAAATCCGGCTGCCTGCGAAAAAGATCCTGTCTTTTTCGCAGGCAGCTTTTTTGTGAATATTCATGGCGGATAAGGTTGATTCAATCAGCCACAAACCATTACCGGCGCTGATTCTTTGTAATCATCCGTTGACACGGATTATAAGCTAAAGTAGATGACGGTGATTTGGGAAAAAGGATTTGCAGGAATGCAATGCGATGAGTTTTTACCGGAGAAATATTGTAGATTCTATTGATGCTTTAAAAATGAGATCATTATCTATCGTAAACGGGGTTCATTGTCATGAACCGCAAATCAAACAGAAACCGTGAGTCAGCGTTGGCTTGACTTTCCCCTGAAATCCGCCCTGTTTTCTGCCGGCATTACCCAAATGAATCCGGCGGAGATTTCTCAATTTGTTGAAATACAGCTTGTACAAAAAGAATGAAAAAATAATTTCGGCAATTACACTTATTTATTTGGTGATTCGTTAAGAATCTGGTATTTTTATAATTGTAAAATATACACTTAATTAGATCGAATGATTAGCTTGTAGAATTGCTTCGTTTGAGGATTGTAAAATTGCTTTGTCAATATCGCCGTTGGTTTACCCGGATTTCTATACCCGGCAGGCAACAGCAGACTCGCCACAGATGATGGTATTTTTTTTAAAAAACAAAAACTAAACAATTATGCGATTGCTTCGCCAAAATCGCAGGACCTTACCTATTGTCCTGCAGAAACTGCTATTGTGTTTTCTTTTCTTGGCTTCACAACAATAGTACGCGCAAACTCAACAGGTGAGTGGCGTGGTCAAAGAATCGCTCGGCAATCCGCTGTCTGCTGCTACAGTAGCGGTGCTGGGCAGCCGGGCAAAAGTGATTACTTCCGACAACGGCATTTTTAGAATCAATGCCAAACAAGGCGATGTAATTACGGTTACAGCCGTGGGTTACAATCCATCTACGGTCACCCTTGGCTCTGATGAAGCTGCATTGAACATCGTGATGCATGCATCGGTGAATTCGCTGACCGATGTAGTCGTGATTGGCTACGGCACCCAAAAGCGGCGAGACCTTACCGGTTCTATCGCCACGGTAGATGTTGGCGAAGCCAAAAAGCTAAGCACCAACGACATTACCGGCCTGCTGCAGGGCAGAGCAACGGGCGTTGCCGTTAACAGCGATGGCCAACCCGGTTCCGCACCCAGTGTGCGCATTCGCGGCTTCAGCACTTTTGGCGGATCGGCTCCTTTTTATGTCGTGGATGGTGTTCCGGTTGGTTCCTCCATCCGCGACTTCAGTCCCAACGATATCCAGTCTATATCTGTATTGAAAGATGCAGCGGCGGCTTCTATCTATGGCGCGGCAGCAGCCAACGGCGTGATCATCATCACCACCAAACAAGGCAGCAAAAACACGCAGATGAAAATTGACTACAACGGGTATTATGGCTGGGATAAAGTCTGGCAGCACCAGGACGTTACCAACCGCGAACAATACCAAATGCTGAACAATGAATCGCGCACCAATGCGGGATTAACACCTTTTCCCGCTAACGATCCCAACAATCCCGGCTACATTGATTCAATTGATACCGACTGGCAGAAAGAAGGTTTGAAAAACGGCAACCGACAGAACCACAACGTCAGCTTTTCGGGCGGCGGCAACAACAATACCTACAATGTATCGCTGGACTATTTTGACAACAACGGCAGTGAATCAATTTTTGAAGTGCAGTTTGCCCTCAGCGGCGGAACCGATTACAACTGGACCGGTGAGCCTTCAAGCGCCTGGAAAACAGTACAGGCCATTTCGGTCACTTATGGAATGGAAGGCGCCGGTTTCTCCGACTACCTGCCTACCCGCTGGATTTACAATGAATACAAACAGGAACAAACCGTGGATGGAAAACTAGATCCGCGCCTGCTGGCAACTATCGCTTCTTACGAGCCCGAAGCCAATTCGACCATGGCGTATGGCAGGGAGTGGTTTAACCCAACCGACCGCATTTATCCCAGAAAATATACCCGCGATGGATTGGACGTTCCGTTCGAAACCACCGAGTCTGGCATCAACTACCGCGTACTCAGGTATGCCGACATCCTGCTGATGTATGCCGAAGTGCTGAACGAAATGGGCAATACAGCTGAAGCTTATCCGTACATTCAGCAGGTAAGATCAAGAGCCAACCTGCCGGATTTGTCCACAGAAAAACCCAACATGAGCCAGCAACAGATGCGCGACCAGATTGCACACGAACGTGCACTTGAATTTGCCATCGAAGGGCAGCGCATCAACGACATCATCCGCTGGGGCTGGTTGTACGATGCTACCAAATTGTCTGAACTGAAAGCGCACGATGCGGACTTCAACACCTGGACGCCGGGCAACGAATACCTGCCCATTCCGCAGCGCGAACTGGATGTGAACAAAAACTTATCTCCCAACCCTGCCAATTAAGGTTGGCAACCCTTTACCTTCCTGTTCTTGCTGCAAGAACGGGAAGGTAGGATAAGGGAATCTTATAGTTGAGCATTGCCTTGTTGAAGAAAGCATCCCCCGCGGTTGTCATTGTCTACCCCGCTTTACAAAATGATACATTAGAAGCAAAAGGATTATGAAAAGAAAAAGTAACCTGATCTTGTTCGCGGTTTGTTGTGCCGGCATCTTGTCATGCTCAAAGCCTTCGTCAGACAACCCGCCGGTGGTAACGCCTCCTGCCGATACCACGACGCCCCCGCCGCCGGCAGCGTTCGACATCAACTCCATCATCGATACATACGAAAGCATTGCACCATTTGCATACTATACCAAATGGAGCGTGTACAATGTCCACGATCCGTCCATTTTCAAAGACGGCGACTGGTATTATTCTTACAGTACCGATGTGGCGTATGGCACCGATGTAAGACCCGGCATACAGATCCGCAGGTCGAAAGACCTGGTGGAATGGCAGTTTGTCGGTTGGGTGTTCAATGGATTGCCTGCAATGGGATCTAATTTCATCAATGCGCAGGGAGGCACGCCCAACAACAGTTTGTGGGCACCATGTATTCTAAAACACGGCAGCGAATACCGGTTGTATTATTCCCTTGCTTCCAATGCATTCCGCGTAAGCGTCATCGGGCTGGCAACGGCTTCTTCGCCAGCCGGTCCATGGACGGAAAAAGGATTAACCGTAACGTCCACTGACGGATATCCCGGTACCAACGCCATTGACCCAACGGTGGTAACCACGCCATCCGGCGACCAGTGGATGGTGTATGGCTCTGCATGGGACGGGTTGTTTGAACTGAAAATAAATCCCGCTACCGGGCTGGCAGAAATCAGTGGCGACCGGGGCAAACGCATTGTGCGCAGGGGCGCTACCAACAGTTTATACAATGGAAACCTTGAAGGCGCAGAACTCATCTACAATCCCGGCGAGCAGATGTATTACCTTTTTGTGGCGTACGACTGGCTCGAATCAAAATACAATGTCCGTGTGTTCCGGTCTGCCAATCCCGATGGTCCCTTTCTTGACTTTGATGGCAACAATGTGGACAACCAATCCGACAATGGCCCGATGATCATCGCGCCGTACAAATTTGAAGGTCATGGCGGCTGGCAGGGCACTTCGCACTGCACCGTGTTCAGTGACGGATCGGGACAATTTTTTATTGCCCACCAGGCACGTCCCGTGGTTAGCAAATTTTCCATGGATTTGCACGTCAGGAAATTATTCTGGACCCAAGACGGCTGGCCCGTGGCGTCACCCGAACGCTATGCGTGGGAAGACAACAGCCTGGTGTCGAAAGATTCCATCACCGGCAATTGGGAACAAATCATCCTGAACTATAAGGTAGTGCCTGGCTATGGTAACGAACAGGTAAATCCCGACCTGCAGGTATCACAATCCCTCAGCATTGACGCCGCCGGCACGCTCAATGGGGATGCGGGCAGCACCTGGACCTACCAGGCACCCTGGCTGCAGCTGCACTGGAGCAACGGGGGTACCGATAAAGTATGGGTACAAAAAGGCAGAGACTGGGAAAATAAAAAAAGTACCGTCATCTTCACCGGGTTAAACAACACCGGGATTGCCACCTGGGGTAAAAAGAAATGACGAAGCTTCCCAATCGATAGATGACCATCAAGTTTCTGCAGAGAAATCCGGTGATGCTCCGGCAGAAATTCCTATTTTAGTTTCTGGATGAAAAAACATTTTTTCGAATAAAAAGTGATTAAGTGTAAAAATAACAATTAACTTGCCCCGAAATAGGATTGCTGCTATGAAAGTACCGGTTCCTTCCTTTTTTCAAAATGCGATGTTGCTATACGCAGGTTGCACCAACGATGATGCCAATGAAAGCACTTCCGCCATCAGCAGGATGCAGACGGGCAGGGTATTGTGTTGCCAATCTATCCTGCCATCATCACACCGGGAGGAACGGCAAACAGGCGTGAGAAACCGGCTGACCATACACTTTAGTTTCGTTGGCTCATTCCCGCTATCGCATCAGCAATTCAATCAATCAATTTCTCATCATCAACAAATTTCACACTAACGTACTGACACATGAAAAAACTGTTTATTCTCCTGGCTGCTTCCTGTGGATTATTGTCGGCCCATTCGCAGGCGACCATTACCCTGCACGCCGGTTCGGCAAAGCAGACCATCAACAAGAACATTTACGGTCATTTTGCCGAGCACCTCGGCCGTAGCATTTACGGCGGTTTTTATGTAGGCGATACGTCTTCCATTCCCAATACCAATGGCGTGCGCAACGACGTCATCGCTGCCCTGCGCACCCTAAAGATTCCAATGCTGCGCTGGCCCGGCGGCTGCTTCGCCGATACCTACCACTGGAAAGACGGCGTCGGCGACAAAGCCAAACGTCCTACCATTGTCAACACCTGGTGGGGCGGTGTTACCGAAGATAATAGCTACGGTACGCACAACTTCCTCAACATGTGCGAAGTGCTGGGCGCCGAACCTTACCTCGCCGGCAACATCGGCAGCGGTTCTGTGCAGGAACTAGCCGATTGGGTGCAGTACGTAAACTTCGACGGCGTGAGCCCGATGAGCAACTGGCGCCGCGAAAACGGCCGCGATTCGTCCTGGCACGTAAAGCTGTGGGGAGTAGGCAACGAAGCCTGGGGCTGCGGTGGCAACATGACTGCGGAATATTACGCCAACGAATACCGCAAATACGCCACTTTCATGAGCGACTGGGACAATTCGGGTAAGCTTATGCGCATAGCTTCCGGCGCCAGCGATGCCGATTATCACTGGACAGAAACACTCATGAAAAACATCCCGCTCAACATGCTTGGCGGCGTGGCATTGCACCATTATTCCGTACTTGAATGGAACAAAAAAGGTCCTTCTGTCAACTTCGATGAAGCCCAGTATTTCGGCATCATGAAAGAAGCGTTGCTGATGGATACGCTGGTGCAAAAACACAGCGCCATCATGGACAAATACGATCCCAACAAACGCGTGGCGTTGGTAGTGGACGAATGGGGTGGTTGGTACGATGTAGAGCCCGGTACCAATCCCGGTTTCCTGTACCAGCAAAACACCATGCGCGATGCCATGATTGCCGGCGTCACGCTCAACATTTTCAACAACCACAGCGACCGAGTGCGCTTAGCCTGCCTGGCACAAGCCATCAACGTATTGCAGTCTGTATTGCTCACCGATAAGGAAAAACTCATTCTTACGCCCACCTACCACGTAATGGAAATGTACAACGTGCACCAGGATGCGAAAATGCTGCCGGTAAGTGTACAGACCAGCAACTACACCTACAACGGGCAAAGCCTGCCTGCCGTGTCTTGTTCGGCTTCCAAAGATTCGTTGGGACTCACGCACATTTCCCTCGTCAACATAGATTCAAAAAATACAGAAACCGTTACGCTCAACATTGACGGTGCCAAATACAGCAGCCTCAAAGGACGCATCTTGTCATCTGCCAAACTGCAGGATTACAATTCCTTCGAAAAACCCGGTGCCATTACACCAACAGCCTTTACCGGCGCAAGCCTGAAGGGCAATACGCTCAGCGTAAAAATGCCGCCGTTTTCAGTTGTTGTTTTAGAATTGAAATGAGTTCATTCACTGCCTTTCTTTTGTTTTTGAAGAAAGGCAGTGAATACAATTCGGGGCTGTAAGCTTCAGGAAGCAGATGTATCTCCGGTTCGGGCTGTTGCGCAGTACTGCGGCACAGGCGCCCTTGCACAAAATGCCTCACCGCGGTACTCACGCACATCCCGCAGCCCATCAACAGTAGCCTACCATTGAACTTTTCCCACCGTAATTTGATAGATTATATGATCATGACATTTCAGCGCCAGTTCAAAACAGCTGTTCCTTTTTTTGACCTCCCTGTTGATCGGGCTTTCGTTATGGGCACAAACAAACTTTCATGCCTGGGCGCCTACGCCGCCACTCGGCTGGAACAGCTGGGATTGTTTTGGTCCCACCGTCACCGAAGCCGAGGTAAAAGCCAATGCCGACTACATGGCAACCAACATGCTGTCTTCCGGCTGGAACTACGTGGTAGTGGACATCCGCTGGTACGTAGCCAACGACAAGTCGCATGGTTACAACGAAACCGATCCGCAGTTTGCCATTGACAGCTTTGGACGTTACCTGCCGGCTGTCAACCGCTTTCCGTCGGCTGCCGGTGGCAACGGGTTCAAACCTTTGGGCGATTATCTCCACGCCAAAGGCTTAAAGTTTGGCATCCACATCATGCGTGGCGTACCGGTGATAGCGGTTAAGGCTAAAATGCCCATACTCGGCACAACAAAGACCGCCGCCGACATCTACAGCCCGGAAGGGCAGGGCGTTTGGCTGCGCGACAACTACACCGTTGACGCTTCAAAAGAAGGTGCACAGGCCTACTACAATTCGCTCTTTCAATTGTATGCTTCCTGGGGGCTGGATTTTGTAAAAGTGGATGATCTTACCTCGCCTTACCATGCCGATGAACTGCAGCTGATCCGCAACGCCATTGATGCCTGCGGTCGCCCCATCGTCTTCAGCACTTCGCCCGGCGAAACGCCCATCGAACACGCCCTCGACGTGCAACGCAAAGCCAATATGTGGCGCACCGTAGGCGACTTCTGGGATAGCTGGCAACAGTTGAAAGAACACTTTACTGTATTTGAAAGATGGAATCAATACCGCGCCTTCGGCGCGTATCCCGACGGTGATATGTTGCCCATGGGGCACATCGGCATCCGCGCCGAGCGTGGCAACGACCGCATGACCAATTTTACCAAAGACGAACAATATACGCTCATGAGCTTGTGGGCAATCTTTCGCTCGCCCATGATGTTTGGTGGTCACCTGCCCGACAACGATCCGTTTACACTGTCTTTGCTCACCAACAAAGAGATGCTCAACATTGTGAACAACAGCACCGGAAACAAGGAATTGTTCAACAAAAACGATCTTGTTGCCTGGACTGCCAACGACCCTAAAACCGGGGACAAATACCTCGCGTTGTTCAATGCGCAGGACCAGATGGAAGCTGTAGAAAGCAAAGCTGTTTGGAAGAGTGGCATCATTAGCCGCGACACGAAAGACCAAAGCAGGGAAGCCGCTGTTTCGCTCAACGGGGCTACCAAACTATACCTCGTCACGACCAATGGTGGCGACAACATTGAGTGGGATCACGCCGACTGGATTGAGCCAGTGGTTTATAACGATAAAGATACCTTGCATTTGACTTCTCTTAAGTGGACAAACGCAAAAGCAGGCTGGGCCGAACCACAGGTGAATCTCAGCGTTTCGCGCGCACCATTGATCGTCAACAACACGACTTATGCAGATGGCATTGGTACACACGCCGCTTCGATGATCGAATACCAATTGCCGGCCGGCTACACGCATTTCAAAGCATTGGTGGGGTTAGACAAAGCCGGCGTGGTGCAGAATGTAGGCGCTACGGTTCAGTTCATGGTATTTACCGAAAATCCATCCGGTCCGGTACCTGCCGACTCGGTGCAGGTAAAGGTTGCATTGCGTGACATGGGCATCAACGATGCTTGTACCATCACGGATGTGTGGAGCGGGAAGCCACTCGGAACGTTTTCAACTGAATTTGCGCCCTTTATTCACAAACACGGCGCAGGATTGTACCGCATCTCCAAATCAAAAAAATAACGATTGATGTTGATAAACAAATTGAAGGGATATGCTGCCCTGGCAATGGTGTTGTGTGGAAGTACAAATACCTTTGCGCAGACATCCGAAATGGCGGGCAATCCCATCATCACGGATGTGTATACCGCCGACCCGGCAGCATTGGTAGTCGGCGACACGGTTTTTCTATACACCGGTCACGATGTGCCACAGCCGCCGAAAGAATGGTATGAAATGCACGACTGGCTTTGCTTTTCTACTACCGATATGGTGCACTGGACAAAACGTGGCTCGCCGCTCAGTGTTCAGGCATTTGCATGGGCAAAAGACGATGCCTGGGCCTCGCAGGTCATTGAGCGCAACGGCAAATTTTACTGGTATGTGGCTGTGGAACACGACAGTACCCACCGCGGCAAAGCCATTGGTGTAGCGGTTTCCGACCATCCTGCCGGTCCGTTTACCGATGCGCGCGGAAGTGCGCTGGTCACCAACGACATGACGACTGCCACCAACATTACGTGGGACGACATCGACCCAACAGTAATCGTGGATAAGGGCCAGGCTTACCTGTTTTGGGGCAATACCAAATGCTATTATGCCAAACTGAAAGACAACATGACCGAACTGGACGGAGACATCCGCACAGTTGAGTTACCCAACTTTACCGAAGCACCATGGATACACAAGCGCAATGACTGGTATTACCTGTCGTATGCCTCCGGTTTTCCCGAAAAAATAGTATACGCCATGAGCAAAAGCATCCATGGTCCGTGGCAGTACAAAGGCATCCTCAACGAACTGGCCGGCAACAGCAATACCAATCACCAGGCAATCATCCACTTCAAAGGCAACGACTATTTTATCTACCACAACGGCGGCATCAATACAGCAGGCGGCAGCTTCAGGAGAAGTGTGTGCGTAGACAGGTTGTATTACCATCCCGATGGCACCATGAAACGCGTGGTCATGACCAGTGAAGGCATCCAGGCAAATGCGAAGCAAGCCCGTTGAACAGAGAATGAATACATTGCAGTTCAAATGCAATGGATTCATCGGCAGGGCAAAAAACAACCGCAATACGATTGAAAAGAATTTTTAAAACAGATTATACATGAAGGTAAAATTATTAACCGCTTTAGCTGTGAGCAGTGTTTGTTCACTGTCTGCCGGTGCGCAAAAAAGCAGTGTGATCAATGTGAATGCTGCGAAAATTACAGCCGACATTCAACCCACCATGTGGGGCGTGTTTTTCGAAGACATCAACATGGGTGCCGATGGCGGTATTTATGCAGAACTGGTCAAAAACCGTTCATTTGAATTCCGCGCGCCGCTGATGGGCTGGAAAGTAAGCGGCGACAAAGTAAAGGAAGGTGATTTCCTGGTGCTGAACCGGAATGACGACAGCACTAACCCGCGTTTTTTACGGATAAATGTGCATGATGCGGCAAGCGTTGCCGATATGAGCATCACCAACGAAGGTTTTCGCGGCATGGGCATCAAAAAAGACCTGCGCTACGATTTTTCGGTACTGTACCGCCAGCAAAAAACCGGTGTTACCATGCATGTGGAACTGATCGATTCTACCGGGAAAATCGTAGGTGGCACGACGGTAACACCAACCGGAACCGGTGACCGTTTTCACAAAGCCGAAGCTTCTTTCACTGCCAACGACTCAGGTGATGAAAGCCAAACTGCGCCTGTGGTTTGAAGGCAATGGCGTGATGGATCTTGATTTTGTATCCCTGTTTCCTTCCGATACCTGGAAAGGCAGGAAAGGCGGGCTGCGTGCCGATATGGTGAAGCTGCTTGCTGATATGAAACCCGGCTTTATCCGCTTTCCCGGCGGCTGCATCGTAGAAGGCTACGACCTCACCGAACGTTACCAATGGAAAAAAACCATTGGTAACGTGGAAGACCGCGAACTCTCCATTAACCGCTGGAATACCGAATTTGCTCATCGCCTCACGCCGGATTATTACCAGACATTCGGGCTTGGTTTTTTTGAATATTTTCAACTGGCAGAAGACATTGGCGCTGCGCCCTTGCCCATCCTCAATGCAGGCATGGCTTGTCAGTTTAATTCAGCCGAAATCGTGCCCATGGACGACATCGGACCCTATGTACAGGACGCGCTGGACCTCATCGAATTTGCCAACGGCGATGCCAACAGTCAATGGGGGAAAGTACGTGCCCAAATGGGACATCCTGCTCCGTTTCATTTAACCATGATGGGTGTGGGCAACGAAAACTGGGGACCGCAATATTTGCAACGCCTCAAAGTAATCAGTGATGCCATCAAGGCAAAATATCCCGGTTTTAAAATTGTCAACAGCAGTGGCACCGATCCCAATGGCGAACGTTTCGATTTGCTGAACGACAGCCTGCGCCAGCGCAAGGTGGACATCATTGACGAACACTATTACCGCCGTCCCGAATGGTTTTTGCAAAACGCCACGCGCTACGATAGTTACAATGCGGATGGACCCAAGGTTTTTGCCGGTGAATATGCAGCGCAAAGCGACAAAACCGTGAGCGTGGACAACAAGAACAACTGGCTGACCGCACTGAGCGAAGCTGCTTTTATGACTGGTCTTGAGCGCAATGCCGACGTGGTATATATGGCATCTTACGCGCCGTTGTTTGCCCACATCGATGCGTGGCAATGGACGCCCGATTTGATCTGGGTTAACAACCTGGAGTCGTATGGCACCACCGATTACCAGGTGCAGAAACTGTACTCGCTGAACAAAGGCACACATGAAGTAAGCATCCTGAAAGAAGGAAACGTAGTTGCCGGTGAAGACAGTCTGTATGCCGCTGCTGCCATCAACAAAAACACGGATGAACTCATCATCAAACTGGTGAATGTGTCTGGCAATACGAAAACGCAGGCGATCAATGTGCAAGGCAAACAGCTGGCTGCAACCGGCACGCTCATTACCTTGCAAAGCGATAACCTCGATGCGATGAACAGCTTTGACCAACCCATGAAAGTGTCACCCAATGAAGAAGAAACAAGCATCCGGGGCAAACAGCTGATGCTTACGCTGAAGCCGTATTCTTTTACCATCCTGCGGGTAAAAATGAAATAACAATGCTGAAAAAAATATGGCTGCTTGCCTGCTGTTTTCTATATATGCCGCCGGGTGTTCAGGCGCAGGCTACCGATGCTTTGCCTTCGGTGCACGACCCGGTGATGATCCGGCAGGACAGCACCTATTATATGTTTTGCACCGGCTGGGGCATTTCGGTATTGTCCTCAAACGACCGTAAACACTGGACCCGGCAAAGCCCCGTGTTCAGCAAAGCGCCGCAGTGGGCTACCGATGCCATCCCGGGGTTTCGGGGACACATCTGGGCGCCGGACATCAGCTATCACAACGGTCAGTTTTATTTGTATTATGCAGTGTCGGCTTTTGGAAAAAATACATCTGCGATTGGTGTTGCCACCAACAAAACACTTGATACCACATCTACAGATTTCAAATGGGTGGACCATGGCAAAGTAATACAATCGGAACCCAACCGCGACATGTGGAATGCCATTGACCCAAACCTTATTTTTGACGAAAGCCATACGCCATGGCTGGTGTTTGGCTCGTTCTGGAATGGGATGAAACTGGTACAGTTGCAGCCCGACCTGTTGCACCTTGCGCAGCCCGAAAAATGGTACACCGTAGCTACCCGCAAGCGCGATTACCTGCTGCCCGACAGTGTTGCCGGCGATGCGGCAATAGAAGCACCGTTTATCTTTAAAAAAGACAATTTTTATTACCTGTTTGTGTCGTTCGACTATTGCTGCCGCGGCGAAAAAAGTACGTATAAAATGATGGTAGGACGCAGCAAAAACGTATATGGTCCGTACATGGACAAAGACGGCGTGGCCATGAACCTGGGTGGTGGTTCTGCCTTACTCGAAGGGAATGCCGACTGGCATGGAGTGGGACACAATGCGGTCGCAACTTTCAACGGCACTGATTATCTCATTTTTCATGGGTATGATGCGCACGATGGCGGCAAGCCGAAATTACGGATGGAAAAACTTGCCTGGATCAATGGCTGGCCAGCCGTAACCGGAGAGCGCAGGTAATATGCCGGTGATGTCTCAATCTTACCTATTTTTAGCGGATTACAAACGAATGGAAAATATTAATTGTATAAGATACACTTAATAACAAAAAATAGTATCTTGCCACGCAAAATGCCTGCTATAATGAATAACAACAATGCTTATGTAATAGGAGTTGACTACGGTTCCGATTCTGTTCGTTCCATCATTGTCAATGTACATGACGGTTTTGAAGTAGCCGCTTCTGTGTTCAACTATCCCCGCTGGCGCGATGCCCTGTATTGCAACGCCGAAGAAAACCAGTTTCGCCAGCATCCTCTCGATTATATAGAAGGCCTCGAATATACCATCAAAGATTGTCTGCAAAAAGCAGGAAACACAGTGGCGCAAAACATCAAAGCCATTTCTGTGGATACCACCGGATCTACGCCGGTTGCCGTGGACAAAACCGGCACGCCGCTGGCACTGCTGCCCGAGTTTGGTCACAACCCCAACGCCATGTTTGTATTGTGGAAAGACCATACCGCCACCAAAGAAGCCGCACAGATCAATGAACATGCTACGAAGTTTGACACCAACTACCTGCAGTATGTCGGTGGCATTTATTCGTCTGAATGGTTTTGGGCAAAGCTGCTGCGCATCTTGCGCGTGGACGAAAGTGTACGCGAAGCCTGCTATTCTTGGGTAGAGCATTGCGACTGGATCCCTTTTCTATTAACCGGCGGCAACGACGTGCACCAGATGAAACGCAGTGTTTGCGCAGCCGGTCACAAAGCCTTGTGGGCAAAGGAATTTGGCGGATTGCCACCGAATGAATTTTTCAATTCTCTGGATTCGTTGCTCGATGGTTTCACTGCTCATTTATTTTCCGATACCTATACTTCCGATAAGGCGGCCGGCACCATCTCTGCCGAATGGGCAGCGCGTTTGGGTTTGCCAAACGAGGTTGTTATTGGCGTGGGTGCTTTTGATGCGCACATGGGTGCTGTAGGCGGGCAGATTGAACCATATTATTTGAGCAAAGTCATGGGCACTTCTACCTGCGATATGCTGGTAGCACCTACGGCAGAAGTGAATGATACACTGGTAAAAGGCATTTGCGGGCAGGTTCCCGGTTCTGTTATACCGGGAATGATGGGCATGGAAGCCGGCCAAAGCGCTTTTGGCGATGTGTATGCCTGGTTTAAAAATGTATTGCATTGGCCCATCCATCATTTCATTTCACAATCTTCCCTGCTGGATGCCGAAACCGCGGAGTTGCTGAAAAAAGAGATCAATGATAAAATGATTGCCGAGTTGTCGAAAGCCGCTGCTGCGCTCCCGTTGAAAGAAGACGATGAGCTTGCGGTAGATTGGCTCAACGGTCGCCGCACACCCGATGCCAACCAGTTGCTGAAAGGTGCGCTGAGTGGGTTGAACCTCGGTACCAAGGCACCGCACCTGTTCAAGGCATTGGCAGAAGCCACTTGTTTTGGTGCCAAAGCCATCGTGGACCGTTTCAACGACCAGGGTGTAGCAGTGAAAGGACTGATTGGTTTGGGAGGCGTTGCCCGCAAAGCGCCTTACATCATGCAGATGATGTCTGATGTTATGAACATGCCCATCCGCATCCACAAGTCAGAACAGACCTGTGCTGCCGGTGCCGCCATGTTTGCCGCTACTGCCGCCGGCTTTTACAACAACGTGGAAGACGCGATGAATGCAATGGGGCAGGGGTTTGACGCCGAGTACCAGCCCAACCCGGAAGTGGTTGCCATTTATGCCAAACGTTATGAAAAATACAGGCAGCTGGGTGCCTGTATCGAACGGCTTGATTCTTAATGAATCCTGAAAACCACCAGTTCAAAATTTCTAACGACAAGAACAACACATTCATCTTACTACGTACTACCTAATACAACCAAATGTCCTATTCTCACATTCAAAAGGAAGCTTACGAAGCCAATATGCAGTTGCCAAAGCTGGGATTGGTATTGTTTACGTTTGGCAATGTCAGTGCTGCCGACCGAAGCCTCGGGGTGTTTGCCATTAAACCTTCGGGCGTACCATACGAAGACCTGACACCCGAATCAATGGTGATTGTTGACTTCGATGGCAATACGGTGGAAGGCAGTTTGCGTCCTTCCTCCGACACCAAGACGCATGCAGTGCTGTACAAGCATTGGGAACACATCAATGGCATTGTACACACGCATTCCACCTACGCCACGTCGTGGGCACAGGCATTGCGCGACATTCCCATTTATGGCACCACGCATGCAGATCACAATACCGTTGACATTCCCTGCGCACCGCCCATGAACGATGAAATGATCCAGGGAAATTATGAATACGAAACCGGTTTTCAGATCATGAATTGCTTTGCCGAAAGAGGCATCAGCTACGAAGAAGTAGAAATGATTTTGGTGGGCAATCATGCGCCGTTTACCTGGGGGAAAACGGCAGACAAAGCGGTGTACAACAGTGCCGTGCTGGAGCAGGTGGCGCAGATGGCATACATCACCGAATCGGTGAAGGCAGATGCATTGCGGTTGAAAGACGCTTTGATCAGCAAACATTACGAACGCAAGCACGGCGCCGGTTCCTACTACGGACAATAAGAATCCGTTTACTACATAATACATACTACATCATACCTAATACACTCATTACATGATAAACCTAAAACAATTCGAAGTCTGGTTTGTAACCGGCAGCCAGCATTTATATGGCGAAGAAACACTGCGCCAGGTAGCCGAACATTCGCAGGCAAATTGCCAGCAGCCTGCACGGTGCTGCCAACATCCCGGTAAGCGTGGTGTTTAAACCTACGGTAAAAAGCACCGAAGAAATTTATGCCGTTTGTGCCGAAGCCAATGCTGCTAAAAATTGCATCGGCATCATCGCCTGGATGCACACGTTTTCGCCGGCCAAAATGTGGATCAGCGGACTTGAAGATTTTGCAAAAACCCTTGCTGCATCTGCATACCCAGTTTAACCGCGATATTCCGTGGAACGACATCGACATGGACTTTATGAACCTGAACCAAAGCGCCCATGGCGACCGCGATTTGGCTTTATGGTGAGCCGCATGCGCCTGAACCGCAAAGTAGTGGTGGGTCACTGGCAGGATAGAAGCCGTGCTGAACAGCATTGAAGTCTGGGCCGCGCCGCCGCCGGCTGGCACGACTGGCAGGGCGCCACGTTTTGCCCGCTTTGGCGACAACATGCGCTATGTGGCCGTTACCGAAGGCGACAAAGTAGAAGCAGAACTTACATTTGGCTATTCGGTGAATACTTATGGCATTGGCGACCTGGTAAAAGTGATCAATGAAGTAAGCGATGCCGATGTAGAAACGCTGTGCGAAGAATATGGCGATCTATACAAACTGGTGGATAGCCTGACCAAAGGCGGGGCACAATTCCAGTCGCTGCGCGACGCTGCCAGAATTGAAATGGGCATGCGCAATTTCCTGGAAGATGGCAACTTTAAAGGCTTTACCGATACGTTTGAAGATCTGCATGGCATGAAGCAATTGCCGGGCATTGCCACACAACGGCTGATGGCTGATGGCTATGGCTTTGGTGGCGAAGGCGACTGGAAAACATCGGCGCTGGTGCGGGCCATGAAAGTGATGGGCAGCGGCTTGCAAGGCGGCAATTCGTTTATGGAAGATTACACCTATCATTTTGAGCCGGGCAACAACATGGTGCTGGGCAGCCACATGCTTGAAATCTGCCCGTCTATTGCCAACGGCAAACCCTCCTGCGAAATTCATCCGCTGGGCATTGGTGGCAAAGCAGATCCCGGTGCGCCTTGTGTTTAACGTGGCTGGCTGGTGCTGCGATCAATGCATCGGTGGTGGATATGGGTAACCGTTTTCGGATGCTGGTGAATGAAGTGGAAGCGCAGGAGCCACAACATGATCTGCCCAAACTGCCGGTGGCGCGTGTTCTGTGGAAACCGTACCCGGATATGAAAACCGGCTGTGCAGCGTGGATTTTGGCAGGTGGTGCACACCATACCTGCTACAGCCAAAACCTGACGGCCGAACATTTGGAAGACTTTGCCGACATGGCAGGAATCGAATTGTGCTCATAGGAAAAAACACCAGTCTCTACCAGTTCAAAAACGAATTACGCTGGAGCGAAGTGTATTACCAGTTGAACAAATAAAACAATGATGGGTTGGGGTAAACGTTTGCACCAATGACAAATGATTTTGAATTAAAATATATTTCATTGATGAATTCTCGTTTCGAATCGTTTAATTTGAGCCGCGAAACCAATGCCTTGCTGATTAAAAGACCATTAATATTGATTAACCTCCCGATTGACTTGTTATGAATAAACTCCTCTTCCAGGACAAGCTGATTTTTGTTATTTATTTTATCCTTGTTTCCGGCTACGGTTACTGGATTTACCGGAGAAAGAAAAAAGCGGTAATGGACACGCACGATTTCTTTCTGGCTGAAGGTTCGCTGACATGGTGGGCCATCGGGGCATCACTGATTGCATCGAACATTTCGGCTGAACAATTTATCGGCATGAGTGGCAACGGCTACATGATTGGTATTGCGGTGGCCGCTTATGAATGGATTGCCGCCATTGCGCTGATCATTGTGGCTGTCTGGTTTATCCCCGTTTATCTGAAGAATAAAATCTTTACGATGCCGCAGTTCCTGGAGACGCGGTACAATAAATCGGTGAGCTTTGATCATGGCCATTTTCTGGTTGTTCCTGTATGTGTTTGTCAACCTGACGTCCATCTTGTTCCTTGGCGCCGTGGCCATCAACAACCTGACGGGCGGCAAGAAAACCAGTTTCACCTCATCGTTATCGCCCTGTCGGTATTTGCGGTGTTCATTACCCTTGGCGGGATGAAGGTAATCGGCTTTACAGACGTGATACAGGTAACGGTACTCATCATTGGCGGCTTGGCCACGACTTATGTTGCTTTGACCGTGGTGAGCGAACAGTTCGGCACATGGGTCAAGCGCCATTGCAGGTTTCAAAGCCATGATGAACAGTGCGCCCGACCATTTCCACATGATCTTTGAAAAGCCGACGCCCAACGCCTCGCAGCAAGACGTTAACAACTACCTCATCATTCCGGGAATCGCTTATCGTATTTAGCGGGTATCTGGATTGTGAACCTGAACTATTGGGGTTGTAACCAATACATTACACAGCGCGCCTTGGGTGCCGACCTGCAGACTGCCCGCAAAGGTATTTTGTTTGCCGGTCTGATAAACTGATGATGCCGGTGATCGTCATGCTGCCGGGTATTGCTGCTTATGTGTTGCACCAGAAAGGCATGCTGCAGGCAGAAATGCTGGCCAACAGCAAGAACGGGCAGGTAGTGTCTGACAACGCTTATTCCGCCGTACTGGGTTTTCTTCCCAATGGGTTGATTGGTTTGTCACTGGCTGCATTAACTGCCGCAATCGTGGCTTCGCTGGCAGGTAAAGCAAACAGCATTTCTACCATCTTTACGCTGGACATTTATAAAAAATACATTGACAGAGATGCTACTGAAAAAAAACTGGTATGGACAGGTCGCATTACCATTCTTGCAGCATTGGTGGTTTCCATCATGCTGACCTGGAAAGACGCCCTGGGTATTGGTGGAGAAGGTGGATTTACCTTTATTCAAAAATATACCGGCTTTATCAGTCCCGGGCATTTTTGCCATATTCCTGCTTGGCTTTTTCTGGAAACGCACTACGGGTGCAGCTGCGGTGGCAGGCGTGATCGTCGGCTTCCTGCTGTCGGTATTGTTCAACGTGTATGCGCCGGAATGGTTTGGTCCGGAAACCATCCTGTACACGGCTTATAAAAACGCAGACGGTGTGTACGAAATTCCGTTTCACATCTGTATGGGGCTTGCGTTTGCATTCACCATGGTCCTGATGATTTTGATGAGCCTTGCCGGTCCCAAAATCAATCCCAAAGCCTTTGTGCTCGACAAGCATATGTTCAAAGTGGAACCTAGCACCCTCGCACTCATTGTGATTACGTTACTCATTATCTCGCTGCTCTACGTGAGATTCTGGTAAGATGGTTTGATACACAACATCATTTGCAAAGTGCATTTCCCGAAAAGGAAATGCATTTTTGTTTGGATGATGATGATCTTTACCTGGTGGCGATTGTTGATGTGCGGTAATAATATTTTGAGTAGTGTTGTATATGAAAATATTTTTGTAAAATACACTTATTACACAGAAAAGTTCTATGGAGGCAAAAGCCGAAACGATAAGCACCAACATTGCAGAATATGACCACTACAGCCGGTTCCTGCTGGCCGTGGATTGTATCATTTTTGGATTTGATGGCAGTCAGCTGAAAGCCTTGCTGATCAAACGGGGCTTTAACCCCGGGATGGACCGTTGGTCGCTCATGGGTGGTTTTGTACAATCCAACGAAGGGGTGGAAGAAGCGGCTTCCCGCATTCTGGATCAACTCACTGGGTTGAGCAATGTTTACATGGAACAACTGCATTGCTTTGGCGATGTCCACCGTGATCCCGGCGGCAGGGTGGTGTCTATCGCTTATTTTGCGCTCATCAACATCGCCGACCATAGCGAAGAATTGATGCGCGAGCACAATGCCAAATGGTTTGAGCTGTCACACATCCCTTCGCTCATTTTCGATCACAACCAAATGGTGATGTTGGCCAAAGAACGGCTCTTGCAAAAAGTAGCCAACCATCCCATTGGTTTTGCCCTGCTGCCCACCAAGTTCACCCTGCGGCAGTTGCAAAGCTTGTACGAGGCGATTTATGAAACCGAACTTGACAAGCGCAATTTTACCCGCCGCATTCTCGACCTCGGCATTCTCAAAAAGCTGACGGAAAAAGAAAAAACCACTTCCAAAAAAGGGTCGTTTTATTTTGTATTTGACGAAGAAAAGTACAGGAAACTGGAAAAAGAAGGCGTGAAACTGTTGTAAGGTTTGCGCAACCGTTGTGATTAGGTGTAACATGGTCAATGAGATTGTGGGCAGTCATTGCCAAGTGATGTTTTTGTTTAGGCATAATGAGGTCGCAGGCAATGGCGTTTGGTCAACCAGGATTGCATTGGATTCGGTTAATAAGCTCCGAAGGAGCTTTTTTTCTATAAATATTGCGCTCCTACGGAGATATGAAAATGGTACAAACAGTTTCCTGTTAGTAAATGCTTCCCTTTCATTCCCGGTTTCAGGCTTAAAATTGCGGGCAGATGTTTTAATAAGAGTAAAAGCTTTCCTTTTGTTACTTTTGCGCACTCTAAAATAAGCCGATGCAGTCAACACAAGTACAGCCTTCTTCGCAAACCGATCTGGATGAAAAACGGTTGCCCAGCCATGTAGCCATTATCATGGATGGAAATGGACGTTGGGCCAAAGAACAGGAGCAGGACCGCTTGTACTGGCCATTCACATGGCGTGGAAAGTGTGCGCAGCGTTACCGAAGGCGCTGCCGAACTTGGCATCAAATACCTGACGCTGTATGCCTTCAGCACCGAAAACTGGGATCGTCCGCAGCAGGAAGTAACCGGGCTGATGAGCCTGCTGGTAGAAACCATCCGCAAGGAAGTATCAACACTCAACAAAAACAACATCCGCCTGCACGTGATTGGCGCCACTGATATGTTGCCCGACAGCGCGCAGGAGGCACTGCAGGAAGCGCTCGACGAAACGGCTGGCAATACCGGGCTTAACATGATTGTCGCGCTCTCTTACAGCAGCCGCTGGGAACTGCTCCGCGCGGTAAAAAACATCGCCAAAGATGTGGAAGCCGGCAACCTGTCGTCTGACGACATCACGCACGAACGCTTTCAGCAATACCTGTGCACCAAAGATTTCCCCGACCCCGAACTGCTGATCCGCACCAGCGGTGAACACCGCATCAGCAATTTCCTGTTGTACCAGATTGCTTATTCCGAATTGTATTTTACAGATGTATTGTGGCCCGATTTCCGGAAAGAAGACCTGAAAGAAGCGCTGCTCGATTACCAAAGCCGTGAAAGACGGTTTGGCAAAACGAGCGAACAAACTGGTATAAAACACGTCACTTATTTTTTCCCGGTTGCTTTCGGGCTGAAATTGCATCACCAGTACACTGTCATTGTTGCGGGCTGCTACCAGCGCCGCTTTGCCTTTGATGCTGATGTTTTTGAGTTGCCTTACTTCCCCTTTAACCGTTAGACCGTTCAGGCTGCTGGGTGCAAAAGAATGATTGCCTTTGTTAACCAACAGGGTTCCAAAATCGGCATCGTACCTGCCCATCTCGATGTTGTTTTCATCATAATTGCCAAACAGCAAAATGTCGGGCAGGCTGTCGTTATTCGCATCGATGACGGCGCCTGCTTTAAAAGGTGAGAGTTGCGCCTGCCAGGGCATCGCCTGCAGGCTGAAAGTGCAGGTTGCCATCATTGATGAGCAAGGCATTGGAAAAATAGTCAGCAGTAAAAACGCTGGGAAGCATCCAATCTTTCTTGCGGAAACAAATCGGTCAGCGAGGCTTTGGCAAAATCTTCCGCATACAGGAAATCTTTTTTCAGCGCCGGCATTTGGCGTTGCAGTTCGTCTTTGTTGGCAAACACCAGTTCTTTGCCATTGAGATAATAAGTAAGCAACTGCTCGTTGGTGCCGTTGTTGTCAAAATCATTGTAATACATGCGGATAGGCTGTTGTTCCGTGGCTTTCAACCGGCTGTTTAACCCGAGGTTCCCGGCTACCAAGTCAATGTCGCCATCGTTGTCAATATCTACCGGCAACACAAAATTCCACCAGCCTTTTCGGTAGTGAGGTATTGTCTGTTGAAATGATGTTTTCCGTCTTGATGAAACGCTACAATGCCATCCCATTCCAATGGCAACACCAAATCCTTATCGCCATCTTTGTCAATATCATACCATACGGCACCTGTTACCAATCCAATGTGCGAAAGGTCTTTGGCGTATGTGGCAGTAACATCTGGTAAAACGCCCCGTGCCATCGTTCAGCAGCAAATACGATTGCGGGTATTTCGCCATAATGCGAAGGCACCGCCCGCCCGCCAATGAACAAATCCACAAAGCCATCGCCATTGAAATCGCATGGCGCAATGCAGGAAGCCGTATGAATAAATGCCGTTGAAAGCATTGTCTTTTTTCAGCAAATTTCCATGCCCGTCATTGAGATATAAGCGGGGAAGCAGATGCTCGTCGGTGCCATAATATTCATTGCCGCCACTTGCCACCACGAGGTCGGGAAAATGGTCGTTATTCACGTCCGTCCAGGCTGCATCCACATCTTCCCACATGCTGTCTTTGTCCAGGGCAGGCTGCTCCGTTTTTGCAAATTTCCCGTCTTTGCTTTGCAAAAAGACAGCGCTTTTTCCCGTTTGGAAGCACCGATAAACACATCGTCGGTACCATCGCCATTGATGTCGCCAACAGCAAGTGCCGGGCCTTCGCGCGACACCATGTGCGGAATGAGCGGCTCACGGTCAAACTCGATAAATGGGTTTTCAATGTGTTTGTACAGCAGTCCGCGTTTCTTTGGTAATGTCGTGCACCGGCAGGGTTTGATTGGGATAAAAACGTGGAGAGCAGCTGTAATTGAACTGTGGCAGCCCGCTTTGATAAGTGATCGTGCAGCGTCTGCATCGTATCTTGTTGCCAATCTATTGTTTGGCAGGTATTGTCGTTCCACACCAGCAGCATGCTATCTACTTGAAGGTGCTGCAAGCCAATGTGCAGCGGAAGCTTGCATGCTGGACAAAAAGCCATGCACCGGATAATTTTCGTATGTGCGGATGCTGTCGCGGTGTAAACACAAATAACTTTTGCGCCCAATGGCATTGATGTTTGCCGCAGCTCCTTTTAATCGGATATCTATGTAAGTTTTTTTGTTCATCGTTGCTGTTGTTTTCATAAATCAATACACGGGTTCATCTATATTGTTGACCACGATGTCCAGGTCGCCATCGCCATCGAAATCGGCATATACCGCGCCATTGGAAAAGGTCGGCACGTCGCCCGCTATCCGGCCGACAGATCGCTCAAACTGCAGGTTGCCTTCGTTTTTGTAAAACTTATTCGGGAATTTTGATTTTTGGAAATTTATCTATCAACGACAAATCTTTCTCATTCAAGGTATTGGTCCGCATTTTTTCCTGCAGGTCCTGGTTCGAAATAAAATTTACATAATCAATATCGTTCAGCCGTTTGGGAATGCCATTGGAAATAAAGAAATCTTTCTTGCCATCGTTGTCAAAATCCATCCACAGCGGTGCCCAGCTCCAGTCGGTAGCCGCCACGCCGGAATACAAACCCACTTCGCTAAAGCTGTTGTTGCGGTTGTTTAACTGCAGGTTGTTGCGGGTATATTGGTGCGTATAGCCATAGCCGATTTTCATGTTGAAAATATCATAGGCGTCTTCGCCCAGCGAGCGTTTCAAGATGTACGGATCGCTCGGGCAGCATATCCATCGAGATGATTTCAGGAAACGCATCGTTGTTTATATCCGCAACATCCACACCCATCGAAAACTGGCTTGTATGCATCAGGCTCAGGGTGTCTTCATCCCTAAAAGTTCCGTCGCGCTGGTTGATGTACAGGTAATCGTCTTCGTGAAAATCATTGCCAATATACATATCGGGGTAACCATCCATATTGATGTCGGCGACGCAAATGCCAAGTCCATAGCCAATCACCGAACTGTTGATGCCCGCTGCTTTGGTTACTTCGGTAAAACTGCCTTTGCCATCGTTGCGAAACAGGTGATCGCCCGACAGCGGGCTGGTGCTCGCCAGCATTTGTGCACGCGGTCCAAAGGTGCCGTTCTGGTGAATGGAATGGTTGAGCAGGTACAAATCCAGATCGCCATCCATATCGTAATCGATAAATGCCGCCTGCGTGCTGAAGCCTGAAAAATCAAGCCCCATTTGCTTCGCCCCGTCTTCATATTGCGGAACGCCGTTTCGATCAATGCCGGTGCAAATCAAAAACTGGTTGTGGCTGTTGAGAATTTCGTATTTGCCTACGCGGCAAATGTATATATCCAGCAAGCCATCGTTGTTGATATCAATCACCGAAACGCCGGTGCTCCAGCCGCCATCGTTGGGATATGCGCGGCTGGTGGTAACATCTGTAAACTGCATATTTCCTTTGTTTAAATACAGTTTGTTGCTGCCCTGGTTGGAGGCAAAAAACAAATCCATTTTTCCATCGTTATTAAAATCGCCCGCGCCAATGCCAGCACCATTGTAGAAGTACATGTAATGAAACACATTGAACTGCTCGGTAGGGGTGAGTTTGTTGGAGAAATGAATGCCGGTGGCGTTTTCACCCAATACGTGGAACAGGGGCTTTGCCGGCGGCAAGGCATCTTGCCGGCAACTGATGGCGGTGGTTACTACAAGTATATATACAATCAATCTGTTAAGCACGTATCCTCTCAAACTTTAAGAAGCGCCTAAATTAGCTGTAATTATACGGAGAGACGAAAGTAAATTTTTGTTAATCCCGCTACCGGGAAACTGCTGCTACGATGGTTTAAAGGACAGAAACGGTAGGTTGACACGCGTTGCTTTTGTGAAAAGCAGTCACTGCTCTTTCATTTCTTTGAACACGCTTTCGAGGCTTTGTATGGAAATGGGTTTGATGATGTAGTTCGTAATTTCTTTGTATGACGCTGCTTTCAGCATTTCACTGCGGTCAACCGAAGAAGTGACGATGTAAATGGTGATGGGTTTTTCAGGCTGCAAATTCAACTCAATGAACGATTCGAGAAACTGCCAGCCATTCATCACCGGCATGTTGATGTCAAGAAAAATGACATCGGGCAATACTTCTTCTTCGCCTTTGTGCTGCTCCAGGAATTCGATTGCCTGCAATCCGTTGTAGAACTGCATAACTTTCGTCGGAACGGTCATGTGATGCAGCATCCGCTTCATGCCAAAATGGTGAAGTTTGTCATCGTCCACAATGAAAGTAATCAACAAGGCAAGTTTTTTTGATTAAAAATGTACGGTAAAGGTAGTGCCTTCGTCAGGAACACTATTCACTTCGATGAATCCGCCCAGGCTTTCGATCTGGTTTTTGGTGATGAACAACCCAATACCGCGCGCGTCTGTATTTTTATGAAAAGTCTGGTTCATCTTGAACAGGCGGTTGCCATGCACCTGCAGGTCGATGCCGATGCCGTTGTCTCTCACCCGCAGGCAGGGTTGCGTTTCTTTCAGTGACGTCTGCAGCGTGATGCGGGGCTTCCGTTTGGGATGCCGGTATTTGATGGCATTGGTCACGAGGTTTAGCATGATGCTTTCGAGGTATGCCGGCACATAGTCAATGAATTCGCACTCCGAAAAGTCGGTATCCAGTTCCACTTCTTCGTCGATCAGTTTGTAGTTGAGCGCTTTTTGGATATTGCCAAACACATCTTTGAAATACATCCTGCGCCGGCTTTCGGTGTTCAGGTTCACAATGCCCGTGAGGTTGTGAACCGTATCGTTGAGCGATGACGATACGTCTTTGATCATGTTCAGCCATTCCATTTTGATGTCAATATCTGTTTCCATGTCTATCATCTCGGTGATCATGGAAAGATTGCCGGTATGGGAGCGAAGATTGTGCGAAACGATGTAGGCAAATTCTTTCAGCTTGTTGTTTTGATTGTTGATGAGCGACAACGCCGAATTTACTTCCAATTCTCTTTTCTTTTGTTCGCTGATGTCTTGTATCACGCCCCTGATCCGGATGATTTTCCCGGTTTTGTCGGCTACCGGTTTGCCGACCGAACGCACCCATATCTGCCTGCCTTTGGCACTGGAAATTTCCAGTTCAAGGTCAAACGGCTCGCTGTGTTCAATGAGTTTGCTGATGTGCTCCAGCAAACGTTTTTTGGAAGACGGCGTATAAAAGTTGATGGCTGCTTCAAAAGTGGGAACATAATTGTCTTCCACTTCGTAGATGGTTTTGGTCTGATCTGCCCAGTAAAGTGTAAAGTGTTCGAGATCCACTTCCCAGCCGCCAACGTTGGACATGACGGATGTTTCGTCGAGAAAAAACTTTTGCTCGGTGATTTTGTTGCGGATGTCGATCAGGAAATTTTCTTTCAGCTTTTGCCGTTCTATCTTTTGAATCATGCCACGCAGCCCGGTTACATTCCCATCGGCGTTGGTAACGGGTTTTGCCAGCATGCGTATCCAAACCGAATTTTTGTTAGCAGTAATGAGCCGCAGTTCAAGGTCAAACGGCTTTTTCTCACGCTTCAGTTCGCCAACGGCATTTGCCAGGATTAGCTCATCTTCCGGGGCAAAAAAACGTTTCCTGTCCAGCAGGTTGATGGGCGTATTGTAAGGCAGCTCCATGATTTCATAGACAATCTTCGACCAGTTTCTTTCGCCCGTGAGAAAATTGGTTTCCAGCGCCCCGATGCCGGTCATTTCTTCGGCTACGTCAAGGATAAATTTTAGTTTCCGGGATTCTTCTTCGTGCTGCTTTTTTTCATCAATATTGATGAGGCTTCCCAATACACATTTGATTTTTCCTGTCTCGTTGTATTTTGCTTCGCTGGAGATTTCGTACCAGTTGTATTGCTTTTCCTGCCTGTTTTTTAACCTGATTTCCAGCCTGTCGGTTGCTCCGTGGTGGTAGAGATAATGTTTGATGGAAGCCGTTACGAGGTGGCGTTCATCAGGATGCACCATGTTTTCCAAAAAATCTTCAAACGACTGTGTCTCGTTTTTGTCTTCAATGCCCAGCATGTCGTAAATCGAATCTGCCCACCACGATTGCCCGTTTTCGATATCAATAAGCCAGCAACCGATTGTGGTATTTTGGCAAAGCAGGTTAAAAAAATTTTCAACGGGTACACTCAAGGATGTAAGATTCATAGATATGGATATAATGTCGGGCTGCAATATTACAGGATAAAGCCGTCACCCGCCGGCAAGCCGCCGGATTTTAATAGCTGCTTAATTGTGCCGAACCTGTTTTAGGTTTTTTTCAATAAAAAGAAGGCTTTGCGCTCATACTTTAATCATTTTTTAAAGATGATTGGCAGCAGAGTGCAAAGCCTTATGGCAAAAAGGGAAGATTTGTTGTTTATTCTTCGCCCAAAAATGCGTAGCGGTAATCGGTTGGCGGATCAAAAGTTTCCTTGATGGTGCGGGCACTTAGCCATCGGTACAGGTTCAGCATGCTGCCGGCTTTGTCGTTTGTGCCGCTCGCACGTGCGCCGCCAAAAGGCTGCTGCCCTACCACGGCGCCGGTTGGTTTGTCGTTGATATAAAAATTACCGGCGGCATTGCGTAGCCGGTGCGTTGCCAGCGCAATAGCAGCCGCTGTCTTTTGCCATAATGGACCCTGTGAGTGCATAAGGCGACGTGGTATTCACAAGGTCAATGGTTTCTTCAAACTGGTTTTCGTCATAAACATAAATGGTTAACACCGGTCCGAAAATTTCTTCGCACATGGTTACATATTTCGGGTCGGCTGGTTTCAATAACGGTAGGTTCTATAAAATATCCTTTGTCTTTGTTATAATTGCCGCCAGCCAGGATGGTAACAGCCGGGTCGTTTTTAGCTGCGTCGATGTACTGGCTGATTTTATCAAAGCTCCGTTCATCAATCACCGCATTGATAAAATTGGTAAAATCTTCTACCGTGCCCATCTTCATGCTTTGGATGTGTGCCACCAGCTTTTCTTTTATGTCTGCAGCAATATTCGAAGGCAGGTATGCCCGCGAAGCCGCCGAACATTTCTGTCCCTGGTATTCAAACGCGCCTCTTGCCAGTGCCACAGCGGCTACTGACGGGTCGGCACTTTTGTGAATAAGCACAAAATCTTTACCCCCGGTTTCGCCCACAATGCGCGGATAACTTTTGTAGGTGCGGATATTTTCGCCGATGGTCTTCCACATGTTGTTAAAGGCGCCGGTAGAACCGGTGAAATGCAAGCCCTGCAAAATCGGGATGCTTAAAACAGATATCGCCAATCATCGGTCCGTCTACATAAATGAGATTGATAACGCCATCGGGCAAACCTGCTTCTTTCAGGATGCGCATAAACATTTGCGCACTGTAAATCTGTGTATGCGCAGGCTTCCAGATCAACGGTATTGCCACACATGGCCGGCGCTGTAGGCAAGTTACCACCAATAGCGGTAAAATTGAAGGGCGTTATAGCCAGCACAAAACCTTCCAGCGGGCGCCACTCCATGCGGTTGTGAACCCCTGGCGGCATTGAGTGGGTTGCTGTTGATATATTTCACTTAAAAAATGAACGTTAAAACGTAAAAAATCTGCCAGTTCGCAGGCGCTGTCAATCTCTGCCTGGTATGCATTTTTGCTTTGTCCCAGCATGGTAGTACCATTTATATAGCCACGGTATTTGCCCGCCAGCAGGTCGGCAGCCTTTAAAAATATATGAGCGCGATCTTCCCACGGCATGTCTGCCCAGGCTCTTTTGCGGTTGCGGCGCTTCAATGGCTTCATGTACATGTTGGGCATCTCCTTCATGAAAATAACCCAGAGTATGTTTTGATTTCGTGCGGCGGACGAATGGCTATTTTTTTACCGGTTCTTACTTCTTTACCCCCAATAAACATGGGCACATCCGTTTCTCTCGATTTCAAATCCGCCAACGCTTTTTTTAACGCCGCTTTTTCGGGCGAGGCAGGTGCATATTGATGCACCACTTCGTTGGCAGGTAAGGGATAATTAAAATAGCCGATCGTCATCGCTGTATATTTTTGCAAAGGTAGAGGAATGAAGATAGTAAGATGTCAGGGAGAAGGATAATTTGGCTATCATCGTTATGGTGAACTTACCGTTAGGTGCGCAGATTGTAATGATTTGTGCATACATGTCTCAGAATCATCTGCGGTACAGTGGAACTCGTTCAACATGCATCACCTCCGGATGGATTGGTAAACAGGCAGCTGCAAAAAGGAAACCGTGAGCTGTAAGCCACACCCTCAAGCATAGGTAAAAGAAGAAGCGTTCATTATCCTTATTTTGCCTGTGGTCTAGGGCAATGGCACCGGGAATTGGTCGTTAAATTGCTGGTAAACACCTCATTACCCTGTATTTGGCATAGTGCTGCCTTTATTTTTGTTATATGCTGAAAAAGACCTTTCCTGTTATCGTTGTACTGATTGCTCTTTCGGTCTCGGTGTGGTATTTCATGCAGATTTCCTGGCTTAAAAACATGATGGTGATTCAGCAGGAACGCTATGTTGACAAAGTGGGCGAAGCCGCCTATAATGTAAAAGAAGAAATAGCGCGGCAAACGTATGGCAGTGCAGGCGCACGGTTGCCCCGCATTCATCGCTGGTCACCCGAAGATTTCGGTGTGCTGGTGGTACCGCCGCACGCCTAAGTCCAGCCACTTTACAGCGGTGGAAGTCGCCAAAAAAATCCGTAAATCGCTCGATTCTCAAGGGCTCAAAGATTTTACCTTCGAATTTGCCATTACCTGGCATGGGCAGAACGTGGAAATTGAAATGCAATCGAAAAATTTTCTGCCTGCCTGGCGCGATTCTGTTCAACAACCGCAATTACACCATTCCCGATCGTTCCCGAATCGGCTGCCGAACTGCCCGTTGTCTCTGCAGATGAAAACCTGTATATCACCATTACCAATTTTTATTCTACCGTGCGGCATTCCCTCATCTGGATGATGGTTGGCTGCCGCAGCTTTCACCATCATCGTTATCGCCGCATTTTTTCTTACCGTCAAAACCATCATCAACCAACGCAACCTGAGCAAAATCAAAAACGATTTTGTCAACAACATGACGCACGAGCTAAAAACGCCGCTGGCTACCATTTCGCTGGCTGTGGATGCGTTGCAAAACAGCAAAGTGATGGGCAACCCGGAAAAAAGTACCTATTTCAGCGACATCATCCGGCAGGAAAACAAACGGATGAACAAACACGTGGAAACCATCCTGCAGGCTGCACTGATGGACAAGCAGGACATGAAACTGAACCTTGTGCCGGTTCATGCCCACGAGGTGATAAAAAAGTAGTGAACACCTTTGCCCTGCAACTAAACGAAAAAGGCGGTAAAGCAGAACTGATCTGAGCGCCAAAAACGACCTCGTTAAAGCCGATGAAAATCATTTCACCAACCTCATCAACAACCTGGTGGACAATGCGGTGAAATATTCAAAAGAAGAAAACCTGCTGCTCACCATCATCAACGCATTGCACCATCCAAATACCTAGTGATACAAATGCAGGACAACGGCATAGGCATGAGCAAGGAAACCGTAAAACGTATTTTTGAAAAATTCTACCGCGCCCATACCGGCAACGTGCACAATGTAAAAGGCTTTCGGCTTGGGTATGAGTTATGTAAAATCGGTTGTGGATGCGCACAACGGGAAGCATTAAAGTGGAAAGTATACAAGGCAAAGGCAGCACTTTTATAGTGGAAATACCACTTCATAAAGAAGATGAAATAGGGAGCACATAAGCGTTTCAGTTTTCCTCCATTGGTTTAGATTCCTGTTTATTTTCAGTCTACTTTAGTCATATGATTCAATGGCTTAACTGGAGAAATTCACTTGCGGCAGCAGCCATACTGATTGTATCGGGTAGTATTATTTATTCGCAATATCTCTCGCGCAAAATCGCCGCGGACGAAACGCGTAAAATAAAAACCTGGGTAGAAGCGCAGCGCACCATGATGAAAACCAACGACCCGGCAAGTCTTAACGCTGGCTTCCACCATCAGCCACGAAAACAACGACATCCCCATCATTGAAACCAATGAGCGCGACAGCATCACCAATTACCGCAACATCGACAGCGCGGAGGTAGCCGGCGACAGCAATTATTTGTATGAGAACCTGTACATGTTCAAAAAGCTGCACCAGCCCATCCGGCTTGTGTTATCTGATACGCCGCTGATTGCCAACCTGTATTATTACGGTGAAAGCCGGCTGCAACAGGAAGTGCGGTATTACCCGATTGTACAGCTCATCATTGTCAGCCTGTTTATTGCCGTGGTGGTCATTGCGCAGCGAAGCAGTTATCGCAGCACACAAAACCAGTTGTGGGCGGGCATGGCAAAAGAAACTGCGCACCAGTTAGGCACGCCGGTCACCAGCCTGCAGGGATGGGTGGAGATGCTGAAGCAAACAGAAGGCGCACAACAGCTGGCGCCCGAAATTGAAAAAGATGTGAACCGGCTGTTGCTCATCACCGATCGGTTTGGCAAAATCGGTAGTAAGCCAAAACTGGAAGCGAGTAACCTGGCGGAACAAGTCATGGCGATGGTGGAATATATGCGGAAACGCGCCGGCGGCAGGGTGTCTTTTGTTGTGAATACAGATGGGCAAACCGATATCCCGGCAATGATTTCGCCGCCTCTGTTTGATTGGGTAATTGAGAATCTTTTGAAAAACGGGCTCGACGCAATGGACGGAAAAGGCACCATCACCATTCACCTGTTTGCTACGGCTATGCAAAACATCATTGAAGTAACCGACACCGGTAAAGGCATTTCACGGGCCAATCTCAGCAAAGTATTCAAGCCGGGATTTACCACCAAAAAGCGGGGCTGGGGTTTGGGACTAACGTTAACCAAACGCATCGTGGAACAGTATCACCACGGCAATATCTTTATCAAAAACAGTGAGCCGGGAAAAGGAACCACCTTCAGGATCGAACTGAATAAAGTGGCATCCTGATGCGAAACCTTCGAGGTGTCAGGATGAATCTGTATTTACCAAACATTATACTTTCACGTAAACAAAACGCCGGCTGCCACTGCAGCCGGCGTTTTTTGATTGAATTGCTTTCGTTCGCGCTTCCTGTACCTTTTAATTTGTTGTACCCAAAAAGCGCTACCGGCTGTTGGTTTTGATAAAGGCAGCGATGTCGTTTTTGAACTGTGACAGCGATGCCGGCTGAATGTACATCATGTGACCTGCCTGGTAATATTTCATGTCAATGTTCGACTGCAGTTTTGAATTGAGCCCCATGTGGTTCATCGTGTATTCTGCCGCCATAAACGGAGTGGCGAGGTCGTAATATCCATTCAACACCAGGACTTTCAGATTCGGGTTTTTGCTCATGGCTTTTGCAAGGTCCACGGCTGTATTGGGTGACGACGGGTCGGAGTTGTCGCGGCTGCCGCGGCCCCAGTTCCAGTTGAATCCTTCGGCACTGTAAGCAGAGATGTGATAGCTCAGGTCTTTGTTCACTTTAAGATCGCCATAAAAATAATCGAGGAACGATGCGATGTACGGCGGACTGATCTGATCGCTCTGTGGATCGGTAAATGAATTTTCACTCAATAGGTTTTGGTTAATGCCTTTGTAACGTGCATCCAGCCTGCCGACAGTGAGGCTGCTGTCGCGCAACAACTCTTCGGTAAACTGTGGTTCTGTTACCCGCAGGTTGGCTTTCAGAAGATAATCTTTGCTCAGCCCGGTGTAGCTGCTCAGTTTGGCGGCCACCTGTTGTTTTTCTTCATTGGTCAGGGTTGCACCTTTGGCAAGGGCAGCGGCATAATTGCCCATGGCATAATCCCTTACTTCCTGTATAAACGTTTCAAAATGTGATGGTTTGTTTGCCAGTTTGTTGTGATACCAGGCCACGGCGGCATAGGTGGGAAAATGAAGCAGGTAAGAAATGTCGTCGCCTTTCTCAAAGGTCAGCGTGCGCAGGTCCAGCACCGTCGAAACCAAAATCACGCCGTTGAGGGTCATGCCCATATTATCCTGCAGGTAGTCGGCAATGCCCGCCGAACGGAAGGTGCCATAACTTTCGCCCAGCAAATATTTGGGCGACAGCCAGCGATTGTTTTCCGTCACGAATTGTTTGATGAATTCGCTGATGGATTTGATGTCTTCGTTAACGCCCCAGAAATTTTTATTGGTGGCTTTGTTGATGGCATGGCTGAGACCGGTACCCACGGGGTCTATCATGACGAGGTCTGTTACGTCAATGATGGACTGATCGTTGTCCACAACGGTATAAGGGGGTGGCGGGTTTAGTTCGGGATCGTTTACAACTACCCGGCGCGGACCAAGTGCGCCCATGTGCAGCCACATAGAGGAAGAACCGGGACCGCCGTTGTAGGCAAATGTGATGGGGCGTTTGCCTGCATCGGGCTGGCCATCCCTGCTATAGGCAGTATAGCCAAACAAGGCAACGGCCGAATCTTTTTCGTTCTTCACCACCAGGGTGCCGGCCGTAGCGGTATAACCCACCGTTGCGCCATTGATTTTGATGCTGTGGTGCGTGACCGATTTGTAGGCTTTTTGCGTCAGCGAATCCGGCAGTTCGAATTGCGCAAACAGGCTGATGGCGGGCACCAGGAATGCCAAACTGCAGAGAAATGTTCTTTTCATGGTTGAATTGCTTTTTATTGCGAGACAAGATAGCGCATTTCGATGTACGCAAGGCAGCGTTGCGCTGGCAATCAACCCGGCATTTTTATCTTGTGCAGGCATTCAGTAATCTATGCAATGGAAGCTGCTATAAAAAAGATTCCCGGTTTGTTTTCCTGTTTCTGTTTCTCCCGACTCATACCATCAGAAACGCACCACCATGCGTGCAGCCAATTCCAGGAAAGGGCTGCTTCCCGGAAGCCGAAAAGGGATATTTTAGAGTAGGCAACAAACATCAACATCATGAGCCCGAACGATCCACTGTGGCCAATTTATCTTTGGTTCTTAATTCATGGCGGCGATCCCGCACCCGACCAGTTTTTGAAGAAAGTATTTACTGCCGTTATCCTGGGCAGGGTATCCAACAATGTGCGCGAGCCGCAGGCAAAAGCCGCCCTCCGGACCGAAGCGCTCCGTCATTTTGAAAGTTCTTTCGAGGCAGAAGAATTTGCAAAAGAAACGTTTGGAGAAAAGGCAGCCTGAGTGCAAAGGAGGCTTTTTTCCCCGGTGCCCGCAGTTTTCGCCAGGCGTAATCCTGGCAAGAAAAAAGAGTCGTTTACAATGGCTCTTTTTTTGACTCAAACCCGTCTTTTGCCTGTATGAACGGTTGCAAAATTTAATTTTCACGAAAGAAAACCCCTGCGGCTAATGTTCATCTTTTGATGATGGTCAGGCTGCTTTCATTTGCCTTTTCTCCCTTATCATTGCCCAAACAAAACCACCATGTATCAATCGGTAACGGTATTCTGCGGTTCACAGTTTGGCAATCAACCGGTGTATGCGGCAGAAGCAAAAGCATTGGGTAAATTGCTCGTGGCAAATGGCATTCACCTCATCTACGGTGGCGGCAACAACGGGCTGATGGGCGTTATCGCCAATACGATGTTGCAGGAAGGCGGCAACGTGACGGGCGTAATGCCGCAGTTGCTGATCAAAAAAGAAAAAATGCACCTTGGCCTCACAACGCTGCACGAAGCCGAAGACATGCACGCACGGAAAAAAATGCTGTATAGCCTTGCCGATGCCGCCATCATCCTGCCGGGTGGCATTGGTACGCTCGATGAAATGTTTGAAATCATTACCTGGAACAACCTGACGATTCACGACAAAAAAATAATCCTGCTGAACACAGCAGGATTTTACGATTATTTATTGCAACACATGCAACGCATGCAGCAGGAAGGCTTTTTGTACCACAACTGGCAATCAATGATTACAGTATGCGCGCATTCCCGTACTGTGATTGACTCTTTGATGACTTAGCCGGGCGCAAATACCAGTTGAAGCCGCCACGGATAATAGGCTGCGCCACCAGTTGCCCTGCGCTGTTTTCGGCTACATACGGCGAATAAGGCTGCTTCAGCAGGTCTAACCCAACCATAAAGTAATAGCCGCCCTGGCCCACCACGCGTTGGGTGTAGCCGATGCCGGCTATTAGGCTCGAAGCATTCATTGTTTGCTTGTAACTGTAGATGTCTTCCTTGATGGTGACGCGTGTCCAGTTTTTTTCAAACTGTCCCTGAACAAACAAAAAACTAGCGGGGTACACCCTGAAAAACGGTCCGCCACCATAGTTGAACTGCCGCAACTTTGTGTTGGTGGGATTGTAATACGTATTGCTGGCGATAGAGGTATAAATGAGGTTCAGACCAAGCCCCGCATCAAGCCATTTGTTGAACGAATACCCGATTTCAGGACTGCCACCCAGCGTTAACTGACCTGAAAACAAACCCACGTTGAGGCTGCCGCCAAGAAAAATATTTTCCTGCCGGAAACCGCCTTTCAGTTCGCCATATTCATCATTGCTGTTGTCGCTATTGTTTTGAGAAAAACCATAGGTAAGGGAGAAAGAAGCGAGTAATAAAACAATTGTCTTTTTCATATGTATGTTTTAATCCGTACCCGTAACGGCTACGCGGCATCGAAAATTTTGCCCGCGTTCAAAATATTGTTTGGGTCAAACGCCCGCTTGATGTCGCGCATCAGCCGCAGGTTGGCTTCTTCAAACACGATGTCCATATAGCTTTTCTGAATCAGCCCGATGCCATGCTCGCCACTGATGGTGCCGCCAAGGCTATACACCAGTTCAAACAGCGCGCGCAGGGCATTGTTCATTTCTTCGTCTCCAAGACTGTTGGCAGTGCCTTCTTTTTTGATGCGCACGTGCAGGTTGCCATCACCAGCATGACCATAACACACCGCTTTGAAGTTGTATTTGCGTCCCAGTTCTTTAACGCCGCGGATGAGCGTGGGCAGTTCGGCGCGGGGTACCACGGTATCTTCTTCAATGGTGTAGCCGGCTATTTTCACCGCTTCGGCGGTGCGGCGGCGCAGTTTCCACAGTTCGGCTTTCTGCTGCGAGTCGTCGGCAAAAAAGATTTCTCCCGCATCAAAGTTTACCAGCAGGTTGGCAATGGCTTCCATCTCGCTCATCAGTTGCTCCACGTTGTTGCCGTCCACTTCCACGATGAGGTGAGCTGCCACATCGTCGTTCACCGGCACCGAATAAGTATCCACCATCTGGCTCACAATTTTCAGCGCGTCTATTTCCACGAGTTCCATGGCACTGGGCGAAAAACCGGCGCGGAAAATGGCACTCACCGCTTCGCTTGCTTTTTCCAGCGACGCAAACGGTACCAGCATCAGCAATTCATGTGCTGGATGGGGAATGAGTTTCAATACAATTTTGGTAACGATGCCCAGCGTGCCTTCGCTGCCCACCATCAACTGTGTCAGGTTGTAGCCGGTACTGTTTTTCAATACATTGGCGCCCGTCCAGATGATCTCGCCCGTTGGCAACACCACTTCAAGGTTCAATACATAATCTTTTACCACGCCATATTTTACTGCTTTGGGACCGCCGCTGTTTTCGGCAATGTTGCCACCGATAAAACAGGAGCCGCGGCTGCTGGGATCGGGCGGGTAAAACAAGCCTTTTTCCTTTACTGCGTTCTGCAATACTTCGGTGATGACTCCCGGCTCAGTGGTCACTTGCAGGTTGCGCTCATCAATATTCAGAATCGAATTGAAACGCTCCATCGAAATGAGTACGCCGCCAAGATGAGGCAATGCGCCGCCGCTTAGCCCGGTGCCCCCACCGCGTGGCGTTACGGGTATCTGGTATTCGTTGCAGATCTTCATTACTTCACTGATCTCGGCTGCGGTACGGGGTTTCAAGACCACTTCGGGCAAATATCTGAGGTGCTCGGTTTCGTCGTGACTGTAGTTTTGAAGGCTTTCTTCATCGGCAAACACAAAACTTTCTCCCACAATTTCCTTGAACTGCTGAAGCTGTTCTTCGCTAATGACGCCCTGCATAACGGTATTCATCAGGTATAAAAATTTTTCAAAAGTAAATTGAAAGAAGGAAACGGCACTGCTTTATCAGTTTCCCTTAACAAGTAACGCAAGATAACCTGCTATCCAAAATACCAACCCTTACATTTGCAGCCTTTTCTTTCAACACTGTGCGTATGGATTTTGACATTCTCACCATTGCAAAAAATTACCTGAAAGCCTTAAGAGCGGGCAAAACCGGCAAGCCGCTGGCGATATTTTTTCACCCCGATATTCAGCAGGTGGAACTGCCCAACCGGCTGAATCCCAAGGGAGTTGTGAGCAATTTTGACCAGATCCTTGAACGGGCGGAAAGGGGAAAACGCCTGCTGAAATCGCAGGATTACAAAATCATCAGCGAAGTGGTGAACGGTGATATCGTGGTGCTCGAAGTAGAGTGGACCGGCATGCTGTCGGTGGCTTTTGGCATTTTGCGCCCCGGCGATTCGCTGAAGGCTCATTTTGCCATGTTCATCCGGTTTCAAAACGGGCAGATCATCAGCCAGCGCAACTATGAGTGCTTTGCAGATTTTTAACAAAGCAGCCACCTTGTCGTACCGATAAATTCTCCTGTTTTTGCGAAAAAGCCCTGCCTGCAGCCATTGCGAAAGCGGAACAAGTATTTCCGATGGTTGGGTACTGAAGGAAGGAATATCCCGGATGATGTTGATTCGTGATTGGCTGCCGATTGCTTCAAGGTTCCGCCCAAGTATTACATTGCCCTTATAATGGGTAGTTTTCTTTATTCGTGTAACAAGTTTTCAATTTCCATAATGGCGCTAAGAATGTTGTAAAGCCAAGCCTTGATGTCATTGTCCATAAACAAGTTGCCTTTGTTGGTTCACAGACTTTTGAAAATATGGATTTTTGATGGCTTTTTCTTCCAACAAGTCAACTGGTCTTTTGAGAATATTCTGAAGGGAAAATTTAAAGTCAAAATAATTGTCTGCATAGTCTTCAACGCTGATTGGTGCAAAATCTACAATCAAATCTATATCGCTTTCTTCACCAAATTTTTCTGTTAAAACGGAACCAAAAGCATATCAACGACGCACTTTGTGAGTTTCACAGAGTCGGATTATTTCCTGTCTGTATGTCCTTAACCTGTCCACTGATTTGACTTTTATAGCTCAAATTTAGATAGATTTCGGGGTAAACAAGTTGATAGAAGTGGAAGGATAGAATTTTTGGCGCACTACACCCAACGGTTGTATCGGTCAAATCCTTTATTTTACACCCTATTCTCAACGATTTGCCATGAACAGAATACAACCGTTTTTGATTGCAACGCTATTGTTACTCCTTGTTCAGCCTGTTTTTGCCCAATCCGGGATGGACGTCTTTGTTTGACGGAAAAACATTTGCCGGCTGGAAAAAAGTGGCCGGTACAGCCGATTACGGCATCGAAAACGGGATGATCGTAGGTAGCACGGTCGTGAATTCGCCCAATACGTTTTTGATCTCCGACAAAACCTACGGCGATTTCATCCTGAGTCTGGAAGTTAAAATTGAAGACACCACTTCCAATTCGGGCATCCAGTTTCGCAGCCATTACGATGCTGCCGGGCACGATGGCAAAGGAAAAGTGTATGGCTACCAGTACGAACTCGATCCTTCGGCGCGTAGTTGGACGGGCGGGGTATATGACGAAGGACGTCGCGATTGGCTGTACCCCATGTCGTTGCATCCCGAAGCGCAACACGCTTTCCGCCTCAATGACTGGAATACGGTGAAAATCGAATGTATCGGAAATATCATTAAAACCTGGGTCAACGATGTGCCCGCTGCTTATGTTGTAGATACGATGGACAACAGCGGCGTCATTGCTTTGCAGGTTCACAGCATCGGCAACAATCCGCAGATGGCTGGTGAAAAAATCTACTGGAAAAATATCCGTATCAAAACGGGCAACCTGTCGCCCTCTCCTTTCCCGGCAGGCGTCTATGTGGTAAACAACATTCCCAATACGCTGAGCGACTATGAACAGCAACATGGCTGGAAACTTCTCTTCAACGGGAAGAACAATGACGGCTGGCGTGGTGCTTACAAAGAAGCATTTCCCGAAAAAGGCTGGTTGATCAAAAACGGCGTGATACAGGTGGTGACGTCGGAAGGAAAAGAAGGTGGCAACGGTGGCGACATTGTTACCAACGAATTATACAGCGCTTTTGATTTGTCGTTCGACTTTAAACTGACGCCCGGCGCCAACAGCGGTGTAAAATATTTTGTTACCCTGGCAGAAAACAACACCGGATCTGCCATCGGGCTAGAGTACCAGGTGCTTGACGATTCGCTGCATCCTGATGCCAAACTTGGACGCGACGGCGACCGCACACTTGCCTCGCTGTACGACCTCATGAAAGCTAACAAGCAAAAACGGTTTATTCACCAGCCCGGTGAGTGGAATACCGGCAGGGTGGTGGTATATCCCAATAACCATGTGGAGCATTACCTCAACGGCATCAAAGTGCTGGAATACGAGCGTGGCTCACAGGCTTTCAAAGACCTCGTTGCCATCAGCAAATACAAAGTGTGGCCAAACTTTGGTGAAGCCAAAAAAGGTCATATCCTGCTGCAGGATCATGGCAACGAAGTGAGCTTTCGCAGCATCAAAATCAAGGAACTCAACTGATTTTCCATTGTTAAATACCATATATCCATTAACTATAACAATATGCTTCGCCGACAATTTATCAAACATACTTCGCTTGCTGCCACCGGCTTGACCATTTTGAACTTTCCTGTTTTTGGTAAAAATGCGCCGAGCAACAAAGTGGTGCTGGCCGTGATGGGCGTCAACAGCCGCGGTGCTTATCTCGCCAACTGTTTTTCCCAATTGCCCAATGTAGAGATCGCTTATATCTGCGATGTGGAAGACGGCGCCATTGCCAACGGGATGACGGCGCTGAAAGACGCCCCCCGGAAACCTGCAGTGGTGAAAGACATCCGCAAACTGGTGGAACAAAAAGACTTTGACGCGCTGGTAATTGCCGCGCCCGACCACTGGCATACACCCGCCGCCATCCTCGGCGCTGCGCATGGCAAACATGTGTATGTGGAAAAACCCTGCGGTCACAATCCTTACGAAGGCGAACTGGTGTCGCAGGCAATGCTCAAATACAACAAGCTGATACAGATGGGCAACCAACGTCGCTCGATGCCTACGCTGATGCAGGCCGCCAAAGAAGTGCACGAAGGCATCATTGGTAACGCATATCTTGGCAAAGGTTGGTATGCCAACAACCGCAAATCGATCGGGTTTGGTAACAAAGTACCGGTGCCGGCAACGCTCAATTTTGATTTGTGGCAGGGACCCGCACCCCGCAAAGAGTATGTAGACAACCTCGTGCATTACAACTGGCACTGGCGATGGCATTGGGGCACCGGCGAAGCCTGTAACAACGGCACTCATGAAATTGACTGCTGCCGTTGGTTTTTGGGCGTAGATTATCCCACCAAAGTAACGTCTTCAGGCGGTAGGTATGCCTTTACCGACGACTGGCAAACACCCGATACACAAATTGCATCGTTTGAATTTGGCGACAAAAAAGCCATTACCTGGGAAAGCCGCAGCTGCAACTTGTTCCCGGTGGAAGGCGCCGGCAGGGGCTTTGTGATTTATGGCGACAAAGGCACGCTGGTGAACAATGGCGGCGGTGACTATAAAGTGTTTGATGCCGACAACAAACTAATTAAGGAAGTGAAGAGCGATACACAGGCAGATGCGTCCAATACCGTCAGCAGCACCGGCAACCTCGATTTTTTTCATTTTCATAATTTCATTGACAGCATCCGTGGCGAAGCTTCGCTAACTGCGCCGGTAACCGAAGGCAGCAAAAGCGTGTTGCTATGTCATTTGGCAAACATTGCGCAGCGTACCGGTGCTACCTTATATTGCGATCCCAAAAACGGTCACATCCTGCACAACGACGACGCCATGGATTTGTGGAAACGCAACTATGAAAAGGGCTGGGAACCAAAAGTATAAATTGCATTAGGTCGATTAGCACCACTACGGCATAAGATTCGTTAGTTTATAAACAAAATCGTTTATGTCTGCTGCAAGATTTCCCGCTCCGCGCAAGTCGTCTGTTAAAAAATACGTTGCCCTCTTTTTCGGAGTTGTGTTGTTGATTGCGTTGCTGATATTCTGGTGGAATTACCTCTACGTGTTTGGCGAAGGCGTCAAATCGGGGCAGTTGAATTACGTGGTAAAAAAGGGAAATGTGTTCAAGACCTTTGAGGGTAAGCTGATCCAAAGCGGCATCCGTTCACAACAGGCCGGTTCTGTTCAGTCGTATGAATTTGAATTTTCGGTAGAAAACGACAGCATTGCCAATGTATTGATGAACAACAGCGGCGACTATTTCGACCTGCATTACAAAGAATACAAGCACACGTTGCCCTGGCGTGGCTATACAAGATACATCGTTGATGAAATCGTAGGCATGCGGCCCGACAGGGAATAAGTTTGTTACCCAAAAATAAAAAACCCTCTTGCAAATGCAGAGGGTTTGTACTTACACACATTCTCTATACTACAATAATTCGGCTGGTTCTATCACCGGGTTAATGCTTTCGGCGAGCCACAGATATTCGGTTACAAACAGGTCTATGTTTTTCTGAAAACCGGTGTCGGTTAGGTTTCCTTCCTCGTCAAATTTGTTTTGTATCGTTGGCACAATCAGCATATAAGGTGAAGCAATGCCAAACAGTGCGTTGATCAACAATTGCATTTGCTGGCTGGCGCGCATGCCGCCCATCGGGCCGGTGGAAGCGGTAACAATGCCAAAGGCTTTTCTTGTCTGCTTTGGGAAATGATCGAGCAAATTTTTCATGGCAGCAGAATAAGTGCCGTTGTACTCCGGACTCACCAGAATAAACGCTTCCGCTGCAAACATCCGTTCTGCCATTGGTCGAAGCGCTTCCGGCGCTTTGTCGGGCAAAGGCCAGCCAGCCTGCAGCATCACCGGTACTTCCCATTCCCGTACGTCAATGATGCCAATGTTGTGCTGGGTATTTTGCTGAAAATATTTTTGCAGAAAAAGAGCAACGCGGTAGGTAACGCTATCCTTGCGCGGGCTGCCAGAAATGATTTCAATATTCATAATCTTCGATTCATGTCCCATCGCTTCAATTTTTAAGCCTGTTTTATCAATTGCACATTCAGAAATAATTTGACTTCTTCGCCAAGCATCACGCCACCAGTTTCGAGGGTTGCATTCCATTCGAGGCCAAACTCTTTGCGGTTGACTTTTCCCGTAATTTCAAAACCCACTTTCGACTGTCCCCACGGATCGGTGGTTACGCCGCCCAATTCTACATCGAGGACGACCGGTTTGGTGACGCCGTGCATGGTGAGGTCGCCGGTAAGCTCGTAATCGTCGCCGCCTTTTTTGGTAAAGGAAGTAGATGTAAACGTGAGCTTCGGAAATTGTTCCGCATCAAAGAAATCTGCCGATTTGAGGTGACCATCTCTTTGTTCGTTGTGGGTGGTGATGCTGTTGATATCGGCTTCAAACGAAATGTTTGCACCGCTAAAGTCATCTGAATTGGTTTCCATCGTGCCGTCAAACTGTGTAAAACTGCCGGTAACGTTGGTAATCATCAGATGTTTTACTTTAAAAGTAATTTCTGAGTGTGCGGGATCGATTTTGTAAGTTGCCATAGTGTTATGATGTATTTAGTTGTAACTGTTTATTCGTTTATTTTTTCCAACAATTGATTGAGTGCTTTTGCTTCATCATTGCTGATTGGTAGCAATTGTTCCGACAGTTCGTTCACTTTAGCCGATGTTGTTTCCAGCAGCGTTAGCCCTTTGTCGGTGAGAGAAATCACGGTTTCCCGTTTGTCTTCGGTTGATTGGTTTCTTTTCACCAGTTTTTTATCCACAAGCCGGTCGGCAATGCGGGGCACATTGGAACTGCGTTCAATCATTCTGCCCGTGATGTCTTTGACACACATGCTTTGCGGGTGCTTGCCTTTTAAGATGCGCAATACGTTGTATTGCTCTGTCGTGAGCGAAAACTCTTTCAGCACCGCATTCACACCCGTTTTCAGCTGGTAAGCCGTGTACATCAGGTGAATGGTGGCTTTCTGCTTTTCACTTCCGAAATTGGTGGTTTGTATGGCATGTTCAAGTTTCACAGTGCAAATATATGTACATACATGCATTTTTTACGTCAAAGAATTGTAAATCTTTTGCAACGCAACTTTGCGACGGCGCCATTTCTGAAACAAAGAAAAGAGAAAGGCATTTTTGTAATTGACCAAAACCCTGATCCCGCGATACTGGTTGAGTGCGGATTTCTAAACAACCCCGAGAACTGCAACTTTTGTCCAATGTAGCCGGTATGGAAAAAATGGCAAGAGATATCCTCGAGGGCGTGGTCGCTTTTGCCAACCGGCAGGAGCAACCAACTGTTGCTGTTGCCGACACCACGATCATTGCACCCCTGTATGTTGTGGACGGAAAAGAAATCAGCAAGTGGGAAATGGATGCCCTTTCTCCCACAACCATTGAATCTGTATCGGTCTGGAAAGGAGAAGAAGCCATCGAGAAATTTGGAAAAAAGGAGAGAAGGGCGTGATTGAAATCCGGATGAAGAAGCCATGATCCGCATTGATTTTCCAGCAATGGTTTCTGGTCAATGACCTGGCAAAACAATCGTCAAAAAATTACAACAGCGCGATGGAAAAAACCGTAGCGCTGTTGTTTAGAAAGTATAGGTTATGTGTTCACCGCCGGTTGACAGGAGCAATTCTTTGTGGTCAGACATTTCGGTTCTGCCAACGATTCTGGCTTCGATGCCCAACTCATTTGCAATGGAAATCATGCGGTGTGCTGCCGTTTCGTTTGTGAATATTTCAAGGCGGTGACCCATGTTGAATACCTGGTACATTTCCCGGTTGTCAGCGCCCGAATTTTGCTGGATCAGCTGGAAAATTGGTGGTGGCGCAAACAGGTTGTCCTTGATTACTTTCATGGGACCTGGCAAATACTTCATGCACTTTGTTTGCCCGCCGCCACTGCAATGAATCACACCGTTGAGGTCGCTGAAATGCTCGTCGAGCAAGCGTTTCATCAGCGGCGCATACGTGCGCGTCGGGCTTAGCAGCAGCTTGCCGATGGTCAATTGCATATGGTCAACCGATAAGGGATCTGTCATCCTGTTTTTCCCAATATAGATTACTTCGTTGTTCAGCGAAGGCTCGTAGGTTTCGGGAAACTGTTCTGCGTAATATTTACTCAATACATCGTGTCGTGCGCTCGTCAGGCCGTTGCTGCCAAGCCCGCTGTTGTATTCAGTTTCATAGGTTGCTTGTCCAAACGATGCAAAGCCAACAATCACATTGCCGGCGGCTATTTTTTCATTGGTAATGATCCTGCTTTTTTCCTGTCTTGCCATCATGGTTCCGTTCACGGCAATGGTGCGCACCACGTCGCCCACATCTGCCGTTTCACCACCCAGATAATGAATGTTGATGCCAAAGGTTTTCAACAAGTCAAAGAATTCCTGTGTGCCGTCAATCACCGCTTTCAATACCTCGCCGGGAATTAATTTTTTGTTGCGGTCAATGGTGGACGAAAACAACAAATTGTCATAGACACCCACACACAACAGGTCGTCAAGATTCATCGCAACGGCATCCTGCGCAATGCCTTTCCACACGCTTGCATCGCCGGTTTCTTTCCAGTACAGGTATGCCAGAATGCTTTTGGTGCCGGCACCGTCGGCGTGCATGATGTTCACCACATTGGGATCGCCACCGATGAAGTCGGGATACATTTTGCAAAACGCATGTGGGTACAGTCCTGCATCAAGCTTTTGAATGGCGGCATGCACTTCTTCTTTTTGTGCCGATACGCCACGTTGCGCATAAATGCCTTCGTTGCCGCTGCTATTAGCTGATGAATCGTGAAAAGGATGCTGCATCATTCGTCGGTTGTATTGCCCGCAAAAGTAACGGTTGATCATCAGTCGTGGTTCATGGTTTTGCAAGTCGCTGTCAGGCGTTGGTGTCCGGCACGTATCTTTGTCATGAATATGCTGGTACATAGAGATTTGTCTTCGCTGCCCCGTTTTCGCCATGCGGTGGTTACCATCGGCACTTTTGATGGCGTACACGCCGGGCATCGCAAAATCATTGAACAGCTAAAAGAAGAAGCTGCGCAAATCAATGGCGAAACCATCATCATTACCTTTCATCCGCACCCGCGCAAAGTGGTTCGCGAAGGCCAACTTGCTGTTCCCATTTTAACAACATTGCCCGAAAAAATTTTTCTCGTGCGTTCGCTTGGCATCGATCACCTCGTGGTGATTCCGTTCGATGAAGCGTTTGCCAACCAGACAGCCGAAGCTTATATCCGGAATTTTTTGGTCGAAAAATTTCACCCGCACACCATCATCATCGGCTACGATCACAAGTTTGGCAAAGGCAGGCAGGGCGATTATCACCTGCTGGAGCAATATGGCGAAACGCTGCATTTTTCCGTAAAAGAAATACCCGAACACGTGCTGAACGAAATTGCCATCAGTTCTACGCGCATTCGCGAAGCCTTGCTCAGAAGCAATATTGACATTGCCAATCAATGCCTGGATTATCCTTTCTTTTTTGAAGCCCTCGTGGTGAAGGGCGATCAGCGGGGCCGAACCATTGGCTACCCGACTGCCAACCTGGAGATAGAAGACAAAGAAAAAATTATACCCGGCAATGGTGTGTATGCAGTAGAGGTATCGGTGTTCAACGACCCGGCATCGGCCATCAACGGGCAATTGCCAAACGGAACAGCGAACAGCGGCATCCTGCAAGGCATGATGAACATTGGTGTGCGCCCGACAGTTGATGGCACAAGGCGCACCATAGAAGTAAACCTCTTCGATTTTAACGAAGACATTTATGGCAAAACGTTGCGTGTGTCGGTGCGGTATTTTTTGCGCGGAGAAATTAAATTCAGCGGGCTCGATGCCCTGAAAGCACAACTGGCTAATGACAAGGAAGCCGCATTGGCATTGCTGAACAAAAACCGATAATTGATCATCTTCTTAACTCATCATCTTAACGGCGAGTTCTTTCATCAGGTCTGCATCTTCGGTTCCGGCGTCGTCTATGCCAAGGCTGCGCAGGTTGTATTGGTGCAATAGCAGCAACACTTTTTCTATGCCCTGGTAGCCATACAACGCAGACGTTTGCAACGCATTTTTTGCCGCATATACATTGTTGTAAAACAAGGATGCTACTTTGCGTTCGCTCTTGTCGTCCAGCCCGTAAATCGCATAAACTTTACTGAAATAATTGTACAACGTGGGCAGCACGAGTTGTATGGGACCAGCTTTGGGATTGTGTTCAAAATACTGGATGATGCGCACCGCTTTTGCCATGTCTTTTTTACCCAGTGCATCCTGCAGTTCAAACGGGTTGAACTCTTTGCTGATGCCGATGTATTGCTCAATGTCTTCTTCCGTAATGTTGGTTCTGCCTTTGAGGTTGATGACGAGTTTGTCTATTTCGTTGACAATGCGCGAGAGATCGTTGCCGATGTTATCGGTCAGCATCTGCAAGCCTTTCTGTGTTACCGATAAGCCGATCTGCTGAATGTATTGGTTTGTCCAGCCCGGCAATTCATAATCTTTCAGCTTGGCCGTGCTCATCATCACGCCGTTTTTTTTGATGCTTTTGGCAAATTTTTTCCGGGCATCTACTTTTTTGTCTTTGTAGCTGATGACAAGGACGGTGGAGGGCAGCGGGTTATCGACATAGCCTTCCAGCTTTTCAATGTCTTTCATGTGCTGTCCTTCTTTCAGCAGCACCACCTGCCGTTCGGCAAACATGGGATAGCGGCGGCATGCGTTGATGATGGCAGCCCAGTCAGCATCTTTGCCGTAAAATACGCTCAGGTTAAAGCTGGCTTCGCTTTCGGTAGGATGTGGTGTTCGGCATAATCCATGATCTGGTCTATGAAATACGGCTCGTCGCCTTCGAGCCAATAGATGGGTTTGAATTGCTCTTTTTTCCAGTCATTGATGATACTTGCCGCCATGCGGCAAAGATAAGGCGGAAGGGATGGAGGAAATGGGTTTGAAAGTCATGATTTGGGTGAAAATCAAATTGGATATTCCGATGACAGTTTTGTGAAAGAGAAGTGGTAAAAATGATTGGTTAGGGCTGCAAAGAATATTCAGCTCCTGCAGAGTTGGGAATGCCATTTATGATGGTGGCTGTTCACGTTCGCTCCATCGGAGTTGGGTGTCGTTTGTATAAACACCATTCATCTGATGCTCCTGCAATAAAAACATAGAGGATATCGAGAAGCGCTCACCGGAACACTCAATACAACACTACATCTTTATAATTGGTTATACATTTTCCGCAATTGTTGAAATGAATGAAATATTTCATTACAACAAACCAACAGCCCGCGAACGGGCTGCTTTTGTAAAATTCATTGATTGATATGAAGTCAACTTATCCTGATAATCTATCAATATTCAAAATACCTACTACTTAATACTAATACTTACTACCTACTACAATCTCCAACTACTTTTCCATTTGTTCCATCACCTCGAGGGAAACGCCGGTAAATGAGAATCCGCCATCGTGAAAGAGGTTCTGCATTGTTACCATTTTGGTCAGATCGCTGAACAAGGTAACACAGTAGTTGGCGCAATCTTCCGCGCTTGCGTTGCCCAAGGGGCTCATTTTTTCGGCATAATTGATAAAGCCGTCAAAGCCTTTCACGCCGCTGCCGGCCGTGGTGCGCGTAGGCGATTGAGAGATGGTATTGATGCGCACTTTGTTCTTTTTGGCGTAGTGATACCCAAAGCTGCGGGCAATGCTTTCGAGCATGGATTTGGCATCGGCCATTTCGTTGTAATCGGGAAATACGCGCTGCGCTGCAATGTAGGTGAGTGCCACTACGCTGCCCCATTCGCTGATGGCATCCATCTGGTAACAAAGCTGCAGCAAACGGTGAAGACTCATGGCAGAAATGTCCATGGTTTTATGGGTAAAATCGTAGTTGAGCGCCGTATAATGATTCGCTTTGCGCATGTTCATACTCATGCCTACGCTGTGCAATACAAAGTCTATCTGCCCGCCAAAATGCTCCATGCTTTTGGTGATAAGGTTTTTAAGGTCGTCATTGCTCGTTACATCGGCAGCAATAACGGGCGCATTGCCACAGGCTTCTGCCAGTTTGTTGATCTCGCCCATGCGCATGGCAATGGGCGCGTTGGTCAATACAATCTGTGCGCCTTCTTCATAGCATTTTTCTGCGATTTTCCAGGCTATGGATTGGTCATTGAGCGCACCGAATATGATTCCTTTTTTTCCGTTGAGTAAGCTGTATGACATGAGGAGTTGATTTGTGATTTACAAACAAAGAAAAGGAATTTTTGCACCATGGAGAACGCAAGCGCAGAAGTTCTGCTACGAAAGCAAACGCATTTGGTTCATTTACCGGTGTGCAAACAGATTTGTTGAGCCGTTGCTTGAACAATTTAGTAAATAAAAGCCAGAGGGTTTGGTGGCAATTGGCACAAGTGCAGCGCTGGTGATTTACTCGTTGTACCGGCATTTTTGTACTGTCTCATGTTGAAAGATAAGATGCCAGCGGATGATACAGATCAACGCGGATTCAATACAACGTATCTGCGGACATCAGCGCCATCTGCAGGACATTTTCAACGTGAGACACGACTGGTTTTCTTCTTAATTCAATACCATTTCCCTTGCGTTTTCCAACGCGGCGGCTGTTGGTTTTTCGCCGCTCAGCATTTGTGCTACCGCAGTGATGCGTTCTTCCTGCGACAGGATGCGGATGTTGGTTTTGATGGCGTTGTCTTTGATTTGTTTGTACACAAAAAAATGTGCGTCGGCACGACCGGCAATCTGCGGTTGATGCGTGATGGCGATCACCTGCCGTTGCGAGGCAAGGCTTTTCATGATGATGCCAACCTGCTTGGCTGCTTCACCAGAAATACCGCTGTCAATTTCATCAAAGATCATGGTGGGCAGGTCTATGGATTGTGCCACGAGCGATTTGATGCACAGCATCAGGCGGCTCAGTTCGCCACCGCTCGCTACTTTGCGCAATGGCTCAAAGCGGTTGCTGTTGTTGGCGTCGAACAAAAACTCGATGTTGCTGTTGCCATAGATGTGCAACGGCGTTTCGATGATCTGCACTTTGAGCCGCGCATTGGGCATGCCCACCTGTGTAAGCAGGCGCGTCACTTCTTTCGACAGGGGCGCGGTTTGCTGATGCCGGGCATCCGCGAGTTTTTTAGCGCCTTCCATCGCTTGTTTGAACAGTATGCTCACTGCTTTTTCTTTCGCGGCAATGGTTTCGTCAATGTTCAAAACCGCCTGCAATTTTTCTTCAAGTTGTGCCTGCAATTGCAACAACTCGCCCGTGGTATGCAAACCATGTTTTTTCAGCAGTTTGTAGCCAAGCGCCAGCCGTTCGTTGATCCATTCTATCCGAGCGGCATCGAAGTGAATGTTGTCGTTGATGGTTTCAATTTCATCCGCAATGTCCTGCAGTTCAATCTGCGCGCTGTGCAATCGCTGCACCAGCGAAGGCAGTTGCGGCTGATAGGAATGGTAGTGTTGCAGCCCGTTGGCCAGCTGCTTTAGCGTAGTGACAATGGGTTCTTCGCCTTCTTTGAGCGTATAATACGTGCGTGACAGCGTGGTTTTGATTTCTTCGGCATGGCTCAGGAGTTGCAGCTCGTTGTCGAGGTCTTCGAGTTCGTTTTCCTTGAAAGCTGCTTCATTCAGTTCATTGAACAAAAAAGTATTGAAATCAGATTCTTTGGCAAATGAGTTTTTCTGCTGTTGCAACGCTTCCAGTTCCTGCTGTTGTTTTTGCCAGTTGCGAAATACTTTCTGGTATTGTTGCAGCGGGTCTTCGTTTTTGGCAAGGGCATCAATCACTTCGCGTTGAAAATCGGAGTCGCCCAGTTCCAGCGTATCAAACTGCCGGTGCAGGTCCACGAGGAGGGAAGCCAGTTCTTTCAGTTGCAGCAAAGTAGCCGGCGTGTCGTTGATAAAGCCGCGCGATTTGCCGCTGGGCAATATTTCGCGGCGAATCAGCAGTTCGCTGTCGTTGTCCAGTTCGTGCAATTGCAGAAATGCTTTCACAGCCGGTTTGCCGTCCACCGAAAAGGTGCCTTCCACGAAGCATTTTTTATCGGTAAACATCAGTGCCGCCGTATCGGCGCGCTCGCCGAGAATGAGACTCAGCGCACCCATCAGGATACTTTTTCCCGCGCCCGTTTCGCCGGTAATGATGTTGAGGTTGTGAGAGAAATTGATTTCTATTTCGTCAATGATCGCGTAGTTCCGGATATGTAGGCGTTGCAGCATAATATATGGGTGCAAATTACAGAAATACGGGAATGGATGGCAGGGTGAAAAATGGATTAACACGAATTTGAAAGCGGGGAAATGATTGTCAGCCGGTTACACTAAAAATTGAATGGGGCGGCTGTGGTGCAAATGAAGTGGTGCCTCCGTTTGGCACCAATGATCCTGTTTTCATTCTATTGCATTGTCTGCGGGAACAACAACATTGGTTTCAACTCCTCATTTCTGGGGTTGACGGCTCACATTGAGATACTGTTGCAAGGCCGCCACATAGTTCTCAAAAGCAGCAATGCCCTGCCGCGTGATCTTGCACGAAGTATTGGGATAATTGTCTTTGAATTCCTTGGTGACTTCAATGTAGCCGGCTTCTTTCAGCTTTTGCACCTGCACGCTCAGGTTGCCGGCTGTGGCGTTGGTTTTTTCTTTGATAAAGGTAAATTCTGCTTCCTTCACGCTGATGAGCAGGCTCATGATCGCCAGCCGCAGCTGCGAATGCAGTAAGGGATCTAAATCGTTAAACATGCTGTTTCCGCTTTGCTTTCAAATACCGCCGTTGCAATATCATTCCGGGAATAAACCATGCCAGTAATGCCGCGCCGGCTACCAGCAGCATGGTATAAGGATAGGTTATATACACGCTTGCAATGGCAAACACCCAGCAGGCAATGCCACCCACTACCATGGGGGTAAACCGGCGGGTGAAGCCCGTAGCAAATGTCGGGATGCCATAAATGATGAGGTACAGCGTATCGGGATGCAGGTCGGCATATGAAACGTGAATCGAACCAAAATAAAAGCTCAGCAGGAACATGGTGATGCCAAAGGCAATCCAGATACCGCCCATCGCATCCTGGTGGTGGGTTGTGTATTTTCTTTTTTTGTTTTCCCGTACCGAGATGATGATTTGCGGAACGACAGCAATAAACGTCAGGTACCACACCTCATCGGCCCAGGGAATGGTGTAAAAAGCGGCGGCAAACTGAACCAGCGCACACAAGGTTACGATGCTGCCCCACATCAGCGCGCTGATACCGGTTTCCACCAGGTCGTTCTTCGCTTTGTTGATCATCTGCGTAATGAGCAGCAGGCTTTCTTCTTCACTAAAAAATACTTCTTCCTGTTCGATCATAAAAAATGAATTTGCAATGACAAATGGATAGTAAAGATAGCGATCGCCGACAGCTATCTTTACTTCCTTATTTATCGCCTGTCATTACTGGCACTGCGCCAGCATTTTGTCGGCCATGTCGGCGCCCCAGGTTGGATACAATGGTTTCTTTTCTTCTGTTTTGTATAAGTCCACTGCTTTCTGAAAAATGGGTTTCGCTTTTTCTTTGCCACCGCCAAACTGTTCGGGTGTGTTGAAGACGCTCATGCCCTGCAGGTAATAGAGGCGTGGATTGTTGGGTTCCAGCTGCATGCCTTTTTGCAGTGCCGTAGCCGCTTCGGCACCATAGGTTTGCCAGCGTTCCTGCGGGTTTACAAGCATCTGTTGCGTAGCCGCCATATTGCGCAGCGAATAGAATTCCGCATTTTCGTTGATTGCTTCGCCTTTGGCTATCAGCGTTTTGGTCTCGGTCGCCAGCTTGTCTTTGTCGGCATTGTTGTCTATCCAGCCGATGCGCACTTTGGCCATCGCTGCCCAATAATACGGCAACCATTGTGTTTTTTCGGCGTCGCCAATGCGCTCAAAGGCAGCCGATGCCGCGGTAAGTTCTGCAGCCGTAGTGGCTTTGTCGAGCATGTCGAGGTTTTTTTGCATTGCCATGTTGTATTTGTCATTTTGGGCAAAGAGGGATACGCCCAGGAGCAGGGCAACGGATAACAGCATTTGTTTCATGATTACAGTTTTTTAAATGGAATGTTCGTTATTGTTTCTTTCTTTTTTGAGTTTTTCATATTCGTTTTCCACCGAAAACAATTGGTGCGAATGATAAGCGCCAATGTATTGGATCGTTACGCCAAGTCCCCAGCCGATCATCGGCCAGATGGGCCAGAAATAAGTGCCCGGGCCCGAGGTAGCATACCAGATGGCTATGAGCCCTAAGTTAACGACGGTGTAAGCGCCAAGACTGCCTTTGAAAGCGACTCTTCTTTTGGCTGCCTGCCACAGGATTTCGTCGCGGTGTTGTTGGTTGTCCATGGTTGGTTGAGATTAGATAATTATAAATTGTTGTTGATGGCGTCCTGCGAGCGGTCGATTCCCCAGCTCAAGAATGCACCGATGAAATAAAACCGTTTTGCCGGCGGGACAATGGCTTGTTTGTATGCGCCATTATAAGAATAATTGTATCCATACACAAGATTGTTGCCCAGCACATTGGTAACGCTGGCAAACAGGACGGTGTTGGTTTTCGCGTTGGTTTTGCCCACCGATGGTACATAATACGCGCTGATGCCCAATGTATTGTAAGCTTTTGTTTTCCCCCGGTCGGCAAGTACGTATTTGTTATCGGCACCGTTGTACTGCAGGTTGTAATAAGGCCTGCCGGTGGCAAAACTATACGTGGCACTGAATCCGGTTTTCCATTTCAACACGAAGCGTTTTACGACGAGCGAGGCGGTGTGCTTAGCGGCAAAAGTAGGCTGCATTTCGCCGGGATAATTGAGGTAATCGCGCTTTGTATCGAGGTAAGAATAGCTGATCCAGTAATCGAGGTTCTGTATGCTTTTTTTATCCCTAAAAAACAGTTCCACGCCTTTGGCATAACCAGTTCCGCTGTTGTCGTAACGGGCAAACTGGTAATTGAGCGGGATGGTTTTTATCAGGTCGTTGTACTGTTTGTAAAACCCTTCTATTCTGAAGATGCGGTCACTGTACATCTTTTGATAATTGAGAATGTAATGCGTGGCTTTGGTATAGCCAAGGTTGCGGGTGTAAAACAACTGGCTGTTCTCTGGTTTTTGGTAAAAAATTCCATACGCGGCAGACACCTGCGCGCCCTTGCCCACTTTATAGGCGAGCGATGCGCGCGGGGCAAGGTTCATCTTGTCAATTACGGATGAATGCTCGAAGCGGGCACCGATTTTTGCCGCAAGGTTATTGGTTACGAAAATATCGGTTTCAGCAAACAACGCTTCGTAATGGTCGGTAAGCCGGTATGCCGAATCATTGAACGTAAACGTACTCAATGCATTCCAGTATTCGCCACCAAAACGAAAAGCGGTTAAGCCGCCCCATTTTTTATCGAACACGGCTTTTAACTGTGAAAGGTTGTCGAGCCTGCGAATGGAAAAGTTTTTATAATACAGCCAGAATTTTTCCTGGTTAACAGATTGGGGTTCGTTGTTCTCATTTTGCAGTTGCTGCGTCAGGTGGTCTTTGTTGGTGCTAAAGCTGCTGCCAAGATTCATTTTCCAGCCATTGCCAAGGTTTTCGCGCCAGCTAAGGTTGTTGTACCAGTTAAGATTTTTTATGCCAAAAGCATCTTTCAGCAGGCTGCTATCTACATCGGGGCGGCGCAGGCCAAGGTTGCTGGTGCCAAAAGTAGTATAGTATTTCACCATGCCGCCATGCCTGGTGCGGAAACGGAAGTTGGCATCGCCGTTGTGCAGTTCCGGCATCCTGAAAAAGTCGGGCGTTTGCTTCACAATGTTGAAATAAGCCACAAGGTTGGTATAGCCATAATTGACACCCCACGAAGCGTTTTTTTTCTTGTTCAGGTATTGAATGCCCGCGCCGACAAACAGGGGGGAAAGCGAAGCGTTGGATGCCGTTCGTTCCGGCAGGTCAATGGACTCTAAGATGACTGCAGAAGACAATGCCTGTCCATATAGTGCAGAATACCCGCCCGTACTGAAAACGGTGCCTTTGAAGAGAAAAGGAGAGAAGCGACCCCGGCTTGCAATGTCGGGCACGCTGGCAAAATAGGGGTTGTTGACGAGTGTGCCGTCAATGAACTGTTTGGTTTCGTAACCCGCGCCGCCACGCACAAACAAGCCTTCCTGTTCGCCTACCTGCTGCGCACCGGGCAACGTTTTGATGGCCGATGTAATGTCGGCATTGCCGCCGCCAACGGTTGCTACGTCTATCGAATTGAGCACTGTGACAGCGCGGTTGTTGTCGCCGGCGGCAAATGAGCCAGCCGTAACCGTTACAGCTTTCAATTCGTTGATTTCTTCTTTGAGTGAAAAATTGATGGACAGATCTGCATTGCCGATGGTAATGGTTTGTTCTACGGTTTTGTACCCGACAGCGGTGGCGTACAATACAATTGGGCCTTGTTCTAAAGTAGAAAACGTATAATTGCCCGTTGAGTCGGAGGTGGTGCCATCGTAAGTGTCTTTCAGGGTAATGCTGGCGTTGGCAAGTTTTCTACCCCGGTTGTCTTTTACCAATCCGGAAATGTTGACCTGCGCCATCACCAGGTTGGTGAGCAGGATTGCCAGGAGGAGAAGCGTTGGTTTCATGATCTGCGATTAACATTGCAAACGTAGATTAGTTTATAAAATAAACCAAATTATTTTATAAAGATTTGGATGAACGGTGAGGGAAATAAATTAGTATGGGCAGAATGCCCATTGTGTAGTTCTGTTTTCTCCAGTAGGTTTGCGGCTTAAAACGAGCATCCTTGAGTTACCAACTATTGTCAGCTCCATTGATCTTTGACGGGTACCAGTTACACCAAAACGCCGCTTTGGTTATCGGCCCCGGCGGAACCATCGAAACGCTGATACAGAAAGAAGATGCAGGCGATAATGTCGAACGATTCGAAGGCATTCTTTGCCCGGGCTTCGTCAATTGTCATTGCCACCTTGAGCTCAGTCACATGCGCGGGTTGATTCCCCAACACACCGGGTTGGTGGATTTTGTGTTCAAAGTCGTCACGCAACGGCATTTTTCGAACGAAGATATTTTGTTGGCAATAGAATTGGCGGAAGATGAGATGCTGCGCAACGGCATTGTGGCAGTGGGCGATATCTGCAATACGGCACACACGGCTGGTGCAAAAGCGAAACAACGGCTGTTGTATTACAATTTTGTGGAAGTAAGCGGTTGGTTGCCCGAAGTGGCACAGACACGGCTGACCAACAGCCTTGAAGTGTACAACCTGCTTTCGTTGGGCGACAAAGAACAGGTAGCGTTGGTACCGCACGCGCCGTATTCGGTATCTGAAAAGCTGTGGCTGTTGTTGCAGCCATTTTTCAAAGACAAAACCGTCAGCATCCACAACCAGGAAACCAGTTTTGAAGACGAACTATTTGTACAGGGCGGCGGTGATTTCATGCGCATGTACAACCTGATGAAGATGGACAGCAGCTTTTTTTTCCCTTCGGGGAAAAGTAGCCTGCAAACATATTTTTCCAAACTGAACGGCGCCCGCAACGTGATGCTGGTGCACAATACCTTTACAAAAGAAGCCGATGTAGTGTATGCAAGAGAAAGGGCTGCTGCAAACCGCCAGCAGCTGTTTTTTTGTTTGTGTGCCAATGCCAATTTGTACATTGAAAATGCGTTGCCGCCAGTCCAGATGCTGATGCAGCAGGAGTGTACTATCGTATTGGGAACCGATAGTCTTGCCAGCAATCACAGCCTGAATATGTTGGACGAAATGCGAACCATCAAACAACATTTTCCACAGGTTTCCATCGAACAATTGTTGCGGTGTGCTACCATCAATGGTGCCACGGCACTGAACCTGCACGAACGCCTCGGTAGCTTTGAAAAGGGCAAACAACCGGGCGTGTTATTGATCAACGAACAACTGGATATGGTAAAGCGGTTGGTATGATAGCGACGCACTGAGCAGATTGCAAAATGCTTTTTTGTTGCTTTCAGTGAGTGATGAAAAGGGGGAGAAGCCTTCATCCCAAAAATCATTTGACAGAATTGTACATCATTCTTACCCTTTCTGTACACTCAATATATCGATCACCCTTTAGTCAAGTACTTCCTGCAGGATGGGCAGGCTGCGCATATCGCCGAAGTCCTGGATGTGCAGCGCCATAAACTGCTGATATGCCTGCATCAGTTGCCGGCGGATGATGCGGTTCAGTTGAATGGTCTCGAGGTCGTTGTAAAATACGATGCCGCCGATGTCTGACGTAATCCTTGCAAGGTCGCCGACCAGGTAATACGGATGCAGGGGAATGTCAGGAATAAAAGTGCCTTCCTGCATGTCAAAAACGGGTGTGGCGGCGCTGTAATTTCCCTGTATCTGAAAACCCAGTTCATTGCTCAGGTGCAGCATAAAATACAGGGGCAGGTTGGCGGTAAAGGTATCTGTGCCTTTGTCAAGTTGCTTCAGGGTATCTTCTATCAGGTAAAACAATTCGGGGTTCGCTTCGGGCTGTTTGAGACTGTGCAGCAGCAATTCAATGATGTACAACGCCACCGTATTTTTCACTACATCAAACAACACATGATTGTATAAAAAGCTCCAATTGTAATCCCTCACGAACTGAAGGTTTTTCAACTCATTGTTGTATACCACCATGTCTAGGATAGCAGCCGGCTGAAAATAAGCCCCTTTGCCGGCGCTTTTTTTGCCCGATTGCCGCACTCCTTTCACAATATAGGTTTGCACGCCAAACAATTCTGTATAAATGGTGGTCACCACGCTGGTTTCCCCATACTTCACCGTCCGCAAAACAATTCCTTTGGTTTTGTGTGTCATACCCTATAAATATACAATTTATTATGCCTGCAGCTGGCGTTGGTTTCTCAATAAATCATTAATGTTTGTAGTGCTGGTGTTCTCTCTTTTTTCACAAATGTCACTCATTAAATCCTACTCATTTCCTACCCATCACCGGTACTGATTTCCCATTTGCTGCTCCTCAATCTTGGCAACGGATTTTGGCAACCCAGGTGCGGATGATTTTTTATCGAAATAAAATATGGATGTGGAAAGCGCAGCTGACAAAAGATTCGTAAATATCTCAGTTATCTTTATCTTTTAGAAGCAGCATTCGCACATGATCACACACCGGCTTCACCAGGTTTTTACTGTTCTCTTTGTTGCCTGTTTTATTCAACCGGTAATGAGTCAGTCTTTCCCGGGCTATCATGCCACTTCCTATGCCGGCGTCTATGGTACGTTGTACAACCCTGCCAATATTTTAGACCACCGGGTGCGAGCCGATGTGAACCTTGCCGGATTGTATGCCGGGTTGGAAAACAATGTCATTTCACTAAATGCGGGCAATGCCTCTGAGCCGGCAACATTTTCAAATCCCATTTCCCGGGTGGGACGCGGTGGCATGCAACTGGATGCGCTTGGCCCGGGTTTCATGCTGCGGCTTTCCGATCAACAGGCGCTCGCCGTTACCACCCGTTTCCGGTTTAGCGCCAATGCCGACCGGCTTGACAACAACCTGCTCAACATTGCATTGCAGGACGACGCAACCCGCTGGAATGGCAGCACCATTGCCATCAAAGGCGGTTCCCTGCAGGCACATAGCTGGAACGAACTTGCGTTTACCTACAGCCGGCAGATCGGTGTCAGCGATTTTGGCGTATGGAAAGCTGCCCTTTCTGTCAAGCTGCTTGGCGGGCAGGGTGGCGCTTATCTCATGTCGGACCATCTTTCTTTTGTATACAACGATTCTATGCGGAGCGATTCGGTGTTGCACCTTAAATATGGCGGTGCGTTGCAATCGGCGGGTAACATCAACGTCAATTACTCCGCATTTATGGATGACTGGGACAATGGTTACCAATACCATTTTTTCAGGCAGCCGGGCCTGGGCGCAGATATCGGTGTTACCTACGAATACCGCAATGAAATGCAGGTTTATGAAGCAAAGTATAACGAAGCAACCCTCAATTACAAATGGAAAGCCGGTGTTTCCCTCACTGATATCGGAAGCATCCGTTACCGGTCCTCGCCCAATTCTTATAACACGCATCTTGGTGGACAATCGTATGTTTTTGAAGACCTGAAGCCCCCGCCCGACAGTACGACGCTGGTGAGCATCTCTAATTTTTACAAGCGTAAATTTCCGGGTACGCCATCTGACACTTATTTTACCATGATGCTGCCCACCACGCTACACCTGATGTTTGATTACAGCCTGAACAAATGGTTGTCGGCAGAAGCGCACGTGCAATTGCCGGTCATCACTTCGCAGCCGGCTTATTACATCGGTACACATACCCTGTCAACGATTTCTGTAACGCCACGTGCCGAACTGCCATGGGCTGGTTTGTATGTCCCGTTGTCTTACCAGTTGGCAGGTGGTTTTCGTGTGGGAACTGCTTTGCGGCTTGGTCCCGTGGTCATTGGTTCCGGATCGATCATCAGTACTGGTTTGCTTCGCAAAACACGGAGCGCAGATGCGTATATGATTGTGCGGGTTCCTTTTTTCGGTTACCGGGAATATGAATCTGATGACAGTCAGCCTGCAACCAAATTAGGCAAATTGGCAAGACGAATTTTCCGTTGCCAATGGTAACGGAAAATGTAACAGCGGGCTGTAGGGTGATCAATTAAGGAAAAGCTTGCATTACTTTCAAGGTGAATTCAGCATATCAGAATAGTGATAGCTGTGCCACCGTGGCTTTTTGATGCTGGAAATAATGACCAGCAGGAGTAGCCGGAAGTGTATGGTTTACCTCAAACAGTTTTGTTTCGGCATAGCGTGATGCCACGATGATTTTCGTGTTGCCGGCGTGTGCCGTGAACAGGTTTTCCACGAGCTGTGGATGATTGTTTTCTTTTGACAAATGCGCCAGCAGCAGGTGACTCATAAAAGGCGGTTTGTGTTGAATGAACAGCTCGAGTGCCTGTCGGTTGGAAAGATGCCCAACGGAACTCGCAATTCGCCTTTTCAGGTGAACGGGATATTTTCCACGTTCCAGCATGGCTTCATCGTAATTGGCTTCGAGAAAGGCAGCATGGCATAGTTTGAAATGATGAATAACGTGTTTGCAGGGCGAGCCGATGTCTGTGAATACACCAATGGTGATGGATTGGTCACTTACAGTAAAACTGTGTGGTTCGGCAGCATCGTGCAACTTTGGGAAGGCAGTGATGAACAAAGACCCGATTGTTACCGGTTGATAGGGGACAAATAATTTTAGCAAAGGGTGGCTGTTCAGTGTATGACCGCAACCGCGGAGGGTAGCAGGAGTAACATACACCGGCAACTGGTATTTTTTTGCCAGCACCGGTACACCTTGTATGTGATCGGAATGCTCATGAGAAATGAAGATGGCTTTTACCGAATGCATGGACAATTGGAGGCGTTTCATCCGGTTTTCTGTTTCCCGGCACGAAATTCCGGCGTCTATGAGCACTGCATCTTTGTCATTTCCAATGTAATAACAATTACCATTACTTCCCGAATTAAGCGATGTGATGAATAGCGACATGACAACTACAAAGAAACATTTTTTCTCCTCATTTCCGGCAGGCTTTTACACCATTAGCGGTTTCTTAAGGATAAATACATCCGTTCTTTCATCTTTTCCGTTCCTTTCTTTTTCAGAATTCGAATGCATTGTTGATAACTAGACTATGCTTTTGTAAACCGGATACAAAATTGTTTCTATATTTGCTAAACAAATTAGCAAACAGTTGGTTCCAACTCATTTAAAAATGAAACGAAACTGATTGCCTGTCTGATAGAATATGGCTTGTCTGGAGAATGAACAAGATTGATCTTATAGGCAAGCCATTGCAAAAGCGTTAGTTAGCATCTGACCATAAACCTTGAATTGTAAAAATCTCCGGTTGTCTAACCGGAGATTGATATTTTAGCCCATGTTTGTTGGATAGAATTGTTTCAGTCTCCTATAAAACGTCATGTAATACAGGCATAAAAAAACTCCGGTGTTGATGCCGGAGTTTTTTTTATGTAAAAAGATAGTTTATTGTTCGATCACCTGGAAAGTGATGGACTGTTTTTGACGATAAATTACATTTCTACCATTTTGAACTGCCGGTTGCCAGGCTGGTCCCCGTTGAATAACGCGTACCGCTTCAGCAGCAGTACCATATCCCGGATCGTTGTCAGCCTTTACTTCAGAGATAGCTCCGGTTTTGTCAACAAGGAAAGACACGATTACGGTGTAGTTTCCTGCGGGGGCTCCATTGTCTGTTGGTGTATCCGATCTCAGGTTGCGTTGCAGGTATTTGATCCACGCATCTGGACCGCCAGGGAATTTCGCCTGTATCTGTACGGTTTTAAACTCTTTGTCGTAGTCTTCGGTTACTTTGGGAGCTTCTACCACACCGGTACCGGCTGCTTCTACAGGAGGAGCGATGACATCTGATTTGATACCTTCCTGGTTGATGGTACCAATTTTCGTTTCCGCCAGTTCTTCCTGCTTTGGAGGTGGTTCTTTTACTTCCTCATCTTTTACAATTTTGGGAGGCGTGAACTGCTTGATTTCGATTTTCGGTGGTTCAATTTTGGGTGGAGGAGGAGGTGGCGGTGGTTCAGGCTTTTTTTCTTCCTGTTTTACATCTTCCAGACTCACATCCTGGACAATGATCTGGGGCTTTGCTTCTTCTTTGTTTAGTCTCGAGACAGCAAAGGCAACCCCTACCGCCAAACAGATAATCACCATTACGACCAAGGCGGTGGTAATGCGGCGGTTATAGGTTTTGCGGAGTTCATAAGCGCCATAATCCTTGTTTCTTCCTTCAAACAGGATGTCAAGGAAATCGGCGGTTAAAATTTTATTTACTTCCATAACAGGTTTTTTTAAAGCTGCTGTTCATTCTTATTTTGCTGGTGTTTCAGTAGGAGTACCGCCTTCACTGACCTGAACGAGTTGGGTTTCTGGCTCTGAAATTTCAACCAATGCGTAACGTTTTACTACGTTTATGGTCATTTCATCCAGGATGTCCACTACGTTTTTGTAGGTGCTTTCGTCTCCGGGTTTAATCACCACCATAAAGTCGTCAGGATTGGTACTTTTCTTTTTGTCGATGATCACATTCCTGATTTCTTTGAAGCTCGATGACTTGAAATTGGAACCATCCGGTGCCAATTCACCTTCGTAATAAAACACGTTGTTGTCTTTTCCCAACATGAGGGTCAAAGCACCAGACGCCTTTGTTTTGGTCTGTTCTTCTTCCTTGTCGGTATCTTTCGGCAGGTTCAATTTCAGCGCAGTCGGCTGGCTGATGGTTGTCGTAAAGATAAAGAACGTGATCAGCAGAAAGCCTAAGTCAACCATAGGAGTCATATCTACCCTGGTAGATTGTTTCTTCCCTTTTTTTACGCCGGGTCCCTTTTTATGACCCCCGCCCGAGGTATCTAACTCTGCCATAACAAGTAATATTTAATTGTGAAAAATAATTATTCTTCTTCGGTGTTGCCGCCTTGCTGATACAGGGCTGTGCCTTCGGGCACACTCTCTGCATTGGTAACCATCTGAAACTTCAGCAAGTCGTTCTTTTTGAATGCAGACAACACGTTTCTGAAATAAGGATACTTGGTGAGGTTGTCACCCTTCAGCAGGATGTTTACTTTACCGCCAGAGTACGCTTCGCTAACGCCGCGCATCCATTTGGTAAGCTGGTTGTTGGCCGTGTCTATCACCGGAATGCCGGGCAGTACCTTGTCAGAAATCTGGTCGGATGGCAGGGCAGCTTGTTGTTTCAACTGGCTCAGGGGCACACCAATGATTGGTTGCTTCGTCAGGTTATCGATCTCCGCTGCTGTCAGTCCTAAATTATTCGTTTCATTGAGACCGCTGATGATAGACTGCTTTTTGGCTCTGTCTTCATTGTTGTCGCCGGATGAAAAGAACACTTTGCCGTCTTTGTTGATAGAGATGAGCACCACATCGGCTTCAGGAGCTTTTTTAGACGATACCGAATTAGGCGTCACCACTTCAATGGCAGATGATTCTTTGGGCTTTGCTGTTAGAATGAAAAAGGTGAGCAGAAGAAAAGCCACATCACACATGGCAGTCATGTCAATGGTCGTGCTTTTCCTCGCAATTTTAGGTCTTGCCATTGTTCAGATTTTAATTTCTTACTTAGATGCAGACTAACACCGGTTTCCACAAACCGGTGTTAGAAAAAATTTATTTGTAATTGGCAGCAAAGCTCTGCGTGAGGGTAAAGCCGCTTTCATCAATGCCGTAGGTAATGCCATCGATTTTGGTAGTGAAGACGTTGTACATGATGATAGCGATAGAAGACGTACCGATACCAAGTGCGGTATTGTACAGGGCTTCAGAGATACCTTCAGACAGTTTCGAAGATGCTTCTGAACCACCGCTGGCACCCAGGGCACTGAACGACCGGATCATCCCCATTACGGTACCCAGCAGACCAATAAGGGTAGCTACTGAGGCAAGGGTTGACAGGAACACCAGGTTCTTTTCCAGCATCGGCAGTTCGAGAGCCGTGGCTTCTTCCACTTCTTTCTGGATGTTCAGCACTTTCTGCTCGGTTTCCAGTTCGGTGTTGCCAATCATTTCTTTGTACTTGCGAAGACCAGCTTTCATTACGTTGCCTACAGAACCTTTCTGCTTGTCGCATTCAACGATGGCTTTGTCCACGTCTTTGTTTGCCAAATGAAACTGAACCTTGCGAACAAATTCAGCAATGTTGCCAGTGCCGGAAGCTTTCGACACGGTGAGAAGTCTTTCGATAACGAAGGTAACAACGATCAAAAAACAACCAATCAGCACCGGTACAATGATGCCTCCCTGGTACATACGGGCAAAGGCACTGGTCGGTCCTTCGTGGGCAGGCCAGAAACCGCCGTTTTTGTCGGGATTGGTAAAGTTGCTGTCGGCACCAATTACAAAGCGCCAGATAACGTAGCCGAGTACAATACAAAGCAAGGGTGCAATCCACGCAATGGCATTAGATGATTTTCTTGGTTGCACAGAAGTTGTTGAAACTGTTTTTGGTGCTGCTACAGTTGTAGTAGGTTTAATGTCAGCCATGATACAATTGATTTTTTAGGTTTTAAAACTATAAGTAAAAAATATTCGGCAATTCTAATGAAATCGTTCTGAAAAAACGCATTCGTTATCTTATTTTTTTCTGATTCCAACATATGCTTTCAAATATATCGCAACCAGTGATTGGTGTTTCACACCTTTTGATCCTGTAAAAGTGGTTTGAATTTTTCTTTTCTCACATGTCGGCTACCGGCAATGCTATGCTTAACTTGCTCTTTCTTTCCCTACGGCTTCAAGTTTGTAAATATAGTTGGTTTATGAATGTACAATCACAATTCTCCTCAATCGCATGAACAAAGAATCAATAATCCAAATCAAGAACCGGAACACCTCTAAATTATCAGATAAGAAAGCTGCGTTTACTTATTTTTGTCCGCAATCGTTTGCTACACCCGGCCTTGGAGTTGATTGGTTTTTCCCTGGTTTCTGAGTGCTAAAGTTATAAACATAATTAAAAAGAAAACAATAAAAAATTAATCTGTTTCTTTTGAAAAACATTACTTATACGAAATAAAGTTAGGATAATAATGAAAAAAAATTCAAGATATTTAGTTACTGCCGCCTTGCCTTATGCCAACGGACTAAAGCACATTGGCCACCTTGCCGGAGCTTATCTTCCGGCTGATACCTATGTCCGTTTTTTGCGGGCGCAAAAAAGAGACGTTGTTTTCATTTGCGGCAGCGATGAGCACGGTACCGCCATTCCCATGCAGGCAATGAAAGAAGGCACCACCGCACAGGCGATTATTGACAAATATCACCCGGTCATCAAGGAAAATTTTGAAGACCTGGGTATTTCTTTCGATATCTATCACCGCACTTCCGATCCATTGCACCACGAAACGGCGCAGGAGTTTTTTACCTATCTCTACGAGCACAACGAACTGGAACAAAAAGAAACCGAGCAATACTACGATGAAGAAGCCCAATCGTTTCTTGCCGACAGGTTCATCAAAGGCACTTGTCCCAACTGCGGTTTTGAAAGTGCATTCGGCGACCAATGCGAGCGTTGCGGTACCTCGCTGACGCCCGAAATGCTCATCAACCCGGTGAGCACCCTCAGCGGGAAAGCACCGGTGAAAAAAGCTACGACCCACTGGTACCTGCCACTGAACAAACACGAAGACTGGCTGCGCGATTGGATTGTTACCCAACACAAGGACGACTGGCGAAACAACGTGCTGGGACAGTGCAAAAGCTGGCTTGACAACGGACTGCAACCCCGTGCCGTTACCCGCGATCTGGACTGGGGCATCAAAGTACCGCTGCCCGGTGCCGAGGGCAAAGTGCTCTATGTATGGTTCGATGCCCCCATCGGCTACATCAGCGCTACCCGGCAATGGGCAAAAAATGTAGGGAAAGACTGGAAACCTTACTGGTACGACAGCGATACCAAGCTGGTTCACTTCATCGGCAAAGACAACATCGTGTTTCATGGCATCATCTTTCCCGTCATGCTTAAACTGCACGGCAACATTTTGCCCGATAGCATTCCTGCCAACGAATTCATGAACCTCGAAGGAGAAAAAATGAGCACCAGCCGCAACTGGAAACTCGACATGCAGGATTACATCAACGACTTTGTAAAAAAAGAAAACGGCGGCACGCAGATGGCCGACGTGCTGCGCTATTACCTGACCATCATTTCGCCCGAAACCAAAGACAGCGAGTTTACCTGGAAAGGGTTCCAGGAAGCAGCCAACAGCGAATTGGTAAATGTATTTGGAAATTTTGTCAACCGCACATTCGTACTCATGCACAAGCTGTGCGCAGGCAAAGTACCGCCGTTGCACGCCATGCTGCTCGATGATAAAGACAAAGCCATGATCAGTGATATTGAAATTGCAAAGCTGCGGGTAGAAGCCATGCTGGAAGAATTCAAGTTTCGCGAAGCACTTTTCGATGTCATGGATCTTGCCCGCAAAGGCAACAAATACATGCAGGAAAAAGAACCCTGGATTTTTGCCAAAAACCTGGAGGAAATTAACAAGGTAGCCGTTGGCGGCAATAGTTCGGAAATCATTCAGAAACAAATCGACAACTGCCTGCACATTTGCCTGCAGCTAACTGCCAACCTCGCCATTCTCGTCAACCCGTTCCTGCCGTTCACTGCCAAAAAAATGTGTCGCATGATGAAGGTGATGGACAAAATGCTGGATTGGAAAAACGGGGGCCGCCTCAAACTGCTCAGCGTTGGTTATTCACTGAAAGCACCCGAACTGCTGTTCCGCAAAATAGAAGACGCGGAAATCCAGGAGCAAATACAAAAGCTGAAAGAAGGTACCGTTTCGCCAACAGCCGATGCTGCCGTTGTAGCTCCTGCTTCTGCCCAAGCGGCGCCGGCGACAACCGTATCAACCGACAACAAATCGCAGATACAATTCGATGACTTTGCAAAAATTGACCTTCGTGTGGGTACCATTCTGTCAGCAGAAAAAGTGGAAAAAGCCGACAAACTGCTGAAGCTGGAAGTGGACCTTGGCTACGAAAAACGGACACTCCTGTCGGGCATTGCTCAATATTTTTCTCCCGAAGAAATCATTGGTAAACAAGTAACCGTAGTTGCCAACCTGGCACCGCGCAAGATGCGGGGCATCGAAAGCAACGGCATGATCCTGATGGCAGAAGACAAAGCAGGCAAACTGCATTTTATCAATGCCGGCGATGCCATTGAACCGGGCAGCCGTGTGTCTTAACAGATCATAAGGGAAGTGTTTGTCAGTGTAAGGGCGGAGCAGTATGTAACTCAGCGATTCCCTTCATGCAGGCAACAATTCCAGCTACTACAACATCAAAACATTTTACTTTTTTATGCGTCGAGAAATCACTTCCTGGCACAGCCCGTCCACCAACCGCGAAATGCCCATTGCTACTTACGGGCATTATGGCTTTGCATTGCTCATGATACCTACCGCAGGGGCAGACTACCTCGAATACGAGCGCTTTCACCTCATCAATGCCATCGCGCCGTTTATCAATGCCGGAAAGGTAAAAGTCTTTAGCATCAACAGCATGAACAAGGAAAGCTGGATGAACAAAAGCATGTGGGGCGAGCACCGTGCCCTCAACCACAACCATTTTAACCATTACGTGTTCAACGAAGTGCTTCCCTTTATCCGCAACAATGTTGGCAAAGACACATTTGTTTATACCTGCGGCGCATCGCTTGGCGCCCTACATGCCATGAACCTGTTTCTGAAACGCCCGGACATCATCAACGGCACCATCAGCATGAGCGGCGTATATGACCTCACCGAATATACTGCCGGTTATTGGGACGAACAGGTGTATTTCAACAGCCCCATGCATTACATGGCCAACCTGAATGACAATTATTATCTTGATAAAATAAAAGCCAGTCACCACATTCATATTTACACTGGCAGCGGCGATTATGAAGAACCCGATGCCAACAAGCGGTTTTCTGACCTGTTGTGGCGAAAGGGCATCTGGCACAACCTCGAAATCTGGGGGCGCGACATCCGGCATGATTGGCCCACCTGGCTCAGGATGTTGCCTCACATATTGGGTACAAAATTTTAAATCCCGGTTCTGTCATTTGACAGAAGCTTGTTCATCTGGCTGCCGGTGAAGCAGTTAGCGAATGATCCCGTCTTTTTTTGGCGGGATTTTTTCATTAGAGCTATTGCATCATCCGTACTTGTCAGAGAAAAACAAACCTGATTTCCCTTGCTTCCATCATTGACCCGGACTTTTTTCTACAGGTAAACATGACAACAATCACACGTAAATCAGCTTCTTGAATGACACAGCAGACTAAAAAAAGGATACTTAAAATTGGTGGTGGAATAGTGGCGGGTTTGTTGGCAATCGTGCTGCTGCTGTTCACCGCCCTGCAGATTTACATCAACCGGAACCACGATTCTTTTGTAAAACTAATCAACAGCAAACTGAACGATGCCATCGATGGCAACGCGTCGGTCGCCAACATTGACATCAACGTGTGGAGGCATTTTCCCAACATAGACATCCGCATCGAAAACATAGACATCCGGGATTCGCTGTACAACAAATCGGTTGTAAAAGTGCGGTATGCTTCTACGCGGTTAAACGTGTTGAAATTGATTGGCAGCGAAGTGGACATCCACAACGTTTATCTTGAAGATGGTGTCATCTATTTTTTTACCGATAAAAACGGCTACAGCAACAATTATTTGTTCCAAAAAAAGAAAGGCAAAGAAGAGAAGAAAAAATCCAACTCCACTTTTATTGATGAAATCGGGTTGAAGAATATACATTTTGTATCTGAACATGTACCCAAAGACAAATGGTTGGGACTAAAAGTAAATGAACTGCATGCAGAACTCGAATACAACGATTCCATCGTTTCCATCAACCTGGAAGAAGATGCGCTCATCAGGGGATTGGGTTTCAACCTTGCCAAAGGGTATTTTTTAAAAGGAAAAACCATAAAAGCAGATTGGAACCTGACGTTCAATACAGCGAACAAACATTTGTCGTTCAATGAAACACCAGTCGCCATCGGGCCATCAAATTTTATCCTCAAAGGCGATTTTTTTCTTACCGATACCCTGACTTCACATTTTAAGATTTTTGCAAAGACAGATGCGATTGATTACCGTGAAGCGGCCTCACTCGTCAGTCCAAATATTTCCAATAAAATCAACCTGGTGCGATTGACAAAGCCGCTTTCCATTACTGCCAACATCGAAGGTCCCATGGCATTTCGCACCATCCCGCTCATCAATGTAAAATGGGCGGTGGCGAACAACCAGTTGGTAACGCCTGTACTTACGCTGGATGAATGTTCGTTTGCAGGCAGTTTTACCAACGAGCGAAACAAAGACTATCCGCGCACCGACGACAACTCGGAAGTCATGCTAACCAAGTTATCGGCATCGTGGGGCGGCATCAATTTGTTGGCCAATACCAATACCATTGTTACCAACCTCGTGCATCCCATTCTCCGCTTCGACGTCAGTTCGACCACTACACTGGAAGCACTCGACGAAAGACTGGGGTTAAACACGTTGAACTTCATCAGCGGCGGCGCATTGCTCAATCTGCAGTACAGCGGTCCGTTGGGCGTAGATCCTGCATTGCTGCAATACCTGAGCGGCAACCTCGTCATCAAAGATGCGCAGGTCAACTATACGCCCCGCAACCTCACTTTCGACAACTGCAACGGGGAAATCATCTTTTCAAAAGCCGACCTGCTTGTCAGGGACCTGCGCTGCGATCTGAACACCAATCATTTCAAAGTGGAAGTGGCAGGCAACAACCTGAACGTACTGGCTGCCAACAGCCTCCCGGGAAAAGCCACACTCGTTTGTTCGGTGTTTACACCCGATCTTGATCTTGCCGATTTCAAAACATTGTTTCAGTCAAGACGTACGCCGGCAGCACGCAAAAAACAAAGTGGCGGCACAGCAAAACCATTGGTGCAGGTAGATGATGTGCTGCAAAATGGCACCCTCGACATGAACCTGAAAGCCAACGCCGTACACCTGAGTCACTTCACCGCGCGCAATGTGGAAGCGCAGCTTGGGTTTGTAAACAATGACATCAATATCGCCAAGCTATCGTTGCTGCATGCCGATGGACGGCTGAACATGAATGCCAATATTCACCAGGTAAACGACAACTACCATGAAGCCTCTACCAACCTGCTGCTGGACAACATCAACGTGCAAAAACTGTTTTACGCGTTTAACAATTTCGGGATGCAAAGTTTGCATTCTGAAAATCTGCGTGGCATTCTCGACATGAAGGGAAACGTAAAAATGGGCATTGACAACAAAGGAAACCTGTTGCCCAAAACCATGTTTGGCAATCTACATTTTTCACTGAAAAAAGGCAGGCTTGTCAACTTTAAACCGTTGATGGATATACAGAAAATAGTATTTAAAAACAGAGGTCTGGAAGACATTGAATTTGCTGAATTGAAAGACAGTTTTGAACTAAAAAAAGAAGACGTGCTCATTCACCGCATGGAGATAGAATCGTCTGCCATCACGGCATTTGTAGAGGGCATTTACAGTTTTGGCAACAACACCGATATCAGCATACAGGTTCCCTTGAGCAACCTGAAAAAGCGGGATGATGACTACGTGGTAAAAAACAAGGGTGCAAAAAGGAAAGTAGGTGCCAGCCTGTATTTGCGTGCCAAAGATGATGGCAACGGCGGTGTCAAAATCGGGCTCGATGTGTTCAAAAAGCTACGGGGTGACGATCACAAGGAGGAATTTAAAAATGACAATGCTTCCCAATAAGTAACCATTACGATTCAAACACTGAAATATACTTTTCTATCACCTGCGGGTAATGCTGGTGTTCCAGCGCATGAATGCGGCCGGCGAGCGTTTCGGCTGTATCGCCGGGTAAAACAGGGCAGGTCGCGGCAAATAGAATTTTGCCATTGTCATACACTTCATCCACCACGTGAATGCTGATGCCGCTCTCTGTATCGCCGGCAGCGAGTACCGCTTCGTGTACGTTTTGACCATACATTCCTTTGCCACCATAATTGGGAAGCAATGCGGGGTGAATGTTGAGAATTTTTTCAGGATAAGCTGCTATCATTTCCGAAGGAATTTTCCACAAAAAACCGGCAAGGACAATGAAATCAATGCCGTAAGATGTCAATTCATCCAGGTAATGATTACCCCTGAAAAACGTTTCCCGCTCAATCATTAATACCGGCAGCTGCTGTTGCTGCGCAATGCTGATGACGCCGGCGCCCGGTTTGTTGCACACCACCAAAGCGGCTTCAATGGAAGCGTGACGGTAAAAATGCTGGATGATTTTAGCCGCATTGCTGCCGGCACCTGACGCAAAAATGGCAATCCGTTTCATAACCTGCTGTTGCCGCAAAAATAGGCGGAATGCGGGCAGTTTGCCAAGAAACCGGAAACATCCCATCACGCATCTTTTCTTCATCGTCAATTATGGTTGCCAGGGTTTGTGTCTTTGTTTCATTAAAAGCTCCCGGCTGGAAATGCAATCACCAGGCATACATCACCTGTTGCCGGCTTTACAACTGCTTTGGCATATTTCTTCATATATTTCCCGGCATGGGTAAAGTATATATTATGTGGCAGGTAAGGTGGTTTTGCTTCCTCATTTTGTGGCTGTTGAGCAGCTGTGAAAAAAAAGAAAAGGGACCCGATATTTCGCAAACCATCCTGTCATTGAAAGAAACCGGGCAACTCATCACGGCAGAATACACCCTGAGTAAAGTGATTCGCGCCAGCGACAACAAAACCTGGTACAAGATCGGCGAACGAAAAATCCTGATCAATTGCGAAGCGTATCTGAAAGCTGGCATCAGCCTGCAAAACATCAGCGCAGACAACTTCGATGTTCGCAACGATTCCATTGCTGTGTATCTGCCGCACGCGCAGCTGTTCAGCCTTAGCATTCCCCCCGATAAAATACAGGTCGCCTACCAGGAAATCGGCACCTTCCGCGACCCGTTTTCTGCCAATGAGCGTGAACAATTCGTGGCGCAGGCCGAGCCGCAAATCCGCTCACTCGTTGCTTCGCTGGGCATCCTGAAAACGGCAGAAGACAACAGTGTGTTGTTTTTCCGGCATTTGTTTCAGCAGGCCGGATTCCGATATGTAGGTGTTTCGTTCAAGTAAAAAAAAGTCATGAGAGCATTGAAAAATATATTGATCATTTCGCTGATCGTGGTGCTGGCAGTGTGGGCGATTGTCAAAATTGAAAGCCTGCCTTCGCTGAAAGAAGTATTTACCCCCAAAAAGGTGGTCATCGAAAACACACCCGTCATCGTGAAACAGGTGCGCGCCCTTGCGCAACTTGTAACGGTATCCATGTATGAAGAGATGGTGGTGGACAGCACTCATACCAACGAAAAAAAACTGGAAATTCCGCTACTGCCCGACATTACGTTGTATCGCGACATCAACCGGTTGGTGATCATCGGCAAAGTCACCACGCACATTGGCATCGACATGCAGAAACTGGCCGATGCCGACATCAGTGGTACCACCGATTCCATCAACATTGTATTGCCGGCAGCCGAAGTGCTTGATGCCATCATCAATCCTTCCGGAGTTACTGTGTTTATCGAGCGGGGCGACTGGAGCAGCACCGCGATTACCAACCTGAAAAATAAAATCCGGTATCTTGCCATTGCCGATGCCAAAAGCCGTGGTTTGCTCAGCCAGTCGGAAAACAAAGCGCGGCAAATCCTCACCGATTTTTTCAAAGCCGCCGGTTATCAACAGGTGATTATCCGATTCAAAGGAAATTCATTTCGTCAGCAGTAGGTAAAAAGCGATGTGAAGGAAAGATGAATCTCTCTCAATTTCTTGGCTCCAACTGCTTTCTGACCTATTTTTACACAATATTCTACCAAAACGGTGGACTAATAGAAGTATCGATAATGAAGCAAAGCCGAAAAGTAATATTCATAGGCGCTGGTCCCGGCGACCCGGGTTTGATGACGGTAAAAGGGGGCAATGCATTGCGTACCGCCGATGTAGTAATCACTGACCGGCTGGTGAGCGAAGACATTTTGTCGGCTTATGTGCCAATCACTGCGCAGGTAATTGCCGTAGGCAAACAGGGTGGAAGCGGTTTGTCGGCTTCACAACAGGAAATCAATGAACTCATTGTTGCCAAAGCACAGCATTACACCAACGTTGTGCGGCTGAAAGGCGGTGACATTTCTATTTTTTCCAACATCCTCGACGAACTGCTGGCGGTTAATGAAGCCGGCATTCCGTACGAACTCATTCCCGGTATTACCGCGGTGTCAGGCGCGTCTGCCTATAGTGGTATCCCGCTCACAGCCCGGGATCATGCCACCGGCGTACGGATTCTTACCTATTATAAAAATACGGTGATCGCTGCTGCCTCCTGGAAAGAGATGGCAGCAATGAACGATACCCTGGTGTTCTACATGTCTGGTGCTTCCCTGCCGGGCATCGTCGGCCAGTTGCTGATGCACGGGGCTGATGCTGATATGCCGTTTGTGGTGGTCGAGCAGGCGACTACATTCAATCAATACGTTCATTATCATACCTTGCAGCAATTTGCAGCGATGCCACATCCGGACTCGCTGGTGAGCCCCGCATTGGTCATTATCGGGAAAGTAGCAAGCCTGTACAAGCAGTTTGCCTGGCTGCCCAACAACCGGGAGCGTACCCCTTTTTTCACACCTCTCGATACCCTGACCGAACTTTTCAATGAAATAAAAAATGGAAATAATGTTAGCAGAGCCTAAACTAAAATTGTTTCGTGAACTCGTGGCGCATGCTACCAAAGAAGAACTGATCTGGATCAGTGGCTACGTGAGTGCACTGATCGGTACCAACGGAGCCGTACCGGCACCTGCGGCTGCACCGGCAACACCTGCCGGCAGCGTACTTGCTGGCTGCACTGTCGTCTATGGAACAGAAAGTGGCAATTCTAAAAAAGTGGCGGTTGACCTGTCTTCAAAAATCAAAAAACAGGGTTTGCCGGTTAAAACCAAAAGCCTTGACCAGTATCGCACTACCGACATTTCGAAAGAAAGCTGCCTGCTGGTGGTGATGAGTACACAGGGCGATGGCGAACCACCCGAAGCGGCAAAGAAATTCTATGATTATTTGTTGCAAAACGAAATCAAACTCGATCAACTGAAATACAGCGTACTGGCATTGGGCGATTCTTCATACCCGCTTTTTTGCAAAGCCGGCGAAGATGTAGATGAACGTCTGTCCAAACTCGGCGCGCAGCGCCTGATCCCCATGCGCAAGTGCGATACCGACTTTGAGCCGGAAGCCAGCGTGTGGATAGACGAGTTGCTGCACTCTGCTTTGCACGCTTCACCTGCCAGCCAGCCATTGGTGGCAGCACCACTAAAACCGGCATCAACCGGAAAGAAAATACACCAGGGCGCGGTAATCACCAGCATCAACCTGAACGACCGTGGCAGCAGTAAAGAAACCTATCACATCGAGATAGAATCAGGAGACGAAATTGCTTACGAGCCAGGCGACTCCATTGGCATCATAGCCAAAAACAGCAATGCCGCTGTCGCCAAAATACTCGAATTGCTCGACGTCAACGAGATGCAGCAGTTTGCATTCAAAAACAACCACTTCACCGCGGGCGAGTTGTTCAAGCACAAAATCAACATACAATATTTGCCGGAGCGCATCATTCAGCAATATGCAAAGCTGTTGGGCAAAGAGATTCCATCCATCCGCATGGACCTTGTGGATTTGCTGCGCATTTACCCATTTGAAAAAACCATTGATGTTCAGCAGTTCATCAACATTCTTGACCCGGTTTCACCCCGGTTGTATTCTATTTCTTCCTCACCGGCAGCGCATGGCAGCAACGAAGTGCACATTACCGTTAGCCGCAGCACGTTTGAAGTAGATAGCCAACGGCGTTTTGGTTTGTGCTCCGATTATTTGTCTTGCAAAAATGTGAACGATGAAATGGAGTTTTATGTGCAAAAAAACAGTTCTTTCAAACTGCCTTCAGGAGATACCGACATCATCATGATCGGGCCGGGAACGGGTATTGCGCCGTTCCGTTCCTTCCTCTTTGAACGAGATGCGCAAGGCGCACAGGGCAGAAACTGGCTGTTTTTCGGCGACCAGCATTTTGTATCTGATTTCCTGTACCAGACAGAATTGCTGACGTTTTTTGAAACCGGTACATTAACGCGGCTCAACACTGCTTTTTCGCGCGACCAGAAAGAAAAACTCTATGTGCAGCACCGCATGATGCAACAGGCAACGGAATTGTATGACTGGATCAGCAACGGCGCAGTGATTTATATTTGCGGAGCCAAACACCCGATGAGCACAGATGTTGAGAATACGTTGTTGCAGATTTTTCAGGCCAAAGGCGGCATGAATGAAGAAGCCGCTTCCGACTTCCTGACGGCTTTGAGCGACAATGGCAAGTATCACAAAGATGTGTATTGATAGGTAGTAAATATTCGGTATATTGTAGGATTGCCTCAATGGAAATTGTGGAACAAACCGGATACAACCGGCGCAATTTTTTACACAAAACTGTATGGCTGAAAGCAATTGCAGGCAGCCAATTTTTAAAATAATTAAGCTGGCGGATAACACCAACAGCCAATCACGACAAGATGAGCGAAACTCCCGTAGAACGAATCAAAAAACAAAGCGAAGGCTTGCGCGGCACGCTAAAGGAAAGCCTGCTTGACGAACATACCGGCGCCATCCGCGAAGACGACCAGACGCTGATGAAATTTCATGGCATGTACATGCAGGACGACCGCGACCGCCGCGAAGAGCGCGCCGGCAAACGCCTTGAACGCTTGTATTCCTTCATGATCCGGCTGCGCCTGCCGGGTGGTTTTTTAACAGCCGAGCAATGGGAAGCCCTTCACCACGTAACCGGCGAACATACCACCGGTGTTATCAAAATCACGTCGCGGCAAACGGTTCAGCTGCATGGCATTTTGAAAAATCACATTAAGCCGACCATCACAGAATTCAATGCCTTTCACCTCGATAGCATTGCTGCCTGCGGCGACGTCAACCGCAATGTAACAGCCACGGCGCACCCCAATGCATCGCCCGTTCACGAAGAGGTTTTTGGCTATGCCGATAAAATCAGTCTGCTGTTGTTGCCCAAAACAAGAGGGTACTACGAAATATGGCTCGATAATGAAAAGCTGGTGGAAAAAACGGAAGATGACCCGTTGTACCAGGATCGTTACCTGCCACGCAAATTTAAAATTGCCATCGCCATTCCGCCATTCAACGATGTGGATATTTTTACCAACGATCTCGGGCTCATCGCCATTGTGGAAGACGGCCAACTGATTGGTTTCAACATCTCTGTTGGCGGTGGTTTGGGTACTACTCACGGTAATCCGGATACCTATCCGCGGCTTGGCACCGTGATGGGCTATGTGGACAAAGAAAACGTGGAAAAAGTGGTGTATGAAATGGTAACGGTGCAGCGTGACTTTGGTAACCGCAGCGACCGGAAATTGTCCCGGCTGAAATACACCATCGACCGCATGGGTGTGGAAGCGTTCAAACAGGAACTGGAAAGCCGCATCGGGTTTTCACTTGAACCTGAAAAGCCGTATAGTTCATTAACAGGAGCGATGATTATGGCTGGAAGCCAAACCACGAAGGCAAATGGTACTACACCGCATTTATAGAAAACGGAAGAATTGCCGATGAAAACGGTTTGCTGCAGAAAACCGCCTGTTACGAAATTGCGAAAAGCCGGAAAGCCAATTTTCGTTTTACCTGCAATCAAAACCTGATTATCAGCGATGTGGCGGAAGCAGACAAGGAATTTGTAAACGCCATTTTGGAAAAATACAACGTGGTGAGCAATACAGTCAGCGCTTCGGGGACACGCCGCGAATCGATGGCTTGTGTGGCTTTCAATACCTGCCCGCTGGCACTGGCCGAAGCACAGCGCTACCTGCCTACACTGATAGATAAGATAGAAGTGCTGCAGCAGAAGCACGACATTGCCGATGAATCATCATTATCCGCATGACCGGTTGTCCCAATGGCTGTGCACGACCTTACATTTCTGAAATTGGTTTTGTGGGCACTGCTTACGGGCGATACAATATGATGCTTGGCAGCGATGTGCAGGGTTTCCGGCTAAACAAATTGTATAAAGAAAACCTGAACGAAGAACAGATATTGCAGGAGCTCGATATGCTGTTTGCAACGTATGCTGCCAACAGACGGGAATATGAACCTTTCGGCGATTTTGTGATGCGGGAAGTGATGTTCAATACGGCATCAGCGTTTATTTAATGGATTGACCCCAACATTTCTCAATTTGTAGATTGATCATAATGAAAGAAACGAATCGTTTGTTCCCAGTGTTTTTTAAAGCTTGAAGAAATGCGCGTGCTGCTGATTGGAGCCGGCAATGTAGGGCTTGAAAAACTAAACGCTATTTTGAATAATGCACCGGCTACCACCGTTCGGGTAGTGGCTAAAGATATCAGTGATGAGTTTCGCGAACTTGCATCGCAGCACAGCAATGTGAATGTCATCCAGGGTGAATATGACCCATCGTGCCTTGACGATTGTCACATCGTGATTGCTGCGGTTAATGATATCGCGCTGAGCACCGTGATCCGCAACGATGCAAAGGCAAAGGGTAAGCTGATAAACGTAGCCGACAAGCCTTATCTCTGTGATTTTTATTTGGGTTCTGTGGTCACAAAAGGCAACCTTAAAATAGCCATTTCCACCAACGGAAAATCGCCAACCATGGCAAAACGTCTGAAAGAAATGTTTGCGGAAATGCTGCCGGATGAACTGGATGAAGTGATGGACAACCTGCACATGATCAGGAACAGTCTGGAAGGCAATTTTCAGGACAGAATAAAAGAACTGAACAAGATTACACAATCGCTGGTGGAAAAGCCACTGAGCGAAGCCGAAAAGTATGAGCAATACTGGTTTTTGTAAAGGATAAGTTTGTTTCAGTCAATATATGTAAGCCGCGTGTCGCGGCTTTTTTTGCATCTATAAAAAAATGGAAAGCCATTCAAATTTGAGAAAAGCAAAATAGCTGCATGCATATTTTATTGAAACTACTCAGACACAACTTGTTCCTGCCTTTGTGTAGTTTTAATAATATCGTTTTACCAGCAGGACCATGAACATATAGAGAATTATGTTGAAAAGGTTTTGTTTTCGCACAACGCTCCGCAAATGTATGCCCGCTACAACGAACAAAGCGTTCTCCTGCACGGGATGAGCCAGCCTGATAGTGCCCGATTGTTTGAATACTTGGAATGATTCCCTGGACGAGGCAACCTCAATGTTCATTGATTTATCCAGCCATTGCCAGTTGTATGAAAAAACACTTTTGGTGATCCAACAGTACTCTTTGCCACCAGACATTTGCAACGTAGCGGAAGGGAAAAAAGCGAAAAAATCTTTTACTTTTATCTCACCCAACTTTTGTTTCGAGTATTTATCAGTAACACTGACTACAGGGTTGATTATACCTGTTGAATTGAATACAATGTGTTGTCCGTTGATAGTGGTTTCAATGTGCGATCCAAGCCATTCTTTTTTAAACAATTTGCCAATTTGCACTTCTTCATTATGGATACGATAGCTGTCTTGTGTAATTGTAGTTTGATAGGTGAGAAGTGATTGCATAAAATTGGATTTTCAATTCTGGTGTGTTACGAATATAAAGCAACTCGGCAGCGAAAACTAAAAATTTCACAAATACAGGATACCGGGAAAATGATAATATGCTAGCCCCCGGCTTTCCTTAAGTTGAGAATCCAGAATACCAACAAATGTTAAACCTCCGGAGCTTGTTATGAATGCTCTATTTTTGGCGCTTTACCAAACGAGTTACCATTGCCCCGATCATTACCATCAATGCTTCTTACCTCCTTGCAAGGTGTAAAAGGCTTTAGCGAAGAAGCCTTTGTAGCTGCACATTCCGCTTCAGAGCGTATCACATCCGTGAGGTTCAATGCAGAAAAGCTGGCTTTTGCAGATAATGATTTAACAACGGCTTCATTTCATACACCCATGCAAGCTGTGCCTTGGTGCCCGTCAGCTTTTTACCTGGAAGTGCGACCTTCTTTTACTTTTGATCCTTTGTTCCATGCCGGGCTGTATTATGTGCAGGAAGCAAGCAGTATGTTTTTGTGGGAAGTATTGCGGCAAACAGTTGGGGAGCATACAAAAGATAAAAAAGTTCTAGACCTATGCGCAGCGCCTGGTGGCAAAAGCACATTGCTGGCCTCTTATTTCAAAGATGGATTTGTTGTGTCGAATGAAGTAATCAAAAGCCGCGCAAATATCCTGTCGGAAAACATCACCAAATGGGGAACGGGCAACGTAGTGGTAACGAACAATGATCCTGCGCATTTTCAGCGGCTCGACAATTTTTTTGACGTGATGGTGATAGATGCGCCTTGCAGTGGCAGCGGTTTGTTCCGGAAAGATGAAACCGCTATGGATGAATGGAGCGCGGAAGCCGTTGCGCTGTGCAGCCACAGGCAGCAAAGAATTATTGCCGATGCTTATTTGTGCCTGCGGCAAAATGGTGTGCTCATTTATTCTACCTGTTCTTATTCTGCCGAAGAAAATGAAAACGTTCTCGACTGGATGGTGGAGCATTTCGATCTTGAACCGGTCACTTTGCAGGTAAATGAAGAGTGGAATATTGTAGCATCATCATCATCAAAATACCAAGCGCCCGGATACCGTTTTTACCCCGACAAAGTGAAAGGAGAAGGGTTGTTTATTGCTGCGTTTGTAAAAAAAGACGGCGGCGTATTTTACGATTCGCATACGGGCGCAACAACTATTTCAAAGCAGGAAAAAGAAGCCTGGCAGTCATGGTTGACTGGTGAGAATACAATCTTGCTAAAACAGAAAGAGCTAACTCATCGCAGTGCCTGAGCTTATGCATCAGCATCTTGTCACGCTTCAGAAGTCGTTGTATATCAAACAGGCAGGCACTGTGCTGGGAGAAATAAAAGGAAGGGATGTAATACCGCATCATGCACTAGCCGTCAGTACGCTTGTACATCCGGCAGTTCCTGCTTTGGAGTTTACAAAAGAGCAGGCTATCCAGTTTTTACAGAAAAAAGACATCTCCATTGATGTGTCGTCTTTACAAAAAGGATGGCACCGGGCTACCCTTTGTGGAATAGGTTTAGGGTGGCTGAAAGTTTTACCCAACCGCATAAATAACTACTATCCGGCCGAGTGGAGAATTTTAAAAAATTAACTTTACATCAGACTACTTACTTAATTGTTCACGCTATGAAATTATCAACTCATTGCTATACTGCCTTATTGCTGTTAGGTTTTGGTATCACTACCGCCAGCGCACAATCTGCCTACAGTATGCACATATTAGAAGCCGGGGAAACACTGAGTATGCTGGCAAAAAGCTATCATACAACAGTAGGAGACATCATGCGCATGAACGGGATGAATGCTCAAAGCCAGCTACAGATTGGTGAAAAAATAAAAATACCTGCCAGCACGGTTGTAGTGCCGGCACAACCGGTAAAAGCAACTTCAACTGCTCCGGTCCGCCACTCCTCCATCTGCCAGGACACATGTGGTGGCTACGGGCGAAACATTGTACCGAATCAGCCAGATGTATAAAGTGCCGGTAGAAAAACTGATGTCGATTAACAACCTGCCAGACGGAAATGTAAAGCTTGGACAAACCCTGTTTCTCACGGAAGATGCTGCTTCACAGCAGCCTCAACCTGCCAAAACAAGGACGGAACCTCCTGCAACCGTGGTAAAAGAACAGCCGCAACCTGTGCCGGCAGAGCAGCCATTGCTTTCGGCCATCGGCACCTGCAAGGCAGGATGCTGCGGCAAAAACTGCAACTGCACCAACTAGCTTCACCTGCTGCCAGCAACACAACTTCGCAATTGACAGCTTCTGCGTACGCTGACAACAGTAACCTGTATTCTACGACCTATACAGCTGAATCAAACGCTCCGAAAGAAGGTTTTTTTACAACACTTTATGGTAAAGACCTGCAGGGACAGCGTTCCGAACAATTGAAAACCGGAACTGCCATGACCTTTAAATCGGCAAGCGGCTGGGCTGATAAAAAATACTATATCCTGATGAACAATGCGCCTACGGGATCAATTGTAAAAATCAAGAATGGTAAAAACGAACTGTATGCAAAAGTGCTGTGGGGTTTGGGTGAAATGAAAGAAAATGAAGGACTCGATTTTCGTATCAGTACGGCGGCTGCAGCGGCATTGGGAATCACCGATCAGAAGTTCGATCTGAAAGTTACCTATTACGAATAAGAAATTTGTTTTTTACTAATAAGTATAGGGAAAAGTCTTCCGTATCAACGGAAGACTATTTTTTTGCAAACAATGAGGAAGGATTCTGTTGTACGGATTAAACAAACGCCCTGATACTTTTATCCAAAACCATAACGGGGTTTACATGCGGTAACCGCGTAAAAAGTCTTCTGTCAACATCCGTTTCTTTCCTTCCAGCTGGCAATCGGTAATGGAAATAAACCCATTTCTGCAGGCAAATTGGAGATAAGTTTTCCCATCGCTTTTCACCATTCCGTATTCCAGGGTATGCGGTGCAGGTTCTTTTTTACAATGGTAAATCTTCAGCAGTTTGTTATCCAGGTAGGTAAAGGCAGCGGGGTAAGGCGACAACCCACGGACGAGGTTGTACACTTCTTCTACTGTTTTTGACCAATCTATCCGGCAGGTTTCGGTAAAAATTTTGGGCGCATGTTTGGGTTGCGATCCATCTGCATGCAGGTTGGGTTGTGGCATTTCCCGGATGCTGTTTTCTGCCAATCCTTTTATCGTTTTTAAAAGAAGGGCTGCGCCGGTTTCTTTCATCCGGTCGTGCAGTTCGCCGGCAGTTTCGTCTTCGCCGATGGCGATGCGTTCCTGCAATAAAATATTACCGGTATCTATCTCGTGTTGCAGCTTAAAGGTTGTAATGCCGGTGTGCGTTTCACCGTTGATTAACGCCCAGTTGATTGGCGCCGCGCCACGGTAGTCGGGCAGCAGCGAACCATGTACATTCACCGTGCCCATGGGCGGCATATTCCACACTACTTCGGGCAACATGCGAAAGGCGACGACAACTTGCAAATCGGCTTCCAGGCTTTGCAATTCTTCTACGAAAAAGGGATGTTTCAGCTTGTCAGGTTGCAGGACGCGCAAGCCTTTTTCAACGGCATATTTCTTCACGGCACTTTCGGTTAGCTTCATTCCCCTGCCCGAAGGTTTATCGGGTGCCGTAACCACGCCCACAACGTTGCAGCCGGCTGTTACGAGCGAATTAAGCGATGCAACGGCAAATTCGGGAGTGCCCATAAACACAATTCGCAAATCCTGGTAGTTCATGCTGCAAAACTAAGGGTAGCTGCTATAAAAAAGGCGAAATGGCAACCTGTACAATGATCCATTCAAAAGTCATCATACAGCAGGTATTTTTTCCGGATTAGACGGTACGTGTCGAGTTGCGGTTGCCAGCTTTTGCGGATGTCTGCCTCGCTTGTTCCCGATTTCACCTGTTGCATCAACGTATTGTTGCCTGCGAGTTTGTTGAAGAAATAGGCCTGTGGCGATTTGCTTTTCGGTGTGATGAAAAAACTGTCTTTCTGCGGAAACAACCGGTAGGCTTCCAGCAGCCATTGCAGTTGTAAGTGAGGCGCCGTTTCTACGTTGGTAATGTTCCATCCAAAGCAGGGTTTGTCTTTCCACTTCGGGTCTTTGGCGCCTTCGTTGCTGTGCGGGGTAAAAGTGTATAAACTGTCGGGCAAAGCAGGATGCCCGAATATTTCAAACGGATGAGGAGTGCCCCGGCCTTCGCTTAGCGTGGTGCCTTCGAAAAAACAAGTGGATGGATAAACATTCACTGCATGCGTCGTTGGCAGGTTCGGTGATGGCTTTACCGGCAACTCGTACCGGCTGCTGTGGTCATAATGGTTGCATTTGATCACCAAAAAATGAAAGGGCGTATCAGTACTGTTTTGCGCAGCGGTTTTGTAATACATCATATTTTTTATTGGCTGCTTCTGAAGCAAGCCAGCGCTCCCCGGCGATCATCAGGGCATATTCACCAATTGTGAGTGCCATATACCACCGGCACCGGTTGCATGCCCACGAAGCTCCGGTAAGCTGTATCGAGCACGGGTCCATCCACATAAAAGCCGTTGGGGTTGGGACGGTCGAGAATCAGCAATGGTTTGCTGTTTTCAAACGCCGCTTCCATAAAGTATTGCAGTGAAGCCTGGTATGTATAAAACCGCACGCCCACATCCTGTATGTCAAACAACAGTATGTCTATGTTTTCCAGGTCCCCGGCGGCAGGCTTCACTTTTTTTCCGTACAAGGAGATGAGTGGAATGCCGGTGGTTTTGTCTATGTCGTTGCGCAGTGTTTCACCGGCATCTGCCGTTCCCCGGAAACCGTGTTCCGGGGCAAAGATTTTCACGACGTTGATTCCTCGTTTGCGCAGCGTATCAACAAGGTGAACATTGCCAACAAGCGATGTATGGTTGGCAAAAACACCCACCCGTTTTCCTTCGAGGAGCGGCAGGTACTCCGGCATGCGGAAGGCACCCGGCAATACAGGCTCTTTTTTTGCTATAACACTCTTTTTTTGTGCCGGGCACGAGAAAAAAGAAAACTGAGCAGCAGAACAGACAATACTCTCATGTTGATGGAATCTTTATTTACAGCGTGAAAATAATTTAAGATTATCTTTCGCGCCTTTTAACTTAAAAATGAATGACTATGGAACAAGTAAAAAACGGTGATACGATTAAAATTCATTATAAAGGCAAACTTGAAGACGGCACTGTCTTCGACAGCAGCGAAGGCCGCGAACCGCTCGAATTTGAAGTGGGCTCGGGCATGGTGATCCCGGGTTTTGATGCCGGTGTAAAAGACATGAATATCGGGGATAAAAAAACCATTCACATCCCGGCAGAAGAAGCTTACGGACCCAAACAGGACCACCTGGTGCTGGAATTTCCGAAAGACCAGTTTCCACCCGACCTGAACCCGGAAGTGGGCATGCAACTGAACATGAGCAACGACAAAGGGCAGGTAATACCGGTAACCATCACCAAAGTGAAGGAAGACATGGTAGAGCTGGATGCCAACCATATGCTTGCCGGCAAAGACCTCATTTTCGATTTGGAATTGATGGAAATCAATGGCAAAGCAAAGTCCAGAATCATCATGCCATAAGCAGGAAGATTTGATCAAAAGCACTCACTGAAAGCCGGTGATTAGTTTTCGCCGGCTTTCAGTTGTAATCCGGGCAGCTTATAGCGGTACGGTTGCTGAAACAGGCAATCTGCAGCGGTTGCAACCTATTCATCACTGTTCAACCATCATATATCATGACCAACAACGTTTTGCTGCCTGCCATTACCGGAACGTCGCTGATGACATTGTTCAGCCACCTGGTCTCTGATATTGAAAACAAAAATTTCAGTGAGCCGATACTGCTCGCGGCTTTGATAGAAGTGATGTTTCCTGCCGGTAAAAAACAACATGCATTGACTACCGGATGGATATCGCATTATGCAGCAGGTGTACTATTCACACTGGCATACCGCCAATGGAAGGATAGCAAAAATCCAAAACAACATTCTTTCGTCCGCAATGGATTTTTACTGGGCGCTTTGAGCGGGGCTGCCGGCATCGCCATCTGGCAAACTGTACTTGCACTGCATCCCGATCCGCCTGGAATCCACAAGCGAAAATACTTCACCCAATTGTTTATCGCTCACCTCATTTATGGACTTACTGTTACCACGACTGAAAAAGCTTTGGTAAAAAAGGAATTGTAAAACTCACATTTGTATCGCTGCTACCCTTGCTGTTAGAGCCTAAAGCTTTTGTTTCTTATTTGAAAAGGCTACATGTCTTGAAAAAGTGCAATGAACTACTCACTTTGCTGGTCATTTTTTCAAAAAGTGTAAGGATATGAGCTGAATGTTAATTTTTGGTTACATTATTGTTACCAGATTTCGTATTATTCTCCTCCAACCGAACAACCAAATGCCAAACACTGCAACCGCCCTCCCTGAGATGTCTTCTACGATTACTCATACAACTGTTGAACTAACCTTGCCAGAGGTCATTACTTTTCGTACCCGCAACATCGCTATTGTTTTGTATTTGATTACCAGTTGTCTTGTGTTGGCCAGTATATATGGCGATTACCTGGATCTGCACAGCGATGCCAACGACAAGCTTGTTGCTGCCTATATGGATTTCTTTTACCTCGGTCATGAACAAAATCTGCCAACCTTGTTTTCCACCTGTCTTCTGTTTGCTGCTGCAGGTCTCAATCTTTTGATTGGCGTTGCCGCCGGCAATACCATCGCGCGGTTTGGCAAATGGTATTGGTATGCACTCTGCGGCATTTTTATGTTTCTCGGGCTGGACGAAAGCCTGGAAATTCACGACCGACTGAATCATTTTGATTTGATACAATCTTTTTCCGGTACAAGTGATTTCCTGTTTTATTCCTGGGTAGTTCCTTATGCAATCGGGGCAGTGGTCATCGGGTTGTTATTCCTCCGGTTTGTACTGCAATTGCCGGTAGCCATCCGCAACCGGTTTTTCATAGCAGGATTGATTTATGTAGGCGGTGCACTCGGTTTTGAATTGGCGGAAAGCTATGTTCATGTACATTCCGGTTCGAATGGCGTCAGCATGCTCGAACGCGTGCTTTACACCGTTGAAGAAACAATGGAAATGGCGGGTGTTATCCTGTTTATCCATGCGTTGCTCGATTATATCACCCTCATCAAGGCAAGATTTGGCTTGCGCAAAACGCTCAAGCTGTTGTAAAGAAAAAGTGAATGCAAATGATTTTCACCTTTGGTAAAATCATTTGTTCATTGATTACAATCAGTCAACCGGTGTTAGTATCTGTCACCGGGCATTGAGTCTGCTTTCGGTTTCATCTCAAAAGATCATCCCATAACATGCCTTGTCATTGGCTTAGCGGTTCCATATTTCCATTCTTACTTTCCCTGCTTCTACAGTACTTTCGTTAGAAAGTGTGCAGCCATGACGAAGACCATTTTTATAGCATCGGCAGAACCATACAGCGGCAAATCTGTAATCACCATCGGGCTCATCAATATGTTGCTGGGCAAAGCCAAAAAAATCGGGTATTTCAAACCGATTATTGACCGGAATGTGAAAGACAAAAAGGATGTGCACATCGAAACGGTACTGCATTATTTTGGTTTGCCGGTGAGCTACGAAGATGCATACGCATTTACGCGTCATGAAGTGCTGCACCGCATAGAAACCGATAGCCAGGGCGAAATCATCAACACCATCATCAGCAAGTTTAAGAAGCTGGAAGACAACTACGATTTTACGGTGGTGGAAGGCAGCGATTTTGTGGGAGAAGGCACTGCCTTTGAATTTGAATACAATATCCTGATTGCCAAAAACCTTGGTGCACCGGTGGTGATTGTGATTTCGGGCGAAAACAAAACAACGGCGCAGGTAGTGAATCTTGCCCTCAACGTCTGGCGCAATTTCGAATCGCGGGAAGTGCAGGTACTCAGCATCATCATCAACAAACTCAATCCCGACCAGGAAAGCGATGTGCAGGAATTGCTGCGGATGCAGTTGCCGCACACGATCATCTTATCGGTGATTCCGCTGAACAAAAACCTGCTGAGCCCCACCATGAAGGAAATACAGGAACGGCTAAACGGAAAAGTATTGTTTGGGGAAGAACAATTGTCTAACCAGGTAGATCATTTTGTAACCGGCGCCATGCAGCTACCGCATTTTTTCAATTACATCAAAGAAAATGTGCTCATCATCACACCCGGCGACCGGGGCGACATCATTGTAGGTGCTTTGCAGGCAAACCTGTCTGCTTCATATCCCAAAGTTGCAGGCATCGTGCTCACCGGCGGTACCGAACCCGAAGAGCCCGTAATCCGCCTCATAGAAGGGTCTGCAGACTGTTGTGCCCATCATCGCCGTTGCAACCGGTACGTTTGAAACCACCAAAACCATTGGTGCCATTGCGTCGCGCATTACGCCCGACAACACCAAAAAAATAGAACTTGCCATTACCATTTTCAATAAGTATGTCGATATACAGGCGCTCGACGAAAAAATGGTCACTTTTAAATCTGACAGCATTACGCCACACATGTTTCAATACCAATTGACGAAATGGGCGAAAAGCCAGAAGAAACACATTGTATTGCCCGAAGGCAACGACGACCGCATGTTAAAAGCGGCTGCCAGGCTGGTTAGCGCAGGATATTGTGGAACTCACCATTCTGGGGGATGGAAACGAAATTTCTAGCCGCTGTCAAACGACTTGGTATCAACCTCGACCTCACCAAAGTAAACATTCTGAATCCTGCTTTTGACGATCAGTACGATGATTATGTTGAAACCTTGTATGAGCTGCGCAAAAGCAAGAATGTAACGCTGGAAATGGCAAGAGACATGATGACAGACGTGTCTTACTTCGGGACGATGATGGTGTATAAAGGTCATGCCGACGGTATGGTATCGGGCGCAGTGCACACCACGCAACATACCATCCGACCGGCACTGCAGTTTATCAAAACAAAGCCCGGCGTATCGGTGGTGTCATCCGTGTTTTTTATGTGCCTGCCAGACAGGGTATCGGTATTTGGCGACTGCGCTGTAAACCCTAATCCCACGGCGGAACAGTTGGCAGAAATTGCCATTTCTTCTGCCGAAAGCAGCCAGCGGTTTGGCATAGAGCCAAGGGTAGCCATGTTGTCGTATTCTTCCGGTACGTCTGGAGTAGGAGAGGACGTGGAAAAAGTGCGCCGTGCTACCGAAATTGTGAAGCAAAAGCGCCCCGATCTGAAAATAGAAGGTCCCATTCAATACGATGCTGCCGTTGACCCGATCGTAGGAAACCAGAAATTGCCCCATTCGGAAGTTGCCGGCAAAGCCAGCGTGCTCATTTTTCCTGATTTGAATACGGGAAACAATACCTACAAAGCCGTGCAGCGCGAAACCGGTGCTTTGGCCATCGGACCCATGCTGCAAGGATTGAACAAACCCATCAACGACCTGAGCCGCGGCTGCACCGTTGACGACATTTTCAACACCGTCATCATTACCGCCATCCAGTGCCAGGATTAGTCACCATTTTGTAGCCATTATTCTATGAATATTTTTGTCATCAATTCGGGCAGCAGTTCCCTCAAATACCAGTTGTTCAAAATGCCGTCTTCACAGCCAATCTGCACCGGGCTGGTAGAACGCATCGGGCAGGAAAAGGCAGTGATCAGGCACAAAGTATTTCTCAACGGGGAAGAAGAAGTAATTGAACAAACGGCACCCATTGAAGAATCATGAAGCCGGGCTGCTGAAGGCGGTGGCTTTGCTAACCCATCCGGACTATGGCGTCATTGGTAGCGGCGACGATATAGACGTAGCCGGGCACCGCGTGGTGCATGGTGGTGAACAATACAATCAGGCAACGCTCATCACCAACCAGGTAAAAGAAGACATTCAACATCTCTATTCACTTGCACCGCTGCACAATCCGGCAAATTATACCGGCATTGAAGTGGCGGAAAAAATGTTTCCGCAGGCAAAACAGGTAGCGGTGTTTGATACAGCTTTTCACCAGGCAATGCCGGAAAAAGCGTTTCGCTATGCCATTCCCAAAGCCATCTACAAAGAAAGCCAGGTACGCGTGTATGGCTTTCATGGTACCAGCCACAAATACGTGACGGAACAGGCTGCGCTGTATTTGCAACGTCCGCAGGCAAAGCTGATTTCTATTCACCTCGGCAACGGTTGCAGCATGGCGGCTGTAAAAGCCGGCATCAGCATCGACACAAGCATGGGCTTTGGCCCGCTGAGCGGACTGGTGATGGGAACCCGAAGCGGTGACATTGACCCGTCGGTTATTTTTTACCTGCTCGATCATGGCTACACACCATCACAGGTAAACGCATTGCTCAACCGGCAAAGCGGGATGCTGGGCATGACGGGTTTTGTGGATATGCGCGACGTGAACCATGAAGTGGACAAGGGAAATGTGGAAGCGGCAATGGCTTGCGAAATTTATGCATACCGCGTTCAAAAATACATTGGTGCATATGCGGCTGCTATGAACGGGCTTGATGCCATCTTGTTTACAGCCGGGGTTGGTGAAAATGACAGCCAGATGCGCAAACGGATCGGCAGCAACCTGCAATTTTTGGGTATCGAAATCGCGGATGAAAAAAATGAACTGCGTGGTGAAGGCATCCGCGAAATTCAACCGGATAATGCAAGGGTAAAAGTGTTGGTCGTACCTACCAATGAAGAATTGGAGATTGCCAACCAGTGTTTTCAACTGTTGAATACATCGCTACCGGCTTAAAAGTATGGCGGTAAGATTGACTGTTTAAATGAACTGCGCGTTCTGGATCAGGAGCTTTTGCTTTGCGCTGCTGCTTCGATTGGTTGACCAAATGCATCGTCAGCAGGAAATGAAGTCTCATCAACCGTTGAATAGGAGTCGTCTGCGGAGGTAGCGATGAAAGAATCTTTGGATCGGGAAGCAGCCATCGGTGCTTCGTTGTCGTGTACAAAAAACACCAGCGTGTCTTCGGCTGCGTTGTCTTCCATGTCTTTGTAATTGCTGAAGGTTGTAGGATTGTACATGGTGTTGGTGTTTTTAAAGAATTGCTGTGTTGCTTGCGGTTAACGGATAAAGAATACCCGTTAAGTTTCAAAAAATAATGCCAACCTGCCGGTAAAACACGATTTCGAGGATTAAAATTATTGAATTCTTTTGTTATCCTGCCGGGAAAAATACCAATGATTGGATCTGCCAGGTAAAGAACGGCAATCTTTTTCAACCCATCGGATCGTACATGCTTACCAGCCGATGCAAGTGGTTCAGTTCAGGTTGCATGGCTTCCATCTTTTGCAATAAATGACTAATGGCTTCGATGCCTTCAATATTGATGTGTAATTCATAATAAAGCCGGGAATATTTTTCAAGTAATGGCAATTGGTGAAGTTGGATACAATGCATTTGCTCCTGCGAAACTGATTTGAATTAATCCGCTTTCCCCAAGCTGGTTAATGAACTGAACGTCTGTATGCGATTGCCGGGAATATTCTTCTGTTGTTACAATCTCTTCCTGCATATCATGCTTACAGTTTTGATAATTGGGTAAATAATTGTTTTTGTTCCTCGCTCAGGTTGGTGGGAATTTTGACCTGATAAGTAATTAGCAAATCGCCAACTTCTCCTTCTTTTTTATACACCGGAAAACCCTTGCCTTTCAATCTGGTTTTGGTGCCGTTTTGTGTTCCGGTTTTACTTTCAGTTTCACTTTCCCGTCAATGGTTTCAACCGTTACGTCACCACCCAACACAGCGGTATATAAGTCTAAGTCAACCATTATATACAAATCATTTTTCAACCGCTTAAAAGTTGCATCTTCCGCAATTACAAACGTGATGTAAAGGTCACCGGCAGGTCCGCCATTGATGCCAGGCGCACCATATCCTTTCAATTTGATCACTTGCCCGTTTGCAATCCCTGCCGGTACGGTAATGCGAACCTGTTTTCCATTTATCGTTAAAGTTTGCTGGTGGGTTTATAAGCCTCGCGGAGGCGAGACTGAAGTTCTGCGTTGTAATCCTGCCCGCGAAACGCAGCCGTTGCCTCCTGTCCGCCACCGCCGGACCGGTCACCGAAAAGTGATTCAAAAAAATCGGAAAAAGCGCTCTTCCCCTCCCCGGAAAATTTCCTTCAAAACCTTGCCCGAAAGGCGTGTCTGCCGCTGTTAAAAGTTTTGACTGCTGTATGTTTCGCCGCTGTCGGCGCGCCTGTTCAAACTGGTCGGCCTGTTGCCAGTTTTCACCATAGGCATCATATTTTTTCCGTTTCTCAGGGTCGCTTAATACTTCGTTTGCCTCGTTGATTTCCTGGAACTTTTTATGCGCGTCCTTATCGTTGGGATTTAAATCGGGGTGCAGTTTACGCGCAAGTTTGCGGTAAGCTTTTTTTATATCCTCTTCCGATGCCATTTTATCTATACCCAGTACTTTGTAATAATCTATAAACGCCATAATAACATGATACGCTGCCGAATGTGTGCCAAAACTGATGGAAGCCTTCAGGAATGAATCGAAATGAGAGCTGGAGTAGGCTGGCAAAACAAAAAAGCGGCAAAGGATGCATTCCTTTACCGCTTTGATTAATGTAAAACAGGGAGATTTTTATGCCTCATCAAAATACATCTTACGCATCGAAGCCTTCATCGAACTCACCATTGTTCATGCGGCTGCCTTTTTGAATAAACAATGCTGCCGCCGTCTCCCGAGCTTCGTCCGGCGGGCGAAGAGGCGTAACAGGTTTCCAGTTACCGCCGCCCCTTTGCGGAAATCCGCCCCGCCATCGCCTTCCCATTCTTCAAATTTCTGGATGTGTAACAAAGCACGCAGTTTGATGGTTTCCAGCGAACCGTTACGGTGTTTGGCAATACGAATGTGGGTTTCGCCACGGGTACTTTCGCCATTTTCATTTGCCATTTGCTCGTAGTATTCCGGGCGGTAAATGAACATTACCATATCGGCATCCTGCTCAATGGCACCCGATTCGCGCAAATCGCTCAGCTGCGGCATCTTGCTTTCTTTACGGGTTTCAACCGCACGGCTTAACTGGCTCAAGCGCAATGATGGGAACGCTTAGTTCTTTTGCCAGGGCTTTCAGATTTCGGGATATCGTACTGATTTCCTGTTCGCGGTTGCCTCCTTTATCGTTACTGCCACTCATCAGCTGCAGATAATCGATGATGATTAATCCAACCTTATGTTTATTCACCAGCCTGCGGGCTTTGGCGCGAAACTCAAAAATGTTTAACGCAGCAGTATCGTCAATATAAATGGGGGCTTGCTCCAGGCGCTTGATGCCTTTGGTATGCAGTTGCTGGTATCTCGTAATCTTCCATTTTACCACGTGAAATTTTCTCGAGCGATGATCTCGCTTTCAGCGCGATAGAATACGCTGCACCAACTGACCGGCACTCATTTCCAACGAGAACACGGCCACTGGCGTTGGACGCATTGTATTTAAAGCTGCATTGCGGGCAAGGTTGAGGGCAAACGCTGTTTTACCAACCGCAGGGCGGGCAGCGAGGATGATAAGGTCGGTTTTTTGCCAGCCAAACGTAACGCGGTCCATGGACGGAAAACCGCTTGGGATGCCTGAAATATCTTCCTGCCGGGTACGCAATTCGTCAATGCGGTTGAATGGCTTCGGCCAGGGCGCTGCTCATTTCGCGGTAATCGGTTTTCAGGAAGTTATTGGTGATCTGGAAAATTTTTTCCTCGGCATCATCCATCAAATCAAAAACATCGGTGCTGTCTTCATAAGCATCCCCTATAATTTCGCCGCTGATGCGGATTAGTTCGCGCTGAATGAATTTCTGTAATACAATGCGGGCGTGGGTTTCAATATTGGCGCTGGATACCACCGCATTGGTCAGTTTGGTGATGTAATAAGGACCGCCCACCATGTCCAGTTCTTCTCGCATTTTCAATTCTTCCACCACCGTTAACAGGTCTATCGGCATAGACTTTATCAGCCAGGCTTTTGAAAGCATTGTAAATGCGCTGGTGTGCATCAACATAAAAACATTCCGGTTTCAGTATTTCAATCACGTATCAAAAGCTGTTTTTTCCAGCATGATGGCGCCCAACACCGCTTCCTCCAGTTCCTTTGCCTGCGGTGGCACTTTGCCATACATCATGGTGCTCAGGTCTATGGCGGGTCTTTCTCCGGTCTTCCGGTCTTTGTTGATGTTGAAATCCACGTGTGTCTGTTTAGTTGGTTTTGTAATCGTTACAACTTTAAAAATAATAAAAAGCTACAATATTTAGCAAAAACAATGGTTACGAAACAACGAATTTGAGAAAAGTATTGAACTTATCGTGCGTTCCGGCAGTGCATATTTATCACCAAAAAAACACATCCCGAATGCACACAAAACATTAGTTATTCACAAACACGGAAGCGATCTGCACACCCGGAGGAAGCAAAAAGAACATGCCGCTAGCGGCATGTTCTTTTATCCTGAATATTATCTGCGTTGTCCAAATGCGTTACTGCTGATCCTGCTGTGCATTGTACTTCTGTTCGGCTTCTTTTGCTTTTTCAAAATCGAGTACCACGCCGTTGATACAATACCGCAGCCCCGTGGGTTTGGGACCATCGTCGAACACATGGCCAAGGTGCGATTTGCAACGTCCGCACATTACTTCGGTACGGCGCATGCCATGTGTATTGTCGGCTTCGTAGATCACCGAACCTTTGCTGACGGGTTCGTAAAAACTGGCGCAGCCGCAGCCGCTTTCAAACTTCGTATCGCTCCTGAACAGCGCGTTGCCGCAAACGGCACAGTAATAAGTGCCTGCTTCTTCAAAGTCTTCGTATTTGCTGGTGAACGGGCGTTCGGTACCTTTTTCACGGGCAATGTGATACACATCGCCGGGCAATATTTTTTTCCATTCTTCATTGCTGAGGTTCACCTTTCCGGAATCTGTTTTCGAGAAAACCGGGTTGTTTGCATTGTCCATTGTTCCTGTTTTTTGTGAATGTTGTGTGCAGCCTGCAAAAAGTAAAAAGCCTGCAAAAAGTAAATATTTCATCCTGTCAATAATCATACTAACCTACGAAAAACGTCAGCAGGCTGGTGTTGTTCATTTTGTAATAAACTGCAAAAGTAAGTTGGGTAATGCAGTTGTTTCCAGTATTTTTGCCGCCTTCGCCGTTCCGGAATGTTTCCGTAGCTCAGTTGGTAGAGCAGCTGACTCTTAATCAGCGGGTCCAGAGTTCGAGTCTCTGCGGGGACACATATTAACATGTAAATGCCTTGTAAATCAATAACTTACAAGGCATTTTATATTTCGGGGTAAACATAGGGTAAACAATTTTAAAACCTGCTTGTAAGGCTTATAAAGCCCTCTTTTTTGCTGCTTTGCCTGTGTATTCAACTGTTGGTAAATGGGTAATTGCTGACAGTAATATTTCTCAAATGGCTTTGCATAACCTTCTGAAATCATCCTTTCGTTTAGACTGGTGCCGTCTTTTAATATTACGTAAGCGAGAGTTCTGCCATATACATCTATTGGGTTGTCTGGTTTCTACAATGAGTGATACAGAACTCATTAGCGGGCGCTAAACTGCTAAGGTACAAATATGCCTGCCTGCCTAAATGCTGTAAAAATTGGGCTGCTAAAGTGCGATTCCTTCTCATCCTGGCTAAGCTTGCGACATTTCTTTATTTCTGGTGCATCTATGCCTAATAACCTTATTTCTTCTTCATGCTGATTGAAAATATTGGTAATAATTAAACCATCACCATCCACCACTTTCTTTGATTTGATGATGTGTTCTGATGATGACTTGTTCTTTTGCACTCACTTGCACTATATTAACCCTTATAGTGTATTGAAAATCAGTTGTTTAGTGAGTAAATTTACATAATTTATTTACTTATAAACATTTAAAATTCAAGTATCATGGCAATTCAGAAAGGGCATATCAAATACACCGGCACCCTCGGTGAAATCAGGCATTTTAAAATGAAAGGCTTGCCGGGCTATTACGCCGGCATGAAAGGCGGACCTACCGGCGAACAGGTATTTACTGATGAGGCGTTTGTGCGTACGCGGGAAAATATGAATGAGTTTGGCGGCTGCGCCATGGCTGGCAAATCGGTTAGGGTGGGGCTTTCGCAGCTGATGAAACAAATGAGCGACCCGCAACTGACCGGCAGGCTTACGGCAATTATGAAAAAAATCAATCTCGAAGACCAGTCGGAGGCGAGAGGCTACCGCGCGGTGTTGATCAGTACGCAACAGCAATACCTGGCAGGGCTCGCATTTAATAAGAATGTGAGTTTTGACGGTATTTTTTACGCTCCTTTTTCCCTGGAGGCGGAAGCCGACAGGACCGGTGCCACGCTGACGGTTGCGGGCTTTAACCCGATTAACTACATCAGCGCTCCGGCAGGTGCCACCCATTTCCGGCTCATCAATGCTGTTTCTGTGATTTCGGACTTTGCCTATAATGAGCAATCGAAAGTGTATGAAGCGATAGCGCCGGACCTGAATGAGCTTTCCAGCATCGCGTATTCTGATTACCTGAGCTTGTCGGAAGCACTGGCAACGGATACTGTGGTAACGGCTACCTTACCGGGATCGCCCACCATGACGGCAGATGTTAGTGTGATTAATTGCATTGGCATTGAATTTTACCAGCAGGTAGGCACCAATTATTACCTGTTTAATTCAGGCAATGCGCTGAAAGTGCAAGCCGTTTTCTAAGTTCAATATATACCAGGTAAGAGCCTCGCAACTGCGGGGCTTTTTTGATTCCAAGAGATTATAAATTAAAGTGATAATGCAAATATTTTTTGAAATTCGAAAATATTGTTGTATTATATATTATAACTAAAACTTATGAATAACAACCTGGTCAAATTTGCAGCTTTTTTTTATTCTTCAAAGGATCCCATTTTTTTTACTGCTTACGTTAATGTTGATGAATCTAACTCAGTTATCACAATGCACTCGATAAACCCTAGATTTTACAATATACAAAACATTGTATTTAAGCGAAAACCTCAAGGACATGTTGAATTTGATTCAATAAATGGACTGATTTCGCTTCAATTTATATTAGCGCGCAAACTCTCCAATATGTTTAATTGGCATTAAGGAAAACATGTCATTACAAGTCAATATATAGAATGAGTGCAGACAAGGTGCAAATAAGGTGCGCTTAACTACGCAATATCCTCGAAATGAGGGGGTATTTTGGGCGATTGGTGTAAGGGTTCAATCAGCAAGGCAAAGCCCCTAAAAGGGCAATGCTGAGAGCTGGCGGCGACCTGAGGGAAAGCACCACAGGAACCAGCCGGAAGAAAGCTGATAAACGCTGACGCCGGGCAGGGGACGGAAAGCTAACAGGCAGCCTGCGGAAATGGCGGCTACTAACGAAGCAAGGAACAGAAGGCACGGTGAAACAGGCACTGCTGAAGGGGCAAACTGCCAAACGGCGGGCGGAAATGATGCGAAGCTGCTTTTGCATAGTGGTGGTTTTTATAAGCTCAACCGGGAGCGAAGGCAGATAAAAAACCAAAAGGAAACGGAATAAAAGAAGGCTTTTGTGCGGTTGGCTGTTGTGTTTATGCCGGAGTCTTTTTGTTTTTTTAGTTGGATGTGTGCGGGGGGCTGCCGTAGCTAATTTTGCTGTATAAAAAACACCTGTGCAAAGGCGGTGGCAATTGCCGGTTGTTGGGATGGTGCCATAAAAAAAGCAGCCGTTGCCGACTGCTTCATTTGTTTAGTATTCGCTTGGCAGCAGGAGGCAGCCATCTACGAGCCAGAGGGTAAGGAGGTCGTAGGGAAAATCGCTGAAAGGTAGTTGCTGGCTGGTGATGGGGTTGTGATTGCCATCGGTGCAAAGGATGGTAAACCGGTCGTCATTTGTGCGTTTGAGATCCCATACCTGGAAAGGTTGTTGTCTGACGGCTTTGTTTGTTTGGTGGCTGATGATGAAGATTGATGAGCCAGTAGGCGCGGCACTTTTCTGCCATGGACTTTACGCCATCTGTGTAGACAATGTGGGTGAGGCTGTGACGGTAAAATGTTTCTGAACCGTTGCTGCGGAGAAGTGATTTGCGTTTTTCATCTCATTAAAATTTAATTTTTAAAAGAAAAAAGAGAAAAAAAGAAAGCAAATACCTCAGGCGGCATGGCTGGCTGCAAAGAAGCAACGCAATAAAAGATGGCTTTTGTGCGGCGGGCGGGTGTGTTTATGGCGGAATTTCTTTGCAGCCAATAGAAAAGGCGGCTGTGGTAGCCGCCTAACTTTGCCATATTTTTTTATTAATTTTTTTATAATATTAAGCACAGATTATGACAAATCCGCGCTATGATATTGCATTGATTACATCATAGCTTTACGATCAAGAACAAGCCAATGTAATTAATTTTCTTTTTCCATATCACGTTGAAACCTCTCATTTCAAACCATGGTTCAAGTTTCGTAATCATATAAAGTTGTTGAGGCTAAATTAATCTTTGATTTTTTCAAGGGTTTATTATCAAGCCTGAATTTTGTATTTATATCTTTACAGGTGGTAACAACGTTGACGGCACCAGGAATGACAGTATTCTCTCTATTCACTGAAATTTCAAATGCTGTAGAGTTATAATCTGCTAGGGTGACTGATTCTAAAGGACCAAAAGCAAACCGATTATTTGATTTGTTATTATAATTGGTTAATAAGGATTCTTTGTCTTCATCAGTAAGTTTGGTATGCAATTTTGTATCATGCAACCTTACATCAACAAGCAAATAATCTCCAGTATTCATTCCTTCCTTGATTTTTCCTAACAGTTCACTTTCATTAAAGTCGCCAAAAGTGAAACCAAGTAAGGAAAAGAAATTGATATTCTCGTCATATGCATATACAGGAATATAATTTACCAGTTCTGTAAAGTCACCATGAATTGGTTTAATCTTAAAAGTTTTCTGTAGCCAATTGGTTGTGATGATTTCCAAAGTCGCAGTTTGCAAAAGGTCGAACGATATATCTAATGGGTAATAATTCTTTACCACACAAGAGGAGTTAAAATGATGTAGTAAGTATTTATCGATTTCGCCATCTCCCGGACCTAAACTGATGATATCAACTTTTGCATCTCTTTGAAGATTACATGCTTCAATGATGTTTTTTAGATTATTTTTTACAATTTCGACAAGTTTGTAATGACCGTAAGAAGGATCACCACTAAGCTTTATCCAATTGTTCGCACATAAACTACCTAAGTAATTGAATTTCAAATCAATAGTGACATTTACATTTTTCTGCAGGTCGGAGATGAGTTTATTATTCAAACTAATATTACTCAATGATTGGCTGTGGCTCAATGAAGAATCAACTATGAATTCAGTAAATGCACCTCTATGTAATTTTTGATTTTGAGTTTTTATCTCAGCATCAATTAAATCGTCTAAAATAGTACTCGAAAAGTCCTCAACCTTTTTTAAAATTCCTTTTTTTTAGAGTTCCATCTGTCACTTTTGATATCATGCGGCTGCATATCCAATATTAAGTCTTTGATTCTTTCTAAGCTTTCCTCACTTGTAAGCCTCTCCAATTGATTTACCTCATGTAAAGGACCTACAGTTGAAAATGTCAAAGGATCAACCACAATGGGTAAAACAGTTGCATTATCAACCATCCAAGCTGCCCCCATTTCATTCTGACAGATTTCGCTTATCTTATAATTGCTTGTAATAAAAAGAAAGATAATTTTTGAGTCTTGAAGGGCATTTCTTTATTGCACTTCGCCAATTAAAGCCAGATGGAATTCGAGTACCACATGTCGAAGAAGAGAATATCAAATTTATATCAATACCTAAAACACCGACTAAAAGGTCAATAAACGAATCAACAATCTTTTCATCTTTTGATGAATGGCTGATAAAAATTTTCATTGGCAACAAGAATTTGAGGAATAGAGCAATCGAAAAAGGATTTTGTAAAAGATTTTCTTTGTAAAGCTAACAAAACCTAATGTTTAAATGTACGAACAGAACCTATACAAAAGGCGATACGAGTAAAGAGAACCCAAAAAAATCTAAGTGTTAACCAAAAAGATGTAATTGTAATTATTAACTTATTGATAAAATTGTATAAAATGAATAATTTAAATGAATATTCGTAATATTCTATAATATAAGCTTCTTAGCACTTCAGAACAAAACTGGAACTAGAGTAAGATTATGGAAGCATTGTAGACACATTTATGTATTAATGAATCAATTCGTAATCATTTGCGTTTTGAATTCAAATGCCGGATAACTGCGGAACTATTTTTTGAGAGCATCGCTACTTCCAGGTCAATGAAGTTAGAATCGGATATCTTTTGCAAGGAAGTACGCTTAACCATCAAATGCACTACATCAATATTGTAATTTTCTATAAACCGAATGCCCTCCAAAGGCTTGCGCTTGTTTTTTACCCAAATGGTTATGCGGTAGTATGGCATAGCTAAATATTTTAGCAAATGTATTCTACTTTTTCTTTCATTGTTTGTATGTGGAAATGGGAAACGTGCCTACTACACTTGACGATACTTAGCTTTGTGGTTGAGTATAATGGTTTGCGTAATGAGAAAGGGATGCAGACATACAACATAACAGGCAGCTGACAAAACAGCCATTTGTTTAGCCTGCCGGTGCATTGAGAAACAAAGGCTTTTCGCCCGCTTTGGTGAGTAAATGCCGTATTACACATGCTGCGGTTTGCTTTTCATCTTCGGAGCTTACAGAAAGGCAGGGCTCGCTGCTGCAGTGATAGACAACTGATAACTGTTTGTTATTGCGCGTGATGGAAAAGGGATAACTGTCTTTCTCTTCAATTTATGCGGTGTGAAGTGCTTTCAGATTTTCGGCAGAAGAAAGGAGGTCTTTGCTTTGGAGCCATTGCATACATGCCTTGTGGCAGGTATGATTTGCTTTTGCACGGCTCAGTGCCATGAGCGTAAGCACTGAAAAACGACCTGGTTCTTTCATCCATGAGATATAGTCAAGTATTTCGCGGTTGTCAAAATCGACGACACGATTTTTATGCTTTCCAAAGGCAAAAATGATTTTTCCTTCTTCATTTCTTTCAAACTTTCCGCTCACATCAAACTGTTCTTCGCTACCGCCACAGAAAGAATGAAGGTGATGTACTGAGGGATGCAAATCGTTGTAACGCTGAAGCTGGCTTTGGAAAACTTTCATGGTTGCTTCTACGTCTGCCTGCGCGGAGTGAGCGTTGCCAGATTTCGCCACAATAAAAGCGAACGGCGGCTGATAGATCGCGTGGTTCTTTTTTGTGGTAGATAGACATAACATCGACCATTTTAGTTTCTGTAGGCAGTATGGGATAGAGTTTGCAGCGGTGAAGTTCTTCCATCAGCAGCGGAATATCGAACTTTCTTATGTTGTAACCGGCTACATCGCAGCCGGTAAAAAAAGAGCATACTTCGTTGGCTATGTCGCAAAAAGCAGGCTTGTCTGCTACGTCTGCATCTGTGAACCCATGTATGGCGCTGGCACTTTCGGGGATGTGCATGCCCGGATTGAGGACATGATAAAGCCTATCCTGTGTCTGATTGGGAAGGAGTTTTATAGCTGACAGTTCTATGATGCGGTCTGTTTGGGCATTAGTACCTGTGGTTTCAAGATCGAAAAAAATGAGCGGTCTTTGTAAAATGGATCAAAGCCACTGTGTTGAGATCTGGGAGTTGTTGGTTCATAAGGAGTGGCTAAAATAAGAACGGTTTTATCAGTTGGTGAGGAAAGATATTCACAGGTTTTGTGAGTTTGCGGTGATTGTCTGTCTTTCGGCTGTTAATGGTGCGCAGGCAGAAAGGTAATAGCGCCTGCGGCAAAAAGGAAGCGTCAGGCTATGCCGGTAGTAACGGCACTGTAGCAGCTAAGCCGGCTTCGCCGACAAAGCCGCCGGAGCGGAACGTAGGCGGCTGCGAGTGCCTGCCACGGTGCTGACTGAGAGAGCCGCGATAGCGGCGGCAGGCAGCAACGTAATACGCAAGGGTTTGGCATGGGCTTTTGTTTGTGTCGGGCTTTGTGCGTCGGGTACAAAAGGCATGACAAACCCGAAGCCGGGGCAGGCACGAAAGGCGAGCACAAACGTAGGCAGCGGGTGGACTGTGTGCTACTGAAGTGAATGGAGGACGTAGTGTAGCGGAATGGAACCCAGTGAGTATTGTAGGGTTGGCTTTGCGAAAAGGCATGTGCATCACTTGTGCGCTGGCTTTGTGCATGGCTGAGTGTGCCATGCCTTGTAGCAAAAGGTGTGGGCTACGAACGTGGTGTAATGGAGCGGAACGAAGGACGTAATGAACGAAGTGGCACTGCAGGACACAGTAGCTGCCCGAACGTAGGTAGCCGGAACTGCAAGCAGTGTGACAAACTGCAAAGCGTAGCGGAGCACCCGAAGGGCATTGTAGCTGCAGCAATACCACACAAGAGACATACTAATAACATTGCTGCTGCTACAATGGTTTGGCGCATCTGCTTGCGGACGGCTGCCGGAGAGAGACCTTGTTACCTTCGTGCGTGGGCGGCTGTTTGGCTGTTGGAAGCATAGCAAAAACATGGCTGCTGCGATGGTTTATTGTGCGGAAGGGCAGCTATGTTTTGTGCGGTGGCTTTGTTTTGGTCAAAATTATTTGGCTGCACCAAGGCTTATGTGCGTGGGGAGTGCAGGGAAATAATTTTGTTCTATAGTGAATGAAAGAATGCATAAGGAAGTTAGAGATCTCAAAAAGTAGATTCATAATTCAAATAATAATGAATTACTAACACTATAAATATCTTTCATATTTTTAAGCGCCTATAGAATTATGAAAAATCCTAAATTTTAAAAGAGTCTACAAAATCTAATCTTATGAGTGTAAGTTTAATTCAATTGAATGGTCAAAACAATTGCATAACTTATGAAAACTTTGAAAACCAGCTAAAGTCAAGTCTTGAAAAAACCTGTAAGGATGCTTCGGTCATAGTAATGAACAAATTTCCAGTTAATGTGAGTCCTGAAGTTCAGACAGACTTAATCGTAGCACTATGTGTAGAAAAAATCAGGGCAATTATTTTAGGATAAGAAATAGAAATGGTGATTTCTACATTTACAATTTTATATCACCTATTTGCATTATAAATAATTTTAGGAAAAGTGTAGTAAGTATCGAAGATGATGAAATATTCGTGGAAGGAATATTATATGATAATCAAAATGATTCACAAACACTAAAATATGGATTCAAAAATTATTTAGTAGATAGATGTGCATTTTTGAAAGATGATTTAAAAGTTTTTCCAATAATATTCATAAAAAACGAATTCACGAATTACATAAGTGATGGACTTATTATTAGCCAGGAATTAAATTGGGATAACTTGATTCAATGTATAACAGCAAGAGCTAAAGAAAACATTTGTTCATTAAAAAGATGGAACTCACCGTTAGGATTTGATAGTTATTTCGTGGATATAAGTACAATAAATGATAAGGCTTCCGAAGACTCGACTTTTCGTGATATTTAACTGAAAAAAAGATAAAAAGAATAGCAGATAAAATCACCGCATTTCCACGAGTTAGAAAAGATAAAGACTATACAAAAAAACAACAGCAAACTCTTTTTGATGCTGAAATTATTGATAGTTTAAAAACAGGTATACAACAGCAGTCACTTTTTGATAAAGATGAACTAAATAATTTAGATTATAGAGGAGCAAATAATATATATGATAGTAATGACGCTCTAATTTTAATAGAAGGTAAAGCAGGAACAGGAAAAACAACTGAACTACTTAACTTAATGATTAGAAATATCCAGAATAGTAGAAACGCCAGATTCTTAACATACAATCACTTACTCGTTTATGATATTGCACGAACGATTAAATCATATATTGAACACCAAGCTTATAATACAACCGGAACTTATTCTGTTATGACCTTACATCAATTCTTCTATAGACTTTCGAAGAATTTAGGCATTTTACTCCTCATGACAGAAAAGCGAATAGCAGAGTTGAATGTGGCGCTTATAAATAGAGTTTCATTAGCTAAAAATGAAATCTTGCGGTTGGTAAATAGTAACGGTACAAATATCTTCTCAGGTAATGCGTATGCTAATTTGAAACAATTGATTTCAAACTTGAAGCATATCAACCAAGCTGAGAAGGAAGTAGCTATTGATCGAAGTAAATTTTTTAAAAAGTAATAATTGTAGTATAACAGATAATCTCGAATCAAATGCTCATTCTTTCATCAAGAAAAAGAAAAATAAACTAGAGAGTTTGTGTGGTAATTCGATTTATTTAGCTGATTACTATGGCGTTCTCAAGAACATATTAAAGGCAATTACAGATCCTGACTCTTTTTATGACGAGTTTGATATAGAGAACAAGTTTGAACTGCTTTTCACGACAATGAGGTATGATAAAGTATATCTGGAAAATGAAGCTTTAAAAAATAGGAAAAATACCAAAAGATATTTACGTGAAGCAGGTCAAAAAAACTGTAACAGGTCACAGATTAGGTGGAACACTAGTATTAATTGATGAAGCACAAGACTGTCACAGAGATGAAAGAGATATTCTTTTTTCTGTTTTTAATTCTAACAATGTAGCTGTTGCAAATGGAGGTAAAGAACAATTAATCAGACACGTTGAACTTTGCAATTGGATTGCCTCACAAGGCAATAATGTTTCCTACAAGAAACATCTTACGGGAAATAAGTCGTATCGGATGAAGAGAAACTTGCTCATCTTCTGCAATTTTGTTGCTTCAAAATATAAGGTCTCTCTTGATCTCGAATGGCTAAATACAACTGATGTCGGTGAACTAATTATTGATACCAGGCAAAATCAAACAGAAGAACAAGCGGTTGAAGTATTTGACAAACTGCTTACTAAAGGACAAATTAATAGTTGTACACCTTGCGAAAGCTTGCTAGTATTACTGACCCCCAAAGGTGTAGGTGATGTTTTCGAATCTTTTATATCATCAGCTGTTATAAATGAGTATGGAAATATTGAAGAACAATTTATTGCTACTGAGAGAAGTTTTAAATTTAGTAACGCGCTTACTAAAGTGAATGTCTTTTGGGATGGTACAAATGATGAAGTAAGAAGGAATATACCCCCAAGCTATAGTGAGGTAAGAATGATTTATTATAATTCATGTAGAGGTTTGGAAGCATGGTCTGTTGCTTGTTTTGATATAGATGTATTTTTTGATAAAAAAAGGTCTGAGCCTGACGCGGAAAAATATCTTATGGATACTGTGTTCACATTAGAAGAAAGAAAGGACATGTATGCAGCTACTTGGACGCTTATGGCTTTAACTCGCGCTATTGATACTATGTATTTGAAGGTATCTAATGTGAACTCAACTTTTGGAAAAACCATATTAGAGTATGTAAATAGTAATATTGAAGGTCGTACACTTATCACCTGATAAAATTAATATCTAATGAGAAAGAATCAGTTTGCAAAAACTCCTAGAGTGGAAGGATGTAAGTACACTTAAATTGTAAGTATTCTTTCCCATTGCAATAAATAGAGCCCCCTTCTTTAAAAAGCCCCCTGGAAAATGGGAGCGGTGACAGCCAAAGCCTGCCAGAACGGACAACATGGTGAAGAAAACAGCCGGAAGGAAGCTGATAAACATGCACCCTGGATGCGGGAACCCATTGAAAAAAGCGGACCCATGGGAGCCGGAAGGGTGTAGGAAGCATACTGCACATGAGAAGCCATGAAAGCGGCTAATGAACGATAACGGATGCGGGGAACTGCTGACATGCCATGCCACATAGGATAAGATTTAAACTGTAAACAAATGATGTGGAGCAAATGGTAAGTGGCACAGCATGAAGCAAAAGGAAACGGAATAAAAGCGGGCTTTCGTGCGGGTGGGCTTTGTGTTTATGCCGTAGTCTTATGCGGTGTTCCACTACCAGCGGGTCTTACGTGCCACTTAACTTTGTGTAGCTTCATTTGTTTTGCTCTTAAGCATGGGGTTACACCTGAGATGTATTGGCTGTTTTGTAGGATTGGATGGATCGGGAATTGTGTTTATTTTATTTGTGAAAAGGGGAATGGCTATTTTAGATGGAATTAGCAACCGTTATGGCTAGTTCAGGATTTAGAAATAGATATTCATTAGCATATGAAAAATTGATTGCTTCTTAAACTAAGAAGCTTCCAACCATGTACCTAATCTGACTTCGCAATCCTTCTTAGGTAGTCTCTTATTATAATCTATTAAGGTTTTTAGTTTATCGTACGCTTGACTGCAAGAAAGATGTTTTAAATTTATGCATTCATCCAAAATCCATAAAATACCATGTACTTCCAGCTGTTTTGATTGGCAAGTTTTACGTACCAAGTCATCTCCAGATATAACTAAAGCTTTTAATTTTTCAGCAACGAATATTACAGAATGATCTGCTACTGAAAGATTTCTCTTTATGAAAAATTTACTCAATTCTTCTAACTCGTTTTCCTGAAATGAATAAACTATCAAAACATTATTTGAAATAATTGGTTGTAATTTTTGTATCTGATCTTCATCCAATTCATTTAACACATACTGAGTAGTGTATATCTCAAAACCTATAAGGGGGAGTAGAGAATGAATTTCCAAATATATAATATCTATAAATATGTTGGCATCTGTAATAGCGATTTTCATGTGCTATTCTTTACGACAATCCATTTCTGAATTCTGCTAATTTTTGATTGCTTAATGCTGCTCTTTGCTGGTGCTAATTAATTCTTCTGCTACTGCTCTCAAAAGTAGTTGTTTGAAGCGATTAGAATATTCAAAACCTTCATATTTTGCAGGTTCCTTTTTTCTATAACCTTCTTGATTAAACTTGATTGAAAAATATTTATAATGGCTTTCAGAGATAAGGTTTAATGTTTTAGCCCTGTATATTATTGCTTGCATAGATATGCCATATTGCCTCTTCAAATGCAGAATAGCTCATTCATAAATATCTTATGCCTTTGACCTCCTAATTCTTTAATCAGCCTGGCTTTTGGAATTAACATTGCACCGGCAAATGCATTGCAAAAACTTTCCTGATCTTTTTCGGAAAATTGAGTAATATTCAAAACTAGGTGTCCTAATTCGTGGAGTGCAGTAAACCGCTTACGATCTAAGCGGGATATTTTTATTTTTGTTAATAACAATCACAGGCAAAGCTTATTCCTACCCAAGTACTCATATCCTGAAAATGCATGATCAGCATCAATTTCAAACACTTTAATTTTTAAATCTTCCAATAGTTCAATTACATTGAATAATGGATCTTCACCCAAATTCCATTCTACTCTCAAACGATCTGCAAATACTATCTATATCTGAAAATGAAGTTATTATCCAATCCTTCACTCGGATTGACAAAATGACTATCAATTCCTAAAATATCCTCCAATTCAAGATATCTTTCAAGAAAGTCATTAGTTTTATGTGTAATACTATTTCCTGCTCTTTCGCAGATAACTTTAGTAAGCTTTCTAAACGTGAGGTTTCCCAACTCAACATAATTCGACCTAAAGAAATAATCCATATGGAACATTAATGCTTTTAGCGATTTCTGAAAGCATATTGATATCCGGCTCTGATTGACCTACTTCGTATTTACTTAAGTGCTTGCTTACTAATGGTATTGTTCATTTTGTCGGCTAAATCCTGTAAAGAAAACCCATTCATTTTACGAGCAGACTTTCAAACGTTCAGGGAAATTTTTCAAACTTATCATAGGTTATCAGTTTTAAAATTTACCAATTGATAAATAAGAAGGGTAAATGTGGAGGCAAAGCTTTACCCTTTTCATGAAGTAGTTAGTTGATGATTGTGAAGAGGTGAATTAACTGTGGACAAAGTTAATTAAATATTTCCATATTGTCAATTAAAATTATATCTTTATAGTGCAAATAAGAGCAAATACGGAGTAAATGAAGATAATATGGACAAAAAAAACCGTGCTCATGGTAGTATGGCACGGCAAGAAGGAAAGATTTTGGTTTGGACGCCTAAAATCAGCAGGGCTTGTCACCCGGTGCTTATATTCCTTTAAAAAAGCTGTCAAATGTAGGCAAATTAATATTGCGCCATAGATAAGCTTTACGACCTGGTTATGTGCTTTTGCCAATGGATAAACGAGCATTGATTTTTAATCATTTTATTACATGTCAAAAGGAAAAACCAACACGTAGTGCCCCATAATGGAAATTGGGCAATTAGAGGTGCAGGCAATGAAAGGTAACCAAGGATGTTCGAAAACCAAAAGGAAGCTATACAAATAGCAAGGCAAATCGCGATTAATCAACAATCCGAAATGTTGATTCACGGCAGAAACGGTCAAATCCGTGAACGTAACACCTACGGTGAAGATAATTGTCCTCCAAAAGGGTAATGTTGGAAATATACAACGTTTCAAATAATATTTTGATGTAAGTATGAAAGGGCGGTATTTACCGCCTTTTATTGTGATGATCGATGGAAGTTTTTATATCGTTTGCAACCCCAATTCCTTTAGAAACTGGTTGTGTTTGTTGGTGGCTTCGGTGGCTTTGGCTTTGATGTCCCTTAGCTTCTGGTTTACTTCGGCGAGGTCGATTTGTACTTCGTCTATTGAAGTGCTTACATACCTTGAAATATTTAGGTTGTAATCATTCTTCTCGATTTCTTCCATGGAAACACTACGCGAATAGCGTCTTCTTCTGTTCGATATTGGTAGGTATCGACAATTTTTTGAATATCGTTTGGTTCGCCTTCTTCTCCATCGCGTAAACGGTTTTGACGTTTTCCTTTTTCAAAGTGCTTGCTGGCATTGATGAATAATACATCATCCGACTTTTTGCATTTTTTCAATACTAAAATACAAACAGGAATACCGGTTGAAAAGAACAGATTGGCAGGTAAACCGATGACGGTATCTATGTGGCCGTCTTTTAATAGTTTGGTGCGAATTCGTTCTTCTGCACCGCCACGGAATAAAACGCCGTGCGGCAAAATGATTGCCATGGTGCCTTTTTTACAGAGAAATGAAACCCGTGTAGTAGAAAAGCAAAATCGGCGGCCGACTTAGGGGCAAGCCCATAGCTTTTGAAACGGAAATCTTCGCCCATCGCTTCGGTTGGTTCCCAGCGGAGGCTGAAGGGCGGGTTGGCGACAATGGCATCGAACTCTATTTTTTTGGCCGGGTTCATTTCGTTGAGCATGTCCCAGTCGTTTTTCTAACGTGTCGCCGTGATGAATTTCAAATTCGGTATCCTTTACGCCATGCAACAGCATATTCATCCGGGCTAGGTTGTAGGTGGTGATGTTCTTTTCCTGCCCGTATATTTTACCAATGCTGCTGCACTCATTTGCTTTCGCACATTCAACAACAAGAACCCGAACCACAGGCAAAATCAAGCACCTTGTCCAACTTTTTCTTTTTACCTGAGCGGGTCCTGACTGTCTAACGTACGATTTCGGACAGGATGGTAGATATTTGTTGGGGCGTGTAGAACTCACCGGCTTTTTTGCCGAACCTGCGGCAAACTGGCCGATCAGATATTCGTAGCATCGCCTAGTGTATCGGTGTCGGTCGAAAATCTAGCTATGCCTTCGGCAATTTTCTGAATAATGGTACATAGTTTTTTATTCCGCTCGTATAGTTTTTGCCCAGTTTTCAGAATTCAAATTGATTTCTGAAAACAAACCCTGAAAGCTGCTTTCAAACGATTGGTTTTCGATGTACTTAAAACCTCTTTCTAAGTGTCCAGCAATTCGGCGTTTTGCTTGCGTGCCAATTCGGCAATGTTGCTCCACAGGTGTTTCGGCTCAATTACATAGTGCACTTTCCGGCGCATCTGCTTTTCAAATCTTCTACATCGTCTTCATTGTCGGCATACCATACCGACAAAAGGTGTTCGTTTGTCTTCTTCGTCAAGTACTGGATAATCAGTACCCAATTCTTTTTTGGCGGCAGTTTCGTAATTGTCGCGATAAGTAGCGCAAAAAGAAACGAGAGCATATAATCCCGGAAATCATCGGCATTCATTGCGCCCCGCAATTGGTCGGCTATTGCCCAAAGTGTTTTACCTAGTTGTTGTTGGTCGAATGCTGTCATATTTAATTATTTTGCAAAGCGGGATTTTCTAATGAAATAAAAAAGAATTGAATATCAGTTGGTTACGGCTTAATGGGCTACAATCATGATTTCGTAAACAAATAAGCTACATTTTATCTATTCATTACTATTTGGAAACAACCCCTGCATCAAACCTTTTTTATGCCTTTTCAGCGCTTCTATTTTTTCTGCCTGTGCAGTTATGAGTTTATCCAATGATGAAAGGCAATCGGCAATTTTTTGTTGTTCTTCATTAGTTGCAGGAACAATCATCGGTAATTTCTTTTTAATTATCCTTTTTCGTGGAGCCATCATAGTCATACCGGAGACTAAATCGACAGAAATATATTAACTTCAATTTAAATTTAATAATTATTTAATTGTTATCAAAAATTTTAGCACAATTAAATTTACTCCTATTCTTGAAACATTAGGATCTCTCATCTCTATAGGAAAATTTATCGTTTTCTCAATTGCCATTTTAGCCATCCCCGATTGTCCCGATTAGGTAACATTATCAATTTATAATTTATCCTTTTTCTTTAAAGTTGCAGATTATTATTATTATTAAGTAATTGTAATTTTTATATTTGAGAATTGGATAATGCAATTAAATACCACCTATAATTTAATATGCTTAGTGAACTATATCGACACGCACAATGACTACATTTTTCCCACAACGTCTTCCCCTCCCATTCCCCGCTATTCATAAACTCCGGGAAACGCAGCCGGGGTATGGTTTCTCCTTCGGCGGGGGAAAGAGTTGTTTCATCAGCCCTTTTTTATGGAGTTTGAGGGCTTCGAGGCGGCTGTTTTCTGCACTGATTAATTCATCGAGGGAAGAAAGACAATCGGCGATTTTTTGTTGTTCTGTTTGGTATAGATGGAACAATAAAACCTATAGTTTAACAGTTACTTCCTATTTATTTACAATATGCGGCTCAACAAATTACCATTCTTATCTCAATATGATAATTGCCCATTGTAAATAGAATTTGAATAATGTTGAAATTAAATTTTGGAGAAAGTGCTCTAAAGATTGTTATAAACTGCACCATGTAAACATAGAGGCTATTTATTCACGAATCTAAAGCATTTTTTGGAATAGAATGTTTCCAATCGTTCCGTAATAAATTCGTTTATTTAGGCTTAGAAAGATTTGCACCCTTAATATTTACGTCAACGTAAACATAATCCTTCAGATGATATTTACCATTCTGAACATTTGAACACGTAAAACCAATATCCAGTTTCCGTATATTTTCATGTCTGATATGTGAAACCATCAAATATCGGCACAACTTGTTCAAGAGTTTTCACCTCCCAATCCCCACTGTCCCTAAACTCCGGAAACCGCAACTTCGGCACTATCTTCTTTTCCATATCATTATTCATAAGCAGACAAACCGGAGATTTCGCGCCCTCGGCTAATTTTTTTAATTGGGGTACCAAATCCTGCATCAAGGCCAGTTCTTTTTTCCTCCGTTCTTTCCAGCCCAAGTTCAAGGGTGCCAGCAGGTCGTTCAGCTGTTCGCCGTCAAATATCATCCGGCTCAATATGCCGTCCACAAAGGCTTTCAATGCGGCCGTTTGCAAACCGTGCCTTGCGGCAATGGCAGCCAGTTCTGTCGGCAGTTTTTCTATCTTTAAATCGTTCGTAGCCTTCGCGTATTTCCTCTTCGTAGCGCCTGTTTCCAGTCGAGCCCTTGATGTAAGCCGCAATATCGTCCCGCTCGTCCATCAGGTTGGCACGGAGCTCAACAGGCTAATCACCTGCTCTTTGGTCATCTTTTGCTTGGCCGGTTTTTTTTGCGTGTTTTCGGCAATCAGCTCATGATGTAGTCGTAATCAATCACGGCAGAGGCAAAAAGCACAAATTCAAAATCCAGTTGCTGCATTCGGGTCGGTGTCTGTCATCCCTCTTTTTGCTGTTTGTCTTTTAGTTGTTTGGCCGTTTCCAGATACGAGCTTCTGAACGCCTGTAGGGTTTCTTTGGGCAGAATGGTTTCTATCTGCCTGCTGTCCTCGTCTAAGTCGGTGTATTGGTCCAGTTGGGTTTTTAGTCGTGTACTTCCTTAAACTTTTTCATAAAGTCAATTCGGGCCGCATCGCCTTTCAGGTTGTTCACTTCTTCGGGCTTGCATTCCAGTCCGCTGCTTGCATAAAGCTTTCCAATGCGTCCACTGCTTTTTCGTATTGCTCAATCACTACAGGCGCAGGGTCTACCAGCCAAATTTCTTTGGCCCTGCCCTTGTCTTCGCCGGAGAAGAGGGTGATAGCTTCATCTACCGCTTCCTGCTGCTGACCGAAAATCGAGTATATTGCCATAAGGCTTGGTGTCGTTCAGTATGCGGTTGGTACGGCTGAAAACGCCTGTATCAAGCCCGTGGTATTTCAGGTTCTTGTCTACATACAACGTATTCAGGTATTTGGAGTCGAAACCCGTCAGCAGCATATCCACCACTATGGTAAGGTCTGATCTTGTTTTTGTGCGGATAATCTTTATTGCTGTACTTCTGGTCTTTTATGCGCTGCTGCACATCCTGGTAATACAAATCAAACTCATTGATGGTGTGGTTGGTGCCATATTGCTGTTATAATCGGCGATAATGGCTTTTAACGCCAGCTTCTTTTCTTCCGGTCTTTGTTGTCCTCTTTTCCTGCGGCAAGTCTTCCTGTATCTGCTTTATATCGCAGCATTTTTTTATTTGCTGTCGCCTCTTCGGCATTAGCCGGTGGCGAAAACACACAGGCTATATTTAACGGGATATAAGTTTCATCTGCTGCTTTCTCTGCGCTGTATGTCTTTAAATAGGCTGATAATACTCGATGGCATTGTTGATAGAAGCCGTGGCGAGTACTGCATTAAATCGGCGTGAATTGGTAGCGGCATCGTGCTTGTCCAGTATAGCTTCTACAACGGCCTGTTGTGCCATGGCTTCGCCCGGTTTGGCGTTTTGTGTACCCCTTCCGGTTTAAAATAATCGATATGAAACTTCAGTACATTTTTGTCCTCTATGGCATGGGTAATGGTATAGGCGTGTAGTTGCTTTTGAAAAATATCTTTCGTGGTTTTGTATGATGCCTTCTTCACCATCTATTTGCGTATAGGTGGCATTTTCTTCAAAAATAGGCGTACCTGTAAAACCAAATAATTGCGCATTGGGGAAGAAACTCTTTGATGGCTTTGTGGTTTTCGCCAAACTGCGAGCGGTGGCATTCGTCGAAAATGAAAACCATCCGCTTTTTGCTCAACGGCTTTAAGCGTTCTTTGTAGTTTTTTTTATGTTGGTTCAGTCTAATGCCAATCCCAACTTTTGGATGGTGGTCACAATCACCTTTCGGCATAGTCGTCGACTAGCATTCGCCGCACCAATGTTTCGGTATTGGTGTTTTCTTCTACGCTACCTTCCTGAAATTTATTGAACTCTTCGCGGGTTTGCCGGTCAAGGTCTTTACGGTCAACTACAAACAGGCATTTTTCAATGTCCGGATTGTCTTTTAATAAAGTAGATGCTTTGAAAGAAGTCAGTGTTTTACCGCTTCCGGTCGTGTGCCAGATATAGCCGTTGCCCCGGTTCTGCTGAATGCAATCCACAATGGCTTTTACAGCATAAATCTGGTAAGGGCGCATCACCATCAGCTTTTGCTCGCTTTCCACCAGCACCATGTATCTGCTAATCATTTCGCCAAGGGTACACTTGGCTAAAAACTTTTCGGTAAATCAGTAAGGTGGGTGATTTTTTTATTGTCTTCGTCGGCCCATTGATAAACGGGCAAAAACTGCTCATCGGCATTGAAAGCGAAATGCTGGTTTTTGTTGTTGGCAAAATAATAAGTATTGGTGCGGTTGCTTACTATGAACAACTGCATAAAGCAAAGCAATGAATTGGTGTAGCCATTGCCAGGATCGTTTTTATAATCCACGATTTGCTGCATGGCCCGGCGCGGACTTATTTCAAGTGTTTTCAATTCAATTTGCACTACCGGAATGCCATTAATGAGCAGAATCACATCATAGCGGTGATTGCTGTTTTCGCGTATTCATCCGCAACTGGTTGATTACTTCAAATTCATTTTTGCACCAGTCTTTAATATTTACCAGTGTGTATTGCAGGGGTGTGCCATCCTCCCGCTTAAAAGTGTTTCGCTGTCGCAGATTTTAGATGCCTGAATACATCAGGATTGACGATTTCATCACGCAGGCGGGCAAATTCCGCATCTGTTAAATTTACCCGGTTAAGTGCTTCGAATTTTTTCCGGAAGTTTTGTTCTAAGGCTTTCCGGTCACGTATATCGGGGCGATAAGTATATTTTAGGTCGGTTAATTTCCCGACGAAGCCATACTCTATCTGTGCTTCTTTCGTCATTGAAAACTGTCTGGCTTCCATTGGTTGTATCTTATTTAGCAACTTTTCAATTTGTCGAAAACAGCAAACCCGCATCATTGCAAATACATTACAGCAGCAGATGGAAAAGCAGTTTGTGTGTAAACTCTAATTGTTTAAAGTTGAACTTGCAAAGTAAGGATGTGGCAGGAAAAGAAAAAGAGGAATGTAAAGAATAGGACCAACTATTTTAAAAGGCAGTATAAACGGTTAAGTAAAAATATCGTAGTCAACGCCAGAACGTTGCAGGTATTTAGCGATATAGAAGTGTGCGCCCCGTGACTTGATGTAGTCTTTGATGGTGGTGTTGTTGTACTCTTTCTTTCCCTTGCCTTTGCTGACGACCTGCCAGGCGTTTTTGAGGTCGGTTTTGGTGATGGTGTTTTTGTTAGTTACTTCTACCAATGCGTGGAGGTGGCAGCCATACTTTGTATCGAACGGTTCGGCTACCCAAAAGATGGTAGGGGGTGTGCCGTTTTTGATGGTTAGCAGGCTTTGGAGCCGCAGCATAGAACGGCGCGCTGCCGGCATAGATAGCTGGTGGCGTGTGGTGAAGGTGCAGTAGTAGCACCAGTTGAGACTGTTGAGCCACATGCCGTATTCATTGATGAGCGAGGGTGTTATTTTCTTCGTGTTGGCTTTGCTATGGGCAAAACCGGAGGTACAAGTATGTTTGTTACTACCTGGCATAAACGAGGCTATAAAGTGGTGGAAATGTGTGTTTGACGAACCCGAGCATTTGTTGATTTGCCGGGCAACAGAAAAGGCATTTATTTTTTAAATGCCTTGTTGTAGTGCTTCTTTAAAAGGTCTTCTACATCGGAAAGTTTGTAATAGATTTTACTGCCGATTTGTGAGAATGAAATGAGACCTGCATCGCGATAATTCTGCGCTGTGCGTTTGGAGATTTTGAGAAGTTGCATGAACTCCTGATTGTCGAGCCATTGAACTTCGGGTGCCTTTTGCTTTGTGGGTGAGGCGGGTGTTGATTTCATCAATCTTGCCAATGATTTGCTGAAATGCTTCTGATTGTAATGTTACTACTTCCATACTGATTGATTTATTGCTTTATGGAAGCAAAATTGGATAAATTGGTGTAGGTGAGTTACTTGTAAAGGGTTGTACAACCCTTAGTGAAATGCAAGGCTGGTAAGGGTTTGAGCCTTTAAAAAAATTAAACTTTGCGAGCGTCTTCAGCATTTTTTTGAAGTATTTCTACCCAAAAATTTGCGGTTTTTATCTGTATCTGTCAGGAGGTTGTAAGCACTGTCGGGGCTGATGCCGTCTTTTTTGGTGGCTTTGGTAACGAAATTGGCGGAAATAAAGTTGCTGAGTTCGGTTTTGGTATCTATGTCAAAAATCTGTGGTTTTATGTCGTTGAGCATTTTAAAGAGGTACACGAGTTGAGGAACGGTGATGTTGACTTGAAGTTTTTGGCTTTGCACCTGGATTGGTAGTTGTTGAAGAGGTTGTATTATTGGCAATGTTGAGGTCATTGATTTGTTCGTCGATGAAAGCTACCGCTTCGTCGATATACATCCCATAATAAAAGTTATAAAATTCATCCTGAATTTGTACGGTATCTACGTTGTAATCCTTTTTGTATGTGTCAACAAATTTCGGTCTGTCGGAATTTAAAATTTGGTGCAGAGGATTGTTATCCATGCGAAATAAACAGTCATCTTCTTCCAGAACTTTGTATTTCTCGAACCATTTGCCCAATATGCCCCAGCTTGACCATACAAATTGTTTGTGATATGCGATTTTGTACCGAATCCTGTTTAAGTAAGGTTTGCGGTCGTCCTTGCTTAATGCAACTAGGTTCAGCAGGATTTCATTTTTCAAATATTCAACGTTGTTTTTCATTGTGTAATAATATCCGAAAACAGTTGTGTTGTAAGGATAGTTGTATTCGAGTTGATTGATAAATTCGTCAAAGTTGGTATAATCCAGTTCTTTCATAAGTTGTGCGGGTTTGTCTGTTGCAAGAATACTAATTGATTAGAAGATTGTGAAGGTTTGGTTGACTGCTAATCGTTGAAAACATCCATTGCTTTGTCTAGTTCAGAATTTACAATTTTTGCATAAATCTGTGTTTCTCTTATTGAGCATGACCTAAAATTTTTGAAACCTTATCAATGCTCATTCCTTTCACTAATGCTCTTGTTGCCCAGGTGTGGCGGCTGATATGAAATGATAAGTGGCTTTTTTAGCTTTCATTCCGCTAATAACTTTCAGGTTTTTATTAACATAAGCTGTGGCACTGGAAATTTCATGGTATAATTCTGTGGGTCATTTAAGATCCACATCATTTGCAAGCATCGGAAAAATAAAATCTTCTTTGTTTCCTTTTTGCTGTGGTATTCATTAATGATCTCAATTGCTTTATTCGGTAGCTTAACTGAAAGTTGAGATTTGGTTTTGTGAATTGCAATGTGAATATGTGAACCATCAAAGTTTTGCCATCTCAATTTTAGTACATCTGAAATTCGTAAGCCTCCAGTATATGAAGCAAAAATGAACATCTTCTTGTGCAGGTCCATTCTTTCCCCTGGAACTGTCTGCACATCTTCTATTGCTTTCAATTCTTCTTCATCTAAAAATTGACGGCTTGTTTTTTCAAGTTTAGTTTATACTTAGGAAATGGGTTGTGCTGGTATTCTATCATATCCAAACGAAGTGCATCATTGAACAGCTTTCTAAAAAACTTTAAATGCTTGTGAATAGTGTTGGTTTTATATCTTGATTGTATCCTTAAATATCTTTCGTACTTAGCCAGAAATTCAGGTGTAATATCCTGAAACATGAGTTTTCACTTTCTACATAATTCCTTAAAGTATGAATTGGTAGCTTTGATGTGTTATGTGAGTGCTTATTTTCCCTTCAGCTTTGTAAGCTGCAACTGCTGCATCAGCAAATGGAAAAAACGGACGGCTTTTTTCCATAATTCTTTTCTCTTAGCTGCCGGGTGGTTGTTGATTTTGAAACTGTTTCATGCTCAAATACCTGGTCTTGCAATTCAGCAAACTTGTTTGTTATAAAGGAATTTAAACGAGCACTATTTTTATGCTTTGACTTTACCTTGTTTTTTTCCTCATCCCACATATCTTCTGGCAATAAAATACCTGTAGAGATGTAACTAATTTTTCTATCTTTGATGATGCGTAGGTGAACAGGAGCTTCACCTTTTTTGTTCACCTTATCCTTACGATAAATAATTGATACAGATGGCATTACGACCAGTTTTAGTAGATACTAAAGATACGCAAATAAGTGCAAAGTGGGGTAAACAATGGGGTAAACATTATCCACATTCTTATACTTTTTTATGCTTTGGTGTGCTGTGGTCATTTGCTGAAAGCCTTATGTAGAAAGCGTTTCCGAACATTTGGGTGCAAACGAGTGCAGAATAGTAGTCTCTGCGGGAACACTTCAATGCTTTGTAAATCCATGATTTATGAAGCATTTTTTATTTGACCCAATATTCTGTTGACTCTTAATCATTGGGTCCAGGGTCCAAATCTCTGCAGAAAGACTTTCCTGTAACTGTATGCTTCGTAATTGATGAGTGTATGAGGCATGTTTTTTTTCGGGTACCTGATAACTCTGTCTATCCATTGCTTTCACCTGAACAACAATCAACGATGACTTCTAATATGCACTCCCGCCTTTTGACCCTCCTGATGATCTGCCTGATTGCCTCGTCCTGCGCAGGCAATCGGGCAAACAACCTGCAGGATCCAGTTGATGAACGTCCTAACATCGTACTGATCATGGCCGATGACCTTGGCTTTTCCGATATTGGTTGTTACGGTGGTGAAATTGAAACACCCAATCTCGACTACCTTGCTGCCAATGGCTTGCGGTTTCGCCGTTTTTACAATACCTCGCGGTGTTGTCCCACGCGCGCTTCACTGCTCACTGGATTGTACAACCAGCAGGCAGGCATCGGCGAAATGACCACCGACCGCAACCTGCCCGGTTATCGGGGTTTCCTGACCAACAATACGGTAACCATCGCTGAAGTATTGCGCACGGCAGGTTACCACACCGCCATGACCGGCAAATGGCATGTGTCCAACACCATTGAACAATCTACGCCGGAAGCGCAGCTGCAATGGGTGAATCACCAGGCGTTTCATCCATATTTTTCGCCGGTGGAGCAATACCCCATCAACCGCGGATTTGAAAAATACTTTGGAAACATCTTTGGCGTAGTGGATTATTTCGATCCGTTTAGCCTGGTCAATGGAAGTACCGCCGTAATATCGGTACCCGAAGATTATTATCATACCGACGCCATTAATGATACTGCGGTCAGCTACATCAAAACTTTGGCAAAGACAACAAACCGTTCTTTTTGTATGTGGCACAAACGGCTCCGCACTGGCCATTGCAGGCATTGCCCGAAGACATTCAGAAATATGAAACCACATACAAAGTAGGTTGGGATGCCATCCGCGAAGCGCGTTACCGGCGCTTGATCGGGCTGGGACTGTTGGATTCTGCTCACCGCCACTTTCGCCCCGCGCTGGCGCAGCGATTTGAAATGGGAAAATAACCCGACGAGAGAGTGGGATGCCCGTGCCATGGCGGTGCATGCCGCGATGATTGACCGCATGGACAAAGGAATTGGCAGAATCATCGGCGCGCTGAAGGAAACCGGCAAACTGGATAATACGCTGATCATTTTCCTTAGCGACAATGGTGCCAGTCCAGAAGTGTGTGCCGAATACGGTGCAGGCTTCGACCGGCCCAGGCGAAACGAGATCGGGCGAGCCCATCATTTATCCAACGAAAAAAGAAGCTTTGCCCGGCAGCGAATCGGTATTTGCTTCCATCGGCCCGCGGTGGGCGAATGTAGCCAATACACCCTACCTATATGCCAAAGCGCAGTCTTACGAGGGCGGAATTCATACACCCATGATTGCTTTTTGGCCAAAAGGCATCGCTGCCAAAGGCGGGTTTAGCGACCACATCGGTCATGTGATGGATTTTATGCCCACTTTTTTGCAACTGAGTGGGGGCAAATACCCGCGCAGTTATAAGGGACATGCCATAACGCCTTATACCGGCATCAGCCTGCTACCTGCCTTGCAGTCGAATGAAAAAGCCAGCCACGAAGTCCTGTACAATGAACACTACGGCGCCAGGTATATACGGGATGAAATGTGGAAACTGGTGTCGCTGTCGGGAGATACGACCTGGCATCTGTACCGGATCAATGAAGACGAAACAGAGTTGCATGATCTTGCGAGCCGTTACCCGGATGTGGTAAAGCGGCTGTCGCAGCAATGGGCAGCGTGGGCAAATACCCACCAGGTATTTCCCAAACCATGATGCGCAGAGTCATCCCTAGTTGGCATCTTGCATCAGGCGTTTTTTTTCGAGCGGCAATTGAACAATCATGGTGGTGCCTTTTCCTTCTTCCGAAATTGCCTTTATGCTGCCGCCGTGTTGTTTGGTGATAATGTCGTAGCTCAGTGACAATCCCAGCCCGGTGCCTTGTCCTGTAGGTTTGGTGGAAAAAAACGGCTGGAAAATTTTCTCTACAATGTGTTCCGGAATGCCTTTTCCATTGTCTTTCACTCTGATTTCAATGTGGTCGTCAAGCCGTTCGGTGCTGACAAGCACAGCAGGTTTAAAGGTATCGCCTTCTGTCTTTTTCTTTTCAGCCACGGCGTAAAATGCATTGTTGAAGAGGTTGAGCAATACCCTGCCAATGTCTTGCGGAACGACGAGCATGTTGCCGATTTTGTCGTCGAATTGTGTTTGCATCACTGCGTTAAAACTTTTGTCTTTTGCCCGCAACCCGTGGTAGCTGAGCCGGAAATATTCATCTGCCAAGTGCGTTGATGTCGGTAGGTTCCAGTTGCCCGGTGTTTTTTCTCGAATGCTGCAACATGCCTTTCACGATGGAGTCGGCGCGTTTACCATGAAAGGTGATTTTTTCCAGGTTGCCGCCAAGGTCGTCTGCCAGTGCTATTACTTCTTCCGCATTGCCCGCTCTTATTTCCTGTTTCAGTTCGTCCAGTAATTCTACGCTTACTTCTGAGAAGTTGTTGACAAAGTTGAGCGGGTTTTGAATTTCGTGGGCAATGCCGGCTGTCAGTTCGCCAAGCGATGCCATTTTTTCGCTTTGGATCAGTTGCGCCTGCGTGGTTTTCAGTTCGTGAAGGGTTTGTTCCAGTTCTTCTTTTTGCTTTGTCAGTTCGGCTGTTCTTTCGGCTACTTCCACTTCCAGCCTTGCTTTCATAGCCGTGATGATTTTGTTGTTCTGTTCTTCTTCAGCTGCATGTTTTCTTACTTTGTCCAGTTCTTTGTTCTGGTTGCGCACCACCAGCCACACACCTACAATCCAAATGATGGTAAACGTAGTGGCGCTTTCAAAAAAACTCTCCCACTGCAGGTAATATTTGTGGCTGATCACACTCAGCAGGTTGTGGAGAAAGGTGACAATGATATAAGGCGCCAGTGCAACGAGCAACATTCTCGCCGGCTTCAGGGTTGTTTGTTTGTACAGTGCCCAGGCAAAGGCAATGAGGGCAAGCTGACCAACCCACTGCAGCGTGCTTTGCAACGAGGTGATGACAACACCCATGGCGAGCAATGCAATGGCAGTATAATTTGCCCATACCAGTTTCTTATCCCACTCCGGAAAAAATTCTGCTGTTTGATACGTAGTGCGCAGGTATCGCACAATGATGATCATGATGACAAAATGTAAAACCATAACAGGATTGTAACTGCATTTACTGAACGAATACCTTCATTTTCAATTTACAATACTAACAGAAAAGACTTGAACTGAAAATTAGAAGTTGGTGGAATAAATTTAGGTTTGAAGCGATAACCTACCAGAAAGAAATTGGTTGAAAGATGTCTTGGTTAACTTTTTTTGATCCAGCCTTTGATGCCTTCTGCTTCCACCAGGTAAAACGAATTGTACGTACCGTACACAGGCAGCGACATGCCGGCGGACAACTTCTTTTTGGGTAGTGCCGTGTCATAAGCATTTTCGCGAAGCAAAGTGGGAGAGGAGGTGGTAATGGTTTGCACCTGCGATTGCAGAATGGTTACGTCTTGGTCGTTCACAAAACCTTGCTTTCCGTCCGGGAGCAGAACCCTGTACCAACCCGCTGTAGCTGCCAAAGCCTTCATGGCTGTACTGCGCGGTGCCTGTTCTATTACAGGGGCTTTGAAATCAGGAGTAGAAAGTACAGAGGTTGCGCGACTTGTGCGGATGTATTTCCCGAGCGGCTGCAGTGAAGTGGTGATGGATTTGGGAGTTGATTGAGAATGATCTACAAATGGCAAGGGATCAATCGCGCCCTGATTGGAATATATGCCAAAATGCAGATGCGTGGGTGTGTTCTTTGCATTCCCGGTATTCCCCATCAGCCCGATGATGTCGCCGGTTTTCACCGGTTGCCCTTCCTTCACCATCAGGGAATCAAGATGGGCATAATACAATGAATAGTTTTTTGAGGTTGGCCGTAGAAAAATGATTTTGCCACCAAGGTTATTGGGGCGGGTGCTGCTGATGTATCCGTCAGCGGCAGCAACGACCGGCGTTCTGAACGGTCCAAAGATGTCAATGCCTTCGTGCTGTCGGGCGCCTGCATCGCGGCTTGCCCCCCAAAAGCTACCGATTCTCGGATTATTTTGTGCCGGCACGGGGAAAGCAAGCGAGCCCGTTGATGCAATGGTGACGGTATAAGAGCCGCTTTTGAGCAATTCGGGCTGAATGCGTATTCCATAATCGCCGGTTTCGTTTACTTCATACCTGATGTTCAGATCTGTTGTATCGGAAGATTTGAGAAAAACGGGTTTTGCAGAATCCGCACGCCAGAAATCGGCGAACAACAACAGACTGTTCAGTGAGTCCATCGCAATTGCCATTTCAATCATTTCTCCCCGGCGGGCAGTGAAATGATAGCCTGCGGCAAAAGGCTGATCGGCAGCGAAATAGCCGGTTTCTTTGTAAGGTAGTGTAATGTTTACGGGATGTTGCAATGCGTTTTGCGCAGCCATCAGCCAGGCTTTCCCCATCGCTGTTTTGTCTAAACCGGCATCCGACAACTTTGATGCGTAAGCTTCGTGCGGTGTTTTTTTACCGAATAGTTGTTTGGAAGGATGAGAACAGGATGTAGTAACGATTAGCATTACCGAAGCAAGTGATGCGAATAGAAAAACATCCTGCCATTTATTCATAACCCGTTTTAGCAGGGAGGCTTCTAAAATCATGCTAAGCAATCCTATTTTGCAAGCATCAATGAACACATTGGGATATCAAGTACCCGGTAAGGATTAGCTTTTATTTTGCAAGATGAAGATGGAAATCAATTGGCTGGTTTAGGATTGCTTCCAAACGTGTCCGTCGTAGCTTTTGTAACAGAAAGCGAGAAAAATGAATGAAAAACGATGTTTTTGAAAAATTTTTCGATAAAAAATTACAAAAAGAAAAAAAATAGCAAATAAATGTTGTCGGATAAAGGACAAGCGGTTACCTTTGCGCTCCCAATTTGAAATTTGGGTAAAGGATATGTCTCAAAGAATACGCATAAAATTACAATCTTACGATCACAACCTGGTGGATAAATCTGCCGAGAAAATTGTGAAAACCGTTCGCAGTACCGGTGCCGTAGTTACGGGTCCTATTCCCTTACCTACTCACACCAAGATCTTTACCGTATTGCGCTCGCCACACGTGAATAAGAAAAGCCGTGAGCAGTTTCAATTGGCAACGCACAAACGTTTGCTTGACATTTACACTTCATCGTCACGGACAGTAGATGCTTTGTCAAAGCTCGACCTGCCTTCCGGTGTGGAAGTAGAAATCAAAGCCTAACAGCGAAAGCTGTTGTTTGACGGCTCCGGCCATCGATAAGAATCATCTCTCAATCGTTAACAGCGAAAAAAGAGCTCTGAAAACGTTAGACACAACCGGAAATAGGGTGATGAACAGGTTGTCACACTATCAACTCCGGTAAGACATATAAACAGGCCCTTCGAGGTTTGTTTACCTCCGGTACTTCTCCTCCCCACTTGTCGGGAAACAACAGAAAAGGTCGGTGGAAAACAAGGATTGAATCATGCTTCATCGGCATGATGTCCTCAATACCTCTGCGGGGCACAAACCGCAACAGAAACGATGAAAGGTATTATTGGAAAAAAAATCGGGATGACCAGCATCTTTGGTGCAGACGGAAAGCAAACCGCTGTGACCATCATAGAAGCGGGACCATGTGTAGTTACACAGGTCAAAACCCAGGACACGGACGGCTACAATGCTCTCCAGCTCGGATTCGGTGACAAAAAAGAAAAACACTCCCTCAAAGCCGAAATCAATCACTTCAACAAGGCTAACACTCCAGCCAAAAAATTCGTAAAAGAATTTCGCGATTCCACTCTTGATAAAAATATTGGTGATACGGTAACCGTAGACATTTTCACCGAAGGTGATAAAGTTGAAGTTGTTGGCACCACCAAGGGCAAAGGTTTCCAGGGCGTTGTAAAACGTCATGGCTTCCACGGTGTGGGTGAGCAGTCGCACGGTCAGCACGACCGTCAGCGCGCTCCCGGTTCTATCGGCGGCTCTTCGTATCCTTCCCGTGTATTTAAGGGAATGAGAATGGCAGGCCGCATGGGCAACGACCGTGTAAAAACCAAAGGTCTGAAAGTGGTAAAAATATTTCCTGAAAAGAATTATCTCCTGGTAAGCGGTTCGGTTCCCGGCCACAACGGTTCCATCGTTTTAATCCAGAAATAATCACCAATCAAAGAATTGACAATGCAGGTAGAAGTTTTAAATATACAAGGTGGGGCAACCGGCAGAACCATAGAATTACCGGAAGAAATATTTGGTGTAGAACCCAATGACCACGTGTTGTACCTGGCTGTAAAGCAATACCAGGCTGCACAACGCCAGGGTACGCACAAAGTGAAAACACGTGCCGAAGTGCAGGGTGCCAGCCGCAAGCTGCACAAGCAAAAAGGTACCGGTGGTTCCCGTAAAGGTAACATCCGCAACCCGTTGTACAAAGGTGGTGGTACCATCTTTGGGCCAAAGCCACATGGTTATGGCTTTAAGCTGAACAAAAAGGTGAAAGACCTGGCGAAAGTAAGTGCACTGTCTTACAAAGCGAAAGACAATGCCATCGTCGTTGTGGAAGACATCAACTTTGATGCGCCCAAAACAAAACAATTTGCTGACGTATTGAAAGCGCTGAACGTAACCGGTAAAAAGACGCTGGTGGTTTTGTCTGATTACAATGACAATGTATACCTCAGCCTGCGCAACATGCAGAAGGTTGAAAGCACGTTGCTGGCAGACCTTAACACCTACGCAGTGATGAACGCAGACAAGCTGGTATTGACAGAAAGTGCAGCCCGCATTTTCAGTGAAGAAGAAGCTGCTGTAGAAGCATAATTACAAACTCATCAATCATTATCAATAATGAATTTAGCCGAAGTATTAATAAAACCGGTTCTTACCGAAAAAGTTAACAATCAGCAGGAAAAGCTGAGAAGATATGCTTTCAAGGTAAGCAAAAAGGCAAACAAACTGGAGATCAAGAAAGCTGTTGAAGAGATGTATGGCGTAAGCGTGCAGGATGTAAATACAGTGGTGGTTCCGGGAAAAAACAAAACCCGCTTTACAAAAGCCGGATTTATCAAAGGCACAAAGCCCGGTTACAAAAAAGCGTATGTAACAGTAGCTGCAGGCGAAACCATTGATTTATACTCAAATATTTAATTATAGCCGCGAAGCTGAAAAGTTCGCACAAAGTTTCTAACAAATGGCATTAAAGAAATACAAACCCATGACCGCTGGCACCCGCTGGAGAATTGGGAACGCGTATGCAGAAATCACCACCAACGAGCCGGAAAAAAGCCTGCTTGAGCATCAGCACAGCACCGGTGGACGTAACGCACAGGGACGCCGTTCCATGCGCTACATGGGTGGTGGAAACAAGCACCACTACCGCATCATTGATTTCAAACGCAACAAAAGAGGCATGGATGCTAAAGTAGTATCCATCGAATACGATCCTAACCGCACCGCATTCATCGCGTTGGTTCAATATACAGATGGCGAAAAAAGATACATCCTTGCACCGCAGGGTTTGCAGGTAGGCGCTACCATCACCGCCGGTGATGCAGTGGCTCCTGAATTGGGAAATGCGTTGCAGATGAAAAGCATGCCGCTAGGTACCGTGATTCACAACATCGAATTGCAGCCCGGTCAGGGTGGCAAAATGGCCCGCAGCGCTGGTTCTTCCGCACAGCTGACCAACAAAGAAGAAAGATACGCGGTTCTCAAAATGCCAAGTGGTGAATTGAGAAAAGTGTTGATCAACTGTTATGCAACTGTAGGTGTGGTTTCGAACAGCGACCACAACCTGGAGCAGGCTGGAAAAGCCGGTGTAAACCGTTGGAAAGGCGTTCGTCCCCGTACCCGTGGTGTAGCGATGAACCCCGTAGATCACCCGATGGGTGGTGGTGAAGGCAAAGCTTCCGGTGGTCATCCGCGCAGCCGTACCGGCAAATACGCCAAAGGTTTGAAAACCCGCAAGCACAAAGGCAGCGATAGCCTTATCATTCAACGCCGAGATGGTAAGAAACTCACTTTGAAATAAGCCAGGGAGTATTCATCATCTAAATTTTCAAATTTTCAAATTAACTCATTACTATGGGTCGTTCGATAAAAAAAGGTCCTTACGTAGATGTTAACCTCGAAACAAAGGTGTTGAACATCAACGATGGAAAAAATAAGAAAAGCGTTATTAAAACCTGGAGTCGCCGGTCAACCATTACACCAGATTTTGTAGGTCATACATTCGCAGTACACAACGGGAATAAATTTATTCCGGTGTATGTAACCGAATTTATGGTTGGTCACAAGCTGGGTGAATTTGCGCCCACCAGAAACTTCAGGGGACACTCCGGAAGCAAAAAGTAATCGGAACAGGTATTGGGTAGTAATCAGGAACCTTTACTAGAGGAAACCAATTTACTGCCAATCACATACAACACACAACATAACAAGATGGAAGCTGTTGCTAAATTAAATAATTATCCTACGGGTCCCCGCAAAATGCGGTTGCTGGCAGATGTGATTCGTGGCATGGAAGTAGAAAAAGCGTTGGCGATTCTGGAATTTCACCCGCAGCACAATGCCGTACCACTGGCTAAATTGCTGAAAAGCGCAATCAACAATTGGGAGCAGAAAAATGAAGGTTCCAGTGCTGCCGATGCAAACCTGGTCGTTAAAACCGTATTTGTTGATGGCGGCCGCGTATTGAAGCGGATGCGCCCGGCGCCACAAGGTCGCGGTTACCGTGTTCGCAAACGCAGCAATCACGTAACAATCATTGTTGACAGCAAAATTTAAAAGTACAATACAAGTTTCGGCTTGTAGAAAATAAAACAATATGGGTCAAAAAGCAAATCCTATTGGTAACCGGTTAGGCATCATCAGAGGTTGGGAAAGCAACTGGTACGGCAGCAAAAGCGATTACGCAGGCAAACTGATTGAAGACAACAAAATCAGAACGTATCTGAATGCCCGTATCAACAAAGGTGGTATCTCTAAAATCGTTATCGAACGCACGTTGGGAAAACTCATTGTTACCATCCATACTTCAAAACCAGGTATCATCATTGGTAAAGGTGGCGGAGAAGTTGACCGTATCAAGGAAGAACTGAAAAAACTCACCGGCAAAGAAGACGTTCAGATCAACATTCTGGAAATCCGCCGGCCTGAACTGGATGCCAACATTGTCGGCGATACCATTGCACGACAGATTGAAAACCGCATCAACTTTAAACGTGCCACCAAAATGGCTGTAGCCTCCACACTCCGAATGGGTGCTGAAGGGATCAAAGTAAAGCTGAGCGGACGTTTGGGTGGTGCAGAAATTGCCCGCAGCGAAGAATTTAAGCAAGGACGTGTACCATTGCATACCCTTCGCATGGATATCGATTACGCCAATGTGTTTGCACAAACTGTTTACGGAAAAATTGGCATCAAAGTATGGATCTGTAAAGGTGAAGTACTGGGCAAAAGAGACCTGAATCCAAATTTCATCGGCGGTAAAGACGTTAGCGGCGACCGCAGAGAAGACAGAAGAGATGGAGACCGTGGTGGCGACAGAAGAGATGACCGTCGCGGTGGTGGTGAAAGAAGAGATGACCGCAACAGAGGTGGCGGCGACAGGAGAGCTGGTGGAGGAAGAAGATAAATGCAGTTGCCGGTTTCCACATGCTGGGTTCCGGTTTACAATAACGAATCACTGGTAACGGGCAACCGGCAACCGGTAATAAAAAAAGTTAGACATGTTACAGCCGAAAAGAAGCAAACATAGAAAAGCACAAAAAGGTCGCATCCGCAATGTGGCCAAAAGAGGCACAACCATTGCCTTTGGTTCCTTTGCCCTGAAAGCAGAAGAACCTATCTGGCTCAACAATCGCCAGATTGAAGCTGCCCGGCAGGCAATGACCCGCGCGATGAAGCGTGAAGGAAATGTCTGGATCCGCATATTCCCCGACAAACCCATAACCCGAAAGCCTTTGGAAGTACGTATGGGTAAAGGTAAAGGGAACCCCGAATTCTGGGCTGCTGTCGTGGAACCAGGACGCATCATCTTTGAATGTGATGGCGTATCCGAAGCAGTTGCCAAAGAAGCAATGGGACTGGCTTCACAGAAATTGCCGATCAAAACAAAATTCATCGTCAGAAGGGATCTTCAGGCGTAGATGATTTGATAATGTGACAATTTGAAAATGTAATGACTGATCAAATTGCTCTCTACAACTCATTATCAAATTTTCATATTATTAAATTAGACACCATGGCGACAAAAAAATTTGAATTTAACAAAAGCCTCAAAGACTTCAGCGATACCGATTTGAAGGCACGCGTTTCTGAAGATACCGTACGGCTCAAGAAACTGGAATTTGCACATGCCATTTCTCCATTGGAAAATCCTATGAGCATCCGCAACCTGAGAAAAGACATTGCAAGATTGAAAACAGAATTGAAAAAGAGATCATTACAGGCGTAATCATCGCTTTTGATTATAGAGACTGCCTCCAAGAGGCACAAAACGAATAACAATGGCTACAACAGCTGAAGAAAGAAATTTACGCAAAACAAGAATAGGTGTTGTCAGCAGCAACAAAATGGAGAAAACCATTACCGTAGCTGTCGAAAGAAAAGTGAAACACCCTATATATGGTAAATTCCTTAACAAAACCACCAAGTTCCACGCTCATGACGAAAAAAATGAGTGCACCGTTGGCGATGTGGTAAGAATCATGGAAACAAGACCGCTCAGCAAAACCAAACGCTGGAGACTTGTGGAAGTGCTGGAAAAAGCAAAATAAAACAAAAGCTACGGGCTGTCAGCAATTGGCTTGCAGACCGTTGTGCAGAATATTCACATTATACTGCTGGCAGCAAGGTGCTGACAGCGCAAAGCTCAATAAAATGATTCAGCAAGAAAGCAGGTTAAATGTAGCCGATAACAGCGGTGCAAAAGAAGTGCTTTGCATCAGGGTGTTAGGCAATTCTGGCCAGGATTATGCAAAAATCGGTGACAAAATTGTCGTGACCGTGAAAGACGCTTTACCTGCCGGTGGTGTTAAAAAAGGAACCGTATCGAAAGCTGTCATTGTTCGCACCAAAAACAAACTGCGCCGCAAAGACGGATCTTACATCCGCTTTGATGATAACGCAGTGGTGTTGCTCAACAATGCAGACGAGCCCCGCGGTACCCGTATCTTCGGACCTGTCGCCAGGGAATTGCGCGATAAAGGTTATATGAAGATTATTTCTCTTGCACCGGAAGTATTATAGTCGTATCTTTGCCGCCCTTTTTGAAAGGCGGAATCAAATAAACAACATGGTTTATCCGCAAACAACATACAATGAGTAACAGATTCAAACCGAAATATAATATTAAGACGTGGCGATGAGGTCGTCGTGATTGCCGGCGACGATAAAGACCTGAAAAAACCCCGCAAGGTTTTGGAAGTCATTATCGACAAAGCCTAGGTAATGGTGGAAGGTGTCAATATTATTACCAAGCATACAAAACCATCCGCCCAGAATACCAAGGGTGGCATCGTTAAACAAGAAGCGCCGATCAGCATCAGCAATGTAATGCTGTAGGATGCCAAATCCGGTGCGCCTTCAAAGTTAAACGCACAAGAGAAGAAGGTAAATTAGTTCGCATATTTAAAAAATCAGGGGAGGCAATCAAATATGAGTACTGTAAATTATACTCCGAGATTGGAAGACAAGTACAAGAATGAAGTTGTACCTGCACTTGTTGAAAAAATTCACGTACAAAAGCATTATGCAGACTCCAAAGCTGGAAAAAATCTGCGTAAACAGTGGTGTCAACGGCGCTGTTGCCGATAAAAAGCTGGTCGATGTTGCAGTTGATGAATTAACCAACATCACCGGTCAAAAGGCAATCGCGACGCAAAGCAAAAAAGACATTTCAAACTTCAAATTGCGTAAAGACATGCCCATAGGCGCAAGCGTTACGCTCCGGGTGAAAAAATGTATGAATTCCTCGATCGCCTGATTTCTGTAGCCTTACCACGTGTAAGAGACTTCAAAGGCATCAGCGACAAAGCATTCGATGGCCGCGGAAATTACACCCTGGGTGTAACCGAACAAATCATTTTCCCGGAAATTGATATTGACAAAGTAAATAAAATCACCGGAATGGACATCACTTTCGTAACCACTGCCAAAAGCAACGAAGAAGCTTACGAACTGTTGAAGGAAATGGGTCTGCCATTCAAAGGCGTTAAAAAAGACAATCAATAATATTTTATTTCGGATTTTAGAGATTCGGTTCCTGCGTTGACATTGTCTTCAGAAACCAAGCTTCAGAAATCATCATACACTATCAGATTATGGCAAAAGAATCAATAAAAGCCAGGCAAAGAAAACGGGAAGCGATGGTCGCAAAATATGCAGCCAAGCGTGCCGAACTGAAAGAAGCCGGAGATTACGCAGCGCTGGATCAGCTTCCACGCAATGCTTCACCGGTTCGTCTCAAGAACCGCTGCCAGCTCACCGGCCGTCCACGTGGCTACATCCGTTATTTTGGTTTGTCGCGTGTCATGTTTCGTGATATGGCGCTCAATGGTAAAATTCCCGGCGTTAAGAAAGCAAGCTGGTAATTTGTCCATGTAAACTGAAAACACGTGTTTTTAAGTACAAAATTTCATTCACACTTATCAATCGAAAAATATAATGGTAACTGATCCTATAGCAGACTTTCTTACGCGAATTAGAAATGCGCAGTTGGCCAGTCACAGGATTGTAGAAATTCCTGCGTCCAATCTGAAAAAAAGAATTACGGAAATCTTATACGACCAGGGTTATATCCTGAAATATAAATTTGAAGACGACAACAAACAAGGTCTTATCAAGATCGCTTTGAAATACGACCCGACAACCAAAACCGGCTATCCGTTCGCTTGAAAGAATTAGCCGCCCAGGATTGCGCCAATACGCCAAACCCGCAGACTTTCGCCGGGTGATCAATGGTTTGGGTATCGCCATTCTCAGCACTTCACAAGGAATCATGACAGATAAGCAAGCCAAATCTCAAAACGTAGGTGGCGAAGTCCTTTGCTATATCTCTTAATCATACTTCTTCAGAAAGAAAGTTTGATAATGGCTTTCTTTTATTTCCAGGTTAGTTGACCATTAAGTTTTCTATACGGTAACTGAACACAATTGACCCACATTATTTTTCACAAATAACAGTAAAACGAATTTTATGTCACGTATAGGAAAAAAGCCCATCACTTTGCCGCAAGGCGTTACCATTTCTGTTGGTAAAGACAATGTGGTGAGTGTTAAAGGCCCCAAAGGCGAATTGAAGCAGGAAGTGGATCGGGATATCACTGTCGAAGTCAAAGACAATGAGATCAACCTCACCCGTCATACCGATCAGATCCGTCACCGTGCCATGCATGGATTGTACCGTTCATTGGTAGCCAACATTGTAAAAGGTGTTACCGAAGGTTTCAAAAAAAATCTTGAGCTGGTTGGGGTAGGTTATAAAGCCGCCAACCAGGGCAATACACTTGATCTTTCATTGGGGTATTCTCACAATATCGTTTTTGAGATACCAAAAGAACTAAAGATTTCTACAGAAACCCTGAAAGGTCAAAACCCAAAAATATTTTTAGAAGGAACTGACAAGCAATTGCTTGGCCAGGTAGCCGCCAAAATCCGCAGTCTTCGCAAACCGGAACCGTACAAAGGTAAAGGTGTTAAATACTCGGAGAAGTTGTTGAAGAAAGCTGGTAAAGCTGCCGGTAAATAATACCGTTTCCAAATAATTATATCCGCTATTCAATTTCCTGGCAGTATCAGGAAATATCAAACTAAAACAATGAATCCAAAAGGTTAAGAAGACAAAAGATACGGTATCGGATCCGCAAGAAAATTGCCGGCACACCGCAAAAGCCTCGCCTAACCGTTTTTCGCAGCAATACTGCGACTATATCTCCAGTTGATAGATGACGTAAATGGCAAGACCATCACCTCCGCCTCAACAAAAGACAAAGACATCGAAGCGCAAACCGGAAACAAATCAGAAAAAGCGAAATTAGCCGGTGAAGCTATTGCACGCAAAGCCGTTGAACTGGGAGTAAACATCATTGTTTTCGACAGAAGTGGTTACCTGTACCATGGTCGCGTGAAAGCTGCTGCAGATGGTGCCCGCTACGGCGGTCTGCTATTCTAATTATGAATTTTCAGAAAGAGGAAACTTTTATAATTCATAATCCAACAATTATCATTTATAACTCATAAGATGTCAAAAGTTATTTCAAATAAAATAAAAGCGGCGGCGACGTAGAGCTAAAAGAAAAAGTAGTTTCCATCAACCGGGTAGTTAAAACTACCAAGGGCGGACGCACCTTTAGCTTTTCCGCACTGGTTGTAGTCGGAAATGAAGCCGGTGTTGTTGGACATGGTTTGGGGAAAGCCAAAGAAGTTCAGGAAGCCATTGCCAAAGGCATTGAAGATGCCAAAAAGAACCTTGTAAAAGTTCCGGTGATGCACGGCACTATTCCTCACGATCAGTTGGCTAAAGACGGCGCAGCAAAAGTATTTATTAAACCAGCCGCTCATGGTACCGGTGTTATCGCCGGAGGTAGCATGCGTGCGGTTTTTGAAAGCGCAGGTATTACAGACGTACTGGCAAAATGACTTGGTTCTGCTAACCCGCATAACGTGGTAAAGGCTACTTTTAAAGCTTTGCCATGTTACGCGACCCGGTTACCATCGCAAAAACCCGTAACATCCAGATGAAAGGGTTTTAACGGATAATTGAATTCATCTGCAGTGGCAAATGGATTCAAGAACCTATTACTATTTAAAACTTTAAATTTCCCTCTGGGAATAGAAGTATGGCAAAGATTAAAATACAACAGGTTAAAAGTGGTATCGACCAGCCTGAAAGACAGAAAATAACTTTGAAAGCGCTGGGTCTTACCAAAATGAATGCTACCAAAGAAGTAGAAGCTACTGCACAGGTCTTGGGGATGGTTGCGAAAGTAAGCCACCTGGTCAAAGTTGAAGAATTATAACTTGCTTACCGTTTCGAAACCAGTCGTAAAGCATTGTTTGATTAACAATTATCAAATGCGAGGGGCGATTCCCCGTAAGTAACAATATCAACACCATGAAATTACATTCATTACAACCTGCCAAAGGGTCAACGCATAAAGAAAAAAGATTTGGTCGTGGTGAAGCAAGTGGTAAAGGTGGCACTTCAACAAAAGGTAACAAAGGTGGACAAAGCCGTGCAGGATATCAACGTCAAAATGGCACACGAAGGTGGACAGATGCCGATTCAGCGAAGAATTCCAAAACGTGGATTTATCAATATTAATCGTATAGAATACCGAGTTCTCAACATTGGACAGATCGACACCCTGACTGAAAAATATGGTTTCACTGAATTAATCCCGAAAACCTGTACATCAACGGTTTGATGGGCAAAACCGACAAAATCAAAATTTTGGGTACTGGTGAATTGAAAACCAAATTAACTTTCAAGGTCAATGCCATCAGCGAAAAAGCAAAGGCAGCGATAGAAGCCGCCGGTGGAAGTGTTGAAATAGTAAAATAATTTTCCCGATATTTGCGAAACGCTCCTTAGCGATGCGTTTTTTTGGCTTACAGATAATTACACTATACAACACATTCGATTCGTGAAAAAATTTGTACAAACATTAAAGAATATCTGGACTATTGAGGAGTTACGGAGAAAAATTATTGTGACGCTTGCTTTTATTTTTACGTATCGCTTTGGTACACACGTTGTTTTACCGGGTATTGATCCGAATTAGATTCAACAGGCTGCCGCCAAGACGCGCGGGAATGGGTTGTTGGGTTTGTTGATACGTTTGCCGGCGGGGCTTTCTCACAGGCTTCCATTCTGGCTTTGGGTTTATGCCGTATATCTCCGCCTCTATCTTTATGCAGCTGACAACGATCCTTGTTCCCCAACTGCAAAAAATTCAGAAAGAAGGCGAAAGCGGTCGGAAAAAAATCAACCAGTGGACAAGATATCTCACCGTTATTGTTACCCTCTTCCAGGCGGCTGCGTATGTGCATACCTGCAAAGTCCGGGTTATGCCGATGCCTTGATTGGCCTACGCTCCTTACTTTTTTGCTTCTACATTGATCTTGCTTACTGCAGGTACGTTATTCGTAATGTGGCTGGGTGAAAAAATACAGGACAAAGGACTGGGAAATGGTACTTCCATGATCATCATGGTGGGTATCCTTGCCCGTTTGCCACAAGCTCTCATCCAGGAATTTGACGCCAAGCAAGCCGTGGCGGTGGTGGTTTGCTGATCTTCCTGATCGAAATCGCCATTCTGATCGCCATCATTATGGGACTGATTGTTCTGGTTCAGGGTGTTCGCAAAGTTCCGGTCAACTATGCAAAACAAATTGTTGGAATGCCAATATGGTGGAGCCCGCCAGTTTTTGCCACTGAAAGTCAATAGTGCCGGCGTTATGCCGATCATCTTTGCACAAGCCATCATGTTCCTGCCTACGTTGGTTTCCTTTACCAATTACGGATACAACCAAGGCGGCATTGTGGAAGTGTTTAGCGATCACAGCAACGCATGGTATATGGTGATCTATTCAGTCATGGTTATTGCCTTTACGTTCCTATATACAGCTTTGATTTTTAATCCAAAGCAAATCAGCGAAGATCTGAAACGCAATAATGGGTTTATACCAGGTGTTAAGCCTGGTCAGCCTACTGCTGATTATATTGGTGCCATCATGGACAAAATTACCTTCCCGGCGCCATTTTCCTGGCATTCGTTGGTATTCTTCCCGGCTTCGCACAGCGCTTGGCGTAACCCAACAGTTCGCACCTTCTTTGGTGGTACTTCTCTTCTGATTATGGTAGGGGTTGTGCTCGATACGCTTCAACAAATTGAAACCCATCTGCTCATGCGCCAGTATGATGGATTGATGAAAGGTGGTCGTTTGCAGGGCAGACAAACCGCTCCGGTCAGCGGATATTAATCTTTGATTTGAATTTACAACTTAGTATAGCGCAAACCTGTTAGTTTACCTGACAGGTTTTTTTTATCACCATTTTTCAATGAGCCGACGATACAATATGATCATTTATAAAACGGAAGCCGAAGTGGCGCAGATGAAACAAAGCGCCTTACTGGTAAGCAAAACACTTACTGAAGTTGCCAAAATTTTAAAGCCAGGTATCACAACGATGCAACTAGACAAACTCTGCAACGAATTTGTTAGGGACAATGGCGCAATACCATCTTTTAAAAATTACAGGGGTTATCCTCATAATATCTGTGCATCGGTGAATGACGTGGTGGTGCATGGATTTCCCGATCAGGCTGCATTGAAAGAAGGCGATGTGGTTTCCATTGATATGGGGGTGATCCTCAATGGCTGGCATGGTGACCATGCCTATACCTTCCTGCTGGGCGAAGTAAGTGAAGACGTATTGCAGCTGGTGCGCGTTACCAAAGAATCCCTTTACAAAGGCATTGAAAAAGCTGTAGTCGGAAACCGCATTGGTGATATTGCTTATGCCATTCAGGACCACACCGAAGGAAAACATGGCTATGGCGTGGTGCGCGAGCTGGTTGGTCACGGTCTGGGAAGAAGCATGCACGAAGATCCGCAAATGCCCAACTATGGCAAGCGGGGAAATGGTCCGAAACTAAAAGAAAACATGGTGCTGGCAATAGAACCCATGATCAATATGGGTACCCGTGAAATTTTCACAGATCGTGACGGATGGACGGTGAAAACAATGGATGGCAAACCATCCGTTCACTTTGAACACGACGTATGTGTGAAGCGCAACAAAGCTTTGATTTTGTCTGACTACAGCATCATAGAGGCGGCAGAAAAAGCCAATTCAAATCTCAACACCAGCTATTGATGCCCGTAGTTTGGCCGGGCTGAAAAATTAGCTTACCGTTTCTTCGTCCGGTATCAAAAGAAGCGTGGAAAATGGTTATGAAAGAACAAACACTATTGGTGATTGGTGGTGGTGCAGCTGGTTTTTTTTGTGCTGTCAATGCGGCTGCCGGTAATCCCTTGCTAAAAGTTTTGATCCTTGAAAAAACAGGAAAACTGCTCAGCAAGGTGAAAGTAAGCGGCGGCGGCAGGTGCAATGTCACCCATGATTGTTCGGAAGTTCCCGACCTCATCAAACGGTATCCGCGGGGAATCCATTTTTTGAAAAAAACCTTTTACCATTTCAATACACTCCATACCATCGAATGGTTTGAACAGCGTGGTGTAGCCCTCAAAGCTGAGCGCGATGGGCGCATGTTCCCATCAACCAACACATCAGAAACCATCATTGACTGCCTCATTCGTGAAGCCAACGCACATGCTGTTGACATTGTATTGAACGCCGATATCAAAAAGATAGATCTCCTTTCCGGCCGGTTTCACCTTGAAGCTGCCGATGGAAGGCTCTATAACGCCGATTATGTTTGTATTGCCTGCGGCGGATTTCCCAAAGCTAGTCACTTTGCCTGGTTGTCAGCATTGGGTCACACGTTTGAAACTCCTGTTCCATCCTTGTTTACCTTTAATATGCCCGGTCATGCCATCACCAGCCTCATGGGCGTGAGTGTTGATCGGGCATTGGTAAAAATCACCGGTTCACGGCTTTCGCAGGAAGGTCCGCTGCTGATCACGCACTGGGGATTGAGTGGTCCGGCCGTTTTGAAATTATCAGCCTGGGGAGCAAGGGAACTTGCAGATAAAGAATACCAGTTTTCGATACTTGTCAATTGGATACCCGCTTATACGGAACAAAGCCTGCGCGATGCGTGGCCCTCGTTGCAGCAACAATCCGGTGGGCAACTGTTGCATCACAAAAATCCATTTTTCCTACCTGCCCGCTTGTGGCTTTTTTTACTACAGCAATCAGAAATCAGCCCGGAAACGCGGTGGTCACAATTGCCGGCGAAACAAAGAAACAAGCTGATTCAATTGTTGACCGCCATGCCATTCAGCATCAAAGGAAAAACGACATTTAAGGAAGAATTTGTTACCTGTGGCGGCATCAGCTTGGCAGAAATTGACGCCAACACCATGCAAAGCCGGTTGGTACCCAACCTGTTTTTTGCGGGAGAAATCATGGACGTAGATGGCATTACCGGTGGTTTCAATTTTCAACATGCCTGGACAAGCGGTTGGCTGGCAGCAAAAGCAATTGGCGAGAAAAGCCGGGTGCAATGAATCCGTAAGCGGTTATCTGGAAAAAGGTCTGAAAGCATAAAACTCTGTAAGCAATCCGCCGGCAATTCGTTAATTCATGTAAGTACGCAGGGCTGAAAGCAAATGGTTCATTTCGAATGGTTTGTCAATAAATCCATTGGCACCGTATTCTGCAATGGTTTGCTGGTAATCGGAAATGGCAGAAAAGAGAATAATGGGAATGGTGAAATGATAGTTGAAGCGCAGGTTCTGGCAAATCTGACGACCGTCGCAGCCACCAAGGTTGATGTCCATGAGAATGATATCGGGTTGAACATCCATCGCTGTATTAATCACCACACTACCCTTGGATATGGCAATCACTTCAAAATCGTTACGTTTCAAACAAATTTTCAAAGCCAGTAAAATGTCCTCATCATCATCCACCAAAAGTATCCTGATCATACATGCACCTGTTTTATAAGGGTAAAACTATTCTGCAAATATGTAACCAAATGCAGCCTTGCCTGTAGGTCATTGGTCAGTCGTGCACCTGTAGATGCTGTTTGCCGCATCCATTACAATACATTCTTTAACATCTGCTCCTTTATTTTCAAAATAAAAGTGCCTAGAAGATGTTCGTGTTTGTGTCCTGTATCTGATTGCTGCAGTTGTTGAATCATATTCAACAGTGTGCTTTGTATGTAGCGGTCTTTTTTTCCATAATCCCAGATGGGGTAAAAACATTCCATAAACAATTCCTGGAAGCTGTATGCTTTGGATGCAATGCGTGCTTTGCCGTCTTTGTCGTAAAAAAGAATTTGCGGCGGGCATTGCAGTTGTTTCTGAAACAGGTTGGTGAGGGAATGCAGGCTTAAGACGGCCGTTTCGGGATCGTTGATGCCGGGGCTGAGGGCTTTGATGGCAACTTCACTAATCTGGTGAAAACCATAAAACGCATTTTTTTCTACCGGCTGACCGGTATAAAAATCAATCATCGTCATCATGTTTTTGATGTCTTTTTTATCAAGACGATCGGAGCTGTAAAAATGCAGCAACGGCGTACCCTGTAGCAGGTAAGTGCCTTTGGGATGAAGAAACTGCACCACCCCATTGTGACGGCACGCAAACTTCGCCAACTCTACATTTTCAAAATCCTGGAAGTAGTGGGAATGCGGCATCACAATCGTTTGTTTTTCCGTCGTTGGCTGTACAAATACATCCTCCGGATGGTCGGTTACAGCCTTGTTGATGGAATGCAGCGTCTGCTTGTGGATGCGTTTGATAATGGTTTCGTATTTAACCGACTGCGTTACATAGTGCAGGAAGTAAATAAACAGGAAAATGTCCGTGACTGTCAGCAGCAACAGCAAATAAATACTGAGTGCCGGCACATAGACACCCGAATCGATATCGCGAATGGCACTCAGCAGGAACAGGCCATAGACGATGGTGCCAATGTAAAAACCAAGCACCATTTGCTGAAAACGGTTGCTAATCATGCTTTCCAGTGTGCGGTTGCTCATCTGCGAGGCAGTCTGGTTCAGCACGATCATCACCATGCTAAAGCTGAATACCGTAAGCGATAAAATGCCTGCCAGGATGGTAGAAGCGATGGAGCGTGCGGTGCTCGCATCCTGCAGCCGGATAAAATTAAACTGCGATTTGAGGGTTTTACCCAAGGGCGAATAATCAAGCTCCAGCATCAGCCAGGACAAGACAAGAAAACAAACAGCCGTGATGGCCGGGAAAAAAGCGATGCTGCCAACAATGGAGTTGTATCTCTTGCGCACCCATTTGTAAATTCCATTTTTCATGCTGATGAACAAATTCGTTTTTGATCATTAAAAATTGGCAGCCAGTTTACAATTTACAGCAAAGAACAGTTTGATTTGCTCACAAACACAGCGGTTTTGAGAGCAATACAAAACAATGCGTTGCCGCTGTGAACCAAGCACAACAGCAACGCATTGAAACAGTAGCAAAAATGATACACAACTGCAAATCACCTTTACCGGTTCCTGAATTCTTTGCGGTTATAAATATCCTCACCGGCAATGCCCGCATCCAATTTCCCGCCCGGCACATAGGTGTCGAACAGGAGAATCTCGTATTCGCGGGTAATGTCGGTTCCCTTGCTGAACCGTTTGGCGTTGCCAAAGGTAGAGCGGTCTATTTCGTTGGTCAGTACTTCTTGTTTGTCGCTATCGAGTTCCACCAGTCCAATGGGGACGATGATGTGGTTTTCTCCTTCTTTGTTCAGAAAGCCATGCACTCCTTCGCTTGCCGGCACATTGTAAGTTTCGTATCCTTCTTCTATCACCGAAGGGTCTACTTCCACATCCAGGTACACCACGCGTTCCGACTGTTTGTTTACCAGCAGTCCTTCTACTTTGCCAATGGTTCTGTCGCCGGCATCTTTTACAGCCCAGCCTCTTACGTCATCATAATCGTCTGCCACCTGGTAGCCGGGAAGTTCGTCCAGGTAGTAAAGCGTTTTATTTTTTTCTTCCATAACTTTTCTTTTGAGAATTAATCAATTCATTTTTCGCAACAGGTCGGCTGCCTTGCTGTAAAACGCATAGACGGCTGATTTTTGGTCCAATGTCAGCGTCTGCACATCGATTGCGTTGGCAGCATTTTTTACCGCGTCACCTTCGGCAACCAGCAGCGGGAATTTTTCCATTTGCATGCGTTGCAGCGCAGTACTAAGCAGGGAAGCCGCCAGTTTGATGTTGTCGGCGTGGACATTTTCCATCGGGTCGTCGGTGATGATCGCCGTGTAGTGTTGTACGCTATCAAGATCTCTTTGCACGTCATACCCGGTTTTGTTTGCCGTTTCCCTGGTGGCATCGGCAAGCTTGGTCAGTGCGTCGTGCGAAAAGTTGTGATCGAGGCTCATGCTGCCGGTGTCCCGGTTTTGGATGTACGTGATATATTCCTCTACTGCCGATATGCCGGGCAATGCCCGCTGTTCGGTAGTATCGGTGTTGGTCGCCATCGCACGGTCATCAGGTTGTTTGTTGAAAAAAACAAAATACAAAATGATGGCTAACAATGCGAGACCAATGAGGATCCACGGCCACATTGCTTTCTTTTTTTCAATTTTAATTTCTGCCATATCGTTCTTTTTTTTGGGTAAAACAAATGCTGTTCATAGCATGCACCATGTACTGATTGGAATCTAAGTTTCATCGAGGGGAATGCGGTAAGCTGCCAGTTAAAAGGCAGCAAAGACAGATGGTAACGATGACCGGAAAGTGACCAGAACTAAAGTGCGGCTAACGAAAGAGGTAGTTGTACAACTGCCCTTGATGATTGACTACCTATATATGAATAATTATTTTCAAATATACTGCCAGAAATGTTTGCCGGCAGGCGTCAGAATTGTTGGTGCTATCGGAAATATAAGTAAAAAAATCCGCTTTGGCAAGTTTACTTTCAGCTGAATACAGCTGGCAAAATTGTCATGAACTGAGCCCGGGGTTGGAAGCAGATGGAATCCATCAAGCACTACAAAATTGTGTCTCGTTGTCTGGCCGCAGGACTGCAAAGCAAACGAAACCGGCAATTTGATGTTTAAAATTCCAGCACATCCGGCGCATCGATGTCAGCTCTATGTTACATGATCAGCCGCACGCCGCCCAGCTCCGATACGAGATACGGGAACTTATTGCCCGGCGACCCAATGAACATAAAGTTTTTGGGGATGTTCCATTTCTTCGACAATTCATCAATGAGGGCAGGACCAAACTGGCCTTCCACTTCCACAAATTCGATGTTGATGTCCGGGTAAGCCCGGTCAAGCACTTCAAGGTCTTTTTTCAAAGCCTCATTAGCACCGCTGTGTTCATTAATCACATGCACAATCTTCAGCCGCTTGGTGGCTTCATTGTCTTCCACATACATCATCACGCGGTTGAGGATCGATACTTTATCGCCTTTGGTAAAAAACACCAGTTCCTGCGAATTGATTTTGTACAAAGACCGCTGCAGGCTTTTGCTGCTCGTGATCACAAACCGGCGAAACGGGCGGTAAACGTATTCAATAAGGTAAATAAGCCACTTGATGATTCTTGCGCGGTTCAGCATGATGAGAATGAACAACAGCGCAGGCACCAGGTAACGGATAAAAACATAGAACGAAGGCAGGTTTAGTTCGATGTTGCCCATGAAAGCAGCTACCACCAGCCCGATGGCCAGCAGGACAGAAATGACCGGTGCTTTTTCGGGGCGGGGCAGCCGGCTTCTTTTCAGTTTCAGCATTAGGTTGCCGACGCCAAACAGTGCCATCACGGCAAGAAAAGAAAAGGTATACACACCAGCCAGATTGCCCAGGTTGCCTTTCGTTACCAGCAGGATGGACACGCACAGAATAAAAAAGCCAATGACAATGCGGTAGTTGACACCCCGTTTGTTTTTTGCCAGGAAATAATTGGGAAAAATTCTATCCAGCGTAATGCGTTCTGCCAGCCCTGTTACCCCCACATACGAGGTCAGCACTGCGCCGCTTAACACCAGCACCGCATCGAGCGAAATCACCCAGCCCAGCCATTCGCCACCGGTATTTTTGCCCATAAACGACAAGAGCGATTCCTGGTGCGTTTTGATGATTGCCAGCGGCAAAACACACAAGGCAAGCAAAGCAATGACGGGGTTGAAAAAACTAACCACCGCCCACATGTTTTTGAGCGTTTTGGGAAACACGCCGGCTTTTTGTTCTTCTACAAAATTCGCCGAGCTTTCAAAACCCGAGATGCCCAGCATGGCAGCCGAAAAACCAAAGTACAAGGCGGTGGTGAGATTGCCTGTTTTGATGGGTTGCTGCCAGTTGTTGGTAAATACATCTACCCCGTTTTGAAGCAAAAACCATCCGCCCATCACCACCAGCAGCGTTAACGAAACGAGGTGAACGAGGAAAATGATCACCGCGATGCGTGCCGATTCGCCAATGCCGATAATCGCCAGCGCCATAAAGAGAGCCAGCAAGCCAACTGTCGCCCATTGCAACGGCAATACCGGAACAATCTCGTGCAGGTAAAACATGGCTTCATAAGCAGATATCACGGCCGTAGCCATGTAAGACAAGATGGTGAGGCAGGCAGCAAAAGACGCCATCTGCTTGGAAGTGGTGTTGAGCAATACATTGTATGCACCACCGTTGAGCGGCAACGCGCCCACCACTTCGCCGTAAATTTTACGGAATAAAAACAAGACCAGGGCAACGATCAGCAGCGAGATCCACGCATACTGCCCGGCATACACAATGGTGAGTGCAGAGACGTAGAGACAGGACGAGCTGATGTCGTTTCCACAAATGGCGGTTGCTTCCAATTGGTTCAACTTCGCGTGTGCCGATACAGGTTTTTCCATAAGTTGTATTTCCGGGCAGGTAAGGTAATAAAATTATAACCACCACTTCGTTTTGCCAAATGAAGGTAAGTGGTGCCAACTTACTTTGATGCATGCAGTGATGCCGGGCGTAAAGAATACAAGAGTAGCAACTGTGTTGGTTGAAGGATCACTGCCAGGAAGCAACGAATAGTCATCGTCAGCAATGTGTGAAAACAATGCACAGCAATGCTCTTCCCATGCAAAAGTCACTATCTTCATCACGTCAAGCAGACGTATGAAATATATTTCCCTACAAAGTTTTGAAAACTACATAGAAGCGCACATCGTGATGGGCAATCTGCAGGAGCAGAACATCAATTGCTGGCTGAAAGATGAATACAGCGTTACCATCGATCCGCTCCTGACCAATGCCATTGGCGGCATCAAGCTGATGGTAACAGAAGTGCAGGCAGAGCGGGCGTTGAAAATTTTGAATCAACGTTGTACGTAAAGGTTTGTGCCGCCCGTCAGGAGGAACTGCCCAGACGGCAGATGTAATTTTTTGCATTTGCCGGGTGTTGTGTTTGACCTAACGTTAGATTGCCTGTATATGCAGATGATCCAGCGCATCAGCCATCAGGTGTCTTACAAAAGCACCTCTTTGCGAAGCTTCATTCACCGCATTGGTGAGCTCGCTGCGTGCGTTCGCATTGTTGATGTGCGACAATCCGCCGTTGATTCCTCCGGGTACATAATGTTCGTTGTATTCGGCACCCAGGAAAAAATGCGTTTGCGGCAAATCCTGGTATTGCGGCAATAAAGCGGGTGGATTGTTGTTGTCATACAAGTTCAGATGACGATACCTGTCCCGGTCAGTCGTTGCTTCCTGAGGGGTAGTGCGGGGCGGGCGGGGTAAGCCAAATGCATAATTGCCCGGCGCAAGATTGCGAATACAGGCAAGGATGCCTTCCAACGCTTCCTGCTGATTGCGTACATCTATGCGGCGGCCATTGATGACAGACAGGTCAACGGCTGTACCATTGGAATGGTGTGATGAATTGGGGCGGATAAAACTCAGGATACCAAATGCCGGGTTCGCCGTGGGTGAATTGTTGATTGAATACTCCATTACATTTTTGATGGTTCCCAGGATTGACAACGAAGGAACAAAGGGCGTTGCGCCATTGAGCGCATAATTGCCGGATTGTCGGATTTGTTCAAATTGTGAGCGGATGGCAGGAGACATGCTCACGCGTTGGGTATATTGAAGAATGCTGGCTGCCAGGTCGTTGATGTTTGTATCTTCAAATACCACACTCATGAATCCGGGTGAAACAGTTTGCGCATTGCTTCTCACGTTATCGGGTACCAGCGACCAGGCTTCATCAAATTGAGTATCGGTTACGCATTCTTGTCCGTTTTCCATCCGCGCAATGGCTTGCACCAACAGTCGCAGGTTGTTCCTTGTTAAAGGCAAAGGCGTGTTTTCATTGACGTTTAGACGGCTTGCCAAAAACCGGCTGTAAGCAACGGTGTCGTTTTCAGAAGCCGGTGCGTAACTTTCTGCTATTTTCCGCAAGGTGCTGCGGTCACTTCTGATATAGTTGGTAAGCAATATGATCAAAGCCCTGACGCCGTATGAAAAAGAAGTAAACTGTTCAAACCGGCCATCTGTATTTTCGTTGGGTGGCACTTTCCCTTCCCAATTATTCCGGTTGTTGATTTGAATGTTGCCCGGGTTATTGTTGCGCATGCCCCGCGATGCCGTGAAAGGGAATGCATAGTTGCCTGTCCAGCTTTGCGAGCCGGAAGTGCCTGACGTACCGGCGAACAGATTGGCTTCGTCATTCCGGCGGCTCACCAGACCCGGCAAATCCACCAGCTGACCATTTATTCTGCCTTTTGTCCAGCGTCTCATTTCGGCGGGCACCGCGGCGTAGTTTCCCTGGTTCAATACTCGTAGTAAGGTAGACTGCCGCAGGTTGGCACTGCCCACATTGTAGGTAAAACTTACCAGTGAGTCAAACTGGTTTTGGTTCAATGCTACGGTTACCTGTTCATTTACCTGCCGTTCAAAGTTGTGCAGCCGCTGCACCAGCAGCTGGGTAGCTGCTTCTTCTGAAATGCCGCTACGGTACGGCTGCTCAGAAGCATCGTTGTTGCAGTTGCCGCGGTGCACCAGTTCGCCATATCCTACCGAGCAATGACCAACGGGATCATTGTACAAACTGCTCCGGAACCCTTCAAAACGCTTGATCATGGCGATGCCCTGTGCAGAAATGGTTCTGGAAACCACTGGCTCGTTAGAAAGCGATTGCGGGAAAGCGGCAGTTGCCTGCGGCCAATGCACAATCTGGATGCGACCCGACCAATTGTCTCCGGAAGTGCGTACTTCGTCTTCATATTTGCGTAAGAAATCGGAAAATTTTTCCTGGTATTGATTGCCGCGTGCCGGGTCGGTGATGGTCAGGAAAGTGTTGTCGGGCGTGCCGTCGCCACGAATAGCAGACATGATGCGGGCATGGATGGCAAAACCGACTGATGGATCTTCGTCTGTCGTCACCCAAATGGGGCCGTATTGACGCAGTATTTGTTCCCAACCTACGATAGACAAGCTTTGCGGGTACTCAAACTGGAACCCGGCTGCCTGCAGGAAGGGAATTTTTTCGTCGGCCGCCAGCCCCTGGTTGTTGCGAAATTTTTGCAGCCAGGTTTGCCCGATATCGCCAATGGCGGTTTCGATGCTCAGCGATTGCTGTCGTCGCCAGCTAATCATCATGGTGGTAACGGTAGCCCAGCACACCATACCCGAAGGCTGGCGCAAGGGTGCCACAAGACCCGGAACGGTATAGCTGATGGCTTCAAAAGCGCCGGCAAAATTGCCCTGGTTTTTTCGGGCAGTGAGCGATTGCGACCGGTTGTTTTTTTGCAAACGTTTCAGCCGGTTGTCCATTTCCAAAAAACGATTTTCCATAACAGCTATCATTTAGAAGTGAATGGTAAACAAGAATTATACGGCATGCCCGATTTCAAAATGCATCCCGTCTTTGGTGAGAAAATGTCCGCCCCAGAAAAAGCCATTCTGGTTGGCGATGGCTACCAGTTCGCGTACACAGCCACGTTGCCCCACCAAAGCCGGCTGGCTGCCAAAGCCATTGAAGGCGGCGTTGATGTCGAAAGCGGTGCCCCAGGCATGGTTGCTGAGCGGGCGTGGCGACCGTCCAGCGCTGCGGCGGATATACCGTGCTGCATAGCCGCCTTCAAACGTCAATATCCGGTCGAGAAGACCCGCATTTTCCCAGGCAGCCCACAGGTTTCGCAGGCGCTCGGCGCCTTGTTTGTGAAAATTGATGGTGCCGTTGTTGATGACGTGACCGGCGAACGTCTTCCCGTTTAGTTGCGGGATGGGTACGCTAATGATGTTTTGCGTAGCCCAGTCGTTGGTAACGCGAATGCCGTCGCCGTCAAAATGAGAAGGATCGTCCACGTAGGTAAATTGTCCAAACTCCTGTATTTTTTCGGTCATGCGCAGGGGGCGAAGGTTGGCAGGACGAAGCGGCCATTCGGTGCTGTTTACATCGGGCACCACCGGCGCGGTTGCGGTATCCATCGGGCTGCTCGTAGCCACCCTTGGCTCGTTGCGCACGCCTCTCCTGATGGCGTCGAGGTCTTTTAAAAAATCGCTGGTATCCACTTCCGGTTTTACCGATGCTGCTTTTTCTACAACCACATCAGACATGGCAGTTGACCGCTTTGCTTTGGCCGCATTGGCAAGCTGCTGTAACTCGGCTGTTTTATCAAAATCGTTGAATCGTTTGTCAAGTTCCACATCACCAAGATCGTAAGCGGTTGCGTACTGCATTTTTCTGGCAATTTCATCAAAGATGGCATGCCCGTTACTGAATTCGGTTGTTGGTGGGCTGGCAGAATTCGGCGGCAGCGAGGATTGTTTGCCCAACCATTCTTTTTCTACCGTTTTCTTCGTTAGCGGGTCATAGACTTTTTTACCGCTCAGTACTGGCCTGGAAGTCTTCTTCAAATTCATTGTCACGCCCTGCTGGCTGGCTCATTTCCTTAGAAGTGCCGGAAGAAACCGCCGGGGCATTGTCAGTTGTCCGGTAAGCAGGCTGTTCCGGTTTTCCCGGTTCAGCGGGCTGATCGTTGGGAAAAGCATCGGAAAAATGTCCGGACAAGTCCACGCGGTATTCTTCTGCCGGCAACACATCGGTTTCCTGCACAGATGATGAAACCGCATACAAATCGGTAACACCTGTTGCGGTTTCACCGGAACGGACGACATATTCTTCAAAATTTTCTTCTTCAGGTACCGACGACTGTACCACGTATTCTTCGTACATTTCTTTTGGTTGCGGGCGCGACTGCATCACCACGTATTCTTCAAATGGCGGCGATTCTAATTGTACCAGGTTGTCGTTGTTGTCAAATACTTTGGAAAACGTAACCATGTTGGTTTGCACCGCTTTTTTTTTCTGTTTCCGGCGGGTGTATTGACCGCCGTAATAGGCGCTGAGCAATTCTTTAAACGAGGTATCGTGACCATTGTTCATAGTGCGGCGGTTTACAGTTTTACATTCATTCTTACCAGTGCATAAGGGTCTAATGTGAGTATCAGTTCATTGTCGTTGCCAATGCTGTGCGCCTGCTCCAGCTTTACCTTGATTTCTTCGTTGCTCGAACTAACGACTTTGGCAAGTTGCTGGTTGATGAGCGCCACCGGTTCGTAATCGTTGTGCAGGGCAAGGTTTTGCCCGCGGATAACGAGATAAGGCGTTTGTTCTTCATCAACCGAAAAACTGGCGGAACGCACGGTGGGCGGCGACTGCGCCCGTTTGGCTTTTTGAATCTTGTTCGCAAGCGATTTGTAGTCTATGGCGTTATCAGATACTTTCTCGATGTCCACCTGCTTGTTTTCTACCTGCTTCAGGTCGTCCACCGAGGTAACGCCCATTTTGCGCAGCTTCTTTTTTGTTTCCTTGTCTAAGTCAATCTCTTCTATCTGCGTGCTGTTTTTCAAGCCCGAAATTTTGGTCGTCGCCCGTACCTGCTGATCGGTGATGGAACCCAGCTGGATGGTGACTTTAGACGCGCCCTGCTGTCCCGGCTGTGCGGTGATGAACTTGATCTGGTCGCCATCATACGATGGAAAGATGTTCAGGTCTATTGCCATGTCTTTAACCGTGTAGGTCAGCGGTTTGTTGATGGCTTTTACCGCCAGTGTTTCACGGGTTTTGTCCAGCTCCACGACCAGTGAGTCTAAAAAGTCTTCGAGGTTCCATTCTTTATTCTGCGCTGCCATACGTTGGTTCAAATTTGATAGCGGTGAAACGGATGGTATGATACGAAGGTCGGAACGTAGTGTCCACATCATACAGCGGCGGGGTAGAACCAATCTGCACCTTGCCTTCTTCATCGGCCAGCACCTGCAGTTCGATGGGCATGTCTATGCCAAATTCATAAATGTAGCTGTGAACACCATCTTCGGTATTCCACGATTCGCCATTGATGTCCGTCATTTTTTCCAGCATGTGGCGAAAGGGCAATAGTTCCAGTGCTTCCATGTTATTAGACCTTTTGGTTGGCTTTGGGCATCAGCGCCACTTTGGCGTTGATTTCTACATCATATCCTTCAAATACATAGTCCGGCGCATCGCTGTTCTGTGGCAGGTTATTGTCCGGTTCCTGGTTGTCGCCGGCATCGCTGTCGTTGTCGTTTTCAGTCATGGCAGAGCCAAATCGGTTTGGTTTCATACTTGATCGTTTTTAGATTTCAAACCCAAAATGCGGGCACTGGCAGGCACCGGGAACCGCACCGTTTCTTCCGCTGTTTCAGTTACCTGTCCCAATTCGTTGGTCTTGATAACTTTTTGTAAAACAACAGGCAGCCGTTTGAACGTAGGGATGATCCAGATTAATCCACGATTGCCCTGCCTGCCCTTCAGTTTGATGTTGTACAACATTTCACCGGCAAATTGTTTGGCAAGAAGCGGGTTGTTCACTGCGGCTAATCTGGCGGCATCGAGCGGCGTTTCGCCCGTCCATAAGGGCAGCAGTTTGTTCAGCTCTGCCAGGCTCAGTTCGATGCCGGATTTCATTTTCCCCACCATCTTTTGACTGATGCTGTCCGGATCATCTTCGCGTTGGAGCATTTTTGTTTCAATCAAACCATTGGCGGTTTGTCCCGGCGATAAAAAAATGCTGTAGCGGATGGCTGCATCTATTTCCCAGAGTTTTTTACGACTGCCTTTGTCAAGTACCGGCGATTCCCATATTTTGTTCCAGAATGAACGGTACATAGACAGGTCGGTGAGTTCTTTTTCTTCTTCGTTCAATGCGCCCCATCCCTTTACAAAATAGTCTTCTGCAAACACCACTTCTTCCGAACCGATGGCTTTGTATTCCTTTCGCGAATTACCCGACAGCCAGCGCATTTCAGCGAACAGCGTCAGCGGTGTTTGTACCGGCACCGAAAACAATTCTTCGGCGTTAGCTGTAAAACTGAGAGCCGTATTGGCAACTACATTTTTTTGGCGGAAAGTTTTTTCAAATACCACCTGTTGCGTTGCGCTGTCTTTCAGCACGATGCGAACAATGGCTTTGGGTAGCGGCGATCTGGGTGCCGGGCTCACGTTTATTTTGATGTCGAAACGAAGTGGTTTGCCTTTTTGGTAAATGATTTTTTCGGTGCCATTCCACTGCTGCCGCTGATTGTTTTCAAAACTCAGCAATACGCTGTTGCTGAGCGATGCCGAAAAATGATTGCCCGTTATTGGTAAGCTGGCGGTTGTAGCAGTGGGTGGCGTGGTGGCGTTGCGGTGCCGGTGGCTGGGAGGCGGCTGCCGACTGCAACTGTTGCAGCAATTGCATCAGTTGTGCGCTGTCCATGGCAGCACCGCCAGATGCGGGTGTGGGCATGTTTTGTAACAACTGCTGCATCATGAGCCGTCGTTGCACATCTGCATTGAGAGTGGTCATCAGTTGGTTGTTGGCACGTAGTGTATCGAGCCTGTGCTGGTTGGCCGCATTGATAAGTTGTGGCAACAGCTGTACGCCCTGCTGAATGAGCGGACCGGCAAGGGTAGCCAGCAAGGCATCGTCAATACCAAAAATAAACGGAGATGAAAACTGGCTGTGCGGGTTGGCAAACCGGTTATGGCTGCCATTGCTGCTGGCAAACGATTGTTGCCCGCTTAGTGACGGGACGCCGCCAGTTACTGACCGCAGCAACAGGTTCAGCAGGCTGCTCACGGCATTGAGGGCAGTATTGTTGGGCGCGGCAGCCGTAGCAGGTGCTGAACTACCGGCATTGCCTCCGCTGCCACCCATCATGCCAATGGCAGCGGGCAATGCATTGCGGAGCAAAGAAGATAAAATGTCTTCGAGCGAAAGTTCCTGTGCCAAAAAGGATTGGCTGTGCGATAGTCGCCTGTTGGCATTGAATTGTGGTTCCGGCATAACAGGTATTGAAGCGTTCATGTCTAATAAGTCTGTTCTTACATTTTGAAACCCGACAGGTACTGAAATTACTTTGGATACCGCCGAAGACTTGCCCCTTTCGTCTTTGCTGCTAATGAGTTGTATGTAGCGGTTGCGGCTGTCGAACAATCGGGCGGGCAACGCAATCTCTTCTGCGGTATTGAAAAAGCTGTTGCGGCTGTTGTTCCGTTGTTTCCACCGCGTAGTTGATGTTGCGTTTGTGATGGTATCCACACCAGCAATCCTGCCCTTTTCATTCCCGATTTTAAACTGGTAGAAGGCATTGGTTCCAATGTCCATTTTGAAAACAGCCTCTTGCTGCTGAAACCTCATGAAATCAATCAATGCCAGTGCCATCGCCTTTGTTGTATGGATGTCTCACAATCTGCTACCGGTTATCGTTGCGGAGCGGCCAAGCCCGGTACCGCCGCCGGTGCCGCGGGTTTCAATGCAGCCACGCCACCATCGGCATACATGTTGGCAAAGTTGTCGAGCTTAAAGTAGTCGGTTTTAAACTTGATGTTGACTTTGCCGTGCAATGTTGCACTCAGGTCGTCCGTGGCTTTTTTATCTGACGTGTTCACCTGGATGTTGGTGTTGGTCATGGACATGCTGCCACTGGGACCGCCAAAGATTCCAAACAGGGGAGGATCGTACTCCATATTCAGGTTCACGGTGTTGATGTTCTGATCGTCGTGGTGCGCAGTACTGTTGCGCGTAGCTTTGATGCTGAAGTCTACGGCAGCTTCTATTTCACCTTTTTCCACCACAAGCCGGGTAACGCCCATCAGCAACACTTCTCGCAGGGCGGCTCGGTGTTCTTTCGCCATATTGATTTTGGCTTCGAGCAGGTGTTTTTTTACCTCGGCATCTTCTTCATCCACCTTGTCGCCTTCAGGATTGGTAAGTGACAATTTAGAGCTGCCGTCAGCCTGCCGTTCGGTAATCACATTGTATTTATCGCTTCTCAATTCGGCCAACTTGGCAAAGGCATCGTCGTCTTTTACTTTTTTGATAAAATCGGCGGTTGATTTGGTGGCTTCCTTCATTAGTTTGATATAGCTGTCGGTTTGTTCTTTCATCACCTTTAGGTTGGCATTGAAAACCGCCTTCATCAAGTCGGCGACAAAGCCGGGAAAGTCTACGGAGTCCACCAGTTCGTTAAAGGCTGCGGTATCTCCGCCAAAGCCCGGGTCGTAACCTTTGTAGCCCATTACTTTCCCGCTGTCGGTGGCCATACTCTGCGAGATGCCATGCTTCCTGCGTTCCTTATCCATGTAGTCATCTACCAGCGAGAGATAAATGCTCTTTTGTTCTTCTACCGGCATCCGCAAAAACACATCGCTGGTGCTCAATACATCCCGTGCCTGCGCCCGTGCATATTCTTTGATCTGGGCATTGGTAGGCATCACTTTTACTTCGCTCATGATAATTCAGTTTATTGGTATTAAAAATCCCATTCGTCATTTTTGTTGGCTCCGTTGCCGGAAGGGGTTGCCGGTGGTTCTTCATCATAATCCGGTGCCGTGTTGCGCTCCTGCCCGTTCATCGTTTGGCGTTGCTCGTTGTCGTCATCCTGCAGTTGTGCCTGCGTGATGATGTACGCATCCACATTGCTGATGAACGTGGAAAATTCACTGTCTTCTTCAAACGTGGACGGGTTGTAGGTAGCAATGGATTTGATAATGTCATAACCGAGGTTTGCCTTGTTGTTGAGCACCGTGGTTTTGGGTTTCACCTGTTTCATTTCACTGTAAATGGTTTCCACCACACGCCACCACGATCCGCCGGCCGGTACAATCTGCCGCATGATTTCGGGATGCATGAATATGCGTTTGACCACAAAATGCAGTTCTTTGTAAATGATGGGGGTGATGACGTTTGCCATGCCGGTGCAGTGGGTAGAAAGATTGTACTGTAGGTCTTCCACCGCCTGCATCACCGTTTGGCGGGACACATACATATCGGGGTTGGGACTGTCCTGCGCCCGTTCGAGATAGTTGGCCGACTGCGTGATGAGGATGCGCCACAACTTTTGAAAATCCTTATTGACCACAATGTCTTCCGTGGTTTGCGCATTGCCGTAGTTGAACACCTGTTTGTAAAACATTTGCCGTTCGGGCATGCGCGTGCGGTCGAGGGTTTTGTTGGTTTTTATGTCCACAAAACGGTTTGAAAACACGTACAGTTGAAGGTCGTCGCGTAGCCGTTTGTCCTGTATTTGAATATTGCCGCGCACCATGTATTTGTGGGTGAAATAATTGACGACGTTGAAGATGTCCAGTTCATCGCCGAGTGTCATGCTGTAGAATAGTTGAGCGGCGCATTCAACGTTGGAAGCACTGATCTGGATGGTGGACTGGTCATCTACAAAGCGTTCGATGTCAAAATCACCCTGGCTATCAAAGTCGGTTTCTTCTTCCTGCGCCGATGGCTGCTGCGCGCCGCGTATTTGTGTGATGAACAGCGGAAGGTAATGATCAATGTTGTCTTCGTTGATCAACACCACCGGTTTGTTGAAAGCTTTGAGGTAACTGATGAGTTGCGGAATGATATCGGGGGGAATGGGGCCAATGTTTGCTTTTTTAATCAGGTCCAGTTCGGTATCGCTGTGGATGAACAGATCTACAAGGCGGTCAACGTTTTTTTTGAACGTGCTGGTAAGCGAAAGGTTCGCTGATAAGATGTTTTGAATCACCGCATCGCTGTCCCTGTTGTAATTGACATTTACCCGTTCCTGGTTGATGTAATACCGCGCGGCGCTCACAATGCCGTAATTCACAAATTTCCTGGCACCGCTGCCACTGCTCAGCACAAAGTTGACAATGCCGTTGATGTCTTCAATGCTCCGGACAAAATATGCGTAAGCGATCAGGTAATCGGTAATGCCTTCAAAGCTCAGTACCGTTTTGGTATTGAAGTCGAGCGTTGTCCAGCTGTTGGTGATTTTGTTGCCAAAACCATAACGGATACTCGCCAGTTCGCCGGTTTTGTCAATGCATTCTGCCAACGTCAGTTTGTCTGCGGAGGAGCTTTCGGTATACAGCCGGTGCATCAGGCTTTTGTCGGGCCACTGGTTTTCGTTTTTGTGGCTTTCGCCTGCCAGCTTGTTTTCCAGGGGCAGGCGCAGCAATTCCATCAGGTTGCTGCCATTGTTCTGTTTCCCTTTTTTATTCTCAGCCAGTTCTTTTTTCCCCTCTGCATTTTTGCCTTCATCCTGGTCTTGTGACGGACGGAAATCAAGTTTGAAGTCGTCGTTGTTTGCCAGGACAAAAACCCGTTTGTTCAACAACTTGTTCATCTCCGTCAGTATCGTTTCTACCACCGGGTCGGTGTCGGTTGTAAAACCGTTGGTGGTAATCAGCGGCCGTTTCAGTTTGAACTGACCATTCCGTGGTAACACATTTGTGGCTAACATACGTTGGCTTTTATGAATGAAGAATATAGTGTAACAATTTAAAGGCATCTACAAGGTTGATGAGTCCGTAACCCGCCCGCTGGTTGCGCAGCCGGTTGTCTATTTTGTCTGAGGTATGTTTGAGGATGTAATAAATGTCGCTGTTGCTGAGGCGGGCACCGTTTCGTAAGCGTAAGACTTTCATCAGCCCGATGGCGCCGGTTACAAAGGGTGACGCCTGCGAGGTGCCGGAGGCAAAAGCATAGCCATGATGGGCGTAGCAACTGTAAATGTTGAGCCCGGCGCTACCACACTGATGTTGGCGCCATAAGAGGTGAAGTTGGTAACCTGCCCGGTACTGTCCACCGCGCCCACGGCAATGACACCGGGCAACGCGCCGGGATAGTATTTTTTTCAGGACTGCCATCATTGCCACTCGCAGCAACGATGGTCACGTTTTTGGCAAGTGCATAGCGGATCACATCTTCGTGCGGCAGCCCGCCACCGGTGTGCCGGATACCAAGACTCATGTTGATGACGTGTGCGCCATGATCGACCGCCCATTTGATGCCGTTGTTGATGTTGTCAATGATGCCCGCACCCACCAGCCGCCTGTTGTTCTTCATGGTGGCCAGCACGCGCACGGGCATGATGGTACAGCCCGGGCATACGCCTTCTTCCATTTCAACGCCTTTGGCAGCAATGATGCCCGATACGTGTGTGCCATGTCCCACTTCATCTTCGGGCACATCATCGTAGTCTTTTACATCGCCGATAAATTCGGAGGTGTCTATGCCTTCGAGGTTTACAAAATCTGCCCGCCTGCCAATCTTGCCTTCTAATTCAGGGTGACTGAGGTTGAGACCGGTATCCATTACCGCCACGTTGATGTCCCGTTGTCCTTTGGTAAAACTTTTGGCATACGACAAATGAATGAGCGCGTTGACGTCAGTTGCTATTGTCTGCATCCGGCTGATGGGGGAATGCGGGGGAAGATTCACTTCGCCGATGGTGAGCTCGGTAACGCGCTCTACAAACGGCAGTGCGCTGATTTGTTGCAGCAGGTTGTTGGGCAAGGCATAGTCTTCCTGCAGGATGATGCGAAAGGTGCGCTGTAGCCCCGAAGCGCGTTCGGCAGCATCCCAATCCATTCCGCGGTGGTCGTATTCATACGTTACCCAGAATTTTAGGTTGTAACCATCAAACAGCCGGTCAAAATCGGGGTGAAACCGTTCCACGATCAATGATTTGTCATTGATAAAATCTACCCAATACAACATCTGGCGGGGTAGCCCGGCAAGATGACTGTCAACGGTTTTGATGATATAATGATGTTTCATTGCCCGTGAATAAATGAAAGACGAAAACGAAACACAACCCGCAGTGCAAACAACCCCTGAGAGTGAAACAAAGCCGGTTTTTAACGGATAAACAAACCTGGAAGCGACTAAAATAGAAAGTTGTGAAAAATGGCTACAGCTATTGTTGAAGTAAAAAATGGCAACGTCGGCCAATCGTAAAAGGGGTATTCCTGTCTATTGATTGCAAGCTATACAATATCTGTTACAGTTTCAAATTTTTTTGATTACTGAAAAATTGGCAATCAAGCTATTGAAAAACAGCTCATTAGGTAGAGGTGAGAATTTGTATAGAAAAAATATTGGTATGTAAAATTTATCCGGGAAAAGAAATCTGGTAACATACTGGCTAAATCCCGGTATCAAAGGCTGCGATCGCCAGCCACCCTACCATCGAAGTAGCCCTGTTGTATCTCCGGCAATATTTGCAACGCAGCCAATCAAAAATGAATAGATTGACAACAGCTGTTTGTCAAAAAAAATCGACAGGGTTCAACTGTACCGGTCGTTGCGCCAAGGGTAAGCCGTGTTGGAATACCCTCTTTTTTCCCAGAACCCGAGGCGGTTACGCGTCATGAATTCAATGCGGCTGATCCATTTGGAACCTTTCCAGGCATAGAGTTGGGGCGTAATCATCCGCACCGGCCCGCCATGTTCTGTAGGAAGTGGATTGCCATCCACGGTGTGCACCAGCAGCACATCGGGTTTCAGCGCTTCTTCGAGCGATAGATTGGTGGTATAATCATCATAGCCATAACACATGATGTGTGTAGCATTTTCGTGTGGCATCACCAGGGCGGCAAGGTCTGCCAGGCGTACACCCGTCCAGTGCATGTTGAGTTTCGACCAAGTGGTGACGCAATGAAAATCGGACGTATCTTCTGTTTGCGGCAGCGCCATAAAGTCGTTCCACGTCAGCCCCAGCGGCTGTTCCACCGCTCCGTTGATGGTCAGCTTCCAGTCGGCTGTTGAAATGTGCGGCTCTTCGCCAAGATCCAATACCGGCCATTTGGTTGTTACTGTTTGCCCAACGGGCACTGACGGCATGCCGTGGCGGTTGATGTCGCCGCGCCCCATCGGCTTTTCATCGGCTACCGAAGGCGTTTGTTTCATCTTTTCTTCAAAGCGGGCTTTCAGCTTCATGCGGGCTTCTACAATGCGTTGCAGCTTATCGGGAGTATCCATAACATCGCAATTTGTTTTATTCAACAAATGATGGGCAAACTTAGCTTTTTTATCCGCAAGCTTCAGGAAGTGACCCGTGACACTGATCAAACAGAAAAACGTTTTTTTCTGAATTCAATCGAATGAAAACAAGCTAATTTTTCCGGTTACATTTCCCTGTTTACCTGCTGCTATATGTTATTTGCTTTTGTGAAAAGTGAATTTGCAAATGACTGGCATTTAGCCGCATTTCCCTTTTTTCGTAAAAAATCTATTTTTTTTCTGAAAAAAAATTCAACGGAATACACATTCCTTTTTTCGCGATGCGGTTTAGGATGCAATAGCAGGTTATCTTTAACCAAACAACTACATCATGAGCATGAACAGGAGACGGTTTTTGAAAAATTCATCTTTGGCAGGATTTGTTGCGCCGGCGCTCATTACCGGAATGGAGGCGGGTTCCGGAACCCAAAACACGGAATTAACAGCAGAACTAACGGCAGCCGATGATGTGATTGTAGAGGCTACCATAAACGATCTTCAGCAGCGCATGAAGAACAAAACACTGACCTCAAAACAACTCGTTCAGCTATACCTGAATCGCATACAAACCATAGACAAAAGCGGCCCGAAAATCAACAGTGTCATCGAACTGAATCCTGATGCCATCGCCATAGCCGAAGCAATGGACAAAGAACGGAATGGTGGCAAACTGCGCGGCCCGTTGCATGGAATTCCGGTGCTCATCAAAGACAACATTGATACCGGCGACAACATGATGACCACAGCAGGTAGCATCGCCCTTGCGGGCAACAAAGCGAGCAGCGATGCCTTTATCGCAAAACGACTGCGCGATGCCGGCGCGGTAATTTTGGGCAAAACCAACCTGAGCGAGTTTGCCAATTTCCGCTCTTCCAGTTCTACCAGTGGGTGGAGCAGCCGCGGCGGTCAAACCAAATGTCCCTATGTGCTCACGCGCAACCCGTCCGGCTCGAGTGCTGGCACAGGCGCCGCTGTAGCTGCCAGCCTGTGCACGATTGGCATCGGTACCGAAACCGATGGCTCCATCGTTAGTCCTTCTTCCGTCAATGGATTGGTGGGCATCAAACCTACGGTGGGCTTGTGGAGCCGCAGCGGCATCATCCCCATTTCAGCCACGCAGGATACGGCAGGACCAATGACCCGTACCTTGACCGATGCGGCAATACTTCTCGGCGCACTCACGGGTGTGGATGAACAGGACCCGGTGACGGCGGAAAGCAAAGGCAAAGCGCAGCAGGATTATACACAGTACCTAGATGCAGGCGGGCTAAAAGGAAAGCGGATTGGTTTTGATCAAAAAATGACCAAAGGAAATCCCGATGTCGCAGCATTGATCAAAAACTCACTTGATGTATTGAAGGCACAGGGCGCTACCATCGTGGACATTGAATTGCTAACCGACATCCGCCCGCTTGGCAATGCCGAATTTACGGTGCTGGAATACGAGTTTAAAGATGGATTGAACAAATACCTTGCAGGAGCCAACGCACCCGTAAAATCGCTCGCCGAAGTGATTGAGTTCAACAATGCTCATCCCGACACCGCGATGCCGTTTTTTAAACAGGAAACACTCATTGGTTCGGAAGAAAAAGGGGGACTTGGGGAAACGGAATACAAAGAAGCACTTGCAAAATCCACTTCGGCCCGCAACGTTATAGACAACCTGCTGAAGAAGCACAACCTCGACGCCATTTGCGGTCCAACGAATGGCCCGGCTGTGTGTATTGATCTGGTGAATGGCGATTACGACAATGGCTTTTCTTTGTCGTCACCTGCAGCCATGGCCGGTTATCCGCACATTACCATTCCCATGGGTTTCGTTCACCAGTTGCCGGTTGGGTTTTCTTTTTTTTCAACTGCTTATACCGAACCGCAACTGCTGCCGATTGCTTATGCTTTTGAGCAGGCAACGAAGCAGCGCAAAGCGCCGGAATACCTGCTTCAGGTTGGCTATTGATTGCCTAGCTGCGACCAGGTTGGTGCATGATTCACTCATTACGTCGTGAACAATCAACGCGATATGGCTTCACAAAAGCCCGGTTATAAACTTTCTTTTGTGAAGCTTTTTTAAATCAAACTGCAACGGCAATTGCCGGAATAGAACAATTGCCATTTGCCGGGAAGTAACCAACTGTTGTTGATTTTCGGCTAATGAATTTTGTCAACTCCAATCTATAATTTTCTGTTTGTAGATCTGGTCTGAGGCGATTTATTGCTTTTTCTGTATATAAAATCTCTAAACAGGTATTTTTATTATTTAGCAGAACTGTTCGTAAACATCGTTCAAAGCGTGTTGTTGATATTACTTTCCCCGTACATCTGAAGCCAATATTTTTTCAGTCGCTTTATTACCTTTTTCCTTCCTTTTGCGACCATTACAGTCATTGCCGGTGGTATCTCGTTGAGCATACTGCCCGGTTTCATTTTTTCGATAAAAAATACCCTTATGAAATTCCCTTTGTCAAGTACCCTAGTCCCATTGTTGTTGGCAATTGCATTGCTTTCTTTTGCTTCCTGTACCACCATTTTGAAAGCTGATTTTGAACGTGATGCAATTGGCGCCGCGCCCGATACCCATCTTCCCGGCGAGCCTACAGGCGATGCCATGCAGGTGCCCGCTGTTGTAGCACCTGCGCTGAAAGTAATCTCTGAAAGCATCGCCGGAACCAAAGCGCTCGAGTTTACCAATATAGATCTGAGTGCGGTGAGCGGGCATGGTCGCTGGTTTACATTCAAAGCCAAAGAGGTGAACCTAAACAAGCCCATCACCTATTCGTGGATGGCAAAAGCCGTTTCCAACTTTTCGGGTGGAAAAGTGTTTGCAGATTGTAGCCTTACTTCCACTACGTCTGACTATGCCGTGCCTGTTGTACGGTTGAAAATTGACAATGCCGGTTTGCTGACGGCAACTGCTTATAGCTTCACCGATCCGCAGGGAATCACGTATGAAGTAGGCAATATTGGTTCGCCCAACAACAGTCACCTGGTGATTGTGACACTCAACATCAATACCGGTAAATTTACCGTTACACTTAGCCGCAACGGGATGAGTGGACTTCCGTCTGTAACAAGAGATATTCTGGTTCCTGCTTCGGCTTTCAATGCTGCTCACAACACACCCACACTCAGTTTTACCTTTGTGGATGGTTTTAATCCAGCGAAAAAATACATCGTAGATGATGTAATCATTTCGAGAGGTAACGATTGATACAAATCAGCAATGCTTTGCTTTTTTTTCAAAGAAATCCTGCTGCTTTCGCTTGTATTTGACGGAATCAAAAAGCAGGGTGATGGGTAAACGTGCATCGCCCAATGTTTCCTGAAAATGATGTCTCCTGCAGGTGGCGCACCTGAACGCCGGTAACAATACTGCACCTGCGTACAACAGCGTCATCGGCGGGAGATGTTGTATCATTCCCGGTGTATTTTTCCCGCTTTCCATCACAGATCCCGGTTCCGTGCGACCGATTTTTTTTGCAGTCGAACGCAGCATGTTAATTGTAACATGAGTCTTTTAGGAATTGGTTCCTTTTTTATAAATTCGTTACCCGATGGAAAATGAGCAAGCAGCAGTCACCGAAGTTTTACCTCCAAAATATACGCTGTCTGAAGAACAGGAAAAAAAGGAAATCCTGCGGCATTACCGCGCCCTCTTGCGCAGCCTGCGCAGCAAGCTGAAGCGCGGCGACCGCGAAATTGTAAGGCATGCTTTTGAAATGTCGGCGGAAGCGCACAAAACCATGCGCCGCAAAAGCGGGGAACCCTATATTTTGCACCCGCTGGCCGTGGCGATGATCTGCGTGGAAGAAATCGGGCTGGGCGTTCGCAGTTCCATCTGTTCCCTGCTGCACGATACCGTAGAAGATACTGACCTGACACTCGAAGATGTGGAGCGCGAATTTGGCAGCGAGATTGCCCGCATTGTAGATGGACTGACAAAAATCTCCAACGTCATTGACGCAAGCAGCAGCCAGCAGGCAGAAAATTTCAAAAAAATACTGCTTACGCTTACGGATGATCCGCGGGTGATTCTGATCAAACTTGCCGACCGGCTGCACAACATGCGCACGCTGGACTAGCATGAAGCGCGAAAAGCAACTGAAAATTTCTTCAGCGAAACGGTATATGTGTATGCGCCGCTGGCACACCGAATGGGCTTGTACAGCATCAAAACCGAGCTGGAAGACCTGTGCATGAAATACCTGGAGCCGCAGACATTACAAAGAGCATCGCCACCAAAGCTGTCGGAAACCAAGCGGGAACGCACGCAGGTACATCAACGAATTCATCCGCCCGCTGCAAAGACAAACTGCAAAGCCGGCGGTTTTAATTTTGAAATTTACGGCCGTCCCAAAAGCATCCATTCCATCTGGAACAAAATGAAGAAAAAAGGAGTGGAGTTTGAAGAAGTGTATGACCTTTTTGCCATCCGCGTGATCCTGAATTCGCCGCCCGAAAAAGAAAAAGAAGACTGCTGGAAAGTGTATTCCATGATCACCGATGAATACACGCCATCGCCCGAACGGCTGCGCGACTGGCTGAGCAATCCAAAAAGCAATGGCTATGAAGCCTTGCACACCACCGTGATGGGCCCGCAGGGCAAATGGGTGGAAGTGCAGATACGCACCAAGCCGCATGAACGAGATTGCCGAGAAAGGACTCGCAGCACATTAGAAATATAAAGAAGGCGCAACGATGAAAGACCGCTTCGACAAATGGTTTCGGCAAATCCGGGAAGCCATTACGCAGCCAGGATACCGATGGCGTTGATTTTCTGCAGGATTTCAAGACCAGTTTTTTAGCCGAAGAAATTTATGTCTATACCCCGAAAGGCGATGTGAAAATGCTGCCCATCGGCTGCTACGGCACTCGACTTTGCGTTTTCCATTCACTCGGCCGATTGGTGCCAAATGTATTGGCGCCAAAGTGAATCATAAACTGGTGCCCATCAGCCATAAACTGCAGCAGTGGCGACCAGGTGGAGATCATCACCAGCAACAAACAAAAGCCCAACGAAGACTGGCTGAATTTTGTGGTTACCGCCAAGGCAAAAAACAAAATCAAAGATGCGCTGAAAGAAGAAAAGCGAACCATTGCGGAAGACGGAAAAGCCTTTGCTCAGCGCAAACTGGAAGGCATGGGCGCCGCTTTTACACAAGGCAATATTGACGAGCTGGTGTCTTTTTACAAGATGAATTCGCAGCTCGATTTGTTTTACCAGATTGCCATTCGTCACATCGATCTCAAAGAGCTGAAAGAATTTCACCGTGCTGGGCGACAAACTGGAAGCGCCCAAACCACAGAAAGCCATCATTGAAATAAAAACCGATACAGATCACAAGCATTCCGTTAACAAGAAAGACTCAGAACTGATCATCTTTGGGGAAAGCAGCGACCGCATTATGTACACGCTTGCGAAGTGCTGCAATCCCATCCCTGGCGATGATGTGTTTGGCTTTGTGACCACCGGCAAAGGACTCATCATTCACCGTACCAATTGCCCCAATGCCACGCAGATGATGGCCAATTATGGTCATCGCATTGTAAAAACAAAATGGGCGAAAAACAAAGAGATTTCCTTCCTCACCGGCCTGCGCATCGTGGGCATGGATGATGTAGGCGTTATCAACAAAATTACCAACATCATTAGTGGCGATATGCGCATCAACATTGCCGCGCTTACCATTGAGTCGGGCGAAGGATTGTTTGAAGGAACGGTAAAAGTGTTTGTGCACGATAAGGAAGAACTTGACGAACTCGTGGAGCGGTTGAAAAAACTAAACGGCATACAAACCGTAGATCGTTTTGACGATGAAGAACTGGCTTCCAAAGCCACTGCTTCGTAGTTTTTTTTTGTTCGACAAAACTGATTTGCCGCAAAGATTTTAACCCTTGCATTACCCGATTTTGTAATAATCATTGTACCAATCAATGAATTTTTTGACTCCATGGGCAATGCTGGTGTTGGGTGTAAACCCAGTGTCGTTCATCAGGTCGCTTACATCGGCATAGGTAGAAGGCACATCGCCGGGCTGCAACGGCATCATTTTACAAATTGCTTTTTTCCCCGTTTCCTGTTCAATGGCTTCTATGAACTGCGTTAGTTTTACAGGTGCATTGTTGCCAATGTTGTACAGCTTATAAGGCGCGCTCGACGATGAAACTGCCCCGCTGCTCACCTTCCAATCGGGGTTCGGTTGAGGCGGACGGTTCATTACCTTCAGGATGCCTTCCACAATGTCATCCACGTAGGTAAAATCGCGCATCATTTCCCCATTGTTGAAAACCTGTATCGGCTTGCCTTCGAGTATCGCCTTTGTAAAAATATACAACGCCATATCCGGTCTTCCCCAGGGACCATATACCGTAAAAAAGCGCAGTCCTGTACAAGGCATGTTGAACAGGTGACTATAGACATGCGCCATCAGTTCGTTGCTTTTTTTGCTGGCCGCATACAACGAAATGGGATGGTCAGTATTTTGGTCAACCGAAAACGGAACTTCTTCATTCAACCCATATACGCTCGAACTGCTGGCAAAAACAAGATGACGTACTTTCTGATGCCGGCAACACTCCAGGATGTTGACAAAAGATACGATGTTGCTGTCCACATACGCATCGGGATTGGTGAGGCTATAGCGTACGCCGGCTTGCGCAGCGAGGTGAATCACTACTTCAAATGAATGTTTTTCGAACAGTGCTTCCACGCGGTATTTGTCTTCGAGCCGCAGGTGATAAAACACATAGTTGCTGTGTAGCGAGCTTGGTATCGGGTGGTTGTATTGTATTTCATGCGAGGCAATGCCTGCATAGCTGAGGCGGTCGTATTTGAGCTTCGCGTCATAATACGCATTGATGCTGTCAATACCCGTCACGTCTGGGCATGATGGAGGCGATGAAGATGGGCTACCCTGCGCGCGCCGTACGCCGGCACGGTCACCCACGTCGGGGCCGCGGCCGGCGACCAGGTGGCCCTCGGGGCGCGGCTCTTCGAGGTGGAGCCGTGAGCTCGCCGGCTGCGTCACCCGTGCGAGCGCTGGGACGACCTCTTCGCATGACCTCCCCGGTCTGCCGGAGCGGGTGACGATCTACGAGGTCGGCCCGCGTGACGGCCTGCAGAACGAGTCGGGCGTGATCCCCACCGACACCAAGGCCACGTTCGTACGCCGGCTGCTCGAGGCCGGCCTGCCGGTCGTGGAGGCCACCTCCTTCGTGCACCCGCGGTGGGTGCCGCAGCTGGCCGACGCGGCCGACCTGATGGCGCAGCTGGCCGCCGACCTCGGCGACCGGGCCGCGCGAGCTGCCGGTGCTGGTGCCCAACGAGCGTGGCCTCGACCGGGCGCTGGAGCTGGGCTGTCGCCACGTGGCCATCTTCGGCAGCGCCACCGAGACCTTCGCGCAGCGCAACCTCAACCGCAGCCTCGACGAGCAGTTCGCGATGTTCGAGCCGGTGGTCCGCCGTGCTCGCGACGCCGGGCTCGACGTGCGCGCCTACGTCTCCATGTGCTTCGGCGACCCCTGGGAGGGCGCGGTGCCGCTGGAGCAGGTGGTCGACGTCGGCACCCGCCTGCTCGACCTGGGCGCGTCGCAGCTCAGCATCGGCGACACCATCGGCGTCGGCACCGCCGGCCACGTGCGGGCCCTGATCGGGGCCTTCGCCGAGCGGGGCGTCGGCACCGAACGGCTGGCGATGCACTTCCACGACACCTACGGCCAGGCGCTGGCCAACTCCCTGGCCGCCCTCCAGGCCGGCATCACCACCTTCGACGCCAGCGCGGGCGGGCTCGGTGGCTGCCCCTACGCCCACTCCGCGACCGGCAACCTCGCCACCGAGGACCTGGCCTGGATGCTCACCGGCCTCGGCATCGAGCACGGCGTCGATCTCGACTCCCTGGTCGCCACCAGCGCCTGGATGGCCGACCAGCTCGGCCGGCCCAGCCCGTCCGCGGTCGTCCGGGCCCGCGGCGGCGGGTGACCGGCCGGCGTACGGCAGAATCCGGGGCATGACCCGGGTCGTCCACCTGCACGTCGGTGCCCCCAAGACCGGCACCACCTATCTGCAGGACCGGCTGTCCCTCAACGCGGCGCGGCTGGCCGACCACGGCGTGCACGTGCCGACCAGCTCGCGGTTCGTGGAGCCGGCGCTGTTCCACTTCCGGGCGGCGCTCGACCTGCTGGAGCAGGACTGGGGCGGCGAGGCGGGGCATGCCGAGGGCGCCTGGCCGCAGCTGGTCAAGAAGGTACGCCGGCTCGACGGCACCGTCATCGTCAGCCACGAGATCCTCGCGCCCGGCACCCGCCAGCAAGGTGGCCAAGGCGATGAACGACCTCGAGGGCAGCGAGGTCCACATCGTCTACTCCGCCCGCGACCTCGGGCGCCAGCTTCCCGCCGCGTGGCAGGAGAGCATCAAGCAGGGCCGCAAGTGGTCGTTCCGGCGGTTCCTCAACAAGGTCGAGAGCGGCAAGCCGTGGTTCTTCCGCGCGCTGGACCTGCCCACCGTGCTCAGCACCTGGGGCGACCACCTGCCTCCCGAGCGGATCCACGTCGTGACCGTGCCGGCGAAGCGGCAGACCGGCGGGCGCGGCGAGCTGCTGTGGCTGCGCTTCTGCGAGGCGTTCGGCATCGACCCGGCCTGGGCGCCGCTGGACAGCGAGCGCGCCAACCCGTCGCTCGGGATCGCGGAGACCCAGCTGGTCCGACAGCTCAACGCCCGGCTGGACCGCTCGGTGCGGCGCGAGGCGAGCTACGACCGGCTGATCCGCGACATGCTCGCCCAGCGCGAGCTGGTCAACCGCGAGTCGCACCCGGTCCGGCTGCCGCCGGGGCGGTTCGCCTGGGCCGAGGAGCAGGCCAGCTGTCGATCGACTGGCTCCGGGGCAGCGGCGTGCACGTGATCGGCGACCTCGACGACCTGCGCCCCGTGCGGCCCGCCGAGGACGAGTTGTGGCGCAACCCCGACCGGGTGCGGGCCAAGCCGGTGCTGCAGGCCGCGCTCGACGCGCTCGAGGCGATGACCCGCGAGGCGGCCCGGCGGCCCGACCCCGACCGCCAGCTGGGCAACCTGGTGCGTCAGGGCGCCGACCGGCTGCGCAAGAAGTGACCCGCGGAGTGACCCGGTGGCCGGGGTGAGCGCCGACGACGGCCGGCGCCAGGCGTGGGGCTGGGTGCCCACCTCCGCGCGGGGGGTACGACGTCCTGGCAGGACTGGCGCTCCCGCGCCGGCGCCTCCGCCGACACGTCGTCCGGCCGAGCCATCCCCGGTGCCCAGCAGCTCGAGCTGCTCCGCCGGCTCAACCTGGCGGGCCGACCGTCCGTGGACCTGGTCGAGCGGGTGCTCGAGGCCAGCGCCGCCGGCCGGGGCAGCCCCGACCTCGAGCTGGTCGGCGCCGCCGCCGACACGCCCTTCGGGCCACGTCCGGTCGACCCCTCGGGCCTGCCGACCGGAGAGCTGCTGCGCGTGGCCACCACCCTGCTGGCCGAGGAGCTGGCCGCCGACGGGCTTCCCGACCGGCCGGCGTCCCCCCGGCTGGCGTGGCGACGCGATCCCCGGGTGGTCGGTGACCCCTGGGTCGTGTCAGTCGCGCCGAGGCCGGCCCGGCGCGCGGTGGTCGGGCGGCCGTCGGTCCTGGTGGCAGGGGGGCCGCTGGCCGTGTTGCTGGCCGACGTCTGGTCGGCCCGCTGCTTCGAGGGCAGCGCCCCCAAGTGGGGACCCTGGCTGGCCGGTTTGGAGCAGCGCCGCCGGGTGCCGCGGCGCGCCGACCTGTCGCGGATGGCCGACGCGTGGTCGCGCCGGGTCGGCGCGGCACAGGTCACCGTCGACGTGCGGCTGGCCGACGGGCGACCCAGCGGGGGCACGCCGCCCGGGGCCGCGGTCGAGACGGCCCGCCCGTCCGCCGGCGCCGCCGAGCTCGCCCGCCGGGTGGCGCCGGTGCTCGGCCTGCTGGTGCCACCCGCCCTGCGGGCCCGGCTCCTCGGCGAGGTGCTCCGGCCCAGGCTGGTGGCCCTGCCGGGCGGGGGAGCCGGCGCCGCGCGCCCCGGCGTACCCGACGAGCGGGCGGAGTGGGTGACACGGCGCGCGCGGCGGATGGCCGAGACCCTCCGCCGGGGTGACTACGCTGTCGCCGGAGACCCTCGGGAGGTGCTCCCGGCGACGGTCCCCGGGGCGTCCCCGACCGGAGCCGAGGCGCTCGACCTGGCGCTGCTGGCGCTGAGCCGGGGCGGGCCGGGCACGGCGCCGGGCACGACAGGGAAGGCGGACGGATGAGCAAGCGTGTCCTGGTCCACGTCGGCACCCCCAAGACCGGCACCTCGTTCGTGCAGGACGTGTTGTTTCAGCAACGCCAGGCGCTGGCCGAGCAGGGTGTGCTCTACCCGGCCGACCGGTTCGACGCCCACTTCCTGGCTGCGCTCGACCTGATGGAGCTGCGCTGGGGCGGCCTGGAGCACCAGGCCGTCGGCGCGTGGGACGGCTCGCGAGGCAGGTGCGCGCTGGACCGGCCACACGGTCGTCATCTCCCACGAGATCCTCGCCCGGCCTCGGGCGAGCAGGTGCGCCCGGCGCTGGAGTCCTTCGGCCCGGGCTGCGAGGTCCACGTCGTCCTGTCGGCCCGCGACCTGGCGCGCCAGATCCCCGCCGAGTGGCAGGAGAACGTCAAGCACCGCAGAATCGTCTGCTACGCCCGACTTCCTGAGCAGATCACCGCCGACGTCCCCCAGGCCGAGGTCGCCACCTGGTTCTGGGGCGTCCAGGAGATGCCGGCCATCATGGCGCGCTGGGCCCCCGTCCTGCCGCCCGAGCACGTCCACGTGGTCACCGTCCCCCAGCCCGGCTCCGCGCTCGCTGCTGTGGCATCGGTTCGCGGGTGACCTTCGGGCTCGACCGGGCTGGACCTGGACCCGGCCCGAGCGGGCCAACCCGTGGCTCGGCGTCCCCGAGACCGCGCTGATGCGCTCCATCAACCGCGGGTCAACCGCGGGGTGCCGGCCACCGAGCTACCGCCCGTTCGTCCGCGAGATGCTGGCCCACCGCACGCTCGCCCACCGCACCGGCTCGCCCAGGCTGTGCTCCCGCCCGACGTCCACGCCTGGGCCACCGACCTGTCGCACCGCTGGATCTCCGAGCTCGCGGCGCGCGGCTACACGTCGTCGGCTCGCTGGACGACCTGCTGGCCGGCCGCCGACGACCGCGGCGTACGCCGACCCCGACGCCCAGCCCCTGCGCCAGTCTCGGCGACCCCGCGCTCGACGCCGTCCGTCTCCCTGCTCCAGCGCGCCCGGCCGAGCTGCGCGAGCAGGTACGGCTCCACGAGGAGCTGCCGAGGCGCGCGACCAGGCCTACCGCGCAGCCGGCCTCGTCCACCGGGCCAGACGTCCGCGACGCGGAGACCAACGCTCGGCGCACCGCGCTCAAGGTCTACCGCCGCCGCCGGGGCCGCTGTCGCGGTCAGCGGCGCGCCGCGGGCCAGGAGCTCGCGCTCGGCGTACCGCCCGATCTGCCAGGTCGCGTACGCGTCGGCGCCCCCCGACGACCCGCCGACCACCGGGATCCGGCGGACGACGGTCGCCAGCCGCTTGCCGGCCACCCGGGTGATCAGCTCGGAGGCGACCTCGGCCGCGATGACCTTGTCCAGGTCGGGGTCGTGGGCGGGCGCGGTGGCCAGCGCCATCGGCGGGCCGGGAGCTTGCGCTTCTTGACCAGCGTCTTCGACGGCGTCCTCGCCGAGGATGCAGACCAGCATCGGCGTTGCGGACCCGCGGGTCCTCGAGGTCGTAGCCGCGCAGGTGCGCGATCGCCGCGACCATCCGGCACTGGATGAGCGCCAGCCCGGCGATGTTGGCCGGGATCGTGACCGCCGCGGTGACCAGGCCGCCGAGGTTGGTCACGAAACCCTGCGCGCCGGCGTAGCGGACGTGGTTCTCGATCACCTCGTGGATCGCCTTGTCGACGTCGCCGTGCTGCTCGGCGAGCTGCTTCTCGGCCGCCGCGCCGCCGGGGGCAACGGGCCGACGCCGTTGATGGCGCGGTGCAGCGCCTCGCGGACGAAGCCGTGCGTGAGCTCGGGCGCGAGCGTCGGGGACCCGCGGCGCGACGATCTTGCCGACGGATGCTCTTCGACGCTCATGTTCGCGATCCTACGCGGGGGTACGGCCGCCATCGGCGTCCGGGCGCTGGCAGATTCGGCGAGCCGTGCCTGTCGAACCTCCGCCGACGCCCGTGGACTTCGGCGACCCCGACGCGGGGCGACGACGTCCGACGACCTGGTCGCGATCGGCGCCGACCTGGAGCCGGGCACGCTGCTCGAGGCCTACTGCCAGCGGCCTGTTCCCGATGCCCGCCGGCCGCCCGGCCGGGACCGCCGATGGCTGGTCGCCCGGTGCGCCGCGGCATGCTCCCGCTCGACCGGCTCAAGGTCTCCCGGTCGCTGCGGCGGACGCGCCGCGCGACTTCGAGGTCCGCGTCGACACCGCCTTCGACGAGGTGATCGCGGCCTGCGCCGACCCGGCCGCGACGGCGGCTGGATCGACGACGACTTCCGTCGCGGCGTACGCCCGGCTCCACGAGCTCGGGCTGGGCGCACTCGGTCGAGGCGTGGCAGGACGGCGAGCTCGTCGGGCGGGCTGTACGGCGTCGCGATCGGCGGGCTGTTCGCGGGGGAGTCGATGTTCCACCGGGTGCGCGACGCCTCCAAGGTCGCGCTCGTCGGGCTGGTCGACCTGCTCCGCGACGAGCACGCCGACCAGCGGCTGCGTCGACGTGCAGTGGGCGACCCCGCACCTGGCCACGCTGGGGGTGGTCGAGATCGCGCGCGCCGACTACCTGGCCGGGCTGCCCGCGCGCTGGCCGCTGCCGGCGCCGTCGACTGGGCCCGGGACCGGGGTCGATGTCGGCCCCGGCGGCCCCTCGGCCGTCCAGACGCCGTCGGTAGCCGGCGGCGGCCAGCACGACGGCGCCGGCGGCGACGACCAGGAAGCCCACGGCGAGCGGCACGAGGCCCCGGCGCGCGCCGTGGCCCACACGACGACGGCCGCGGCCACCTCGAGCGAGCAGCGCGCACGAGCCCAGCGCGGGCGCCAGCGCCGGCCGCGCCCCGGTGCGGCCGCGCAGCAGGCCGACGCCCAGGGTCAGCAGGATCGGCAGCACGACGGCAGGTCCATCAGCTCGACGTCCGATAGCCGGGCGACGCGGCTCCTCGCGGCAGGCTCGGCCCAGGACGCCGACCAGGCCGGGGAGGCGCAGGCCGACCGCGACGAGAGGCGCCGGGGCCAGGCGGTCCACCCGGCGGCCCGGTCCAGGCGGGCGGCCCGGGCAGAAGGACGCGGCGCCGACCGCGCCCGCGGGCCAGAGCACGGCGCCGGGTCGAGCGAGGCCCCGGCAGCAGCGGGAAGAACCGCTCCTGGTCCGGCGGCGCGAACGGCGCGCCGCCATCGCCGTGCGCCGGCCGAGAGGCCGTCGCCGCCGCGCGGCCCAGCGCGAGACCGACCGCGGTCCGGCCGCGGTGTACCGATGCGCCGCGCGGGGCGACGGGGCCGACCGTCAGACCCCGGCGAAGTCGCCGCCGCGCGCCGGTCCGCGGCCGCGCCGGCGACACCGTGGCCAGGCGCCAGGAGCGGCGAGGGCGGTCCGAGCGACCGCGCCGGGGGTGCAGCCGACCAGTGGGGGGAGGGGACCGCGGGACGAGACCCGTATGGGCACGGCGCCCCTCGGGGCGCCACCCGGTCTCGACCAGCCCCGAGGCGCCGCCAGGGCGCAGGTCACGTCGCCGGCGTGCGAGCCCGACCGCAGGTCGGTCGGGCGCACGAGGTCGGCGCTCGTCGTGGCGACCGGCCGCTCACGGCATGACGGTAGCCGAGGATCAGCGCCCGCATGTCTCGATATGGTCTTCTGGCCTCATGATCGTCTAGGCCAGTCGCGCGCGGGCCGGTGTCGCGCCTGGTCCACTCCGCCTGCGCCATCTCGATCGCGCCTTCGGGGATGCTCGATCATCACTCGAGCAGGTGCCGCTGGAAGTCGCCGTCGTCGGCAGCCTCCAGCGCCGCCATGTCGTCGGCCGAATCATCCCCGGCTGTCGTCCTGGCCGCCGCGTCAGCGCCCTCGCACCTGGTGCCGCCGGACGTGGTCGCGGTCATGGCGGGGATGTCCTCGCCCCGGCTGGTGCGCCACCACGCCATGGTCTGGATCTCCGGCGTCTGCGCGGCCTGGATCTGCTCCATCAGCGCCCGACGTCCGGGTCGAGCGGCCGGTCCCTGCCGAGGTCGACCATCACCAGCGCCGGGCGTGGTGGGGGATCATGTCGGTCGCGAACGACACGTCGGCGTCGTTGTGCTCGGTGGCCGAGGGCGCCTCCCGGGTCGCGGCGTCGTCGGAGTCGCCGTCGTCCCCGCCGCAGCCGGCGAGGACAAGCAGGGTCGAGACGATCAGCAGGTGACGAGGAGGCGACGCACGGGGTTCTCCGGTCTACTTGAGGAGGCGGCTCATCCGACGGTCGGCCAGCGGCTTGCCGCCGGTCTGGCAGGTCGGGCAGTACTGCAGGCGGAGTCGGCGAACGACACCTCGCGCACGGTGTCGCCGCACACCGGGCACGGCTGACCGGTGCGTCCGTGCACTGCGATTGCGACTTCTTCTCGCTCTTGAGGTCGCTGCGTGCAGTCCCTGGGAGCGCGCGACGGCGTCGCCCAGCGTGTCGCGCAGCGCCGCGTACAGCGTCGCCAGCTCCTCGCCGTCGAGCGACGACGCCGTCTTGAACGGGCGACAGCCGGGCGGCGTGCAGGATCTCGTCGGAGTAGGCGTTGCCGATGCCGGCGATGATGCCCTGGTTGCGCAGCACGCCCTTGATCTGGCTGCGGCCCGCTCGGGCAGGATCTCGGCGCAGCGCGTCGACGGTGAAGTCGTCGGTCGAACGGCTCGAGGCCGAGCGTGGCGATGCCCGGGCACGTCGGCCGGATCGCGGACGACGTAGACCGCCAGGCTCTTCTTGGTGCCGGCCTCGGTGAGGTCCAAGCCGGTTCGTCGTCCAGCTCCACCCGCGGGCAGCGGCGACTTGGTCTTGGGCCCGGGCGGCGAGGCTGGGCACCTCGTCGCGCCACCGCAGCCAGCCGGCGCGGGCCAGGTGCATGACGAGGTGCAGCCCGGACGCGTCGATGTCGAGGAACTTGCCTTGCCGAGTGACGCCCTCGACGGGAAGCCCGCCAGCGCCGTCAGCGGCGGGTCGTAGGTCTTCAGCGCCCTGATCGCCGCCACGTCGACCCGCGCGATCGCCCGGCCGGCAGCCCGGTCGCAGGTCGGGGCGAGGGCTTCCACCTCGGGCAGCTCGGGCACGTCGGCCAGTCTAGGCAGGGTGGGTGGAGGTTCATCAGGGGGAGGCAGGGCGCAAAGCAGTCGCTTACCCGGGGTGAGTTCACCTGGGTAAGCGACAACCCGGCTGCCTACCCAGGTGAACGAGAGACACCCGAGCCCGTCACACCAGAGCCCGTGACACCCGACCACCCGCGAGCAGAATGGGGCACGGAGCCCGTGCGGCCACTGCCTGCGGGCGCGGCGGGGTCGGTCTTCTTCGACGCCCGCGGAG
>CAWGWV010000009.1:0-142374 GCA_963826385.1 uncultured Chitinophagaceae bacterium | reverse complement strand
GATGATGATGCCAACGCAGCGACACACGGTATCATTGAGAAACATACAGGCACCACACCGGAAAAACCATGGCTGGACATGGGCACCGATACCTATGCCAAGGTCGTGAACCGCCTCAACAGGGGCACCGCTACCCTCGAACAGGTAAGCCAGCACTTTAGATTGAGTACCGATGTAAAAGCGGCGCTGCAGGCGATTGTCAGCAAATACCAGCAGGGAAAGCAAATGGCACAGGAATTCACCAACAACACCGGGCGCTTTGATCACCGCAGCTACAAAAAAATCTACGCATAATCAAACCCGCCTGCTGTCACCACTGGCGGCCGGCATCTTTTCACCTGTCAAATATTAAACTATGAACACAAAAACGCAAACCCCTGGATTACAAAGCAGTACGAGAAATGATTAAACAAGCCATCATGTTGAGAGCATCGTACGAGGTTGATCCAATTGAAGAAATGACAGATTCATTAGGTGACAATCTCATTTACTTACTTTCAAACGAGGAAAAAAGAATGTATCAGGATTGGGATTCTGCTTTGTATGAAATGCAATTGCTGATGACAGCATTATTGGAATTGCTAGCAAAACCCGGTGTGCTCACTCAGATCAACGAGCATTATCAAAAGTCAGCGGCAACCACAATTAGAAAGCTAATCAGTTTCTTTGAGTGTATAAACGATGAAAGAACGATTGCATTTTTAGACCATACCCATGCCGCTCATGCTGATGATAAAAGCCGTTCACACACTTATAATTATTATGATTTTAGTCAAAGGGAGAGCGCTACCAGTTCGTATTTCTCAGAATTCAGGCTTAACCGCGAGCAAGAGCAAAAGGCGATTTCCTATTTTGAGGTAAACTTTGCAAACAAGTAATACTGAATTTAAAACAAATCAGCATGAATAAAAATTCCGAAACTGCCGATCCGCAGAATTGTCAAAACTGCAGCTTGCGCGAACGTTGCCCTTATTTCAAATGTTCACTATACGTCAAAATGCTTTATTGTGATGAATATTATAACGCCGAAAAAGTACAAGCAAAAAGGCAAAAAAATTCCACAGAATGGGAGCTAATGACAAAAATGCCATTGCCGTATTACCCGAACTAAAAAGGACAATAAGGATTTAGGACAAATATGATTATTAAAATCAACTACCATGAATAAAAATCTGAATTTCATAATTGCCGATCCGAAGAACTGTCAAAACTGTCCTCTGTTCCGCTATTGCCCTTACGCACATGCAGCGGATTTTGTGAAAGCTCATATTTGTAAGCCTTTTTTCCGTGCAAATATTTTTATTCCATTTCAAGGCAACCTAATTTCATAAAAATGGAAACTTCAATTCTCTTCCATAAAATGGAAGCCTAATTCCACAGAATGGGAGCCAATGACAAAAATGCCGCTACCCTATTATCCGAATTGAAAAGGACAATAAGGACAAAAACTACAAGACAAACAACAAATTTCAAAAATCAATAAGCAGAAGTTCTGAGCGGTTCTTGTAGCAAGTAAACATTAAAAAAAGCCCCATGAATTGACATACCGGAGCTCCGTGTTTTTGTGTTGACTTAATCAGAAAATGTGTGTAAAAACGTGTGTAATCATCACAACTAACTGGTAATCAACATTGATTGTGGAGCTGAGGGGAGTCGAACCCCTGTCCAAACATCTTTGCCATAAGCTTTCTACATGCTTAGCTCATTATTATTTGTCGGGAATGGGCAGGAAACGAGCCAACCAACCCAATCCGTAGCTGTATGGTACTTAAGCAACCGTCACAGCCTTTGGTTGCCGCAGCCCTTATTTTGTTTTGTGTCGGCGGCGGAGCGCGGTAAAAGGCAAACCATGCTCAACGCGGCCCTAATGACTACTTAATCTCTGATTAGGCAGCCATGGCATACTGTGTATTGCCATTTAGTGTTTGAATCTTCAGATTAAAGTGCTAATAATCCAACGCACTGCATGCTTACACCTACCGCAACGGACGCTGTCAAAACCAGTACAGCCCCATTTGTTTTAATACTTTCGCCATCCAATTTCTGATAGGGACTGCAAATTTACATAATCTTGTACTGATTTCGGGTTTCGACGGATAAAAAAGCTGTGAAACCTTGTCGCACCGCTATGATCCATCAGATGAGAGAAGAAGAATATCGCCAACGCATCCAATTGTTTACAGCTTCGCTGCACCACATCAACCAGCAACGGCAACGCATTGCCTGGCAGCGGCTCCTGTCTGTAATTGTCACATTTGCTGCCGTTTACCTGTCTTGGAATGCCGTCACCGCACCCACAATCGCCGCCATCATCATCGCCGGAATCGCCATTTTTTTATACGTGGTGTCCAAAGACACCGATGCCAAAAACAAAGCGAGTCACCTCCAACGCATGATTGAGATCAACGAGGTAGAAATCGCCATTCTCAATCACCATTTCCGGCAATTGCCCGGCGGGTCAGTATTCGATCAGCCCGGGCATGCTTACTCCCAGGACCTCGACCTGTTTGGCGACGACTCATTGTATCAATACCTCAATCGCGCTACATCACAACAAGGTCAACAATTGCTCGCTACGCGCCTGATGAGTCCATTGACCAAACAGGAAGTGGAGACAGAAGCCGAAGCAGTCAAAGAACTGACTGGCAACATCGAATTCCGACAGCGACTGTCGGCCGTTGGAAAAGCCAATTCCCTAACCGCTGCTGCCGAAACCAACACCCTGAAATGGCTCACAACAGATATGCCGTATGGTCAACAACATTGGTCACTGCTCGCAAAAGTCTATCCCCTGTTTCCTTTTACTTTCCTGTTTTTATACATCATTGATGTTGTTCCGGCCGGCGTATTTTACCTGCTGATTTTTCTCTGCTTTTTGTTCGCTTTTTCGCTTAGTAAAAAAATCAGTCCTGTTTACGATCTCTTGTCCGAAATGGTCAACGAAACGGGCACCTTTCAACAACAATTACAAACGATAGAATCGCAATCTTTCAGCAGCCGCAAAATGATGGCAATCTTATCTGCCTTGAAAAGCAACCAGGGCAACAGTGCTGCCGCTGAAATCAAACGTCTCAACGGCATACTCAACCGGTTCAATGTGCGGCTCAATACGTTTGCCTTTTATTTTGTCAATACGTTTTTATTATGGGATCTTCAACAATTGCTGGCGCTCAACCGCTGGAAACAAGATAACCAGGATCACATCCCGCACTGGTTTAGCAGCATTGCCGAAACCGAATACAGCAGCAGCCTCGCAACATTGGCATACAATCAGCCGGGATGGTGTTTTCCAGTTATCAGCGACTCATTTTTCTATTTTGAAGGTAGCCACATTGGTCACCCGTTGTTACCAGCCCATTCCCGTGTAAACAATTCATTTTCGCTTGAAGGCAGGGGAAAAACGGCCATCATCACCGGGTCTAACATGGGCGGCAAAAGCACATTTTTGCGCAGCCTCGGCGTCAACGTGGTGCTGGCACTCATGGGCGCGCCGGTATGTGCGCACTCAATGCAATTGTCATGTTTCAGGCTGATGAGCAGCATGCGCATTGCTGATAACCTTGCCGAAAACACCTCGACTTTTTATGCTGAGTTGAAAAAACTGAAGACCATCATTGAAGCCGTAAACCGGCAGGAAGAAGTGTTTATTTTGTTGGATGAAATCCTGCGCGGCACCAATTCGATAGACCGGCATACCGGCTCGGCAGCACTGGTAAAGCAGTTTATTCATCAACATGCGGTGGCTGTTATCGCTACGCACGATGTAGAACTGGCGAAGCTCGAATCAGAATTTCCCGGTGCGATTTTCAATTACCATTTCGATGTGCAGGCGGAAGGCAGCGAGCTGTATTTTGATTACAAACTGAAAAACGGCATCTGCCGCAGCATGAACGCTTCTATTTTGATGAAAAATATCGGTATCGAACTCGAATAAATTCTTGGAGATTATGTAGCCTTTGCGCAGTAAACAAAGCGCTTCGCAAAGCCACATTTTTACATATGCCTCCGTCGTGATTATACACGTTGGAACTGCCTTCAGGCAGGTTGATTCGATATGCATGCGGCGTGAGCAGTTCAATGGTAAAATATTTTTGATGAAAGTCGGAATAAATACGCGCCACACCGATGGGTTATTTGAAATACAACAATGAATAGGTAAAACTGATGCGTTGTTGGTTTAGTTTGTTTTCGAATCCATCGTTAATCAGCACATAATAATCGCCAAGTTGTCTAGTTTTTCGGTTTGCTTTTGATTTGTCATTGACCATCCGTTTTACATTTAAATACACCAGGTTTCTATTAAGCTAATGGGCTTGTTCCTGCACTTCTATTTTCATATTGACCAACAATTGCACGTTGAAAGCAGAAACCACTGTCAACCATATCTCCTCTCCTTTCATTGTACTTTCTACCCATGTCATATGCGCCGATGGGATTGCCTTTGTTCAAAACAGTGTAAGTCATGATTTTGTTTTCCGCAACAGAGGAAAAGACAGGCAAAAAAAAGAACCGCTTAACAAGAGGATACTTACCTGTGCAGTCAGAAGTTGGCGGTAGACTAAGATGGGTGAAACTGGCATGTTTGGGAGTGTTGGATAAGCTCCATAACTATGGTACCGAAAGATTGCCATTTGATATATAATTAAAAGATTTGGCAACACCATTTCGCTGCATCTTTATGCAAGTAGTCTTTTACAAAAATTTGGTTTTTATGACAACAATATTTCTCATCGAAAACTTGAAGCGACTACTTCCTGCGGGCAAATGTAGAGGACTAACGGTTCACTCATCAGCAGATATTCACACTCAATTTTTGCATATCTTTTATTGACAAAAAAAATGTGTAGGTGCAATGTGCGGCACGTATTTATACAGGATGAGAATATATATATGTAATGAGGTTATCCACATCGCGCAAAGTGTCAAATTCCGTACACACAATTTATTGTAGCTTTGCATGACCTTCGCATCCGAAAAATCATCAACAAACAGCACACTGTTCCACGTTGATATTTCAGGCTCCCGGTCAATTAGTTCATCGAATCCGGTATTAATTATTACAACCGGTGGTTACATCAAAAGAAAAAAGTTTAAAAAACCATCTATATGGCCAAGCATATTTTTGTTACCGGAGGCGTAACCAGTAGTTTAGGAAAAGGAATCATTGCTGCCTCACTGGCGAAATTGTTGCAGTCGAGGGGCTTCCGCGTGACGATCCAGAAGTTTGATCCTTACATCAACATTGATCCGGGCACGTTGAATCCCTACGAGCACGGCGAGTGTTATGTTACAGAAGACGGTGCCGAAACCGATCTTGATCTTGGTCACTACGAACGGTTTCTCAACATCTTTACTTCACAGGCAAACAATGTGACCACCGGGCGCATTTACCAGACCGTCATCAACCGCGAACGCGAAGGTGCTTTTTTGGGCAAAACCGTACAGGTCATTCCCCACATCACCGACGAAATCAAACGCCGCATGTTGCTGTTGGGCAATGATGGTCGTTTCGACATCGTAATCACCGAAATCGGCGGCACTGTTGGCGACATTGAAAGTTTGCCGTTTATAGAAGCGGTACGCCAGATACAATGGGAATTGCCCGATGATGATGTTGTCGTTATACACCTCACGCTCATACCCTATTTGAAGGCAGCGAAAGAATTGAAGACAAAACCCACACAGCACAGCGTCAAAATGCTGAGCGAAACGGGTGTTCATCCCGATGTGATTGTCTGCCGCACCGAACAACCGCTTGGTGTGGACATCCGCCGGAAAATAGCCCTGTTTTGTAATGTGAAACCCGAAGCGGTGATTGAAGCAATGGATGCTTCCACCATCTACGAAGTGCCATTGCTGATGCAGCACGAAAAGCTGGATGTGTATTGCCTCAAAAAACTGGGCATCTCCATCTTTCCTGAGCCGCAAATGGAAAAATGGAAAGGCTTTCTGGACCGGCTCAATTACCCGAAAAGCAAAATTACCATTGGTCTCATCGGCAAATATGTAGAACTGCAGGACGCATACAAATCCATCCTTGAAAGCTTTATTCATGCCGGGTCGGTCAATGAAGTAAAAGTTCAGGTAACCAATGTTCATAGCGAATACATTACCAAAGACAACGTAGCCGAACAACTCGAAGGACTGGATGGTTTGCTGGTGGCGCCAGGTTTTGGAAACCGTGGCATCGAAGGTAAAATTGTCGCTGTTCAGTATGCACGCGAACATGGATTGCCGTTTTTTGGCATCTGTCTCGGTATGCAAATGGCAGTGATCGAATTTGCACGCAATGTACTTGGTTTGCGCAAAGCACATTCAACCGAAATGGATGTGGCCGCCGCAGATCCTGTTATCAATATGATGGAAGCGCAAAAAAAGATCAAGATGCTCGGCGGCACCATGCGCCTTGGCGCTTATCCCTGCGTATTGAAACCGGGGACATTGGCTGAAAAAATATACAACGAATCCCGCATTACGGAACGTCATCGTCACCGTTACGAATTCAACAACGATTATCTCGAGCAGTTTGAAAACCACGGCATGATCGCGAGCGGCATTAATCCCGATACCAACCTCGTGGAAATCATGGAGATTCCCGATCACCCGTTTTTCATCGGGGTTCAATACCATCCCGAATTGAAAAGTACGGTGGAACGCCCGGCACCATTGTTTGTAGAGTTTGTCGCTGCTGCCAAACGACACAACGAAGAACGCACTGCTGTAAAATTGATGCACCTGAAAACGGAAGCTGTCAACTAACGATAACGTTAACGAAATTGTCAAAGAAGCCATAAATCTGTTCATTGGCTTCTTTTTTGTTTTTATAAGGCAGTATTCATTTTAAAAATATTGTCTATGAAAACAAATCCAGGAATCAAACAGACGACCAGCAAAGCCACTACCCACAACAATCACACTGACAACAAAGACAACCTTGACAGCCGCAAGAATGAAGAATTCGAGATCAAGGGAGACGATGTAACGCACAACAAAAAAAATGTGCAAAGCGAGAATAAGAAAAATGGGAAATAATTGTTGATAACTGGTGCTGGCATGGCAAATAATTTGAATGGGATTGATGGACAACATTTTTCACATTCAAACATTTTTATGGCAAAGTATTCAAAAAAAGCGGGTGAAAAAGTGCAGGAAGAAATGCACGAAATGAAAGAAGGAAAACTGAAAAGCGGTCGGAGCGGTAAAAAAGTCACCAATCCAAAACAAGCCGTTGCGATTGGTCTTTCTGAAGCCCGGAAAGAAGGAGCCAAAGTGCCGAAAAAAGCTTCTGCCAAAAAAGCCGCTCCCAAAAAATCGGCAAAAAAGGCAGCACAGAAAAGCAGCTGAGGCTGTGGTTTTTCACCTCGATGATGTCACTTCAAAGCCTTTCTCTTACCATCAGAAGGGCTTTGTCAATTTTATTTAGATCTAAAATTTAAACTATGTTGGAAATTATAAAAGACGCACCTCAAAATGTGGTGGCTGCCAAAGCCATCAACGATGTAAACAAAGACGAATACAATTCTGTGTTGCTTCCCGCACTCGATGCGTTGTCTATGCAACAGGACGAATTGAATTTGCTGATGCTCGTAGAAACCGATGCCACCAACTTTTCTCCGCAACCTGGGCAGAAGATGCCATCGTAGTTTTGAAAAACTACAACAAATGGCACCGCGTTGCCATCGTGACCGACCAGGAAGGTATCCGGACGTTTGCCGAAACGTTTGGCAAAGTGATTCCCGGCGATTTCAAAGGCTTTTCCACCGCCAAACTTGGCGAGGCAAAATTATGGGTCAGCAGCAATTGATTTGACCATTTCATTCTTTTATATATTCAAAAAGAGGACAGTTCACTGTCCTCTTTTTCGTATTTGTAATAATTCGATTGGTTGGGTGAAAACTTCCGTGCCTGAACTCTATTGAGCATTGCTGAAACGGTTGTATAAAAAAAGCCTACAATGGCAACCATCAATTTTTGCCCTTGTTGTAATTGAACATCAGCGCTATACATTGATCCCATCATCTCAAATCATTCCCCTTTCGGCTCCGGACCGCGGAAGGTATCAATGGTAGTGATTTTTGCCAATTCTACCCTTCTGCCCTCACGCCCGCTCTGGTAAATTGCTTCCATGATTTTATGATCCTGCAAACCTTCTTCACCGGGCGTATATGGCTTGGAATTGTTGATAATGCAATCTGCAAAATGATCCATCTGCGGGGCAAATTGGTCTTCGTCGGTGATAGAAGGATGATGCACAAACAGGTGTTTTCCGTCGGCATATTCACCTTCAATTTGCAATCCTTTGTAGGGAAATGCCGGGTTCAATCCCATCGAAGCACCTTTGTCGGTGATGCATTTGTAGCGCCTCGTTTCATGCACACCGTAAGACGTGCTGCAATTGGCAAGTGCACCGCCGGGAAATCCCATTTGCCACAATACCGTTTCTTCCACTTCTTTGAAACGTGGGTCGCCAGGCGTGCTGAAAACCGTTGCATTTACCCACAAGGGTTCTTCGCCCAGCAGGTAGCGGGTCGTGTTGAGGCAATACAAGCCAATGTCGGGCAACGCTCCGCCGCCTGCCAATTTTTTATTGAGGCGCCATTGCGATGGATCGCCAATATTCTGGCAGTTCACGGCTTCAATCAGTTTGGTGTTGCCGCGTTCTTTGCTACGTACCCAGTTTTTGACATATTTGTTTTTGGGTTCGTATTGAATGCGGTAAGCAATCATCAGCTTTACATTTGCTGCATTACAGGCATCAATCATGTGCTGCGCCTCTTTCGAATTGTTGGCCATTGGTTTTTCGCACAGCACATGTTTCTCCGCTTTCGCAGAGCGAATCACAAATTCTTCGTGCATACCGTTGGGCAACACGATGTAGACAGCCTGTATGTCTTTGTTGTCTTTGATGTTGTCATAATTCTGGTAGTTGTATATGTTGCTGGCCGGCAGTCCGTATTGCGCAGCCACATTGGCCGCTTTCACTGCATCGCCGCTAACGAGCGCCACGAGTTTAGACTTTCTGCAAGTCAGCAACGCCGGGAGTATCTGGTTGAGCGTCAGGTGTCCCAAGCCTACTACGGCATAGCCAATGCGGTCATCCGGTTTCATAAAAGTAGGAACTGGCGGTTTCTCCTGTTCAGTAGTGTCTTCTAACACGGGAAGCGTTATAGGTGATGGGTCGGGCAACTGTTGTTTGCCTGTCGTTTGCGCCTGAGTTTCATTGGTTAAAGTAAGTCCGCTCATCAGCCCGGTTGCAAGGATTCCTTTACTGGTATGCCTGATGAATTTTCTTCTGTCCACTCCCATCGGGGGCATTGCATTTCCCCCGTTGTAATGGAGATTAACATTTTCCATTGGTTACTTGTTTGTTCTTAACCCTTTAAAATCATACCATAGATAAAGGGTTATTAATTCTTGAAAGACGATAAAAGAAAGCCAAACCCATTCGGGAACGCAATACCAGCGACGCATTTATCAGCTCGATGAGTTCACTTCGTTTAGTTGCGTGGTATGGCGGCAATACAATTCAATTGAAAGTTACATTTCTGTATCGCGCTCATCTTACTGCACATTTCTTTTACTTTGCGGCAATGGGTTATGTGAGTGCTTTTTGGAATGTATGGAAAGAGATGAAGACACAAAGACGCTTCAACCAGACCTTCCTGTTGCCTTATCTCGATGAACTGGAAAAGAAGTACAACGGGCGATTTGATGTAGAACAAAAGAAAAAAATCATTGATTATTATGGCTTGTTCATCACATCATTCTTGTGCAGCAGCTACAAACGGCTGTCAGGCTCATCGCTATCGGGTGAAGAACGAAAACGAGCCACCTTGTTTGGCATCCTGACACCCGTAGGCGATGATTTGTTTGACATTGATAAACTGGAGCCAGGTATCATCCGTGCTATAACTTTTGAACCGGAAAGCGTGGTTGCTTCCTCGTTTTCGGCGCAGGTAGCCAGGGAAATTCAAACGTATATGCTGCAATCGGTGCCGCACCCGGATGAGTACCTGCTTGCCTCTGCCGATGTGTTACAGATTCAATCTGAAACCTACCTGCAAACCAACCGGAACATTACAGGGGCAACATTGCGGCGCATTACCTATACCAAAGGCGCAGTTTCGGTCGTCATCTATCATCAGTGCCTCGATGATGTGGCATCTGCTTCCATGCTCGACGCTTTGTTTTACATTGGCAGCTTATTCCAGTTGGGCAACGATCTGTTTGACCTGTACAAAGATGTTCGTGACAACATCTATACATTGGTCAATACCTGCGAAGATTATGTGCGTTTCCGGCAGGAGTTTTTGGAAAGGGTGCGGTTGCAAAACGAAAAAATCTGGTTGCTGCCGTTTGACGAAAAACGCAAACGCGATTTCTGCATTGTTATGAACACCATCAACGCGCGCAGTCTTGTAGCGATTGATCAATTGCTGGCAACGCAGCAACAGGAACAACAGCCCGTTAACTGGTGGACAAAACAGCGCAAAGACATGATTGTGGACATGGAAAAACCGGTAAACATCGCCCGCTGGCTGTATTACATCTTCAAACTGCCGCGTTTATAAAAATGAATACAATACCGTTTCACCATTGGTACAAATTCTTCCTGCTGATGTCTTTGTTGTTCACCGGCAATGGTTCTGCTTTGGCACAGAATGCCGATTCCGCACTCATTTCACAACTGGTTGAAAACATCGAAACCCTGCAGGTAACGGAAGATGGAAAAGACTTTTATGCCGGCATGTTTCCTTCGTTTCGCGAGTGTGGCGGCAGCCCGCACAACTATCAGCCCGACAACAATATTTTTTATACGGCTGTTTCTGTATTTGCCCTGCGCAACCTGTCGCCCTATCTTGATACGCAGAACCGCATCAAAGTAGAAAATATCATCTCTAAAGCAATCACCTGTTACCCTTATTACAGAAACAAACACAACCTGCCGTTTTATAGTTTTTGGGCAAACAACGACGTGATTATGCCGCACACGTTTGTTTTTCAATACCTTAAATCGGTATTCGGGCAAAGCGAAGATGCCGATGATAGTGTAATGGCATTGATGGGATTAAACAATAACGACAGCGACAACCTTGCCCTGAAACTTAGAATGGTGGAAACCAGCAATTTGTCAAAGAAAAACATCATTTCCACCTATCGCAAGTATCGCCACCTACCTGCCTATTCTACCTGGACCGGCTACCGCATGCCTGTTGATTTCGATTTCGGCGTTCATTGCAACATCTTGTATTTCATATTGGAAAAACAATTGCCCTGGCAACAGCAGGACAAAGCCACCCTTCAGTTGCTGCAACTCATGATTGCAGCCCGTCAATACATGAAAGCGCCTGTGTACATCTCGCCTTATTATGTGCGCACACCCGTGTTGCTGTATCACATTGCCCGGCTAATGGGCAGGTTTCGCATCACTGAACTGGAACCCTACAAGCCACAGTTGATTGCCGACATTCGGGAACAACTACTCAAGTGCAACAACGTGATGGACCAAATCATTCTCCGGACTTCCTTATTGCGGCTGGGCGCGACAGCACCGGATCTGCCTTCTTTTTCCATCCCCACATTTGAAAAGAGTAATCAGCAGCAATTTGTTTTTTTCCAGGCACGCGCGGCATTTTCTTACCCCACACCGTTGAAACAGATTTTCCTGCACTGGAGTTACATTTACTATTATTTTTATTGCCCGGCGTATTACAAAATTTTGTGGCTGGAATACCTGGTCGCCAAAAACGAAGCCACAGGTTCAAACATTGTAAACAACCATTGATATGGCAGAAGACTTACACATCATTACCGGAACAAAAGAGGAGCAATACAAAACCTTGCTGCCGCAAGTAGAAGCGTTGCTGGCTGGCGAGCCCGACCTTATTGCCAATGTCGCCAATGTATGTGGTGCCTTAAAAGAACAATTCAGGTGGTGGTGGGTGGGGTTTTATTTTGTAAAAGAAAACGAGCTTGTATTGGGACCTTTCCAGGGACCGGTGGCTTGTACGCGCATTGCAAAAGGACGGGGCGTGTGCGGGCAAAGCTGGATGCAGCAACAAACACTCATTGTTCCGGATGTGGAACAGTTTCCCGGGCACATTGCCTGTAGTAGTGCCTCCCGTTCTGAAATCGTGGTGCCTGTGATCCGAAATGGTGAAGTGGTGGCCGTTTTGGATGTGGACAGCGAGCACCTCGGTCAATTTGATGAAACAGACCAGCAGTACCTGGAAGAAATCCTAAACCTGCTCAATTTTTAATCAACTTCGGTGATGCCACCGGAAATGGCAAATTTCATTGCATCGGAAGAAGCAATGTCTTCCAGCAGCCGGATTTTTTCTTTCGGAACGATGTACGTAATCCCTGATACGGCATAGGAATGCGGTACATACACAACCGCATGATCGGGCAATGCAAAATGCCGCGCTGTTTCCTGTGTAATGAATCCAACGCGCCAAATGCCTTCTCCATCTACATTGACCAGCACTGGTTTGTCGAATTTTCGTTTGTTGCCGGTGAAAGCTTCGAGAAAATCCTTGACCGACGAATAAATAAACTTAACACCGGGCGTGTGTTCCAGTATCCAGTCGAACAACGTGACAATGCGGCTGATGAAAAATAGCGATGACAACCACCCGATGGTGATGAACAACAGGATGATGATTAAAAAATTGATGCCCGGAATGGTAATGATTTTTTGCTCTATCTCCGGGTTGTGAGGAAACATTCCGTGGATGATATTGGGCAAAATGTTATCGGCAGTGGTAAACAGCCAGATGATCACATACACCGTAATTGCTACCGGTGCTATTACAACAAGACCCTGCAAAAAATACTGCAAGGTCTTGTTGGCGAGATACGAAAATGTTTTTTTCGGTCGTAGTTTCATATCAGGTTACTGCGATCAACGAATCATGATCAAAATGCAGCACGATTTTTTTTCAGTTTGAAAAAACGTTACTTGAAAGATTGGATGAAAAAACATGTTAGCTTTTGCGTCTAATCGCCCCAGATTTCTTCCTTGCCTTCCAGCCACAATTTGATGACTCTGGTACTGACAGATTTGGGTCGTTCAAGTGGCAAACCAAGGGCACGATCCCAACACAAACTTGCCAATACACCAAGTGCACGACTAACGGCAAACAATACGGTATAAAATTCGTATTCCACCAATCCATAATGCACCAGCAGTGCACCGCTGTGAGCGTCTACGTTAGGCCATGGATTTTTAATTTTGCCTAATGACTGCAAAATAGGTGGCACCGCTTCGTAGATATTCCAGACGGTTTGCACCAAGGGATCGTCGGGCATGTGTTTTTTACTGAACTCCATCTGTGCTTCAAACCGCGGATCGGTTTTGCGAAGTACAGCATGCCCGTAACCGGGAACCACTTTACCTTCGCTGAGTGTCTTTTTTACATATTCCACAATCTGTTCTTTGGTCGGCAACTCGGTGTTTAGTTCTTCCCGCATTTCAAATATCCACTTGATCACTTCCTGGTTGGCCAACCCGTGCAGCGGTCCCGCCAGCCCGTTCATCCCGGCGGCATAACTTAGGTAGGGATCACTGAGCGCAGAACCAACAAGGTGCGTGGTATGCGCACTTACATTGCCACCTTCGTGATCGGCGTGAATGGTCATGTACAGGCGCATCAGCTCCATAAAACTATGTTCCTCGTAACCCATCATATAAGCGAGGTTGCCAGCCCAGTCGAGCTCGCCATTGGGTTCAATGTGATCGTTGTTTTTGTATTTGCGGCGGTAGATGTAAGCCGCAATGCGTGGCAGCCGCGCAATGAGGTTGAGCGTATCTTCTACCACTGGCAGCCAATAGTCTTTTTTGTTGATGCCTTTCGCATATTCTTTTGCAAAAATACTTTCTGTCTGCAATGCCATCACACCGGCTACAAACATCGTCATGGGATGCGCACTGACCGGCAATGCATCAATCACCGAAAAAACATGGATGGGAACATTGCTGCGGCGTTGCAATACCGAGGTGATGTATTGCACATCCTCTTCTGCCGGCAACTCTCCTATCAGCATCAGGTAAAACAACCCTTCTGGCAATGGCTCATCGCCATCCTGCGCCTTGGGTAGCTTTTGCTGCAATTCGGGAATGGTGTGGTTGCGAAAGCGAATGCCTTCCTGTGCATCCAGCAGGCTCGTTTCAGAAACCAAACCGGTGATGCCGCGCATGCCCTGGTAAATTTGCGCCAGTGTCACTTCGCCGATTTTTTTCGATCCGTGTTCTTTTAACAGGTTTTTGATGTCGGCGTTGGCAGCATCTGCTTTTGCTTTGAAACGTTCTTTTAATAATCCCATGACAAGTATTTTACAAGATTGTAGCTGATGTATTTTTCAAAAAGAGGGTGTGCGGGTAAAGATAAAGAAGAAATGCGAAGTGAATGCAACGAAATCCTTTTTCTGCCGGCTTTGCTGCACGCTGCTTTCAGGTAGGAAACAGATGGTTTGAAACCAGGTTTTTATAACCCCAAATGGGTAAATATTGATTTGCGTTAAGCTTCAAATCTGTATAATTGTCAAGCCGCATCCGGTAATACAAAACAGCTATACATCTCTGGTTTTTGCGCTTGTTCATTCGTTTACAATCAATCATTGTATTCCAATAACACATTCCTTTTACCTGGTTCATTCCCTTGTTCGCAGAACCAGATTGGTCATGCTTATCATGTTCAGATACATGAACCTGACTTTTGGGAAGCGTCATACAACCATGGCTTGGAAACAATGATCGTCATAGTATCAATTCAAATTGAAATTGTTTGCTATTAAATGGAATCATTAATCACAGATCCATGAAAGTTCTGCTAACTTTTTCAATCTTCTGTATGTACGCTTTGAAACACGGCTATCAGGACAACAACAAATCGTCCAGTGCATCTTGCCAGGTGGATGCGGGCAGCTGTGGCAATTGGTACGGGAAGTCTTGCGCTTTGAGTAAATGCGCAACAATGTCATCCTCCTGATCGCAGGCATTGCACCAATGCTGCTTCCTCAAATGCAAAGCAAGGTATTCCTGTTCCGTTTGACCGGGCGTTGGGATCAATATTGATTTCTTTTGCATCGCCAATATTTCCATGACGGTGGTATATCCCGACCGGCTAATGATAAACTCGCTTTGCGCAAAAGCTTCCTGCAATTCGGTAGAAGACAAATGATTCACAACCTCGCAATGCTTTGGTACCGGCAACGCTTCTACAGCCAACGGCAATCCGCGCACAAACAATGCCCTTCCTTCTACTGTTTCCATGGCAGCTACCAGCTGTTTTTCCAACAGGGTGCGTTGTGGTTCGGGCCCCGACAATACAATGAGCCATTTGTAAAGATATCTGCCAGCAGGCTGAGGTAACAGCCGCGACAAGGGACCTATATAAACGACCGGCGTTTCGGGCAACCTGTCAGGATGCGATAGAATGCCTGCAATGTTGAAGTGGGAAGGATAATCGGGCACCCAACAAGTAGAAAATTGACGGATGAATGTATAATTGATCTGCTGAACCATCCGCGACATCAACCGGAATGGAGTTTGAATTGCCAGCTGATGCGTAATGAATACAGATGGTATTGTTTTGTGAAACAATCCATAGCGATTGTCAGAAATCACGAGTTCGATCTGATGGCTGATCACCGCTTTTTTAAGCCATTTTTGTTCGTTGTAAATGGTTAATACGATTTTAGGAATTTGCCATAAAATTTTTAAGGCGAAATTCCGTTTTGTAGAAGCGTAGCGGATTCCATAACCTTCGATGGGCAATAACCGGATGGTTGAAAATTCCCGGGATAGCAGTTGCTGTGCCGCCGGATGACAGGCTACATAAACGATACAGCCGCGTTGCAGCAATTTCCTGATAATGGGGATGCAGCGGGTGGTGTGACCAAGTCCCCAATCGAGCGGTGCTATCAATACGCGTTTTGCCACTTTTTTTTCAAATAAAAGGTGAAAATCTGCTACTGTAAAAAAATACTTCTACATTTATATTTTTATGGCCAACATCATGAGAAAAAGCCTTGTAATACTATTGACAGCGAGCGTATTGTTGAGTTCATGCGGCCCGCGTACCTATACATACAACGGCAAAAAAAGCAAGAATTGCGGTTGCCCGGCACGCAGGGGTATCATAGGTTAATGCACTTAAATATTATATTTGTAATTGTAAATACGTTATAAGTTATGAGAACTCCCTATCACGACTTATTGGTACTTACTGGGGAAAAAACGATGAATAAGGAAGAACTTGCAGCACAGGTTCGGATACTTAACAGCTTGCTATACAAAGTAGAACAATTAGATGTCTTTTGCAACGCCAATGAAATCTTCGACATCAACAAGTGCAAAATGATCGAGAAAAAACATCTTGTTCAGCAGATCATCAGCAGCGAAACGTTGCCTCCTTTTGTATTTATCAATTGCAAAAACTAACGGTGCAACATTTTGCGACTGATTGTTTTTGTGTTCATCGCTGAGATGAGTCTTGCCGCCTTTATTTATTGCAGCTTGCTCAATGCCTGGTCAAGTTTGGAGAACATCTCATCCAATTCTTCCAAACGGCAGGTGCCAACACTCAGGCGATACCAGGGCGAACTGGTGGCTGCGCCAAATGCATAAAACGGTACTACCGCCAGCTTTGCCTCACTCAAGATATAATCGGTTACATCTGACTGCGTTGCCAGTTCGATACCTGCTGCCGTTTTCTTTCCACACAAATCAAAGAGAACCGTTAGATAGATGGCTGCTTGTGGTGCAATGGCATTTACCGCATACCCTTTTTCTTTCAGTTTCATAAATCCTTCATACACTTTCTGTAGCCGCTGTTCCACCGCCTGTTTAAACTGCACCAGCCATTTGTCTACCGCTTCATTGTGCTGAAGGTAAGCAGCTGTTGCATGCTGTTCTGCCATGGGTGCCCATCCACCAATGTGGCTTAGGAATGCTTTCATTTTGCCAATCACATCTTTGGGTCCCAGCGACCATCCAACGCGCAGGCCGGTGGCGGAAAACGCTTTTGAAATGCCATCAATAAAGATGGTGTACTGCTTCATTTCAGGGTATAAAGTAACGGGATTGTAGTGTTCTGTTTGTCCATAAGTAAGCGTCCAGTACATCTGGTCGAACATGACGTAAAGCTTCTTTTCATCCACATTCCGCCGGTTGTTCTCTTCCAGCACCAACCGGCAAATGCTGTCCAGTTCTTCTTTGGGTAGTGTGGTTCCGGTGGGGTTTTGCGGAGTACAAAGGCAAAGCAGCACAGCGCCGGACAGATGAGGAGCAATGTCGGCTGCAGCCGGCATAAAATTGTTCTCCGGAGTGGTATCAATCAATACATGTTGCCCGTCATGAAGACTGGTGTAGTGATTGTTGTTCCACGAAGGCACGGCGTAAATCACTTTGTCACCTGCATCTACCAGTGTTTGAAAAACGGTATAGATCAACGGTCTTCCTCCACAGGAAATCTGGATTTCTTCAGGTGCATAATCCAAGCCTTCGCGGTTGCGGATAAAAGAAGCCACCGATTGGCGCAGTGATAGTAAGCCTTCTGCAGGTGGATAATTGGTCCGGTGTTGCTGATACGCTTCAATGATCAATTGTTGCAACACTTCCGGTATCGGGAAAATGGTGGGATCAAAATCCCCGATGGTATAGTTGTAAATGGTTTCTCCATTACGGATACGCTCGCTGATTTGGTTGCCAAGCTTTACAATTTCTGATCCTGTCATCCGGTCTGCAAGACTGCTTAGTTTACTCATAGGTATAAATGGCTGCAAAAATACAGGTCGCTGATGTAAAAAGTACATCTCACTTTACCCCATACGATTGTTCTAAAATTCATTACAAAAATTCCTCCCTTTGTAATATGCCCGTCTGGTGACATTTTCTTATTTCCTGCACCCAAGTAAGAAAGGGGACATTTGTTTTGATATTCATTTCACCATTGATTTTCATTTTCCAAAATTGGGCATATGCTCACTCTAAAAATCCATTTTTTCAGAAAATCAAGACCTTGAATAGTAAGAAAAAAACAAACATCTGCTGTTCTGCAAAGCAAATACACATGCAGAAAATTTATACATGAAAAAAATATAAAATTTATTTTATTTCTTTTGAAAAGGGATGAATCTTTGATAGATAAATCCACCATCAAAAAATAGGTTGAAACATATGAAACTATCATTTACACTGTTCTTTGTCTTTTTGTTTTCCATGGCGCAAAGCCAGTTATTAACCTGGTCGCCTCAATTCATTACAGAGCAATCCAAAAATGTAATGCTGACGGCAGATGCGACCAAAGGAAATATGGGGTTGCTGGGCCATACTGCCAATGATGTGTATGTACACATCGGCGTGATCACCAATTACAGTACGAGCATCAACGACTGGAAGCATGTGCTGACAACCTGGACCACTACCGATCCAAAGTTCAAAGCAACGCCTGCCGGCACCAACAAGTGGAGCTATACCATCACGGATAGCATTCGCAGATTTTTTGATTTGCAGAACCCTGCCGAAAAAATACTGAAAATCGCAGTGTTGTTTCATGCCGGTGATGCCAAAATTGCCAACAGCGATGGTACCGACATGTATGTGCCCGTGTACGACAGCGTTGGGTTACATACCCGCATTACGCAACCTTACCGCCAACCAATGTTTGTTCCCACCCTGGAGCCGGTAAACTATGCTGCAGGAGATGTGATAACCATTTCTGCAGTATCAAACTCAACGGCTACGCTGCAACTGTCGTTTAACGGAACGGTCATCAACACCGTAACAGATAGCGTGATCACTTCAACGGCCAATGTTGTCAGCGGCAACAACCAGATTATTTCGAAAGCCACTTCCGGCAGCATGACCACCTACGATACTGTAAACTTGTTTGTGAATACCCCGGTTGTAACGAAAGATTTGCCGGCTGGTGTTCGCGATGGCATCAATTACGGCAGCGACGGAACGTCTGTTACGCTTGTGATGTATGCACCTTACAAGACACGGGTATCTGTCATTGGCGACTTCAACAATTGGGTGCAGACAGCGGATTACCAGATGTTCAGGACACCGGACAACAACCGTTACTGGATCACCATCACCGGGCTTGAAAAAGGAAAAGAATATGCTTATCAATATCTTGTAGATGGCAAGATGAAAGTAGCCGATATCTATGCGGAAAAAATACTTGATCCATTCAATGATGCATATATTTCCGCTGAAACCTATCCTTCCCTGAAACCTTATCCGGCTGGTCAATTGGGATTGGTGAGCGTGTTGCAAACCGCTAAACCGGAATACAACTGGCAGGTAAACAATTTTACAAGACCTGACAAACGCAACCTGCTCATTTACGAATTGCTGGTGAGGGATTTTGTTGAAAAACACAATTGGCAGACTTTGAAAGATTCGTTGCCCTACCTGAAAAACTTAGGCATCAACGCAATTGAAGTCATGCCGTTCAACGAATTTGAAGGCAATAGCAGCTGGGGTTACAATCCTGATTTCTTCTTTGCTCCGGACAAATATTATGGCACCGATGTGGCACTGAAACAGTTCATTGACGAATGTCACAAACAAGGCATCGCGGTGATCATGGACATGGTGATGAATCATGCATTTGGTTCTTCTCCAACAGTGCAGTTGTACTGGGATACGGTGAACAACCGTCCGGCTGCCAATAGCCCCTGGCACAACCCCATCCCGAAACATCCAGTCAATGTGGGTTACGACTTTAACCACGAAAGTCCTGCTACGCAACAGCTTGTCAACCGTGTAGTAGAACATTGGTTAACCGATTATAAAATTGATGGTTTCCGCTGGGATCTATCAAAAGGATTTACACAAACCAATTCCGGTAACAACTATGACTTGTGGGCAAACTATGATGCCGGCCGTATAGCTACCTGGAAGCGCATTTATGATACCATGCAAAATGTAGTTCCGGGTTCATATTGTATTCTTGAACATTTTGCTGATAATACCGAAGAAAAAGAGTTGAGCAACTATGGTATGTTGTTGTGGGGCAACCTGAATTACAACTACAATCAGGCAACAATGGGCTATAGTGACGGTTACGATTTCAGTTATGGCATTTACACCAACCGCGGCTGGGAAAACCCGTTCCTCGTTACCTACATGGAAAGTCATGATGAAGAAAGGCTCATGTACAAAAACGAACAATATGGCAATAGCAGCGGCACTTACAACATCAAAGAGATACCAACCGGATTGGAACGCAATGAGATGGCAACTGCTTTCTGGGCAATGCAACCGGCTCCCAAAATGCTGTGGCAGTTTGGTGAGTTGGGTTACGATTTTTCCATCAACCGTTGCGAAGACGGCACCATCAACAACGATTGCCGCCTGAGCCCCAAACCCATCCGTTGGGATTACAAGAACGACAGCAACCGCATGGCGTTGTATAACATCTACAAACGCATGTTTGCCCTTCGTACCTACCCGGAATACATGCCGGCATTTGTAGCGCCACAGGACAGCGTTACGTATTCCTTGAATGGTGATTTTAAATGGGAAAAAATCAACTCGGCACCCATCGACATCGCTGTTATCGGCAACTTTGGTGTTACGGCAAAAACCGGTTCCATTACGTTCTCTCACGCTGGCACCTGGTACGATTATCTCGAAGGCTCATCTTTTACTGTTACCAATACCCTGCAAAACTATACACTGCAGCCGGGTGAATACCATGTGTTCCTTGATCAGAACGCTGGTTTGGTACTTCCATTACAACTGTTGTCTTTCAATGGCAACCGTGCTACCGACGCCATCAACCTGAATTGGACTACAGCCAACGAAAAGAACGTGAATACCTTTACTGTGCAGCGTTCATTCAACGGCAAAGACTTCGAAGAAATTGGGGTTGTTGCCGCTGCCAATGGTTCACAAAATAATTACCAGTTTGGCGACAAAGACCTTGTGGCGGTAAACAATGCAGGATATGTGTATTACAAACTGAAGATGAACGACAAAGACGGTTTTGCGAGCTATTCTGCCATCGTCAGAATTGATCCGGTATCGGGCAGGCAAACGGTGATTGTGTATCCAAACCCGGTACGCAATGGCATTGCTTACATCAAAACAAACACAAGCTTCGCCGGTAAAGTACAGGTGCGCATCACGGACGCAAGCGGCAGAGTATGCAGCTTACAAACCGTACAGGCTAATGGCGCCAGCAACCTGACATTCAACGTTGCGGCTTTGACCAATGGTCTTTACAACGTTACCATTAACAACGGTGGTAAAGAAGCAGAGATGCACAAGCTGATGATTCAACGATAAACCATCTTGATCTGATATCGAAGAGGCTGTCTTTCACAAGGCAGCCTCTTTGTTTTTTATGCGGGAATGAATGGAAGCTTGACTGGATTCGTTACACTCGTTGTTTGCAAACCGCAACATGAAACGATCTATCGAAGATTTATTTTTTAAAAGCTACGTATACCGCAGCAAGGATCAGCAGGAAGCTGACAACATATCTCCAGTGCATTGGCTCTTTCAGGTACAGGACGGCAAACAAGCAAAAGACCATCAGCGAAATGATTTCCTGGATAACCTTGAGTTGAAAGCCGTTCCATCCATCTAAAAATCCAAACCGGTTGGCAGGAACTGTAAGACAATATTCAAACAAAGCAATTCCCCAACTGATCAGGATTACTTTCCACAACGAAACATTGGTGGCGCGCAAATGCCAGTACCACGCTATGGTCATAAATACATTCGACAAACTCAATAACCCGATTGTTTTCATACGTATTGTTCAAAATGATGTTGCGAATGGGTATAGAAAAAAAGATGCCTTATTTCAAACAATTGTTGAGTTGAACTGAAAAGCGGGAATAATTGGCCTAAAAAAGCCTCTTCATTGCTGAAGAGGCTTTTTGTCGGGGCGGCAGGATTCGAACCTACGACCTCCTGGTCCCAAACCAGGCGCGATACCGGGCTACGCTACGCCCCGAAACATGATCCAGCGGTGAGGGAGGGATTCGAACCCTCGGTACGAGTTACCCGTACGGCAGTTTAGCAAACTACTGATTTCAGCCACTCATCCACCTCACCGTTTCCCCGTGCTTTGTTTTAGGGGTTGCAAAAATAGGGAGCTGAAGATGAAATGCCAAATGAAAATTGAATCCTTGTACATTTATTTTTTTTAGCCTTTTTTTCCAGGTTATTCAACGTATGCATTCCCGCCTGGCTGATTGTTTAAAATGTTAGCAATCCGGTACTGTTTCAGGTTGAATTCCGTATTTGATATCAGGTGACATTGTGTGCATGTTGTATCAAAAAATTTCACATTATCTACATTCCAAAGCAGTACATGTGTCAACCTGCATCCCTTAATTGCAGGCTGGTTTAGGAATTGTTCCGCAAACAGTGACTGTTGATTTATTTTCCACAAAACTCAATTTTGCACCCAAGAAAAACCCCGCCTTCCGGCAGGGTTAACTTTATGATGGCGGGCAATCTCAACGATAGAATTACATGGAGGCAAGCTGCACTTTTTGTGTCAGCTCTATTACATTTTCTTTGAACAGGCTATCGGTATCCATCAGGTCTTTTACCGTCTGGCAACTATGGATAACGGTCGTATGATCGCGCCCGCCGAAGTGTTCACCAATGGTTTTGAGTGAGTTCTTGGTAAAGGATTTGGCGAGATACATCGTGATCTGCCGTGCCTGTACAATTTCCCGTTTGCGCGTCTTTTGCAAGAGCTTGTCATATGGCACATCAAAGTATTCGCACACCATTTTTTGAATGGTATCTATCGTGATTTCCTTGTTGCTCGTTTTTACAAAATTGCGCAACACTTTCTTCGCCAGTTCCACGTCAATCTCGCGCTTGTTGAGCGATGATTGTGCCAGCAGAGAGATCAGGGCGCCTTCCAGTTCACGTACATTGGTGGTGATGTTGTAGGCAATGTATTTGATAACTTCCAATGGCATTTCGCAGCCATCGTTTTTCATTTTGCGTTCCAGTATTTCGATGCGCGTTTCATAATCGGGCATCTGTAGGTCGGCACTCAATCCCCAGCGAAAACGGCTCAGCAAACGCTCCTGCAAGCCATCGAGATCTTTCGGCGCTTTGTCACTTGACAACACCAGCTGCTTGCCGCTTTGATGAAGATGATTGAAGATGGCAAAAAAGGCATCCTGGCTTTTTTCGGCGCGGTTAAAAAACTGTACATCATCAATGATGAGTACATCAATCAGTTGGTAAAAATGAATGAAGTCGTTGATGGCATTGTTTCGGCTATGATCCTGGAACTGGTTGATGAATTTTTCACTGCTTACATACAATACAATCTTATTGGGATGCAGTCGCTTTACTTCGTTTCCAATGCATTGGGCAAGGTGTGTTTTGCCAAGGCCTACGCCACCGTAAATCACCAACGGGTTAAAGGAACTGGCGCCGGGCTTCTCGGCAACGGTTTTCCCGGCACGGCGGGCTACGCGGTTGCAATCGCCTTCAATCAGGGAATCAAACACATAAGAAGGATTCAGTTGCGGGTCAATCTGCACTTTTTTGAGCCCCGGGATGACAAACGGATTTTTAACCGGGTTGTTGATAACTAATGGAAAATCCATTTCGTTGTTGGTATATACTTTTCCATAACTGGCGGCTACGTCCATCGATCCGTTGCGGCCGTTGTTGCCGCTGTCCACCATAATCCGGTATTCGAGCCTTGCTTCTTTGCCCAGTTCGCGCTTTAAAATTTTTGCCAACAATGTCACATAATGCTCTTCCAGATACTCATAGAAAAACTGGCTGGGAACCTGTATCAGCAACACATTTCCTTTGAGTTCAATGGCTTTGATGGGTTCAAACCAGGTTTTGAAATGTTGCCATTCTACAATATCCTTAATGATCTTCAGGCAGTTGTTCCATACAGTTTCTGCAGTTATAGTCATAACAAAGGGCAACTTGGTTTAAACAATTAAAGAAAATAAATAGTCGTATAAAACCCCGTAATGATCTTTCCGATAACGGAAAAAAAATCTTGAGCAGGAGGACGAATTTCTACTCTTTTTGTTGAAAAAAAAATTTTTTAGTCTTCATATTTTTTCCCAATAACAATGGTTTTGATTTTCGCAAGCCTTTTTTCATTTTTGGTTACGGTCATATCCAGTCTTCCCAATTGTATGCCAGCCCAACCCACTTGATTTACAATCACTTCTTTTGAATTTTTATTCACATACTTTCGGGGTTTTTCAAAGAAACGATGTGTATGCCCACCAATGATGATGTCGATGTAATGACTTTCTTTGGCCAATACTTCATCACTTACTTTGTTGTCACTGTATTTGTCGCCCAAATGTGACAGGCAAATGATCAGATCACAACCTTCTTTTCGTTTCAGGATGCCCGCAGTTTCATTTGCTCTTTCAATGGGATCCAGGTATTTTACATTTCCATACAACTGATCGGGTACCAGCCCATTGAGTTCAATACCCACTCCCAGCACCCCTACTTTCAAATCGCCTTTCTGATATATTTTGTACGGCACATAATTTCCTTCCATGCTGGTATGCGAAAAGTCGTAATTGCAAATGATGACGGGAAAGCGGGCATGTTGCTGTATCATGTGGTTGAAGTTGTCAAGTCCTGCGTCAAAGTCGTGGTTACCCATTGTCGTGGCATCATACTGCATCCTGCTCATGGCTTTTATTTCCGGTTCACCTTTGTAGAGATTGAAGTATGGCGTGCCCTGGAAAATGTCACCGGCATCCAGCAGCAACACCTGTTCGTTTTTGCGGCGGATTTCGTTGATGAGTTGCGCACGGGCAGCAATGCCGCCCAATCCCTGGTAGGTGCTGCCATCCATCGGGAAGGGTTCCAGGTGACTATGTACGTCATTGGTGTGCAGGATGGTAAGGCGCTGTACCCCAGCCGCTGCTTCACCTTCGCATGGCAACAGCGATGAGGTTGCCAATGCACCTGCCGACATGATAGAATGCCGCAGAAATGTTCGTCTATTAATTGACATTCACGACCCGGTTTTCAATGTTCACGCTCAATGGTTTGCCGGCTTTGGTAAAGTCTTTTACATAATCTACCAGCGCATCCCGGTACAAGTAATTGATGTTTTGCTGCGCAATGTTTTTCAGCATGGTACACCGGTCACCGCCGTTGGCGAGATAATCCGTTATTGCCATCGTGTAAATTGAATCTTCATTCAGTGGCTTGTCATTGATGCGGATATCCGATGCAGCTCTGTCTTTGATTGTCATGCTGATGCCGGCACAGGGCCAACCACCTTCGTAGGCTGCACGGTCGAGTAACTGGTGCAATACGTTTCCGCTTACCTTTTGCAGCACAATGGCATTGTCAAATGGCATCAGTTCGTAAATCGCAGCCAACTGAATATCTCCTTTAGGGAGGTAAGACCGAATGCCGCCATAATTAACAAGGCTCACATCCACAGGGGAATGAAAGGCTTCTGCAGCCTTTACTTTCAGGCAATCAGCCATCCAGTTGCCCAATGCGCTTTCGGGTTGCTTTTTATACCAGGTATTGGTGCTGAAACCAATCACCGTTCGCATGGCTTTGTGCAAGGTATCGGCATACGGTTGTAAAAACAGCAACACGCTGCTGTCTTGTTTCAGGGTACGGTTTACTTCATAATCTTTGAAGGCAAGTTCTGCAGGTTGTTGTGCCGAAACGCAAGCCATTGTACATAGAAAACAGATTACAATCAGGTGTTTATATTGCATGGGTAAACCGGGTTAATGGTGAAGTTTGGTGATAGAAAGATAAGCACTTTTTCACCAGTAAGGAGGAAGAAAAATATTTTCCCGGTTAGCGGTTGATTAGCAATAACTACAACAGTAAAATGAAACGGAACAAATCATAAATCACCATTTTTCAAGCTGTGCCTGCATCCGTTGAATGCGATCTTCCAGCTTTTCCGAGGTCAGGCTTTCGCGCATGCTGTCCACTTTTATCGGGAAACAAAATGGTGTCAACCGTTGCGGATAAGTCAACACAATGTGCTCATCCCCGATCCGGTTGAGAGCGTTGCGCAGCCGCACTTCTTCCATCTGCTGGTCAAGCACTTCCTGGTATGCCTGCCGCATCAGCAGATTGTTGGGATCGTATTCATAAAACACATTGAACAGCAATGAGGCAGACGCCTGCAGGTGCCTTGCTTTTTTGTGTTCGCCGGGATAGCCCTGGAATACCAACCCGCCAATGACGGCGATGTCCCTGAATTTCCGTCTTGCCATTTCCACGCTGTTCACACTCTGCTGTATATCGCGCAGCAAATCTTTCGTAGAAAACAATTCATACACGTTGCTGTCATCTACCGGGATGGGCTGATCGCTCAACAATTCGAAGCCATAATCGTTCATGGCGATGGAAAACGTAATGGGCTGGATGCGGCTGATGCGGAATGCCAGCAACGCTGCCATGGCTTCGTGCACCAGCCTTCCCTCAAAAGGATAAGCAAAGAGGTGAAAGCCATCTTTGGTTTCAATTTGTTCAATCAACAATTCACCTTCTTTTGGGATGTGCGACAAGTGTTTTTGCAAGGCAAACAGCGGTTGCAATACCTGTATCTCGATGGCTTTAGGTTGTTTGGACAATGCGCTGTTGAAAGCTTTCCTCAGCATGAAGCCAAGATTGGCAGATAACGGCATGCGGCCACCGTTCCAGCTGGGTACCACTGCTTTTTTGCTGGTTGATTTTTTGGTCATCACCGTCATGTCTTTGATGGCAACCAATTCCAATACTTTGCCTGCCAATACAAACACATCACCGGGTTCCATCCGGCTGATGAAATATTCTTCAATCATCCCAACGTAAGCGCCGCCCATCAGCTTTACTTTCAGCATCGCATCGCTCACAATGGTGCCGATGTGCATGCGGTGACGCATGGCGATGCGCCGGCTTTTGATGCGGTGCAATCCATCAGCTTCTACATCCACTTTGCGGTATTCATCATACTGTTGCAGCGCTTCGCCGCCACTCGTGATGGAATGAATGACTTGTTGAAATTCTGCTTTGGTAATGTCTCCGAAACAATGTGTTGATTTGACTTCTTCAAATACCGTTGCCGGGTAAAAACCTTCTCCAATGGCAATGGTGCACAGATATTGCGTGAGCACATCAAAGCAAAGCATCATCGGGTCGCGGCTTTCAATGATGCCTTCCCGAATGGCTTCTTTCAACGCTGCAGCTTCAACCAATTCGAGCGAATGCGTGGGTAAAAAATATATTTTACTTACTTCGCCCGGACCATGCCCGCTTCTGCCGGCACGCTGCAAAAACCGCGCAACGCCTTTGGGAGATCCTACCTGTATCACCGTATCCACAGGGCGAAAATCTACCCCGAGGTCAAGGCTTGCGGTACAGACAACGGCTTTCAATTTTTTGACATGCAACGCTTCCTCTACCCATACGCGCAGTTCCTGCTCGATGCTGCCATGGTGAAGGGCAATGGCGCCCTGCAAACTGTGGCGCAATGTCGAGCAGCTTTTGATACCATCGTTCGCTCATGCCGCGGGTGTTGATGAAGATGAGCGTAGTGGTGCTTTCCTCGATGATCGGAACGATTTTTTCTGCCAGCGACAGCCCGAGATGTCCCGCCCAGGGATATTTTTCGATTTCATCAGGAAAAACCGATTCGATTTCGATTTGTTTATCCAGCATCGCTTTTACAATGACACCATTTGATGATTGGTGTAAATGATGCGCTACACGAAGCAATGGCGACAACAAAATATCTTTCGCCTGCTGCAGGTTGCCGATCGTTGCAGATATGCCCCAGACAGACTGTGCTGTATTATTTGTTTTTTCGTTACCGGCTTCCGGATTGATATTAACAATGCGCGAGAGGGCTAGTTCAACGAGCACGCCACGTTTGCTGCCCACGAGTTCGTGCCATTCATCCACAGCAATGGTGCGCAGGTGTTTGAATACTTCAGGATATCCTTTTTGTGCCAGCAACAGGTGCAGGCTTTCAGGAGTAATGATGAGCACTTCAGGCATGTTGCGTTTTTGCTTTTGCCGTTCACCGGTATTGGTATCACCGTTCCGTATGCCAATCTGCCAGGGCAATTGCAGTTCTTCCACGACCTGTTCCATTGCCCTGCCAATGTCTTTGGCAAGTGCCCGCAGGGGGGTGATCCACAACAATTGCAGCCCGTTCTTTTTTTGGGTGGTATAATTGTCGGGATGCTCGTTGATGAATTGAATGACAGCACCGAGAAATACGGAAAAGGTTTTTCCGCAACCGGTTGGTGCGTTTACCAATCCGCTCCTGCCGTCAATGATGTGTTGCCAGGTTTCTTCCTGGAAGAGAAAGGGATAAAAGTCTTTGCGCAACAACCAGTTGCGAACAATTTCGTATCCTTTTGTCTGTTGAAGCGATGCCACCGGTGATGCTTTCCTCACGTTTCAAAAATATTGACTTTCTTTCTGTGACCGTTATTATTTCTGCCGTTTGAAGCCAGTTAAATCATAGAAAATTTGATTACAATTGGTTTACAAATGATTCCACCAGTCAGCCGCCGGGTAGGGTTCTCCAATCACTACCGGTTGACCAATCATCGGTGTGGCGAGTTCTACTTGTTTTTCTTTTGCAGCTTTCGTTACACGCAGGATAGGTTCGTTCCAGGGGTGCAACGAAATGGTAAACTTTCCCCAATGAACCGGCATCAGCACCCTTGCTTTCAGGTCAATGCTTGCCTGTACCGTTTCTTCAGGAAGCATGTGGATGTCGTGCCACGCGAGATTATATTGACCGCACTCCAATATTGCCATGTCAAAAGGTCCGTATTGCTCGCCGATTTCTTTAAAATGTGGTGCATAGCCGCTGTCTCCGCCGAGATAAAATTTATAATCACCGCTTTCCAAAACAAAGGAAGACCAAAGGGTTTGGTTGCGCTTCAGCAGTCGTCCAGAAAAGTGCCTTGCCGGTAAGGCAGTGAAACGGATGTTGTCAATGTTTGTGCTTTGGTGCCAATCAAGTTCACGAATGGAGGATGCAGGATATCCCCATTTCAACAGGTGAGCCGATACACCGTAAGAGGTACACACCGTCTGTACTTTTGGCTTCAATTGCTTCACCGTTTCATAATCAAGATGATCGTAATGATCGTGTGTAATGATCAGCACGTCTATTGACGGCAAGTTGTTCACCGTATAAACAGAAGTGCCTTTGTACGCTTTGTTCAAATTGCGAAACGGAGATGCATGACCGCTCAGAACCGGATCCACCAGTATGTTTTTGTTGTTGATGCGGATGAAATAAGATGAATGTCCAAACCAGATAATCACTGGTTTTTCACCATTCAACTGGTACATATCTGTCTTTACAAAAGGCAATGGTTTGGGTGGGAAACAATTTGCCGGTTTGTTAAAGAATTTCAACATCAGTGGCAACATGGAATATCCTTTTGACATCATACTTGTTGGTACAGTATTTTGATATTGGTGCTGATAATAATGGGGCGACTGCTGTATTTTTTCTCTGTGTTTTCCGGAAGGCAAGGCTCCAAAGGTTTGCAACATGTGACTTTTTCAGTTAGCCTCGAAAGATATGTGCCAATTAGTCAACGCGTTGTTGTGATCAGCAGAAAGTGATTGTTGTCAATTGGTTTCTTTGCACGCCAATTGCAGTTGATCTCCCTATGAACTATGACAACATACCGCTCCATCTCAATGAAACCGAACAACGCTTTGAAATGATGGTAGACGACAAAACCGCATTCATCGATTACAAAAAAGCGGGCAATAAAATGTTCCTTGTACATACAGAAGTAGAGCCTGAATTGGAAGGCAAAGGCGCCGCCGCGGCATTGGTAGAAAAAACATTTCAATACCTTAACGAACACAAGCTGCGCATCATTCCCAAATGTTCTTATGTGCAACGCTACCTGCAAAAACACCCGGAGTGGAACAAGCTGACCATTGCGGAAGACTAAACAGTTGGAAGCAGATCCTCTTTGTCAAGGAACCGGCAGCTACCCGAACGTTTGTTGGCGTTGGTTGCTGTACAATACGTTAACATTCCACTTTCGCGGCTCCTTTTGTTACCTTTGCGCTTCATTTACAGAAAACAGATATGGCCAAAATCGGAATCAATATAGCAACAGGCAGTTTGCAGAAAGAAGACATTATTGTGGGGATAGACCTCGGTACCACCAATAGCCTCGTGGCGATCATTCACCCCGATACCGGCAAACCCGTAGCGTTGAAAGAACACGACAGCAGCAGCCTTGTACCAAGCGTTGTTCATTTTAACAATGGCAACATTACCGTTGGCGAAGAAGCAAAACAATACCTGGAAACAGATCCTGCCAATACCATCTTCAGCGCCAAAAGGCTGATGGGCAAAAGCTACAACGACATTAAGGAACATGCCGATTTTTACAGCTACAAAGTAATAGACGACAACGAGGAAAGCCTTGTGAAAGTGCAGGTTGGCAATACGTTTTATTCGCCGGTAGAATTGTCGTCTTTTATCCTGAAAGAACTGAAAGCACGCGCCGAACACATTCTGAAAACCACCGTCAGCCGCGCTGTCATTACCGTTCCGGCTTATTTCAACGATACACAAAGGCAGGCAACCCGCGACGCGGGTAAACTGGCAGGTCTCGATGTCATGCGCATTGTCAACGAACCCACGGCAGCAAGCCTCGCCTATGGGTTGGGACTGGATAAAAACGAAGAAAAAACCATCGCGGTGTACGACCTTGGTGGCGGCACATTCGACATTTCGATTTTGAAAATCACGGGCGGCATCTTTGAAGTTTTGAGCACCAATGGTGATACTTATCTTGGTGGCGACGATTTCGACCGGCTGATTGTTCAGCATTGGAGAGAACAGAAAGGATATACCGAAACTCATTTTGCAAGCGATCCATCCCTTATGCAATCGCTTCGCTTACAGGCAGAACGAGCGAAAAAACAATTGAGTACAGATGACGGATACATCACCGGTGTTGGCGAAGAGGTGTTTGACATTTCAAAAGAAAAATTTGAAGAACTGATCAACCCGTTGATACAAAAAACCATTGACCGTTGTAGAAATGCGGTGAAAGATGCCCATTTGCAAACATCAGACATCGATGTCATTGTAATGGTGGGCGGCAGTACCCGTGTGCCGGCTGTTAAAAAAGCCGTGGGTGATTTTTTTGGAAAACCGGTCAACGACAGTCTCAATCCCGACGAAGTGGTCGCCCTTGGTGCTGCAGTGCAGGCTGACATTCTCGCCGGCAACAACAAAGAGTTTTTATTGCTCGACATTACGCCGCTTAGTTTGGGTATTGAAACCATGGGCGGACTGATGGACGTTCTCATTCCCCGCAACAGCAAGATACCGTCAAAAGCGGGCAGGCAATACACCACGCAGAAAGATGGACAGGGAAGCATGCGCATTTCTGTTTTCCAGGGAGAACGGGATTTGGTCAAAGACAACCGCAAACTGGCAGAATTCAATCTCGCAGGCATTCCCGGCATGCCTGCCGGTTTGCCCAAAGTTGAAGTCAATTTCCTCATCAATGCAGATGGCATTTTATCCGTTACTGCCAAAGAACTTCGCAGCGGTGTGGAACAAAGCATTGAAGTAACCCCGCAATACGGACTAACGGATAATGAAGTGGAAAAAATGCTGCTCGACAGCATTACGCACGCCAAAGCCGACATGCAGGAACGTGCGTTGGTAGAAGCGCGCACCGAAGGCGAACAATTGCTGCAAACCACTGAAAAATTCATTACCCGCAACGCAGATTTACTGACTCCCGACGAAATGACTGCCACTGCCATCGCCATGCAGGCATTGCAGATGTCGCTGACGATGACCGACAAAGATTTGATTCATGCCAAAACAGAAGAACTGAACGAAGTGACCAAACCGTTTGCTGAACGTGCCATGGACAAAGCGGTAAGCGAAGCACTGAAAGGAAAGAAATTATAGATCGTAATTTTCCCGCAAAGGATACAACATACAGGCTGTGCGCTCAACCGCAAGCCTGTATTTTTTTTGCCGGATATTCCCAATATCCATGCTTTGACGTTTGGTGCAACATTTATCAAAAGCAATGGTACTTCGTTAACATAATCAAATGTTTATCCTGCAATTAATGAATCCATTTCTCCAAAAATTTTGATTAATGATCAATAAAAATCAATTGTGGATGACATCTGAAAAAAGGCAGACATCAATTTCTTCTATACCAAAATTCATTCGGAAAAATTGATGACTGAAACATCAAAAACGCGTGTTTTACCGTTCCTTTTGCAAAAACTTATCAATCCGTTGGCACCAGATGAAGCGAAAGCGCACCAAATTTACATTGCAAAACAACAGTGTCACACCGTGAAAAAGAATCAATTATCATCCGCCGCCTCTTTCGACAAAAAAACAGTTTCCATCAACAAGACTGCTTTGCTTTCATGGATCAGCGTTTTGTTCCTGACCGTTACTTTCTGGTCGGGCGTTGCCATGGTTTGCAAAGAAGAAGTTGTTCCCCGCACTTTCGCTAAGTTGCAACAGAAGGAACAAAAATTCCTGACCAACCACAAAGGTTTTCATAAAAAAGTTAACAACATCATCAGCATCTTTTCTTAAGATGGTTGTGTAAAATCCTGTTTGCTGTTCTGTTACAACAGCTACCTGCCGGCAACGTACCTTTTTGCCGCTGCAATTATTACATTTCATTTATCATACAATTGTTCCCTTCATTGAGGGTTTGATTTACCTTTGCCGGCTCAGAAAATTATGAAGTACGAAAAAGAAATCAACCGTCGGAAAACATTTGCCATTATCTCTCACCCCGATGCGGGTAAAACGACATTGACTGAAAAATTTCTTTTGTTTGGCGGTGCCATACAGGTGGCCGGCGCGGTGAAAAGCAACAAAATCAAGAAACACGCAACCAGCGATTTTATGGAAATTGAGCGCCAGCGCGGTATCTCTGTTGCCACCAGCGTCATGACTTTCGAATACAAAGGTTTCCTCATCAACCTGCTCGATACTCCGGGACACAAAGACTTTGCAGAAGATACATACCGGACGCTCACGGCTGTTGACAGTGTGGTGCTGGTAGTAGACAGTGTGAATGGTGTGGAAGACCAGACGCGCCGCCTGATGGAAGTGTGCCGCATGCGCGATACGCCGGTGATTGTTTTTATTAACAAACTGGACCGTGACGGTAAAAACCGTTTCGACCTGCTGGAAGAAATTGAAAATGAACTGAACATCAGTCTCTCACCCCATGACCTGGCCCATCAACAGCGGCAAAGACTTTAAAGGAGTGTATAACCTCGACAATAAAAGTCTTCGCCTGTTTGCCGCGAGCACCAAAGCGGAGGACGAAGACACCGTATCAATCAGCGACCTCAACGATGAAATTCTCGATGACAAAATAGGAGACCCGCGATGCCGCCATGCTGCGTGAAGATGTAGAACTGATTGACGGCGTGTACGGAGAACTGAATGTGGATGATTATCTTGAGGGCAAAGTAGCGCCTGTTTTCTTTGGATCGGCCGTCAATAACTTTGGTGTTAAAGAAATGCTGGATACATTTATCCGCATTGCGCCGGTGCCGCGAGACCGTGAAACCAACGAACGCGAAGTGAGTGTGGACGAAGAAAAATTCAGTGGTTTTGTGTTTAAAATTCATGCGAACCTCGATCCCAAACACCGCGACCGCATTGCCTTTTTACGGGTGTGCAGCGGCAGGTTTGAGCGCAATAAATACTATCATCATGTACGGATGGAAAAAGACGTGCGGTTTAGCAACCCGTATAGCTTCATGGCGCGCAGCAAAGACATCATTGACGATGCTTATCCCGGCGATGTAGTCGGATTGTTCGATACCGGCAATTTTAAAATCGGCGATACACTCACCGAAGGTGAAGATTTCTACTTTACCGGCATTCCTTCATTTTCGCCGGAAATTTTCAAAGAACTGGTGAACAAAGACCCGATGAAAACAAAGCAGCTCGAAAAAGGCATCAGCCAGCTTACAGATGAAGGGGTGGCGCAACTATTTACACAGTTTGGCGGCAATAAAAAAATCATCGGTTGCGTAGGCGATTTGCAGTTTGAAGTGATCCAATACCGGTTGCTGCACGAATATGGCGCGTCGTGCGAATTCAGAACACTGCCGTTTTACAAAGCCTGCTGGCTCACGAGCAGCCATCCTCAAAAGCTGGAAGATTTCCTGCGATTCAAACAAGCAAAATTCTGCTGCCGACAAAGACGGGAACCCGGTGTACCTGGCACAAAGCGAATGGTTTCTGAATACCGAAATCCAGAACAATCCAGACATCCAGTTTCATTTTACCAGCGAGATCAATAAGTAGGTTTTGTTTGTAGATTTGTGACAAATGCGTCCACGATGATTACGAATGTTTCGCAGTTGGATAAAAACCAAACGTATAGCTACGCCGATTATCTTACCTGGCAGTTTTCTGAGATGGTCGAGCTCATCAAGGGAAAGTTGTTTATTCTATCACCCGCGCCTGCAGAGAGGCATCAGCGAATTGCCAGTAATTTACACCGGGATATCTCACATTATTTTCGCAAGCATCCCTGCCAAACTTTTTTTGCACCGTTTGACGTCAGGCTTTTGAAAGGGAAAAGCGAATCTCAAAATATTCTCACCGTTGTGCAGCCCGACATTTGTGTCATCTGCAATCCTTCTAAAATAGACGAAAGAGGCTGCGTTGGCGCACCGGACCTCATCATTGAAATCATTTCTCCTTCCACGGCAAAAAAAGACATCAACGACAAGTTCCGGCTGTACGAAGAAAACGGCGTGAGCGAATACTGGATTGTGTTTCCCGACAGCAACGCCATTGACCAGTATTACCTGGTAAATGATCAATACCAGCGAAAAGACATTTACTTCAAACACCAGTCTTTCAGCAGCACCACTTTTCCCGACCTGCACATCCATCTTGAAGACATCTTCTAATAGGCAGGCTGAATGCCAATGTAATTTTGCGGCGTTATCTGCAACAATTCTTCCTTCACTTCATCGCTTACCGATAGTCCGTGTATAAACCGGTGCATGCTGTCTTTGTTGATGGTTTGGCTTCCCCTTGTCAGGTCCTTCAGCACTTCGTAGGGCGATGGATATTGTTCTCTGCGCAATATCGTTTGCACGGCTTCTGCCACCACTGCCCAGTTATTATCGAGGTCTTCTGCCTAGTTTTGATTTCGTTCAGGATCAGCTTGACAATCCCTTTTCAATCGACTTAATAGCGATGATCGTATGCGCCATCGGAACGCCAATATTACGCAACACGGTGCAGTCCGTAAGGTCACGCTGCAAACGGCTAACGGGAAGTTTGGCGGACAGGTGCTCCGAGCAGGGCATTTGCGATACCCAAGTTGCCTTCCGCATTTTCAAAATCGATCGGGTTTACTTTGTGCGGCATTGCACTGCTGCCGACCTCGCCTTTTTTTATTTTTTGTTTAAAATAATCCATGCTGATATAAGTCCATATATCCCGGCACAAATCAATCAGGATGGTATTGATGCGCTTTATGGCATCGAAATGCGCCGCGAGCGACATCGTAATGTTCTATCTGCGTGGTGTACTGCTTGCGTTGCAAGCCCAGTTTCTTCTCTACAAAATCGTTGGCAAATTTTATCCAGTCTGTTTTCCGGGTAAGCTACATGATGCGCATTGAAATTGCCCGTGGCACCGCCAAACTTCGCGGTAAAAGGAATGTAGCTGAACAACTGCACCTGGTTTTCCAACCGCTCTACAAACACCATCAGCTCTTTGCCAAGCCGGGTAGGAGAAGCCGCCTGGCCATGTGTACGTGCCAGCATCGGCACGTCTTTCCATTCTTTGCCAGCGATGTCAATGTTGTTGCAGCGCTCATAGCAACGGCAGATATTCTTGTCTCCACGGATTCTTTCCAGCTCAGCGGGATGGCGGTGTTGTTGATGTCCTGCGAGGTAAGTCCGAAATGCACCCATTCTTTTATGTCGTCTGCACCGGCGGCGCCCAGTTTTTCTTTGATAAAATATTCAACGGCTTTTACATCGTGGTTGGTGATGGCTTCCGTCTTTTTCACTTCTGCCGCATCGGCTTCGCTGAAATGCTCCACCATAAAGCGCATCTGGTCTGCAATGTTGCCATGCATGGTAAAATAGCCTTCTTCCGACAGCAGGATAAAGTATTCCACTTCTACATGCAGCCGGTATTTCATCAGGGCATATTCAGAAAACCAGGCAGACAAATGTTTTACCTGTTTGTAATAGCGGCCGTCTACCGGCGAGATCGCGGTTAGTGTATGTAAGTTCATTAGAACTGATAAGGTAAATGATAATTTTTGCTAAAAATAGAGAACTGGCAGCAACAACTTGCTGATTGTGTTTCTTTGCACGCAAAATTAATAGGATTGGAGAAGATTAAAGTAGGCGCAGTGAGTTATTTGAACACAAAACCATTGTTGTATGGCATCACAAGATCTGAAACACTGATGAACGAAACAGCATTGATCACCGGTTACCCGGCTTCCATCGCTGCCATGCTGGTGAACAACGAGATCGACATGGGGTTGGTGCCCGTTGCCGCCATTCCCAAATTGGCTGAGCACCACATCATCGGTGATTACTGCATTGGTGCCGAAGGCGATGTAGCGTCGGTGTGTTTGTTCAGTGAGGTGCCACTGCAGGATATTGATACCATCTTGCTCGACTACCAGAGCCGCACTTCTGTAAACCTGTGCAGGGTGTTGCTGAAACATTACTGGCACATAACTCCCCGCATTCAGAATGCCGAAGCAGATTTCCGAAACCACATCAGTGGCAATACGGCGGGTGTGGTGATTGGCGACCGCGCACTGGAACAACGGCATAGTTCACCCTATATCTACGACCTCGCAGGCGCCTGGAAAGCCTTTACAGGGCTGCCGTTTGTCTTTGCTGCCTGGATTGCCAACAAGCCATTGCCAGCCTCGTATTGCGAAGCATTTAACGCTGCCAACGCCATTGGGTTGAACCATCTTGATGAAGTGATCCGTGAGAATCCTTACGATGTATATGACCTCAAAACCTATTATACCCAAAACATTAGTTACCGGTTAACGGACGCCAAACGCCAGGGGTTGAATCTGTTTTTGGAATTGCTGCAAACAGTAGAAGGATAAGAGCTACAACAACATTTTCATGACGGTTGGTGTGGATGATGATGCACCGGAAAAGCAGAACGGATTTTCTATATTCGATTACTTGGAAATTGTTCATCCTTCCGGGTAAAACATACGGCTTTTGCTGCGCAACGGTTCTGCCAACTACAGTTTGCGAAAGCAAAATATATTCAGTTGCACATCATAAGGATGATGTGTTTCTGTGCGTTGAAAAGGACTATGGTAAACATTTGCGGCTTCTTTGATGTAATAACTGAAACCGCTGCCGGTTACCATCTGCAATATCTCGTTCAGTTCCTTGTTTTGGGAAAACAAACCATGGTATTCGATGAACATATTTTCAATCAGCCCCAGTTTGCTGCTGATGTCTTTTAACACTTCATACTCTGCGCCTTCGATGTCGAGTTTTAAAAAATCCACTTTCCGCGTCATTACATCCAGGAGCCGCGTAGCTGTTACCTGCGAATTGTTGGAAGCCGCATCCCCGTTGGTTTCTATCTTGCTGCTCATGCTTCCTTCCTGTGCAAACCGCAGCGTAGTATTTTCCTTCCACACCGCTTCGTTCCGCAGGTCAATATTGGTTAAGCCAAAAGAAGAAATGTTTTTTTGCAACAGCGAGAAATTGGTTTTGTCGGGTTCAAAAGCAAGGATGCGCGCACCGGGATGTTGTTGCTTCAGGTAAATGACGCTGAGCCCGATGTGTGCACCGCAATCAATGATGAACGGAGCTGCCGGCAATGACAATTGATAAACCTTGTCTATAAAAATTTCGTGCAAGCCATGCAGCACTTCATTGCCGTCTCTAAAATAGAGTTTGTGGTTCAGTACCGACGCTTCATGCACCGACGTGGTGGGCAGCGATCGCCATTTTTTCACCTCAATCCATTTCAAACCGAGTGATTGAAACGGGTTGGCGAACAATGCGCGGTACTTGTTACCGATGTCGCGTTTCAGGTTTGCAATCAGGTTGCTCATAATTGTTTTGCCGTCGTTTGCGGTGATGTAATGCTGCCCATATTGCCTTTTTTATAATCCAGGTAACCTTTGATGACGGATTGCAGCACAAGGTATTTGCTGCTGCCATACAATAAGTTGTTTTTGATACGGGTCAATAATGCTTTGCGGCGATAATCATCTTCTTTAGCAAAGCTATGTTTGTATTGTTTTGCCACGTACAAATAATTGCGCACCATGTAATACAGGCGGGCAGGCGAATGCAGGCTGCGCGGCGTTTTCAGCAGGCTTTTGTACGATGTTCGCATACTTGTTTCTCCAAGATGGTGCTGCATGAATACGTTGCTGAATTTGGCGATGTGATACCCTTTGCCAATGGCACGGTAACAGTATTCCACATCCACTTCGTCTATAAACAGGGCTTCATCAAAGGCGCCGACCTGTGCATAGGCAGCGAGGTTGAGAATGCTGCCCGAAGTGATAACGTGCGATACCTGTTGGGCACTGCACTCATGAACCGGCGTTTTGGCTTCGTATTGCACCCCAAATACGGCGCACCTGTGTTTATCGGTATAGCTGCCCGAGCAGATGAGATAGGTGTGGATGTCATCGTCATCAAAGCGCGAATCCTGGTCCATCGTCAGCAGCCAGTTGTACCCGGCTTCTATGGCGAGTGCCGCTGCATCGTTCAATTGTTTCGCAATGCCTTTGTTGCTGCCATCGTGCAGGATGGTGACTTTGTCCCAATGTCTGAACTGAGCCGCCACGCTGCTCATGCTGCCTTCCGTGTTGTCGGCAATGTACAGGGTATCCACATACGGCAGATAGGTTTGTATATTGTCTGCCACTTCCTTTGCCGGGTGATACAAGATCACCACACCACCTACGCCCATGCTCTTTTTTTGGCGTCAAATGTACCAACTGCCGGCAATAGATGATGCACCACTTACAAAACGACGGTTCCGTTGAATTTTTTGGGTAAATAAAAAGCCCTGCACGGGCAGGGCTGTTCTTCACTTGCACAACGTGTTTATCGGCTACAATTGAGTGCCAATCAACACACCAAGCACGCCACCTACAATGGCGCCGCCGGCAAAGTTTTTCAGCTTTGCATTGCGTTCCTTTTTCAGGCGTTCTACTTCGCGTTCACGCTCCAGGTTGGTAATGCGCCGGTCGTTTTGATAATCTTTGATGCGGCGGTCATAGTCGCGGTTTACGCGATCTATTTCGGCGCGGCGGTCACGGTCGTTGTAGCGGTCGTTACGCGCATACGCGTCGTGTTGCTGCCGCTTTTCTACACCGTGCGCCGGGCGGTAACTCACGTCACGCTCATCGTACCGGCGGTTGTCGTAAGAGGCGTTGCGATCATGGTCGCAATGTTGCTGATTCCGTTTGTTTCCCTGTGCATAAAGGACTGAGAATGACAGGATTGCCACCAGGCAGGTAATCAATTTTTTCATGGTCTGTCGTTTTTAAATGTTGCACCTGTGATGGGCTTTTGTACTATCCGTTTAAGTAAATAAATGTTAACGGCGGGTGAATGTGGGGAAAAATGAAAATCGCGAAAAACAAAGGGTTGATAAAGGTGTAAAGCTGAAAAAACTTGTAAATGAAAACAAGTTTGATTAATGGATGAAGATCAACTGTCATGTTATGAAATGGTTCACCATGCCGGCATGCACAATTTTCTGCTTTCCGTGGCTATCTGCAACCATTGAAAAACCACTCCCGCATCCGCTTCCTTCAACCTTCAACCCGCTTATTGTATTCAAACTGAATCACACTTGCATCCAACAGGTTTGCGCCTGATCATCAAACACACTCGCGCAAATTGTGGAGGCACATGAATGACTCTCAAAGAATCAATGTTTAACCTTTTTGTATCTCGCAGGAACCTTAATGCACCCCGCCGAATGTGCAACCATTCAAGGGAGCCGTATAGAGGTTCAAAGGATACCATGAGAAGCAGCACAAAAAAAGGGGAAGCCATTTCAATTGACTTCCCCTGCCCTGCCTGTCCTGTGCGTCAGGCTACTTTGTTGAGGTCTGTGGCGATCATGTCTGCCGTGAGTACGTGGTCGCGCTTCAGCTTCTTTTTCAGAAACCGTTTCTTCAGATCATCATACACGTTTTTGGCGCCGGGCACCCGTTTTGCCGCAGCCAGCTTTACACTGTTGTAATAGCTCAGCAGGTTGGTAAAGGCGCTGCTGCCTGCCACCATCCGCGAATCGCTCACAAGCGAGTAATACTCGATCAGCAGGTGTTTAAACGGTGCCAAAGCAGCAAACGTGGCGTAATCGGCGACAAGGTCCTTTTCACTCATAAATGCCGGTACAAACTCAGCATTGCTGTGTACATACTCGATGCCTTTGGTGACGAAAGGTTCGGTGCCGTCGTTCATCTTCAGCATGCGTTTGCGGTCTTCCGGTGTCAAAGCCTGCAGGTAAGGCATCAATAAGGTGAAGCTTTGTTTCAATAAGTCCATCGCTTCTGTCTGAATGTTGGCAGGAATTACCTGCGCAGTTAGAATGGTTGTTTCCATAATATCGGATTTGTATGATGAGATATAAATTTAAAAACACATTTGTAATACAACAAATCTTGTTTTCTATTTTAATGATATATTAATGTAAAAACCCGCGCTTCAATTTTACTTGTTAGATGATCAAACAATTGCCATCAGCCCTTTACTTTACCACAAAGCAGTCATCAATTCAAATGACGTTGGATGCAGCAATATCAAGGGTTTTCAAACATTCTGAACCAAAACATTGTCCACCTGATCTGCATCCAGCCAACTTGACATTTCTACTTTCGGCCAGTAAAATTTTTTTGCATTTCTAATGGAGGCAATAAACTTTTTTTAATGTTATAAAAATGATTATATATAATTTACCACTGTTACTTTTGTCAAAACCAACGCTCTTATGACCAAATTTTTGCTTTTTTCTTTCGTCCTGTCATTTATAATCATTTATGGTTGCAACAAATCTGACCCACCAAAATTTCAACCCACCGTTATCACCGATAATTATTTCGTCGATTCCATTGCTTATGGCAGCGATACAGCATTGTTGAGTGGTTCTGCCACCGACAAAGATGGCAGCGTGGTAGCTTATTTGTGGACCCTTGTATCGGGACCTTCCCTGCCGCAGATTCTTTCCCCGGGACAGGCATCTACATTCGTAACAGCTTTACAAAAAGGCACATACATTTTTCAACTGATGGTTACCGATAATGAAGGGCTTACCGGCTTTGCCATGGATACGTTGCTGGTGGTAGAAAAAACCAAAACCACGCTCATCATCAAAAACCCGTCAACCATTCACGAACTGTTGTTGTCGGGCGATACCTATTACGACATCAGCGATGCCGTAACCACCGAACTGAGCGCTTATAACTGGACGATGAATGGCGTGTCCAACTATGGCCAATCGGCTTTTGAATTTGATTTGTATGCCATCCCGAAAGGCAAAACCATCACGTCGGCAATGCTCAGTTTGTATTCAAGCATCCACCCTAAAAACGGCAACCTCGTTGACGCCAACTATGGCAGCGACAATGCACTGTTTCTTGAACGCATTACATCTGCATGGAGCGATGTGACTACCATGCAGACGAAACCTTCCACCGACGAGCAACACCACATCTCCATTCCGCAATCAAATATGCAGCGCGAAGACCTGGTAGACATAGACGTAACGGCGATGGTGCAACAAATGGTAAGCGACAACAACTATGGTTTTATGATCCGCATGCAACACAACAACATCTACAACTCAAGAATTTTTGTAGGCAGCCGCAATGCCGATACAGCAAGGCACCCGGTTTTAACGGTCATATTTTAACCGGTTTACCGCTTTTCCTACCTACCACAAAGGTTGCTGGAGACAGCAACCTTTTTTTGTCTGTTCAATCCTTGCGGTTGTTCATTTATCCATCTACTTCCTGGTGATGGAAGCTCTCATTTTTTTAGGGAAATGAGGTTCGGCAGGCAACAATTACTTTCCTGTTGGTAAGTGATAGATTCTTTTCTGCCGCCTTGCCTTAGCTTTGCCGCAGCAATGACGACCATAACGCACCATCCGCTTTTGTCTGTATGCATCCCTGCTTACCGCCGTACCCACTATCTCAAACGGCTGTTGCAAAGCCTTGCGCAGCAAACGTTTCGCGACTTTGAAGTGATCCTTAGCGACGACAGCAACGATGCCGCGGTGCAGCAACTGGCAGCCGGCTACAAGCGGCAGTTTCCCTTGTTGTACATCGCCAATGAAACGCCGTTTGGCACGCCTGCCAACTGGAATGTTGCCATTGGAAAAGCTAGCGGCGAATGGATAAAACTGATGCACGACGACGACTGGTTTGCCACACCTGACGCGTTGCAACATTTTGCCGATGCCACGCGACACGGTCAGCAATTGATTTTTTCCGCATATACCAATGTGTTTGAAGAAAAAAACAGCTCGCAAACGGTACGGCTGCCTTCTTTTTTCGCCAAAAGAATCGGGCAAAACCCATCGCTGCTGATGGCAAAGAATGTAATTGGTCCGCCAAGCGTTACCCTCGTGCACCGTTCCGTTGCGGAAACGTATGACGAACGGATGAAATGGCGCGTGGACACCGATTTTTACGAACGCATTTTGCGGCAGCAAAAAGAGTATCAGTACATTGACAGGCCGTTGATCAAAGTTGGCATCAGCGCATCGCAGGTTACGCAATCGTGCCTGTATCTACCCGAAGTGGAATTGCCCGAAGGATTGATGTTGTTACAGAAATTTGGCGTGTCGCCGTTGAAACACATCCTGGTGTACGATGCGTGGTGGCGGCTGCTGCGCAACATGAACATCACTACTGAACAACAGTTGCAGGCTCATACCACCGATGAATGGCCGCCAATCATTATCAACATGGTGAACGACCTGCGAAAGCTGCCACGAAAAGCGCTCACCATCGGGTTTTTATCCAAAATCCTGATGACCGTATCTTATTTGCGAAACCGGAAAAAAATATAAATTCTTTGCTGCTGTCTATCATCATCGTCAATTACAAATCGTCCCTGCTCATCAGGAATTGTATTCAATCGCTGCAACGTTTTGCAATGGATTTGCCTTACGAACTGATCGTAGTGGACAATGCTTCGGGCGACAACAGCGAAGCGGTGCTGAAAAGCGAATTTCCCTTTATCCATTGGATACAAATGGGCTACAATTCTGGATTTGCGCGCGCCAATAACGAAGGCATCCGTCAGTCGAACGGCGATGCGGTGCTTCTCCTCAATCCCGACACGTTGTTTACCGACCATTCGTTGAAGGGCTGTTACCACACCTTTCGCCAAAGCCCTTATGTAGCCTGCGGTGTACAGTTGCAGAACGAAGACGGCAGCCCGCAGATTTCCGGTAATTATGCCATGAAAGGCGGGCTCAATTATTTGTTGCCACTGCCTTATACCGGGGCACTCGTGAAGGCCGCAGCGGGACTTTTCAACGTAAAAAAACCAAATGTTCCCGATACTCAAACCACTACGGAAGTAGATTGGATCAACGGCGCATTTTTAATGGTGAAAAAAGAAGTGCTTACGGGTGCTGGTTTGCTGGATGAAGATTTCTTTTTATATGCCGAAGAAGCCGAATGGTGCAGCCGGCTGAAAGAGCAGGGAAAGCTGTGCATCTTTGGACAATTTACGGTGGTTCATCTGCAGGGCGAAGTGTCGAACGACGCGTTCAATACAAGCGGGAAAGGCTACTACAATTTGTTTGACAAACGCGGGCTGCAGATTATTCTCTCCAATCTTGTACGCATCAGGAAACAGTTTGGCGTTGGCTGGTTTTTGTTTATTTTACTGGTCTATACGCTTACCATTCCCGTGTTTTTCGTAGCGGGCAGCATTCACCAATTGTTTGCTTCGCACACTGACCTCAACGTGTACAACCGCTGGAAAGGATTTACCCAAAATGTACTATATGTTTGGGGTAAATTGTTGATCATTCTTCAAAACAAACCGTACTTCTACAAGGTTTTGTGAGACAATTGGGCAAGCTGTTGTAAAATGTTGCCGGTAATGTTGTCGATATAAAAGTGCTGATAAAAAACAGCCGGCATATTTGTCTTGTTGCCCGCCAATGAGATGATGTATTGTGCAAACGCAGTCCAGTCGCCATCTTCCGCAATGCAAAGTTTGCCATGGCACCAGTCAGGATCAATACCCGCCGCGCCGCTTTGCGCCGAAACCGCGTTGGCGCCGGCCGCCAGGGCTTCCACCAGTTTTGTTTTGATGCCGCCACCTTCTGTTACCGGGTTTACAAACACATCAGCGGCAAGGTTGTAAAGAAAAATGTCGTCTACAAAATCAAGAAACAAGACGTGCGCTGGCTTGGTATCTTTCCAATGTTGTGGAATGTTTTTGCCGCAAACAATCAATTGATAAGCAAAGGAAAGTTTGTTCAGTTCTGGCAAAATGTTTTCGATCAAAACCGATAGCGCGGTGGCATTGGGCTGGTAATGAAAACTGCCGTTGAACAGCAACAGTGGTTTGTTGGCATCAATGTTCCAGGTGCGGCAAACGGTTTCTTTGGCTTGCCTTCTGTCCGCCAGCGAAGGGGCTTGTTCTACTTCTGTACCGTACAAGGCTACCAGTGTTTTTGGCAGTTTTAGTTTGTAATGATGAACGGCATAATCGCGGTCGGCTTCCGTCATCAGCAGTACGAAGTCGGCAGCCTGCAAGATGTATCGTTCATAGTACCACAACAGCCTCCACCATGGTTTGCCAATGCTTTTAAACCGGATGCTCTCGATGTTGTGCGCATGCACGATGAGCGGAATGTTTGCCTTTTTTTTCAGGTACAATCCCAGCCATCCCATATACGGATGCTCGATGATGAGATGCGTGATGCGATGTTGTTGCACCAGTTTGCGCAGCCAGTGAAGGTTGTTGGTATTTCCATACCGCAGGAAGTTGTTGCTAAACAGCCGGATGAGCGAGAAATGACGTGCAGCAGACGCCTCGTTGTTTTGGGTGGAGACTACCAGCACCGGCACTTTTTTGCCAAGTGAACGATACAATTGCTCAATGGCTTTTTGCCCACCCATATTGGCTGGTAAAAAACAGTATGGAACGATACCCAGTATTTTCACGGCTACAAACCTTTGGTAAAAGGTGTAAATGTAAAGATTCGAAGAGGTTACAGCACCCAACCGGTAGAAAAGCGAAAGCAAAACAACCAATCCGGATGAATGATGAGCAAAAAAATTTCCCGCAGATTGGGCAGCTGTTGGCAGACAATCAAATGATACCTGCGTTTGCCTCCGGAATCTGCGGGAAATATGTTTTGTTGCAAATGATTACTGCACAACGCTGTTGTTTGGCTTTCTTACCCCGTACACCACTGCTCCAATCAGGATGAGCATGAGCAATGCAAAGGCCACATAATTGAAAACTTGGCCCTTGTAATACATCGCGGGTTCAAATTTAAATTCAATGCTGTGTTTGCCGGCAGGCACCATCAGCCCGCGCAGCACATAATTGACCTTGCAATGTTCTACTTTGTTGCCATCTACATAAGCATTCCAACCGGCGGGGTAATACACTTCGCTGAATACAGCAAAGCGGTTGCTACTGGTCTGCGCGGAGTATTTGATGTCGTCGTTGTCGTAACTCACCAGCTGAATAGAAGCAGCTGAATCTGCACCGGATGGATTGCCGGCGATGGATTTGAAACTGTTGTCAACAACAGCAGTTTGTGCAGGGTCAAAATCGGTGATGGCTTTCATTTCTTCCACTGGTCCGTTTACAAATTTGATGCTGTTCACAAACCAGCACGCCCCCATGGCACTGTCGTTTTGCTGCACGGTAAATTCGTTCTGCCGTTGCTGTGTCGGCGCGAGGAAATACTTCGTGTCGAGCATGTTGAGCACATTCATGTTGAGCTTGTCCGACAGTTGGTTTTCGATCAGGTCCTGGTAAATGCGCAATTTTGCCGGGCTGTATCCACCCACACAACGGTAAGTATAGGCCAGGATTGATTCCTGGTAGCGGTCGGGCGCAAGGTTGAAGATGCGGAAATGCGCGTCTTTGTCACTTTGCAATTTCTGTACTCCATCGAATGGATTGGCGGGCTGTGGCACGAGGTTCACGTTGAAATTTGCTGTATATCCGTCAGGTTCCACGTAATTGTTGGCATTGAGATATTTGGAATCCATGGCAAACAAATCAATGGTATTGACGAGCATCAGCAGCGTAACGATGACTACCGGCTTTACCTTGTTTTTACTATACAGATAAATGGACGTCAGTACAATGAGCGCAAAAAAAGCTGCCCGCAGAATGCTGCTGCTGAACATGCCTTTCCGCTCTTCAATTAATGCATTCACAATCACTTTCCCAAGGTCGCCGCCACTTTGCGGGTTGCTATATGCCTGTAGTATCTGCGCATCTATGAGGCTGCTGTAATCGCTGGCGATGTAAATGAGAAGTATGGCGACAAATACCCCACCTACGGCATACAAAATTTTTGTGAATGGAATGTCTTTGGGACTCATTCTACCCGAAAAAAACAAGGTTTGCAGGCACAAAACCGCCAGTAAGGGAAAGAGAAGTTGTGGAATAACAAGCGACATGGAGGGTGCCCTGAATTTGTCGTACAACGGCATGTGTTCAAACAAAAATCCATTGAAACCGGGCAGGTATTTGCCAAACGAAAGAAGGATGGCAAAGATGCTCGCCGCCAATAGCCACCAGCGGTGTTCATCTTTTACCACGACACAACCGATGATGAACAAAATGCAGATCACCGCACCGATATAAACCGGGCTGCGGTAGACAAAATGCCGCCCCAATACCTGGGTAAGCTTTGTGCCAGCTGCTGTGCGCCATTTTCAGGTACCCCTTTTTCGGTGAGCGAGCTTACCACTTTGCTGTTTTCATCAAAGGTTTCACTGCTGTTTTCTCCAAACGCTTTGGGCATCATCAGCATCAGGAATTCGCTTTTGCCCACACTGTACTGAAACGCGTAGTCTTCATCCAAACCTTCTGTTTTCACCTGTTTCAGTTCACCGTTCGATACATCAAGTGTTTTGCCGCCGCGCATGGTGTACTTGGTGTATTCGGAGGTAATGAGCAGGTTGACCGCCGAGTTTGCCACGCCAATCAAACCTCCCAGCAATGCCAGCGACAAGGCAATGCCCATGTGCTTCCATTCTTTCTTTTTGATCCAGACAATCAAATAGGAAATGGTCATGAAACCGGCAGCAATGATGAGATAATAATTGATCTGCGGATGATTGGCAAAGATTTCCAGGCTGGTAAACAAGACCATGACAGCTAATCCGGTAATGTATTTTTTCCGGTACAGCAATACCAAACCCGCCAGCATGCCCGGCATATAAGCAATGGCCAGCATCTTGGTATCGTGCCCAACAGAAATGATGACCGGGTTGTAACTGCAAAATGCAAAGGCAAGACTGCCCAGCATGGCAACGAGGAAATGTGTGCCATACGCCGCGCAGAGAATGTAAAAAGTAAGGCAGGCGATGAAAAAGAAGTTGGCCGGTTTGGGTAATCCCAGCGAAATGATGTTGTGGAGGTAAGGCATCAGCGTTTTGGTGTCCATTGCAATCACGTAGTTGGGCATGCCGCTAAACAGGTGCGTGTTCCACAACGGGTAGTTTCCGTTTTTTTCCCGGTAGGTAATGGCGTCCTGTGCCATGCCCTGCCAATGCACCACATCGCCCTGCTGCAACACTTCGCCCTGAAGGGCTGGTTTGCAATAAATGAGCGATACCAATAAAAATACGACGATGGCTATGGCGTGCGGAAGTATTTTTTTCCACGAAACATTCTTCATACAAAGTTTTAAGCTGGTGGCAAACCTAAAACATGTGCAACAGATGTCAAAAGAATAAAATACCCGAATGGTTAAGCAAACAGTAAAAATAAAAGATACCAAAGAAGGAAGACGGAGATAGCCGGCAACCGGCAAGCACAGGGATGTAAATGCAAACCTACGTCACAGCTCCGATGTGACAATCATTTTGCAGGTTGAGCATTTCGTATTTACTTTTGAGGTTACACTCATTGATCCGCTTATGCGCTGGCTGGTTATCCTGGCGAAAGCCGCTGTTATTTGCAATGTCGCTTTCTTGCTGTGCATCGTTATTTTGTACAGTAAAAATTTTATTCCGGGCGAATTTCTGAAAGGACTCATCATTATTCTCGGGCTGGTATTATCGTTTATCGTCAACAGCATCGTGAACCTGGCAGAAATTGTCTTAGCCTTCATGCGCAAGCCCTCGCCCGTGTTGCTGTGGATACGGGCAATTAACTTCGTAGTGTTCTCCATTCAAATCGCTCACTATTTTATTTTTGGCAATGCAGAGTATTTATAAAGACCGGCCGCAACAGTTGCTGTTGGTCATCACTGCTTTTTTTATTTCCAATGCACTCATTGCAGAATGCATCGGCTCGAAGATTTTTTCACTGGAAAAACTTTTCGGGCTTGCGCCTGCCAACCTCACGCTGTTTGGACAAAGTGGTTTGTCGTTCAACCTGACCTGCGGCGTATTGCTGTGGCCGCTCGAATTCATCATTACCGATATTGTCAATGAATATTACGGTGTAACAGCAGTGCGGCGCATCAGTTACCTGGCGGTGGCACTCATCAGCTATGCGTTTGTGATGTTTTACGCGAGCATTCAATTGCCTGCCGCCGATTTCTGGATTGGCTCCAAAGCACCCGATGGCATTTCTGATATGCAAACGGCATTTGGCGTGATCTATGGCCAGGGTTTGTGGATCATCATCGGCAGCCTCACTGCTTTTTTAGTGAGCCAGCTCATTGACGTGACGGTATTTCACCGGATTAAAAAAGCCACCGGCAACCGCATGATATGGCTGCGGGCAACCGGTTCTACGCTGGTTTCCCAATTGATCGACAGCTTCATTGTGCTCATCATCGCGTTTAAACTTGGCAGCAACTGGACTTGGGCGCAGGTAATTGCGGTGGCAGTGTTGAATTACTCCTACAAATCCATAGTTGCCGTAATATTGACACCGCTCATTTATTTTGCCGAAGGCAAAATAGACCGCTTCATCGGGGAAGAACGGGCTGCACAAATGAAACGCGAAGCGATGAACGAACAAACGGCATCCCCTCTGCCGGATGTACCTGTGGCGGGATAAGGTATAGAAACACCTGACGGGAGAAAGTGTGAGACCATGGCTTGAAAAAGAAACCTGTTTATCGTTCCCGCAACTGTTGATTGGTCAGGTTCGTGTCTATGGGCGGGGGGCTGAAAAGCGATGGGCAAAGCACAGCCTGTAGAATAAATTATAGCAAAGCAGTTTTCAAAAATGTTATCTTTATGAACAGGCAAATTGTTGTTTCATGACGTATAAAGCTTCACTCGATACTACTTCCAAGGTCGTTACTACACTTATCTCTGCACTGTTCATCGTCATTATAACAGTACAGGTGGTGTTGTTTGTTCAATCGGGCAACTGGACATTCCTTGCTACCTCTGTGTTGCTGCTAGGCATCTATGTGGTCAGCTACCTGTATCGTCCCGTTTGCTATGAGGTAGGCAATGGCAACATCATCGTTCACCGTCCAGGCAGCGACGTCACCATTCCTTACGACGACGTAAAAGTCATTAGTCTGATAGCTGGTCAGCAACTCAAAGGCAGCATCCGCACATTTGGCGCAGGCGGTTTATTTGGCTATTTCGGACAGTTTATGAACAAAGAACTCGGCTGCATGACCTGGTATGCCACCAAACGCGGGCGTAAAGTGGTGCTCATTGAATTGCAGAACAACAAAAAAATAGTGTTGACACCCGACGAACCCGAACAATTTGTGCAGCAAATTCCTGTGGCTGCCTGATCATTTGATTCAACATCTTCCCCCGGTTTTTCCCCGCTAAACCTGCTTCTTTATCCATTAAAGATTAACAAATCCGTTGTATTCGCATCCCTTAATAATCCGTTGAAAGATTACATTTGTTAGCAATAAATTGAGCGTTCGCATGTTTCAGAAGTATGTATTGATTGCAGCCTGTTGTTTTCTTTTTTTCATCTCTAAAAGCCAGACCATTTCCTATTCCGAACCGAACCGGAACGATGTACGGAACCTTGAATTTGAAATTGTGGGCAAACTTGACAACCATTACCTCATTTATAAAAACAACCGGAACAACTACAGCATTTCGGTGTATGACGATGACATGAAGGAGCTGGCCAGCGAAAAGCTGGGTTTTTTGCCCAACCGCGTTGTGAGTACCGATATCCTGGCTTACCGCAATTTCTTTTACCTTTTTTACCAATACCAGAGAAGAAATGTGATGTACCTGATGGCTGCGCAAATTGACGCCAACGGTAAACAAATGGGCGAACCCCGGGAGCTGGACACCACCATCCTCAACATGATGATGAACAGCAAAGTGTATTCGCCGGTCTACAGTGAAGACAAACAAAAAGTGGGTTTTGTAAAAATCAATACGAAGGAACAACGGTACAACCAGGTTACGACGCTGGTGTTCAACGAAGACCTTGTGTTGCAGAAAAAGTCGGTGATGAACATAGACATGCCCGACCGCAATACTTTCCTGACCGAATTCAACATGGACAACGACGGCGATTTTGTGTTCATCCGTGCGGCCGGCAATTCAAAAAAAGACAACATTTCTGAACTGACATTGGTAACGAAACGGGCAGATTCGCTTTATCCGCAACTTCACTCCGTTCTCACCAAAGAAGTGTATCTCGATGATGTGCGGGTGAAGGTGGACAATGAAAATAAAAACTACCTGCTGGCTTCTTTTTACAGCAAAAACAAGCGTGGCAATGTGGATGGATTGTATGCTTCGTTGTTCAGCAAAAGCGCTGACAGCATCATTTCCATTACGTATACCACGTTCAACGACGAGCTTCGCAACAATGCCAAAAGCGAAGGCAACGCCAAATATGCGTTCAATGATTTTTTCCTGCAAAACATTGTGATGCGCAAAGATGGCGGGTACGTTGTTGCTGCCGAATCGGTGTATTCCTCTTCGCGTGGCAACCAGTACAACCGCTGGGATTATTACAACAATTACAATTACGGTTTGCTCAGCTCGCCTTATTATTACAGCCCGTTCAGTTCTTATGGTTTGTATGGCTATTACCCTTGGTATCGCAGTGGTTTTGGCTACAACAATACCCGCTATTTTGCCGATAACGTGGTGTTGCTTTCCTTCGATTCAACCGCCAATCTTACCTGGTCGAACGTGATTCACAAATCGCAGTACGACGACAATACAGACGACTTCATTGGTTACCTGACCATGAATACGGGCAATGAAGTTCATTTTCTTTACAACGAAACCGAGCGGAAAAACATCCTCCTCTCCGACCAGAAAATAACACCCGATGGAAAAGTGCAACGCACACCCACATTGAAAAACTTAGACCGCGGTTTCCAGTTTATGCCCAGGCTGGGCAAACAGGTGGCAGCGAAACAAATGATTATACCCTGTACTTACAGGAATTATATTTGCTTCGCAAAAGTTGACTTTCAATAAACACACGTGGTATCTATTTTTCGCGAAAAATCGTCGGTTAGTGTATTCTGGTTAATCGCATTAAGCATTGTTCTTCACAGTCATTTTATCATCGCACCGCCGGAGTTGCTTGTAAACAATTCCGACCGGTGGATGAAGTTGCTGCTATCTCCTTTTATCGGGATGCCGGCCGTTTTATTGGTATTGCTGTATCATCTTATCGTGATTGTGCAGGCACTGCGCATCAGCGTTGTACTCAACAACCTGCGCATGTTTCCCAAGCTGTATTTTATACCGGCGTTGTGTTACCTGTTGCTCACAGCTTTGTATCCCGTCTGGAACAACATTACGCCTGCCTTGCTGCTGAATTTTTTTGTGATCTGGCTGTTTTCGCTGATGGCAAAAATGTATTCTTCGCCGCAGGCAAAACCTCTGATTTACAACATCGGTTTCCTGACGGGTCTGCTTGGTTTGTTTTACGCGCCGGCGCTGTTCCTCATACCGGCGTCCTTTGTTGCACTCGCCTTGCTGCGCGCGTTCCGGTTTAACGAATGGATCATCTTATTGCTTGGCATGTTGACGCCTGCTTACCTGCTGGCAAGCATCCTGTTTCTGAATGACCAGCTCCGCCAGTTTCTCCTATTTCTGCCCCGGTTTCACTGGCATGTGATCGCGGTGCAAAACCAGGTTTCTCTCTTCATAGCCAGTGCGGCAGCATTTGTACTTATCGTATCAGGAATATTTTCATGGCAGGCAAATACCGGGAGAATGATCATCCAAACCCGCCGCTGCTGGAGCGTGTTGTTTTTTTTGTTTCTCTTCAGCATTCCCCTCTTGTTTGGTATCCGCAACATCGGCTTGACCGCTATTGTACTCGGCATGGTGCCCGCCGCAGCGTTGTCAAGCAATTTGTTTGTGTATTCAAAAAATGAATTGTTTCAAACGATATTGTTTTGGCTGCTCGTGGTGGTGATCATCCTGAACAATTGGGTGTGGATGAAAACTTAAACGCCATATTAACTCATTGACTTTTACTTTTGTAACTCAATTTTTCCATTATGAAATTTGGTGTGGTTGTTTTTCCGGGCTCCAACTGCGACCGCGATATGCAGGATGCATTGTCGCAGGATTTGAATAAAGAAGTCGTCATGCTCTGGCACAAAGACAAAGACATCAGTATGTTTTCAACTGATGATTGCATCGTGTTGCCGGGTGGTTTTTCGTATGGCGATTACCTGCGGTGCGGTGCCATTGCCCGCTTTAGCCCCATGATGCAAAGCGTGATTGAATTTGCCAACAAAGGTGGCAGAGTGCTGGGTGTGTGCAACGGTTTCCAGATACTTTGCGAAGCCGGTTTGCTGCCGGGTGTATTGCTCAACAACGGGCATCGCCAATTTGTTTGCAAAAACGTGTTCATCACCAATCCTGAAACCGGCGTCCTGAAAATACCGGTTGCACATGGAGACGGTCGTTTTTATGCCAATGATGCCACACTTGATGAACTGGAACGAAACAACCAGGTGATCTTCCGGTATTGCGACGACAAGGGCAATATCGGTGATGTAAATGACATAGACCTTGCTTACAACCCCAACGGCGCCATCCGCAACATTGCCGGGATCAAAAACGAAATGGGCAACGTATTTGGCATGATGCCCCATCCGGAAAGAGCCACCTCTTCTTTACTTGGCAATACCGATGGCAGCAAAGTTTTTTCTGTATTGGGATTGAATTAAAAAATGAACTACATGAAACTGAAAGTTGTATTGACCGGATTGATCCTGGCGTTTGCCTTTTTTTCTGTACACGCACAAACGGAAAACCCGGTAAAATGGACATTTGCTGCCAAAAAGAAAAGTGATAAACTGTATGAAGTGGTGGCAACAGCAACCCTGCCTAAAACATGGCACATCTATTCTCAGCTGACACCGAAAGGCGGTCCGGTACCCACCAAAATCGTGTTCAAAACCAACCCGCTGGTGATGCTTGACGGAACGGCGAAAGAAGCCGGCGCAATGAAAACGGTACACGACCAGATTTTTGATGTGGACGTAAAATATTACAGCGACAAAGTAGATTTTGTACAATTGGTCAAACTGAGAACGCCTGCCACTACCAATGTGAGCGGAACCGTGGAATACATGATTTGCAACGACGAAAAATGCCTGCCGCCAACAAAGCAATCTTTTGACATCAAACTTCAATAAGCGTTGAGAATGAAGCAACTTTGGGCATTCAGCCTTTTCCTGTTTTCTGTGCTGTCCGCGTATTCTCAACCTACGATCAACTGGATTTTCCATCTTCAAAAAACAAACGACAGTGTTTATAGCATGCAGGCAACAGCCGATGTGGAAAAAGGCTGGTATGGCTATGGTGAAAACACGGCAGTAGAAGGACTAACCCCGCCACAATTTTCGTTTGATTATGAAAATGTACACCCTTCCGGGCAAGCTGACTTTTGATCGTCAGCCTGCGAAAGTTGAAGACAAAATCTGGCAGCAACAGGTAAATGTTTTTAACGGAAAATTTTCCTTTTCTATCCCCATTACCATTCGCGGCGACATACCGCCTGCACTCAAAGGGCAGGTAAGCATGAACGTAGCCAAAGGAACTGAATTTTACAGCATCGAACAGCTATTTTCGGTACCTGTAGAAGGTGCAGGACAGGCATCCGCCGATGTGTCGCCCATCAAACTAACGACGATTGACATCAACCATCCGCTGGCAGATTGCGGGCAAAAAAACGAAGCGTCGGAAAGCCTGCTTACGGTATTTTTTCTTGGCTTTATCGGTGGTCTGGTCGCATTGCTCACGCCCTGCGTTTTTCCCATGATCCCGGTGACAGTATCTTTTTTCACGAAGCGTTCACCCAATCGCAAGATCGCGGTACGAAACGGTTTGCTGTATGGTTTGTTTATCCTGCTCATTTACGTTTGTATCAGCATACCTTTCCATATCATTGGCAATGTAAATGCACAGATATTCAACACAATTGCCACCAATGCGTGGCTCAATCTTATTTTCTTTGTTGTCTTTATCGTCTTTGCCCTTTCCTTTTTTGGATTTTTTGAAATTACGCTCCCGGGATCTCTGGCAAACAAAGCCGATGAAAAAAGCAATGTATCGAGTATCGGTGGCATTTTCTTCATGGCGCTCACGCTAACCATCGTTTCTTTTTCCTGCACGGGCATCATCCTCGGTTCGTTGCTGGTGGGTGAAGTCAGCAATGGAGCCTGGCCACTGACCTGGGGACTTGCCGGCTTTGGCACGGCACTGGGTTTGCCATTTGCTCTCTTCGCCATTTTTCCCTCGTGGCTGGCTTCCTTGCCAAAATCAGGTGGTTGGCTCGATACGGTGAAAAAAGTACTGGCTTTCGTGGAAGTGGCGCTCGCTTTTAAATTTTTGTCCGGTGCCGACCTCGTGATGCACTGGGGTTTACTCAAACGCGAAGTGTTTGTCGCCATCTGGATTCTCACCGGGCTGGGGTTGTCGTTGTATCTCTTTGGCATCCTGCGGTTGCCACACGATTACAAAGGTCAAACCATCAGCATCTACCGGAAAGGCATGGGCGTTATTGCCCTGTTGTTTACCCTGTACCTGATACCTGGATTAACGCAAAGCAAAACTGCCAATCTGAACCTCGTGAGTGGCATTTTGCCCCCGTTGTCGTATAGTGTGTATGGAAAAGACAATGCGAAAGGCAAAACCGTGGAAGCCGATGTGGTCAATGATTTTGACAAAGCCATGGCGCTTGCCAAAGCACAACACAAACCACTCTTGATAGATTTTACCGGCTGGGCTTGCACCAATTGCCGGCGCATGGAAGAAAATGTGTGGAGTCAACCTGCCGTCACCAGGTACATTCAGGACAATTTTATCCTGGTTTCGCTGTATGTGGACGACCGGCAGAAGTTGCCCGTTTTGCAACGAACAACCTATCACAAAGGCAGTGGCAACGACATAGACATTACTACGACAGGCGATAAATGGTCTACGTTCGAGGTAGAAAACTTTGCTCAATCTTCGCAGCCGCTCTATGTGATTTTGAACAACAACGGAGAACTGGTGAATCACCCGGTGGGTTATACACCCGATGCAAAGCAATATCTTGCCTGGCTATCCTGCGGCAAAGAAACATTTGAAAAATCACGATAGTGTCTTACATCCGTTGTATTGAATGAACGGTTCGGTATTCTCACTTATTTTTACAGCCATTTAATCCAACAACAGATGAATGTACCAAACATGGCAGAGATGATGATGAATGGCGAAACGCCGGACATTTTGTTTTGGGTAGGTTGTGCCGGCAGTTATGATCAGCGGGCGCAAAAAATAACCCGCGCCTTTGCCAGCATTCTGAACAAGGTAAACATCAAATACGCAATTTTGGGCAAGGAAGAAGCTTGTACCGGCGATCCTGCAAGGCGTGCGGGCAACGAATTTTTGTTCCAGATGATGGCGTATAACAACATCCAGATCCTCAATGGCTATGGCATCAAAAAAATAGTCACCGCCTGCCCGCATTGCTTTAATATTTTCAAAAATGAATACCCCGAGCTGGGTGGTCATTACGAAGTGATTCACCACACCACTTTTTTGCAACAGTTGATTGATGAAGGAAAAATACGATTGAAAGAAGGAGGTACGTTCAAGGGCAAACGCATCACGTTTCACGACAGTTGCTATCTCGGCCGCGCCAACGGAATATACGAAGCACCGCGCAAAGTGCTGGAATCGCTCGATGCCGAACTGGTGGAGATGAAACGCTGCCGCAGCAAAGGTTTGTGCTGTGGTGCAGGCGGCGCGCAATATTTTAAAGAAGATGAGCCCGGCGACAAACGCATTAATATTGAACGTACCGAAGAAGCGTTGGCAACCTCGGCGGGCGTGATTGCAGCTGCTTGTCCTTTTTGCAATACCATGATGACCGATGGCATTAAAAATGCGGAGAGAGAAGGCGATATATCAGGTACTGGATGTAGCCGAACTGGTGGCTATGAGCATGGAATAAATGGCTTTATTTTCTTCGCCTGTAGCAGTTGCTCTTTTTTTCCCCAACCTCAATGATTTCTTTATGAACTTAGACTTTGCACCACATATTCCATCTGATTTCGATGACTCGTCCCGGGTTTGGATTTTCCAAAGCAGCCGCCGGTTTTCCATTACCGAAGCGTTGTCTATGGAAAGCCTGCTCGAAGAATTTGTTGCCAATTGGAAAAGTCATGGCGTGCCCGTGAAAGGCTTTGCCAACCTGCTGTTCGGGCAATTCCTGGTCATCATGGCAGATGAAACCGCAACTGGTGTGAGTGGCTGCAGTACCGATAGTTCGGTGCGACTTATGAAGCAGATTGAAGAATTGTACAAGGTCAATTTGTTTGACAGGCAAATGCTTGCATTTTTTATCAAAGAAAACATCCAGTTATTGCCTTTGTCGCAAGCGAAGTACGCGCTGAACAATGGCTTTATTACACCCGAAACGCTGTATTTCAACAACCTCGTTTCCACGAAGGAAGATTTGATGCAGCAATGGATTATCCCCGTTAAAGAAAGCTGGCTGGCAAAACGGTTGATTCCTTCCTGATAAGTGTAAACATCAATGCGCTTCCTGCGCAAAGGGCATCGTAAACCCAATGCCAATCAGGCTTTTCAACTGGAGCCCCGGGCTGCTTTTGTTTTTTCCAAACAATTTTACATCATCATCATAGATCATGTCGAGGTTATAATTGGCAGACAGGAATTTGTTGATTTTGAAAGAAAATGTATTGGTGAAATACATGTCGATGTTCTGCGGCTGGTTGGCATAATTGCTAAACAAATCCAATCTTCCCTTGTAATTGACGTACTTTTTGATGCTGGTAAAATAATTGACGGATGCAAACGCACCCACTTCGTTGTATGTATGGCTGCCGGTGTCAACACCATATGCGCCTTTTGCTGACAATCGTTTACTGGCAACCAGCGTAGTACGGTTGGTAAGCGGTGACAGGAAAAAAGAAAACGTAGGTTTTGGTTTGTAATCGAACCCGATGGAAAGAATAAGGTAAGCCGGTGAAAACAAAGTGGACGCCAGTTCGCTGTTGTCTTTGGAATAGTATTTTCGACCGTCGAAAAACTGGGAACGGAAGTTGAAAAGTGCCGAGGCGAATAATCTTTTCGCCGTATCTACACGCCGGCCATATTTCGATAGAAAATCAATGCGGTCATCATTTTTCCGGCTGCCGAGCGATGTGGTTTGCACGTACCCAAAATTAAAATCAAAACTATTGTCCCAAGTATGAATGGTGCGGCGATAAAATACAGAGTAATTGACATGTGTATTCAATGCCAGAGAAAAATTATCTCCACCTGCCGACCAGTTGCTAAGCGAGCCTTGACCCAGGTTAGCGTTAATTGAACCGCCACGTTTCCAACGCCAGGTACTTGTGTCGTTCGCGTCTTTTTTTACACTCCTGAAAATTTCGTTCGGCAATGTTCTAACCGGGATATCCTGACCTTTCGAAATGCAAACAATACTGATGAGAAAAAAAGCGGCAACAAATCTGATCATACTATCCATCTTGGTGCGTGAGTGGCCAAATATACTTTCGATGTTAAAAAAATCAACGGTTAATCATCTGTCAATCTGGCATTGACGGTGTTTTTTGTTACTTTTGCCGCCTCAATATTAGTAATGGAAACGTTGATGCTGAATCCGAAAGTACACAATGAAACAAGACAGGGCGAAGCGTATGCGCCCTTTGGTCTGGATGAAAATGTGTACGGGAAGAAATTTTATATTGAAAGTTATGGTTGCCAGATGAATTTCAGCGACAGCGAAATCGTGGCATCCATTCTCAACAAAGAAGGGTTTGGCGCTACGCGAAATGCTGAAGAAGCCGACCTTGTGTTCCTCAATACTTGTTCTATCCGCGAAAAAGCGGAACAAACCGTTCGCAAAAGGCTGACAGAATTTCGCAAATCGAAAGAAACCAAACCCGGAATGCTCATTGGTGTGCTCGGTTGCATGGCTGAACGGCTGAAAGCAAAATTCCTGGAAGAAGAAAAACTCGTTGACATTGTAGTGGGTCCTGATGCATATCGGAGCCTTCCCTCGTTGATAGAAGAAGCCGAAACCGGGCAAAAAGGTATTAACGTATTGCTGAGCCGCGAAGAAACCTATGCTGATATCTCGCCGGTAAGGCTCGACAGCAATGGCATCACTGCATTCATCTCTATCATGCGCGGATGCAACAATATGTGCAGCTTTTGCGTGGTGCCGTTTACCCGTGGCCGCGAGCGCAGCCGGGACGCCCATTCCATTGTGGCCGAAGCAGAGAATTTGTTCAGCAGGGGATACAAAGAGGTTACTTTACTGGGACAGAACGTGGATAGTTATTATTGGATGGACGACCATAACGGAACAGCCGTCACCTTTGCCAAACTTCTTGAAAAAGTGGCGTTGGTTAGTCCGCAGCTGAGAGTCCGCTTCAGCACCTCCCATCCCAAAGACATCACTGAAGAAGTGCTGCGCACCATGGCAACGTACGACAACATTTGCAAATACATTCACCTGCCCGTGCAAAGCGGCAACACGCGTGTATTGCAGATGATGAACCGTACCTATACGAGGGAATGGTACCTGGCAAAAGTTGACCAGATCAAAACCATTCTTCCCGGTTGCGGCATCAGCAGCGATGTCATCGCCGGCTTTTGTACCGAAACGGAAGAAGAACACCAGGATACGCTTTCGATCATGGAATACAGCCGCTACGACATGAGTTATATGTTCTTTTACAGCGAACGACCGGGTACGCTGGCAGCACGCCGCTATACCGATGACGTTCCGGAACCGGTGAAAAAAAGAAGACTGCAGGAAATTGTAGCCCTTCAAAACCGGTTGTCGCTGGAAAGCAATCAACAGGATATTGGAAAAACTTTTACCGTGTTGATTGAAGGTGAAAGCAAACGCAGTGCCGATGACTGGATGGGCAGAAACTCGCAGAACAAAGTGATCGTGTTTGCCAAAGGCAATGCCGGTTTCCAGAAAGGAGATTATGCCAGAGTTTTGGTTACAAGTTGTACGCAGGCTACACTTTTGGGTTCCCTGGTTCAATAGGGTGAATCTGTGGTTGTCCAAAAGCAGTCATAGCAACGAGCCTGCCAGGATAAGTCGCAATCATTGCAGACCTTTTTTGAATAACGATTTCATTTTCATACATACAAATCCAAAAAAACGCAAGCCTCCTTTTTCTCTTGTATCAATGGTGCACTGATGAATGCCATTTCATCAACCGATGTTTGCTGTGGGGAAAACAGGACGCTTGCTGTTGAAAAACAGTCCGGAAGCAATGGATATACAATCTATTAAAAACCGATTTGGCATCATTGGCAACACGCCGGCGTTGAACCATGCGTTGAATGTAGCAGTGCAGGTAGCTGCCACCGACCTGAGTGTGTTGATTGTTGGCGAAAGCGGTGTTGGCAAAGAAGCTTTTTCGCACATCATTCATTCTTTGTCGTCGCGCAAGCACAACCCGTTTATTGCGGTCAACTGTGGCGCCATTCCCGAAGGCACGATCGATTCGGAATTGTTTGGCCACGAGAAGGGATCATTCACCGGCGCTGTGGACAGCCGAAAAGGCTATTTTGAAACGGTCAGCGGCGGCACCATTTTTCTCGATGAAATCGGGGAAATGCCCATCGGCACACAGGCGCGGCTGCTGCGGGTGCTGGAAACGGGCGAGTTTATCCGCGTGGGATCTTCCAAAGTGCAAAAAACCGATGTGCGCGTAATTGCTGCCACCAACCGCGATTTGTATGAATTCACGCAAAACGGGCGCTTTCGCGAAGACTTGTACTATCGGTTGAGCACTGTTCCCATCCGCGTGCCATCGCTGCGCGACCGGAAAGAAGACATTTACCTGCTGTTCCGGAAATTTGTCACCGACTTTGCCGACCGGTATAAAACCACGCCGGTACAACTGGATGAAGACGCTAAAAATTTACTAATTCACTATACCTGGCCGGGCAACGTTCGCGAATTAAAGAATATTGCAGAGCAAATATCGGTACTGTCTCCCGACCCGAATGTTTCTGCACAGGATTTCAGGCGGTTTTTACCTGAAAAAACCATGAACCGGCTGCCGGTGCTTGCTTCATCGGCAGGCAACAGCGGCGGGGAATTTGCCAATGAACGGGAAATTTTGTACAAGTTGTTCTTCGACATGAAAAAAGACGTCACCGAATTGAAAAAGATGTTTTTTGAAATCCTGAAAAATCCTTCCTCCACCGGTCGGGCAATGGATTTTACAAGGGATTCTTTGCTGCACGATTACAACAACGATTACAACGGCGATGAAGTTCACAACCGGCAACCTTCTATTCAGTCGTCGGCATTGCCATCGAATGTGCAAAGCAATGGTCACCCGGTAATTTTATCGGAAAAAGACATTCATGATCACGAAGAAGTAGAAGAAACGCTGAACATCATTGACAAGGAAAAAGAACTGATTGTAAAAGCACTGAAAAAACACAAAGGCAAACGGAAAGATGCCGCTTCTGACCTTGGGATCAGCGAACGCACTTTGTACAGAAAGCTGAAGGAATATGACATCAATGAATAAATTCAATTACAAATCGCGGTGGCGGTTGTCTGCATCCCTGTTACTCGCAGCCAGTGTGTCAACCATACTGTTAATGTCGTGTGGTGTTTATACATTCAAAGACGTGAGCATACCGCCGGAAGTAAAGACTGTGAAGATCAGCTATATCGAAAACAAAGCGCGCTACATCAACCCCCAGCTAAGCCCGCAACTGACCGATGCGCTGACGCAAAAAATTTCGAACCAGACGAAGCTGACGCGTACCACGAACGATGATGCGCATTACCAGATCAGCGGCACCATTACCAATTATTCCGTATCGTTTTCAGCCGTATCCGGCACACAAACCACGCAGAACAACCTGACCGTTGGCGTTCACATTGTTTTTAAAAATGCACTGACCGATAAAACGGATGAATTTGACGTAAGCCGTGATTTTCCATTTTCTTCTTCTCTCACGTTGTCGCAGGCAGAAGGTTCGTTGCAGTCGCAAATTGTGAAGAATGTAAGCGATGAAATTTTCAATCATATTTTTTCAAATTGGTAACCATCTCTATATTATTTTCAGCGCATGAATAAGGAAGAAACGAATATTTGGCAGTTGCTCACCGGGAATGAGAATCCCGGGCAGGTAAGCATTGCAGAACTGGAGCGGCTCGTTGCCCAATATCCTTATTTCGCCGCAGCGCACCTGTTGCTTTCTCAAAAACTAAAGCAGCTAAAGGATGAACGTTTCCCTCAACAGGTTCAGCAAACAGCGCTTTATTTTCCCAATGAACTGTGGCTGCGGTTTTTACTAACCCAGCAACCGGAAATAAAAAAAAACAACAGTCGTGAAGAGAGCAAAAATCCATGGCTGGATTCGATAAAAGGTGCCAACAGCCATAACGAATCAACTCCTGAAGAACCGGTGGTAATCACAAGTCCTATATCAGCATCCCGTCACGACACTGATACCATTACAGCCCCGGAACAGGAAACAACAGAACCACAGCATACAAAGATTGATATTCCGGAGCCGGTTGCAGAGCCGGGTTTCCTCAGTTCACCGGTACAGGACGAACCCGAAGAAGCACCGCTGGATGAAGAAGAATTGTTGCAGCAATCGAAACCGTTGCCCATTGAAGAATCGAACCAGAAAATTGCAGCCATTCTCACCGAACAGGTAGAAGAATTCAAAAAACCCGTCGGGAACGGTGTGCCGGTACGCATTGAAGCTGACCCATATCACACGATTGACTATTTCGCCTCGCAGGGAATCCAATTGGATAACCGGGCCAATGGCGATGGTTTCAATCAAAAAGTGCACAAATTCACGGACTGGCTTCGCAAGATGAAAAAGATCTACCCGGAACGCCCGGATCTGGGGACCAATGAAGCGGAAGAAACGCTGGTCGAACACATTGCTGCCTCATCTAACCTGATGAAAGAAGTTTTAACAGAATCAATGGCAGAAGTGTTGATAAAACAGGAGAAGAACGAGCAGGCCGTGGAAATATATCAAAAATTAAGTTTGCTTTATCCTGCTAAAAGTGCTTATTTTGCCGCCAAAATCGAACAACTAAAAAAATCAGAATGACCCTTTTATTTTTTATATTGATCATCATTTGTTGCATAGCGTTGGGTTTTATCGTCCTGGTTCAAAACCCCAAAGGCGGCGGGTTGTCCGGTAGCTTTGGCGGATTGAACAATCAGTTCATGGGGGTAAAACAAACCAATGACGTTCTGGAAAAAGGCACATGGATTTTTGCTTCCCTTATCGGGCTGTTGTGCATTGTATCCATCCTGTTTTTCAGCAGCACGACCGCTACCAACAACAACCAGATGTTGAAAGACCTGCCCACCAATGCGCCGGCTACGCAGCAACAATCTGCACCGGTATCTCCGTTGCCGCTCACTCCAGATTCGGCTAACCAATAACCTGAGATTACAACCTACAAAATAGTACTGTCCCGGTCAACGACCGGGATATTTTTTTGCCAAAATCAACCGGTTGAATATGTCGAAAAGAAAGCTAATTGGATTGGCTGATGATCGTTGGAACCAATCAGTAAGCAAATAAAATTGTGTGAAGTGGCAAATCAAGGAAGTTTGCAGGATTTTTGAACAAGCTTCTGATTCTGTCGTGTCTTTTTCACCCGATCTTCCCGGTAGAAATAAATGCAGGCAAACTTTTTTCTTTGGGGAAATCTCCTACATTTGCACTCCCATTGCCTGATAGTATAATGGTAGTATCTCAGATTCTGGCTCTGATGGTCTTGGTTCGAATCCAGGTCAGGCAACTACTTCTCCCCCTTCTCAATTACTTTGTTTCTGCCGTTGTAAGTGCCACTTCTTCCGCCCTGTTTTCTTCTTTTAGTGCATCGAGGTATTGGTGTTTCAGATGATCGTAAAATGAATGTTTGTCTACCAGCAGCGAAATAATGCTGGCAACCATGGCAGCAAGCATCAGGTGAAAGATGACGCTGTGACGGTCGGTCATTTCCAGAACGAGAATGGCTGAAGTAAACGGTGAGCGCGTTACACCGGTCAGGAAGCCCACCATGCCGGACAAAATGAGAAGGTTGGTATTGATGGACGTAAGGTGAAACCATTCGGAAATCAATGCACCCACGCTTGCGCCGGCACTCAGCGCCGGGGCAAACACACCGCCCGCGGCTCCGGTCGTAAACGACAAAATTGGTCCCACCACGCGCAGCAACGGCATGTACCAGGGCTGCGATTTGTCGAGGTTAAACAGCAGGGAATTCATCAAATCTTTACCCGACCACAACACTTCCGTATTGACAAACAATGCAAGCGATGCCATGAGCAACGCAGATATCCCGATGTACAGGTATTGTTGTGGCATTGTAAACCGTTTTTTCCAGGCAAAAAGCCGCAGCATGATCGAGCACATATAACTGCCCCCCAACCCGCTGATGGCTGCTACCACTGCGATGCCACCAAAAATGTATATGCTCGGGTTGCTCACTTTTGGATAACCAAGATATAGATAAGAGCCCAACAGCCCCTGCGCGGTAAGACCGGCAATGATGACCGCAGAAAAAATGGCGGTACGGTAAAAACGGATGTGCGTGCTGGTCAACTCTTCTACGGCAAACACGATTCCGCCGAGCGGAGTGTTGAATGCCGCAGCCAAACCTGCCGCTGCGCCTGTCATGATCATGGTTCTACGGGATATTTTGGCCAACTGTCCGGTATCCATTGATTGATCTTGCGAAACACCGATCCCGCAATTTGTATGGTAGGACCTTCGCGCCCGATGGCGCCACCACCCAACACCAGCAACAGGCTTGATACAATTTTGATGAGGATTACCCGTATGCCAACCAGTTTGTTGAGTATTTTCTTCGATGCATTGGCAGGCAATTCAAGCGCAGCCATTACCTGCGGAATGCCGCTGCCACGGGCATACGTTGAAAATTTATTGACAATATAAAAAGCACCCATAAAACAAACCGGCGCAATGATGAGCAACCAGTATTGCAAATCTTCCACGATGTGGCGAGAAACAGCTTCTGCCATTGCAAACAAACGTGCATACCCAACGGCTATCAATCCGGTAATCGCTGACGCAATCCAGAAGGGAAGTGCTTGCAGCAAATTGTATTTCAACTGTTGATTTTTGATCAGGTCAAGTAAATGATTGAATTTGTTTCGCATATCAGTAATACAACCAAAGGAGAAAAACGCAAAATTAATTGTTTTCAATTGGGGATGCCTGACAGATGATGAATGTTTGCATTATCTGACCATTGAAAAACAATTTTGCATAAGCAATTCATGATCTTTGTGGCTGTTAAAGTTTATGGTTAATTTGTGTCCGCAACCAGCATGGACATTTAACCACCGTTTGTAATGTTTTTTTTGAAATATCTGCAATCAGCATCCCCAATAGTAATCTTATTAATTTTTGTTTTTTCCAACCGTGGCAACGCGCAGTGTGTGGAAACATTTCCCTTCCACGAAGACTTCGAAAACAGCGATGGAGGCTGGACGACAGGTGGTACGGCATCTGACTGGAGTTGGGGAGCGCCTGCCAAATCAATCATTAACGCAGCCGGCAGCGGAGTCAAATGCTGGATCACAGGTACATTGACCGGGAATGAATACAACGAAAACGAATATTCGTGGCTGCAATCGCCCTGCTTGGATTTTTCAAATGTTAAACTTCCGCATCTTTCATTTTTGGTCAATTGGGATACCGAGCAAAACTATGATGGGGCAGCCCTTCAATACTCTGTTGACAATGGCAATTCATGGCAGAGTGTAGGGGCTTTTGGCGATGTTGCAGACTGTATCAACAGCAATTGGTACAATACCTATTCGATAAGATATGGTTTACAGCCAAATGGTTGGAGTGGTTCCGGCAACAGTGGCAGCAATGGCTGGGTGACTGCCCAGCATTCTCTCCCCTTGCTGGCAGGCAAAAAAAATGTTCGGTTCCGGTTCGTGTTCGGAGCGGGAAAAATTCAAAACAACTTCAATGGTTTTGCCATTGACAACCTGCAGATTGGCGAAGCACCCAACAGCGGTACCGTGTCATTTGATTACAATTGCAAACAAAACCGGGAAGTAACCTTTACGCCGGTACCTGCTACCTGTGTTACTTTGCAACAATGGGACTTTGGTGATGCAGCCGCTGGCAGCAACAATACCGCAAATGGAAGCATGGCAGTTTCCCATACGTTTACCACAGCCGGTCAATATGTGGTAAGCTTAACCGGGCGCAGTGCCAATGGGGAAGCTGTCAGCAGCCAGCAAACCATTATCATTCCCGATGTTTCGGCTGTTGTTACGACACCCATCGCCTGCAACAGCTCCACCGGGTTGATAACTGCCTCGGTATCCAATGCAGAAGAAGCCCGGTTTTCCTGGAACACCTCACCCGAAACTTCGACTGCATCGGCAACTGTGAAAGCCGGTTATTATACCGTTACCGCAGAGGCAAAAAATGGCTGCCGCAATTCTACTTCTGTTACCATCACCGAACCAATGCCGCTGCACCATCAATTGGCTACCAGGAATGCCGATTGCAACAACCGGAATGGTTCCATCGTCCTTACCGAAAGTGGTGGTGTGGCGCCGTATGAATACGCTTGGTCGCACGCAACCACAGCGGAGAACAGTGCTTACGGCCTCAGTGCCGGAACATATTCTATCCTCATTACAGATCACAACAACTGTAAAGACCTGATAGAAGTCGCGCTTTCGCAAAAACTTTCCACATTGTCTCATACGGTGACTGCCATCGATCCCGACTGCAACATGCAGAATGGTGAAATCAACATCAAAGAAAGCGGCGGCATGGCTCCTTATATTTATCAATGGTCGCCATTGGTCAGCAATGATGTGACAGCAACGCACTTAACAGAAGGACATTATTCGGTGATTGTTTCCGATGCCAGTGGATGCCGGGACAGCCTTGCCATGTATCTGCAGGACAAACAAATGCAATTCTCTCTTGGAAAAGACATTGCGCTTTGCAATGGACAAACGTTAACGTTGCAACCTTCTCCGGGTTTTGCGAGTTATCGTTGGGAAAATGGCTCTGAAGTTCCGCTGAGGATGATATCAAAAGAAGGCAGTTACAGCCTAACCGTATTCAACGAAGGTGGCTGCATTGCCCGTGATACGATCCATGTATTTGGCGGGTGTGGCGACATTCACTTTCCCTCTGCATTTTCGCCCGATCACAACTTCAAAAACGACCAGTTTGGACCCATCGGCGGATTGTCGCTCATCACATCTTACCGCCTGTTGGTCTATAACCGCTTTGGCAATCTCGTTTTTCAATCGGTCAATCCTTACCGCTGTTGGAATGGCGCAGACAAAAACCAGCGAGTAACGGCAGGTACGTATGTTTACATTGCTACGTATCAATACAATGGGAAGAAACAAATGCAACAGGGTACGATCACCTTGCTTCGATAAACAGAATTTATAAAAGGCATTGCATTTATTTTTTCGAAAAAGTCAATTGAAGATCCGAACAGCTTTCTTTTGCAAACTAAATACAGCAAAATATGACTACCGTGGGAATCATCATGGGCAGCGACAGTGATCTTACTGTTATGAAAGCCGCCGCCGACATTTTGCAACAATTTGCGATCGAATTCGAACTCACAGTGGTATCGGCGCACAGAACACCTGAACGCATGATGCAATACGCCGAATCGGCGCGGGCGAGAGGTTTGCAGGTCATCATCGCAGGCGCGGGTGGCGCGGCACACCTGCCCGGAATGGTAGCTGCCGTTACAACGCTTCCCGTAATCGGGGTACCGGTAAAATCGTCTAACTCGATGGACGGATGGGATTCGGTATTGTCAATCCTACAAATGCCAAACGGTGTTCCGGTAGCAACGGTTGCCCTCAACGCGGCTAAAAATGCGGGCATCCTGGCAGCACAGATCATTGGCAGCACCAATGAACGGGTGGCAGATGCACTGGCTCAATACAAAGAAACGATGAAAGAAGAAGTGACTGTTAAAGCTGAAAGGCTAAAAGCGGATTTCCGCAATGAGTTTGATTTGTAGCAGCTACAAGGTAACGATGACAAATTCCTGTTCCATCGATAACGCGTTGTCGTAAATCGTTTGTAGAAAAGAGTTGCCGTAACGTCCATACCAGCCGCTGATGTTTTCCTTTCGTTCCTGCAGGCTGCCGTTGGGAAACAGTTGTGCTTTCAGCATTTCAATCTGCTGGTGTTGCGTCTGGTATTTGCGTCGCTCGGCTCTTTGTATCTTTTTTTGCAACGCCACCAGCTTTTTCTCCGTCTGCGCCGTAACTGCTGCTACGTGTTCGCGTAAGCTTACATCTACCTGCGTGGCAATGGATTGAAGTTGGTGAAAGATGTTCAACAGCTGTTCTGTTTCTTCAACAATAGAAACCTTGTTTACCGTGGTTTTTGCAACCAGTTCATTGATCAGGAACAATGAATCTTTGAAAAAATCCGCCGCTGTAAATCCCAATTGTTTGATTTTTTGGTTCCAATCTTTTGTCAACAACAAGTAAGAATTGCGTAAAATCAACACCGGGTAAGGAACGCCTGCCGCTGCAAACACTTGTTTCAGCTCGAGCCAGTAAGCAAGTTCGCCGCCACCGCCGATAAACGCAAGATTGGGCAAAATTGTTTCCTGCAGCACACCGCGCAGAATGACATTCGGGCTGAAACGTTCGGGATTCGTTTTGATTTCCGCAATCAATTCCTCTTTGGTGAATTGTAGGTTAAGCGCCGGAACGGTAAACCGATCGTCTTCTTTTTCAATTCTTTCCCGGTGATTGTCAACCAGGTAAAAGAGGTTGATTTCCCTGCCGCCAGCCTGCACCTTGTAGAGTTTCGACATTTCCGACAAGGTTGCTTCCACCTGCTGATGAGAAAATTGCTCCGAAATTTCTTTGATCAAAACCGGTTCGATCAGTCGTTTCAACGACGGGTGATCAGGAATGAGCACCACCACACCATATGCGCCAAACAGTTCATTCACCACTTCCAGCGTTGCCTGTTGTATGGTGTTTCCGGCGCGGTAACATCGTTTGAAAATCTGCACCAGTTCTTCACCCCATTCCAATACTGAAATTTGATTTTCGAGCTGTTGCAACAGGTTCAGAAATGGATGGTCAATGGTCATCCTGCCCACAGCACCGGTTTGTGTTGTCTGCCATTTGTATGTTTTGCCATCTACCTGTATCGTGCCCAGTTCGTCGAGGTCGGCATCTTCACTGCCCATGTAAAAAACGGGAACGAAACGGTGTTGCGGCAATTGATTGTGAAGGGTTTCCGCCAGCTTTACAGTATGTAGAATTTTGTAGGCAAAATATAGCGGACCGGTAAAAATGACGGGCTGATGCGCTGTGGTAATGGTAAAGGTATCCGGTTGAGATAACGCGTCAATATTGGAACGAACCGCTTCGTTAACGGCTATGTTGTTGTATTGTTCTTTCAGTACGCTAACGAGCACATCGCGGTTTTGCGCAAAGCTTTTTCTTTCTTCAATAGCAGCCTTGATGCCAGCAATAGAAACGTCATGTTGGTAAAACGGACGAAGCGAATCCGATTGCTCCAGGTAATCAAGAATGGTTTTGGAATAATATCCCGTTTGCCCGTACGGAAGAAAGGTTGCGGCTGCCTGCTGTTCTGATACCATCTGCTGTTGATTCATAAGTTTGCTCAATGCTATGCTGCAAAGATAACAGGCGAACAGGTGACAGAAGCGGAAGAATCGGTAAGCTTAAGCGATCACGCCTTCGAGGTCATAATCGTAAGCTTTCGTAATGGTTACATTGACAAACATGCCGGGTTGCAGTTTCTGTTCTGAGTGTATCACGACTTCGTTGTCCACTTCCACGCTATCAAATTCAGTTCTGCCAAGATACCGGCCGGCTTCTTTTTTATCAATGATCACTTTGAACGTGCTGCCAATTTTTTCCTGGTTTTTTTCGTAACTGATTTCCTGCTGCACTTCCATGATTTCCTGTGCACGGCGTTGTTTTTCATCTGCCGGAATCAGGTCTTCCAATACATAAGCCGGCGTATCTTCTTCGTGGCTGTAGGTAAAGATACCCACGCGGTCAAAACGCTGCTGCTGTAAAAAATCTTTCACATCTTCCACGTCGTCTTCTGTTTCGCCCGGAAAACCGGCTATCAACGTAGTCCGCAGGCAAATGCCTGGATTTTTATCCCGGATGGCAGCGATGGTGTCTTCAATCTCCTGCCGGGTACTTTGGCGCCGCATAGCCTGCAGCATGCGGTTGCTGGCGTGTTGCAGCGGCATGTCGAGGTAGTTGCAGACATTCTCGCGATCGCGCATCACATCCAGCACGTCGAGCGGAAATTTGTTGGGGTAAGCATAATGCAGCCGTATCCATTCTACACCGGGCACATCTGCCAACCGGTTTAGGAGGTCGGCGAGCATTCGTTTTTTGTAAATGTCCAGCCCATAATAGGTAAGTTCCTGTGCTATGAGCATAATTTCTTTGACACCTTGCTTCACAAGTGTTTCCGCTTCAAAAATTATTTCTTCGATTGTTTTGCTGATGTGTTTGCCACGCATCAGCGGGATGGCGCAAAATGCGCAGGTGCGGTTGCAACCTTCCGATATTTTTAAATATGCATAGTGCTTTGGCGTACTGAGCAGGCGCTCGCCAAGCAGTTCTTTTTTATAGTCTGCATTGAGTTGTTTGAGTAAAAAAGGCAGTTCAAAGGTACCAAACCAGGCATCTACTTCGGGAATTTCAGATTCAAGGTCGTTGCGGTACCGCTCGCTGAGGCAACCGGTGACATAGACTTTTTCCAGCCGGCCACGCTTTTTCAGGTTCACCTGGTCAAGAATGGTGTTGATACTTTCTTCTTTGGCTTTGTCGATAAAACCGCAGGTATTCACCACCACAATGTTGTGATCGAGCTTTGTATTTTCATGCAAAACGTCAATGTCATTGGCTTTCAATTGGCCGCTGAGCACTTCGCTGTCCACCAGGTTTTTGCTGCAACCGAGCGTGATGATGTTTACTTTGTCTTTTTGTAGTCTTCCGGATTTCATAAAGGCTGCAAAGGTAATCTTTTCGGCAGCCAACGTCTTTTGTTTAACGAGGCTTTACCGTTTTTTACAAAGGCGTTACAAATTGCATTATTCGCTATGCAACTGGTAAATGGCAGGCAGGTTTCGGCCCAACCCGTCGTAGTCGAGACCATAGCCAACGACAAACTTGTTGGGAATGGTGAAACAGGTATAATCAATGTGAATAGGATAAACCGTGGCTTCGGGCTTGTGTAGCAATGCCGCAATTTTCAAAGATGCCGGCTGCTGAATGAGCAATTGTGGTAAAAATGCGTGGAGTGTTTTGCCGGTATCAATGATGTCTTCAACAATGATGACATGCCGGTTGGCAATGTTGGTTTCCAATCCAATTGCCGTCAATACATGACCCGATGACTGGGTGCCTTTGTAAGATGCCAGTTTGATAAACGATATCTCTGCGTCAATGGTGATGCGTTTGAAAAGGTCAGCGGCAAATACGAAAGAACCGTTGAGAATGGCGATGAGCAACGGGCGTTTGCCAGCATATTCTTCACTGAGTTGAGCACCCAACTGACTGACCTGCCCGGCGATTGCTGCTTCGGAAAGAAAAGGCACAAATTGTTTGTCGTGAACCTGAATCAGTTCCATAATGAGAGAGGCAGTTGGAAGAAATTATCTGCCGGTTGTTGTTTTTGCGGATGATGGTGCAAAACCTTGCAAATAAATTTTTTGTCCCGGTTTGATCGCTGCGTGTTTGCCGAGGTTGTTGTATTCAAGGATGCTTTCGAGACGCACACCTTCTATCTGCGCAATGTCCTGAAGAGATTCCTGGATCGTTACCACATGGTAGGGTTTGCTGCCTTTCTTTGGCTTTTTAGCGAGGTAAATCAATTGGTTTTTATCCCGGATTTCGCCAGCAAGGTCGTTGTATTCAAGCAACTTGCTATAAGCGATGTTGTATTTGCTTGCGAGGGCAAACAGGGAAGTTCCCTGCTGCAGATACACTACTTTGGTTTCGTTGATAGAGAATACACCTGATGGATACAACGCGGTTGGTGCAGTGATGGTGGTTTGTGCTATTTTGGCTGTCAGCGGACCTTGTTTGGGTGCATCTTCTTCTTCGTCTTCCTCCTGCATGGCATTGTTAAAAGCTGGCAGTGAAGCGGCCATCAGCGATTCGCGGCCTTGCTGGCGTTGCAAAGCAAGCAATGTGTAATCCTGCAAATGGTTGTTGACAATGTATTTGACAAGCGAAGCGCTGTAGGCAGGATTGGTGGCGTAGCCGGCTTTCTTCAATCCCTTTGCCCAGCCTTCATAATCGGTCGGATCGAGGTTGAATAAAAAGGCGTAGTTGGGTCTTGTTTTCAAAAAATCGGAATGATCGCGGTACGATTCTTCTGCGCTATCATAACTCCTGAAACATTCACCTTTGGCGTCATCATCATGATAGACTACAGAGCCTGTCCAGTCAGATTTGCATTTGATTCCAAAATGATTATTGGATGATTTCACAAGATCGCATTGCCCGGCATTGGTTTCCAGCAAACCCTGCGCAAGGGTAATGGCTGCCGGCACTCCCGTACGGATTTCTTCCTGAATGGCAAGCTCTTTGTAATTGTTGATGTAATCTTCTATTGCAGAGGTGTTTTGGCTATGTGCCGAAACCATTCCGAATGTGCAGGCAGCAATCAAAAAAAATGTTTTCATGAGTGGTGAAATGTTTTTAGTTAGCATACTGCAGCCAATAGCAACAGTAATGTATATTATTTTTTTCGAATCAACATCAATCCATCCCGGATCGTGAGCATCACAATTTCTACACGCTCGTCATTGATTACATATTGGTTGAAATCGTGGATGGCTTTCGCACTTTTTCCTGAAACCGGCTCCTGCAGAACTTGACCGTGAAACAACACATTGTCGGCAATGACAATACCCCTGTTGCTTAAACGTGCCAACGCGAGTTCGTAGTATGTAATGTAGTTCGTTTTGTCGGCATCTATGAACACGATATCCCATTCGTAGTCAAGTGAAGGAATAATCTCAACAGCATTGCCTATGTGCAAATGTATCTGTTTCTCCTTTTCAGCCCGTTTAAAATTGGCTGAAGAAATATCCACATCCCGTTGACGCAATTCGATTGTGTGTAATTCACCCCCCGGCTTCAAACCTTTGCACAGGCACAGCGCGCTGTACCCGGTGAAGGTTCCGACTTCAAGAATGTATGTTGGTTGCATCATCCAACTTAAAAAAGACAACAATGCGCCCTGCGTTTCGGTGCTCAGCAGGTGTGCGTGTGCATGCGTACGGCTTTCCAGATGTACCTGGCGCAGCACATCATCATGAGGTGTAGTGTACCGTTCCGCATATTGCTCTGCTAACAAACTGACAAGTTCCAATAGTTGATTTTTTATAAAGCAATGATGTTTCGTTATGCATTTTCGTTGACGGGAAGAACGAATGCGTTGCTGACAACAGCAGTTTGTGGTACCGAAAAAACATACAAACCCAAAAACGTAAACATTCCGTTGATGATGAGCAACTCGATACCGATTTTATATCCATTGAACAGGTCGGGCGAGTACAAGCTGAGAAAATAACAAACCACCGGCGCAAGTAAGCAAATAACGACGGTTGCCACACGGTTGGTTAATTGCCGGTTGGTAAATATGCCAAAGGTAAACAAGCCAAGCAAGGGACCATAGGTATAGCCGGCAATGCTCATGATGTTGTTGATGATCGATTTGCTGTTGATTTGTTTAAAACCGAGCACACAGATAAAAAACAACACGGTAAACGACAGGTGCACCATCAGCCGGATGTTTTTCCGGCGTTTTTCCGACCATCCCTGCTGGCGTTTCATTCCCAAAATATCGATGCAAAAAGAAGAGGTCAATGCCGTGATGGCACCATCGGCACTGGGAAACAATGCGGAGATGAGACCGATGATGAAAATGACAGACACGAATACTGGGAAATAAGGAGAAACGGCGTTTGTACTCAACGCGATGGCCGGAAACAAATCGTCGCCCGTAATGTTTATGTTGTGTTGCGTGGCAAATAGATACAACAAACCGCCAAGAAACAAAAACAACAGGTTCACCATTACCATGATGGTGCTGAAGGTCATCATGTTTTTCTGTGAATCTTTCAGTGTTTTCACGCTGATGTTTTTTTGCATCATTTCCTGGTCGAGCCCCGTCATGCCCACTGTAATGAATGCACCGCCAATCACTTGCTTCAGCCAGAAAGCAGCACTGTTCACATCTGTATTGATGGTGTGGGTATAGCCTTTTGCCTGCAGGGTTTCGATAGCCGATGTCAAAGAAAGCCCTAGATTGTTCATGATGTAGACGATGCAGATGATTAGCCCGACGAGCATGAACGAGGTTTGCAGGGTATCGGTAAAAACGATGGTCTTCACGCCGCCTTCAAAGGTGTACATCAGGATCATGAACAGGATGACAAGCGTGGTGACCCAGAATGGCACATTCATATTGTTCAAAATAAATATCTGCAATACATTGATCACAAGATACAATCTTGCCGTGGCGCCCAGCGTACGGGAAATGATGAAAAACAACGCGCCGGTTTTATATGCCGTGGTACCAAACCGTTGGTTGAGATAATTGTAAATCGATGTCAGCTGCAAGCGGTAATACAACGGCAACAATACAAACGCAACGATAAAATACCCGAGAAAATAACCAATGACAACCTGGAAATAGCCAAAGCCATTGCTGCCAACCGTTCCGGGTACACTTACAAACGTTACCCCGCTGAGCGAAGTGCCGATCATCCCAAAGGCAACAAGCATCCAGTTGCTGTTGCGGTTACCAATAAAGAAAGATTCGTTGTTGGCATTTCGGCTGGTGTACCATGCCACGCCCAGCAACACAAGAAAATAAACAACCACCAACGATAACAGGAGTACAGACGACATAATTGATAAACTAATGAAACGGCAAATTTGGGAGGTTTCGTTGAATTAGCAGTTTTTTTATCGTAGGTAATGAGGATTACAGTAGGTATAGGGATGTCACAAAAGCTGATTATGTTTATTGTGAAGATTGAAATGGAAACAATGATTGTGATCTATCAAACCTTTTTCAACAGTTCTTTATTCCCTGTAATCCAATGCACATTGAATAACACAGTGCCCAATTATAAATCGGTTGTCAGGAATCGCTGCCGGCAAAGAAAGACGTACAAAGCCAGGTAGACCATGGCGGTAACGAGCATTGGCAAAGCATCCGGATACGTGACCATTTGTCCCACCATGTTTTTAAAAACCGGAAACGGGATCAGGTTGTCATTGCTTTCGAGCGGCAGGTACTGCGCAGCATCACCTACGTAGAACCGTACCACTTTCACCAAGGCTTCTTCGAGCACTACAGCATACAAAAAATAGACACCAATGGATATGCCCGACCGACGGAACAATACGGCAACCAGCAACGCCAGCATGGTGTAGCTGAGCGCTTGTACAAAATAATAAACAAGGTATTGGGATTGATGCAGATTGAGCGAAGCACTGCCTTCACGCCAGCCAAATAGAAGCGCCATCACAAAAACAATAATCGCAGATGCAAATGCAATCAAAGCAGCCAGCAAAGCTTTTACCAGGATGAATTGATCACGGCTCAGCCCGTCTATGACGTTCTGGCGATGCGTTTTAAACGAAAATTCATTCGTCATCAGGATAATGATGATCAACCCCGGGAAAAACAACAAAAAACTGCTGATGTAGCTTACGGTTTGCCACACTTCGGGAAAGCGAAACGGCGGGTTGCCCAGAAAAGCGGACGTCATGGAATCCTGCTGGGTAAATGCCTGTCGCTGCACTTCAAACACGATGTAATTGACACCATAAAGACTCAATACAAACAGCGCACTCAGGATCCAGAAAGTACGGTAATGTTTCAGTTTCAGCCATTCGATATACAACAAGTGAAGCATAAAATCAGAGATTGGTTAATTCCAGAAATTTGGTTTCAAGACTTTTCTTTTTCAGTCGCAAATGATTCAAGACAATTCCTTGCTGACTGCAAAACAAATTGATGTCTTCCGGTTTAGCAGAGCCTGCCGGGTAATGGAGGTAAATCAATTTTCCTTCCCTGTACAGGTTGGAATGCACTTTCGCTGTCATCAATAATTGGTACAATTGATCATTGTCGGCAGCCGATACTTCCACGATGTCTTCATTCACCAGCACTTCGTTCACAGAGCCCGCAGTAAGCAGAACGCCCGTTTTAAGGATGGCAACGTGCGTACATACTTTTTCTACCTCATCGAGCATATGACTTGCCATGAGGATGGTTTTACCGGAAGCAGACAAGCGGACAATCAACTCCCGGATTTCTGCAATGCCTACAGGATCAAGTCCGTTGGTAGGTTCGTCAAATATCAGCATGTCAGGATCGCCAAGCAATGCCGCAGCGATGGCAAGACGTTGTTTCATACCGAGTGAAAACGTACTGAACCGGCTGTTGCGCCGTTCATAGAGGTTCACTTTGTGAAGCACGTCATCAATGTCGGTCCTTCCCTGTTGCTTGATTTCTGCAGCGATGCGCAGGTTTTGAACTGCGGATAAGTAATGGTAAAAATTAGGGGTTTCAAGCAGGGTGCCGATGTGTTTCCGGTTGTTGGCAGTTGGTTCTGCGCCGGAGAACAACACGCTGCCTGCAGTGGGTTTCAAAATGTCTGTTACGATACCGAGCAGGGTGGTTTTTCCACTGCCATTGGGTCCCAAGATTCCAAAGACGCTGCCTTTGGGAACAGAAAACGACACGTCCTGCAACGCGGTGATTTTGCCGTATTCTTTTCTCAGATTGCGTACTTCCAAAACTTCCATTGCTTACCAGAATTTCCCGGTAAGTTAAGGGGAAATGAACGACCAGAAACTGTTGTTTGATGAACGGGCTGAAGCGCTTCACCGCGCTTTTTGTTTCAAATGAGGTTTCCGTTGTTTAACTTGCGCTTGCTACGTGCACCAACGGGTAATGGGTTGGTCATCACATAGGTTAATCCTTCTAAAACGGTTGTTCATGAATAAAATAGGAAAAGCTTTGTTTTATTTGTTGATGTGTTGCAGCGTATTGTTGATGCTGGTTACGCTTGCTTCGCTGTTGTACAATACATCGTTGTGGTATTTGCAGGCGCTCAATTTTCCAAGGTTGCAGGTGCTGATTTTGTTGACCGTTTGCTTCATGATGTTTCTGTTTGTGTACCCGAAAAAAAGGAAAGGCTTTTATGGATTCCTTACTGCTTTCCTGGCGACGATGCTGATACAGGCGGTGATCATATTTCCATATACCGCATTGTCTTCCTCAAAAGTCAAATCGATCAGTGAAGATTCTACTGTTTCCAAACGTTCCTTCAGCATCATTGTTGCCAACGTGTTGATGACCAACCGGAATGCCGACTCCCTTGTGCGTATCATCAACAATAAACATCCTGATTTTGTGCTCACGATGGAAGTGAATCAATGGTGGGTAGATCACCTCAGCAGTTTGAACAGCTTGTATCCGCAACGCATCTCCTTCCCTACCGACAATACGTATGGCATGTGCCTCTATTCTAAATTTCCGTTGTCGGGTACACAGGTATTTATCTTGAACCATGATAGCGTGCCTACTTTTTTTACCACCGTTACACTTCCTGACAACACACAGTTCAAACTGATGACCATTCATCCCGTAGCACCCAAACCCAGTGAACATCCCGATAATGTAGGCGAAGAAGAAGTGAGCCTGCCAAAAGCTGCCCAACTCATTGCCAAAGATCCTTTGCCAACGGTGGTAGCCGGCGATTTCAATGATGTCGGCTGGTCGCACAACATACAGCAGTTCCAGAAAGACAATCAACTGAATGATGTGCGGTATGGCAGAGGTTTGTACAGCACCTTCAATGCACAATCATCATTCTTTCGTTGGCCACTCGATTACGTATTTGTTTCAGAACAGTTCAAGGTCATCCAATTGGAACGGCTGCCGGCTTATGGATCAGACCATTTCCCCTATTTTGTACAATTGTATTTTGATAAATAAATCCTCATCATAGCAAGGCAAGCTACACGACTAATATGCACACCTTTTAACCTGCCAAATCTGAACTTCGGCTCTATAAAAGTCTCAAATAGGTAATGCAGATGTACATACAAAAGTCACTTTGTTTTTCAGTCAACCAAGTCTTGTGCGGTCAATGAACTACAAATTTGTTACTCTATCATCGTTCAAAACAAAGCTGCCTTGTATAATATTGAATACAAGGCAGCTTTGTTATCTAAAAAAGTCAAATTACAATTTCGAAAACTTCATCACTTTTTCAGTTCCGTTGGCATTGACACGAATAAAGTATGTGCCTGCCGACAGTGATTGCACGGTGATGGGCAACAGGTTGTCACCTGCCATCAGCAATTTATGTTGCTGTAGTACCGTTTTGCCATTCACGTTGGTGATACTGATTGTTGCCTTGCTGTTGACAGCACTCCACAATTGTACCTGCAATAGACTGCTGGCTGGGTTTGGATACAGCCGGGAGATTACCAAGGCTGCTGCCTGCCGGAACGATACCATTTTTACATCGCTGTAAGTGGTTTTTCCATTCAGGTCTACCTGCTGCAGGCGATAATAATTGTCGTTATTCAGCGGAGCTTTGTCTGCAAAGGCATAGTGGTTTTGTTGTGCACTGTTGTTTCCCACAGAAGCCACAAAACCAATTGCAGTAAAGCTTCTGCCGTCCTGGCTGCGTTCAATCGAAAATCCTTTGTTATTGGTTTCGGTCAATGTTGACCAGGACAGGTTTGCTGCAATCCCGGATTTGACAGCAGTAAAATCAGCAATCACAACCGGCAGCACGCCGGTGACGCCTTCAGGCGTGATGTTTTGGGCAAAAGGCATTGCGCCATTACCGCGATCTTCGCTCCATACGGCTACACCGATTACATCGTTGGAAGCAAAGCTAAACCTTGCTTTCGGGAAGTCGGAAGATCCCAGTTCGATGCTTTTGGCAGTCCATACCGGGTAGCCCCTGTTGTCTAGTTTGATGGCATAAAGATGATTCCGGGTGTCATGTACAATGAAGCCCGGACGGTCTTCGCCTGTCACGGCAAGTTCACCTACCTGCATATCCATCATGTTGCTGATGGGCAATACTTCCCGTGCATAAGTATTGAAACCTCTTTGCCCGGTGGTTTTTTCAAATTTCTGAATGAATACACCGGATTCTGATTGCGCCTGGTTGCTGTAATTACAGACCGCCCAAAGTACCTGCGAAGAATCTTTAAATGCAATGCTGGTGGTCATTTGATTGGGATCCGTAGCACCGGTGCGGGTACTGAAGGCCGCGCCATTCATCCCGTATGGCATGGGGTTGCTGTTGTCGGGATTGATGCGTTGTACATAAGAATTGAAGCGTGAACCTTCACTGGCATAATAACCAACATAAGTGGTATCATAATCCGCCAATACAGAATAATAACGTGCGCCGGAAGTGGCCAGGTTGCTCAGCTGCAACGGGCTGGTGAAATAGGGTTTGCCATACAAGTCATACCGCTGTGCATAGAGGGTAGTATTGATGCCGGTTTCATGCACCTGGAAGACGAGGGTAAAATCGCTGTTCAGGTTGGCAACTACCTGCCCGCGCGTTGTGGTCTTAGAACCCACTTTCACTTCCATGGGTTTGTCAGATGCCAATACGCCGTCAGACGTAATGCGTTGCAGGAGGAGCGTATTTTTGAGGCTGCTGTTCCACACCACCGCCGTCTCACCATTGGCAAGAACGCTTGGGTAAGGCGAAAGCCCGGCACCCAATACAACGCCGTTGGAACTCCACAACAGGTTGCCCTGCTGATCGAGCTTCGACACCACCGCCACCAGCGTGTCGTTGCGTTCATATTGATGACCGATAATGAGGTCATAACGCCCGTTGCTGCAAATGTTGAATTCATACGTTGCAGTGCCAGCCAGTTCATTACTCACGAGAATGCCGGCATCGCCCAACAATTTGTGACCAGTAGAATCAATCAATTGCGCGCGCAATTCATAGTTGTCGTCATCGCGTTTTGAATACCAGGCAACCCAGGTTTTTCCTTCGCCTACCCCAATGGCATGCATGTCGGAGGCATTCATGCCTGCTACAGAAAGATTTTCAGCCGTATTGTCGGTCCATTGAGCCAATACGGAAAGAGAAGTAAGTGCACAAAAGCACATTGCATAAACATGTTTCATACAGATAATTTTGGTAATAAAAGAACGTAGTAAACGAGACGATACAGGATTTCGTTAAAAGTAAATCATTCGACCGTTACTTATAGAATATTTGCCGAATAAATTTTTTCAATGATTTGGATGGTCTTCAAACCCTCCCTTGCATTGGTACTGATGGCACCCGAACGACACAAAACATCCAACACATTGTCATACACTTTTCCGTGATTGCTCATGCTGCCTTTGTAACTGCCATAATCATTAGGCGGGGCTTGCTGTACATTGCTGAGATAAGCGCCTTCCACATGTTGGTACGAAATGGCATTGAGGTATTGACCGCCAATTTTCACCGTTCCTTTTTCACCAAAGAGGGTGAACGAACCTTCCATGTTTTCGGCATAACTGTTTACCGTATAATTGAGCGTACCGATCGCGCCACTTTTCATGGCAAGTATGGCTACCCCGCTGTCTTCGGTTTCAATGAGAGTTTGATGAGCCGCATTGGTGACATAGGAAGTTGCGGTTTCCACATCGCCCAAAAACCAATAGAGAATGTCAATGAAATGGCTGAATTGTGTAAACAGCGTACCACCGTCAAAATCTTTTGTTCCATGCCAGTTGTGGGTGTAATAATCGACGTTGCGGTTCCAGAAACAATTGACCTGGAAACTGTAGATTTTTCCCAATCCACCTTCGTTCAACAGATGTTTTACTTTTACGACTGCATCATTAAAACGGTTTTGTTTGACAACAAACAAATGTTTTCCTGTTTCCTCCGATACCCGGATCATTGCCAGTCCATCTTCACTGCGGATAGCCATAGGTTTTTCGCACACCACATGACAGCCCGCCTTCAACGATGCAATGGCATGGGTGGCATGAAGCCCGTTGGGAGTGCAGACCGCCACCACGTCGGGACATGTATTGAGAAGCAAAGATTCAATGGATGAATAACTCACCGCACCATATTGTTCAGCAATGGCTTTTGCTTTTGCGATATCCGTATCACAAACAGCAACTAGATGCGCCAACCTGTGAATGTGTTGCGCATGTCGGCTGCCGATTTTACCACAGCCAATGAGGGCAAAAGAAACATCTGCTTTCATCCATGAATTCATAAAATGAGGGCAAAAAACGTAATTTTTTGCCCTCATCAATGATTATTTATTTCCGAAAGTGATTTGGGTAATGGCTACAGCTTGTTGCTGGCTGTTACCTGACGCCTTTTTCACCAGGTAAATGGTATGCAGTTTTCCATCGTCAATAGGAAGAATGGGGATAGCAGCCGTCTTCACAGTGTTCAGTTTGCCGCCGGCAATTTTATATTCCCCGATTTTCTTTCCCTGCGGCGCATCGAGATAACATTCAAAAGCATTGTTGCCGGTCAATGAATCCTGCCAGCCCAAATTGATCACGAGGTTTTTAACACCCGTCAGATCAACGTTGCCAATGGCCAGCCAGCTGCTGTCTTTGGAGAGCATCACATAAGAAAGATCGCCGTATTTGCCTTTGTTCGCGTTGTTGACCTGTGTGATATCGGCAGCAGAAAAGGTGTTGTTGCGAAGGAAAGCATAAGCCGTACCGGTAAGTGGCTTGATGTTTTGTCCTCCTTTGTCTGTATAGCTTGCAGTAAGGTACAGGATACCATTGGGTGACACCGGTTTTTGCAGCGTTGGCGACAAAGATCCGGAAGCGGGCAATGATTGTTGGTTCTTCTGATCAGTCAGCGACAAAATATATTTGGTAATGAGCCGTGCATCTGATTGAGGCAGGTTGGGATGCGCCGCCATCACGGCTTCGCCCCAAACGCCGCCACCACCTTTGATGATCTTATTGGCCAGGAAATCTTGTGCTTCTGCATTGCCGCGATAGCGTTCGGCTACGGCCATAAACGCAGGCCCGACAGACGATTCATTGACTTTGTGGCAGGCTTTGCAGTCAAGTGATTCCATCAGGCTTTTGCCCTGCATCTCCTGCGTCAATACCTGGTGTCCCTGCGATTCGCCGGCTTTGTCGTGCCCTTCGCGGTAATCGGCAGAGATCACAAGATTGCTGGAGTCCATGGCTTTGCCATCTTCCTTGTCGGTTACCGATACACGATAAGCAACCGGCTGACCTGGAAAATAGAATACCTTGTTGCCATTGAAAGCGATGTTCACTTCCGGTGCTTCATTGCCGGCATACACCGTTACTTTGTCGCTGTTGGTTACTGCGCCTTTATCATCTTTTACTTCGGCATAAATGGCGATAATCGCCTGCGGTGCTTAAGCGTTGTTTGCAGCTTTGGGTTCTTTTGTTTCCACCGTTTTTCCACCCACATGCCATACGTAAGTAAGCTTGTCATTGTCGGGATCGCGGGCGCCAACGCTGGCTTCCATGTTGCATGCGGCAAAGTGCCGGAGGTTTTGTTTACCTGTATGCCCGAAACTTTTGGCGGCCGGTTACCACTGTTATAATCTATGCGAACCAAACCGGCATCTGCATTTTTTGCAAACCAGCCGCTGCCATATTCTACAATATACAACCGACCGTCGGGACCGACTTCCATGTCTGACGGATTGTTGAATTTCGTATTTGCCATGAATGGTTCGAGGTTATCAAAATCGCCATTCGGCTGCATCGTCACCACTTTTATCCAGCCACGCATCCATTCGTACACAAACAATTTCCCGTTGTAATAATCGGGCAACCTTGTTTTTTCGGGATATAAATCGGTGTAATAAACCGGACCCGTCATGGCGGTACGCCCGCCCGATCCTACTTGCGGAAACTCTTTTGAAGATGCCATACGGATACCAGATAAAAGCGGGTTGTGCCGGTGGCAGATCGGTCAACCCGGTATTGTTCGCGATAAATTTTGCGGATGTGCCGGGTCAAATGTTTTCCCGCTTTCACCTGTTTGATAATTGATATGATACGTAAGGAATGTTGTTGGCGATAAACAAAGGCCAGCCAAAAAATCCGGCTTTTCGTGCCTGGTTCATTTCATCATAACCTTTGGGTCCGCGGGTAGCACAAGCTGTCTGCGTTTGCGTCGGGTCCTACTTCACCCCAATATAAATACCCGTTTTTCTGATCAACCGAAATACGGTACGGGTTTCTGTCGCCCATCACATAAATTTCAGGTTTTGTTTTATCAGTTCCTTTTCGCAAATAAATTGCCTTCAGGAATGCTGTAAGTTACCATTTTCGTTCACTACAATGCGCAATATTTTCCCTCGCAGATCATTGGTGTTGCCAGCAGAGCGGCGGGAATCATATTGCATATGTCCGGGCGCATCGTTGAGCGGTGCAAAACCATGGCTTACAAATTTTTGCCCGGCCTTCATCAAACGGGGTAGAATTATCGCCGGTGGATAAATACAATGTACGGTCTTTGCCAAAGGCAATGGAGCCGCCCGTGTGGCAACAAATTTCGCGCTGCGAATACAATTGCAAAATTATTTTTTCGCTGCTGTTGTTGAGGGTATCGTTCTCAAATTTAAAACGCGACAAGCGGTTTACCGACGTATCGGTAGGACTATAGTAAATATAGAGGTAATGGTTGTTTGCAAAATCAGGATCTTTCTGAATGCCAAGCAATCCTTCTTCGGCATTGGCACTGCTGTTGTAATGTTTTCCAATAAACATTTAAAAAACCAACCTGCTTCACCGAATGGTCTTTGTCTTTATACAACATCAATTCGCCGCGGCGTTGCGCCACCAGTACATCGAGATTGGGTAGTACGGTAAGTTCGGTGGGTTCGAAAAAAAGTTCCCTGCACCAGTTGTGTTCTTGTAAACCGGTCGGCATCAGGCGTATTTTCTGTTTTTACATTGCTGTAATTTAATTTCATTGTCGTCCATGGCGTATTTGATGCCACCCAAGCAAGTGCATGAGGTAAGCCTGGTCGTTGTACGACTCCTTGGTGTGTCCAAGTTCGGTGTACCAGGCTCTTCCGCCATCATATTCGTGGTACCACGCCATCGGGTGGTTGCCATTCATGTTGCCCCCTTTGTAGCTGCTTTCGTCAATGGTGAGGAGTACGTGCAGGTTTTTTCAACGTTTTTATAGTTGTACCACTCATCAAACCGATTGACCAGGGGCAGGCAGGTGTTTGGTGGAAATTGATCTTGATCTACCACTTTCATTGTCGCTTGCTGCTGCGCAGGATGACTGTCAAATGTAGCGCCCACCAACCGGTGATACCATCCCCAATGATAGCCTGCATCGGTAGCCGCATGCACATCCCTACAAAATCACCGCCCGCTTCAATATATCTTTGAAATTCATTTTTCTGAGAAATGGTGAACAAGGTATCGTCAGGGTCGGTGGTATTCAAAAACATGACGGCTGCGTATTTTTTCAAAGTGTCTTCTGTAAACCATTCCGCATTGCTCGTGGTATCAACATCAAAATTATTTTCTTTTCCCAATTTGATAACGGCATCGCGCATGCCGGAATAAATCGTGAACAAAACCGGCAGTTTTTGTAAACACAAGAATTTTGGGAGTGGATGAAAACATGTGGCAACCGGATATCAAAACACACAACAGGAAGAGCGATGTGGTGAACGACAAAATTTTAATCATATGGAGCAGCAAATATTTGTATAAAAGTAAAGCACGAAACAAGTTGGGCAATTTAATTTTTTTATTTCTGCCACCGATTGCATGATTATAGGTAAAGGGCTTGCTTTTTTAGGTTAAATGCAACCGTTTTTTGAATAAGACAACAAATAGAGATACATAATTTTACAATTGGGAAATAAAGGAAAGCCAAGATCTGAAAAGTACGATATCCTTGTAGTAATCAGTATTATTGCAGCTACATATTGCCTTGTCTGATGGTTAGAGTTGTTTTGATTTTCTTCATAGTTTGCTCCAGTTTACAATTTTCGCATGCACAATCCGGAACGGTTACCGGTGTGGTTTCAGATGAACAGCAACAGCCGGTTGAAAAAGTTTCTTTGCACGTGCTGAACACCAATATTACCCTTCTTACCAATGCTCAGGGACAGTACCGCCTGCCGGCTGTTCCGTTGGGGAAATACATTCTTTCTGTAACAGGGACCGGCTATGCAGCATCATTGCAAAACATCCTGGTTTCTGATACGATGATAGTGCACAACATTGTCTTACACAGCTCCGTTCACCAACTTGACGATGTGACAGTTACTGCTGAAAAACGTGAAGAACAACTGCAACAGCTTCCCCTGAGCGTATCTGCTTTGACAGCACGGCAGGTAACCGATTACCGGCTGTGGAACAGCAGCGAGCTAACAGCCATTGTACCATCGCTGTACACTGACAATCCCGGGGACGGCCGCAATGTAACATCGATCAGAGGCATCGTAACAACATCTTATGAGCCGGCTGTTGTTACGTATGTTGATGGCGTGAACCAGTTTTCACTGGACACCTATATCGGCACGCTGAGCGATGTAGAACGCATCGAAGTATTGCGGGGTCCGCAGGGCACCTTGTACGGCAGGAACGCGATGGGCGGCGTCATCAACATCATCACCAAACAACCCACCAACCAGACACGTGCATTTGCGGAAATCAACATCGGCAACTACGGATTGCAACGCTATGTTGCAGGCATCCGTACCGCGTTGGTCAAAGACAAATTGTACGCGGGCGTTTCCTTATTGTCTTCGCGGCGCAACGGGTATTACGACAATCGGTTTACCGGCAAAAGCTTTGACCAACAACAATTGCTGTATGGAAATTATTACCTCAAATATCTGCCGGCAAACAAATGGATGTTGACGCTGAATGTAAAACACCAATCCATCAACAACGATGGCGCCTTTCCGCTGGTGTATGGCGTGGAAGAAGCTTTGTCAAATCCTTTTATGGTCGATCAAAATGCAGCGGCTACCATGAAGGATCACAATTTTAATACATCGCTCGTTATCAGTTATGCCGGTAACAGATTAAATGTAAACGCCACCAGTTCCTACCAAACCAATTATCGCTATTATGATGCACCGCTTGACGCCGATTTTTCACCGGCAGACATTGTTTCCATCATCAACAATTATGGAAAGCCCAACAATTTGGTCAACGTGCTAACACAGGAAATCAGGATCACCTCTGCCAAACAACAACAAAAGCTGCAATACACGGCAGGCACGTATTTTTTTTACCAAAACAGCCCGACACGCCAGGCTACTTTCTATGGGAAAGATGCGGGAATTTATGGCGTTCCCGATATCGATTTTGCAAGCATCAACACGTCGAAAGCAAAAGGTGCCGGTGCTGCTCTGTATGGCCAATTGAAATATGCGCTTACCAGCAAACTCAGTTTGATTGGGGGCATCCGTTTTGATTACGAACACCGTCGCCTGTCAGTAAAGAATGAATACCAAAAAGGCAGTGAGGTCATCACCCTGTTGCCGGATACAGCCGCCACGGTTTCTTTTCATTCGGTTTCACCCAAGCTGAGCCTGCAATACGTGTCTTCACCCAACAGCCAGTGGTATGTGAGCTACTCGAAAGGCTATCGCGCTGGTGGTTTGTCACCCTTGTCAGACGATCCTTCACAACCGCCGTTGTACCAATATTTACCTGAAAACAGCTACAATGTTGAAGTGGGCAGCAAGCATGTTTTGTTTCATCACCGTTTGTTTTTGAACCTGGCAGCTTATACAACCTTTGTACACGATGTACAGGTGCCAACGCTGGTATTGCCTGCAGCCATCACGCTGGTAAAAAATACTGGCAAACTGGTCACCCGCGGATTGGAAGCCGAATTGTCTGCCACGCCGGTAAAAGGGCTGAAGGCCGATGTGAATGCAGGCATCATTCATACGTCTTATCAATCGCTGAAGCTGTCGCAAAACGGCGCTGTGGTTGATCTTGGTGGCAAACGTCAGATCTATACGCCGGCGGCTACTTCTATGGTTGCTCTACAGTATTCTGTTCCCATCATGCAGGTTGCAAAATTGGTAATCAGGGGCGAATGGCAATACCGCGGTACCACTTATTTTGATGTAGCCAATACCATCAGCCAAAGTGCTTATCACCTCTTCAATGCGCGTGTTGGGATAGATTTGAAACACCTGGAATTGTACGCCTGGTGCCGTAATGCATTTGACAAAAACCACATTGCTTTTGCCTATGATTTTGGTGCCGTGCACCTTGGTGAGCCGCGTACTTTCGGCATCACAGCGCGAATCAATATTGGGAAACCTTAACGGATTGGGCAATGAGCAAAACAATAATTTCCTTTTTGTGTAGCTGTATGTTACAACCATTAGCGTTTGGGGCACAAGTAGATACAATAACCACTATCAGTGCAACCATGCACAAAAAGATCAAAGCAGTTGTCATTACCCCGGAAACCGCTTCGCAAGCAAAACGCTGCCCGGTTGTGTACCTGCTTCATGGATTCAGCGATGATTATGCCACGTGGATTCTGAAAGTACCGCAACTGGCTCATTATGCAGACATGTTTCACCTCATCATTGTGTGCCCCGACGGCGGCAACAACAGCTGGTATTTTGACAGTCCGGCAGACAGCACCCTTCGTTATGAAACATACATATCAAAAGAACTGGTGGGTTGGATAGACTCGGCTTATCCTACAATTGCCAATCGAACAGGCAGAGCCATTGCGGGATCAAACATGGGCGGTCATGGTGCGCTGTTTCTCACCTTTTATCACCAGGATGTGTTTGGTGCCGCGGGCAGCATGAGCGGTGCCGTAGATTTACAACCCTTTCCTGCTTACTGGGACCTTCCCAAAGTACTGGGCAATTACGCTGACAACCCCCTGTGGTGGCGCAATCACTCCGTCATCAATATGCTTTACCTCGTACAAAACAAAAACATCCCTTTGATTGTGGATTGCGGCACTGAGGATTTTTTGTATCCAATCAATAAAAAGTTGCACGAACAGTTGTTGGAGAAACAAATCCCGCACGACTTTATCAGCCGTCCGGGCGCGAACAACTGGTTTTATTGGGGCAAATCCATTGGTTACCAGTTGATGTTCATGCGCCAGTTTTTTGACAGGAACAATCTATGAAGCATGGATATTCAAAGCCGATAGCTTTGTGTTGCAGAAATGTTGATTTCAATACAAATCTAAGCGGGATTTCATTTGATAAATTTATCCATATATGTCGTTCAGCATTTTGGCAAGGTGAATACCGGCTTTCAGCATTTGCAGATTGAGCGTTGCAATGTGATCGTAATTGTAGCGATAACTTAGCCTTTGATTGGGTTGCGTAATTTCTTCAAACAACCGTTGGTTGAGTACATACGAATCGTACAACCACTGGCTCAACGGTTGCTGTTGCCATTCTTTGACCTGCGCTTTCGTAGCATGGTCAATGGCATTGGTATATTCGGTATAGCTCAGTTGCTGAAACTGGATAAGGTCGGCATCCCACAAACGGTGCAGGTTCGAGGGTTCATTCATCCACAACACCTTGATGCCGTTGCCGCCTTGCTCGCGGTCTGCAGTGTGCAGCGGCTGGTGCACGTCTTCCACAATGTGGATCAACAGTTTCAGGTACATTGCCTGGGTAGCCCGTGGCAATTCATTTTTGCGTAGTTCTGCACTTAGGAAATTGATTTTGGTATAGGCATCGGCAGCCGTATCGGCGAGCAATAAATTTTCAATTGAATGAAAACTAAGGCTGTCTTCGATGTCAATATAATGCCACTGGTTGATGTAATTGTAGGTACTATCCGATTTGATAAAATCTGCCCAGTTGCTTGCAATGGCAATGGTTTGATCGCCCAGGATCTTCGCGATGGCGTTCCGCGCTTTTTTTGTCAGGTGACGGTCGGCAATTTCACCCGTAACCCGGTGCCCTTCCAATCCCCACGCCATACCCTGCAGGGAAAATAAAAAAGTACAACGGTCAATAACAACAGCTTCAGTTTCTTTATCATAAATGTTTGGAGATTTCGTGGCGCTAAAATAAGAGGAGGAAGTGGTAACGGGCTATCATTTTATTGTGACTTATCACTTTCGATCATTATAAGGTTTACCCAACTCGCTGTAATGGAAATTCAAACGCACTTCTAATCACCGTGTTCCGATCAACACGTCTGCCTGAGCTGATGTGTACGACGTTGCCAAAAAAAGAGTAGTATTGTAACCTCCAAAATGAAGATGTGGATGAAAGCATTGACAACCCAACTGACCGCCATATGCCTGATTGTTTTTTTGTTTGCCTGCCATAGCAAAGAACAACAAGACAACCAGGTGCTGGCAAAAAAAGACACCTGTATTTCATGCAAATCGCCCTCTTCGCGAAACGCGCTCATAAAAGCATCATTTACCGATAGCAGTACGATGAAATCCGGCAATACAGAAGGCATGGTGCTCATCAAAGGTGGCACCTATCGCATGGGTTCCAATGATTTTGAAGACACCCGGCCATTACACCAGGTAACGGTGAGCCCTTTTTATATGGATGAACACGAAGTCACCAATGCGCAGTTTGCGCAATTTGTGAAAGCAACCGGTTATGTAACCATTGCCGAACAACCCCTCGATCCGGCCGATTATCCCGGCGTTCCCGCTGACAAGCTGCAGCCGGGTTCCGCTGTTTTTTCACCACCTTCTCACCCTGTTTCGCTGACCGACCCGATGCAATGGTGGCAATATAAAAACGGCGCCAACTGGAAGCATCCTTTCGGCGCTGGGAGTAGCATTGCAGGCAAAGACAATGAGCCTGTCGTGCAGGTTTGTTATACCGATGCAGTGGCATATGCCAAATGGGCGGGCAAACGGTTGCCTACAGAAGCGGAATGGGAATATGCCGCCCGCGCCGGCCAATAATTATCCCAATTATTATTGGGGTACCGAAATGAAACCCGGGGGCAAATGGGCAGCCAATATTTTCCAGGGCAGTTTCCCCTGGAAGAACACCATAGCGGATGGATTTACGGGCGTCGCACCGGTAAAGTCATTTGCACCCAACGCTTTCAAATTGTATGATATGGAAGGCAATGTGTGGGAATGGTGCAGCGACCTGTATCGTCCTGATTATTATGCCAACAGTACAGCAACCGATCCAACAGGTCCGGCGGACAGCTACAATCCCGATGAGCCCAATCTTGAATCGCATGTACAGCGTGGCGGTTCATTTTTGTGCAGCGACGATTACTGCATTCGTTACAAAGCCGGCAGCCGTGGCAAAGGTGAAACCAGTAGTGCCGGCAACAATCTTGGCTTCCGTTGTGTGAAGAATGCAAACTAATGGATGGCATAGCCAGATGACCTGCAAATTTCATCGGAAAGGCATTTTGATATTGATGATTTTGCTATGGCTTCATCTCAACCTTGACAACAAAAAAGCTACGCGAAAGAAACAACTTCAGCGTAGCTTTTTTTTAATCATTGCTCCTCTAAGTTACTCAAAACGTAATGGTCTCGCCAACACCCGGCAGCAACAATTGTTTACCAGCGGCTGCAAACTCTTTCTTCGCTTGTTCAGTGTCAATGGAAATGGCAGGAAAGGTATTGTAATGAGAACCAATGATGGTATCGCACTTCACAAAACCGGCAGCAATAATGGCGTCTGCTACATCCATTGTATAATTGCCGCCAATGGGAAAAGCACAAAAGGTCAAACCCTTTGTCCAGTAGGGAATTAATTGCATATCCATGGTTAGCGCTGTATCGCCGGCAATGTAAAAATCGCCTTCCTCCGTATTCACCAAAAATCCCATCGGGTTGCCACCGTTTGATCCATCAGGCAACGTAGAGGAATGAATCGCATTCACGCCTTTGGCTTTGCCAAACGGAAAGTTGATTTTACCGCCGTGGTTCATTGGGTGAATGTTTTCAAACCCTTTCTGTGAAAGCCATCCCGCAATTTCTGCTGCGCAGATGCAAGTGGCACCTGTTTGACGCGCCAGCTTTTCCAGGTCGGCCACATGATCGCCGTGACCATGCGTGATGAAGATATAATCGGCTTCGACGGAAGCAATGTCAATGTTTGTTGCCAGCGGGTTGCCGCTGATAAACGGGTCGAACAACAAAGCATATTGGTTCGTTTTCACTAAAAAACAACTCTGTCCATAGTAGGTGAAAGTCATAGTTGGTAATATTTTGTAACGGTAAGAAAACACAGGCACCGAAGCATGTAAAATGGCTCCTCTTTTACAAATATCATGCAAGTGAACGTTATGAAGTTTCAGACGGTAATTTTGCCACATTCCTGGCAAGACGTGTAAAACCTCCGTTTTCTAAATTAACTAAACAAACCGAATGAGAAATATCAGTGGCTTATGGATCATCGCCATCATCATGCTGTTGTTGGATACGTATGTGTTTTTTGTGCTGCGGTCCATCACGCAGCAGAGCAGTGAACGGTTGCGAACAAGCTTGTACATTGGTTACTGGCTCTTCAGCATATTCGTCATCATTGTGATGCTGACGTTTCCTTATTGGCGCGAACATCCGTGGATGCGGGAATCAAGGGATTATGTATTTGCCGTGATTCTCGGGATTGTATTTGCGCAGCTCATCGGCATTATCTTTTTTCTGGTGGACGACATCCGGCGCGGCTCGATGTGGCTCATGAGCAAACTGTTTTACCGTACCGGTGCCGATTATGTGCAGGAAAATCCCGTGATCCGGCGATCGATGTTCATCAGTTGGCTTGGTTTTGCAGCAGGCACTACGTTGTTTGGTTCGCTCATCTATGGTTTTTCCAACAAATACAAATACAAAGTCAGAAAGGTAAAGTTGTCGTTTCCCAATTTGCCGGCGGCTTTCAAAGGCTTTCGCATTGTACAAATCAGTGACATTCACAGCGGCAGCTTTCACAACAAACAAGCAGTGCAGCATGGCGTGGACCTTATTTTACAGCAAAAAGCCGATTTGATCTTGTTTACCGGCGATATCGTCAATGATGTTGCCACCGAAATGCACGATTACATTGACGTATTCAAACGGGTGACCGCGCCTCACGGCGTGTACAGCACGCTTGGCAACCATGATTACGGCGATTACCGTTGGGGCTCTAACCCTACCGGCGTAGCGGCAGAAGAAAAGCGGCAAAATCACCTGCAGGTGCTTGATGTTCACAAACAACTTGGCTGGCGCCTGATGATGAACGAGCATGTGGCCATTGAAAAAGAGGGAGCTGCCTTTGCATTGATCGGCATTGAAAACTGGGGTGCCAAAGCGGGGTTTCCCAAATACGGGCGGATGGATCTTGCCTATCCCGGCACTGAAAAATATTCATTTAAAATACTAATGAGCCACGACCCGAGCCATTGGGACGCCGAGGTAAAACCGAAATATCCCGACATTGATTTGACGCTCTCCGGACACACGCACGGTATGCAGTTTGGAGTGGAAACGCCGTGGTTTCACTGGAGCCCGGTGCAATGGGTATATCGCCAATGGGCAGGATTGTATACAGAAGGTAAACAGCACCTGTATGTAAACCGTGGCTATGGCTTTATCGGTTATCCCGGCCGCGTGGGCATCCTGCCGGAAATAACGGTGATCGAACTTGCCTGATCATCCAAAAAAAACGGCTGAACCATTGGTGATGTAACAAATGAGTATCATTAAACGTTAACGTTGCGGGAAGGTCGTAACCACCAAATATTTGTTCACTAAAACATCGTTATGAAAAAAGGGATTGTCAGCTTACTTATCGTTTTCCTGTGCGTGTCGGCAGCACAGGCACAGAGATTGGGTTTTGGCGGAAAAATAAGCGCCAATATGACCAAAATTGATGGTGTAAAATTCAATGACGGCTATGAGCTCAACTACCAGTTGGGCGTTTTCGGTGAGATAGACATCACTGATAACTGGGGCATTCAACCCGAAATTTTATTCAGCCAGACAACATCGAAAGTGGACTCGGGATTCAATTCTGTTTACAATAATATACCGGGAATGCTGATTCAACGCGATGTAAAACTGAACTATCTCAACATTCCCATTTTGTTGCGCATCAATGCCGGCAAACTGCTCACTTTTCATGTCGGTCCGCAGTTTAGCATCCTGGTAAACCACGATGAAAATTTACTGGAAAACGGCAAAGCTGCCTTCAAATCCGGCGACCTTGCTGCAGTTCTCGGTGCACAATTGAACATCAGCAAATTGCGCGTTTTTGGTCGTTACAACATCGGGCTGGCCAACATCAGCGATGTGGACAATCCCAACAAATGGAAACAACAGCAAATTCAATTGGGTGTAGGGATCAGGATATTGTAATTCAACTGGTAGAAAAACGAGGTGGTTTGCATCAATCAGCCACCTCGTTTTTTTATGCCATCAACAATGTGTTTTCATTGCTTCCTATCAATTTTATGAATCACCAGGCTTCGTTATTCACCATTATTGCTTTCCTACCATCCTTACATCTGTGTATGGGGATTGACGTCTTTGAAGCTGGTGGCTATTCAACATGTGATACACAAACCATTGGTACCGGGAAGCAAGTAATGTCCATGCAGGTAATGCCTTCTGCAACAGTTGAATTTGACATACATTATCATTATACTCTCAACAAAGGTTCGCACATCCACACCGGTGAAATAAAACCCGGCGCCGACTTAATTGCTTATTTCTTTCCCCGCATTGCCGTGTACGATGACATCGACCGATGGAACAACCAGCCTTACCTTTGCCTGCAGGACTTTTACAATGATTTCTGCCATTTTGAAGTCAACATTACCGTTCCAAAACATGTTGTCGTGTGGTGTACCGGCAACCTGTTGAATGGTCAAGAAGTATTAACTGATTCCATTTGGCATCGCCTGCAATCAGCAGCGCACAGCGATGAACTGGTCATCATCATACATCAGCACGACATTTCCCAACACAATATCATGAAAGACACACCGCAATTGCATTGGAAGTTTGTCGCCGGCAATGATGTTTCTGATGTGGCATCTGCAACCAGCGATCATTACATATGGCAATCGACCATCCTCGTGGTTGACAGCAGCAGCGGCAGTAGAACACGCGTGGATGCCGTGTTTAACCCGGACCACAAGGATTATTTCGCGGTGGCGGATTATGCGATACAAACAGTGCGCGACATGAGCTTCCGGTACCCCAATTGGCCGTTTCTTTATGCGCACGAGACTGTATTTGATGGTCTCGACAAGATTGAATACCCGATGATGGTGAATGACAACCCAGAAGATACAGCTGCTGCCATCGAACTCACCGGTTATGAAATTTTTCATACCCTGTTCCCATTTTACATGGGCATCAATGAAACAAAGTATGCATGGATGGATGAAGGCTGGGCTACTCTTGGCGAATGGCTATTGTCACCCATGATAGACAGCAGCATCACGGACGATTACGGGGTGGCAGCTTACGAACATGCGGCAGGTACAGAAGACGAATTGCCCAATGCCGTGCCTTCCACACAGCTCACCTGCGATGCATATTTCCTTGATCTTTACCCAAAACCGGCGTTGGGCTACCTGTATGTCAAAGACAGGCTGGGAGACAAATGTTTACCTAAGCACTGCATCATTACATCATTCAACGGCAGAGACAACACTTGCTGCCACTTGATTTTTTCAAAAGTATGAATGAAGGCATCAGCCAAAACCTGAATTGGTTCTGGAAACGATGGTTTTATGAAGATGGCGTTCCAGATCTTGCCATCAGCGGTGCAACGGTAAAAAAGAACAGTTGTTCACCCACCATCCGCAATGTCGGCGGCAAACCGGTGCCGGTGGATGTTATCATATTTTACTCGGACAATACGTTTCAAACGCTGCACAAGCCGGTAAACTGCTGACAGCAGAACAACCAGACTCTAACACTTACCTTTATTCCGTCGGGAAAAATTGACTGGCTGGTATTGGGCAATACATGGGAGCCCGACAGCGACAAAAAATACAATACCTTCCGGATGAAGGAGGTGAAATATGAACAGGTCAATGATTAGCAGCGATTACAATTTTTTTTGTATATTAATGAACAATTTTACAGCTAATGATTATTAAAAAAGCAACTTATTTGATTTCGAGCGCATCGTTTGAACAATGTCCCAAAGCTGACCGGCCGGAATATGCCTTTATCGGCAGAAGCAATGTGGGCAAATCTTCGCTGATCAATATGCTTTGCAGTAATCAGAAACTTGCCAAAACGTCTGCTTCACCGGGCAAAACACAGCTCATCAACCATTTTGAAATTGAAAGCGCGGTGAAAGAAAAATCTCCCGCCAGCAAGTGGTACCTTGTGGATTTGCCGGGTTATGGCTTTGCCAAAGTATCGCAAAGCAGCCGCCGCCGCTGGGAACAAATGATTGAAAACTATTTGCGCAAGCGTGAAAACATCATCAATGTATTTGTATTGATTGATGTGCGGCTGAAACCGCAGGAAATTGACCTGGATTTTGTAAGCCAGTTAGACCGGTGGCAGGTTCCGTTTTCACTTATTTTCACCAAAGCCGATAAAGAAAAACCGCTAGCCGTGCAACGCAATGTACAGGCATTTCTCGAAGCCATGCGCCGGACCTGGCAGTTTTTGCCGCAACATTTTATCAGCAGTGCCAACAACAAAGCAGGCAGGGAAGAAATTCTTCAGTTCATCCAAACCTGCAACGAGAATGTGATCAAACCTTGAATGGTTTTTGACAGTACTCTCCTACCCGCAAATTGTAATTTAACCATGGCATTAGTTTTCAAATAATGCTGTGCCATGGCAGCCGGAATTCATTGTTTTTTTCAATAACAATTGCAGCTACCAAACGAGTATACAAGGCAACAAAAACAGCTGGAAATAAAATGATGATCTGATACCAGGCAATACTATTGGCATTTATTTCCTCAGAACAAGAAAGTTTATTTCACTAAAACAAAGCAAAATATTGGTTTAAAACAGGCTCAGAAAACTTTTTTGTCTGGATAAACAGAAAAAAAATTGCTGAACCTTTCTGCAAAGGTTCAGCAATCCAATAGAATAGTTGCCTGCGTATTATTTCATGAGGCTTTCAGTAATTTTCTTCAAATCTTCGAGGTCGAAAGGTTTGGCTAAAAAAGCATCGGCGCCGGCTTCTTCTGCCAGGGCTTTGATGTCGTTGTTGGCTGAGAAATAAACGATGGGAATGTGGCTCAGTTCTGTGTCGTCTTTGATGGTACGCGATGCAACGATGCCGCCGCTGTCAGGGATCCAGTTGTCCATCAAAATCACGTGTGGCTGAACATCTTTAACGGTTTCGATAATGTTATTGCAATGGGTTCGCGTAAACACTTCGATTCCTTGTTTTTCAAAAATATAACTACAGATAAACAGGATATCTGCATCATCATCACAAATAAGCACACGTTTTTTTACGTTATCTGACATGTAAATTTTTTTCTTCGAACTGAAAGAGTGAAGGTAAGCAATTAGCTTTTATGTAATGTTATAATTTCCTTTAGTTTTCGTCCTGCCGCAGCAAGGTGGCGCCCAGCCACGCCATCATCCCCATTCCGGTTTCAACAGCGCTTTCATCAATGTTAAACAAAGGCGTATGTACGTTGTGCACAATGCCTTTGGATTCGTTGCGCACACCCAGCCTGAAAAAACATCCAGGCACCTGCTGCGAGTAATAACCAAAATCTTCAGCCCCCATCCGCAGTTCCGTTTCTTCCACCAGGTCCGGGTTGACGAATTCTTTTGCCAATTGCCAGGCTTCGCCGGTAAAAACAGGGTCATTGTCCACGTTGGGTAACCCACGTCGATCAGGATGTCGGCTTCTGCACCCATGGCTTCGGCAATGCCTTTCACTTGTTTTTCAATGAGACCGTGCGCTCGCCAGCGCCATTTTTCGTCCATTGCCCGGAAAGTCCCCATCAGTTTCACTTCGCTTGGAATAACGTTGGTGGTATAACCGCCCTGCACAGAACAGATGGACAACACAGAAGGTGACGTAGGATTGTTGTTGCGGCTGATGATTTGTTGCAATGCAACGATGATGTGTGACGCAACGAGGATGGTGTCAACCGTCAGGTGTGGCGCCGCCGCGTGTCCGCCGCTGCTTTTGATGGTGATGAAAATTTCGTCTGCGCTGGCCATCACGCGTCCTTTGCGAAAACTCAGTTTTCCAATGGGCAATCCCGGGTGCACGTGCAGCCCAACAATGCCTTGCGGGGCAGGATTTTGCAACACACCTTCCCTGATCAAAATACTGGCGCCGCCGGGATTGCGTTCTTCACCTGGTTGAAAAATCAGCTTCACCGTTCCCTCCCAGTCTTCTTTGGTTTGCTGCAGGATATTGGCTGCGCCCAGCAAACAGGTAGTGTGTACATCATGTCCGCACGCATGCATTACGCCATTGTACACCGATTTATAATCTACGTTGTTTTGCTCCGCGATGGGCAGCGCATCCATATCGGCGCGCAGTGCAATGGTGCGGCTAGCCGGATTTTTTCCTTCAATCAATGCCACCACGCCGGTACCTGCCATGGATTGAAACGGGATGTGCCAGCCCGATAATTTTTCTTTGACAAATGCCGATGTCTGGAATTCCTGGTAACTCAGCTCCGGATGGGCATGCAGGTGTCTCCTGATTTGCACAAATTCTTCGGCAGAACTCCGCGCCAGCTGCTGTATTTTTTCTTTCAGCATCATGTTTCTTTACTCTGTGTCGCTTTCCTCTTCTTTGGGGGTATATTCGATATTGTCTGTCACGATGTAAATGACCTGCGGATAAATGTTCGACAGAGATTTGCTTGTAACGGGTAGCTTCATCGCGGTCTAAAAAATTGCCAAACCGGACCTTAAAATATGGTGACTGGAAAATGGTATAAGCTTTTTGCTCGGGAAACCGTTGCAGCAAACTGCCCTTCAGGTCAAAAGCCTGTTCGCGGCTTTGTGTACTCAATACCTGTAACCGGTAACCATGATACAAACCGTTATAGGTTCGTTTGGCAGCTTGCTTGTTCAGCTTCGCTTGTTTTTCGGTCAGTATGTCGAGCCGGCCGTCTTTGTGAACGGTCACTGAATTATTTTGTGCAAAACCTGCGTTGAAAAAGGCACTTAGAAGAATAAGAAACATCCACTTCATAATCAAGCTGTTTTATCCGCCAATAGAACCATTTGCGACGTGAAAAGTTTAATGATTGTCAGGTTCATTGTTTTGCGGAACAAATTAGTATCCACTTTCTGCAACCGGCGCACCTTCTACAATGGCAATGCTGGCACTGCAGCCCAATCGCGTAGCACCGGCTTCCACCAGTTGTTTTGCAAAATCATAGGTTCGTATGCCACCCGATGCTTTGATGGCTACATGTTCCGGCAAATGTTGGCGCATCAACTGCACAGCTTCAAGCGTTGCGCCCTTTTCGGCATACCCGGTGGAAGTTTTTAAATAATCAATGCCAGCCGCGCTATACAACCCGCAGCATTTGATGATTTCATCGTTGGTCAACACGCCACTTTCGATGATGATTTTCACCTTTTTCCCCTGTTGTTTAATCACCGGCACAAGGTAGTTGATTTCGTTTGCGAGGTAAGTCCAGTCATTGTTTTTTAAAGCGATGAGATTGATTACGACGTCGAGTTCATCGGCGCCATCCACCATGGAAAGTACCGATTCAGCAATTTTCGCTTCAATGGCGGAATAACCAAACGGGAAACCGATGACAGTTGCGGTTTGTACGCTTGTGCCGGACGTCAGTTCTTTTGCTGTTTTTACAAACGGCGGCGGCACACACACGGCGGCAAAACCGTATTTCACCGCTTCGGCGCAAAGCTTTTCGATTTCAGCTTTGCTGGTTGTTGGTTTTAAAATGGTATGATCGATGTATTGCTGTAGTTGCATAACGGGCAAAAGTAAATCCTATTTGCATTGCAGCAAAAAACAGTCAGTATCTGTAAATTTATGAATGGTGGTCAGGTTATAATTTCCCACACTTTGCCCGCAATGGCAAGCGGTGAAATGCCCAGCATGCACTGCCTGTTGTTGGGACAAGGTTTGTTGCCAAACACCGAAGAAGGCCGGCAGTCAAGATCAATCTGAACACAATGGCTCAATGGCTGTCCCCAACCGTTAAAACCAAGAAACGGGTGGGTGCCGCCCCATACCGACACCACTGGTACACCATACAACGATGCAAGGTGCATGTTGGCACTATCCATACTGATCATTGCATGAAGCTGTGCGATGTACGACAGCTCTTTTTCAAAACTCATTGTTCCTGCCATCGAATACACGTGGTCGCGGCGGGCAGCTTCTTCAAGGGCCGGGACATCCGCCTTGCCACCAAATAAAAATAGTTTCGTTTTGTCCTGCTTCAGCAACAGGTTAATGACTTGTTGCATTTTGCCGAACGGGTAGGTTTTTTCTTCATATTGGGCAAAGGGAGCAATGCCGATAAGTTTGTACTCTTCCCTTTTCCAATGATCCCATTGCGGGTCAGTTTGATTGGCAGTAAGGATGCCCGCTTGTGTATCTAAAACAACTGGCAATCCCAGCTTCGCAAACACAGCTGCATAGCGTTCGAAAGTGGAAGGCAACGGTCGAAGTACTTTGTTTTGTTGCCGGGTGAGTTGCTGTTTTTCGGCTCTGCCTTTGTCAATGACGCTTGTTGTTTTCCCCGATAAAAAAAGTCGCAGCACCTGCGTTCGCAACACCTGGTGAAGATCGGCAACCGCATCATAATGAAAACGGCTGCTTAACTCGCGGTACAATCGAAACAATCCATCCAGTCCCTTGTGTTTGCCTTTCAGATCGGCAGCTACAAAATGCAGTCGTTCGATGTTGGCAAACAAAGGTTGCACAAAAGCAACCGATACAAACGTCACCTGCAATGAGGGATATTGCTGTAGCAACAAGCGGATGACCGGAACCGTCATGGCAATGTCGCCCAGCGAAGAAAACCGGAATGCCAGTATGTGTTTGGGAACACTCAACCTGCCGGTTGTTTTTGGTTGTAGAGAACCGGGTTGAGCGATGCATCGTTGTACATTTTCATCTGCCGGTACACCTTCATTTGTTTGTAGCCAGCTGCGATGTCGGCAATCAGTTGGTTGATGGACGTAGAAAGATCCACACGTTGTTCCAGCAGTATGGAGAGTTTTTGCTGGCACATTTCGCGGTGAGAAGCCGATGCGTCGGGACGGGTAACTTCTGCCTGCATGTGGTAGATTTTCAATTCCAGGATAGAAAGCCGGTCGATCGCCCAGGCCGGGCTTTCGGTATTGAGCGGTGCGCCCGGTTGGGGCGTTACTTCCCGGTAGGTTGATAAAAACCAATCATCAATTTTCTCCACCATATCGGTACGGTGCTGGTTCGATGCATCGATGCGCCGCTTTAGCAATAAGGCTTCCGCTGGATTTATATTCGGATTGCGGATGATGTCTTCGAGGTGCCATTGCACGGTATCAATCCAGTTTTTCTTGTACAAAATCCACTCAATGCTGTCTGCCGGGAATGGATTTTTGATCTCCGCGTCCACGTCATCGGATAGATGATAGTCAATGATGGCTTGTTGAAAAATCTGACTGCAGGCTTCGCTCTTCATAATGCAAATGTAAAGTGGCAAAAGAATAATTAGTATTCCATGAAATCGAGGTCTCTGCCAAATGTTTCTTTCATCAGGATCGCAGCTGCCAGCCCCAGCGATATCACAACAGCGCCGGTAATCCACGCGCCGGTGAGATAGCTGCTGTCAGCATTGCCTGAACTTTGGTAAAAAACTTCGCGCAGTTGCTGAAACAGCAGGATGATGACCGGCAACAAGCCCCGTACAAAATTGGGAATGGTGGTGGCTGCCGTCGCCCGCAGGTTGGTGCCGAATTGTTCGGCGCCAATGGTGACAAAAATGGCCCAGAATCCAATGCTAAAGCCAAGTGCGGCACACAACACGTACATCGTTTGTGCGTTGCCATTGTATTGAATGGTAAAAAACAGGATGGTAAACAGGATAGTGAGTCCATAAAAAATATAAAGTGCTTTCTTGCGGCTGCGCAGTTGCTGGCTGATGAGTCCGATGCTGATATCGCCTGCCGACAAGCCTGCATAAGCATACATCACGGCTTTGCCGGTATCTATGGGTTCGGTAAGATGCATGGCGGTTCCAAATTCCCTTGAAAAAGTAATCAGCACACCAATGACATACCAGGTAGGTAATCCCACCAAAATGCTCAGCAAATAATTTTTCAGTCGTTGCCGGTTGTTGATGAGCATCATGAAATTGCCACGTACCACTGTTGTTTTTTTCAATTGCTGGTACATGCCCGATTCAAACACGGAAATGCGCAACAACAACAACACAAACCCCAAACCACCACCGATGAAATAACAGGTGCGCCAGCCGGTATTGTCGGGCTGCACAAATTCCTGTTTTACCAAAAAAGCAGCAATGGCGCCAAGCAAGCCGATGCCTGCGACGAGCGAGGTAGCAATTCCGCGTTTTTCTTTCGAAGTGAGTTCGGAAACCAGTGTGATGCCGGCGCCCAATTCTCCGGCGAGACCAATGCCGGCAATGAAGCGCACCCAGGCATACTGGTCTACCGTATGGACAAACCCGTTGGCAATATTGGCCAAAGAATACAACAGGATAGAGCCAAACAACACGCTGAGCCGGCCGCGTTTGTCACCGAGAATGCCCCAGAATATGCCTCCTGCCAGCAACCCGATCATTTGAAGACTGATGATGAGTTCGCCATCCGAAGTGATTTGCGCATCGGTCAACCCAATGTTTTTGAGACTCGGAACACGGATGATGCTGAACAAAAGCAAATCATATATGTCTACAAAATAGCCCAACGCTGCCACCAACAGCGGAATGGTAAAAAAATGTTGCTTATCAGAACGCATGAGAGTTGTGTTTCAACAATGCTAACGAACGGAGAGGTTTATGTTATAGCAGCCGGTAATCCAATTTTTCACGGCATCAACAATCTTTATTTGGATGATAAGTCAGGATCCACCACCGGTTTTTTCCCGAAAAACAATTTGATGATCACGGGCAATGTCGTGATGGCGATGATGCCGATGGCAATGAGTTCGATGTGATCTTTGAGGCTGTAACCAAACCGCTGCAACACCCAGTTTTCCAAAAAATGTCCACCCAATACCATGGTCGTTACCCACAAAATACTGCCCATAATATTGTACAACATGAACGTAGCTTTCGGCATTTTCACCACGCCGGCAACGATGGGTGCAAACGTGCGGATGATGGGAAGGAATTTGGATAAAAAAATGGTCATCTTTCCGTATTGTTCATAAAAATCACGCGCCCGGATGAGGTGCTTTCGCCGGAACAACAGCGTTTCCCTGCGTTCGTACAACAAAGGACCGGTTTTGTAGCCAAACCAATAGCCAGCCATGTTGCCCAAGATGGAAGCAATGATGATGAGGAGAATGATGATGCTATAATGTACATTGTAAAAGCTTTCGGATAACTTGCTGACGTAAATGCCCGCAGCAAACAACAGGCTGTCGCCCGGCAGGAAAAAGCCCAGCAACAGCCCGGTTTCCGCAAAGATGATAAAGAGCAACGCATACAAACCTCCGTGAGAAATAATCCAGTCTATTAAATTGTTCAGCATGTGTGAGCTTGATTTTCTATTTACGATTGATGATGTGGTGGTTATCCCGTTTTTACTTTTAAAATTCGTTAGTCTGTTGATCCTTCACTTTGCCTATTTCCTTGCAAATCATTTTCAAACAGCAGGTGCACGACAAAGCTTCAAAATTAGGCATTCTCCAATTCTCCTTCCCATTTGCTTACCACGCTGGTAGCTAGTGCATTGCCCAGCACATTGGTCGCCGTTCTAAACATATCACAAAAGTGATCTATCGGCAATATTAATGCAATTCCCTCAGCCGGTATTTTAAACATGGCTAAGGTAGCGGTCACCACCACGAGGGATGCGCGCGGCACACCGGCGATGCCTTTACTCGTGAGCATCAGCACCAGCAACATGGTAAGCTGCGTGCCCATATCCAGCTCAATGTTGTATGCCTGCGCAATGGCCAGGCTCGCAAAGGTCATGTACATCATGCTGCCATCAAGATTAAACGAATAACCCAGTGGCAATACAAACGAAACGATTTTGTTGTTGCAGCCAAAGCGTTCCAGCTCTTCCGTCAGTTTGGGAAAAACGGCTTCGCTGCTCGTGGTGCTGAACGCGATGATGAGCGGCTGAACAATGCGGCGCAGCAGGATGGGTGTTTTTTGTTTGAGAATGAGAAAGCCCACCGTTATCAGGATAATCCACAGCAGTACAATACCGATAGTGAAGTACAAAAAATACCGGCCGTAAAACAAAAAGATCGCCGGGCCTTTGGTAGCCATCACTGCGGCAATGGCGCCAAATACACCAAGCGGCGCAAAATTCATTACATAATTCACCATTTTCAGGATCACATGCGATACGGCTTCCAGTCCTTTGATCACGATTTTTCCTTTTTCACCAATGGCTGCAGTCGCAACGCCAAAAAAGATGGAGAACACCACGATCTGTAACACCTGGTTGTCGGCCATGGCAAACACAATGCTTTTGGGAAACACATGATCCACAAAATTGCCGAGGCTAAAGACTTCTGTTTTGCCCACGAGGTCGGCTGCGCCGGCAGTGTCGGCATTGGACAAACTGATGCCTTCACCGGGTTTGAAGAAATTAACCAAAACCAACCCCAGCAGCAAACTTACCAGCGATGCCGACACAAACCACAACAGGGCTTTTCCACCTACCCTTCCGACAGCTTTCAGGTCGCCAAGTTTGGCAATGCCTACCACCAGCGTGCTGAACACCAATGGCGCAATGATCATCTGCACCAGGTTGAGAAACAGCTTTGTTAAGAGTTTGATGTTTTCAGAAAAAGGCTGAATGAATGCAGGCGTGGCTGTCAGGTAAATCCAATAGCCAAGCCCGATGCCGGCGATCATGGAAATAATGATGTAAACAGTAAGTCTGTTATTCATGTCATGGAAGTTTATGTGTATGGCGATGCTTTCGTTGGCGTTGGCTGGTAAATGGTTTATTCCATTCGGCAGTCATCTTGCTGTATCTGCCGCTGTCCAATGCCCCTTGTTGAAGCATCCCTGCGTGCTGCGCAATATAGCCCAAAACAGAAAGCAGGCTTTTCTTTCTGCGGTTTTATTTGGACGCGTTGTACAGCGACAATAATTTATTAAACGCATCGCTGTTGATGCTACTGTTGAGCGATGTGGCAATGTCTTTTTTCTCCGATGCCGTCAGGTGAAAACTCAGCGAAGCCATATTTTCTTTTTTGGATGGAATGTATTGAAAACTAAGGCGAACCAAATCGCGGCCATAACTTTCAGACAGGTAGTCCAGTTGCTCCAGCTGGTAATAGGTTTGCAGCCGGAACCAGTTGTATTGTAATACAAGGAAAGGCTTGGTGATAAAGCCGAGCACGTTGTTGGTTTCCAGCGGGCGGTCCCAATCGCCAGCCTGCCGGTCGCGTATCTGCAGGATGATGACTTTACTGGTATTTTGATGCAGCCAATCCTGGAAAGCATTGATGAACCGGAAGGTAGATTCCTGCCCGAAATTGTCTCTCAGCCCGGCATCCAGCACGTCTATTACGGGATCGCTTGGCAACCAGACATTGGGCAATACATACGGAAACGTTGCATTCATTCGCAACGCCGATAATACGCTCAGGTTCAGCGGATTTTTATCGTGAAAAAAGGAGACAAAATCCACCCCGTCAATTTCTTTGGCAGGAATGCGGTCTGTATCAAAACCAGATTGCATCATGAAGCGTTTCGGGCTTGGGCTGATGATGATTTTGCGCCCGTCGCGGCTGATGACCGAATTCCAGATGAGGCTTGGTATCAAAGCTTCGGCTTCAGCAGTTTTGTAATCGCCGATTTTTTTATTCAGGAAACCATGCGTATTGAAATCCAGCTTTTGCTCAAAGGCATAAGCGCGGTCTTTTACATACTGATATCCATTGACGGTAAAGGTGGTTGCCGGTCCCATCATATCCCGCGTGATGAACGAAGAAAAGAGGGGATTCAGCAAATCGCGCGAGATGTCGTTGGCATAGCGTTTATCCTGCAGGTTGATTTTTTTTCCTTTGGTTTTTTCCCAATACAATGCCCGGAAATACGTGGCGCCCATCATGCCGCCCGATGCGCCGTTGATCAACACGGTATGAGGCATCAGCCCGCCATTGGTGAGGCTATCAAGGTGTTGCAGTACATTCATGACAAATGCTGCACTGCGGTTGCCGCCACCACTCACGTCAATGAGAAACATAACCGGTTTTTCTTCTTTTTGCCGTGCTTTCCATTTGTTCAGGGTAAGCAAAAAACTATCCTGGTCCTGCTGAATATTTTCGCTAGATGCCAGGGTTTCCAGCGATTCTTTTGTATATACGGATGGCGGGATTTTCTTATCGTAATTCAACCCGTAGGCACGGTTGCGGAAGTCAATGACATTGATGTTGTTGAGCCAGTTGACAAACAAATACAGCACCACGAGCAACGGGATGCTCCAGGTTTTCAAAAACAAGGAAAACGCGCCGGCAACACCGATCAGGATGGCGAAAAAAATGGTGGTGCTGGCGGCAGCGGGAATCTGGAAAACGGTACTGTCGCTAAGATAACCGATGAGTATCAAAAACAGGAAAGCTATGAGCACCGCCAGAACAGCAGCGAGGTGATGCCGCTTGAAGATGGTTTGCAAAAGATCTTCGCTGTAATGGCGAACATCACGAGGCTTCCGCAATCCAAGACTGGCGCTGAAAAACCAATCCACCCGGATTTCACCTTTGTAAGTGGGCAATGGATTTTTGGTAATGGCAACCGAATAATGTTCGTTGGCTTTGCTGATGATGGTGTGCATCCGGCGGTAAATGGTGCGGTCGGCACCAAAGAAATAGCTGAACGCAATCATGACCGATAAGATGAAGCCAAACAAAAAGCTGCCGGTGAGAAAGATGATTTCGCTGGTGGGCAACAGTTCTTCGTACACATTGTATTGAATGGCTTTGCCAAAATAAAAAAAGAGAAACAACAACGGGATGACAGCATTGTTGATGCAGTATTTGAGAAATGGCTGCGATGTAGTGGCTAAAAAACGAATGTGCCGGGTATGAAGAATAAACGTGGTGATGTTCCAGCTCATCACAAACACGCCGATGGCAAAACCTACGAAACCGGTGCTCAGCGGCGTCACATTGCCCCAATATTCCGGTGCCAGGAACAGCGATTCAGCACCATATGGCTGCATGAAAAGTCCTGCCACGGTGGCGAACAAGATGTACCAGAACAACAGCAGCACCTGGTAACGCCTGAAATGCAGCAGGAACAACTGCACCGGTAAAGAATAAAAAAAACCTGTTACGTATTGCTTCATAAGCGGGAGTCAATTTTGGTATTGGCTATCGGCTGTGCACGACTGAACTGGAAAATCAGCTTTTCTCTTTGCGGTCGCCAATCAGGGCTTCTATCAGGTAAGTAACCACAGATAACAAAATCCCAAACCAAAAAGCAGACCACCAGTTGACCACCGAAAACCCCGTTACGATCAACGATGTCCATTTGATGATGAGCGTATTGATTACCAATAAAAACAAACCAAGCGTAAAGATAGTAACCGGGATGGTAAGTAACACGAGAATGGGCTTTACAAAAGCGTTGAGCAACGCCAATACCAGCGCCACGAGCAATGCGGTAAAACCTCCATTGATGATGACGCCCGGCAACAGGTTCGATGCAATGATTGCGGAAAGGGCAGTCACTAAAATTTTCCCGATAAATCTCATATTTGTCAGATTACTGTGAGCTGATAGAACTGTTCCGGCTGCAGGTATTTGATGGCCAACGCCTGCAACTCTTCTGCCGTCACCGTTTTGATGATTTGCTGGCTTTTGTAAAAATAGTCTTCGGGCAAGCCTTGCAAGACGTACATTTTCCAGCGGTTGATGACCTGGAAAGGTCCATCAATGTGCCCCAATATCGATTCCGATCATATAGTTGCGCACCAGGTCCAGTTCCCCATCATTCACTGGTTCTTTGCGCAGCCTGTTCCATTTCTGCATACACTTCGCGGATGGTGGCTTCACACACATCCCTGCCGGCTTCGGTAGTGATGGATATGGCCGATGCCTGCAAATGATTTTCAAGGTAACTGTGAATGCCATACGTATATCCTTTTTCTTCGCGGATATTGCTCATGAGTCGCGAACCAAAATAACCACCAAAAATGTTGTTGAGCACCTGCATTTTTGCAAAATCTTCGTGGTGGCGATTGGGAAAAGGTGCAGCAATGCGGATGGCGCCCTGTACCCCGTTTTTGTCGTTTGCGACATTGTATATTTTTTGTTCCGCGGGTTTGATATCGTGCGTTATTTCCGGCAAAGGAATGCTGTTGACAGGAAGCGATCCAAACACAGTATTCAATTGAGCGATGATGTCGGCGGGCAGGTTGCCGGCAATAAAAATCGTCAGCTTTCCTTCTACATAAAACCTCTTGAAAAAGCGGAGAAGCTGTTCCTGCTGCAGGTTGTCAAATGCATTCAGCGTGGTGTATCGTCCATACGGATGATCGAACCCAAAGAGGTATTCATCAATCAACCGGTTGGCGACAAACTCGCATTTCTGCAGGTTGACCTTTAATTTTTGTTGTTGGTTTTGCCGGTAAATATCAATTTCCTCCTGTGGAAAAATGCTTTCTGTCACCAGTTCGCCCAATACCGGCAACAACTCGCTGATGTGCTTGCTGAGGCAATGCAGGGAAACAGAAGCCGTCTCGTTGCTGCTCTGCCGGTTGAGAAAAGCGCCATAAAATTCAAAATGCTCATTGATATCAAATGCACTTCGTTGCCGCGTACCGTTTTTCAATAAAAAATTGGTGGTGCCGGCTACGATGTTGTCATCTTCGTACCAGTTGCCGGCGCTGTACACCAGTTCTACCTGCATCACTTCGTGGGTAGAAGAGTGAATGGCATAAACGGGTGTTCCGTTGTCCAGCGTATAAACATCACATTTCTTCAATCGTACATCAAACGCCACCGGTTCATGGATTGCAGGCGCTTTTTTCCTGTTTAACATCGTCATATTGATCGTAAAGATGACAAAAGTAAAGTTTACAGGCAACAGCCATGGCATCAATTTTTTACACGATTGGCTTCTTCGTTTGCTGCCAGCCGGCTGAGCGTTTACGCTTTGTTTGCCATTTTGGTAAAAAGAACATCATATATAAGGAAAAGTCTTTCGGGCTGTTACACATCGTTTACAGCAGTCGACCCCGGAGAAATTACGAACAACAAACGTTTGTTACTCGTTTAAATTCGTACTCTGTATTCGGTCAATGTCAATCAGGGCAGTCTGATTCGACCAGCACAATCGAAGACTTTAACGCTGCGCCTGTTGCTGGTTGTTTCCATTTTCGAACAACCACCAAAACCGTTTGCGCGGAACAATTTTGTAATTGGTGGTGATGTACGTGCGGATGTGTTCCATGGCTTCGTCAATGTCGTCGGTCAGCAGCACGAGGTTCATGTCGGCCGGCGAAATCGTACCTTTCTTTGCCATATCAGCAATGGCTTCCATCAATTCTTTATAATATTCTTTTCCATACAACACAATGGGAAACTGCGTAATGGTTTTGGTTTGTACAAGGGTAAGTGTTTCAAAAAATTCGTCCATGGTGCCAAATCCTCCCGGCATGATGATGAACGCATAAGAATATTTGATGAGCAACGTTTTGCGGACAAAGAAATAATCGAACGTGATGGACTTGTGCAGGTATGGATTTTCGCGCTGTTCGTGCGGCAAAACGATGTTGCAACCAATGCTTGTGCCGCCGGTTTCAAATGCACCGCGGTTGGCTGCTTCCATTACACCCGGGCCACCGCCGGTCATGGTGCTGAAACCAAGCTGCGCGATGCGCTTGCCAAATTCGCGGGCAGCCACATAATACGGATCCGTTTCTTTGAACCGTGCTGAGCCAAATACCGTAATGCAGGGATTGGCGAAATGAAGCTTGCGGATGCCGATAAAAAACTGCCACATCACCCGGAACAAAAAAACGAATTCATAGCCCCTGCTATGCGGTCCATCGAGATAAACATGCTCTTTCGCCGGGATGATGCGTTCTACTTCTTTCATACAATTCCTGTTATTTCAAACCACAAAGAAAGAGGGAATCAGGTTATCAAAATTTTTGGTTTGCATTTCTGCCCTGCTGAATACAAGGTGCCTTTGCGAAACAGCGGTAACATCACTTCTCTGCATTGTTCCGGCTTGCGATTCATTAAAAAAATACCATGCAATGTTCATCCTTTGTCTCATAGATTCAACTGCTCATTTGAACAATGACATTTATTTTTACAAAAAAGGTGCATGCGTTATTCCTGTTGTTTCCTGTTTGTATTCTGTTTTCTATCGTCCTTTTCCCAACACACGACCACCGTATTTGAACAATCGGGCGGAACGCAAACGCCCACTTATTTCCAGATCGTGGAGTGGTGGCATCATCTCGCAGCCTCCTCTCCCATCATTCACCTGCAGGCGATGGATACTACCGATGCCGGCTACCCGCTGCACCTTGTGCTTATCAACAATGAAAAAGACGTTTCCATTGCCTCCATCAGGTCCAAAGGGAAAAGTATTGTGTTGATCAACAATGGCATTCATCCTGGGGAACCCGATGGCATAGATGCAAGTATGCTGCTGGCAAGAGACATTGCCGAAGGAAAATATGCGCTTCCCAACAACGTGGTGCTTGCCATTATACCTGTGTACAACATTGGCGGTTGCCTCGACAGGAGTGAACATTTTCGTGTAGATCAAAACGGACCGGACGCTTTTGGTTTTCGTGGCAACGCGCAAAACCTTGATCTCAACCGCGACTTCATCAAATGCGATTCTAAAAATGCCTTTGCCTTTACCCGCCTGTTTCATCTGCTCGACCCGGACATACTGATAGACAATCATGTAAGCAATGGCGCCGATTACCAGCACATCATTACCTTGTTGTCTTCCCAACACAACAAACTTGGCGGCGCCATGGGCGAATATTTGTCCAAAAAGATGGAGCCGGATATTTATCGCCGCATGACATCCAAAGGCTACGACCTTGTACCGTATGTTAATCATTTTGGCGACAATACGCCCGATATGGGCTGGGCAGAATTCTGGGACAGCCCGCGCTACAGCAGCGGTTACGCGGCATTGTGGAATACCTTTGCCTTTATGCCCGAAACACACATGCTGAAACCCTACCGCCAACGCGTGGAAGCTACGCTGGCCTTGATGAAGAGCTTTATTGAATTTACTGGGGAAAACAACCGGCAAATTCTGCAGCTGAGAAAGGAAGCCAAACAAAACAGCCTGCAACAAACCCGGTTTCCATTGCACTGGAAGATGGATAGCACCGTGGTAAAACACATTGTTTTCAAAGGCTATGAAGCGGGAAAACGGACAAGCAAGGTTTCTGGTCTGGATGTCTTGTATTACGACCGAACAAAGCCATTTACCAAAACCATCCCGTTCTACAACGAGTACAAAGCTGATGTATTTGTAGACAAGCCAACTGCTTACATCGTGCCGCAGGGATGGTGGAAAGTAATGGACAGATTGCGGGCAAACAATGTGATCCTGTCAACACTTCGTCACGACACGACCATTTCTGTCGAATGGTACAAAATTGAAGACTACAAAGCCTCTCCGCGCCCATTTGAAGGACATCATGTGAATGGTGCGGTGAAAACATCAGTTCAAACAGATTCAATGCTGTTTCGCAAAGGTGATTATTTGATTCGCATGAATCAACCTGCCAATCGTTTCATCCTTGAAACCCTGGAACCTACAAGCGAAGACAGCTATTTTACCTGGAATTTTTTCGATGCCATACTCGGGCAGAAAGAATATTTTTCAGACTATGTATTTGAAGAAACCGCTGCGGCTTATTTATCTTCTCATCGCGATGTGCAGCAGGCATTGTCGCAGCGGCAGCAAAGCGACAGCGCATTTGCCCGCAACCCCGCGGCACAGCTCGATTTCGTATTTCGCCACTCGCCTTATATGGAACCGGCTTACCTGCGTTACCCGGTGTACCGGATTAAATAAATGAACGAAAGTTTTTGAAATATGAATTGATTGCCGGCAATCATTCGATGATCGATCCATTTCATTTTGGTGAACCGCAGTTGGTGCAAATGACTGTAGAATAAAGAGTGAATCATACTTATGTGGGGATTTGCACGAAAACATTGATGGAAAAAGACACGAGCGATACGGTACCAAAGAATCCCCGATTCGGATAGTTTCTCTACTTTAGCCCGCTCAAAAAAGTTTTATGCGCATCATTTCATACAATGTCAACGGGATCCGGGCTGCCATCAACAAAGGATTTCTCGACTGGCTGCAAACCGATCCTGCCGATATCATTTGCCTGCAGGAAATAAAAGCCGCGAAAGAAAATGTGGATGTTTCAAAAATCGAAGCACTTGGCTACGAAACCTATTGGTACCCGGCACAGAAAAAAGGATACAGCGGCGTAGCCATTTTCACCAAAATCAAGCCCGTCAACGTCGTATATGGCAGCCGCATAGAGCAAAGTGATTATGAAGGCCGGGTGATTCGTGCCGATTTTGGTAATCTCAGCGTGTTCAGCGCATATTTCCCGTCGGGCACAAGCGGTGAAGAACGACAGGCTTACAAGCATCAATGGCTTGATGAATTTCACCAATACCTGGAAACCCTGCGGGTCACCAATCACCAACTCGTTATTTGCGGAGACTACAACATTGCCCACGAAGAAATTGACATCCACGACCCGAAAGGCAATAAAAACTCGTCGGGCTTTTTGCCATCGGAACGCGAATGGATGACCAAATTTTTTGGTACCGGCTATACTGATACCTTTCGCCATCTTCACCCCGGAAAAGCACATCATTATACCTGGTGGAGCCAGCGTTTTCCCTCTGTTCGGTTGCAAAACAAAGGCTGGCGCATTGACTATATCTGTGTTACCAACAACCTGAACAACAACATTGTGGACGCGCAGATTTTGCCCGACATCCGGCATAGTGATCATTGCCCCATTTACGTGGAAATCAATTAACAATTTTGCCACGCCGATATATGTTTTGTTAAAAGCCTTTTGTTGCAGTTGCTGCTACCGCTGAATGGCTATTTTTGACGCTACATCATGAGTATGAAGAATTATGTTTTCGCGTTTTTGTTGTTGGGAACTGTCAGTACCGGCGTGCAGGCGCAACAACAGCAACGGATTATTGCCGATAAAATCATTGCACAGGTAGGAGATAAAATCATCCTGCAAAGCGACATCTCCAATGCCATCGCAGACTACAAACGGCAGGGGCAGGACGAACAATTGCCACCCAATCCCGAATGCGCGTTCCTTGAAGGACAGCTGATTCAGAAAGCCCTGGTATTGCAGGCAGAAAAAGATTCGCTGCCGGTGTCAGACGATGATCTTGATGCGTTGCTCGATAACCAGATTCGCGGTTTTATACAGATGTATGGCAGCAAGGAAGCACTGGAAGAAATTGCCGGCAAAACCATTTACCAGATCAAAGAAGACAACCGCCAGCCGTTTAAAGAACGGCAGATGGCAAATTCGATGCGCAGCAAAATTCTGGACAATGTGAAGATGACGCCCACCGAAGTGAAAGATTATTTCAATAAAATTCCCAAAGACAGCCTGCCTTATTACGAAAGCGAACTGGAAGTAAGCCAGATCGTGCTTTTGCCAAAGCCCAATAAAGACGTGGAAGAATATGTAGGTGCGCAACTGCTTGACCTGAAACATCAGGTAGAAAGCGGCAGCCAAAAAATTTGATGCCCTTGCCCGCATTTATTCGCAGGACCCCGGCAGCAAAGACAATGGCGGACAGTACAGCATTAACCGCAACGACAAGCAATGGGATCCTGCATTTATGGCGGCAGTATGGCGACTGAAAGAAGGACAGATTTCACCGGTGGTGAAAAGCAAATTCGGATTGCACATCATCCAGATGGTGAGCCGTGCCGGCGATGATGCCATCATCCGTCATATCCTCATCATCCCGCCGGTAACAACGACCGAACTGGACATTGCCAAAACCAAATTGGACAGTGTGCGAAGCGACATTGTGAACAATAAAATTTCTTTTAGCTCGCGGTAAACAAATACAGCGATGACGACAACAGCAAATATACCGGTGGCGCACTTACTGCGCAGGATGGTTCTACCAATGTAACCATTGACCAGCTTGACAAAGAACTGGTGGTAGCAATTGAAAAATCTGAAGCCCGGGTGAAATCTCACACCCATTGACTTATACCAATGAACGTGGCATGCAGGCAGTACGCATCATTTATTTTAGAAGCCGCACCGAACCACACGTGGAAAACCTGCGTGACGACTACAACAAAATTGCGCAGAAAGCACTGGAAGAAAAGAAAATGATGGTGTTGGAAAAATGGTTCAAGGAACACATTCCTACCTATTACATCAGCATTGACAAAAGCTTTTCCGATTGCACCAGCATCAAAGACTGGTGGAGCGCCGCAAATATGGCCAGCAGCAAATGAGTTGTTGATGTAGTGTGTATCAGGTAGATGAATTAGGTAGTTAATTTACAGATATATTACAAAAGAAAGAGGTGAATTCCGATATCGGAATTCACCTCTTTCTTTTAGTAATCAATTTGAACGACAGATCAAATTTGTGTTGTCGATTCTCATCGGCAGTTTCTCATTTTCACATTCAACTATCGAACACATTATACCTAATACATAATACAAAAATCATCAATCAGAGATCATCAATCCCAAATCTATTTGCTCGTCATCGTTACAACCGGGACAATCATTTCTTCAAGGCTGACTCCGCCGTGCTGAAAAGTGTTTTTGTAATAATTGACAAAGTAATTGTAGTTGTTGGGATAACACAAAAAGCCATCTTCTTTCGCAAAAATGAACGATGAATTTACATTGGGAACCGGCAAGCCGGCTTCGCGCGGATCGCGAAACGCCAGCACTTCTTTCGGTTCATAATTCAGGTTGCGGCCATGTTTGTAGCGCAGGTTGGTGGTGGTTTGTTTGTCACCGATGACCTTGTATGGTGTTTTGACCCGCACGCTGCCATGATCGGTTGCCAGAACGATGTTGATGTTTTTGTCAGCTATTTTTTTCAGCGCCTGGTACAATGCGCTGTGTTCAAACCAGCTGCGCGTAATGCTGCGATAGCTCACTTCATCGCTTGCCAGTTCTTTCAGCACTTCCATTTCGGTACGGGCATGGCTCAGCATATCCACAAAATTGTAAACGATCACATTCAGGTCGTTGTTCAGCAGGTTGTGAACGTTGTTGACCAGCTGCTGGCCATCGTTGTAATGCACCACTTTGGTATAGCTGTACCGGATGTCGTCGCGTTTCAGGCGGCGCAACTGGCTTTTCAGAAAATCTTCTTCAAACATGTTTTTTCCACCTTCTTCATCATCATTTTTCCATTGTACGGGAAATTGTTTTTCAATATCGATGGGCATCATACCGGCAAAAATGGCATTGCGGCTGTACTGCGTGGCGGTGGGCAGAATGGTATAAAATGTATCTTCTTCCAGCACGCGGAAATGTTCTGAAAAAATAGGCTGTATAGCTTTCCACTGGTCAAAGCGCAGGTTGTCTACGATGATAAAAAAGACGGGCGTTCCTCTCTCCACCACCGGCAACACTTTTTCGCGAAACAAGTGTGTGGCTCATCACCGGCACGTCGCGCGCATTCTTGGCGAGCCAGCTTGCATAGTTGCGGCTGATGAATTTGAAAAATTCGGTGTTGGCTTCCTGTTTCTGCGACTGGAACACTTCCTGCATTTCGGGGCTGTCGCTTTTTTCCATTTCCAGTTCCCAGTAAATGAGTTTTTTGTAAATGTCCATCCATTCTACGTAGTCGGGATTGCTGTTGAGCGCCATGAAAAGATTGCGAAATTGCTGCTGGTATTGCTGCGTGGTTTTTTCGGCCACGAGACGGCGGTTGTCGAGTATTTTTTTCAAGGAATGCAATACCTGGTTGGGATTTACAGGTTTGATTAGGTAATCGGTTATCTGGCTGCCAATGGCTTCTTCCATCAGGTTTTCCGTTTCGTTTTTGGTGATCATCACCACGGGAACCGTCGGGTTGATTTCCTTGATTTTAGCCAGCGTTTCCAATCCCGTGATGCCCGGCATGCTCTCGTCAAGCAACACCACATCTACAGCATTGTCGCGCACATAATCAACGGCTTCAAATCCATTGGTAAACGTCTGCACTTCGTAACCTTTGCTTTCCAGGAACAATCGTTGTGATTGCAGGTTTTCAATTTCATCGTCGGCCCAGAGGATTTTTGCTAATGCCATAATGCTGTGTTTGTAACGGATAAAAGTAAGACAGCGGGGAAACAACGCTGCGTAAAGTTTTGATAAAGTCTTTGAATCATTTCCAAAGCATCTTGCCTAGCGGAAGATTGTTGTTGGCATTTTCATTTACAACGACCAACCGCCAATACGTTGCGCAATCATTGAAGACCGGTTGGTCATCTTGATACCAGTTTTTTTCGATCCACTAAGGTCATGATTATACGGGCAGGATGGGTTACTCACCGTTTTTATAGTTATCTTAATATCTCAACCCTACAATTGTGATATTTTTACTGGCAATAAACAAATCGTTATTATCAATGAAGCGTTTTCTTTACGGATTGATCGGCTCTTTCTTGTTTCTCTGTGCTACCGCACAAACCAATACTACTTCAGACACCAGCGGATACAAAATCATCGCCACCGTATCACCATTTTACAATGCAAAATTGTATCTCGGTTCCTACTATGGCAAATACAAGACGCTGGCAGATTCTGCCGTCACCGATGCCAGGGGTACCGCCATTTTTTCGGGCGAAAAAAAGCTCGACAAAGGCATATATTTCCTGGTGAGCCCGGAGAAAAGCATCCTGTTTGAAGTTTTGATGGATGAGGCGCAGCATTTCTCCATCGTTGCCGATACGGCGCAGGTAGAAAATATAGCTTTTAACGGGTCAAAAGACAACACCGATTTTCAAAATTATACCCGCTTTTTATCAACACACGTTCCGGTTATTACCTCGCTGAAAGCTTCACTGCCAAACGCAAAATCGCGGGCCGATTCTGCAGTCATTGAAGCGAAACTGAAAGCAGAAGACAATGCGCTGACTGAGTACCGTGAAAGCACCATTGCCAATGATCCGGGTTCCATGTTGTCTTTGTTTTTCAAAACGGTAAAACGTCCCGAAGTGCCGGCAAACCTGAAAGCCAACAGTGCCGATGCATTCTATTATGTAAAAGATCATTTCTGGGACGATGTGCCGTTTGATGACAGCCGCTTGTTGCATACGCCGTTTTTCGATCCGAAGATTGACGAATATTTCAAATATTATGTGTCGCCGCAGCCCGATAGCATCAGCCAGGAAGTAAATTACATGCTGTTGTCTTCGCGCACCAACAAAGACATGTTTCAATATCTGCTGGGTAAGTTTACCGACAAATACATCAGCCCCGAAATCATGGGACAGGACAAAGTGTTTTTGTTTTTATTTGAAAATTATTTTTCCAAAGGTGATACGGCGTGGTTAAAACCAGATCAGCGCAAATTCATCTTCAACCGTGCCTACAGTCTCATGGCAAACCAGATTGGCGAAGCGGCCCCAACCCTCGACCTGACTGATACGAGCGGAAAAACAAGATCGTTGTACAACGAAAAAGGTCCTTTCACGTTCGTCGTATTTTGGGATCCCAACTGCAGCCATTGCAAAACAGAAGTGCCAAGGGTTGACAGCATTTACAAAGCCAAGTGGAAAAGTGAAGGGGTGAAAGTGTTTGCCGTAAACACTGCCGACGCAGCCGTACAGGAATGGAAAAAATTCATCAGCGAACATCATTTATCCGGCTGGACGCATGTGTACCAGACGAAAGAAGCTAAAACAGCCGATGAAATGGCCAACCGCGCAAATTACCGGCAATTGTACGATGTGTTTCAAACCCCGACGATGTACCTGCTCGACAAAGACAAACACATCGTGGCAAAAGGGTTGAGCCTGCTGCAGTTTGACGAAGTGATGAACCACCAGGTGAAAGCCGCAGTCAAATAACTCTTACTTTGCAGGCACGACTATCAACAACATCCAACCCATCATATTCCGGCTAACAGCTGTATTGTAACCATGAAAAAAAATCTGATCCTGATAATGGTTCTTGCGTGTATGGCAACGGCACATGCACAAACCTTGTTTACGTATGGCAACAAGGCAGTAAGCAAACAGGAATTTGTAAACGCGTTTGATAAAAATCCTTCTACCGATACCACCAATCGCCAACAGGCTTTGCAAGACTATTTACAACTGTACATTCATTACAAACTGAAAGTACAGGCGGCCTACGATGAACGCCTGAACGAAACAGACCAGTACAAAAGCGAAACGGAGAATTTCATTCGTGAAATCGCACAGTCAGCCATCGACAATGAAGCAGGGATCAACGAGTTGATAAAGGAAGCTTTTGTCCGGGGTCAAAAGGACATTCGCCTGTCGCAGGTTTTCATACCGGTAATGCCGGGAAATGATACGGCGACTGCCTTTGCACAAATTGAGTCGGCATATCAAATGCTCAATCAGGGAACTACATTTACAGATGTCGTCAACCATTTTTCCCCAAATCCTTCAGCCAAAAACAACAATGGGAGCATGGGGTTTGTGACGGTGTTTACCTTACCATACGAAGTCGAAAACATCGTGTATGGTTTGCAGCCCGGCCGCTATTCAGCGCCGTATCACAGCAACATCGGGTACCATATTTTCAGGAACGATGGCGAGCAACCTGCAAAGGGCAGCCGAGAGGTGCAGCAGATATTGTTTGCTACCTCGCCGGGCGCATCTGACGCCGAAAAAACGGCGGCAAAGCATCTCGCCGATTCGGTGTATCGATTGATTCGTTCCGGTGCGCCGTTTGCCGATTTGCAGGCTACGTACAGCCAGAAGAACAACAACCGCACTACAATTGAAGTAAACGTTGGGCAATACAGTGAGGATTTCGAGAAAGAAGTTTATTCCCTGCAAAAAGAAGGCGATGTTTCGGCGCCCTTCTTTACTGCATACGGATACAATATATTGAAGCTGATCAACAGAAACGATGCATTGCCCGATACTACCGACATGGTGGTAAAAGCCACTTTGCAAGAGAAAATTGCCGCCGGCGACCGGCTTTCGATCGCCCGGAACAACCTGGTTAAACAATGGAAAACAAAAACCGGCTATCGTCCTGCTCAGTATTCAGCTATGGAATTGTGGCGATACACCGACTCCGCCATTAACAACAATCATACGAATTCCTTCAAAAACATTCGCCCGTCAACCGTATTGTTTTCTTTTGCCAAACAACCCATCACGGTAAGCGACTGGTTGAAGTTTGTACAACTGAAAATGGGCGAAGGAAAGGAAATCAACAATTACGCTAGCCTGATGCCGCAATTTGTAGAATATGCCACCACGAATTATTACAAACAACACATTGCGACTTTTCACCCGGAACTAAAGCCTCAGATTGACGATTTTAAAGATGCCAACCTGCTGTTTGCAGCTATGGACAAACATGTATGGAGCAAAGCTGTGCAGGATACTGCCGGACTGTTGGATTTTTACCGAAATCACCAAGCCAACTACACCTGGGCGCCGGGTGCCGATGCCATCATTGTGAATGCCGGCAGCAAAGAAATTGCTACTGAAATTGCTGCCAAAATAAAGCAACATCCAGCTGATTGGAAAATGATTGCCGATGCTTACGGAAGCCTCGCGCAGGCAGACAGCAGCCGATTTGAAAGAGACCAATTGCCGCTCAACAAAGAGGTATCCATTCAGGAAGGTTTTTTATCGGACATCGTGCCGCTGAGTGGAAGCGCTGGGTATTCATTCGTATATATAACAAAGCTACATCCGCAATCGGAAACACGGAATTTCGAAGATGCACGTGGCATGGTGATCAACGATTATCAACAAGTGGTGGAAAACCAGTGGATTCAAAAATTAAAACAAAAATATCCCGTGAATGTGAATGAAAGCGTTTGGAAAATGGTGCGTTGATGTGTACAGTTAAAATAGCTCAAAGATGATGTTGTTGAGCGAAGAAAGTCATGTAAGCATTAAATAAATGAGTCGTCATTTTTCTCTTGATTTCCTGTTTTCAAACTTATTTTTCTAAAAAAAAGAGCACGGCATGTAGAATACCGCGCTCTTTTTTGTAAAGATTATTTTTGTTCAATTACTTTATACCGAAGGTTCCTGCTGGCTGAGACAGTGAAAGCTGCCCAAGCCCCAAATAATGTCTGTAGAATCTATACCAACTACTTCCCGGTCGCGGAAACTATCAGCGATAATCTGCAACGCTTTGTCATCTTTCGCGCAGCGAAACGTAGGTACAATGACGTATTTGTTGCAGATGTAAAAATTTGCGTACGACGCCGGCAGTACCTGGTCTTCATAAATCACCACATCGGGCATTGGAAGCTCAATGATGTTGAGTTGCTTGCCGTCAATCAACCGCATAACATTCAGCTGTTTTAGATTGGTTTGCAACAACTGGTAATTGGGATTGTTGCGGTCGTCTTCAAGTACGGTGAGGACAGTATTTTCATTCACAAACCGAACCGTATCGTCTATGTGACCGTCAGTATCGTCGCCTACAATGCCATCATCTACCCACAAAATTTGTTCAACACCATAATAATCAACGAGGTATTGTTCAATGTCGCCCTGCGACAAATGCGGGTTGCGGTTATTGTTTAGCAAGCAACTTTTGGAAGTAAGCAAGGTTCCTTTTCCGTTGAATTCTACCGAGCCGCCTTCCATCACAATGCCGGGGTTGAACAAGGGAAGACCAAACTGTTTTGCAATGAGCGTAGGCACCACATCGTCTTTATCGTACGGTGGATATTTGTTTCCCCACGCATTGTAATCCCAATCCACGATAGCTTTTTTCTGTGTCGCAGCCGGATTAACGAGGAACGCAGGACCATGATCGCGGCACCACGCATCGTTGGTAGGATGATAATAAAATTCTACCCGTTTTGTATCGGCACCTGCTGCCTGTAACTGTTGCAGGGCACTGTTTTTCATGGCTTCATCCGCCACGTTGATGCGCACGGTTTCACTTTGCGCAAGGTATTTTACAAACGTGCTGTAATACGGGTAAATGTGATTGATTTTCCCTGGCCAGCTCGCTTCTTTGTGCGGCCAACTAAGCCACGTAGCTTCGTGCGGCGCAAATTCGGCTGGAAAATAATAACCAAGCTGTTTGGGAGTCATTGCGTGTTGATCCATTCCTATAGTATTGTAAACAATATCCTTCACCATTTCACGGCAAAGGCTGTCTTTAGTCTTCCGTGTCAATATAACGTTTGGTGATTTGCGCATAGCTGTCTATTCTGCGGTCGCGCAAAAACGGCCAGTGAGTGCGGTAACTGTCAGTTTTGTCAGTGTCTATTTCCACCACGGCAACTTCTTCTTCATCGTGAGACGCTTTGTACAGCAGGTTGCCGAACGGGTTGCTTACAAACGAGCCACCCCAAAATTTCATCTGCCCGTCCTGCTCCAGTCCTACCCTGTTCACACCCACAACGTGGACGCCGTTAGCCACTGCGTGACTTTTCTGGATGGTATGCCAGGCATTGAATTGCTCGCTGTTGGTGATCTCGTCCTGCAGGTGATGCCAGCCGATGGCAGTAGGGTAAAACAAGATTTCGGCGCCCATCAGCGACGTAATGCGGGCCGCTTCGGGATACCATTGATCCCAGCAAATGAGCACACCAAATTTGGCGTATTTCGTTTCAAAAATTTTATAACCGAGGTCGCCGGGTGTAAAGTAAAATTTCTCGTAATATGAAGGATCGTCGGGAATGTGCATTTTGCGATACTTGCCAAGGTAACTGCCATCGGCATCAAGCACGGCGGTTGTATTGTGATAAATGCCCTGCGCCCGTTTTTCAAACAGCGATGCAATGATCACCACATTCAGTTCGGCGGCTACGCTGCTCAATGCATTGGTAGAAGGCCCCGGAATGGGTTCTGCCAGCTTAAAATTGTCGTACTCTTCCACATCACAGAAATACAGGGAAGTGAACAGTTCCTGAAGGCAAATGATCTGTGCGCCTTTGGCGGCCGCTTCGCGTATTTTTTCAATCGCTTTGTTGAGGTTTGCTTCCTTGTCGGCGACACAACTCATTTGCACAAGACCAACTTTTACTTTGCTCATTCCTTTGAAATTTTTGCAAAGGTATTGTGTTCAAAAGGCTTTTGCAGGCAATTGTACAAATAGACAAAAATTTTGAGGTTTTGATAAGTAAAAGGCAAGCAGAGATGACTTCAAAGCGGTGATGAAAGAGTGTATGAAAGGTGACCAAAAGTTCTTATTGACAAGAAGCATTCACGATATCATTCAGTAATTTCAATCATCCTGATTGTTGTCTCTTTGAACAAAACTAACCATCACTAAAACTTTCTCTGCATGCTTGTGTATTTCATGGTTTATAAGTTCGGAGATGTATGATCATCAATCGGTGATCAATGGCAACTCCACAAAGAAATCGGTGCCTTCGCCTTCTTTGGTCACAAACCAGATTTTACCGCCGGCATTTTCGGTGATGCGTTTGCAGATGGCCAATCCCAAGCCGGTGCCCGAACTTTTGGTGGTAAAATTGGGTTCAAAAATATGCTGTTGTTTGTCGGCCGGAATGCCGGTGCCCGTATCACTGATTTGTACCAATACGCAATAGTTTTTCCGATGTTGCCGTACCGTAATGGTCACTTCGTCGTCGTAGTGTTTGCGGGCTTCTTCTGCGTTTTTCATCAGGTTGGTAAACAAGCGGCTGATTTGTGTTTTGTCGGCATGAATAATGAATTCTTCATCCGGTTCTTCATATTCAATGATGGCATCGCTGCCGGTGGTATGCAGGTTGCAAAGCGAGGAAAGCAACTCCGACAAATTCATGATTTCGGGTGTTGCCTGGTTGATGTTGGCAAAATTTGAAAAATCGCCCGCGATCTTCGCCAGCTGATCGGTTTGTTCAATCAAAGTTGCGGTCATCCGCAGCGCCAGTTCTTTTACATTGGGTGCATTGCTTTTAATGGCGCGTTGCAGGTATTGTGCGCTTAGTTTCATGGGCGTCAATGGATTTTTAATTTCATGCGCTACCTGTCTCGCCATTTCCTGCCAGGCACCGGCGCGTTCGCTGTGTGCCAGTGCAGCGGCGCTTTCTTCCAGCCGGTGCACCATGTGGTTAAATGCATTTACCAACACACTGATTTCATCGTTGCGTTTCCATTCAATCTTCTCGGTAAGGCTGCCAAACTGGAAGTCACGCATTTTGTTGCCAATCTGTACCAATGAAGAAATGATGCTTCGCGTGAGGAAAATGGCGATAACACCAGCAAGCACAAAAATCACTGCGTTGAGGTTGATGAGCGTAACCAGCAAATTGGAAATTTCCTGGTTGACTTCTGTTTGTGAATTGAGGTACGGAATGTTGAGATACGCGATGGTTTCGTCAGTTTCATTTTTTACCGGGGCATAGATGCTGACAAAAGAGAAATTTTTGATTTTCTCATTTTGAAGATACAATACGGAATGCCGGTTTTTGAGCATGTTGAAGGCAACAGGCTGCATTTTGCTGCTCAATATCTGCCGGTTAAAGATATACGGCTGGGTGGACAATTTCAGGTTGCCATTCACATCATACAGGTTGATGTCAGTATTGTTGAGCCCTGCAATTTCCACAATTTTACGGTCAATGTCGGTGTTGGTTCCAATTTCATCCCAATTGGAAAAAATCAATTGACTGCTGGTCACATCCTGAATTTCATTGGTGATCACCTGTATTTCCTTCACCAGTTTCTCCTCTGTAGAACTATTGAAACGGGCAACGAAAAATTGGATGGTGATAAAACCAATGATGATGAACGACACAAGGCTGAACAGGATGATGGTTGTTTGTACCTGTGTTCGGATGTTGAGCGTGATGAACTGGCTGAATTTCAGCGGCAATGATCGTTGCCGTATCAAAAACGTACTTACCTGCAACAGGCAAACAAAAAAGATGATGCACAGGAACAGAGAAGCAAACAAGGTTAAGAATTCAGCTGTCGTCAAATCTTTTTTTGCCAGGATAATGGTTTTGTTGTTGCTGGCATTGTACCACAGTTCGCTGTACCCGTTTTTCTCCACATCCCGAAACTGCCGTTCGGGCAGGCGATGCGGCGAAAGCGTATCGGCAAAAGGATAACCTGTGGAATAATTGATGAGGTTGTTGCTTTCATAAACCGCGTAGGCATAACTGTTCAACTCAGATTGGATGTCATTGGGCTGGCGGAACAGTTCCGGATAGATGGCGTCGGTCTTGTAGCGTTTAGGCTTAGCCACCACGAACAAATGCCCGAGCAAACCGGAGTCGCGCGACAACACATCTTTTTTGTAGATGTAACTGTAAGCGCTCGAATTGTTTTTCAAAAAATATAGTCCTTCTGCACTTTTGTTTCGATAACGGATTACCGAATTGCGGATGGCATTGTCCATCATGTAGTAGGCAATTTCTTCATCGTTGAACAGCGGCTTTTCATTCTTGTCGTAAGTATAAATCCGCGTATCGAACTTGATGAGATACCCTGAGAAATTGGCATTTACCAGGCTGTCTTTGATGTAACGGTTGTCGTCTTCCTTATCGAATCGGTTGAAATTTTTCAGCATGAACTCATCGGTCAGGCTGTTGACAGCAATGCGCAGGATGTTTTCACTATACGGATCAGCCTGTTTGGCCAGCTTTGCCGCCAGCACTTTCCGCTGTTCGATGTCTACCGGTTTTTTGATCACCACCAGCAAGGCAGAAACCGACACGGCAAACACAATGACCCACAAAAGGAAAAAAGAAGAATTGAATATGCTGATGTACATGTCGCGCTTGCGCAGATGCAGCAATACAAGGTAACCCGCCAGCCACAGCAACGTTGCCAGCTTGATGATGGTCAGGTGCGACTGCATCTGGAACGTCAACAGCAGCAAACCAGCAATGAGCGCGATGGTAATGCGTTTGGGCAATGAATATTGCACTTTGAAAACAGCAATCATGACCAGCCACGATGCATAGTAAAAAGTAAGAATGATGAAGCTGAGTATGACAAACCCGACAAAGGTGTAGAAGCTGAACCGGAAAAAATTGTTGATGTCAAAAGACCCCTGCAATGAATAAAGCAACATTTCAAACACATCGCAGGTCACAATGGTCATTAGGGAAAGTATACAAAGCCCGGCGATGGCAATAACGTCATACAAAGACTTTGAAATTACAATCCGGCGCCTGTTGAAAAACAAAAAGGCAACGGCAACAAATACAAAGATGGTGGTGATGAGAAAATTACTGAGCGAAACGTAGGTTCCGGGAGATACATTGACCGGCAGGTTATAGATGGCAAAATCAATGAAGCCGGTGGCAAAAACGACTATGCGAAGCAACAACAGCAGCCCCAGAAAAATAGAGAACCCCTTCAACAATGAATATCGTACGGTAATGTCTTTGGAAACATTCACGATAAACAGAATCAGCAGCAGCACAATCAGGATGTGAAGTGATGTATTGGCCACATCTGGTTTTCCCTTGTTCAGCTTTGCCACGCGTTCGATGTAAAAAAGTGTAGTGCCCGAACTGTTTTTGATGGCGGTTGCTTCGTAAGCATTGGTAGATAACCGATATAGTTTGTCAATGTTGCTCACGCCTGCAAATTGCGAGGGCAGGTATTTGTTCTCTACAAAGTATTGCCATCGCAACGGGATGAGTGTCGCGAGGATGTAAGATTTGCCATCTGCCTGCACTGTTTTTTTCACCAGTTCAAACATGCCGTTTTGGTAATTGACCACGTAAGCGCTGTCGTTGGCTTTCAGATCGGCAGGGTTCACAAACATTTGTGAGGTGCTCCAGAAAATGGAAATGGGATTTCCCCGGTCGTTGATGGCATACGAAAAATAGCCCGATGAAAGATTTTGCAATGCCTTATCCACAATGGTATCGCGCCGCACCGTGAGCGCCCGAACATAATTGCTGTCTGAGACAATGGTGTAAAAAAATTGCTCTTGTCCGGTTATGTATTTTTCTAAATTTTTCTTGACAGCCTGCGGCGATAGACGATATGAATTGTATGCGTAATATCCCCCCGACATTACAAACAGCGTTACAATGGCCACCAGCAACCAGCGTTGTTTGTAAATGATTTGTTTGATGATTGATATCTGCACTTACCCGGTGGTTTTGTTTTGTTTGATGTCATTCCACAGCGCATCCATCTCGCTGAGCGTCATGTCGGTCAAAGACTTACCCAAATCTGCCGCCATGATTTCCATCTGTTGAAACCGGCGGATGAATTTCCGGTTTGTTTTTTCAAGCGCTGCCTCCGCATCTACCTTGATGAACCGCGCATAATTGATCAGGCTAAACAGCACATCGCCAAATTCTTCTTCCGTATGCACCGCATCCTGCTCTGCGATGGCTTCGTGCAATTCTGCCAGTTCTTCTTCTATCTTTTTGTAAACGTCGTTTCGGTTGTCCCATTCAAAACCCACCTGCTTTGCTTTCTCCTGCACCCGCTGCGCTTTCACTAGGGCAGGCAGCGAAACCGGAACGCCAGACAAGACTGAAGTTTTTCCTTCTTTCAGTTTCAACTGCTCCCAGTTGCGCTTCACGTCTTCCTCGTTGGCCACGTTTACATCGCCATAAATGTGCGGGTGCCGCTGAATGAGTTTCTCACAAATGCCATCAATTACCTGTTGTAAAGTGAACGTATTTTGTTCGGCTGCTATTTTGGCATAAAAGACAATGTGCAACAACAAATCACCGAGCTCTTCCTGTATGTTGTTCCAGTCTTTCCGAATGATGGCATCACCCAATTCATACGTTTCTTCAATGGTTTGGTTGCGCAATGTATCAATCGTTTGCTTTTGATCCCACGGGCATTTTTCCCGTAATTCATCCATGATGGAAACTAGACGGGCAATGCTGTGGGGAGCTTGTGTATTTGGTGTATTCGTGGTGTTCATACGTCAATCAATATGAAATGCGGGTCAGCTGCAGCAGCATCAATGATGCATATTGCAGCCGTGCGGCTGATGGAAACGTGGTAATGTATAATGTGTTCGATAATCAAATAATGAACAAAAGATCAGTTGTTTTCAGATGATGAAGTTTGCAAAACACAAGTACAAGCAGGATGATAAAATTTTCATTGAATTCATAGTATCAGCAGAATGAATGTTACTGAAAAACCGGCATCGCTCACAGGCGGCATTTTCAGGAGGAAAAGTAATGAAATGTTTTACATTACCTGAAACATTTGACAATCCATTTGGGAGGTAACAGAACAGGATTAAAAAATGAGCAGGTCACCGATGACCAACATGGCAAATACAACGCTCGCTATGCCATTTGCCGTCATAAAAGCAATGTTTACTTTACTCAAATCGTGTGGCTGAACGATGGAATGCTGGTAAATGAGCATGCCGATAAAAACTGCAATACCCAGCCAGTATATCCAATGAAAATGCCCGTACCATCCTGCTGCGATGACGCAGGCGGCACTCAGCAGGTGCAGCATTTCTGATACTTTCAACCCTTTATGCTTGCCAAACATGGCGGGAATGGAATACAGTTTTTGCGATTGGTCAAATTCTACATCCTGCAAGGCATAGATGACATCGAAACCACTTACCCAAAAGATGACAGCCAGCGAAAAAAGGATGGGAAGCATATCAAACTGACCCGTTACGGCCAGGTATGCGCCAATTGGTGCGAGACTCAAACCAAGGCCCAGCACCAGGTGACAGAGCGGCGTAAACCGCTTGGTGTAACTGTAAAACAAGATGACAAACAAAGCTACCGGGGACAGTGCAAAACAAATGCTGTTGATAAAATAGGTTGTGGCAACAAACAATACGCAACAAGCAATGGTAAAGCGAAGCGCGCTGTCGGCAGAAATGATTCCTTTGGGAATTTCACGGATGGCGGTGCGTGGATTTTGCGCATCGAACCGGCGATCAAGATACCGGTTGAATGCCATGGCGGCACTACGCGCCGACACCATGCAAATGAGTACCAGCAACAGCTTCACGAGGTAAAATGAAAGTGGCGCCGAAGTGGAGGATATTGCACCCAAACTAAACCCGATCAGCGCAAACGGCATGGCGAAAATGGTATGCGAAAATTTGACCAGTGACAAATAATTCTTAAAAGTGCTCATGTATAATATTTAAAACCTGATGACATCGGTATCGGTGGGTGTATAACCCAATTGCCGAGTCATATTCAATATCAGACCTTTTTGTTGACATTCATGCGCAATGACGTGGGTAAACAATTGCAGAACGGTCACCGTCAGGTTCTTGTCGTTCAATTCAAAATAACCCGTGATCTTCTGATGGTCTTCCGGGTATTTTGCCAAAAAATTTACGACGGCTTTGTCGGCTTCCTTAAAAAAAGCCATCGCTTCGTCCAGCGACTGCCATGCGGTGGCATCGGCGTGCATCACCGGTATTTTCAGGGCAAAACCATTGATCCAGTGGAGATAATTGTCGACCACGTGTTGAAGACCATAACACACCGATTTTGCATCATGGAGTTCAACCGGCTGATGCAGTTTTTTGAAAGGAATGCTGTCCAGGTAGTCAAACATTGCCCCGCGCGAATCTTCGATCAGTTTGTATTGATGTATCAATGTCTTCATATCCTTTCAATTTAATTCGTTATGTATTGCCGGGCACATTCCCACAAGGCAATGCCGGCAGCAACAGAAATATTCAATGAATGCTTGGTGCCCAACTGCGGAATTTCTATACTGCCATCGCATAGGAAAATGGTGTCCTGCTCTACGCCGGTCACTTCGTTGCCAAACAACAAAGCGATTTTTTCACCTTCCGTCATTTCCAGCCGATGCAGGGGAATGCTGTCTTGTACCTGCTCAATGGCATACACCAGGAAACCGTCCTCTTTCAATTGACGGATGGCGTCTGCCGCCGTGTCAAAGTGTTTTGAAAACACGGTTTCATCGGCACCCAGCGCTGTTTTGGCAATTTGCCGGTGTGGCGGATGAGCGGTGTATCCGGTAGTATACACCGCCTGCAACAAAAAAGCATCTGCGGTACGTAATACGCTTCCCACATTGTAGGCGCTTCTTACATTTTCAAGCACCGCTATCACCGGCACTTTTTCCGATCGTCGAAATTCCTCAACAGACTTGCGTTCCAGCTCGTTCATGCTTCTTTTTTGCATGGCACAAAGATACAAGTCAACGAAAGACAACAATAATAATCAAACGCTAAAGCAATGGATCAATGCGTGGTTCAACCGCGACAACGGGAATGTTTCTTTTACCCGGATACCCTTATCGGTTTGTTGCAGCGTGCAGCATTCAATGTATGGATCGTGCTCGAAAAAAAAAACATAATTGATTACTGAGTGCTTCCTGCAGGTAAAATTCTTTCTCGTGTCAAAGTCGTTAGCGGGAACATATCGTAAGCCATTACATACGGCAATGGAATGTGTGCAGCAGAAGGCAACAGGTCGGCCATGTACAAGATGGTCGTTCCGTTGTAATTGATTTGCGGCAGCATCATGTTTTTGGTATGCCCGTGGGCAAATCGGATGATAATGTTTTCGGTAAAAATACGGCATTGTTTTGCTCAATCATTTGTAACCGGCCGCTATCTTTTATGGGTAAAATATTTTCTGTTAAAAAAGATGCTTTTTCCCGCGCGTTTGGTTGAGTTGCCCAGGCCAGTGTTGCTCATTGCTCCAATAATTAGCATTGGGAAAAGCAAGTTTCAATTCATCGCCTCTCTACTACCGCCCCACCCACATGGTCAAAATGCAGGTGTGTGAGGAAAACATCTGTAATGTCGTTGTGGTGATAAAGCCATGTTTTGCAGCGAAGCCTGTAAAGTGTGCTTCACCATGCAGGTAATAATGGCTGAAAAATTTTCGCTCTGTTTGTACCGATGCCCTGTATCCACTAAAATCAGCCGGTTGTTGTCTTCTATCAATAAACAGCGCATTGCCCATGTGCACAGGTTGTTTTCATCGGCCGGGTTCCTTTGTTCCACATACTTTTGGCACCACGCCAAACATAGCACCACCATCGAGTTTAAAAAAACCTGTATCAATGGTGTATAATTTCATAAGTGCGATTTTGTTTGAGTTTCGATTGTTGTGTTTTTTAATGGCAAAGAGTATAAGTACAAAAGCAATAATAAAATACACCATCAGCGCGAGGATTGAATTTCGCATAGTACCTGCTAGGTCTTCCACAAACCCAAAACTGAACATGCCAATTACAATGGCCAATTTTTCAGTAACATCATAAAAGCTAAAAAACGAAGCTGTATCGGTTGTTTCGCGGCATCAGCTTGGCGTATGTGGAACGGCTTAACGATTGTATGCCACCCATTACCAAACCCACCGCGCCGCCTAAAATATAAAATTGCAAATTCATTTCTGGCTTCGATAAAATAACCTCCGATACAAATGCCAATCCAGATGATGCAGAACAATAGACAATACATGTAAATTACCAAATTTGCAGATAACTTACTCATTATGTATGCCCCGCGATGGCTACAATTTGTATGATGAGGATGGTTGTAATGAAAGTTTCCTGCAGTCAACTGCAACTCTTTACTGCCAAAAATTGTTGCCGCCAGCATCACCGTTTGTACGCCCATACTATAAAAGAAAAAAGACCGGAGGAACCGTTTTAACACTGGCATTGTACAACCTGCTTCCATACTTTGCGCAATTCGCGAAACCCATTTGTTAAAATAGAACCATCCATTTTTCTTGATCGGAACAGAAGAAGGCAACACGCGAAATGTGATTTGTGAAAACCGATCCACCAGATAGCCGACAAGTAAAAAAGAGATACGTGCCGGCAAATAATCGTCTGGTAATGCCAAACAGTTCTGGTTTCTGCACCATTAAAAAACAAATAATTGCAGAATACACTTCCAATGTAACCAAATGCATATCCACGTGCGCTAATACGGTCCTGGTCTCGCTCTTCTGCAATTTCGGGCAGGTACGCGTTGTAAAAAACAAGGCTGCCACAATAACCAATTGCGGCAATGATAAAAACAAAATGCCGCTTTCCAATACATATGGTGAAAAACCATTAATCGTACCTGCCGTATTGGTAGTCCGGGTAAAAAAAATACAAGCCGCAACAAGCAATGCCCACCGAGATAACAGTAAAACTGCATGAATCTTTTTCTTGTTCCCTTTATAATCGGCAATGGAGCTTAAGATGGGCGATAAAAAAGCAATGATTAAGTAAGCCGTGCCAGTGCATAATCAAACAAGGCGGTATTTACAAATTTTTTACCGAAAAAGCTAACGTCGCCACCCAGCTTTTCCTTTGCAGTAATAATGGTGTAATAAGCCGGGAAAATGGTTGAAGTGATCACAAGATTGTAGGCACTGTTAGCCCAATCGTACATTGCCCAGCCGTTAATGACTTTTTTGGAAGCTGTTTGCATGGGGCAAAATTTTTACATAGCAATGTACCTTATTAGTATTGCCCTGCAAAAGCAATTTAAGGACTACTATTGAATCTAAGCTGTATTACCGGATGTCACCTGAATAATTAAAACCAACATTACCGCACCCAAAACAATGCGATAAATGCCAAACGCCCGGAATCCATGTTTTTGCAAGTAAGTAATGAAAAATTTTACAGCAATCAATGCCACAATGAACGACACTACAGCACCTACAGCAAGCAGGGAATAACTGTCTTTATTTAATACTTCAGGATGATCTTTATAAACATCGTAAAAGCTTTTTACGCTGGCAGCAACCATGGTTGGTACGGCCAAGAAAAAGGAAAACTCGGCAGCCACCCGGCGGGTTAATTTCTGGCTCATGCCGCCAATGATGGTGGCGGCACTACGGCTTAACCCGGGAAAAATAATAGCCAACACCTGGAAACATCCAATCACAAAAGCACGGGGAAATGTAATTTCCGGTCGTCGTCAATCACATTTTTTGAAAAAGCTTATCTATGAAATAATAAAAGGATTCCTCCGCCGATCATTACGCAGGCAATGAATGTTAAATTGTCTAAAATGCATCTATGTAATTTTTGAAATATCGCGCCGAATATAAGCGCTGGGATCACGGCAATAATGAGTTTGATGTAAAAAACCGACTTTGAAAAATCGAAAAACTGTTTATAAAAAATCACCACGACCGATAAGATGGCTGCCAGTTGAATCACTACTTCAAACATATCAACAAAAGGCGATGGGGTCACCCCGATGAGTGGGTTGGAAAAGCGCATATGTGCAGTGCTGGAAATAGGCAAAAATTCGGTAATACCTTCTAATATGGCGATAATTATAGACTGAATGAAATTCATGAGCAGTTATTATTGAATAATGCTTGAGCGCGCTGAAAGAAAAACGAAAAATCCCGCCAGCATAAAATCAAGCACAATATATTCTTTCATTGATTTGTTTACCTGCGGGATAATTGTGAAAATAATGTCTAATTGGCTTTGAAAAGCTGGTCAACAGCGCCACCCATCATCGGAAACTTTTCTTTTACATACCCGGCGATAGTTTCCAGAGCTGTTTGGCCTGCTCGGGTGTAATGCCGGCGGCAACAGTTATTTTTTCGATTAATTCGTTCATTTAAATTATTTATGATCGCAAAATACAATTTCAACGCTGAATGAAGGCTACCGTTTTCCCAATCGTCAACCATTCACATTATTACCCAGAACAGAAAGTTGCCGGGGTTGCAGCATTACGCCACTTTCATCAGGTTCATTTTGCTTTTGTCAAACTGGCGGTGCGCATAATCTTGCGTGATGTGAAAATCTTTTATTCCTGTGCCCGGCAATTCAAACATGGCATCGGTGAGGATCTGTTCGCAAATGCTGCGTAAACCTCTCGCACCCAGTTTGTATTCCATGGCTTTTTGTCACAATGAAATCCAGCACTTCATTGTCCACAGTTAGGTTAATTTCTTCAATTTCAAACAAGCGGGTGTATTGGCTGATAAGGCTGTTTTTGGGTTCGGTCAATATCAGCCGGATGGTTTCGGTATCCAGCGGTTCAAGGTGGGTAATTACCGGCAAACGACCTAACAGTTCGGGTATTAAACCAAAGCTTTTCAAATCAGTAGCGTTTACAAATTGCAGGATGTTCTTTCTTCTGCATTTCCTGGTTTTCCTTGTTCACCCCAAAACCAATTGAGTTTGTATTTACGCGGCGCGAAATAATCCGGTCAACACCGTCAAATGCTCCGCCGGCAATAAAAAGAATGTTGTGAGTATTCATTTTCACCATTTTTTGCTCCGGGTGTTTCCTGCCGCCCTGTGGCGGCACAAGCACTTCCGTACCTTCCAAAATTTTCAATAATCCCTGCTGCACACCTTCGCCGCTTACATCGCGCGTAATGGAGGGGTTATCGCTTTTACGGGCAATTTTATCTATTTCATCAATGTATACTATGCCTCTTTCGGCAGCTGCCACATCATAATTGCAAGCCTGCAGCAAACGGGTAAGCATACTTTCCACATCTTCGCCTACATAGCCGGCTTCGGTAAAAACAGTAGCATCTACGATGGCAAACGGAACGTTCAATAGTTTGGCAATGGTTTTAGCCAATAATGTTTTACCGGTACCGGTTTCACCCACCATAATGATATTGCTTTTTTCTATTTCAATATCATCATTTTGCTTTTTTTGCGTGATGCGTTTGTAATGGTTGTAAACCGCAACGCTTAATATTTTTTTAGCATCAGTTTGTCCAACAATATATTTATCCAAAAAGTTTTTATTTCGGAAGGTTTGCGCACCGCAAACTCATAGCTTTTTTTTTGGCCTGTTTCGCGGCTTTCTATTTCCTGATCCGATACGATGGTTTTGTGCATGCTCGATGCATTCGTCGCAGATGTGTTCGCCACTTTGCCCGGCTATCAAAATATTTACTTCTTCGCGCGGTTTCCACAAAATGAACAGGTTAAACGCTTGTTGTTTCGCCATACTAAAAATGAATTTATCGCTTATTTAAGTGCAAGGTAGTCATTCAAGTTTACTAACATTTGTTATAACAGAACGACGGTTTTATATTATAAAAACGAATTTGTAAAGCACCATGGCTACCTGCTATTTACAATTTTTACAACCAATACCGGATAGGCAACCGGAAGTAATGCAGACCGTACGAAACAAATTATGGAGATCGCCGGAAAACCGGTATTTGGTAACGGAGAAACACCAAGGTTGATTGCAAATAGCGTACAAATAAAAAAGAAACCGCCCGTTTGTCCGGCATGGTTTCTTTTGACTGAGAAATGTCCTATAATGTGTCAAGAATTTCGTCAACGATGCCATATTGCAATGCACCTTCGGCATCCATCCAATAGTCGCGATCAAAATCTTTCATGATCTGATCAACTGTTTTGCCACAATTTTCTGCCAACACCTGTGCGCCAAGCAATTTTGTTTTTTCAATCTGTTGTGCCTGAATTTCAATATCGGCACTGGTGGCCTGGAAATAACCGCCGATGCTCGGCTGGTGAATCATCACTTCGCCACGGGGATAAATGAACCGCCGACCTTTTGCACCAACGCTTAACAGGATAGAGCCCATACTGGCTGCCAGACCCATACAAATGGTGCTGACAGGCGATTTGATGAGTTTGATGGTGTCGTAAATCACAAAACCGCTGGTGACCATGCCACCGGGGCTATTGATAAAAAATTTGATCTCTTTTCCGGGATTGTCGGCTTCCAGCAAGAGCATTTTGCTAACCACGTCTTTGGCGCTCCGGTCGTCCACCATCCCCCACAGGTACACTGCTCTTTTTTCAAGAAACAGCTTTTCCATTTTTTTGAGGATGAATGGCGAATGGTCTTCCTTTTCCGGCTTTACAATTTCTTCGTTTTCGTCGTCGATCATCCATCAAAAATGAATGTTTATACGTTAAGTCTATCATATTCTTAAATTTTTATATAATGATTTGTAAACAGTGAACAACATTGTGCAGCTTGTCATTACACTCCGTGCAACTCGGCTTACGGATTGTTTTACTTTCTTGGGTTGGTGAGCAATACTTCATCCACCAATCCGTATTCCTTGTGCTTCAGTTGCCGTCATCCAAAAATCGCGGTCGCGGTCGCGGGCAATGGTTTCTATGTCTTTGCCGGTATGCGTGGCCAGTACTTCATCAAGTTCGTGGCGGATTTTCCGGATTTCACGGGCAGTGATGGCGATGTCGGATGCCTGACCTCCAATGGCGCCGCTTGGCTGGTGAATCATGATGCGGCAATGTTTCAATGCGCTGCGTTTGCCTTTTACGCCGGCAGCCATCAATACCGCGCCCATGCTGGCTGCAATGCCGGTGCAAATGGTAGATACATCCGGGCTTACAAACTGCATGGTATCGTAAATGCCCAAACCTGCATAAACGCTGCCGCCTGGACTGTTGATGTACATCTGGATATCTCGTGTTCTGTCGGTACTGTCTAAAAACAACAACTGGGCGGTCACAATATTGGCAACATAATCGTTTATGCCTTCGCCCAAAAAAATGATGCGGTCCATCATTAAACGGCTAAACACATCCATACTGGCAACATTCAGTGGACGTTCTTCTATAATGTAAGGTGTAAGGTTTGTAAACTGGTTACTGTAACTATGCAACGTAGCACTGCTGATGCCTTGTGGTGCACAGCATACTTTTCAAACTCCTTTCCTATGTTCATTGTAAACTTTTTATTCTGGTGAAGATATGTGTTCACCAAATACCATGCAAAGCGAATTGAACCGACAAAAGGGCAGAGAATGTTGGGTGATTTTGAATAATGGATTTAAATTAAGGATTGACGATTGGTGGAAACGTCCTTCGTTTCCCAGCCTTTTCCTTCCATGATGCGCGTAACGAGCAGGCTGGCTGCCGAGTCGCCGGTTACGTTGAGTACCGTCGCAACCGGGTCTACTAGTGTGCCAATGATCATGACCACCGGGAAGGCTTCCATCGGGAAATGATATACTGACATCACCAACAATTCGCCAAGGTAACCACCGCTTGGAATGCCACCTTCTACAAGGCTGACAAAAACAGTGATGAATACTGCAATCCCCAACACATCCAACCCGGTAAACGGCTGGTGAAACAATGCAAAGACGGAAGCGATTTTGATGATGGAGGAAATACTAGAACCGTCTTTGTGTAGTGTGGCGCCGAGCGGAATGGAAATGTTGCCGATGTATTCCGGTATTCCCATTCGTTTTGACGCGGCAAGATTGACCGGAATGCTGGCAATGCTGCTGCAGGTGCCGATGGCAGTAGCTGAAGGAAGAATGTTGTGTTTCCAATATCGTTTGACTGCATTGCCTCCACCGGCTACAAACGCATAGACAGAAAACCAAAACAGGTAATAAAACAGGCTGACCCCATGAAATACCGCCATCGCCCGCACATAACTATTCAACAGCTGTGAGCCGAGCGTTCCAATTTGCACCGCGAAATATGCACCGAGACCAATGGGTGCAAGTTTCATGATGAGGAGTAAAATCTGTGTAAACACTTCACTCCCGCTTTGCAGGAATTGCAAAAAAGGATGTCCTTTTTCTTTGCTTTGCAAAACGGCAAAGCCGGTAAGACCTGAAAACACAATCAGCGCCAGCATGTTTCGCCGGGAAAACAATTTGAAGACATCGTCTGCCGTCAGCATTGCGGTGATTTGATCGCCAAAATTCCCCGCCGGTTGGCTGTCGTTTGTAAACAAACTGTTGGTTTTGATTTCCCCGATGGGAAACAATAAAACCCCGATGATGGTGGTGATGGCAGCAATGAGCACGGTAACTAAATATACGAGCAACATCACCAGCATCAGTTTCCCGAATTTCTGCGATTGGTCGATGCTTGCAATGGAGGAAGCGATGGTAAAAAAGACCAGGGGTACAACGGCGGTAAACAGCAGGTTGAGAAAAATGTCGCCAACCGGTTTCAAAAAATTGATGCTTGTTCCGAAAACGATCCCGAGAATGCAGCCCGCGGCAACACCACCCAACATGAACAGGATATTTCCATAATGATTTAAAAATCGGTTCAAAGCAGGTGTTGATGGGAGTTATTGGTTGACAGACTTGGATTGACATTCCTGAATCATCAAGTTCAGCGATAACATCAACCAACCAGTAACAGCCAACACAGGTTAATTCAAAACTTCATTACTTTTTTCAGTATCTATTTTTTCTTCCGCTTTCAAGGCGGCAAACCCACCGTTGATGTTGCGAAGGTTGTGCATACCCTGTTGTTTCAGCAAAGACGCTGCAATTACGCTGCGGTACCCGCCGGCACAATGAAGATACACATTATCTGTATCGTTAATCGCAGCTATGCTCAGCGGGTCGTTCATGAGTCCCAACGGGATGTTGACAGCTCCTTTTACATGACCGTCAGCAAATTCCACTTCTTTGCGCACATCAATGATCAGCATGTTTGGATCAAACGGCAAATCCATCGCCACTTCATCGGCTTCCACATTGATGATCATATCTATTGGCTCACCGGATTGCTGCCACGCGGCAAAACCACCCTGCAGGTAACCACCAATTTTTTCAAAACCTACCCGCGACAGCCGGATGATGGTTTCTTTTTCCATTCCATCATCTGTCACCAATAAGATAGTATGATCCATGGGCAACAAGCTGCCTGCCCATTCAGCAAACCTGCCTTCCAGCCCGATGCTTACCGAACCCGGAACATAGCCTTGTGTAAATACTTCTGCCTGACGGGTATCGAGCACCGTCACTTTCTCTTTCTGCATTTCTTCTTTAAAGGCGTCAACCGGCAATGCTGTCAATCCTTTTTCTAAAATGGTATCCAAATCTTCGTATCCTTCTTTATTTAATTGAGCGTTGATTGAAAAATATGGTGGCGGAGTCGTTGAACCTGCAGTGACTGCCATAATAAATTCTTCTTTCGTTTGCGGCTGAAGTGCATAATTGGTTTGCTTTTCTTCGCCGATGGTGCTGTGTGTTTTGGGACCTAAATTTTTACCGCATCTGCTTCCCGGTCCATGTGCCGGGTACACCAGCACATCATCTGCCAGCGGTAGTATTTTTTGTTGCAGGCTGTTGTACATCAGACCCGCAAGATCTGCTGCGGTAAAGTCGGATTCTACCTGCGCGAGGTCGGGACGACCAACATCGCCACAAAACAAGGTATCGCCGGTAAATACAGCATAGTCGCGGCCTTCTTCATTTTTCAGGAGATAACAGGTGCTTTCCAGTGTATGACCTGGCGTATGCAAAGTGCTGAGGGAAACATTTCCCAAAGGAAACGCGGTTCCGTCTTGGGCGATCAATACTTCAAAACCAGCTGTTGTTCCCGGTCCAAAAATGATGGGCGCACCGGTGGCTTTGCTCAGCTCAAGGTGACCGCTGATGAAATCTGCGTGAAAATGGGTTTCAAAAATGTATTTGATGACGGCTTTTCTTTCTGCAGCCAGTTGCAGGTACAAGTCAATGTCGCGCAACGGATCAATGACGGCGGCTTCTCCATTGCTTTCGACATAATAGGCAGCCTCACTCAAACAGCCGGTATATAATTGTTTTATGTACATGTTGATAAAATGATGGCTGCCTCTTCGCCGCCAACTTCTGCCAGTGGTCTTACGCCACCAGATTTTCTACAAACGTATTGATCTCGGTAACGCGTGGATAGTTGATTGCATAGTAAATGAACTTGCCATCGCGCTTGGTGACTACGATGCCGGCACGACGCAAAATGGCCAGGTGCTGCGATGCAACCGACTGTTCAAGACGTAATTTTACGTACAACTCTGTTACCGTCAGTTTTCCACTTTCATCGAGCAACTTGATCATTTGCTGCCTTAACTTATGATTAAGAGCACGTAAGATCAAAGCTGATTTTTTAATATGGAGAAAATCAACCTTCACCTGTTCCTGGTTGTCTGGATTGGTAAGGGTAACATTCGGTGTGTGAGTGGATGTAAGCATTTTTTAATCAACAATTTTTTAATACGAATGATGAGTAATTGATATTTTTAAAATACAAATAAACAGGATAATCTTTAAAAATTTTCCTTTTATCTGACGAACGTATAAAATTCTTTAACATAGAATGGTTCAGAATAGGCAAGGTCGCCAAACTGCTTTTCCTGAAACATCAACTGTGAAAGTTCGTTTATATGTTTTGCGGAATAAGTAACGCCCGAAAACACGGCATTAGAATGTATGATGATATTCCTGCATTTATTATGCCCGCTTCCAAAAAAATATATTTTTTTATAATTTAATAAATTTTTGAAACTGTCCGGTGCAATGATTAACGGCGCGGGCTGCATTTTGGCTATCAGCGATGCATCGTAAACGGCAGTGAACACTTCATCGCGCCGCGCATCGATCATCGGGCAATACCAGGCTTCTTCTTCTGCGAGTTGCTCAACGGCGGCTTTGGCCATAACTTCGAGCGTGCTAAGCAAAATGAGCGGTTTCCCGGCTGCAAAACAAATCCCCTTCGCCGATGCCAGTCCCACGCGCAAGCCCGTATAACTTCCCGGACCATTTACAACAGCAACAGCATCGATACTTGTAAAAGCAATTCCTGCATCCTGCATCAACTTATGGATAGCAGCCTGCACAAAAGAGGCGTGGTCTTTTTGATGTGGATTTTGAACGGACAGAATGACTTCCTCTTTTTTTCCGATGGCTATGGTAGCGGTTTCGGAAGACGTATCAATACATAATAACAATGCCATTGGATAATATAAAAGCTGCAAGAATAGCTTTTTTTGCCTGTACCGGATGTTTATATTTTGATAATTAGCAGATGACAAAACGTAAAAATTATCTTGAATGCCGGTATCGTAACCTAAAAATCTGCATCTTGCCGGCAAAGCATAAACGTATGGCAAAACAAGTGATCAATACCGGTAAAGCGCCCAAACCCATCGGCCCCTACAGCCAGGCAGTAAAAGCCGGCGAACTATTGTTTATCAGCGGGCAGGTGGCTATTAACCCTGAAACAAACGAAGTGATCGAAGGCGACATCGCGACAGAAACCCGCCAGGTAATGCAAAATCTGCAAGCCATATTAGCGGAAGCAAAACTCACGTTTGAACACGTGGTGAAAACCAACATTTTCCTCTCGGATATGAGTTTATTCGGCGCCGTCAATGAAGTGTATGGCAGCTATTTCACCGGCGACTTCCCGGCGCGCGAAACAGTGGCAGTGAAAGGATTGCCCAAACAGGTGAATGTGGAAATTAGCATGATTGCGGTTCAGGAATTGTAATCAGGCCCCGGTGGCAGAACCCGACTGTTGTACCTGGTACATGGTGGTGTAATCCACGCTGTGTGCCGACTCCAGGATGGTTAGTCCAACCGCGTTGTTGAACGCATCAGGTAGGCTGCTCAGGTTTTCAATTGCTATGCAGTTGCGGTGACCGGGGATGAACACCTGCAGGAACGGGTAACTTTTTTCGGGATAAATGCTAACCTGCAAGCCGGTTTGGGGATCGCTGAGGGTGCAGGCTGCTCCCGCTAAGGCTTCGTTGACAACAAAACAGTGGTCAAACTCCGTGTTCTCGATTGCTTTGGGCGAAACAAAATCCGTATACGGCAAAAAATTTCCCGTGGGCAACAGTCGCGCATCAAATTCTACGATATGCGAGGTATTCATCGAAAGCTGGAGATCATTGACCTGTTTTCCAAACGTAAAATAAGGATGCCAGCCATCTGAGATTGGTATGGAAGTACGGCTTAAATTGAATATATGCGTTTTAATCGTAAGGCGGTTGTTCGATTGCAAACGGTACGTTACGTCCACACGGTAAAAAAACGGGTATCCCGGGTCTGTTTTGTCGTAATCGAAACTGAGGGTGACGAATGCACTGTCGTTGTCAGTCCCTTTTTCTTTGACGGTATATACGCCATCATAAATCAGCCCGTGAATAGCTTCGCGGTTTTGGTAATACTTTTCGACCCGGTATTTTTCATTTTCAAAAGTGTAATGTCCTTCTTTTAGCCGGCACACAAAGGGGCTCAGCTTTGCGCCCTGAAACAGGGGTGTGATGTGTTCACTTGCATTTGCAGGACTTTGAAAACCATAGATGACATTAATGGCAGTTTGGTTGTGCGTGACGGTAAACTCGTTGAGCAATGCGCCAAACGCATAGATTTCCACTTTTGTACCATTGCTGGCATCTTCCAACACGATCTTTTCATCTGCATGGCTCCCGGAAGTCGAAACATAAAACGGCATACTGGTATTTTGGTTTTTGGTGCAGCGAAAATCGGTATTTTACCTTTACAATGGCGGAAATCTCTTTATTTCAGGACTTCTTTCAGCTTTTGAACCAATTGCTCACCGCGCAAGTTCTTGGCAATGATGACGCCATTCGGATCTATCAAAAAGTTTTGCGGAATCGACTGTACATGATATTGCATTGCCACTGCATTGCTCCAATATTTCAGGTCGCTTATGTGTGTCCAGTTCGAAGATTGTCGGCTTTGATGGCGCGCAGCCACGAGTCTTTTCCTTCGTCGAGCGAAACACTAACGACTGGTAAAGTTCTTATCCTTATACGCTTGTAAGCCGCTACGACATTGGGGTTTTCCATACGGCAGGGACGGCACCAGCTTGCCCAGAAATCGAGCAGTACATATTTGCCTTTGAATTGAGATAGCGAGACCTTGTTGCCAGATGTATCAGCTTTGCGTAAAGTCAATGGCTTTGGTACCTACGCACCGATTTTTCGTTCTGAATTACCTGTGAAATGTTTTTGGCAAACTGGCTTTGCAAAGCTGGACCATTCAACGTATTGAATCTTTTTTCAAGCAGCGTTGCGTCTTTGTTTGGGTCAGTATCGTAGCTGTACGCTAACAGCAGAGAAGACACGGGCGAGTTTTTTTCCGGTTGATAAACCGGTCGATTCCTACTACTTCTACATGTGCGACATGATCCCGTTCTCGGAGCACTGGCGGGTGTCAGTCAAGGAGGCCCAGCGGCTCCAGCACGGCATCATGGGCTACCTCCCCGGCTTCGCCACCCCGCGGATCATCTGCGACGTGCCGTTCGTCGGTAAGCGCTGGGTGCACCAGATCGAGGAGTACGACAGAGGAGCGCGGGCGTCTCGTACTGGACGAAGAACTACCACACCGGTATCGAGACCACTGACCCAGAGGCACTGTCGCGGCGCTACAGGTACTTGAGGCCCAATCCCACGCGCTGCCCGAGGCCGGGCAGGCCTGGTGGCGCGAGCACGGCCCGTCGGTCGACCACGACGCGGCGCACCTGGCCGCCGAGGCGTCACGCACCGCAGCCGCAGCCCGGCCTCGCCGGCTGCGGTGTCGCTCAGGGTAGTCCTTCACGGACACCTCCGGAGGTGCTTGGAAGGGACCGACAGGTTCTCTTCATCTGAAGGTTCGGCGTTGGTGCGCCGTGGCCTTCTGGCACCCCCGGAGGTGGGTCCCGTGGTTGTTCAGGCTTTTCCAGTCACATCATCGACGGTTGTCGTTGCGATCGATGTTGGCAAGACCGAGTTCGCGTTCTCGGTCACCGACGCGACCCGGGCGTTGCTCCTCAAGCCTCGTACGGGGTGCCCGATGACCGGGCCGTCACTGGCGCAGGTCGTGGCCGACATCGTCGAGGTGCTCCCGGTCGATGCCGTGGTCAAGGTCGGCATCGAAGCAGCCGGCCACTACCACCGACCGCTCCTGAACGCGGGGTGGCCGGTCGGCTGGGAGGTGCTCGAGCTCAACCCCGGCCATGTCACCGAGCAGCGCCGGGTGCTGGGCAAACGCACCATCAAGACCGACGTGATCGACCTGCAGGCGATGACCGAGCTACTGCTGGCCGGCCGTGGCCAGCCGGCCCGTGACCGCTCCCTGGTGCTGGGCGAGCTGACCGCGTGGTCGGCGCACCGGACCAGTCGGGTGGTGTTGCGGACCGCCACGAAGAACCAGCTGCTCGGGCAGCTCGATCGGACCTTCCCGGGCCTGACTCTTGCTCTGCCGGACGTGCTGGGCACCAAGGTCGGCCGGTTGGTCGCAGCGGAGTTCGCCGACCCGGCCCGGCTCGCCGCTCTGGGCAGCAACCGGTTCATCCGGTTCGGTGCGACCCGCGGCCTGCAGATCCGCAACCCAGTGGCCGATCGGCTCGTCCAGGCCGCGCGAGATGCGCTGCCCACCGCAGACGCCGCAGTCGCGCGCGCCGTCCTGGCCGCGGACCTCACGCTGCTTTCCGACCTTGACGCCCAGGTCGATCAGGCCACCGACCACCTGGCACGCCTGCTGCCGGTGAGCCCCTTCGCGCCGCTGCTGACCGTGCCGGGCTGGGCTGCGGTTCGGGCCGGGAACTACGGCGGTGCCCTCGGGCGACCCGAGACCGGTTCGACAACCACGCGGCGGTCTACCGGACCGCCGGGCTCAACCCGATCCAGTACGAG
>CAWGWV010000008.1:0-116005 GCA_963826385.1 uncultured Chitinophagaceae bacterium | reverse complement strand
AGGAGTTTCATGCAATGCCGTGTTGTTGTTAACCATTAGGGGAAGTTCCAGTTCATCGGCACGCTCTTCCGTGATGGGTGCACATATGAGTCCCCTGCCTTCCTTGCTCATGAAATTGATGATTTCCGGCGTTACATTGCGTGCCGCCGTTACGAAATCGCCTTCGTTCTCCCGGTCTTCATCATCCACCACGATCACCAGCTTTCCTTTCCTGATATCATCTATCGCACTTTCTATACTGTCTAACATTATTTTTAATTGTACTGCAAAAGTAAGACGAAACGCTGTTAAGATTAAGAAAGTATATTTCAACACTTTGTCAAAAGACTGAAAATGAAACGGATGCGTGCTGTGCAACATTTTGCACACCGAAATTGTAAATTTTACTGAAGATAAATAACACTGGAAGGCAGCGATGCAGTTAGAAGTAAAATGGAATTTGAGAGTAGCAGGGGGCGAAAAAATGATGACGATCAATTAAAGCCGGTACAATGGTTGATGGTGCAATTGCTAACCCGTTGTATTAGGTTGACACATTGAAAGGAACATCTCTCAACAAAAAATAACCAAATACGATAGCAAAGACAGATTTTGGCAAACATAAGAACCTCACAAACAGAACGTGTTATACAATAATGTTCACCTTGACGAAACGGAAAAAAGCATTGGGAAATATGGCAGTAAAATCGAATGAATTATCATTTTTTGAAATTATTTCCTGAAAAGATAAATGCCGTTCAACAAAAGTTATACTCAATTTAATATTTCGAAAAGCTCTGTGGTTGAAAAGGGGTAATAAAAACCCAATTGTATGTTTGTCAACTATGATATCAGTTGATAACCAGTCGGAAAAAGGCAGTATAAATAACTGATAATATTTTCTTAATAATTAATCACGAACGTTCGTCGGGAATTTTGTTCCTTTGCGGCGTCAAAAAAAGCAAGCAATATTTCCTGATCTAATCATTTTTTATGATGAATTTCAAATTTACACACATTTTATTTTTCTTCATGTCGTTTTTTGTCCTAACGAATCTGTATGCGCAGGAAACGACTTCCGAAATCCAGGGAATCGTTACCGATGCAGCTGGAGCAGCTTTGACCGGCGCAACTGTGGAAGCTGTACACCAGCCTACAGCAACCCAGTACAGCACCACATCACGGAAAGACGGACACTTTAACCTTGCCAACCTTCGTGTAGGCGGCCCCTATACCATTACCATCAGTTATGTGGGTTTTGAAGACAAAACATTCGAAAACGTAAACCTGTTGCTAGGGCAGGCTTTTGTGGCAGATGCCAAGTCTATCCAACAATCAGCAAACGCTTGCTGATGTAGTGGTGGCCACTACCCGGAACAACAAAATTATCAACAACAACAGAACCGGCTCGCAGGAAATCATTGGCCGCAGCCAGATTGAAAGGTTGCCCACCATTAACCGTTCGCTGCAGGATTTTACAAAACTAACGCCTTCGGCAAATGGGCTGAATTTTGGCGGACGAAACAACCTGTACAACAATGTAACTGTTGATGGCGCCAATTTCAACAATGCCTTTGGATTGTCTTCCGTATTGGGTGGTCAGACCAATTCGCAGCCTATCAGCCTTGATGCCATCGAGCAGATCCAGGTAAACATTTCTCCGTATGACGTTAGGCAGGGAAATTTTTCCGGTACAGGTATCAATACCGTAACGCGCAGCGGTACCAATACCTTTAAAGGAACCGTGTATACCTACCTGAAAGGACCCGGCACGCAAGGTTATAAAGTAGGAGATGCAACCGTTACCAAACAGGATTTCAACTACAACCTGCGCGGTTTTGCCATTGGCGGACCCATTATCAAAAACAAATTGTTTTTCTTTCTGAACGGCGAATCTGAAAGAGTAACCACGCCGGCTACCAGCTACAAAGCGTCCAACGCTTCAACGCCTACCGGCGCGGCCAACGTTTCGAATGCAAACTCCGATACGCTCAACCAGCTTGAAGCAGTTTTTGATGGACAACTACAGCTACAATCCCGGCGAATACGAAAACTATTCGTACGATACGTACAGCGATAAAATTACGGCAAAGCTGGATTTGAACATCAACAAGCAAAACATCTTACTGTAAAGTACAATTACCTGAAATCGTACCGCGAAATCTGCGGCCAGCAACAGTGGCGCATCTAACGGCAACAGGCAGCCGGGTACTTTTGCCCTGCCTTTCAGCGGCAGCGGCTACCAGATCAACAACAACTTCAACATCTTTATTGCCGAGCTGAACTCACGGTTCAGCAATCATCGTCCAACAAACTGCAGGTGGGTTACACCGCACTGCGCGATTTCCGTGCCAGCCTTTCCGGTGGCGATTTTCCGTTGGTAGATATTCTTGATGGTCAGGGTAATACGTATACTTCTTTTGGGTATGAACCTTTTACTTACAATAACCTGCTGAATACAGACATTTACCAGTTGTCTGACATCTTTACATTGTATAAAGGCGCGCATGAAATCACCATTGGTACGCAGAACTACTACAAAAAATTCAAGAATGGTTTTGCGCCCAACTACGCAGGTTACTACCGGTTTAATACGTTGTCGCGATTTTTACAACAGTGCCAATCAACGGCGATGCCAATTCTGTTTCATTTTCTACCCGTTATTCCTTATTGCCGGGTGGCAGCTTTTCCGTTTGCCGAAATCGGCGCTTATGAACTTGGCGTGTTTTCCTGCAGGATAAATGGCGTATCAAAAATACGTTCACCCTTACTTATGGTGCAAGATTAGACGCGCCGATCTTTAAAAACGCGTTTCAGTCGAATCCGTATGTTCCGGCTCTTACGTTTGCCGAAGGCAAACACTACAACACCGGTGTAAAGCCCGCTACCAACCTGCTGTTTTCTCCGCGTGTCGGCTTTAACTGGAATGTAGATGGCAAACAAAACACACAGGTTCGTGGCGGTATTGGTTTGTTTGCAGGTCCTCCGCCATTTGTTTGGATCAGCAACCAGGCCAGCAACAATGGCGTGCAGTTTGGTTCTATCACTTCTACTAGTCCTTATGCATTTAATCCGAACATTAATGCCAACAAGCCGACCATCGGTAGCACGACAATACTTCTTATAACCTAGTATTTACCGATAAGGATTTTAAATATCCGCAGGTAATGAAAACCAGCCTTGCAGTCGACCAGAAACTGCCGGGCAATGTGATTCTTACCCTGGAAGGAAGCTATAACAAAGACATCAATTCTGTGTATTTCCAGAATGTGAACCTGCCGACAACCGGCATCACGCTGGCAGGCAGCGATCCACGTACGCGTTTTGACAGTACCCGGATTTATGGCGGCAAACCAGTAGCCAACCGTTACCAATCCCAACATCAGCGACGCTATCCTGATGAAAAATTCGAAGAAAGGCTATTCTTACTATGTCACTTTCCAGGCACAGAAAACAGCTAACAACCTTTACTTTAACGCGGCTTATACCTACAGCAAGTCGAAAAGCCTGAATGATGGCGGATCTATTGCACAAAGTATGTGGAGAGATCAGGTATGTATCCAACAGCCCGAATGCAGAAGAGCTGAGCTATTCCAATTATTATCTGCCGCACCGCATCGTGTTCTCGGCTTCTTACCGTAAAGAATACGCAAAACATTTTGCCTCTTCACTTGGATTGTTTTTCGAAGCCGCTCCTTCTTCCGTAGGTTCATTTATTATAATGGGGATGTGAACAATGATGGAACCGGTGGCAACAACGACCTGATTTATATTCCAAAAGATCAGAACGACATCGTGATGACTTATGTGAATGCAGGCAGAAGCAATGTAGATTCTTCACGTTCACCACAGCAAATGTGGGAACAACTGAATGCGTTTATCAACCAGGATAAATACCTGAGCAACCACCGCGGTGAAGTTGCAAAACGCAACGCTGTTGTATTTCCCCTGGTACAAACGGCTGGATGTAAACTTTACGCAGGATTTTTATATTGTGAACAAAAAAACCAACAACAAGCACACGCTGCGTTTTTCTGTTGACCTCATCAATGCCGGTAACCTGATTAATAAAGATTGGGGAACTTACAAAGTGTTCAATACAGGCGGTTCGGTAAGCTCTGCCTTCCTGAAATATGAAGGATTAACAGCCGACAACCACCCGCAGTTTTCTTTCCCTTACTTGTCGGCCAGCAGCAAAACCGTGCTCACCAGCACTTATAAGGATGACACCGGCATTCTTTCCCGCTGGCAGATGCAGTTTGGTTTGCGCTACCTGTTTAATTAAACTTATATCATATACTCTTAATACAAAGCCGTTCACATACTGAACGGCTTTGTTTTTATACCATATGCTTTATCAGTTACACGCTTCTGTGGCTGTCTTTCCGATTTCGCAACATCGCTGCATCTTACGGCTTTCGTTCTACCTTTTCATTTATCTATATTTGTAACTATTAAAAAATGATAGTTATGTTGAAAGTAGGCGTATTTGGTACCGGGCACCTGGGAAAATTTCACCTGAACAACTGGAAAGAAATAGAAGGAGTGGAGATAACCGGGTTTTACGATCCGCGACAATGAAACAGCCGCCGCCGTTGCACAGCAGTACGGCATCAAAAGTTTTGATACTGCAGAAGCAATTGATGGATGTCATAGATGCGGCCGATATTGTAGCGCCTACGACCGCATCATTTTTCGCTTTGCGAAATGGCTATCCGCCGTGGTAAACACGTATTTGTAGAAAAACCTCTGGTAAATACCATTGCCGAAGGCAAACAATTTTGAAAATGGCGCGCGAAGCCAATGTGAAAGTACAGGTGGGTCATGTGGAACGGTTCAACCCGGCTTATACGTGGCGCTCAAAGACATGCAGCTGAAACCCATGTTTATCGAAGTGCACCGCCTTGCTCAGTTTGATGCGCGCGGCACAGAAGTAAGCGTGATTTTAGACCTGATGATTCATGACATTGACATTATTTTAAGCATTGTAAAAAGTGATGTCAAACATATTTCTGCCAGTGGTGTTGCTGTGCTTACCGATACACCCGACATTGCCAATGTAAGAATTGAATTTTATAATGGTTGCGTAGCCAACCTCACCAGCAGCCGCATCAGCATGAAGAAAATGCGCAAAATGCGGTTGTTTCAAAAAGATGCTTATATCGGGATTGATTTTTTGGATAAAAAAACAGAAATCATCCGGCTGAAAGAAGAAGAGGACACCACTTCTTTTTCTTTTGATATCAACACGCCGGCATGGTGTGAAAACCATTGCAGTTGCCAGTCCTTCCGTGCCAGCGGCCAATGCCATGAAAGATGAACTGTCTCTTTTAAAGAATCTGTGATAAATAATAAACCCGGTGCTGGTAAGCGAAATTGATGGATATGCTGCCATGGAAGTGGCGCATCAGATTTTGGAAAAAATCAGCAACGACAAGTATTAACCGGTAAGAGTAGCTGTTGCATGATGCAGTACCCGGAAAGCGATTGAGATACCACTGGTATGTAATAATGGATTTTATTGCATCGGGCTTGGTATGGATTGGCATTTCGCCTTACCGGCAAAAGCCTGCTGAACCAGTCGTTTACTTTACCGGAATTGTTTTCGTTACAACCATCATTTTTTTGTCAAATCCTTTCTGTCGTTTCCCTTGTTCTGGGTGTTGTTTTTTACCAGCATGGGCGCTTACAAACATTCGCTGTACACCAAATCGAGGCTGACTGAACTTACCAATACCGTGATTGAATGCCTCATTGGCTGCACCGTGATTTTTTTTGCCGCTTTTCTAAACGACCAGGCACCGAATTACCTTTATTACTACAACGTATTTTTTATTTATCTCTTCTGCCAAACGGTGCTCATTTTCAGCGGCAGGTTGTTTTTGCTTACCATGGTGAAGGCACAACTCGCAAGGGGATTGTTTACCATAAAAACGCTTTTTATTGGAAATAGCCACAAAGCTTCTGAAATTTATAAAACCTTCAGGAAAAAAAGACAGGTGTCGAATGTAAATTCCGTGGGTTTTGTAACGGCAGATAGCTTTGGCAGTAACGGATTGAGCAAGTATCTGCCCAAGCTGGGATCATTGTCAGATGTGGAACACATCATTGATGAACAGCACATTGAACAAGTGATTGTGGCACTCGACAAAAGCGAACTGAAAATCCAGCAAAACCTGCTGGCAAGGCTGAGTGAAAAAGACATTCATGATAAAAATTGCGCCTGATAATTTTGACATTCTTGCCGGTTCGGTCAAAACAAAAAATGTAATGGGCGCCACGCTCATCGACATTAGCACCAGCCTGATGCCAGCCTGGCAGGAAAATGTAAAACGCGCCATTGACGCGTTCAGCAGCGCTCGCCGGCTTTCTGCTCCTGAGCCCATTGTTGTTGTTTGTTGCGGTAAGAACGCGGCTGTCATCACCCGGAAACATTTTTTATGCGCAGGAACGAATCGGTTACAAAGGCAAGCCTTTTACCATTTATAAATTCAGGTCCATGTACATGAACGCAGAAGCGCCGGGCATTCCGCAACTATCGTCAGATGCCGACCCGCGCATTACCGGCTGGGGACGATTCATGCGCAAATGGCGGCTCGACGAGTTGCCGCAACTCTGGAACATCCTCATCGGCGACATGAGCCTCGTGGGACCAAGACCGGAACGCAAATATTACATTGATCAAATCATCCGGCACAATCCGTATTATAAATACCTGCTGAAAGTGAAGCCCGGACTCACTTCCTGGGGAATGATCCAGTTTGGATATGCCTCTACGGTAGAAGAAATGCTGGAACGCATGCAATACGATCTGCTATACATCAAAAACATTTCATTGCTCATCGATTTCCGGATCATGCTTTATACCATCCGCATCATCATGCTCGGCAAGGGCAAATGAGGTGTTGGGATATACAAATTGCTCTACAACAGGGATGAACATCATTTGCAAACAACTGAAAACCAATACATTTACACCGTGCGATATTATCTCAAATACATTTTCTTCTGCCTGAATTTAGTAATGTATGGCGGTATTGCCTCTGCACAACAGCGCTACTGGCAGCAGGAAGTAACTTATCGCATTCTTGTATCGCTCAACGATACTGCCCATTCGTTGGATGCTGAAGAAACCATCAAGTATATCAACCATTCGCCCGATACACTTTCGTTTATCTTTTTTCACCTGTGGCCGAATGCTTATAAAAACGATAAAACGGCGTTCAGCGAACAATTGCTTCGAAACAATGATACCCGGTTTTATTTTTCGGAAGAAAAGGAAAGGGGATACATTAACCAGTTGCAGTTTGCCGTAAATGGGGAACCGGCGGCTTTGATAACAGATAGTAACCACATTGACATTGCGAAACTCGCTGTTACCGCATTCGTTGTTGCCGGGCGATTCCATCACCATCGCAACGCCATTTCATGTGCAATTGCCGTATAATTTTTCGCGCAGCGGTCATGAAGGACAAACATTCCAGGTAGCGCAATGGTATCCTAAACCGGCGGTATATGACCAAACGGGCTGGCACCCGATGCCTTACCTTGACCAGGGAGAATTTTACAGTGAATTTGGAAGCTACGATGTCACCATTTCCCTGCCTGCCAATTATATAGTAGCTGCTTCGGGCAATTTGCAAAATGAAGACGAACTTGCCATGCTGAAGCAAACCGGCAAAACGCTGCCCGAACAGCAATCCACTTATACAACATGGAATACAAATTTCAGGCTAAAGGCGTTGAAAAGCATCAGCCTTTTGACGAAGTAATGCCACCTTCATCGCCCGACATCAAATCGTTGCGCTATACACTCGACAGTGCGCATGACTTTGCTTTTTTTGCTTCCAAATTGTTTTTGGTTCAATACGATACGGTGCAATTGCCAACGCAAGTGGTAGATGCGTTTACGTTTTACCCTCCCTGGAACAAAACAAACTGGCAAAACAGTTTGTCTTATGTAAAGAGTGCGGTGCACTTTTATTCAGAAACATTGGGTGAATATCCTTACCACGTGGTGAGCGCCGTGTTGGGTGATGCAGGCAAAGAAACCGGCGGCATGGAATACCCGACCATTACCTTGCTGGAAATGAGCGACAGTGGCAAAGAACTTGACGCGACGATAGCTCACGAAGTCGGGCACAACTGGCTGTATGGCATACTGGCATCGAATGAGCGCGACAATGGCTGGATGGATGAAGGCATCAATACCTACTACGAACACCGCTACCTGGCACAACGGTACCCGGTGACAGAAAATCATAGTTTCCCGTTTACCAAATTCCCTGCAAACCTTGATACGCTGGTGATGACTACGCTGGAAAGTCTGCACAAAGACCAGCCGGTGCAGCTAACCTCCGACAGCTTTACGTTGATCAATTACGGTAATATCGTCTATAGCAAAACAGCGATGTGGCTGACTCAACTTGCAGATACCATTGGTGTTTCCCTTTTCGATAGTTGTATGAAACGCTATTATCAACAATGGAAGTTCAGGCATCCGCAGCCACATGATTTTCAACAAACTTTAGAAACCTGCACGGGACAATCCCTCGAACAATGGTTTGCCAAACTCCATACCACGGGTTCTTTGTTTGCCACCGGTAAAAGAACCTTGAAACCAGCTTTTCTATTCAATGAAAAAGAAACGTTGCGCTATCGTTACCTGTCGTTGGCGCCTGCGGTTGGTTATAACCATTATGACGGACTAATGCTCGGCGGGCTGATGCACAATTACCAGTTTCCGCTCAACCGATTCAATTTTTTGGTCGCGCCGTTATATGCCACCGGCAATCTAAAAAGCTGAATGGCGCAGCACGCATTAGTTACAGCACTTTCACCAAACGATCCTGGCTGCAATTTGCCGTGAGCAATACGCAGTACAGCATCAATTCCTTTCAGCAGCACGACAACAGCACATTGTATTTTGGTGTCAACCGGCTTGTGCCTTCTGCAATGCTTCGTTTGTACAACAAAGACCTGCGCTCTATCGCAACGATGGACATTCGAGGCAAAAACCTTCCTGCTGAATGAAGACCAGTTTGGTGATTTCAAAACAGTGGAACTGCCGGGCGATACCTTTTTTTTGGCACAAAAGAAAACAGGGTTCCACTACATCAACCGGCTGAGCGCTACAGCAAGCGACAACCGGAAACTGTATCCGTATGATGCGAACCTGACCATTGATCAGGGCAACACTTTTTTGCGGGCTGGATTTACCGGGAATTATTTTTTCAATTATGCAAAAGAAAACCGGGGCGTCAACCTTCGGGTGTTTGCCGGGAAGTTTTTTTACCTGCAGCAAAAAACGTTGTTGTCGAAAAGGGAAAACGACCGTTACCTGCTGACGATGACCGGACCGAAAGGAAATGAAGATTATACCTTTAGCGATTATTTTATCGGACGCAATGAATATGAAGGCGGACTGAGCCAGCAAATCATGCAACGCGATGGATTTTTTAAAGTAGGTACGCCTTTGTACAGCGATCCCGTTGGCAAAACCGACAACTGGCTGCTGTCGCTGAACCTGAGCGGCGATATCCCCGACGAAATCAACCCGCTAAATGCGTTGCCTTTCCGCTTGCCGGTGCAGTTTTTTATAGATCTTGGCACCTATAGCAATGCCTGGAACGAAGACAACAGCAGCGGCCGGTTTTTGTACGATGCAGGTATCAAAGTTTCCATTTTGCATTCGGCATTCAGCGTGTATATTCCTGTTGTGTATAGCAAAGTGTATCGCGATTATTACCGGTCGTTTTATCCAGAAAAGCGGTTTGCCAAAACCATTGCCTTTGGCTTTCACTTCAGCGAACTGGCACCCAACAAACTCAACCGCAACCTTCCTTTGTAAGTGATGGCAGAACCAGATTGTATGCAAACATCAGCCAACGACATCCGCTACCTGGCTAACGGAGAAATAGACAAACACAAATGGGACAAGTGTTTGCAAGCGGCTGATTGCCCGCTGATCTATGCAACGTCTGTCTATCTTGACAACATGTGCCTTCATTGGGATGCGTTGGTGATGAACGATTACCAAGCCGTGATGCCCTTGCCATGGAATCGCAAATGGGGTATTCGCTACCTGTATTCGCCGTATTTCGTGATTGGTGGCGGCGTGTTTGGAAACAACCTTTCTGCAGAAACGGTATTGCAATTTCTCAAAGCTATCCCATCCCGATTCCAATACATTGATCTGGATCTGAATGAGTTGAATTTTTTCCCGGAACAATTATCCCGACAGGAAATTCTTTTCCGGCACCGTACCAATACGTTGTTGCCATTGCAGTCGTCTTACGGGCAGTTGTCAGCCGCATTCAGTACGCTTGCCAAACGCAAAATTAAAAAGGCGGAGAAGATTCGTTTCCAGCTTCACTCGTCTGCGAGTGTGGCGGACGTAATTGCATTGTACAAATTCCATTACCGCGAAAAAGACAGTGTAATTGAACGGTTTGATTTCACCCACATGATTCACCTGCTCACCCATGAATTGGCAGGCAATACAAAAGCGTATGTGTTGCGTTTTCCCGATGGCGACATCTGCGCGTTTTATCTCCTGCTGTACGACGAGCGGTTTGTGTATTGGCTCATCGGCGGTAGTACGGAAAAAGGGAAAATCGCCGGTGCGTTTTACTACCTCACCAGCCTCGTGATCGAGGAGTTTGCCGGTACCCCGCGCATTTTCAGGTTTGAAGGTTCAGATCATCCGGGTATTTCCTTTTTTAACCAGCAGTTTGGCGGAGAATTGGTGCAGTATCCACGATTGACCATCAACCGGTTGCCGTGGCCGCTGAGATTTGTAAAGAAATAAATGCAAATTTTTTCGGCTGATAATGTTGTGGGAAGAAAAAACAGGTTACTGATTGTCAATCATTTGGCAGAAGATATCAATCGTTTGTTTCTCTGATGATAGGTGCTGCAATAAAGTTTCTCTGTCTGTAAATATTGGGAAAATCATGACATCATTTACAGAATAATTAAACAATGCGGTGGATGACAACCCGCTCAACCGATTTAAACAAGCCATCGTTTCTTCCCAAAACAGCGGAAGTATGGCTTCGAACGACAACAAGCGAACAGGTTGCGACAGTCCTTTGATCACCTGCCATTCACTTCCTTCCACGTCTATTTTAACGTAATCCGGAACGCCGTATTCTTCGATCAATTGATCAATGGTAATGGTTGCCACAGTTGTCTGTTTGCGCTTTGCAATGTTTGTTTTTGCTTTTTGTGCCTCCCATTTCGGGCTGAGCGTACCCATCGCAAAATCGGCGCTGTCTTCAAAAAACACCTGTTCGCCGGTTTTGTCGCTGACCGCGTATGGTACAATCGTCACCTGTGTATCCCGCTCCAAACTTTGCCCTTAAAATCGCTAGATTTCTTGCGGAAGGCTCAACAGCAATGGTTTGGGTCGAAAGATTCGCGGAACAATTGCGTTAACATGCCTTCGTTGGCACCAATATCAAAGATCACCGTACAATGGTCGGGCAGCAATTGGCGATACAAACGATGTTTGGCGTTCATCATTTCCCGAACATCTTTTCGCCACTGCAACCACAACCAAAACACTGGTTGGCTGTATCGGAAACGCAAATACAGCGTACTAAATTCGAGGTAGCGTTTGATGGCGTTGGGCAAAGTCATGCTTTAGAAGATAGGAAAGAATGGATGAATGAATCCGGGTTATTGATCATTTTCAATTGCCCTGTTTTTCAAAATACTTTCTGCAAGCAGGAGGTCGAGCGGGCGTGTAATCTTGATATTTTCGTATTCGCCTTCTACGAGTGTAATGGTTTTGCCGAAGGCTTCCATCACGGTGGCTTCGTCGGTAAAGGCATCGCTGAACGGCTGATTGAAAGCAGCTTTGAGATCAGTACTTAAAAAAGTTTGCGGCGTTTGCACCACCCGGATATGATCGCGGTTGATCACAGCATGCGACCCGTCGTTGATGATGCGCAGGCTGTCGGTGGCACCCACCACGGGTATGGCACTGCCCGTTTTCAACGTTTCTTCACAACAGCGAATCACCAGGTCTTTGGTAAGCAGGCAGCGCACTCCATCGTGTACAAACACAACCACGTCATTGGGCACCAGTTGCAACCCATTGCGCACCGAATGAAAACGCGTGTCGCCACCAGATGTTATTTCGATTGGCAGTTCTCTTAACTGTTGAATCACCGGGTTGTCAATTTGGGCTTGCGGCACAACCACAATGATGTGAATATCTGCATAAGTATTGCGAAACGCTTCGATGCTATGCCATAAGATGGGTTTTTGATGGAGCAATAAAAACTGCTTTGGGATGGTACCGTTCATTCTTTTTCCAGATCCGCCGGCAACAATCACCGCATATTTTTTCATGCGGTAAAGAAATGGAATTTCATCCTGTTATGTTGAATTGTGCGATAGAAAATAGGAATGGCAAGTCATTTTTTTTCGCAAAAGACGCGAATTTCCGCAGGTGAAAACAACATGACAGGTATGAATCAACAGTGAAAACCTGGCTACATATTTCTTCCGAACATCAAATTCGCCGAAAGCTTTTTCATGCGAAAAAAAGAGAACGTAATTGCGCCAAACTGCTATCTGCAGCATAGCCTTTTACCACAAAGGTTTCGACTGGTAATAGTCTAAAATTTTGCTTCGCAAAATGTAATCGTACTGCGCTGTGACAAGGTTGATGCGCGCCCGGTCGAGATTGTTTTTTACCACGAGGAAATCAACGGACGTAAACACGCCTGCTTCAAACTTGATTTCAGCAGCGCGAAACGATTCGGTAAAATCAGCTACCTGCTGATTCAATGTCAGGTAACGTTGGTAAGCTGCCGTGCTGTTAACATACGCCTGCTCGATGGATTGTTTCAACTGCAGTTTGGTGGTTTGTTCTTCAAAAGAAGTTTGTTCTTCGCTGATTTTCGCCTGCCGGATGCGGCTGCGTGTTTGCAACCCATTGAGCAGCGGGATGGTGACGGCAACATTCACATAGGAATTGAAATTGTTTTTCCATTGGTCACCATAAGGGATTTTAGACGTTGAAAAACTGGGCTGCGGAGCATACACGGGCACTTTCTCATCGTTGATCAACACATAATTATCGCTTGCCACATCAGCCGATGACAGGTAGTGTTGTATGGTGCCGGTGCTGGAATAATTGGTTCCCAAACCACCATTGATACTCAGCCTCGGAAACAGCAATCCTTTGGCCGCTTTCACACTTTTAATGGCACTCAGGTGGCGATACTCAGCCGCTTTCACAAGCGCGAGGTTATTGGCAGCCGTGGTATAGATGTCGGCAATTTTCCCGGCGTATTCTTCCGGGATGGTGTTGTCATAAATGCGTTCCAGTACAATGTCTTCTTCGTAAGGAATGTTCATCAGCTGGGCAAGACTGAGTTTGGCAGTCTCCAGCGCATTTTTGGTAGTGATGATGTTGAGTTCGTCTGTCGCGAGTTGTCCTTTCAGGTCGTAATATTCCGATGGCGAAATGGCGCCTTCGTTGTTCAGTATCTTCAATCTATCCACTTGTTTGCGGCTCACTTCTGCCTGCTGTTGCGCCAGCGTGTGCTGGTCCTGGTTGCTGAGCACCGACAGGTAGGCAAGAATAACATTGATGGTCACTACATCGCGCTGCTGTTGCAGGTCCATTAACCCCGCTTCATAATTGAGTTTGTATTGCCGGATGGTATTTTGCACGCTCAGCCCGTTGAATACATTGAGGGAACCGTCGAGGCTGTAGCTGGCAAAGTTTACACTCTGGTTAATGTACGTATTGGTGTATGGGTTAATGTTTCGTCCCTGGTTGCTGCCATGATAAACAGCGCCACTAACAAATGGCAGCAATTGTCCTTTCGATTGCAGCAGGTCGGCTTTGTTGCTTTCTGCCGTGTACTCGGTTCTTTTTACGTTCAGGTTGCCAGTAACGGCCGTTTCAACGCATTCTTTCAGTGTCAGCACCCGGGCGCTCTGCGATGAATCCTGCGCGTAAACAACAACCATCGTCCACAACCATGTGATCCCGGTTAGTAGTATTTGTTTCATGACCTGCCTGTTTATTTGTTGTAACCTGTTGCTGGTGATTATGCTTTTTCAGGTGTTTCAATTGTTACAATCCTGCCATCCATCAGGTGTACAATGCGGTTGGCATACGCTGCGTTTTTTTTCGCTGTGCGTTACCTGGATGATGGTGACGCCGTCTTCCTCGTTCAATTGTTTGAACAATTGCATAATTTCTTCCCCCTGTTTTGAATTGAGATTGCCGGTTGGCTCGTCGGCGAGTATCAGTTTTGGTTTGGCTGCCAACGCTCTTGCAATGCCCACGAGCTGCTGCTGCCCGCCGGATAATTGCGTCGGAAACAAGTCTTTTTTGCCCACGATATTAAATTTGTCGAGGATGTCTGCCACGATGGCTTTTCGTTCAGAAGACTTGAAATCCTGGTAGATGAGCGGCGTTTCAATGTTTTCAAACACCGTTAGCTCGTCGATGAGGTGATATGCCTGGAACACAAATCCTATGTGGCTTTTGTACAATTGGGCGCGTTGTTTTTCTTTCAGTGAAAATACGTTTTGTCCGAGAAAGTTGTAATCCCCTTCGGAGGGTTCATCCAGCATGCCGATGATGTTGAGCAAAGTTGATTTTCCCGAACCGGAAGGTCCCATGATGGAAATGAATTCGCCTTCTTCAAATTGTACGTTGATGTCTTTCAGTATAAAGGTCCTGTTTCCGCCAACGGTAACCCATTTTGACAAGTGTTGTAGTTCGATCATAAAACCGGTTGTAAGGTAAAATGGAATGCATCCAAATTTACCAACGGTTGTGCCAATGTGCCAAACCCATTGCCAGCAAGTGTTTCAGCAAATGGGCGGGAGTGGGCTGTACGGATACGGACACTTTTTGTACGGTATTGAAATGGGCAGGTTTGATTGATCACGACATGCCGTGCCGTTAACCGGCCGGAACAGATAAAGGGCATTCGAATTTTAATTGTCGTTTCTAACCTGTGTAACCGAAACGATGGATTGTTTGCTTTTTTGAATAAAATAGAGGTTTTTGTTTTCGAGATAGTCGGGCAGCAGCGATTCGGAAGTCAGCCATACCGGTTTTATTTTAAAAACATTGTTCCATTCATATTTCGCGTCGGAAACATGACCGATAAATTCATTGGTATAATTGGCAGCAAGGTGCGTATAACGGTACATGGCTTCAAAACCTTTGAAAACGAGGTCGCTTGGCCGGGCGTTGAATTTAGACCGGTAAGCCGATGATAATTTCTGCACCCTGTCCGTTGAAGTTCGATACAGGAAAGGTGTAGAATAAACGATGTCCACATTGGGGTATTCTTTTTTGTACAACCGGCTGAATCCATCCCAGTTGGGCATCCCGATGACGGTAACACTGTAAGACGGGTTGTCGCCCAGAGCGTCTATCAGCGACTGTGCAAAACTGCTGTTGAGCGATCCGCAGATTACCAGGTTTTGCCGCGTGCTGTCAAGATAAGGTTTGATGTTGTCAAAATATACATCGTTGTTCAATTGCACCATGGAATACCGCAGCTTGTTTTTTGCCGTATCATTGGCTTTAAAATCACTTTTGATTTTGTCTTCCAGTCCGCCGGTACGGGTGATGAAAACCGGTTTGCTGGAAGCATAGTTTTGCTGAACATATTTGTAAATGCCATCCACATGCGTTTTCAGGGTAGAATTGAGCATGATGAAATAGGGATTGGAAATTACGCCCGCATCATTGGGGTAGGTAACAGAAATCACCGGGATGTTGTTGGCAAACGAAAAATCTGAAACCGCTTTTTGTTCGTCGCCGCTCGTCAGTGAAGCCACGATCAATGAAAAATTCAGCACTTTCATACCCTGGAGAATTTCCTTGATGCTGGCATCTTTTTTCTTTGTATCGTATATCCATACATCCACGTTCATCCGTTCTGCATTGAGCGAATCTACCGCCAGCATAACACCATTGTAAAAGTCTAGCCCCGTGAGCAGGTATTGCGGCATGCTGCTGTTGCCCAGTGTATAGGAATAACCGTTGAATGCTTCGTCGATGTTGAGTGGGCACAGGACGGCAACGGTTACTTTCCGGTTGTTTTGCGCAAATGCCGGCGGCTGGACGCCAAGAAACAAGACCAAAAGGAGAAGGGTAAAAATCTGTTTGTAATCGTTCATGCGTTGTTAGGCTTTTGAAACGGTGTGTTGCAAAAGGTTAAGTATATGCAACTATGATTCCTGTTTTGCGAAAACTATTCCCATTCAATGGTTGCCGGCGGTTTGCTGCTGATGTCATACACCACGCGGTTGATGCCTTTCACCTGGTTGATGATGGAATTGGACACATCGGCCAAAAAATCATAAGGCAGATGCGACCAGTCTGCTGTCATGCCATCAACTGACGAAACCGCGCGCAGCGCAACGGTGAATTCATAGGTGCGCTCATCGCCCATTACGCCAACACTTTTTACCGGTAACAAAATGGTGCCTGCCTGCCACACACTGTTGTACAGGTTGTAGGCTTTCAACGTTTTGATGTAAATGTCATCGGCCTGCTGCAACAGGTGCACTTTTTCTTCCGTCACTTCACCGAGGATGCGGATGGCAAGCCCCGGCCCGGGAAACGGATGCCGTTGTATCATGTCGGGCGGAATGCCCAGTTCAAGTCCCACCTTGCGCACTTCATCTTTAAACAGAGACCTGAGTGGCTCGATGAGGTTTAAATGCATTTTTTCGGGTAGCCCACCGACGTTGTGATGCGATTTGATGGTGACTGACGGTCCGTGAACGCTCACACTCTCGATGACATCCGGGTAAATGGTGCCCTGACCCAAAAAGCTTGCTTCCGGTATTTTTGATGCTTCCTGCTGAAACACATCAATGAAGAGCCTGCCGATGGTTTTGCGTTTTTCTTCCGGATCAGATTTGCCTGCCAATTCCCTGTAAAACATTTCCTTCGCGTCGATGCCGGTTACATTCAGCCCGATATCGTGATAGGTTTGCAGCACCTGTTCAAATTCGTTTTTGCGCAGCACCCCGTTGTCCACAAATATGCCGTGCAGCCGTTTGCCGATGGCGCGGCTGATGAGGGTGGCCGCTACAGTGCTATCTACACCGCCGCTCAGCGCCATGATCACGTGGCTTTCGCCAATCTGCAATTTGAGTTGTTCGATGGTTTCGTTGACAAAGGAAGCCGGTGTCCAGTTCTGGCTGCAATGACAAACATTCACTAAAAAATTTTTCAATATTTGTTTTCCTTCGGTAGAATGATACACTTCGGGGTGAAACTGCAATCCATATACCGGGCGGCTGTCGTGGGTTTTGTACCGGAAGGCGGCAACAGGAATGCTATCGGTCGTGGCAGTAATTTCAAACCCTTCTGGCAACCTGCTGATGGAATCGCTATGGCTCATCCAGATCTGGCTTAGATCGGTAACATTTTCCATCAGGTCGTCGGGCTGCTGTATGCGCAGTTTGGCGCGACCATATTCGCGGATGTTCGATTTGTCCACCTGCCCGCCAAAGAGTTTGGCTGTCAGCTGTGCACCGTAACACAAACCAAGCACCGGCAGGTCTTTGGCAATGTTGGCGATGTCTACCACCGGTGCACGATCGTCGTTGACGCTGAATGGCGATCCGCTCAGGATCACCCCTTTTACAGAAGGATCAATGCCAAATGGTTTCAGGTAAGGAAGAATTTCGCAGTACACATTGGCTTCCCGCACAGCACGCGCGATGAGCTGCGTGTATTGGCTTCCGAAATCGAGGATGATAATTTTTTCCGTCATTTGCCGCGAAGGTAAAATTGTATCAGAATATTTTGCGTAGAAATAACAGCTCATCAATGCATCGCGGCAAACGGTGTGGGGCATCCGTTAAACCATGAATGAATGGAAAAATGGTCATATGTAAAGTCCTAGTGATTTGACCAAAACAAGAAGGCACGCATTTACAGCCACTTTGAACATAAGGGTTATATCAAAATCAAATTTCACAGGAATCTTCAAAATTTGTTTTAGTTATTCAACAACTAGCGTCGACAACGCCATTTGGCTGTTAAAACTGATGGATACTGCTGCTGAAATCATTGAAGTATCAAAAGTTAACGCTTCTTTATCACCCAAAGCGATAGGGTAAAAATTACATTTGCCAATCTATGAGATTTGCCATTTTTCTGGTTCTGACTGTGTTCGCTTTTGCTTCTTTGGAAGCGCAATCGCTTACCGGCGTATGGCGCGGATCGTTTAATTCGGGTTTGGGGATGTTTCAGCAGCGGTATAAGTTTGAAGTCCAGATCAACCAGTTAAAGAACAGCGCGCTGCGTGGCGTCACCTATTCTTACAACACCACTTCGTTTTATGGAAAAGCCGGGCTGAAAGGCATTTTTCGCAACTCTGAAAAATCGTTGATCATCAAGGAAGATACGTTGCTGGAAGTGAGAGGCAGTGCTGGTTCTACGTGCCTCATGACCTGTTATCTCGATTACAGCAAGGTGGGCAATGTAGAAACACTGCAGGGAAATTTTACCAGCATCGTCGCGGGAACCGGCGCTCCCTGCGGCAGCGGCATCGTTTACCTTGAACGTGTTGAAACGTCTGATTTTCATAAAGAAGATTTTTTACTGAAAAAACCATCACGCCCTGCACAGCCACCGGCAACACGCAAACCGGTAACGCCGCCCGTTGCCAAAAGTCAACCCAAAAAACAAGATACAGTTGCCATTATCCTGCCACCTGACATTACCCGGAATGCGCCGCTGCAAGACACCGTTGTTCCCAAAAAATCAGTGCCCTTACCACCACCTTTAAAAGAACGGAAAAACGAATTGGTGAAAACCATCATCACCCATTCACCGGACATCAAAATTGATGTGTACGATAACGGGGAAATAGATGGCGACACCATCACGTTGTATCACAACAACAATGCTATTGCGTATAAAAAAGGGTTGAGCCGCACACCGATTACCTATCATGTCAATGCTTCAAAACGCAACAATCTCCATGAGTTTATCATGTATGCCAACAATCTTGGCAACATTCCACCCAATACTGCACTCATGGTGGTCACCACCGGGGGCAACCGCTACGAATTGTCACTAACATCTACGACGGAGAAAAATGCAAAAGTGGTGATTGAATATGTGCCGGAAGATGAATAAATGATTGGTATTTTGGGAAGTGTTAACTCTACGCGGTGATGGATTTCACGTTAAATGCAACTGCAAAAGGCAGATGTTTTCTAAAATCTATTGCCTTGCGGTCTCTGCGGGTAATCGGTTTACATACACTTTCTCAATTCTGTTGTAAAAAACTGCTGCTTCAACACAACCGGTCAATGCCTGCGCACACCCAACTTTAACGTGGTATCACCAATGGAATTTTTGTAAAATCCTTTCAACAACAAGGTAAAATTACCTGATGAAGTGAGGTCTACGTCTTTGAAAGAAACCAACGTATCTGTGGAGCCGCTTTTGACCATTGATAAAATGTAGCTTCCGGCGGCGGCTGTTAGAAAAGTATTGATGGTATCATTGGAAGCATTGTCGGTAAATTGCCGGTTGCCCCAAATTAAAAAAGGGGATGTTGTTTCGGTTCGGGCATATACATCTACAGCCGGCGCATCGGGCGAAAAATTCAAAAACCGGAGGCGCACCGTATCTCTGCCCGTGATTGCCAGGTTGTCCTGTACGGTTACTGTAGTGAGATGTTCAACAGAGTCTATCAGGAAAACAGAATAATAATTTCCTTCTTCAACGCTAAACGTCGTGTCTTTGATAAAAGCACTGTTGCCCAAAGAGGGACGCACTTTTACATTGGCACTTCCTGAGGCTACCTGGTTGTACATGGTATAACTGCCAAAAGGAATGTTGGTGGCAATGTTGTTTTGATTCAGCAGGATGTCGAGATAAGCAGCATCGGGCGACAAAGCATAAATACTGACGGCGGCAAACGGCTGGCTATCAGTGCCGGTTTTCTCGAGTGTGCAGGCGCCGAAAACAGTGAGGCTGCAGGCAACAAGAATAGAAATTAACCAATCTTTCATTTTGTACAAGGCAAACGTTTTTTGGGGATGCGGGGAAACAAGATCGTATTGGGGCATCGTTCTCAATTTTTTACAATTGGGCATTGTCATTTTTTCTTTCTCCATAATTCAACGACAAAAAAAGGCAATAAATGGGAATGCAATGTTACTTTGCTTTCAGATTCATTCCGTCATCAAAATGATGCCCGGCGCATACAAATTTTACCATGCCACACGAAGCGATTTCAGTTTTTGACATTTTCAAAATAGGAGTGGGGCCGTCGAGTTCTCACACCCTGGGTCCGTGGCGTGCCGCCATGCAGTTTGTTCAAAGCCTGGAACAAAGAAACCTACTTGACCAATTGCAATCTGTGACGGTTTTGTTGTATGGATCATTGGCAAAAACCGGCAAAGGTCATGGAACCGATATCGCGGTGCAGATGGGATTGATGGGAGAAGATCCTGTAACGACGGCGGTGGAGCAAATGGCGGGCAAACTGGATGCCATCGTAACGCAGCAGCAGATAGTTGTTGGCGGGAAAATCAATACGCCATTTTCTCCCGACGGTAACATTGTTTTTCTCGTGGACGACCTGTTGCCGTTTCATCCCAACGGGCTTACTTTTTTGGCAGCCATCAGCAACGGGCAATCGATCAGTGAAACATACTATTCGATTGGCGGTGGGTTCGTGGTGCAGGAAGGAACGGATGTTTCTCAAACTCAAAAACTGATTGACTTACCATTTCCGATCAATACTTCGGGCGATTTGCTGTTCTGGTGCATGAAAACCGGGTTGTCCATATCGGATGTTGTATTGGAAAACGAAAGTGCCTGGCGAACGGAAGAGAAGACCAAAGAAGGTTTGCTCTCCACCTGGAAGGTCATGAAAGAATGTATCTACCGCGGATGTCACACCAATGGTACATTGCCCGGCGGGCTCGGTGTAAGGCGTCGTGCATATGATGTCAATAAAAAATTACTGACGGGAAAAACATATTCAACTGTAGATGAATGGATGAACGCGGTGAAATCGGGCGCCACCGAATTTGCACAAGTCCTCAACTGGATCAATTGTTTTGCGCTGGCAGTAAATGAAGAGAATGCTTCGTTTGGCAGGGTGGTGACGGCGCCTACCAATGGAGCCGCAGGCGTGATCCCGGCAGTCCTTATGTATTTCATTTTGTTTTGCGATGGCAACAGCGAAGAAAAAATAGTCCGTTTTCTCCTGACCGCCTCCGAAATCGGCAGCATTTTTAAAAAAGGGGCTACCATATCTGCGGCTATGGGCGGTTGCCAGGCCGAAATCGGCGTTTCCTCATCCATGGCGGCGGGGGCACTCACCGAATGCCTTGGTGGCACACAGCGGCAGGCATTGATGGCCGCCGAAATCGCAATGGAACACCATCTTGGGATGACCTGTGATCCTGTTGGCGGACTGGTGCAGGTGCCATGCATCGAACGCAATACCATGGGTGCCATCAAAGCCATTTCTGCATCGCAGCTGGCGCTGCAAAGTATGCCCGACTACGCCAAGGTATCGCTCGATACAGTGGTAAGCACAATGTGGGAGACGGCAAAAGACATGAATTCCAAATATAAGGAAACGGCGGAAGGAGGGCTGGCCATACACCTGCCGCTGGGTATGAAAGAGTGTTAAACCCTACTGAACATGAAGTTTTCAGCACTGCTGGCGCAAAGCATTTTGTGGCGGGGCATTTATTTTGTCACCTTGTTTGTAGTGAACCTGTTGTTGTCGCGCTACCTGCAGGCAGCCGGCAGCGGCGAAATTTTTTACATTTCCAATACGTTCGCTTTCATCCAGTTGCTCGCCGGGCTCAGTTTTGAAAATGGCATTACCTATTTTGCTGCCGGCAAACTCATGTCCCCAAATCAATTGTTGTGGCTTTGCCTATTGTGGACGGGCTGTGTGGTTGTATTGGAACTGCTTGCATTTTCTTTTATTTCCTTTTCAGGCATTGATGCGCACATACCATTTTATGCCTTTTGTTTCATTACAGGTTTGCTGCTGACCATTTATAGTACCAACCTGCTGTATGCGGAAGGCGATTTTTTTACTTCCAATTGCATTCTGGGTGCTTACAACCTGTTGCTGATCCTCATCATGATGGGGTTTGCCATTTTTGATCTTGACAAAAAGGTGTTGATCCTGATTTATTTCTTCAACATGTTGTGCCAGGGCATTACGATTGTGCTGGCATACATTGTAAAACGAAAAAGCTGGCGTGAATTTTCACTCCCGCCCATAGTTAACATAAAAAAATTTATTGCTTACTCAATTTCAGTGTTGCTGTTCAATGTTTTGCTGTTCCTCGTTTACCGGATCGATTACTATTTTGTTCACCAGAGCAACACTGCCACCGCAACCGATCTTGGCAATTACATTCAAGCCTCCAAACTGGGACAAATGTTGCTAGTGGTTCCGCAAATCATTGGCAGCGTTGTGTATCCGCAGGTTTCATCGGGCATCAGTTTGACGACGGTCAGCAACAGCATCATCATCATCCTGAAATGGCTAGCCGTTTTGTATATTCTCCTCTTTATCCTCGTGTTGCTGACAGGCAACTGGCTGTTTCCCTTTGTATTTGGACAAACATTCCAAAATATGCAAGTGCCGTTTCTCATTTTGCTTCCTGGTATCTACGGGTTATCGGTGATAGCGCTGTTGTCTAATTTTTTTTCCGGGAAAGGAAATGTAGGTATCAGTGTGCGGGCGGCTTCACTGGCGCTGGTCATTGTAGTGGGCGGTAACCTGTTGTTGGTAAACCGGTTTGGTATCATAGCCGCCGCAGCTGTCAGTTCAGTTGGTTACCTTACCATGATGAGCCTGTATATTTCCCGGTTTGCAAAAGATAGCAACGCAACATTTACAAAATTTTTCCAATGGACAACGGCTGATTTTGCCTTGTTGAAAAACATCATCTTCCGGCAATTGTATAAATAAGGCGAACCATCCGGAAGATTCGTTTTATCAACCAATTCTTAAAATAAAACGGCTATTATCACTTTCATCAGTTTATACTATGTTTGCCCGTCTTTAAAAAACCGGAACTTATCATGAATTTTAAACGGGTTAATAATATTACAGGCTGGGCAGTGTGCCTGATTGCCTGTACAGTGTATATTTTAACAGCTGAAGCAGGCGGCACCCTGTGGGATTGTGGCGAATTTGTAAGCAGTTGTTTTAAAGTTCAAATTCCGCATCCGCCGGGGGCGCCGTTATTTGTTTTGTCGGGCAGATTTTTTATCAGTTCTGTTTGGTAATAACCCGATGACGGCAGCCAAAGCCGTTAATATTATGAATGCGCTTGCGAGCGGTTTTACCATCTTGTTTTTATTTTGGAGCATCACGCATTTTGCCCGCCGCATTGTTAAGAAACCGGATGATGCTGAGTTTACAACCGGTCAAATTTTCAGCATTATGGGCGCAGGCATTGTTGGTGCACTTGCTTATACTTTTACCGATTCGTTTTGGTACAGCGCTGTAGAAGGTGAAGTGTATGCCTTATCCTCCCTTTTTACGGCTCTTGTATTTTGGGCAATGTTGAAATGGGAACATGAAGCCGATAAACCCGGTGCCGACAGGTGGATTGTGTTTATATTTTTTATGATGGGCTTATCCATTGGTGTACACTTATTGGGCTTGCTTACCATTCCGGCTATTGTAATGGTCTATTATTTCCGTAAAACGCCCCACCTTTAATTATCAGCTGGTACGCAAATATTTTATTCATACAGTATATTGGTGGTGGTATACTTGGTTTTATAGGTGCATATTTAATGGGTAGAGGCGAAGCCAATTTATTAAGCGATTATCTACCCAACCTGCAACAACGTTATGGCGAAGATGTTCAGGTGAACGATTCTACCATTCCCGGACTTATAATTTTAGGAACCATTGCCGCTATCGGGATTTTGTATGGAATTGAAAAATGGAAAAGTGACCGTAAGGAATACTATGGCGGTGCCTTTATATTTTTCGTCATTGGATGCGTAATTACAGGTGTTGTTCAGGTAGGTGTTATCCAGTTATCCATCAAAGCCGCCGGCTTCTTCGATATCTTTTTTGTAAACAATGTAGGCTTGCCTTTCTTCTCCGGCTTTACCATTTTCTTTTTACTGGTGGCCGCCGGTATCTGGTTTGGCTTGCGCTATGCCGCTAAAAAACAATGGGGTTACTTACGCCTTGGTTTGTGGTGCCTGGCATTTATGTTTATTGGGTACAGTACTTATATAACTACCATGATTCGCAGTAATGCCGACCCTGCTGTGGATATGTACAACGTAGATAACCCAATGAGCTTGGTAGGTTATTTAGGCAGAGACCAATATGGCGATTTTCCTATTTTGTACGGACAAAAATTTACGGCTGATATTGTTCAGTACATGGAAACATCAACCAAATATCAAAAGAGTGAAGTTGATGGAAAAGATAAATATATAGAGGCAGGAAAAGATGGACATTATGTGTATTTACCCAAAGATAAAATGGTATTTCCACGCATGTGGGATGCAAGTAATGATCAGAACCATGCTGATTATTATGCCTTGTTTGCTAACATCGGTAAAATGAAAGATGGTACGTATGAACGTCCGCCAAACTTTAGCGACAATATCAAATATTACATTGCCTATCAAAACTACTTCATGTACCTGCGGTATTTCCTTTGGAATTTCGCGGTAAACAGGATGATCTGGAAGGGTTATTTTTTGGCAATAAACGCGATGGCAACTGGATTACCGGAATCAGTTTTATAGATAACACTATTTATGGCGATCAAAGTAAGTTACCTGATAGCTTAAAAAATAACAAGGCACACAATACTTTGTTTGCGCTGCCGCTCATATTGGGTTTCATTGGTTTGTTTTATCATTTTAAGCGTCGTGGCGATGATGCATTTATCACTTTCCTCCTGTTTTTCTTTACAGGTTTCGCAATTGTCATTTACCTGAACCAACCTGGTTTTCAACCGCGCGAACGTGATTATGCCTATGTAGGTTCTTTTTATGCATTTGCCATATGGATTGGGCTTGGTGTATTGCAAATTGCAGAGATTGGCCGGGAAAAACATGCATCAGAATCCGCAGCCCTTGCCACTGTGGTATGCCTACTTGCAGTTCCGGTTTTGATGGCACAACAGGAATGGAACGATCACGACCGTAGCCATAAACAAATTGCCCGCGACATTGCAAAAGATTACCTCGAAAGCTGTGCACCAAATGCCATCTTATTTACCTTTGGAGATAACGATACCTATCCTTTATGGTATGCACAGGAAGTAGAAGGCATCCGTACCGATATCAGGGTTATCAATACAAGTTTATTGGGGATAGACTGGTACATCAACCAGCTTCGCTATAAAGTAAACCAAAGTAACCCGATTGATGTCATCTGGACCGCTTCTCAAATTGAAGGTCGAAACCGGGATATCGCGGTTTACAAAGCGCAGCCATCTTATCCCGACAACCAGTTTTATAACCTGTACGACATGATGAAAAATTATGTTGGTAACGATCAGAATGTGGATGACCGTGGTTATAATGTATTCCCAGCCAAAAAAGTATCGGTTCCCGTTGATGCAAATGCTGTAAAAAGCAATGGTACTGTAAACGCTACTGATAATGTTGTACCAGTCCTGAATTTTGAAATTCCAAAATCTGCCTTGTACAAAGGCGATTTGGCGATGTTGAATATTATTGCTGCCAATAAATGGCAACGCCCCATTTATTTTACGATGCCTTATGGTGAACTTGGTTTTGGCGAATACTTACGCCGCGATGGATTGAGCTACCGCCTTGTACCTGTAGCCAACTCTACTGTTAATACCGATTGGATGTTTGATAAGGTGATGAACAAATTTGGTTTTGGCAATGCAAATATTTTCGGTGTTTATTACGATGAAGAAAACCGCAGGCATTTGAATATCATCCGCAGGGCAGATGCTGAGTTGGCGATTGACTTATCTGCCAAAAACCGGAAAGAAGATGCGCGAAAAGTATTGGATAAAACCGATAATATGATGCTGCAATGCAATTTTCCTTATGGCATGGTGTCACGCAATAATGAACACAACCGCATTGCCATGATGTTCCTCGAAGCCTGTTATCGTGCCGATGACAAAACGCTTGCGGCTAAAGTAGCTAAAAGTATTAAAACCGATCTGCAGCAACAGGTAAAATATTACAATAGCTTAACGGGTCTCGATGCAGAAAATATGTCGTACGATTTGCAGCAAGCGCAAAACCTGTTACAAACCATGGATCAAATGGATAAAGCTTACAATGGTAAACTTCCCGCTGCTCCTGAAAATGGAGCAATTGGTGACGACTCGGGATTAATAAACAATCCCGGTGACGCAGGCGAATAAGTTTTAGATTGATCTGATTATACAAACAGCCCGGCATTTGCCGGGCTGTTTGCGTTACTTTATAATGAGTATTTGCTGGAAAGAGGTTTCACCGGTAGCAGGTGATTTTTAATATTTGATTTATTGAATTGTTTGACTACCAAACATCAATTGTTCGTCAATCCGAATAAATCCCACACAATGGTGAATGCAACAAACTTTGATATTGCTTCGATTTTTGTTGCCATCAAAACCAATATAGTACATTCATTTCATATCTTCTATACTTTGCCTGGTGCATCGTGATGCTTTTGCGAACCAGCATAACCTAGTTGTGATTTGATCGTTCCCCTGAATAAAAAATCCTGCGAAGGCATTGCTCCGCAGGATTTTGTAATGACATACAGTCAAATCAATGTGCGTACGGAACAGCCTGAACCGTTGCGTTTTGGGTAACCGCTTTGTGTGGTTGTTCCAGGCGTTGTTCTTTGCCCGTTTCCCTGCCATCATCCGGTTTGTCGCTCCATACGTGTGCCAGTGTTGGGGCTACGACCAGCGAAACGATAGACATCAGCTTAATCAAAATATTCATAGATGGACCGGAAGTATCTTTAAAAGGATCGCCAACGGTATCGCCGGTTACAGATGCTTTGTGCGGATCAGATTTTTTGTAAAACATTTCACCGTTTATTTCAACGCCTTTTTCAAAGCTTTTCTTTGCATTATCCCAGGCACCACCGGCATTGTTCTGAAACATACCCATCAACACACCACTAACGGTAGCACCTGCCAGAAATCCACCCAATGCTTCGGGTCCCAATAAGAAACCAATGATCAAGGGAGAAATAATAGTAATGGCGCCTGGCAGCATCATTTTTTTGATAGAAGCGTTCGGTAGAAATCGCTACGCATTTATCATATTCCGGTTTGCCGGTACCTTCCATAATACCGGGAATGGTACGAAACTGCCGGCGTACTTCTTCCACCATTGCCATAGCGGCTTCGCCTACTGCACGGATAGCAAGTGAAGAAAAAATGAAAGGGAATCATGCCGCCAACAAACAGGCAAGCCAACACCTTTGCTTTATAAATATCAATGCCCTCCATTTCATAACCGTTGTGATTAATAACACCTACATAAGCTGCAAACAATGCAAGAGCGGTTAAGGCTGCCGATGCAATGGCAAAACCTTTACCCGTTGCGGCCGTTGTATTGCCCACTGCATCCAGCACGTCGGTTTTTTCACGCACTTCTTTTGGTAATTCGCTCATTTCCGCAATGCCACCTGCGTTATCGGCAATAGGACCAAAAGCATCAATTGCCAATTGCATGGCGGTAGTAGCCATCATACCGGCAGCTGCAATAGCAACGCCATATAAACCTGCACAAGCATAAGAACCATAAATACCACCAGCTAATACAAGAATGGGTAAAAATGTAGATTCCATACCTACTGCCAATCCACCGATTACGTTGGTTGCATGACCGGTACCCGATTGACGGATGATGCTCATTACCGGGCGTTTGCCCATGGCAGTATAATATTCGGTGATCATGCTCATTAAGGTACCTACAGCTAGACCTGCAAGAATTGCACCAAGAACGCCGCCTTGCGTAATGGCAGTTGCGCCGGCTATAATTTGCCCGGGATTGTTTTGTACAAAATCACGCTGCAGATATACGGGCGAATCGGGAAGAATATAATAAACCAGAAAAGCAGCAAGCAATGGCGGTTAAGATAATAGAACCCCAGTTGCCCATGTTCAGCGCTCTTTGCACCGGTGCCGTACTGATGCCTGCAGTATCGCTGATTTTTACAAACAAAGTTCCGACGATAGAAAAAAAAATACCAACACCCGCAATAGTCATAGGCAACAGAATAGGAGCAAAACCACCAAAATTATCGTGCAGATACCGCTTCCTGACCCAATACCATCGTTGCCAGAACAGTAGCTACATAAGAACCAAACAAATCGGCGCCCATACCAGCAACATCGCCTACGTTGTCGCCTACGTTATCTGCAATGGTGGCAGGGTTGCGTGGGTCGTCTTCCGGAATGTCTGCTTCTACTTTACCCACAAGGTCAGCACCTACATCGGCAGCTTTGGTATAAATACCACCGCCTACACGGGCAAACAAGGCAATGGATTCGGCACCAAGCGAAAAACCGGTAAGCACTTCAATCGTACGTACCATTTCTTCAGAATTGGCTGCGGCGTCGGGAGCAAAAATATGTTTCAATACGAAAAATAAACCGCCCAAACCCAATACCGCCAAACCGGCTACACCCAGCCCATTACAGAACCGCCGGTAAAGGAAACATTAAAGCTTTGGACAAGACTGTTCTGGCAGCCTGCTGCCGTACGCACGTTGGCTTTGGTGGCTATCCTCATGCCGATGTAGCCGGCAAGTGCGCTGCTTACGGCACCTATGATAAAGGAAATGGCAATAGACCAATGCGAGTTTGCATTTGCATTGTGCCATTACGCCCAATAAAATAGCAACAATGACGACAAAATAGCTTAGGATTTTCCATTCGGCTCGTAAAAAAGCCATGGCGCCTTCAGCAATATAAGTGCTGATTTCACTCATCTTTCGATCGCCGGCATCCTGTCTCGAAACCCAATTGAATTTTATAAAGTGTACATTAGACCTATGGCACCTATGAGCGGGCACCGCATAAAAAAGCAAACTTTTCATAAGCAATAATGTTAGTAAAATTTTAAGATGTTAAAATGATTTTAACAAAAATAGGGGTTAATTAATATAAACCTTAAAAGCCTTTTGCTGAATTGCGGTTTACCTAAAAAATCATCCTTTCGTCTAAAACAAGAAGAGTATACTGGTCACGATTGTAGAATAGGTTTGCAATCAGAGAATTAATTAAACTGATTATAAATGTCTTTCCATAGGGGTATGGATTGTTTATGAAGGGTACAAAGGGGCTTATTCTTAAGTCCCTTTATTATTTTGTACCTGTTGAAAGCTTTTCCAAATTTCTCAATCATATCCGTCGGTAACAAGCTTTCATACGATTGTTCTTCAAGGCAAAGATCCGCCGCCAACCCATGCAGGTATACTCCCAGAACAGCCGCTTCAAAAGATGGATATTGCTGCGACAGCAGAGCGGTGATCATCCCAGTTAATGTATCGCCGGAACCACCTGTTGCCATCCCGTTATTGCCTGTACTGTTAAAGAAATTCCTGTTTCCGTCCGTTACCAACGTATGTGTTCCTTTTAAAACGATGACCAGGTCAAGTTGTCGGGCGTTGACAATTGCCTTGTTGATCCGTTCCACTTCGTCTTTGCTGTCTCCGAACAACCGGTCAAATTCTTTGGGATGTGGCGTGAGTACCGACTGTTTCGGAATCATGGGTAACCATTCTGATTGTTTGGAAACAATGTTCAGTGCATCGGCATCAACCACCATCGGTTGATCAAAGCCAGTAAACACCGAATGCACATATTGGGCAACCTCCTCACCGGTTCCCAATCCTGGTCCGATTCCGATAACACGGTATGCCGCCAGGTCTTTTTCCTCTCCTCTTTGCAGCATCATGGCTTCGGGAACGGAACTGTGCAGTACGTCATAATAAGCCTCGGGTACAGAACATGTCAGCAAACCAACGCCCGACCGGAGGCAGGATTTCGCACACATAATGGCAGCACCCATTTTGCCCTTGTTGCCAGCGATGAGAAGCGCATGGCCATAAGTGCCTTTGTGCGAAAAACGAATTCTTTCCCGGTAAAAAGAAGACACAAGATGGTGATCGGTTAGGTTGAAAAGAGAAGTGATTTGCGAGATGAAGCCGGGATCTAAGCCAATGGGCAAAACGTGTACATTTCCCATAAAAGGGGCATTTTCTGCCAACAAAAAACAAAGCTTTAAAACCTGGAATGTCAATGTCTCCGTTGCTTTGACTATGGTGTTTCCGGTGGAGCTTTTGTCAATGTACATGCCCGACGGCACATCAATGGAAATGATGGGAGCCCCGCATTGATTGATGGTTTCAATTACATCCAGGTATCGCCCGGCAACGGGACGGCTCAAACCAAAACCAAACATCGCATCTATTATGGTACAGTCTTTTTTGGGTGTTGGAAATTTGTCGTTAAAGCCGAGAAAAACAATGTCTGACATCGTTTGTTTAAGTCTCGACAAGTTGGCTTTGAAATCGAAACTTTCCTTTTCGTCAAACTCTAAAATTATTACCCTGCAATGCAGCCCGGATTCGCTCAGTTGCCTGGCGATGGCCAATCCGTCGCCGCCGTTGTTTCCTTTTCCACACACCACGAGGAAGTCTTTGGGCAAATGATGCTGGCTTAGTATCCATTGGGTACACTGCTGTGCTGCCCGCTCCATCAATCCCAGTGAATTAATGTTTTGATGTTCAATGGTATAAGCATCCCAGGCGCGCAGTTGTTCAGCGTTAGGTAATATCATGGTTGTATTGGTTTGACGGTGTCATTAGTTGATGAAAATGTAAGGAACCGTATGATTTTGAGTAAAATCAAACCAGTTGTATTCGTGGAATATTCAATTCGATTAAATGAATATCAAACTAAACCTTGTTTTAAATAGTGGAATTGACCCGACAATTCTCACATGCGGACTGACCGCCGTCCATAGCCGTAAATAGCCATGGTTGGTGGACCAACGTAAATTATTTTGCCAATTTCTATTCAATAGCTCCCAACAGGAGCGTGTCATTTGGAAGCAGGGCTTAAGCTTCGTTTTGCCAACAAACTGCTGATGACCAGCAATACCGCTCCCAATAAGAAGGGTGCACCCGCAAAATGCATCGGCGTATTGTTGTTGGTAAAATAATAAAACAGTGACGTCATCAGCCAGGGACCAATGATGGAAGTAGCACTCATCAGGCTCGTGAGTGCACCTTGCAGTTCACCCTGTTCATTTGGCGGTACTTTCCCGGAAATGATGGATTGTAGAGCTGGACCGGCAATGCCTCCAAGACAATACGGAATGCAGAACACAAACATCATCCATGATTGGGTAGCAAACGCAAAGAGGAGCATGCCGACGGCATACAATCCCAGCCCGACATACACGCTTTTTTCATTGCCCAACTTTGGATGAATGTACCGGATGAGCCAACCCTGCACAATGGCCACCAGTGCGCCGATGACACCAAGCGAAATGCCGATGAGTTTTTCATCCCACTGAAACTGGTAAATGGTAAAAAAACTCCAGTTGCTTTGCACGGCATGTGCTGCAATATAAACCAGCGTTAATGATGCAATCAACCCGCCAAGCGAAGAATAGCGGGTGAGCAGCTTGAGTGAGCTGACGGGGTTTGCGCGTCGCCATTTGAAAGGGCGGCGGTGCTGTTTGTCCAACGATTCCGGAAGCACAAAATATCCATACAGCCAGTTGACAAGGCACAAAACGGCGGCTGCATAAAACGGGAACCGCGGACCCAGTTGCCCGAGCAAACCGCCCAACACCGGTCCAATGATGAAGCCAAGACCAAAGGCGGCACCGATCATTCCAAAGTTCTTTGCCCGGTTTTCTTCATTGCTGATGTCGGCGATGTAAGCAGCGGCAGTGGTAAAACTTGCGCCTGTAATGCCTGCAATGCAACGCCCGACAAAGAGCCAGCCAATGGTGGGCGCCAGGGACAAAAAAAGATAGTCTATCGAAAAACCAAATAAGGAGAAGAGAAGCACCGGCCGCCGGCCATATTGGTCGCTCAGGTTGCCGAGGATGGGCGCAAAGATGAACTGCATGATTGCGTAGCTCACATTCAGCCAGCCGCCATAGCGTGCCGCCGTGCTGATGTCACCATGAATCAGTTGCTCGATCAGTTTGGGCATTACCGGGATGATAATTCCCCAACCGGTCACATCAATCAGCAGGGTAATAAAGATGAAGCCTAAGGCAGCCTGTTTGTTTTTTTTCATAAAAAGCTTACAAAGTAAGCACAGTGCCGTTGATAATGATTGGGTGTGGAAATCTATTATTGATTTTTCGTATAAATTAGTGTTTATACGGATAAGCTGTATTTTCCTATTTTCGCGTCTTCACAAAAAAGATATTCTGATGGCAAAAAAGAAATCAGACCCCCAGCTGACTGATAACCCTGACAATAAAGAGATTCTGCCGGCCGGCTCAAAAAAAGCGGCCAATAAGAAAGGCGCTGTGCAGAAGGAAAGCACCCCTACAGAAGATGCAAAGCCTGCTGCCAAAGCTGCTGCGAAAAAGAAAGTCAAAGCTGCTCCCGAAGAGGCGCAGCCTGCTGCAGCTGAACCTGTGCAGCCTGCTAAAAAGGCAGCCAAAAAAGCAGCGGCCATACCGGCAGCATCTACGGAAGCACAACCTGCTGAACCTGTACAGAAAGTCAAAGCGGCTGCAGTGCCCATGCCTGCACCGGCAGAAAAACCATCTCCGAAAAAAGCGGCTACCAAACGCAAAGCCGCTGCCAGGGTTCAGCCAGCTCAGGAAGAAGCCATCCAGACACCCGCAACGGAGTCTGAACCTGTTAGCGCGATTGTTGACCAAACCGAACCAGTGCCTGTTTCCATAGAAAAAAATGAAGCCGTTGTTCACAAACTCGTGGAAGCGGACGACCATGCACAGGCAACAACAGATGCCGAACTCATTACCATCGAAGAAACAGCAGACGTGTTACCACCTGAAGTGGAATGTAACTGAAAGTGTTGAACCTGCAGTTGATGAACGAATTACCGTCGAAGAAACGGCCGATGGGGTGCCAACCGAAGAGGAAGCAACTCAAAGTGTTGAACTTGCAGTTGATGAACAAATCAGCGATGATCAGGTTGCCAGCGAACCAGAAACTGCCCCGGAAGAATCCTCAAAAGAGATCGAAATTACGTTCGTTGTTAATTTTTATACCAAACCCGGCCAAAGTTTGTTCATCACGGCCGAACATCCTTTGTTTGGCGAAGGCAATCCCGAAGCAGCCTTTCCCATGCAATACCGCGATGAAGAGCATTGGACTGCTACCATCAACATCAGCAAAGAGGTTTTGGCTGAAGACATGGTGTACAACTATTTACTGAAAGAAGAAAACGGCGACCTCCTCTACAATGGTGGAAAAGACAAAAAAATTACTCCTTCCGCTTACACGAGTCAACAGGTAACCATTTTCGATACCTGGGATACAACCGGCTATTTTGCCAACGCCTTTTTTTCAGAACCATTTAAAAATGTATTATTAAAAGATCAATACACTCAAGTTGACCATACAGACCCATCAACAATCACGCATACATTCAAGGTAAAAGCACCGTTGTTGCCGCAGGGACAAGTTGTTTGCCTGACGGGAAACAATGAAGCGCTGCGCAATTGGAGTACCTCAGAACCCCTGTTGCTGCACAGAGACGCGTCGGATGATTACTGGCAGATCAACACCGATCTTTCTGATTCTGAAACACCTGTTTTTTACAAATACGGCATCTTTGATACGAATAACAATCAACTGGTTCAATTCGAAACTGGCGACGACCGGGCATTGTATGAAGCCATTGCCGCAAACCAGCAAACCGTTCTTCACGATGGATTTGTGCGCATCCCGGTTGCTCACTGGAAAGGTGCCGGCGTAGCCATCCCTGTTTTCAGCATCCGAACGGACAACAGCATGGGCAGCGGAGAATTTACCGACATCAAGGCACTCGTGGACTGGTGCCGTCAAGTAAACCTGAAGTTGATCCAGTTGTTGCCGGTCAATGATACCACTTCGTCCAAAACCTGGCAGGATTCGTATCCCTATGCCGCCATTTCCGCTTTTGCACTGCATCCCATGTACCTGAATGTAGATGCCATGGTGACAGAAGACAACAAACACTTCGTGGAAGAATACCGGGAAGAAGGCAAACGGATCAATGCTTTGCCCTCACTGGATTACGAAACGGTGAACGACATTAAATGGAAAATCATTCACCAGGTTTACCCGTTGCAGAAAGAAGCCACTTTCAGTTCTGATGATTACAAAGCATTTTTTGAAGACAACAAACACTGGCTGGTTCCGTATGCCGCGTTCTGTTGTCTTCGCGATAAATTCAACACTGCCGATTTTACCAAATGGAATGAATTCCGGTATTACAGTGAAGATACCGCAGGCAATCTCTTTCAGTCTGCTGAAGAGGCTGACCGGGCAGGCATGTATTATTTCGTGCAATACCATTTGCACCTGCAACTGCAGGACGCTGCAAAATATGCGCACAGCCATGGCATCGTCATCAAAGGCGATATTGCCATTGGTATTTCGCGCAACAGCGCCGACGCCTGGCAGCAACCCGAACTCTACAACCTTGATATGCAGGCTGGTGCTCCACCCGATGCGTTTGCGGTGAAAGGTCAAAACTGGAGTTTCCCGACCTACAACTGGCAGAAAATGAAGGAAAACAACTTTGCCTGGTGGAAACAGCGGTTTTCGCAGATGAGCAATTACTTCGACGCTTTCCGCATCGATCACATTCTTGGCTTTTTCCGCATCTGGAGCATTCCAACTGAATCGGTTGAAGGCATCATGGGGCATTTTGTCCCGGCGCTTCCTGTTCATGTGAGCGAGTTTCACCAATGGAATACCTATTTCGATTACAAACGTTATTGTAAACCCTTTATCAACGACCAGATTCTCAGCGACCTCTGCGGCGATCAGCAATGGTATGTCAAAGATACGTTCCTGACCAATGATGGTGACGGCACTTACAGCCTGAAACCCGAAGTGGCCACACAACGGCGCGTGGATACTTATTTTGCCATCCGCGAAAAGAACGGGCACAACAGCTGGCTCAAACAATTGTTGTTCGACCTGATTTCCAATGTGATTTTGTTTGAGGAAAAAGCTTCCAACGGGCAATTGTTTCATTTTCGGTTTGGAATGGAAAATACCTTGTCTTACCAATACCTCGACGACTACACCCGTGGTCAGTTGTATTACCTGTCCATCAATTATTTCTACGAACGGCAAAACGAATTCTGGCGTCACGAAGCGATGCAGAAACTGCCGGTTCTCGAGCAGGAAACCGATATGCTCATCTGCGGCGAAGACCTTGGTATGGTGCCTGCTACGGTACCACAGGTCATGCAGGACCTCGGGCTGCTAAGCCTGGAAGTACAGCGCATGCCAAAAGACGAAAAAGCCACTTTTACCAACCTTGAGGTAGCACCTTACCTGAGTGTGGTAACCCCTTCTACGCACGACATGAGTACCATACGCGGCTGGTGGGAAGAAGACCGCCAATTGACGCAAACTTTTTACAACCGGCAATTGGGACATGGTGGCGAAGCACCGCAAAATTGCGAGCCCTGGATCAACAAACAGGTTGTGGAGCAGCACCTGTATTCACCTGCTATGTGGAGCATCTTCCAGCTGCAGGACCTGATGGGCATCAACGCCGATATCCGCTTTGATAACCCGCATGAAGAACGCATCAACGTGCCGGCCAACCCGACGCACTACTGGCAATACCGCATTCACCTGACGGTAGAAGAAATGATGCAGAAACATGAATTCAACAACGCGTTGAAAGAAATGATCACCTCCAGTGGCAGGTAATTTTGTACCGATATAACATTTTTGAAAAAACCGGCGTTTCCTGCCGGTTTTTTATTTGCCATTAGTGAGCTTTCACCAGTATGTCTATCAGCAAGCCAATCAACAAGGCACATCCAAAACTAATGAATGTGCCGATGAGCACGTATTCGGTATGTTTTCGTGAGCTGAAGGGCGTGGACGAGTCGGTTGCATCCCGTTCTGGTTTGTCGGTAACGCGCAGGATTGATTTTGCGGCAATCAAAAACCCAATGGCGCTAAATTGTTGACTGAATATCAACGTCAGCACAATGGTTCGTTCCAGCATCCCGATCCAGGTGCCGGCATCCTGCAGGCTGTCGTTCATGTTGAGTTCGGGAAGCCAGCGACGGGTAATGTGGCCGATCAAAAATCCGGTTGGTTGCAGTATCACCAGATAACCGGTCAGGTACAGCAAAAAACGGTCTCCCGGCAAAAACGTTGTTACTGCTTTTTCAAATCTTGCGTACCCGTGAATAACAGCCAACCACAAAACGAGTAGGACGATGACATGCAGAAACTGGTCTGCCACAAACCATCGCAATTCTTTCCTTGCTTTCTCCCGCAGGCTCAGGTTTGTGTTTGACGCCATCCGTTGCGTGGCTTTTATTTTGCCTGCGTCAATCAGCAAATGTGTTATGAATGTAATGGCAAACACCCACCAAAGTTCGACGCTCCACAAGAAGAGCCAGGCCAGCGCGCCGGCTATCGCCGCATGCAGCCAGAGATAGGGCGATGCCAGGTTTTTCTGCATCTTGCCGATCACCCATTGTTTTTTTTGCAGGTAAAAATCTGTCAGCAGGTGCGCCGCTACCAGTCGCAGCAACAGGCTGCTTTCTTCAGACGAAAATAAAACGCTCATTCTGCAAATTTGCTTTCAAAGTACAGTATCGTTTTGTGGATTGCGTGCCACTGCGCACTTTTTTTTCGCTGCGTCACGGCAGACAGGCTGATGCTGAATAGCTGCGCAATGTCGTCATCGCTTTTGCCGAGCAGCTTTTGCAACACCAGTTCGGCGCCATTCTGCGTCCATTTTTGCATCACGATGTCCAGCAGCATGGCAATGGTTTCCCAGGTAGCGTCCAGGTCATCGTCGCCGGTGCGGAGGATGAACCGCTCGCTTTTGTTTTTGAGACTGTCGAGTGCTTCACCCGACCGGGCAAATGCATCACCATCGGAGCCACTCAGGTTTTTTTCATTGATAAAATCAATATTTCCCGTACCAATAGCGATTCTGATGTCAAACTGCGTACTGCTATATCCTTTGGAGGCTGGCTTCTTTTTTTTGCCAGGGGGCACATCGGCCATTACAAAACTGCGGATGAGCAATGCCGCCTGTAGTGCCGCCGGTATACTCGCTGCAGTGCATTGCAGGCTGTCGCCCCGGAAGCGGTCGTATTGGTGCAGCCATTGTTTTTTTAGTTGCTTCGCAAAATCGTCTATCGCGGTATATAGTTCTTCCCGGATCTTTGGATCTATTTTGCGCGAAGACACCAAATCGCCGGTAATAACAGCATAGTTTTTCATTTCGTCTCCAGTCTTAAATATGTAAAATTAAGCCTTCAGACTTAAATGTGGCAAATTAAGTTTCTATTCTAAGACAAATTGAATTGTGAAAATTGGCAACCTTTATATTTAACAAATGCAGGGGGGAAATAGGAAGCGGTACATGGGCGCACCCGTTAATTTTGCTATACTTTTGCAGCTGAAAAGCTGAGTACATACCCATGAAAAAATCACACATAGTTGCGCTTGTCCTGATCAGTATCACCATCGGCATTTTGATCAGCATGATCACCGATGTAACCGGATACGAAACCATTGCCTCAGCAAAAGAAAAAACCGGCAAAACGGTAACGGTGATCGCGAAACTTGATGCCGCTACCATCAATTACAATCCTGCCAAAAACCCCAACTACCTCACATTTGAAGCCACCGACACGCTGGGCGACCGTATGAAAGTAGCGTACTATTACGAAAAGCCGTACGACATGGAGAAAAGTGAGCGCGTGGTGCTGAAAGGCAAAATGGAAAACGGTATCTTTCAAATACACGACCAAAAAGGAATCCTGATCAAGTGTCCTTCCAAATACAAAGACGACCCGAACGCTGCGCAAAAAAGCCTGAACCAACAGGCAATGAATTAAAACCACCTGGCTGATGAATTATATTGGTGAACATTTACTGCCGGGGCAACTCGGCCATTTCTTTGCAGTTTTGTCTTTGTCAGCATCCCTTGTGGCAACGCTGGCATTTTATTTTACCGGGAAAACAAATCATGAAATCGAAAAAAGAAGCTGGCTCAACATTGCGCGCGCCGCTTTTTTGCTCGAAACCATTTCGGTTGTTACGGTCATCAGTTGCATTTACTACATTCTTGCCAATCACCTGTTTGAATACAAATATGCGTGGGAACACAGCGACAAAACGTTGCAGATCCAATACGTGTTCAGTTGCCTGTGGGAAGGGCAGGAGGGAAGTTTCCTGCTGTGGACGTTCTGGCATTGCGTATTGGGCTGGCTCATCATCTGGCGGGTGAAAAAATGGGAAGCCCCGGTAATGACGGTGGTTTCATTTGCGCAGTTTTGCCTTGCGACAATGATTTTAGGCGTGTACCTGTTTGGGGTAAAAGTTGGTAACAGCCCGTTTGTATTGCTTCGCAATGAAGGCTTGCTCGACAATGCTCCCTTTTTCAAAGACATTAATACCGGCGCCATTCGCGCCGATTACCTGACCGTACTAAAAGACGGATCGGGACTAAATGCGCTGCTGCAGAATTACTGGATGGTAATTCATCCGCCGGTTTTGTTTCTCGGTTTTGCGTCCACCATCGTACCGTTTGCTTTTGCTTACGCGGGATTGGCGACCAAAGATCATTCATGGGTGAAGCCTGCCATGCCGTGGGCGTTGTTTTCGATGGCCATCCTAGGCACCGGCATTATGATGGGCGCCGCGTGGGCGTATGAAAGTCTTACGTTTGGCGGTTACTGGGCATGGGACCCGGTAGAGAACGCATCGCTCGTACCATGGCTGGTGCTGGTGGCAGGTGTACATACCGCCATGATTTACCGGCACAGCGGCTATTCGCTCAAAAGCACGTACCTCTTTTATACCTTGTCCTTTTTGCTCATCCTGTATTCTACGTTCCTTACCCGGAGCGGTATCCTGGGCGATACATCGGTACATGCATTTACGAGCGCGGGCATGAACCAGCAATTGTTGTTGTTTCTCAGCGTGTTTGTGTGGTTGCCTGCGTTTGTTGAATCGGGTAAAACGGGCAGAATCGTGATTGCCGGTTTGGTGGCCATCATTCTTACCTTGTCAATCTTTTTGCCTGAAAACGTAGTGGCTGGGATCTGGCTGTTCTCATTGCTCGGATTTGTGATTGCCTTCGGTATTCAACTGAATATTGACCCAACCATCCCGGCGATCCGCAAAGAAGAAAGCACTTACAGCCGCGAATTCTGGATGTTCATCGGCGCACTGGTGTTTTTCCTGTCGGCGGTGCTCATCATCAGCCAAACATCGTTGCCCGTCATCAACAAGGTATTTGATCAAAAACTGGCAGAGTCGGAAGACGCCGAGTTTTCGTACAACCGCATACAGGTATTTATTGCCATCATCATTGGGTTGCTTACGGCCTCGGTTCAATACCTGAAATACAAGAATACCCCGAGGGAATATTTTTTCAAAAAGATATGGCTGCCAACATTGATCGCGTTGGTCATCAGTCTGCTCATCAGCATTTTTGGAAACATAGATTACGATAAAAAAGGCATCGGGTTTTTGGGTGCCATTCATGTAGCCATATTTGCTGCCGTGTATTCAGTGGTGGCCAATGCATCGTACATCTGGATTGGGTTTAACGGGAAAATCAGGAAAGCAGGTGCCGCTATTGCGCATGTGGGTTTTGGATTGGTGTTGCTGGGCATTTTGATATCATCCAGCAAAAAAGAAGTGCTGAGCTGGAACCGCACCGGCATATCGCCGCTGCCCGAAGACGGCGTGCAGAAACCCGCTGAAAACACCACGCTTTTCAAAGGCATTGCCACCGATATGGGGAAATATACCGTGACCTATACGCGCGATAGCATCAACGAAAGCAACCACAAAAAGTACTTTGAAGTTCATTTCAAAAGCAAAACCGACAACGAAAATTTCAATATTTATCCTGACGTACTGCACAATACAAAAGGTCAGGAAGGCTTTTCGCCCAATCCCGATTCGAAACATTATTTCAACAAAGACATCTTTGTTTATGTAACCTCATGGCTTGAAGGCGATAAAAAAGACACGGCAACTTTTCAAAAATCCATCCTGAAGCAGGGCGATACGGTATTTTATTCCAACGGCATCATCATTTTGAACAAAGTGGATGTAAACCGCGAGGGCATCAAAGGCATATTGCCAGGCGAAACATCGATGACGCTCGACATGCAGGTGATAGGCAAAAACGGAAGCCGCTACGGCGTGTATCCCGGCATCGCTATCAAAGATGAAAGCAGCATGCGCAGCCTGCCCGATACCGTGGTGGCACAGGGACTCGTGTTGCGGTTTAACCGGATAGACGACATGAAAAAAGGAACTTTTGAAGTGGGCATCAAGGAAAGCAGCGAGATTACCGACCTGCTGACGCTGAAAGTTCTTCAGTTTCCATTCATCAATATTCTGTGGATCGGCATTTTAGTGATGGTGATTGGTACGCTGATCAGCGTATGGGGGTATGCAAGCCGCTCTTCGCTGGTTAAAGTTCGGTAACGACACGTTTTTTACATCCTTGTTTTGAAAGTGGCTGCCTGAATTTATAAAAAAGCAGCACGAAGTAACATAAACCTTCGTGCTGCTTTTTTATTTCGGGACGATGCGGTGTCAACTATTGAAAAAGTTGCCACCACCTCTGAAACTTCTTTGTATTTTGGGTAACCAACAAAATACAATCCTATGCTGTCGGAACGGCTGTTGCAGTTTATCTGGCAATTTCAATATTTCAATACCAAAGAATTGGTGACTACCGATGACGAAGCGTTGCAAATCGTGCATCCCGGTGTGTTGAACACGAACCAGGGACCCGACTTTACCGGCGCCAAAATCAAAATCGGAAATACCCTGCTGGCGGGAAATGTGGAAATTCATCTGAAAGCCGGCGACTGGTTTGTGCACCAACATGACACCGATGACAATTACCGGAACGTCATTCTTCACGTGGTCTGGACAGATGATGCACTGGCAATCAACAGCAACGGATTCGCGGTTCCAACACTGCTGTTGCAACCTTTGGTATCCAAAACGTTACTGCTCAAGTATGAAAACCTGATGCAGTCACCCGGCTTTGTGCCTTGTGCATTGAATTTGCCGGCGTTGTCCCTGATTGGCTGGCAAAACTGGCAGGAAAGAGTATTGGTGGAAAGGTTGGAAAAACGGTCGGCTTTTATCTTTCAAAAATTAGCAGAAACAGGCAATCATTGGGAAGAAACTTTCTGGCGGCTATTGGCCAGGAACTTCGGTATGCCGGTGAATGCCGATGCCTTTGAAAACATGGCGAACAGCATTCCCTTGAAGGTGTTGGCCAAACACAAACACCAGGTACAGCAGATTGAAGCGTTGATGCTGGGACAATGTGGTTTGCTGAATGATGAATTTGGCGATGCGTATCCATTGCTGTTGCAGCGCGAATACCGTTTTTTGCAGAACAAGTACCAGTTATCTGCACCGGCGATACAGCCGGTTTTCTTGCGGATGCGGCCTGCCAATTTTCCTACCATTCGGCTGGCGCAACTGGCTGTACTCATCTGCCAGTCGGAACATTTGTTTTCCAAAATATTGGAAGCCAAAGAATACGGAGAAATAAAACAATTGTTGCAGGTAACGGCCAACGATTTCTGGCATTATCATTATACACTGCATTCGCAAACGGATTATAAACCAAAAGTATTGGGACATCAAATGGTAGACAACATTCTCATTAATACTGTTGTACCCCTTGTATTTGCTTATGGATTGTATCATTCGATACAACCGTACAAAGAAAAAGCGCTGGAATGGCTGGCGTTGACTGCGGCGGAAGACAACAATGTTATCAAACAGTGGCGCAAGCACGGAGTTCCCTGCCACAATGCGTTGCAATCGCAAGGATTGCTGGAGCTGAAAAAACATTATTGTGAAGAACGAAAATGTCTTGACTGTGCCGCCGGCAACAAGTTGATCAAACAGGCGACTTAAATATACGCAGGCATCTCTTCCATTCTGAAAAGTGAAACTTCTGCCGATGATGAAATAAGCCAAAAAAAGCTGCTTTCTTCAAACAGCTTTTCTACAATCAGGTATGTTTACACCAAATTAATATTCGTCTTCATTGAACATAAAGTCTTCCTGGCTCGGGTAATCCGGCCAAATGTCTTCAATGCTTTCATATACTTCGCCTTCATCTTCCAGTTCCTGGAGATTTTCAACCACTTCGATGGGAGCACCGGAGCGGATAGCATAATCAATCAATTCGTCTTTTGTTGCCGGCCAGGGAGCATCTTCAAGATAACTGGCTAATTCGAGAGTCCAAAACATAGTGCGCCTTTGAAATTTTTTGCAAATGTAACAGTTCACAATGAAATACCAAATTAGATGCCGGCAGAGTGTCTAAATTATTGTCAAAACCTTCGATTATTATTTACGTTTGCAAAATATGCTGACGGCAAAAGAGATTTACAAATCCTATGGACACATCAAGGTAGTAAAAGGCGTTAGCCTGAGCGTGGAAAAAGGTGAAATCGTTTCCATCACCGGGTCGTCGGGGGCGGGAAAAAGTACCTTGCTGCACATTTTGGGGACACTTGATACGCCGGATGGCGGCGATATTTTTTTGCACCAGCAATCATTGCGCGGGCTGAAAGACAAAGCCCTCGCGGCGTTCCGCAACAAATACCTTGGTTTTGTTTTCCAGTTTCATCACTTGTTACCGGAATTTACCGCGTTGGAAAACGTCTGCATTCCCGGCTGGATAGCGGGCACCAAACGAAAAGAAGTAGAAGCACACGCTGCCAACCTGCTCACCACGTTGGGCATCGGCAACCGCATGAACAACAAACCACAGGAGCTGAGCGGCGGCGAGCAGCAGCGGGTAGCAGTGGCAAGGGCATTGATCAATAAACCTGCTATTGTATTTGCCGATGAACCGACCGGCAATCTCGACAGCAAAAATGCGAAAGAACTTCATCGGTTGTTTATAGACCTGCGCAATGAATTTCAGCAGACATTCCTCATCGTCACGCACAATGAAGAACTGGCTATGAACAGCGACCGTGTATTGCACATGAAAGACGGGTTGCTTACCAACTAATGCACCTGCATTGTACAATGCCCTCTTGAAATTATCGTTTCGTTGACAGCTTTCCTGTTACTTTGCACACCAGTATTATGCCGGCAGAATGTATATAAGAATTTCTTTACTCCTCATCTTGGTTTCCCAGATCTTGTTGCAAACGTTGAACGCACAAGACATCAACCGGCTAAAGCAGCAACTGAATGGCATTAACAGCTCGAACAATGCCAACAACAACAACAAAAAAGATTCGCTCATTCACCGCGATCCGCTCGAAGATTCTATCACCATTTCGTACCGGTATTTCGACTCTTCGCGAAGCCGTAAAATCGATTCGTCCATTATCCGATTTTTACAACCGCTTCCCGGTGCCGCCTTATTACGACAACATGGGCAATCTTGGCAGTGCAGCCCGCTCGCTCATATTCAAACCGAACCTGAAGCCGGGATTTGATGCAGGATTTCATGCCTACGACATTTATCGCTATACGCTAGAAGGTACCCGCTTTTTTCAAACGACTCGTCCCTATACCGAACTGGCGTATATGATCGGGAGCAATGCAGAGCAGATGGTGAACATTCTGCATACACAAAACCGGAAAAGCAAACTGAATTTTGCATTCGAATACCGGTTTATCGGATCGCCGGGCGCATTCAAAAACCAAAGTACCAGCCACAACAATATCCGCATCAGTACCTTTTACCAAAGTACCAACAAACGTTACGGGCTGTATTTCGTTTACCTGAACAACAAACTACAGGCATCGGAAAATGGTGGCTTGCAAAACGATGAACAGCTCAAAAACCTGTCTCTGAACAACCCGTTTGAAGCCAATGTGCGGCTTGGCAACAACATCAATCCTTATCGCAGCAGTAGTTTTTTCAAAACCACCATCGACATTGGCAACAGTTACAGAGAAAACTTATTGTACCTGCGGCATTATTACGATTTTGGTCAAAAAGATTCGCTTGTCCGCGATTCAAGCGTAGTCAGGTTGTTTTACCCGCGGTTGCGGTTGCAACACAGTTTATCCTATGCAACCAATCGGTTATGAGTACCATGATTACGCCGTGAATTCTGACGATTACATTGATTATTTCAATTACTACGGCGCAGCGTCGGTTGATTCCTTGTTGTTTCGGGACGAATGGAAAGATTTTACCAACGAATTCAGCCTCATTACTTTTCCCGATAAAAAGAATGTAGCCCAGTTTTTACGACTGAGCGCCGATTTTCAGGTATTGAACGGAAGCTTTAGCAACTTCACTTCTAAAAACTACACCAATATCTATGCAGCTGCCGAATACCGCAACCGTACCAAAAATCAGAAATGGGATATTGAAGCCCTGGGACAATTGTATCTTGCAGGTGCATTTTTGGGCGATTACAATGCATACATCAGCCTGCAGCGTCAACTGACCAAAAGCGCAGGTTTTCTACAAATCGGATTTCAGAATGTCAACAAAAGTCCTACTCAAATCAGCCAGGGAAATACCGCCTTTCCCGTAATTCCGGCTGGCAACTTCAACAATACCAATACGTCGCGCCTGTTTGCCAATCTGTACCTGCCGGCGCAGGGACTGCACCTGTACGGAAATTATTACGCCATCACCAATTACCTTTATTTCAACGACTTTTATACTGTTCAACAACAATCATCGTTGTTCAATTTTCTGAGTGTTGGATTGGAGAAAAAAATAAAGCTTACCAAACACATCAACTGGTATCCGGAAGTGGCGTTTCAGCAGTCGGCAGGCAATGCGCCGGTACACCTGCCTTTGGTCTATACCAGGAACCGCCTGGCATTTGAAGGCAATTTTTTCAAAAATTTGTATCTCTCCACCGGCATCGAACTCAAATATTCTGCGCCCTACAAAGCCGATGGCTACTCGCCGCTGAACGGGCAATTCTTTTACCAATCGGATACAACCATTTCCAACCGCCCGGAATTGAACGTTTATCTCAATTTCCGGATCAAAAGTTTCAAAAGTTTTATCAGGCTCGAAAACCTGAACACCTTTGACCAATATGGAACCAGCACCGGTTTTTTAAACCACAATTTTTCAGCGCCGCATTACCCGCAAAATGCGCTGTGGCTGCGGTTTGGAATTTGGTGGAATTTTGTGAATTGAATTGGCAATTGTCCGTTGCGGGTGTTTTACATTTGTATGTTTGATTGAGTCATTGTTTCCAAAAAATCTAAAGATCATGAGTATAAAACTGTTGATTACCGGGCTGGTAGTCGTTTGTAGTACATTATCCCTGCAAGCATCTGCAAAAGAAAAAACCGATAGCATCAAAGTGCTTGGCAACTGCGAGAGCTGCAAGTCACGCATTGAAAAAGCCGCCAAAACAGCCGGAGCCATCAAAGCAGATTGGAAAGATGAATCGCAGGTACTGACCATTACCTATGATGATGAGAAAACAACATTGCTGTCAATTGAAAAACAAATTGCAGCTGCCGGCCACGATACCCGTGACGTAAAATCGACTGACGACGCTTACACCAAATTGCATTCCTGTTGCCAATACGACCGGTCAGGATTGACAGGCGCAAAAACTTGTGACGATGAGAAGAAAAAAGACTAGCCGGATGAAACTGATGTTGATCGGGATGCTGGTAGCGGGTACCAGCCTGTTCACAAGCTCATTACAGGCACAGCCTTCGGCGGGAATGTCAGCCAAAGAGATCAATTTGCCGGATGCCGATGGGCAACCCGTTTCATTGTCCTCACTAAAAGGCAAGGTTGTGCTGATAGACTTTTGGGCAAGTTGGTGCCGGCCATGTCGCCAAACGGTTCCCGGATTGAAAAAGCTGTACAGTAACTACCATGATAAAGGTTTTGAAATTTACGGTATCTCACTCGACGATAGCAAAAATGCATGGAAGCGGGCGATTCAGGATGATGACAGCAAATGGATTCACGTAAATGACAAAACCGGCGCAATTGCCAATCAATGGGTTGTACAGGTAATACCCACTACCTATTTATTGGATAAAACCGGGAAAATTGTGGCAGTGGATGCGGAAGCAAGTGAACTGAACAAATTGATTCCTGCGTTGATCAAGTAACAACCACACATAATTCATGATGTATAACCGGCTAATTGCCGGTTTTTTTATGATCAATAAATAATTTTATGTTAAGTTGATTCAATTAAAGAAGAATTATTTCTTTACGAAATGAGTTTTGTGTTTAAATTATTGAACATGGCGATTAGATTCAATCAAATCAAAATTGCTCGAATAAGCTTCCTATAGAAATTAAGATGAATTGAAATTATACATATAGAAGTGATTGTTATTCTTGCAAAGCTTTAGTTGAATATAGATTCAATTTGTTTAGCCTCTTGATTACAAGATAATTCAATGAAGTTTGAATCGTAATTATTCTCAATACTTGAATAGTATTATATTAAAAGCAGTACTATAAAATTTAGCATCATCTAAAATGAAATTTGCTAAAATTTATAGATTGTATATATTTTATATAGTATTGATTTTCATATAATTAGATGATTTATTGATGTTTTAAATCAAGAAATAAATTTAGTATTAATCTGTTTTAGTCAAAATCATTAGTTGATTATTTTCTAAAACTGATTTACGGTGATTCCATTGATAATTAAATCATAATAAGGGTTAGCTTGTTTAAAAAAGTAGTTGCAGTTCTGTCTATTGAAATTTCTGATGTAATCTTCGCAATGACCTACACATCCAGGGAATAATCTAACAATCTTCCGATCAACTCATCGTTTACTATATTACTTGCAGCTTAAAGACATATGATTGCATTGCAGTTTTAGTCTTATGTACCTTTTATTAACTTCAATCATTAAAAGAAATAGTACAGGATAGATATTAAAATTTATATAATAATTCAATAAATGCCCAATAAAAAAAGCAACGACAATGCTCGTTGCTTAGAATCTATGTGCATAATTGTATATTATGCTAACAATGCTGTGTTGAAATTATTTCAAACTGTCAGATCCGAAACCCAATGGCAATAGCAGTGAACTCTTTGGGATGATGTAGACTGGCCCGTTCACGCCGCACAAAATGAGCCGGATAGGATACGACACCCTGTTTTCAAATTCAGCGAGTACCTGCCGGCAAAATCCGCAAGGTGAAGCAGGAGCGTAGCTGTTTCCTTTGGTGTTGTGATACGTCACCACCATAGTTTCGATTGCGATTTCCGGGTGTTTCTGTGCTGCAGATGCCAGCAAAGAGCGTTCGGCGCACATCCCCGCAGGATAACTCGCGTTCTCCTGGTTGCTGCCACAGACAATTTCGCCATTAACCAGTAAAGCTGCTGCACCAACCAAAAAACCAGAATAGGGTGCATAAGCAATGCTGGCTGCTGCTCTTGCCTGTTGCAGCAACTGTTTGTCCTGCTCCGACAGTTCCTGCTCCGAATCCAATACCTCGTATGAAAAATGAAAATCCTGCTTTGTCAATTGATGTTAATGAATGGTTTTGAAGAAGCGGTTCCAGCGGGGACCTTTGTCCCAGCTAAACCAGATAAGCGATGCTTTGCCCACAATATTTGTTTCAGGCACAAAGCCCCAATAACGGCTGTCCTGGCTGTGGTGACGGTTGTCGCCCATCATCCAGTAATAATTGTATTGTAAACGTATATTGGTTCGTTGGCTTGCCGTTGATGAAGTAACGATCCGTTTTTTCTTCCAATGTATTGTGCTCGTAAGTTTCTATAATGCGATGGTATAATGCAATGTTTTGCGGGCTAAGCGTCATGGTTGCGCCTTTTTTAGGGATGGTGATCGGTCCATAATTGTCGCGTCCCCAAGGGAAATGTGCAATGTCGTAAGGAAATACACCGGAATCCACCATTTTGTCACTGTAAACAGAGATGTCCTTTAAAATTGGGTTGATGCTTGATGAGGTTGGTGTTTTCTGCCGTCAAGGTAAACAGGTATTTGCAACCCGGTAATTCATTGTAATTCCCATCTTTTTCATACGTGTATTGCCTGCCGGATTGAGGATCGGTTTCAGTAACAAAGTGAAAATTAAGTTCATTTTCCAGAAATTCCTGCGTAAATCGGTGTGCCGTTGGTTTCTACAATGTATTCGTTTTGCGATCCCGGGCGGTACAAATGCTTGTTTATTATTGATGTACAACAAACCATCTTTTATCTGCAGCACATCGCCGGGTACGGCGACACAACGTTTTATATAATTATCGGTTTTGTCCATCGGGTGCACCAGCACATCATGTTCGGCCCGCAGCGCATCGCGGTTGTCCCCTGTAATCTTTCCGCAACACATCATAATATAGCACTTCGCTCATATATCCCGGTTCGTTTATGATGGTATCGCCGGCTGGAAAATTAAAAACCACCACATCATTTCGTTTTACATCGGTAAAACCCGGCAATCGTTTGTAAGGTATTTGCATCCATTTTACATAGGAAGGCGTGGTTTGGAAAAAGGCATGGTGTTGTGTACAAAAGGAAAACTAACGGGCGTTTGCGGAATGCGTGGCACCGTAACTCATTTTGCTTACAAACAAAAAATCGTTGACCAGCAAAGTTTTTTCCATACTGCGGGTGGGTATGGTATACGCTTCAAAAATAAAGCTACGGATTAGGGTCGCGGCTACGATTGCAAAAACAGCAGCATCAATCCATTCGCGCGAAGCCGGTTTTTTATACAAGCTTACATTACTTCCAGACCTTTATACCGTCTCTTTGGAAAATCCGAGATAAGGAAAATAAATAAACGGTAGAAAAACGGTAGCCGCATGCTGAATAAGGTTGAATTTGCCAAAGTGCATCACGAATATGATGGTGATCCAAATGGTGATAAACTGACCGGCAATGGGAATCAAGTTGCAGCCAAAACCATATTTTGCTCAATCTGCATTTTTCTACTATGCACCAGGTATTGTAAAATGGTATAACGCTTTCCAGGGAGTGATGCCTGCTTTTTTAAACATTCCGTACATTCCAATATGCCAACCAAAGCACCAATAATAAAAATGACCAACCCATATATTTTAGTTTGAAGTGAGCAAAAATACCATTCTATGGCATCGCAAAAAATTAGTGTACAAACTTTTCTTAAACTGTTATCTGATATGAAAATTGATGTATGTTTCCGTTTACCGCCCGATATGACCATGGCACTTGCACCACCACCGCCATTGCAGATGGCAGCTGCACCGGTTGTGCCGTTTGTTGTTTTAAAACATTAATTAATGTAACGAGAATGCGGGCGCCGCTACAACCCAATGGATGACCAAGCGAAACAGCCCCGCCATGGACATTGACTTTGTGGCTGGTCCAATATCCATTTTTTGCATATTGGCAATGCTCACAACAGAAAAAGCTTCATTGATTTCGAAATAATCAACATTATGTAAAGTTAGTCCCGCTTTTTCCAATGCTTTTGGCAGTGCGATGGAAGGAGTAGTAGTAAACCATTCCGGTGCCTGTTCGGCATCGGCATAGCTGAGAATAGTTGCCAATGGTGTAATGCCCAATTCTCGTGCTTTCTCCGCACTCATCAAAACAAGCGCAGCCGCGCCATCGTTCAAGGTACTTGCATTGGCGGCTGTAACGGTTCCATCTTTTATAAACGCGGGCTTTAGACTCCGGAATTTTATCAAATTTTACATTGAACGGTTCTTCATCTTTGTCAACAACAATCTCATTTCCCCGTTTTTCTGGGAATGCTGACCGGCACTATTTCATCTGAAAACCAACCTTTTTCGATGGCTTCCTGGCTGCGCCTGTAGCTTTCTATCGCGAATGCATCCTGTTGTTCCCGGCTGATGCCGCAGGTTTGCGCGCACAAGTTCAGCAGCATTGCCCATCGGGTAATCTTTATACACATCGGTAAGCCCGTCTTTTGCCAACCCATCTACAAGGGACACATTCCCAAATTTATTGCCCCATCGTCACCTGTGGTGCATAATACGGAACGTTAGACATGCTTTCCATTCCGCCGGCAACTACAATATCTGCATCACCAAGAAGGATGCTTTGCGCAGCCATACTCACAGCTTTGAGTCCACTGGCGCAAACTTTATTGATGGTGGAACAAATACATGATCAGGCAATCCCGCCATCATGCTGGCCTGCCTGGCGGGCGCCTGGCCCAGGTTTGCCTGCAATACACAACCCATGAGCACTTCATTAACCTGCCCGGGATGCAGCCCTGCCCGCTCTACAGCTGCTTTGATGGCGATGGCGCCAAGTTGGGTTGCAGTCAATTCTTTCAGGGTTCCACCAAAGCTGCCGATAGGTGTGCGCACCGCCGATACAATCACTACTTTTTTTTCCATAGAGCAATACAATTAGTCAGACAAATATAATCAGTTACTAATGGCGGCTGCCGAAATGCCCAACCGCGGAATCATAAAAAAACCACAGTGGTTGAGGCTGTGGTTTTTATACTAACTAACAAATACTACTTAACTGAGATGAGCTTTTTCGGTTTTCACCTTGTTTTCGTCCGTTTTGTTTTTGTCGTTCATAGATGTTGACGGAGAACCGGTATTGCCCACGGTGCTGGTGCTGTTTGCCTGGTTCATGCCGGTGGTTTCGTTGGCTTTGTCAGAAGATCCGGTAGCGGTCGTACCGGTTTGACCGGAATTCTGCATACCGCTGTTGTGATCTTGTCCAACACGAAGGTGATTTTGAACGTTCTTCACGCCGGAAACCTGTTCGGCAATGTCTTCTGCACGACGTTTTTCAGCTTTGGAATTCACATGACCGCTGAGGATGACTTCAGAACCATCTACTTTAATCTCAATGTTAGATGCATCTACATCGTGTGAATCGCTGAGGCGATCGCTGATGTCTTCACGGATACGGTCAGAAGAACGTTGATAGTCTTTGGGGCCTTTTCCGCGGTGTGAATCTCTTCCGGTTTTCATCCTGCTGGCGGCGGCGTTCTGCGTCGTCATCACCAAACCAGGAAGAAACTTCATCTTTGGTGCGGTCCCACCATCCCCTATCATTGTTGCGGTTGTCAAAATTCCCTTGATTGCGGTTGCGGCCATAATCCTCTGAATTGTAGTTGCGCCCATAGTTCTGCGACTGATTGTAACGTCCAAAATCCTGGTCGCCACGGTTGAAGTCGTTACCATACTGGTTGGGGCGTTGTCCATATCCGCCACGATTCATATCCCGGTCGTACTCCTGTTTAAAATCGTTCTGGTCAAAGCCTCTGCCGGAACGCTGCCCGAAATCGCTGTTGCTGAACGAGTCGAAGTCGCGGCTCCTGCCGGATGATCCGCCACGATTAAAATCCTGGTTGCCAAAACGGTTTCCTTGTCCGGAATTCTCTTGTCCGTAGTTTCTGCCGGAATTCTGATTGCTCCAGTTGTTCCAGCCACTATCGTTCATATCATCATTTCTATTGGATCCTTGCCCGTAATTTCGCTGGCTGTTGTAATCGTCGTTGCCGCGATTGAATTGACCGCCGCGGCGGTTTTGATTGTCCTCATCATTGTCATAGCCATGGAAACTTCCGTATCCCTGGTTATAACGATCCTGATCCGTGTTGGTGTTTCGCTCGTTAGAGTAAGAACGCCTGTTTTGACTGTTCTGTTCCATAAAATTCAATTTTAAATTGTAAATGAATTACAGAATAAACACAAAAAATTATACCCAATGGGCAAATTTCAATGGAGGTTAACTTTTGTTTTAAACAAAATGAGCCAGTTAATAATGTATGGTTAGGGAAGATTATCTTCTTCCAAACTGCTTTCGTTGAAGCAATCGCCAGTTTATATCAGGCATTTTGGAAATCAAGTTGGAAAATCTAACAAGTAAGAAAGATGGTGAAATGTAAATCTGTAAAGCATTGCGGTAAATAATATGCTTCGGTAACAATTATCTCTACAAAATCATACTAACGCCTTTGAAAACTAGCTGTGCATTTTATTGCACAAGTTTTTTGCGCAAATTAAAAATACTACAAGCCTCGTAAGCCGGATTCTGTTTTTACACTATCATTTATCTGCTCCTAACCATTACTGACCGGGTGTAGCTGCCTACCCTGGCTCATCGGGCGGGCAACCCTCAAGCGAGCCTTTACGTGGCATTACAGCACCCAAGGTTTACCCGCTGCATACATTGCTGCAAGTGCTGTGAGCTCTTACCTCACATTTTCACCCTTGTCACACATTGCGCGTCACAGTTATTTTCTGTGGCACTGTCTCTTCCTGCTGCAAGAGCAGGAGCCGGCTATTAACCGGTGGGTTGCCCTTTGCTGTCCGGACTTTCCTCGCTGACATATATGCCATCACGATAATGCGGGCTTGTAGCCATACAAAGTAGAGGGATGTACCCTTAGTATCGAATTAGTAAAAGAATCTAATGATCATGTATTTGATCAATATTGAAAATAAATCTGCGTGGCGCCATAGCCAAATCGCGCATCGTATTGATTGATGAAGTTTTCTACTTCTCTCCGTGTTTTCAATATCTCATGCAACTCATCTTTTAGTTTACCGGTTCCAATGCCATGAATAACGATCATTTCCGGTAAATGATGCGCAATGGCCAAATCGTACCATTTTTCAAACTCCTGCAGCTGCAGGGTTAACATCTCAAAGTTGTTCATTTGCTCCAGTTATCGGTAACTTTTTCAATGTGCAGGTCAACAATACTGCGGGCGGGTGGCAGGTTTTGCCTCGCTTTTGATGCATCGTATATTTTAAATCCTTTGGCTGCCAGCTTGCTCAATTCAAATTTTTCGTCTTCGATTCTGTCCGGATAATCGGTAAACAACGGGTAGGAGATGGAAGGAAGATTTTTTTCTTTGATTTCTTCTATCTTTTTGAACATCTGCTTTGCCCGCATCTTCAGTACCGTTTCAAAAAACTCCGCTTTTTTTTTCTGCGGAGTCCATCAACGAAAATTCGAACACAAAAGATGGATTGTCGTTAAGGCTTTCAAACGAAATATCGTGCAGGTAAAAATCCTTGCCCGCCCGCACTTCATTGATGAGGTCAAACTCTGTTCTGCCGCCGGCGATTTGTTCTTTGTAATCGAAACGGTAACCCCAATCGGTGCGGTTTACAAGGTACAGCTTGAACAATTCCACCACTTCGTCGTTAAATTCATCGAGTCCAAACTTTGGGATGAATGATAGCCAAACGCCTTGTTCTGCTTCAATGTCTGTTTTGGCGCTTTTTTCTTTGGGCAATTGGTCAATGTATTGTTTGGTTTTTTTCTTTTCCTGTGGCACCACGTTTTTTTTGGTAAACCGGTGGAAATAGGGAAAATCTATCTGGTCCATATATGCCGGAAACTTGACACCACGCACTTCTATCAGCACCATTTTGTCGTTCATGATTTCGATCACCTTGCCTTCTTCGTTGCTGTGAAGAACGATGATTTCATCGCCTACCTGGTATTTCATGCAGCAAAGGTAAAGTGTGAACACAGATTACGGCAAGGAGAATGTAAAAGGGGAACTTGAGATCAAATTAACCATTTCTACCTGGTGAAAGATTACTGGCAAACAGAAATCGAAAATGATGTTCTATCAATTCAGGAAGGTATAAAGTCCTGATAACTGACTTGAAAAAAATGCCATCCTGGAATATTCCCGGGAAAATGGAATCGGAAAAACTCCAACAACGAACAGGTTTATTTCGCAATGTTATTGATCATTCCTTTGAAAATAAATCCATGAAATGGCAATACCGAATACCAATATAACCTGCCCAACACCCCAAGCGGCCGGAACGTGGCGGTTTGTGTCAGCACATCATTGCCATCGATTCTGAATTCCAGCCATGCTTCACCCGGCAGTTTCATTTCGGCGTAGAGCAGCAGTCTTTTGTCGGTTTCGTTTGCCAGCAACACCCGCCAGAAATCCAGGGCGTCGCCGGCTGCAATGTCGGTTTCGCTTCTTGCGACCCCGTCGCATACCCACTCCGCCGACCAACTGGTCTAAAAATCCCCTGATTTCCCACAACCAGTTGCCATAGTACCATCCTCTTTTGCCGCCGATGCTCCAGATTTTTGCCAGCGATCGCTGTGGATTCGCCAAATGACGGCTGCGGATGTCTTTGAAACAACCATTCACCGGCACTTCAATGTAATGAGTGATGCCTTTGCTGACGACGTTGCTTGTTTGCGCATCTTTCCAACTTGACAACACCGCGTTCTGTTCAATTTTATCAAACGCCAGCTGGATGGCAGTGTCATAATCTATCAGCTGAATGCCGAGAAGTTCAGTCAGGTTATTGGGTTTGCAAATCACTTCCGTTTTCATGCTGTTCACCAGGTTTTTTGCCAGGGCATAGGAAGTAGCGGTAACAAAATACAGCCAATAGGATGAAATTCTTGGTGTCATCACCGGGATAACGAAAATGCGGCGTTTCAATCCACGGGCTTTGGCAAATTTGAGCAGCATCTCTTTGTAAGATAAAATATCGGGACCACCAATGTCAAAGCTTTTGTCAAATGTTTGCCGGTTGTCAATTACACCGTTCAGAAATTCGACAACGTTGCGGATGGCAATGGGTTGGCATTTGGTTTTAAGCCATTTGGGAGTGATCATCACGGGCAGTTTTTCCACGAGGTCGCGGATAATTTCAAAAGAGGCGCTTCCAGAACCAACGATGATGCCGGCCCGCAACGTAGTAAGGGCAAAATTACCTGTTGACAATATTTGTTCTACCTGTTTGCGCGAAGACAAGTGTTTGGAAAGCTCCCGTTCGTTTACTATGCCGCTGAGGTAAATGACCTGCCACGCATTGGTTTGCCCGATCCGCTCGCAGAAATTACGGGCACACACTTGTTCCATTTGTTCAAAATCCCCGGTAGCAGTCGCCATGGAATGAATCAGATAATAGGCAATTTGTATATCGTTGGGGATGACCGACAGCGAATCAAGGTACAGAAAATCGGCTTCCACCACGGTCAACTGTTTGCTATCATATTTGTTGACAAACCGGTTTTTGTCTCGTACACAACAAACCACTTCATGACCATTGTCCAATAGAACAGGCAACAATCGTTGGGCAATATATCCGGTAACGCCGGTGAGAAGTATTTTCAATGGCTGCAATGGCTGGTTAAAAGTGACCGATGGCTGGTTTAGCACGAGATTCATATTGAACCTGCAATTACCATCCCGGTTTTTGACTGCTCAACCCGGTTTTTTCCAAGCCGGATGAATGAGCTGTCCACTTTTCTCCAGCAATTTTTCCAATTTTTTCACCTGGTTGTCAAGGCTGCTCAACATCCAGGGTTCGTGTGGCAATGCTTTGGCTTCGTTGCGGGCATGTTCATAATCCTCAAATTTTCCCAAACCGAAATATGCTTCGGCGAGGTTGATCCAGATCCAGAATTTTTTTATGTTGTGGTTGGTGTTGTATTTGTCAAATAGTTCCCTGTCTGCGCTGCCGTTTTCGTTTTCCATTTTCTTTTCCCGTTCCATAATGTCGGCCCAGTCTTTTTTGCAAAGAAAAAGAACCCTTTCCCTGATGCGTTTTGCATTAATCAGGTCAGCAATTTTTTCTTCCCTGGTATTGTCCAGCTCCGATTCTACCCGGCAATTGAGCACATACGCAAGATTGATGGCATTGTAACGGTTGTTGAGCAGGTAATATCCGCGCTCGTGGTAGAGGATGGAGCGGCTCAGATGATTCACGTCTTTTTTTCGTTCGTACAGCTTTTTTTCGATCGCACCGGCAAGAGCAACGGTTTCGGGGTCGTTGGTATGATTCAAATCCAGGTTTTCCAGTAGTTGTAACGACTCTTTCAACGCGGTAATGGCATTGGGTTTTTCGGCTTTGTAAGTTGTCAGGGCATAGCGGTGTACGATGTAAGGATCGAAGCCAGCTTTCGATTGACCAGCTGCTTGTTTCTGCTTGTTGTCGGACTGACTCAGGTCAAATGCTTTTTTGAACAACTGTTTTGCGCGCAGAAAACTTTGTTTTTTCAATGCCAGTTCGCCTTGCTCGGTTAGCTTGCTCATCGAAGTGTGGGCCGGTTCCGATTTCAGTACCGGCTTTGTTTCATTTTTCTCTTCTTCCTTTTGCAGCCGTTCTTCTTTACCCTGGTTGACGGCATCCGAAATGTTTTTGATGGCAGCAGCCGTTTGTTGCTTCAATGACGGCGGCACCAGGTCTTCCAAAAATGTATAGATGGGGCTGTCGTTTTCGTGTAAAGCAGTTACGGCATCTATTTTTTCGCCCAGCACTTTTCTAAACCGTTGCACTTCGGTAAAACCAATGTCGGCGCCAAGGTGCTGGTAAGGCTCAATGCTGATGTGGGTAAGGTTGAACGGGTATGTAAGTTTGTCTTCCGAAATGACAATGGTGGTAAAAGGTCGCAACGCATGACGAACGCCAAGTTCGTAAAAAGCGTTCAGGTTGGCGGTGGAAAGGTCGGCGATCACCAGGTCGGCTTCAAACAATTGGCGGTACATGATTTCATCAATGATGCCCGAATGTTTGATTTCATCGGCACGCTGGCACAGATATCCTTTTTTTTCCACCACGGGTTTGATCAATAACCGGTACGATTGATTGAGGTCTAATTTTCGTCCTGTAATAAAATCAGTTTTTTCACCAAATCCCATGACTACGAAGCATCGTTTTTGGCGTGGCTTTTTTTTCATTTGGCAATGTTCCTTTTATGGTTATTAAAATTGATCTTTTTTGCAAGATTTTCCTAATAATCCTGACTAAAAGAAGACGCTTACCCCCCGGTAAAAATTGACCGTTTGGATGATTGATAGCCGGAACCATTGCAACAATTATTTTTGTACATGTTAATGACACAAGAAATACTGGAACTGGCAAAAATTATCTGGAACTATCACCTGGTGCATCACCGGTTGGTGCCTTCAGATTGTATTCTTGCCCTGGGCAGCCACGATACCCGCGTTGCCGAACGAGCAGCCGAACTGTACCATCAGGGTTGGGCACCACTGATTATTTTTTCTGGTGGATTGGGTCGCCTCACAGATGGCATGTGGACAGAACCGGAAGCGGATTTGTTTGCCCGTATTGCTGTGGAGAAAGGCGTTCCGCCGGCAGATATCTTTATCGAAAACAAATCCACCAATACCGGCGAAAACATTCGGTATGTACAACAGATGTTGCAGGAAAAACAACGTTCCGTTCGGTCGTTCATCCTTGTGCAAAAACCTTATATGGAAAGACGAAGCCTGGCGACGTTTGAAAAAAACTGGCCGGGTCAGCAATTTATGGTAACCTCTCCGCAAATTTCATTTGAAGATTACCCAACGCGGGACATTCCACTTGAAAAAGTCATTAACATCATGGTGGGCGATTTACAACGCATCCGGTTGTATCCTGCGAAAGGATTCCAGACTTACCAGGACATCCCGTCGAATGTGTGGAATGCATACGAGCGGTTGGTCGAAATGGGATTTACGAGTCAATTGGTCGGGGAAAATTGAATTTGGATAGAACCTGGCGGGCAAACATCAGACAATGCGCAATACTTTGTGCGGGTATTTGCTGACAAAAGTACTGATCATGCTGCGGATCACTTCATTTTCCGGATAGGGTGTAAGCCGCACTTTCAGCTCGTCAAGTGATAACATGGGTTCCTGTTCAAGCAGTCCCATGCCATAAAATTTACCGGCTTCCACCAATATGCAGCTCACCGCGTTGTTTGCTTCTTCTTTGATGAGATAGGTTTCTTTCTGCTGCTGTATCCATTGTATGGCGTTGGTTACTTTCGTGTTGTACAATTCCACACATTCTTCTACGTCTGTCATCGTTTGGTCGAGGTAACAAATCCGGCATGCAGGTCAAATTCTTTTACGAGCTTCCAGAGAATGCGATACCCTTCGGTTTTGGTACTAAATGAAAGCAACGGGTGCATATGTTTTCGTTTTCTGTCCATCGCCAGCCGCAAATAACCGCGCGAATCTTCGTACATGTAAATGCCATACTGAAATTCAAATTTTTTCTGGCTGTAATTGTATTGCGGCCAAACGCGTTTAATTTCAATGCTTTCCAGCAAGTAAGCAATAAATTCGGTGGGAGTTTCTTTACAGGAAATCGAATAAATATTTTTTAAAAAATCCTTGCCGTTTACTGCCGGGATCAAACCCGGTAAAATGGCTTACTACCCGTTGTTTAATACTTTTGCTTTTCCTACATAAATTACTTTTCCCTTTTTCGTCGTGAAAATAATAGATGCCGGGTACATAAGGCAAGTTGGCAATATGCTCTTTGGGTAAATTGGGCGGTAAAATCTGCTCACGGTTGTCTTTTTTTAAATATTCCTTGATCAGCTTTGTGCCACTGCTGCGGATGATCATATCGAACAGAATGGCTGTGGCTTCGGCATCGCCGGTTGCACGGTGGCGTTCACCGTTCATGATGTTCAGTTCCTGGCACAACGCATCCAAACCATATTTGCGAAAACCCGGGAAACGCAGTGCGGCTGAGGCGTACCGTACAAAGTTTACGCGCATTAAATTCAAGCCCGGCCTGTAACAAGTGATATTTGATAAAAGAATAATCGAAATTTACATTGTGGGCAATGAAGATCCGACCTGACAGCAGTTTGAAAACACGTTTTCAGCAATATCGGTAAAATGAGGCGCTGTAGAAACCATTTCATCAGTGATGCCGGTGAATGCGGCAACAAACCGGGGAATTTTATAACCTGGATTTACAAGGGAGGAATACCTGCCTTCTATTTCTTTGCCGTTGTGCAGTACGATGGCGATTTCTGTGATCCCGTTGCTGTGTGCGTGGCTTCCCGTCGTTTCAATATCTACTATCGCATACATATAAACTTGTCCTTTCGTCGCGGCAAAATTGTTTGCCCTCATCTTTACAAAGCTAATACAGCGCCCGCAGATTGTACAAACTTTTGCATTTTATCCTGTTTGCCTGTCGATTGCCCCAATACCGCCATGAAAGTCAATTTTGATTAACATATTTTAAATTTATGTATCAAACCAAATTTTCAACCTGCTTCAAATTACTGTTCCTTCCATGCGCTACTGAACCGGGTAACAATCTGCAATTTTCTTTGTTCAACAAATGCGATTGAACAAGCATTTGAGTTACATTTGCACACATTTTTTGTACACACTATTCAGCATATGGAACTCAGCAAAAATTACTATGCCTTCGGCAACGGAAGATAAATGGTATCAAGCATTGGATAGCAGAAAGGCTATTTTAATAGTACACCCGACGACCGGAAACCCTTTACGGTAGTTATACCGCCACCCAATGTAACCGGCGTATTACACATGGGGCATACTCTAAATGAAACCGTGCAAGACATTTTAGTGCGCAAAGCCCGCATGAGTGGTTTCAATGCCTGTTGGGTACCCGGCAGCGACCATGCATCCATTGCTACCGAAGCCAAAGTGGTGCAAATGCTGAAAGAGAATGGCATTGATAAAAACGATTTACCCAGCGAAAAATTTTTCGGAATATGCGTTTGAATGGAAAGAAAAGTATGGCAACATCATTTATCAGCCAGATTGAAAAGTTAGGCTGTAGTGTAGACTGGAACCGTGTTTCTTTTACGATGGACGATCATTATTATAAAGCAGTGATGAAGGTTTTTGTGAACTTGTAAAAAAAGGTCTTGTTGTATCGCGGCGCCCGCATGATACATTGGGATGTGGCTGCCAAAACAGCGCTGAGCGATGAAGAAGTGGAATACAAAGACATTGAAGGCAAATTGTATTATGTAAAATACCGGCTGCAAACGGATGAGGCTTCACAAACTGCCGGCGAAGACTTACGATCGTTGTAGCTACCCAACGACCCGAAACCATTATGGGCGATGTGGCTGTTTGTGCTAACCCAACCGATGACCGGTACCAACATTTAGCAGGGTAAAAAGGTCATCGTTCCGCTCAATCAACAAAGCGGTACCGGTAATTTTTGACGACTATGTTGATCCTACCTTTGGTACAGGCGCTTTGAAAATCACACCTGCACACGACATCAATGATTATAACATTGGGCAAAAACATAATCTGCCGGTGATAGATACGCTTAACCGAACCGGCAACATCAGTGAAGCAGCGCAGGTTTTCATTGGCGTAGAACGTTTTGAAGCCCGCAAACTCGCGGTAGAACAACTGCGGGAAGAAGGATTGTTACTGAAAGAAGAAAATTATACCACCCGTTTGGGTTTTTCACAACGTACCAATGTAGTGGTGGAACCGAGAATCTCTACGCAATGGTTTGTGGATATGAAAGAGCTTGGCGCACCTGCACTGGAAGCCGTCGTGAGCGGCAATATCCGCATTCATCCAGGCGAAAAATTTTTAGCCACTTATAAATATTGGCTTGAGAATGTAAAAGATTGGTGTATCAGCCGGCAACTGTGGTGGGGACAGCAAATACCCGCCTGGTACGATGGAAAGGAAATATGGTAGTTGCCGAAACAGAAGAAGAAGCTAGACAATTGTTACCAGATCCAAATTTAAGCAACACCGGCACTGAATTACAGCGAGATGAATGATGTACTGGATACCTGGTTTTCATCATGGTTGTGGCCGATAGAAGTTTTCAAAGGTATTACTGAACCCAATAATAAGGACATCAATTATTATTATCCCAACCTCTGTGTTGGTAACCGGGCAGGATATTATTTTCTTCTGGGTAGCGCGGATGATTATGTCGGGAATGGAGTTTGAAAAGCAAAATCCGTTCGTGATGTTTATTTTACCGGCATGGTACGCGATAAGCAAGGGCAGAAAAATGAGTAAAAGTCTTGGGTAACAGTCCCGATTTGCTGGAATTGATTGATAAATATGGCGCTGATGCGGTTCGTTTTGGCATTATGATTTCTTCGCCCGCAGGCAATGATTTGTTGTTTGATGAATCTTCGTTGGAACAAGGACGAAATTTCAATAACAAATTGTGGAATGCCTTGAAACTGGTGAAGATTGTGGGAAGAACGGCAATCGCCCGGAATCGACATTCGAGAACAACCATTTTGCAGTAGACCTGGTTCGAAAACCGGTTGCGCAAAGTGAGGGGAGAAGTAGACTATCTGATGGGCGAATTTAAATTAAGTGAAGCCCTGAAAACAATCTATTCATTGATATGGGATGATTTCTGTAGCTGGTACCTCGAATGGATCAAGCCCCCTTTTGAAGAAAGCATTTCTGAAGCCACCTTTCAAAAAACCATTTCATTTTTTGATTCCGTGTTGCAGTTGCTACACCCTTTTATGCCATTTATTACCGAAGAAATTTACCATTTGCTGGCATCACACGAAGATGATTTGTGTGTCAAACAATTTAAAGGATTGACAGAAGCGGATGATGCGGTATTGCAAAACGGTACGTTGCTGCAAAAACTCATTACCGGCGTCCGGGATGCCAAAAATAAAAACGGACTGAAGCCGAGAGAAACCGTATCGGTATTTGTACTCACAAAAGACAAAGCCGGGTATCAACGTTTTGCATCCATTTTGGCCAAGCAGATTTCAGCCGGCAGCATCGAATTTGTAGAAGAACCGGTTGCCGATTCCATTGTAGTTTCTGCCAATACCGACCGGCTCTATTTGCAATCCAATGTATCGATTGATACAGCTTCACTACGCGCCGAGATGGAAAAAGACCTGCAATACCAGAAAAATTTTCTCGAAAGCGTCAGCAAAAAGTTGTCGAATGAACGGTTTGTTCAGAACGCCAAACCCGAGGTAGTGGCTATGGAGCGGAAAAAAAGAGCTGATGCTGAAGCGAGGATTCGCTCGCTGGAAGAAAGTCTGTCCAATCTATAATCCATCAATAAACAAACATCATATTGTGATTACCTGATGATGTTGCTTTGCATGATGTAGCCATCTTGTCAGGGACAGAAATGTTACCTGACAACCTGTATGGTAACCAAGTAGTGTATAAAATTTCGATTGTTAAATGTTTAGTTTTAAAAAAGCAGGAAAAGAGGAAATTCCAGCGATTCAGCAGATTGCTCAGTTAACTTGGCCCGGCGTTTATCATTCCATTTTGGGAGAGAAGCAGGTTGCATATATGTTGGATGCATTGTACAACACCGCAGCCTTGACAACATTGTTCGATAGTCTCCACGAGTTTTATTTCATTTATCGGGATGATTCACTCGCTGGATTTGCTTCTTTTTCCCGGATCAACCATTCTTCTACGTTTAAACTACACAAAATTTACGTTTTGCCAGCTCAGCAAGGTGCTGGAACCGGTACCGCTTTGCTCGATTTTGTTGTGTTGAAAGTAAAATCGCTGGGGGCGCAACAGTTACTGCTCAATGTAAACCGCTACAACAAGGCGCGTTTTTTCTACGAAAAAATGGGATTTGTCATTATCAAAGAAGAAGACATCGATATTGGCAATGGCTTTTTTATGAACGATTATCTGATGGTGTTATCATTTGATTGATAATGATTAATCAAATGTATTGTTAGCACCTTTTTTGTTTAGATGTTGTTCTAAAACGTTCAACATGAAGGTTGTTATAATAGGAGGCGGATTCGCGGGCTTGAAACTAGCGGATAAGCTGATCGACAAAAAAGGCATTGAAGTAACGTTGATTGATAAATACAACTACCACCAGTTTCAGCCCTTATTTTACCAGGTGGCGACCGCATCGCTCGATGCCAGCAACATCTCGTTTCCATTGCGGAAGGTATTTCAAAAGTGTAAAAATTTCAATTTCAGGTTGTCAACAGTATCTGAAATTGTAGCTGATCAAAATAAAGTCATCACCAGTACGGGTGATGTATTTTACGACATATTGGTGCTCGCTACCGGTTGCGATACCAATTTCTTTGGCAACCAACGCATGCAAAGCCTTGCATTCCCGATGAAATCTACCGTAGAGGCGTTGCGTTTGCGGCATCACCTCGTGCAGATGTTTGAAGACGCAGAACTGATGCGGAACGATGAAGCTAAGCTGCGTCAGCAAATGTGTATCGTAGTAGTTGGAGGCGGGCCAACGGGTGTGGAACTTAGTGGCGCCATCTCTGAAATGCGCAATAAAATTTTGCCCAAAGATCACCCGCATCTCGACTTCTCGAAGATGACAATTTACCTCGTGGAAGGAAGTCCCAAAACATTGGGTGTGATGAGTGAAAAAAGCAGCGAACAAAGTGAACAATACCTGAAAGAATTGGGCGTAGAAGTAAAGACAAATACGGTGGTTAAGGATTTTGATGGCGAAAAAGTCACGTTGTCCACCGGCGAAATCATCCAAACCAAAACCGTGGTATGGGCTGCCGGCGTTAAAGGAAACATCCCCAAAGGTTTCGATGGTTCATTGATAGTCAGGGGCAACCGGCTGAAAGTGGACCGGTACAACAAAGTAGAATCGTTTACTAATATTTATGCTATCGGCGACATTGCGAGTATGGAAACGCCCAAATATCCCACGGGGCATCCGCAGTTGGCGAACGTTGCCATTTCTCAGGGAAAACTGCTGGCAGAAAACCTGATCAAACTTTGCAGCAACAGCCGCGATCCATTGAAGCAATACGAATACAACGACAAAGGCAGTATGGCAACAGTTGGCAGAAACCGTGCAGTTGTGGACATTCCCAAACCCAAACTTCACTTTGGTGGTTTTCCTGCCTGGCTGTTGTGGATGTCGGTGCACCTGTTTTTGATTTTGGGTGTAAAAAACAAAATTCAGATCTTCATCAACTGGATTTATAAGTATTTCACGTTCGATCAAAATCTGCGGCTGATATTCAACGGCATTGGAATCGCTGAAAGTTCGATCAAACAAGATTCGGTCGAGTCAAGTGAAAAATCCATGGTTGTTTTACAACCTTCACAACAACCAGCCGTTCCGGTTTAGGAATAAATTTCACAAGATCAATCGAGAAACCTGCCAATCAGTGCAGGTTTCTTTTCAAGCAGTTTTCCTATAATTTATATTATGTTAAGTTGAAAAAATTGCAACTTCGTGCCTCATCATGAAAGCATACTGTTTTTAATGTAAATCAGATGAAAATGGATTGATAGCAAAAAGAGCAGCCATCGTTAGAAAGCTGCTCTTTGTATAAAGTAAATGCGATCCGGCAATTACATGTCTTTGTATTTGTCGTGCTCGTCGGAATATTGATTGTATTTCGCATCAAATTTATCGTAGTCTTTCGGGGCAATGCCTTTGACTCTTTCCCGTTTCCACATGTACAGGTTGGCTAAGTAATCAACAGACCGGTTCAGTGAATTGGATTCACTTTTATCGCGGTCGGTTTTTGCTTTCAGCATGTCATAGCTTTTTTCAAGCCAAGCAATTGCGGAATCAGCATAAACCATTTGCTGTTTTTGCAAGTCAGCACGTTGGGCTTTCAAAGGAGCCGCTTCTCCACGCAATGTGTAAAACCGGTCGTCCAAAACGTTGAATACGCTGTAACTCAATACGCCTGCATTGAATGCATAAATACCTTTGGGATTTTGGGTAAATATTTTTTTATAAATGTCAGCCGACAACAGTTTTAGATCTACCTGCTGCGCACTATCCAGCGATTTTGTTTTTTCAGGATCGTTGAACGCTTCAGCATATCCAATGAGCTGATCTTCATTCAGATTGTTGTTGGCTTCTGCCTTGTATTTATCAATCACCTGCTGCAGGGATGAATTGCCAGTGATGTTTTCCATTTCCAGCTGCGACCATAAACTTGCCTGGTTGGGATACAATTCTTTTGCCGTGCCGAGGTATTGCGTGAATTTTTCTGGCTGTTTCATTTTCGACAGGTCGAGCAACAACAGCCGGTACATATCGTCAAAACCTTCGCCACCGATTTTACGGTCAGCCAGTTTGGCATAGTAAAATATGGCTGAATCTACGTTGCCCATGTTTTGCGCAGCATGACCGGTATATAAAACGGTAATGGTATCTACCGATTCTTTGCTGGCATTGGAAACCATTGGACGTGATGAACTCGCTTAAGGCTAACCGCTCTTTTCAGGTGATCAAAAGATTTTTGCCAGTTGTTTTCATTGAAAAATTTTTTGCCTTTATTGATAGAGGTTACATACAAATCTGCGATGCTGTTTATGGCCCCGATAGATTTGAAGGTTTTGAGTTCGGGATCTTTTTGCTGGTATGTTATTAGCGAGGTGTAAGCTTTGTCGGCAGCTTCCGGATATTTATGCCAGTTAAGCTGCTGTCCTTGAACATTTCGCTGTTGACCATTGACTGCCACACAAACGTTTCCGGTTTGTCTTTCCTTTGCCGTCTTCGGATAATTTGTCAACTTCCTTCTTTGCATCTTCGAACTTTTTCAATGTGTACATTGTGGTCACCTTCGAGTAGTCTTGCGCCATCGCGAGGCAACCTGTTCCGAGCAAATAAAACTGACAACATTATTTTTTTCATATTGCTTTATTTTTGTTTAGATTTTCACTTGGTTCAGAAAAATTGTTTATGTCGTTATCGTTGTTGAATTCGTTTGTGGCACCATTGCCATTTTCTGTTGCGATATCCGTTGTTTCAACGATATCCGCCGCCTGGATTTCGTTTTCAGTAATCTCAGCATCTTCCGTTTCCTGAACGATGATTTCCTCGTCTTCAATGTGAGATACAGCAGCAATCTCATCACCGTTGTCTATCCTGATCAATATAACGCCTTGCGTATTTCTGCCGGCTTCTTTTATATTTATGACCGGTGTGCGAAGGGTAATGCCAGATTTACAGGTGATGATTAGATCTTCTTTTTCGCTAACGTTTAATATGGCAACCAAATTTCCTGTTTTTTCTGTAACATTTATGGTTTTCACCCCTTTGCCACCCCGGTTGGTAATGCGGTATACATCCTCACCGTCAGTAACAAGTGGTGTGCGTTTGCCATAGCCTTTCTCACTCACCACGAGAATGGTTTTTGACGAATCTTCTTTATCAACACATATCATGCCTATCACTTCGTCTTTTCCATCCTCAGTATCAATGCCCTGTACACCGATGGCACCGCGGCCTGTAGGACGTACTTTTGCTCTCAGGAAAACGAATGGCGCGACCACTTCTTACCGCCATCATAATTTCGTTGTGACCGTTGGTCATTTGGCTTCCAGCAGCTCGTCACCTTCTACAATGGTAATGGCATTTACGCCGTTTGTGCGCGGACGGCTAAAATCTTCCAGCGGTGTTTTTTTGATAATGCCTTTTTTGGTGCAGAGAACAATATAATGACTTTGCACAAATTCTTTATTGTCTCAGTTTCTTTACATCCAATAATCGCTCTTACCTTATCATCCGGCGGAATTTGTATCAGGTTTTGAATAGCACGGCCTTTGCTCTGTTTTTCACCTTCGGGAATTTCATACACTTTCATCCAGAAGCAACGGCCTTTTTCGGTAAAGAACATCATGGTATGGTGGGTAGAAGCCACAAAGAGATGTTCTACATAATCTTCTTCCCGGGTTTTGCTGCCGATGGCGCCACGACCACCGCGGCGCTGCTGCCGGTATTCGGTAGCCGATGTTCGTTTGATATATACCTAAGATGCGAAATGGTAATTACAACATTTTCATCTTCTATCAGATCTTCAATGCGCATTTCATCGGCGAGGTATTGAATTTCACTTTTGCGCGCATCGCCAAACTTTTGTTTTGATTTCGAGCAGTTCAGTTTTGATCACTTCAAAACGCAAATCTTCATCTACCAGCAGAAGCGTAAGACGGGCAATGGTGTGCATCAGTTCATTAAATTCATCCTACAATTTTATCTCGTTCCATACCGGTTAAGACGTTGCAGACGCAATTCCAGATATGGCTTTTGCCTGCGCATCGCTTAACCCGGCTTCCTGATCATATATATTTTGGTCAATTTCGGCAAAAAGGGCTTCATTTAAGATACCAGTTTTCTTCCCTGCTTTTACTGATCAGCGCTTTTCATGGCATCATCAGGCGTGCGGCTGTCGCGGATAAGAGAAATAACTTCATCCAGGTGATCCAGCGCTTTTAAATAACCTTCCAAAATATGCGCGCGTTCTTTGGCTTTGCGCAGTTCGAATTTGGTGCGGCGGATGACCACCTCCATCCGGAACTCAACAAATTCGCTAATCAGGTCTTTCAGGTTCAGGATCCGCGGGCGGCCTTTGCTAAGCGCAACATTGTTGATGCCGTAACTGGTTTGCAGTTCGGTATATTTATACAAGTGGTTGATGACAACGTTGGCAATGGCATCGCGTTTCAGGTCTATCACAATACGGGTTCCTTCGCGCTTGTTGCTTTCGTTATTTACGTGCGCAATGCCTTCAATGATTTTTTCATTCACCAACTGACCGATACGGTCGGTTAGCGTATCGCGGTTTACCTGGTAAGGCACTTCGGTAATGATGATTTGCTCGCGGCCGCTGGCTTTGTTTCTATCATGGCATTTACCCCGCACCACTACCCTGCCACGACCGGTTAAGAAGCCCTGCTTTACGCCTTCCATGCCGTAAATAACACCACCGGTGGGAAAGTCGGGCGCTTTTACATAAGCCATCAACTCTTCAATCGTAATTTCTTTATTTTCTATGTAGGCAATGCAGCCATCTACCACCTCGCTCAGGTTGTGAGGCATCATGTTGGTAGCCATACCCACGGCAATACCGCTGCTGCCATTTACCAGCAACTGCGGAATGCGAGTAGGCAAAACTGTTGGTTCGTTTAGCGAATCATCAAAATTCAGCTGAAAATCAACGGTATCTTTCTCAATATCTTCCAGCATGCTTTCGGCAATACTTCTGCAGGCGTACCTCGGTATAACGCATAGCTGCCGGCGGATCGCCATCCTGGTTGCCAAAGTTACCCTGGCCGTCAACCATCGTGTAGCGCATTGTCCAGTCCTGCGCCATACGCACCAGTGTATCGTAAATAGAAGCATCGCCATGCGGGTGATATTTACCCATCACCTCTCCTACTATACGGGCAGATTTTTTATAAGCTTTGTTGCTGTTGTTGCCCAGTTCGTTCATCGCGTATAATACGCGGCGGTGAACAGGTTTGAATCCATCGCGGGCATCGGGCAGGGCACGACCTACTATTACCGACATTGAATAATCAATGTAAGCGGTCTTCATTTGCTCCTCAATATTTACCTGGATAATGCGATCGTTGTCGTTGGTTTCGAAGGGTGTTATTTTATTATCTTCCATGAATTATTTTGAATGCCACAGGAGGCTGATGTATAAAATGAATAAGTGGTAAAAGTAACTTTTTATCAATGAATTACAATGGAATACACATATTTTTAACCTTGTTTTTCAAAAAGATCCTTTTCAATAGGAAATTTAGAAGAAACTCCTTTACATTCGACGGTTTGTTTTCCGCCAAACAAAAAAGAGCTACTCAGATGAGCAGCTTTTTTAATAACTTAACCGAGGATTCGCTCTTCAATTTTACCCGTTTCTTTGTGTTTTAATATTACTTTTTTTGCACCGTAATGGGTGGTTTCTTCTTTAATGAGATAATGATCGGCATCGTAATCAGTCAGGTTACTTTCTTTGGTAACCCTTCCCTGCCCCGCCAGATGTCGAGTTCAACCGGTCTCCCACAGTTTTGTTTTTGCTGATTTGTAAGCTGCATCCAAAACGCATTTACCACATATCCATCATAAAAAGTTTCCTTTGGTTCACTACCATTTTCCATACTGCTAAACATATCCGCAAACATGTGGTTGTAGCCGAGTTCGTTAATTTCATCACCTACCGGAAAAAGCCAGCCACTATTGCTTTCTGCTTTTTCAGCAACATAATCGGCTCCTTTGCCTGTGGTAAACATTTCGAAACCAGTTCGTAAAAAATTGTTGATCCAAATGGTTCCTTCAGTGCCCATTACCTCATCACGCAAATCCAATCCGCCTCGAAAAGTCCAGCTCACTTCAAATTGCGCCGATGGCGCCGTTTTCATATTTAATCAATCCAATTGCATGGTCTTCCGCATCTATTGGTTTTACCTGTGTATCTGCCCAGCACATTACTTCAACCGGCTTTATATCTTTTCCAATATAACTCCGGGTTATCTCCACGCAATGGCAGCCCAGATCCAAAATACAACCGCCGCCTGCCTGTTCAATATTCCAAAACCATTCGCTGTGGGGACCAGGATGGGTTTCGCGTGATTTTGCCCATAAAATTCTGCCAAGTGCCCCGTTTTTCACGCTTTCCATCGCTTTGATAAACTTCGGCGTATAAACGAGTCTTCAAGATATCCATTAAAAATACCGGCTTCTTCTACTGCCACCAGCATCCGTTTGGCCTCCTCTGTATTTCTGCCCAATGGTTTGGTAGTAATTACTGCTTTTTTGTGTTTGCAACAAAGCATTACGGCTTCTTCATGCATGTTGTTTGGCAGCGCAATACAAACCACCTCGACTTCTGCATGAGCAATGGATTCTTCCATGTTGATGGTCACATGAGGCACTTTATAATCGTCGCAAATTTTTGCGCACTCTCCTCCGGCGTGAATAAATGCTTACAATTTTGTCTTTACTTCTGTTGCCCATGAATGGCGTCGGCATAAAACCGACCGATAAAACCGGAACCAAGCATCGCTATTTTCATATGTTATTAATTTGTGTTTGCAATCAATACAATCAGTTTAGCAGCTTTATTTTTATACCATCTGAACAGGTTCTGCCTTGGCTACAGTCCTGTTTTCGCTCCTGAACAGCAGCATGAACAGGATAAAAATGGCAAAGGCAACAGCGGCAGGCGCCAGCCAGATTTATTGCCAGTTGTGCGTGCCAGCAGTGGTATATTTATCGGTAATTAGACCGGCAGCCCAAAGCCAATGAGCATTCCAATGCCATAGGTAGCCAAAGTGATCAGACCTTGTGCAGCACCTTTGAACCTTCGCCCGCTTTTGCATCGGTATAAATCTGACCGGCAACAAAAAAGAAGTCGTAACAAATGCCATGAAGAGTAATGCCGAAAATCAACATCCAGGAAAGACTGCCTGATTGCCATAGGCAAACAAACATAACGGAACCCCCAGCTGACATGCCAGCAAGATGGTTTTTTTAATACCATACCGCGCAAAAAACAAGGGGCATCGGAGAATACAAAGCCTTCCGACATTTGCCCAGTGGCATTTTTCCGGCTGGATTTCCACGCTCGATTCATTCAAGGAAGGACTGGCTTTCTGGTAGTAAAACGCCAGTGGAATGCAAATGAGAATGGAAGAAATAAAGAAAACAAGAAAGTTCTTTCTTTTAACAATCTTAACGCATTCAACCCAATGATATCAGATACACTACTTTTTTTGACGTCCTGTACCGGTGGTGTTTTGGGAAGGAAAGGCTGAACACACCAAGAATAGCGAAGCAATTGACGCCATGAGAAATGTGATTTGAGCGCACCCCTCTGTAACTCTTCGGCTTCCCACTGAAAACCAGGCGACTGATGGAAACCGGCTATAATCCAGCCAATGGTGCCCCAGACCGCGAAGCCGGAAAATTGTTTTTCGGGATCGGTTAATCTGCCGGAAAGACAACAGTATTTACCAATGCCAGCGTAGGCATGTAAATAATCATGTAAGCAATATATGGATAAAAGCCCTAAATCAGTGCTTTGATACATGAGGTACATGAGGATGGCACCGACGATGTGCAGCATAGCAAGGATTTGTTCTGCATTGAAATATTTATCAGCAATCAGCCCAATGATAAACGGCGCAATGATGGCACCTTACGATTGCGTACCATAAAACATTGGCACATCGTAGCTCGCTTGGAGGTTTGGTTGAGAAATGTACCCAGGGTTACAAACCAAGCGCCCCAGATAAAAAATTCAAGAAACATCATAAGCGACAATTGAAAACGCGTATGATTTTCATTGTAGTTATTTTATTGTGGCTTTCGTATAATTTTGATACGCAATGTAATTATTACTCATTATGCAGTAAAACAACGTTGAAAAAAGGCAAAACAAAAATTTATTTATACAGGCACATCACCATTAACTTGCGCTGCCCCATGAAAAAACAAGAAGATACATATATGCATAAAGGCATGCGACGCCACTTATCAGTCTTCTGCGTGAAAAAGGCATACAAGATGAGCGTGTGTTCGAAGCGATGAATAACATTCCCCGCCATTGGTTTTTAGACTCGGCTTTTGGTAAAATTGCATACGAGGACAGGGCGTTTCCCATTGGTGAAGGGCAAACCATTTCGCAACCCTATACAGTAGCTTATCAAACACAATTCTTAATATAAAACGAAACGATAAAGTGTTGGAAATTGGAACCGGCAGCACTTACCAGGCAACGGTTTTAGCCGAAATGGGAGCACGGGTATACACAATTGAACGTCAAAAAAAACTTTACGATTACCAGCAAAAAAATTATGTTTTCAAATACACATATCCCAATATCAAATTTTTTTATGGGGATGGTTTTGAAGGCTTGCCACCTTTGCACCGTTTGATAAAATTATCATTACTGCAGCAGCTCCCTTTGTGCCGCCTAAATTGGTTGAACAATTGACAAATGGGCGGCTGATGGTTATACCGGTTGATGACCACAGCGACAGTTCAACGTATGTTGCGCACTTACCAAGTATCCACGACGGATTGCAGACAGAAACATTCGACAATTTTTCCTTTGTGCCTATGTTAAAAGGCAAAAATTATTGATCCAAGTTCTGCATGCAGGCAATCAACAGGAGGTCAATTTGCAAGTGGTATACTGCAACCTGTTATTTACTGTTTTGGATGAATGTTGTTTTACAATCAATTCTTTTTACTCTAACAATCTGCACTTTACTTTGCATCATTCGGTAACGACACAGTTTGAATGTCCGTATGCCCGCGAAGTGCATGCATTGGCACCTGATCATTTTCGGAACAGATTTCAACCTGCGTCGTTCGCCCAACATTCATAAGATCGTCGTTATGCAGTCATTTCAGCAATACAGTGTTGCCTTCAGAGAATATTTTGAAACAGATCATTTTCCATCACAGCCGGCGTCTTTATACGAACCTGGCCGGTATTTTTTAAACATTGGTGGCAAACGCATTCGCCCTGTGTTGTGCCTGATGGGAAATGAATTGTTTGATGCAATGTATGATCCGATGCCTGGCATGTAGCTACGGCTATTGAACTGTTTCACAATTTTACGCTTATTCACGACGACATCATGGACAAAGCTGCCCTGCGCAGGGGTATGCAAACGGTACATCATAAATATGGCGAAAGCACTGCCTTGCTTTCCGGCGATGTAATGCTGATAGTGCTTATGAATATCTAAATAAAATAAATCCATCTTATCTCCAAAGAATTATCAGCTTGTTTAATCAGACGGCAAAGCAAGTGTGCGAAGGTCAGCAACTGGATATGGATTTTGAAAAAGAAAGTACTGTAAAGCTGGATGATTATCTTAACATGATTGAGCTGAAAACTTCGGTTTTGTTGGCAGCAAGCTTACAGATGGGCGCTATTATTGGCGGTGCAAGCGCGCACAATTGCACGCACCTGTACCAGTTTGGCAAGCAATTTGGGAATTGCCTTTCAGGTACAGGACGATTATCTGGATGCGTTTGGAGATCCCCTGAGAAATTTGGAAAAGATGTAGGCGGAGATATTCGTCAGAATAAAAAAACCTTCCTGCTTTTACATGCTTTAGAAGTTGCAAACACCAGCCAAAGAGAAGAAATTAATTACTTGTTGCAAACAGAGGAAGCCGATAAGGTAGAACGGATGCTCAAAATTTACAGAGATTGTAATGTGGATGAATGGGCAAAATCTCTGAAAGAAAAATACATGGATGCTGCTATGCAACATTTGGAAGATACTGCCGTGGTAAATGTTTCGCAAAAAGCCGTTACACGAATTGGCAACTTACTTAATCAGCCGCGATTCTTAATCGCTAAATGAAAAACTTATGATGCAATCATCCTTAAACTTGCATCTTCCGAAATAGCATTATCTTCTCACCATTATCCAACAGCAAAAGCATGTCTAATGCCTTACTTTTCGGAAAAAATCAATTGATAAAATTGTTGCCGACGCTGCGAGTGGGGTAAACGACGCTCACCATGGCAAACTGAAACAAAGTGTTAGGCGTTCGCGACCTAACTTTTATGGGTATTGCCGCTGTTGTTGGTGCGGGTATTTTTTCTACCATTGGCACAGCTCGTTTAATGGTGGTCCCGGCATCGTGTTCTTGTTTATGATTACGGCAGTTACCTGTGGATTCAGCGCGTTTGTTATGCCGAATTTGCCAGCCGGGTTCCTATTGCGGGCAGTGCGTACACCTATGCCTATGTATCGTTTGGCGAAGTGGTGGCTTGGATCATTGGCTGGGCTTTGATCCTGGAATATGCAATCGGGAATATAGTTGTTGCCATTAGCTGGAGTGGTTATTTTAATAATTTGTTGGAAGGGTTCGGCATTCACCTGCCTGCCTGGTTGTTAGCGATCCTTTTACGGCGAAAGACAATTATGACCTTGCAGTAGCAGCCGGTAAACCAGTTCTACCGATGCTGCAATTGTTGCGTATAACTCCGCTCCTGTTTTGGGTAATTTTCATTTTTTTGTTGATTTGCCTGCCTGTTTGTATCATCGTACTAATTACCATGTTGCTTATCAGGGCATCCAGGAAAGTAAACGAACTACCAACCTCATGGTAATGTTTAAGATTGCGGTAATTATTTTGGTGATAATTGTAGGTGCGTTTTATGTAGATACGAGCAATTGGAAACCGTTTATGCCCAACGGGTTTGGTGGGGTGTTGGCTGGCGTATCGGCTGTATTTTATGCCTATATTGGTTTTGATGCCATATCCACAACGGCGGAAGAATGCAAAAATCCACAACGCGACTTACCACGGGGCATGATTTACTCCTTAATTATCTGCACCGTTCTTTACATCTTAATTGCCCTGGTGTTAACCGGTATGGTAAATTATAGCGAGTTAAAAGTTCCTGATCCGTTGGCATATGTTTTTGCAAAACTCAACCTGAATAAAATTGGGTATGTAATTTCGATAAGCGCTGTAATTGCAACTACGAGCGTGATATTGGTTTTTCAATTAGGGCAACCGCGAATATGGATGAGTATGAGTCGCGATGGCTTGTTACCAAAACAATTTGCGAAGGTTCATCCCAAATATAAAACACCATCCTTTGCTACTATTGTTACGGGCTTTTTAGTAGCCGTTCCTTCTTTATTTATACCGAGTGCCATTGTAACCGATTTAACCAGCATTGGTACCCTTTTCGCTTTTGTGCTTGTTTGTTTTGGCGTATTAATCTTACCAAAAATTTCAATGCACCCGGGCGCTTTCAAATACCATATATCAATGGGAAATTTATAATTCCTGCGTTGGTTTTGTTGATGATTATTGTATTTCGCGTTCGGCTTACCAACGCTTTTGCCAACTTATCGGGCGAAAGCTACCAGGAAATGTTGTTCATTGTTTTTATCCTCATTTGTTCTGTGGTATCGGTTTACAGCTTTTTCAAAAGCTTTTCCTTTATACCGGTTGCGGGTGCTTTGTGTTGCTTGTATCTGATGATAGAAATTCCACCCATTAGCTGGCTATGGTTTTTTGTGTGGATGGGCGATCGGGCTTACCATCTATTTTATGTATGGAAAAAAACACAGCCGGCTGGCTTAACTGCTATACTTTTCCAGTGTAGGATAAATGAAAATCGCCATCGAAACACTGTTTCGATGGCGATTTTCATTTATCATTTAAAAAGTTTTATTACATGACAAAATCATCGCAATCCCTGTATGCTTTTACCAAAGCTGCTTCGCCTTCTTTGCCCGGTTTTGAAATACCATGTTCCATTCCCAATACACCTTTGTAGCCTTTGTCATAAATGTGTTTGAAAATATTTTTATAATTCATCTCGCCGGTGGTTGGTTCGTTTCTTCCGGGGTTGTCGCCAATCTGTAAATAAGCAATTTCATCCCAGGCATCGTCCATGTGGCTTATAATGTTACCCTGGTTGCGCTGCATGTGATACATATCATACAAAATTTTGCAGGACGGGCTGTTTACTGCTTTGCAAATCATGATATGTTTGATCTGATCCTCTTAAAAATAAATCAGGATTATCGCTCAAAGCTTCCAGCACCATCACAAGATTATGCGGCTCCAGTATGTCAGCACCTCTTTCGCATCGCTTCGATTACATTGGCTGTCTGCATATCCATTGATTTACTATGATCAAAATCTCCCGGCACCACAGTAACCCATTTTGCATTTACACGTTTGGCAACTTCAACAGCCTGCGAGCATCCTTTTAAAAAAATATCAACATATTCCTGTTTGCCGGTTGTTAATGAATTGGCATCATTGCCACCTTTATCAACAACAAAAACACCCATTTTCATTCCGAGCTTTGCAAGTGTGTCACCAATTTTTTGCTGCATATCTTTCGATCGCCCAACCATACCATTGTCTTCCATGGATCGAAACCAAGATCATAGGCATATTTTATTTGGTCAATGAAATCTTGCCTGCACTGTTTTTAAACATACCATCATGCATTGCATAATTTAAATTAAATGGGCATGTCTTTTACTTTTGATCTGTATGTTGCTTTAACAGCAGATGCCAGCTAACAAAGAAGCGCCGGCAAATACTGATTGTTGTATAAAATTTCTGCGTTGCATACATTAATTTTAAGATTGTTGATGATTGATTTAAGCGAAATATTTTGTTACACCGGGAATAGCGACATGCATACATTCCATCTGCGCCTGGCTTTACCGGTGGCGCTGCATCAAAGCTCATAAGTTGCCGGCATAATGTTGATGCCTGAATTAATCGCTTTATCCCACTCAACTATTTGCACCTGAGTAAGTTGCCATTCTTCCAAGTATAGATGTCATGGTACTTTTTGCGCCACGTTCAGCATCCCAAAATTTATATTCGCCTTTTGCAATAGCATCAAACAATTCATCATGTTCATTTTGGTAAGGCTGGTTTTCTTTTGTTTTATCAAACTGGTAAATCACTTTTCCTTTATGATCTTTAATGTTGGCTGCATCGCAAAATACTTTTCCTTTTGTACCAATCAGCAATTCATCCACTTTACTCATTGTTCCTTTTTGTGGCGGCACTGGCTGTTGAATATAGTACCATCCGCATACTTAAATTCAACGTAATGATGATCGAATATTTCTCCATATTCTTTTCCTTTTCTCACTTGTCTTCCACCCATTCCCTGTGCACTTAACCGGGTAACCATTTTTTACCCAGTTGATCACATCGAGATTGTGAATGTGTTGTTCAGTGATATGATCGCCGCAAAGCCAGACAAAATAATACCAGTTGCGCATCTGGTATTCCATTTCTGTTTGATCGGGTTTGCGCGGACGAACCCATACGCCATCATTGTTCCACCATGCCTGTGCGGAAGTAATATCACCGATGGCGCCATCTTGCACCCGCTTCATCAGTTCACGATACGATGTTTGGTAACGGCGTTGCAAGCCAACCACTACATTTAATTTTTTTTGCTTTGGCTTTTTCTGCAGCAGCCAGTACTTTTTGAATACCAGCCGGATCTGTGGCCACTGGTTTTTCCATGAACACGTGTTTGTTTTGTTGATGGCTTCTTCAAAATGGATGGGCCGAAAACCCGGCGGTGTTGCAAGTATCACCACATCGGCCAAAGCGATAGCTTTTTTGTAGGCATCAAAACCCGACAAATTTATTTTCTTCTTTTACCTTAATCCTGTCTTTTTTATCTGGCAATGCTTCGATGATGTTATTGTAGCTATCATCAAGCCTGTCTCGAAATGCATCGGCCATTGCCACCAGCTTGTACATTTTGTTTGGTGCTCAATGCTTGTGTTGCTGCACCGGTTCCCCTGCCACCGCAACCTATCAGTGCAATTTTAATTACATCAGAAGAACCCGAAAAATAATTTGCCTTGCGAGATAAAGGAGCGGCTATTATGCCGCCGGCAATGAGCGAAGTATTTTTGATGAATTTTCTCCGGTTTTGCTGGTTTGTTAGATCGTTTCATGTCAATGCGTTATTAAGATGTTTTATTTTAAATGAAAGAAAGTTGTTTGAAAAAATGGTCAACTTCTTCTGCGAAGGCTGTTTCACGGGCCGCACAATGCGAAAGCCGATAAACGGTGCATCTGCATTCCACCATTTGCTCCGCGGGATTTGCGGATCGCGGGCGTTCCATTTTAAATCCGATTTTATTCGGGCAGCGCTTCGTATTTAGCGCTTTCATCTTTGTAAGTGCCACCTTTTAATGTTATCGGATGCTCGGCTCGCCGGTGTCATTCAAGGATTCGCTGCATTGTTTTGTATCTGTTCAAAATAATCATCTTTGTATTGATCCAATGTCCATTCGGCTACATTGCCCAGCATATCATACAAACCCCATGCATTTGGTTGCTTTTGCTTCACTTTGTGGTATTTGTTTTCACTGTTGCCTGCATACCAGGCATAATCTGCCAGTTTTACTGCATCATTACCAAAAAAATAGGCAGTTGTTGTGAACCGGCGCGGCAGGCATATTCCCATTCTGCTTCGGTTGGCAACCGGTAAAAAATGCCCGTTTTTTTATATAGCCATTTGCAATACATCATAGCTGCATATTGGCTCATGCTGTTTGCAGGAAAACCGCCCCTTTTCCCATGCCCAAAGTGAAATCAATGTATGGCGGGCTTGGTCGTGTAATGCCATCCGGCTTTGGCGCTTCGTCCATTTGTTCATCGGCAAACAAAATATACTCATCATACGTCACTTCATGTTGCTTCCATCCAGAATGAGGCGACACTTACTGTTTTGGCAGGACCTTCATCTGCATGCCGTCCGGTTTCTGAAGCATTGCTTCCCATCACAAATTCACCGCCCGTGACCGGGATCATGGTAAACGAAACTTCCGTTCCTTCAATTTTTTGTTCGTAAGTCGTAAAAGCGGTATCTGTCACCGTGAAAAACAGGTGTAGAAAAGAAAACAGGCTATAAGCAATCATCAGTTATCAAAAAGTTAGATTACAATCGTTTGCACAACTTTACCCAAAGTAAAAAACAAACAATTACAGCGGGAAAGATATTAAAAGTAATATTTTTTAAAAAGCCGGGAACTCTTTTTTTCGACCTTGCCGTTCTTTTTTTCGGTGATTAGCAAAGCAGCACCTTTAATTTTTTTGATCAATCGCATGGATTGGTGTACCGTCAGCACGCTGCAGGCAGTTGACAACCAATCGGCGGTCGTTCCGTCGCGGGCGATGGCGGTTACATTTTTGCTGTTGAGCAAACCAATCCCGGTGTTGGGATCTACGATGTGCGAATACTTTTTACCGTCGATTTCAACATATTGATAAATGTCGCCGGAAGTGGCTACCGCCATGTGATGTAGAGACAACATTCGGGGCAGAATTTCCGTTTTTTCATCCGGCTCATTGATGCCGATCCTCCATCCCTGCTGCCCTGCAGGTGCAGTGCCGGTGACAATTTTACCACCGGCATTTACCATCGCGGTATCCAGGCCTTTTGTTTTCAAAAAATCCAGCGCTGCCTGCGCAACATATCCTTTTCCCAATCCACCAATATCCAGTTGCATTCCCTTTTTTTCCAGCCAAACGCTGTGCGTCATAATGTCGAGATGTACATAGTGATAACCTACTTTCTGCAATGCTTGCCGGATAGAATCCGGCGAAGGCAACCGCTGATCTTTTCTCGCCCGGCGCCAGAGCTTTACCACCGGCCCGATGGTAATGTCATAAGCACCATCGCTGATGATGGCGGCATCGAGTGCCCGCTGAAGGATGTTAAACAAAGGCAGCGACACTTTTACATATTTGCCCGATCCGCTGGTTGCGCTCAGGCGGTTGATTTCGCTGCTGTCCACATAATCGCTCAACAGCAGGTTGAGACTATCTGCTACCTGGAATGCTTGCCCCGCAGCCAACGTTGCAGCTATCGAATCGGTGGTGTAAATGGTGATGGTAAACGGTGAACCCATTTTGGGCTGCTCGAACACATATTTCTGTTGGGCAAACACCACGGAACAGCAACTCAGAAACAGCAGGAAAAAGCCTGTTGGTTTATTCATGTTGGCGAAAGGCAAAGCCCGTTTATAAGATTTGAAATAACAAACAACAGTCAGTATAAAAACGCAATCAAAGAAATCTTTATTTCAGAACCAAATAATCTGCTAACATTGCGCCCCTTATCTTTTTGACTATGAGAGAATTTTCACAACAGGTGGCGGCCAAACTCAATATCCGGCAGCAGCAGGCAAATGCGGTATTGGAACTGTTGGCAGAAGGAGCAACCATTCCGTTTATAGCGCGATACCGGAAAGACCGAACCGGAAATCTTGACGAAGTACAGATTCAACAAATACAGGACGAAGCCAAAGCGCTGAAAGAATTTACCGAACGCAAAGCGTTTATTGAAAAAACCATTGCCGACCAGGGAAAAATGAGTGAGGAATTGGGGGCAAAAATAAACGCCGCAACGTCACTTACTGAACTGGAAGACATTTACCTGCCGTATAAACCCAAACGCAAAACAAGGGCGCAGACAGCGAGGGAAAACGGGCTCGAACCTTTGTCTGTGCTCATTCTGCAGCAAACCGACGCAAACATCCAAAATGCTGCAGTGGCTTACCTGAATGAAAAAGTAAGCACCGTAGAAGAAGCGTTACAAGGCGCGAGGGACATTATTGCCGAAAACATCAATGAAAATGTTGATGTAAGAGCCAAACTCCGCAAATTGTTTGAAGATACCGCCGTTATTGAGAGCAAAGTGCTGGCAGAGAAAGAAGCCGAAGGCATCAAATACAAAGATTATTTCGATTTCAATGAACCGATTTACAAAATTCCATCTCACCGCATCCTGGCCATTTTGCGGGGTTTCCTGGAAGGTTACCTGCGCATGAGCATTGCGCCAGCCGAAGAAGACGCGCTCGAAGACATCGAACAATTGTACCTCACTGCCAGCCTCAACAGCAGCGTAGAACAGGTAAAAAAAGCAGTCCGGGAATCGTACCGGCGATTGCTGCAACCCAGCCTCGAAACCGAATTCCGTACCGCGCTGAAACAGAAAGCCGATGAAGATGCCATCGCTGTCTTCGCTGAAAACCTTCGGCAGTTGTTGCTCAGTTCTCCACTTGGCAGCAAGCGCCTCATCGCCATTGACCCCGGCTACCGCACAGGCTGCAAAGTGGTTTGCCTCGATGAGCGCGGCGGTTTGCAGGCAACCGATGTCATTTTCCCGCACGAAAACAACCGGCGCGATGATGCACGGTACAAGATTGAACAATTTGTCAAAACTTACCATACCGAAGCTTTTGCGATTGGTGACGGAACCGCAGGCCGCGAAACCGAACAATTTATCAAAAGCCTGCAATTGAACCTTCCCGTTTTTATGGTAAATGAAGATGGCGCATCCGTGTATTCTGCTTCCGAAACAGCACGCGAAGAATTCCCGACCGAAGATGTAACGGTACGCGGTGCCGTGAGCATTGGCAGACGGCTGATTGATCCGTTGGCGGAACTGGTAAAAATTGATCCTAAAAGCATTGGTGTCGGGCAATACCAGCACGATGTAAACCAAAGCCGCCTGAAAGAACGGCTTGACCAAACGGTAGTGAGTTGTGTAAACGCGGTGGGCGTCAACGTGAATACAGCGAGCAAACACCTCCTGGGTTATGTGAGCGGTATTGGTGCTGCTACGGCAGAAAACATTGTCAAATTCCGCAACGAAATCGGCGCCTTCACCAGCCGCAGTCAGCTGCTGAAAGTACCGCGGCTGGGCAACAAAGCTTTTGAACAGTGCGCCGGATTTTTGCGCATTCCCAATGGTGACAACCCGCTCGACAAAAGCGCCGTGCATCCAGAAGCATATTCCATCGTTCAAAAAATGGCTGCCGATCTTTCCACCGATGTACAACACCTTGTGGGCAACGAAGAACTGGTAAACTCCATCAACCCGAAACAATATGCCACCGAAGAAATTGGGGAACTCACCATCAAAGACGTACTAAATGAACTGAAAAAGCCCGGACTTGATCCGCGCAGCGAAATACAGGCGTTTGAATTTGCCGCGATTTATAAAATTGAAGATGTAACTGTAGGTATGATTGTGCCAGGTATGGTAACCAACATCACGCGGTTTGGTGCTTTCATTGACATTGGGGTGAAACAGGACGCGCTGGTTCACATCAGCGAGATGGCGAACCGTTATATTTCCGACCCTGCCGAAGCAGTAAAACTGGGCGACAAAGTGCAGGTTAAAGTGCTGGAAGTGGACATTGCCCGCAAACGGATCGCAGTATCAATCAAACAAGCGATGGAAAACAAGGAAACCGGGAAAAAATCAATACCGGCAATCCGGAAACCGGAGGGAGTAAAAAAGCCAATTTTCAATCGCCCTGAAAAAGACTCAAGCAAGCTGAATATGAACGATGCTTTGAGTGCGCTGAAAAAGAAATTTGGCAAGTAAATCCAGGTTGTTTGAAATGAATCATAGCAAGGGTGAGGAAAATTTTAACCAAATTTGGTGCGCTTTGCATCCGTCAATGAACTGCATTTTTAGCCAATTGTTCTTTGATAAAAATGCAGTCATGATTTTTTCAATATAGCCTGTTCATTTCTATCACATTTATATATATTTATTTTCATCTTTGTTTCAATTTGTAAATCATGGCTGTTGAATTGTTTTAAAAGAAACTTAAAATTTAATAGGACAGAAGTTAATAAAATTTAATATTGTGTCTTCTTAACCTCCTTTTGAAATTTTTCAAGCCATGCTAACATCCATATCCGCGTTCCTTGCAAATCATCTTAAGCAGTTCCATTATTTTGACCAATTTGCAGCTCTCCTTTTTCCCAAAAAAGAATGGCAGGCAAGTTATCCTTACCCTGGCTTTTACAATGCCCAACATTTGCAACCTGCCCGCATTTTTGTGAAAATGTGTGCGGCAACAATCTTGTTTTCCGGTTTGCAATTGTCAGCCGGTGCACAGTGCAAAACATTCATCAATGCCGATGAAGCCAACCCGCTGATCAGCGTATTGCCTGCCGGCAGTACCCTGGTGGGATTTGATTTCACAGACATTGATGCAGATGGCGATCTGGATGCGTATGTTATCTTAAAGGATGGTTCGCCCCTATTGTATCTAAACACCGGTACTACCAACCGGCCAGGAATTTACAAGTAGCCGGTTGTCGGGTTTCGAAAATGTAATCACGCCCGCCGGTTCGCCCACCATACAATTTGTGGACATTGACGGCGACCATGATGTTGATTGTTTCATTTCTGATGTGAGCCACGATCCAAGACCAGCGGTGGGTGTCAGGTTTTACCGGAACGATGGTACTGCGCGCCGACCCCATTTTATAGAAGATGAACTGAACAACCCGGTGGGTTTTGCCCGCACCTCCATCAACTACATGATGTTTATGTTTGCCGACATTGACAAAGACGGTGATGTTGATTTTTATTACACGGGTATGTACAATTATACATTCGGCGCCTACGATCAGCAAACCTGCCTGAATACCGGTACTGCTACTGCGGCATCTTATACCTTGTATCTGAATGAGCACAACTACGATTTCAAGAACCAGCGCACCTTTTATGACTGGAGCAAAGATGGCTTGACCGATTATTTCCGGATAGACAATTACAACAACATTACCGAATACTGGAAAAACAACGGCACCCTCAATTCTCCAACTTTTAGCATGGATGCAGCCAATGCGCCAGTTTTTACCAATGGGTTGCCCGCCCGCATTACCGATTTGAATGGTGATGGTGCTGCCGAAGTGTTCACAGCCAGCGGCCAATTTTCCACCCTCGCGCCGGTAGCTGCAATCAAGTCAAAAGAAATTATCGCCGGCGGAAGAAAAGTGCAGAAACTGAGCAGCAGTTACCAGGCAGACAATTACACCTATCGCTGGGAATGGAACGGCAAAACAATTGACGGTCAGCAAAAAGCAACTGTGTATGCTCTGCAATCGGGACGATACACGCTATTTGTCACCGGCGAATGCGGTACCGGAGTTTCGCTGCCCTTTGAAATAAATTATGAAAACAATCCCGCCAAAACGGCAAACAAGCAAGCTGACCTGATCACGGTACAGGTCACCAACCTGCCAACAGTCAGCGTTCGCACCTATCCCAATCCGTTTACCAGTGAATTGTTGATACAGTTGCCTGTAACAGAAGGAACATTCACCATCAAAATGACGGATGCGCAGGGCCGGATCATGTTGACGCAAAAAACAAGCAGCAGCAAATTGCGTGTCGGACGTTCACTGCCTGGTGGAACATATTTCCTGGAAGTGTACCTGGGAAATGAACTCATTCACAAATCAACGGTGATAAAACAATAATGTTGACAAGTTCTTGTCAATACAAAAGCGGTTGAAAATGTTCAACCGCTTTTTTTGTTCGCAAATGATGCTTTTGTATTTTATAGAAATTTTCCTAACTATTGACTACCTCCACGTTGATGTCCACATCCGGGTGTTCGAGCAGGAAATCTGCCATTTCCTCGTTCATCGTAAAGCCTCTTTCCATGGTTGACATGGTAATTTTAAGATTGTTGACAGGCTCATAAATGTTGAACCGGATAGAAGATTTACCTGGATTGTTTTTTACATTTTCCTCTACAAAATTGACAAAATCAGACGTAAGGATCGCTGGATTGAAGCTGATGTCCAATTGCTTGGTCAGCGTTTGTTTGGCAGTTTCCAGCAGGCAGATGTTGCTGACTTTAAATTCAAACTGTTCACTGTTGTAACGGCTTTTGAAAAACCCGGTCACAAGCAGGTTTTTACCACTTTCAACATAATGTTTGAAACGCATGTAATCGTCACTCCACAACATAATTTCCGTTTTGCCGGTAAAATCTTCTATGGAAATGGATCCAAAGTTTTTTCCCGTTCTCGTCATGCGGTGTTGCGCGTCGGTGACCAATCCGGCAAGACGGAAAGTCCGGTTTTGGTTTGCAGCAACGGCAGCCGGTGAATCGTTGATCTCATTGAACTCCGACAATGGCATGATGCCATAATATTTCAGTTCAAACTTGAAATGGTTGAGCGGGTGCCCGCTCATAAACATACCGGTCACTTCTTTTTCATGATCAAGCCGCTCGGTAAGGCTCCATTCGGGGCAAGGTAAAATTTTTGGTTGTGCAATTTCGGGCATGGTACTTTCACCAAAGAGGCTGTTGCTCGTTTGCGATTTGTTGGTCTGGTACACATTGCCATACCGGATAATGCGCTCAATATTGCTGCTAGTTTCGCCGGGAGCGGTATAAAAGAATTGCGCGCGGTGCAGCTCTTTGAAACAATCATACGCGCCTGAATATGCAAGACTTTCGATGGATTTTTTGTTCACCGTCCGCTGGTTGATGCGTTTGATAAAATCAAAAATATTCTGGTAAGCCCCATTGGCATCGCGCTCTTCAATGATGCTTTCGATGGCTGCTTCGCCCACGCCTTTCAGTCCTCCCAATCCAAACCGGATTTCACCTTTCATATTGACCGCAAAACCTTTCAGGGATTCATTGATGTCCGGACCCAGCACCTGCAATCCCATGCGTTTGCACTCTTCCATAAAGAAGGTGATTTTTTCGATGCTGCCGGCATGATTTAGTACTGCCGCCATGTATTCGCTCGGGTAATGCGCTTTCAGCTAAGCGGTCTGGTAAGCCACAAATGCATAGCAGGTAGAATGCGATTTATTGAAGGCATATTGTGCAAATGCTTCCCAGTCGGTCCATATTTTTTCCAGGTTGTCAGCCTGGTGACCTTTTGCAGTGGCGCCTTTAATAAACTGCGCTTTCATTTTATCCAGCACCGCTTTCTGCTTTTTACCCATCGCCTTTCGCAGCACATCTGCATCGCCTTTGCTAAAGCCGCCAATTTTTTGCGACAGCAACATCACCTGTTCCTGGTACACGGTAATACCATAGGTTTCTTCCAGGTATTCCTCCATCTCAGGCAGGTCATAGATCACTTCCTCTCTACCATGTTTGCGCGCCAATGTATTGCGGAATGTATGCCATGGGACCGGGACGGTACAATGCGTTCATCGCGATGAGGTCTGCAAATTTGTCGGGCTTCAGTTCGCGCAGATATTTCTGCATGCCAGCACTTTCAAACTGGAATGTTGCATTGGTTTCCCCGTTCTGGTAAAGCCGGTATGTGGCTTCATCATCAAGTGGCAATCCGTCAAGATCTATGTCAAGGTCGTGGTTTTTTTTGATGAGTTCCAGCGCCGTTTTCATGATAGATCAGGGTTTTCAATCCCAAAAAGTCCATTTTGATAACGCCGGCTTCTTCAATGGAACTACCGCCAATTTGTGTAACCCACAAATCAGAATCCTTGGCGATGGCTACGGGGATGAGGTCGGTCAGGTCTTTCGGAGCGATGATGATGCCGGCAGCATGAATGCCGGTATTGCGCACCGATCCTTCGAGGCGTTCTGCCTCCCGAAGCACCTGCGCACGAATGTCGCTGCCGCTGTATATTTCACGCAGTTTCTTGATGTTCTCGATGTCTTCGGAGCCATATTGTTCTTTTTCCTCGAGCGACTTCTCTCCTTCTTTGGCAGTGATGGGCGCTTTCAAAACGCGGCCCAATTGGGTTCCCACTTTTTCGGGAACGAGTTTCACAAGGCTGTTGGCTTCAAAAAGTGGCAAATCCATGACGCGGGCTACGTCTTTGATGCTCGATTTGGCAGCCATCGTACCATAGGTGATGATTTGCGCCACCTGGTTTTTACCATATTTTTCCACCACGTAATCAATCACTTTCTGCCGTCCTTCATCATCAAAATCGGTGTCGATATCGGGCATGGATTTACGATCCGGATTTAAAAACCGTTCGAACAGCAAATCGTATTTGATGGGGTCAATGTTGGTGATGCCGATACAATATGCTACCACGCTGCCCGCAGCCGATCCGCGGCCGGGTCCGATGAATACGCCGCGCTCCCGACCTGCTTTGATAAAGTCGCTCACAATGAGGAAGTAACCGGCAAAACCCATTGTTTTAATGGTAAACAATTCAAAATCCAGCCGTTCACGGATCTGCTCTGTGATTTCGCTGTACCGCTGCCGCGCACCTTCGTAAGTAAGGTGATGCAGGAACGTCCATTGGTTCAGGTTGTTGTCTTCCGATGTCTGGAATTCTTTCGGTATCGGGAATGCAGGCAGCAGGATGTCTTTCTTCAGGTTAAGCACTTCAATTTTATCAACAATTTCGTTGGTATTGTCAATGCTTTCCGGGATGTCCTGGAACAGCCGGCTCATTTCGTCGGTGGACTTGAAGTAAAATTCGTTGTTGGGAAATTTAAAGCGCCGGTTTTTGATCGCCATGTCATCGTTCACAAAATCGTCAAAGCCGGGTGTCGCCTGTTTTTCGCCGGTATTGATACACAGCAGAATGTCGTGGGCATTGTAATCTTCCTGGTCGGTATAATGACTGTCGTTGGTGGCAATGACTTTCACGTTGTGCTTTTTGGCAAATTTGAGCAACGTGGCATTGATTTTTTCCTGCTCCGGAATTTTATGGCGCTGCAATTCGATGTAATAATCTTCGCCAAACATGTTGAGCCACCATTTAAATTCCTGTTCTGCTTCTTCTTCGGTTTTGTTGAGAATGCTTTGCGGTACATGCGCGCCGATGCAACAGGTGGTGGCGATGAGACCTTCGCTGTATTGTTCAATCAGCTTTTTATCTACCCGCGGATATTTGCTGTACAATCCTTCGCTGAAGCCATACGAGGTCAGTTTAACTAAATTATGATATCCTGTTTTGTTTTTTGCCAGCAATACCTGGTGAAAGCGTGCATCTTTCTGCTCTTTCGAAAACGTTTTGCGTGTTCTGTCTTCTACTACATAAAATTCGCAGCCTACAATGGGTTTGATGGTGGGTTCCAGGATGTCTTTTCCGTTTACATCTTTGCCCACCACTTTGGTATTTTTCCAGGCCTGGTTGACAAAATCAAACACACCGAACATATTGCCATGATCGGTAATGGCAACAGCAGGCATGTTGTATTTTTCTGCTTTCTTGTACAGGCTGGAAATGTTGGCAGCACCATCGAGCAGCGAATATTGTGTATGGACGTGTAAATGTGAAAACTGCATAGTTTACGTTCAAGATGATTAGGCGGAATGGTAAGTATTTTTCCGGCTTTTCCCCGAAAAACAACGCACAAGGTACAGGTTTAAATACTAAAAGATTTGGTATTTTTTCCACGAAAAACAGAGGCCCGGTTGATAATTTGTTATCAAAAAAGTGGGCGACAAATCTATATTGTAATAGGGTAAATTTTGTTCGAATCAGTAATACACCGCCGGGAAAATCAACTTATTACAAAGCCGGCTCTTGTGCCGGGATAGCCGGGTTGTATTTTCCCTCGACCGTAATCATGCTGAGGGTGGCAGCTATCACGGCATACGCCGGCGCGAGTACCCAACCGATGATCGGCACGAGGTGCATGGCATAAAACGTAAATCCGTTACCGATGGCAAGCCCGCGGTGATGACCAATGAAATAGATGCTTTCCTGTGCGGTCATGTTCCGCCGTTCACAACTGTAATCAAGCATGCTAAATCCATAATAATAAGCTTCTACCAGCAACGCGATGACGGGCGCAACCCAACCGGCAATGGGTATCAGGGAAAGCAACAGCAACGTTATAATGTAAACCGTTTGCCAGATGGTATTACGCAACGCAATGGTGATGCCTCGCAAGATATCGGATAACAATTGTCGGAAACTAAAGGGAAAATCGCGGTTTTCGATGATGGCTTCGGTTTTTTCACTCAGGTAAGCGAACACAGGCGAACCAACAATGAGCCAGACATATTTGAACAAAGAAAAATAAAACAGCATCAATACGAGCCAGAGAATAAACGTGGCAAAAGCAAACACAAAGTTGATCAGGCTGTTTTGGTTCTGCTGTACCCAGCTGCTGATGTGCGTGATGGAAAATATCCAGCGGATAAAATCGCTTGCGCTTTCACCGAAAACAAACATGCTGACAATGAACAACAACGCATAAATAATTCCCGGGATCAGAATCCATTTCCAGAGTTTGTGTTCTTTGATGAAATGATGTGCCTGTATATATGATTGAATGGAGATAACAATTTCCTTTAACAAAGTCGCTTGATTTGTTGGCTAAGTTAGTTCAATTCGCTTGTACTGCTGCCCGTTTCCAAATTGTACCGTCATGCTTTTGATTCACAACCAATCATTTGCAAAAAAGTAAATCAATCAACAATATGGTCAATAGGATGTAAAGCTGCGGGTACGGTTGATGCGCAAATCGCGCAGCAGGCTTGACTTTGGATTGATGGTAATACTGAACGAACGTGTGCGGCCGACAGGTGTGAGATTGATAGACAACTGCCAGCAATGCATTTCGCGCGTGATGTACATTGTCAACAACGAAATGTCCAGTTCTTTGACGTTGAAATACGTGCTGCCACCAATTTTCCACTTGGGAGTCAGGCTGAAATCGCCGCTTACATTGACGCTCGAAGCCACCTGAGTATAATAACCGCTGTAATTCGGTTTCAGTAATCTTGAAAAGTTGGAGGTAAATGAAAGCTGCAGTGACCACGGAATGTCAAAATCCACAAAGTCGGCAGGATTGGCACGCACGTATGCCAATGCCGCTGCCTGTTCGTCAGGCGTCAAAGTTTCGTCGATGGCATTCAACCGCTGATCATCGGTTTTCCCGTCTTTTGTCTTGCTTTGGATAGATGTGGATACAGCAAAACTAGCATTGGTAAGCCGGCCAATTTTTCCTTTGCGCCAAAGCAGTTTGTCAATGTTTCTTCCCCGCTGATCGGTTTCGTACGGGTTGATGTTCGCGCTGCCGGTGATGTTCACTTTTTTGAACAATGTACTGCGGAAAGAACCGGTGATGTTGGACCATTTCAAACTGTCGGCCAGCAGGTTGTAGCTCGTGCTGAAATTCAAACCATCTATTAGTTTCACTTTGCGGGTTGGGTCTTCGCCGGTCGAGTCTTTTTTATTTTTCACTTTCATCTCCAGCAGGTTATCGAGGCTGAAGGTCAGCCCGCCAAATTTGCCGGCAGAAAAGGGACTCAGAATATTGTTGCCCAATAAAGATACATTCTGGATAAACGTGGTGGAATCTATAATGCCGGTGGCGGCAGTATCGAACACGGTTACATTGATGTTGCGGTAAAACTGGCTGACCAGATCGGGTTTGTAAGAAAAACTGACCGTTGGTTTTATTTCGTGGCGAATCGCCGTTACACCTTTTGATTTGGGAAAATTGAGCGTTCCGAAAATGCGGGTATTGAGCGAAGCGCCAAAACTCATTTCGCGGGCTGCATAAAAGCCTTTGTGCACCGCTGTATCTACTTTGCGGGCGCTGCTGTCCCAATAAACATCCTGCTGTTGTCCAAACCAGCGTTCACTGTAGCTGACAAACGGTGAAAAGATCAGTGGGCCAAGGGCCGGCAGCGACAGGCTGATGGGAATGTTGTGTTGCACGCCCCACTGTGCCGTATCGAGAATGTGTTGAAAGTTGAAGGCTGTATCGTAAAATGAAAACTGGTTAAGCGCCTGCCCATTGTAAGACACACCCAGTTTCTCGTACCATTTTGGATTGCCGATCTGTTCTTTTTTCTCAAAAGGATACAAGGTGTTGGCGGTAAAACTGACCGTTGGGAAATTGATGTTTTGCAACCGCAGGTTGTTGTTCTGGTTGTGGTTGGCACTCACGGTCATGTTGTATTTTCCCTGGTCCCACGTCTTCGACCAGGTAATGGACGACGTCAGCATATTTTGATAGTTGCGGATGGGATTGTTGGGGATATATTGGTTGAAACGTGTGCTGCCTGCGTTTACACTCGCCTGGAAGCTGGTGCCGGGATGTGCTTTGGTATCCTGCGAATGGCTCCAGCGAATGGCGAAACTTTGCGATTTGGTGTACTCGTCTTTTACAAATCCCGATGAGGAAGTGTTCAATATCTTGGTATGCTGAATCTCTAAATTAAGGTTGCCGCGGTATTTGTATCGCTTGAAATATTCGGGCGATAATGGTGAGTGTCCAGCCGCCATACGAATAGATGTTGGCGCGCGTAGTGACATCAAAGTTGTCGTTGATCACTTTGTAATATCCAAGTCCTTCTATTCCCAAGCCATATCCGCTGTTGTTGGCAAATTGTGCAGGCAGCAAGCCGGAATGCCGTCCGCGGTTGAGCGGGTAAATTCCAAACGGGATAAACACCGGGATGGGCACACCTTCAAATTCAGGATAGGCAGGTCCCGAAACCGCGAGCTTGTTGTTGATGAGTTTCATTTTTTTTGCCCTGAAGTCAAAGTGCGGTGTATCAAGGTTGCAGGTCGTGAACCGGCTGTTGTAAGCAAAGGCCACATCTTTTTCTGTTTTCTTTACCCGCTCGGCATTTACATAAATTTCACCTTCGTTGTAATAGGAATTTTTGGACAAACCGCGCTGGGTTTTGAGATTAAAATTGATGGTATCGCTGATGGAGGTTTGTCCACCCTGCACCAGTGTAGGTTTGCTCAGCGGGTTGTTCGAAGTATCAATTCCGCCATAGGCTTTTACCGATTGCGAAGCCTGGTCGTACAATATATTATTGGCCGTCAAATCAATGTCTTTGTTTTTTGCGTTGGCTTTGCCATACAAAAAAAACTTCCTCGATTCGATGTACAACACGCCGGAATCTTCCGCCGAATATTCGATGGGCGAATCAAGTGAATCTTTGGAGATGAGGAGTGAATCAATGGTTTGTTTGCGCACCGTATCAGCTTGCGCCGTATCGCGGAAGAATAAACTATCGGGCGCATTAATGATCCCACTATTGACCGGCGTAGTATCTTTCGATGGCAATGCACCGGTATCGTTGCGTAATTTCAGGTAAGCAGAATCCGTTATGATGGTATCACTACCGTTGTTGGATACATCGAAATCTATCGCAAAGGAAAGATGATTTTTCGCGCTGAGATGAACGGTGATAAAAAAAAGCAAAAGAAACATAACCGCTAAGGCGAGGATTGTTTTTCTGCTAATTTTACTACGTTTGCTCATACAGGGAAAAAACAAAAATAGCCGAAACAATATACAGATAACTTAATGATACGTGAATATGCATAAATTTTCCGGTAAAAGTTTACTTGTCCTTTTAATGATCACCTGTGTTTTCTTCGTTCCAGATACCGGATTCAGCCCGAACTGCACAGCCAAGAAATGTTTTAAAAACCATCATCATAGATCCGGGTCACGGACTTCCCGATCCGGGTGCACATGGCTCGTTTACTACCGAAGCAGCCAAAGCCCTCGAAATCGCTTTAAAGCTTGGCGAACAACTGAGGCAAAATCTTCCCAACACCAAAATCATCTTTACCCGTACCGATCAATACCTGCCTGATCATTTAACCAACATCAATGCGTCGCTGAAAAGACGCGCCGAAATAGCCAATGAAAATCATGGCGACCTGTTCATCAGCATTCATCTTAATTCAGCAGTGGAACAAACGCGCAGGGAAGTGGTCGACCACAAAACTGAAACGTATTATACCTATACCGGCAAAGGTAAAAAACGCAAACGCACGGCACATACCCGCTCGGTGCCTGTGTATAGAACTTACAAACTGGGCTGCCCGAGCCGAAGGCACGGAAGTGTATATCTGGGCAGTGGGCAAGGCAGACCAGAAGAAAGAATTTGTCGGCTCGGGTGACGAAATGAGTGAAAATGTGGATGACTCGAGCAGCGTCTTGTTCGATTCGCCTGAGGCTAAAATCCGGGCTTCCATCCTCACCAAAAAATTCTTTAACAACAGCCGCATGTTAGCCGAATTTGTGCAGGATGAATTTGAAAAACAAGGACGTGTAAACCGCGGTGTTTTGCAGCGAAACAATAAAGGCATCTGGGTGTTGCAGGCTACCGCGATGCCAAGCATTTTGGTAGAAACCGGCTATATCTGCAACCGTGATGAAGAAAGCTACCTGAACAACGAAAAGAACCAGCGTGAGATCGCCTACGCCATTATGCGCGCCGTATTGCGATACAAGGAAAGCCTGGAGAATGGCAACATTCCCGTTGTATCGCCGGCAACAGCAGATACTGCTCAATAATGTTACAGAAAAATTGTTTGCTGCTACCGGCAGCGGACAGCAGCGCAAGTCCGGTATGAAGAAATGGCTGTAACGTCGATTTTCATTTGTCACAATTTCATCATCATCTGCAGCAACTGATTGTAAAACCGATACTTTTGTCTTAGTTCTATATCACTGCCTTGGTATTGTGTATCAAAACTGACGAAGAGACAATGTAAATTGTTGGCACGAATTTGTTGAAACCAAGGCAACTGCATGCAGATTATCAAACAAATACATTCTGATGAAAGTATCAAACGAAACCAAAATTGGTGCGTTAACCATTGTCTCGATCGCCCTACTCGTCCTCGGTTTCAATTTTTTGAAAGGAAAAAGCATTTTTAAAAGCGGCGATTATTTATATGCTGTTTATTCGGATATCAAAGGAATTGCACCCTCCAACGCTGTTTTCATCAACGGGTTCCAAATTGGCAGCGTATCGGAAGTAGAGTCGGGCAACAGTACTGTTACACGCATCGTAGTCACCATCAAACTCAATGAAGCGTTCAACATCCCGAACAATTCGGTGGCATCCATCAACTCCAATCCGCTTGGTTCTCCCAGCATTGAAATATTGCTCGGCAACAACCCGGATTATTATAAAAATGGTGATACCATACGTACTTCCAGTGCGCCCAGTATGTTGGGAACGCTGACCAACAAACTTGGACCCGGTGGCCGACCAGGCAGCCAATTCGTTGTCTTCGCTCGATTCGGTATTGAAAAATTTCAACAAAATTCTTGATACCTCCACCCGTGGCAATCTGCAGTCGGTGATCCGCAACCTGAGCAATGCAACGGCTGGTTTGGTAACATCGGCTACCTATCTCAACCGCCTGCTGAATACCGAAACCGGTGCATTTGCCGGCACATTGTCGAACCTAAATACGTTTACCGGCAGCCTTGCAGGCAATAGTGCTACACTCACGCATACCATCTCCAATGTAGATTCGATTACCGGTCAACTTGCCCGCCTCGATCTTGACAGCGTGATGAACCAGCTTCGCTCTGCCACCGCAAAACTAGACAGTGCCATGACGGCCATCAATTCTACCAAAGGTTCGGTGGGCGCATTGTTGTATGACCGTGAAATTTACAACAACTTAAACAAAACCGTTGTTAGTTTACATACCTTAACGGATGATCTTCGTGTGCATCCAAAGCGGTACGTCAACATATCTGTTTTTGGTAAAAAAGACAAAGGCAATTTTATCAAATCTCCCCTGGCTGAAATGACGAAACCAGATACCTTGTATTTATCGCAGGATACCATTTTTGTTGTACAACCGAAATAATTATGCGCAATGCGGCGATGAATGGACTGGCTTTTTTGGTACTGTGTTTCCTGATGAGTTGGGGAGAATTGGTTCATGCACAAACCGGCACCGATCCCAACAACCGGCAGATCAACATTCTTCAGTCAGATACCCTTCGTTTTAAAAAAGTAAACGATACCACCAACCTGCAGATTCTTTCAGGCAATGTGGTGGTAAAACAGCAGAACAACCTCTTTTATTGCGATAGTGCTATCCTCAATCAGCAGACCAACACGCTGGAAGCCTTTGGTCACGTACACATCAACAATGCAGACAGCGTACATACCTATGCGGATTATCTTCGCTACATCGGTGACGAAAAAACGGCTTATCTCCGCAGAAATGTACGGCTCACAGATGGCAAAGGTACCCTTACTACGCCGGAACTCGATTACAATACGCAAACAAAGGTCGGCGTGTACCGCAACAACGGTACCCTCGTCAATGGCACTACGACACTCACCAGCAAAGAAGGTTTTTATTATGGCGAAACGCGCGATGCTTCTTTTAAAAACGATGTCGTTCTCGTAAATCCCGACTATAAAGTAACGACCGATACGTTGCTGTATAATACTTATACCAACATTGCTACGTTTACGGTTCCTACGCAAATTGTGAGTGGCAAACGAACCATCAATACCACGAGCGGGTATTACAACCTGGCTACGAAAGAATCGTATTTCGGTCAGCGCCCCATTATCCGCGACAGCACCTCTGTACTCATTGCCGATGAAACGGCAAGTGAAGATTCGACCGGAAATTTTGAAGCCCGCGGCAATGCCATTTACCGCGACACTGCACAAGGCTATGCCCTCTTTGCCAACAACATCAAAGGCAACCGCAACAGCAGCGTGGTATTGGCTACCGAACATCCCGTGATGATGGTGAAACGCTCCAACGATTCGTTGTTCATTGCAGCCGATACCTTGTTTACAGCCAAGCTTTCTTCCCTCACCGGCGTGCGCAACGTACCCACCATCCGCGATTCCATGTTGCCCATCGACAGTTTATTGCTCACTACCAAAGACAGCTCGAAAGACCGCTACGTGGAAGCTTATTATCATGTGCGCGTCTATTCTGATTCGTTGCAGGCGATGGGCGACAGCTTGTTTTATTCTGCTGCCGACTCGGTGTTCCGGCTAATGAAAAACCCGATTGTATGGGCCAACAACAGCCAGATAACCGGCGATACCATCTACCTGTTTACCAAAAACAAAAAGCCGGAGCGCGTTTATGTATTTGAAAATGCATTAGCCATCAGCAATGTGGACAGCAGCGGATTTTTTAACCAGGTAAAAGGGAGAACCATCAACGGTTATTTTCTCAATGGCAACATTGACAGGATCCGCACACAGGGCAGCGCAGAATCGGTTTATTATACACAGGATGATGACAACAAATTTATCGGGGTTGACAAATCGAGCTGCGATGTCATTGAAACTTATTTCAAAGACCGGAAGCCTGAAAAAGTTTCCCGCATCAACAACCTGAAAGGAACGTTTTATCCCATACAACAGGTAAACCACGAAGAACTCAAATTGCGCGGTTTCAACTGGCAGAAAGACAAACGCCCGAAAAGCCATTACGAATTGTTTGGCAGCTGATCTTACCGGTGCGAAGTCACCCCGATTTGCCGGCAATATTCCCGCACCGGGCAGGTAGAACAATGCGGCGCTTTTCCTGTACAGATGTGTTTACCAAACGGCATCAGCAGCCGGTTTATGTCTATCCAGAGGTGTTCATTTACTTTTTCTTTCAGCAGCAACATCGTTTGTTCCGGCTGTTTGGTTTGTACAAAACCCCAGCGATTCACCACGCGATGTACATGAATGTCTACGCTGATGGCAGCCGATTGGGTGGCAACGCCAAGCGCCAGGTTGGCGCATTTGGGACCTACGCCCGAAAAGCTCGTGAGGGTTTGATAATCTGCCGGCAAATTGCCTTCATAAACTTCAATTGATTTGCTTCGCAATGTTGAGGATGGTGTTGGCTTTTTGGTAAGCAAACGTGCTGCCATGCAACAGTTCAGCCAGTTGGTCTTTGCTCAGAGCCACCATTTCATTTGCCGTTCTCGCTTTGGCAAACAAACGTTTTGAAACCGGGATAGTGGTTTCGTCCAGCGTGCGGATAGAAATGATACAGGAGATCAATTGCTCGAAGAGCGAAGTATAGCCTTCTTCATACAGTTGAAACATGGCTGCTTTGGGAAACGGCTGCACCGACGTTTCTATCTTTGCCAGCATTTGTTCAATGTCGAAAGGCTTCTTGTTCATGAGGAAAAAATTGGCAACAATCTTACCAGGGCAACCATTGTTTTACCAATCAATCCAACAAAAAAGCCCAGCCATGAGGCTGAGCTTTCGAATCATTATCAATCAAATTAATAACGATAGTGTTCTGCTTTGTACGGACCTTCTTTGGTAATGCCCAAATAGTCAGCTTGTACATCAGTCAGTTCGTCGAGCACCACACCAATTTTTGAGAGGTGCAAACGGGCTACTTTTTCATCAAGGTGTTTGGGCAACACATACACTTTGTTTTCATAAGCGTTGTTGTTGGTCCACAACTCGATTTGTGCCAATACCTGGTTGGTAAACGAGTTGCTCATCACAAAGCTCGGGTGACCGGTCGCACAGCCAAGATTGACCAGTCTGCCTTCTGCCAGTACAATCACTTCTTTGCCGTCAATGTTATACAAATCTACCTGAGGTTTGATGGTGTCTTTCGTATTGCCATAGGTATCGTTCAGCCAGGCCATGTCTATTTCAATATCGAAGTGTCCGATGTTGCAAACGATGGCTTTGTCTTTCATGCTGCGGAAATGTGCTTCGGTAATGAGGTCGCGGCAACCGCTTGCCGTAACAATGATATCGGCTTCTTTCACAGCGTCAATCATCTTCTTGACTTCATATCCGTCCATGGCAGCCTGCAGTGCACAGATGGGATCTATTTCTGTAACGATTACCCGGCAACCGGCGCCCCGCAAAGAAGCGGCAGAACCTTTGCCTACGTCGCCATAACCACCTACAACGGCTACCTTGCCTGCCAGCATAATGTCGGTGGCGCGGCGGATGGCATCTACCAGGCTTTCTTTACAACCATATTTGTTATCGAATTTGCTTTTCGTCACCGAATCGTTCACATTGATGGCGGGCATCGGCAAAGTGCCTTTGGCTACTCTTTCGTACAAGCGGTGTACACCGGTGGTGGTTTCTTCCGAAATACCTTTAACATGGTGTGCCAGTTCGGGGTATTTGTCGAGTACCATATTGGTAAGATCACCGCCATCATCCAAAATCATGTTGAGCGGCGTATCGGTATTACCGAAAAACAAAGTTTGTTCAATGCACCAGTCCGCTTCTTCGAGTGATTGTCCTTTCCAGGCAAAAACACCAATGCCAGCTGCTGCAATCGCTGCTGCCGCATGATCCTGTGTAGAAAAAATATTGCAGGAACTCCAGCGTACTTCGGCGCCCAAAGCCACCAGCGTTTCAATCAAAACGGCAGTTTGAATGGTCATGTGCAGGCAACCGGCGATCCGCGCACCTTTCAGGGGCTGTGAAGCGCCATATTCTTCGCGAAGCGCCATCAGTCCCGGCATTTCGGCTTCAGCCAGGCGGATCTCTTTTCTGCCCCAGGCTGCCAGCGATATATCCTGCACTTTGTAAGGCAGGCTCAGATCAATGGAAGTGGATAGTGTTGACATATCTTTTTATTTTTGCCAAATATACTACATTAGAAAATCATTCTGTTTATAGGAAGAACTTTGGGATAATATTCTTATTTTACATGAATTAAAGAATAAATACACTATCTGGTATGGGCATCAACACCAAAAAAGAACAATCCGCTACCGAACAAACTACACTGGATAAAAAAGACCTTTCCATCCTGCGATTGCTGCAGGAAAATGCAAGGATCACGGTAAAAGAAATTTCGGAGAAAACGCACCTAAGCACCACGCCGGTTCATGAGCGCATCAAAAAAATGGAAGCCAGCGGTGTGATCAGTCAATACGTGACGTTGGTAGATCATACAAAAGTAAACCGCGGGCTGATGGTCATCTGCCATGTATCGCTGAAACAACACAGCCGGAATGCCGGCGTCAGGTTTATCAAAATCATCAATGAACTAACGGAAGTCATCGAGTGTTACAGTATATCTGGCGAATTCGACTTTTTGCTGAAAGTGGTGTGTCAAGACATGAATGCATACTACGATTTTCATGTCAACAAATTGAGTGCTGCCGAAAACATTGGGCATGTGCAAAGCACCTTCGTGATGGGCATCATCAAACAGACGCACCAATTGATTCATGAGTAAAAGGAAGCATTGTTGAAATTTTTCCCTCAATGAATTTTCATTCTCTTTACTTGTAACCAAAAAGAAAACAACATCATTTGCAATTGTGAAATGAATGGGCTTCAGAGTTGAATTTACAAAATGATTTATACAAAAAGCAAATTGAAAGCGATCATTGATCCTCACAACACCTGGCAGAATTCAAGCCGCTCACCGTTGGGGCCGGAGATGTAAAAATACTTGCATCCGTTGTCCCAAAACGACAGAAACACCGGCTCATCGTGCAGCAAAGTGAATCCGGCAGCTTTTACAGATTCAAACGCTTCGTCAATGTCATCTACATCAAAAGCAATGTGATCAATGCGGCCGTCAGCACGTTGTTTTACACGGCTCAATTCCGGTTCGGGCATTTGGTACAATTCCATGACCATCTCATCTCGTTTCATCATGGCTACTTTGCCTTCTTTTCCTTCGTAGGGAAAACTCGTTTCCATCACATTCGCAAATCCCAAACGTTCATAAAAAGCACAGGATTCATTAAGATCGGCGACGGGGATACCTACGTGTTGCAAACGATTGATTCGGATATTCATATGGAATGCTTATTAAGATGTTGTTTTTTACCGGTGAATATGTGGGTTCAAACCTGGAAAACACCCGTTTTAAATTCGGCGATGTTTGGGTTTTGATTGGCAGCCGCTATGCCTTCCGATAATATCATCCGTGTGTGTGCCGGATCAATGATGTCGTCCACCCACAATCTTGCCGCTGCATAAGTGGGATAGGTTTGTTGTTCGTACCGATCTTTGATTTCGTTCAACAAGGTGTCTTCTTCTTCGGGGCTCACCACTTTACCCTTTGCCTTTCATTGAGGCCACCTGGATTTGCAACAGTGTTTTGGCTGCCTGGTCGCCGCCCATCACGGCAATTTTTGCCGACGGCCAGGCAAATATCAACCGCGGATCGTAGGCTTTGCCACACATGGCGTAGTTGCCGGCGCCATACGAGTTGCCGGTGATGATGGTGAATTTGGGAACCACCGAATTGGAAACCGCATTCACCAGTTTTGCCCCATCTTTGATGATACCACTTTGTTCGCTTCGGCTGCCCACCATGAAGCCGGTAACATCCTGCAGAAAAATCAATGGTATTTTCTTTTGGTTGCAGTTCATGATAAAGCGGGCAGCTTTGTCGGCACTGTCGTTGTAAATCACGCCGCCCATCTGCATTTCTCCTTTGCCACTTTTTACGACAAGCCGTTGGTTGGCTACAAAACCAACCGCCCAGCCATCGAGCCGGGCATAGCCGCAGACGATGGTTTTCCCATAATCGGCTTTGTATTGATCAAAGCTGCCGGCATCTACAATACATTCTATCAGGCTCACCACGTCGTAAGGTTTTGCATTACCCCCATGCATAATGTTGTAAATATCAGCCGGATCTTTGGCTGGCAATACCGGCGCTGCCCGGTTGAAACCAGCCATTGCCGGAAATCCAATTTTGCCCACCAACCGTTTGATGTAATCGAGGCATTCTTGCTCGGTATCAAATTGATAATCGGCAATGCCGCTGATGCTGTTGTGTGTGTTGGCGCCTCCAAGCGTTTCGTTGTCGGTACTCTCGCCAATGGCGGCTTTCACGAGGTACGGACCGGCCAGAAAAATGCTGCCGTTGCCTTCCACCATCAGGGTTTCATCGCTCATGATGGGCAGGTAAGCGCCACCGGCGACACAAGCGCCCAGCACCGCGGCAATCTGCGTGATGCCTTGTGCGCTCATCTTTGCGTTGTTGCGAAACATTCTTCCAAAATGTTCTTTGTCCGGAAAAATTTCGTCCTGCAATGGCAAAAACACGCCGGCACTATCAACCAGGTAAATGATGGGCAAATGGTTTTCCAGCGCGATTTCCTGCATGCGCAGGTTTTTTTTACCGGTAATCGGAAACCACGCACCGGCTTTTACCGTCTGATCGTTGGCAACCACCACGCATTGACGCCCGCTGATGTAGCCAATGCCGGCTACAGTTCCACCCGCGGGGCATCCTCCGTATTCTTCATACATGTCGTATCCTGCCATGGTTCCAATTTCCACGAATGGTTTTTCCGGATCACACAGGTAGGCAATACGTTCCCGTGCCGTGAGTTTATTGCGGTCGTGTTGCTTTTGAATGGATGTTTTTCCACCACCCAGGTATATGATTTCTTTCTTTTTTTCGATTTCTGTTACCAGTTCTTTCATCCAATTTGTTTCCTGAGATACGGAATGATTCATGCTTACAATTGTTAGTTTAACAAAGATAAGCGGAACACGCATGTTTATCACAACCGTAATTTTGTAGTGGAAAATTAGAACTGTTATGATTAGCTGGCAGGAAATCCTATTGCGACTGATCGTAAGTTCGATACTCGGCAGACTGGTGGGCATTGACCGGGAGAAACTTGACCAGGCAGCGAGGTTGCGCACGCACATGATTGTAAGCACCAGTTCTACACTCATGATGTTGGTTTTACCTGTTTGGTTCTGGCAATGTTCAACATCTGCCAGGCGTGAGTTTGGATTCTTCACGGGTGGCTTCGCAGGTAGTCAGCAGCATTGATTTTTTGGGCGCTGGCACCCTCTTGTTCCTGAAAAATAAGGAGATCAAAGGACTCATAACAGCTGCTGGTTTGTGGAGTGTGCCAGAAATCGGGCTTTCCGTAGGTGGGGGAATTGTAATTTACCGCTACCGCTACTACCGTTTTGATATTGCAGATACTGTACTGCTAAAACAATTCGAAAATAAAATGACTACCGGTCGCACACCAGATGAAATGCATTTGCAGGTAGCGAAACCGGGAAATTATCTCCCCGACAAAATCAACTGATCGAAAGATATGGATTACAATATTCACAACTTATCCTACGCCAAGGAAAACAGGAACATCTTTCATCATTGCAAATCTGCTTACACAAAAAACGGTAGCCGGCAGCCAATTGATTTACCTGCATGGTGACACGAAACAATTGCCTTTATTGAAGAAGCCTCAGTGCAAATCTCTACGGTTTTGCCTGCACAACAACAATCAACATAAAATTGAAAAGTGAAATCGATGTCGTAAATCAGTAGTTTATCAGATTGATAATGTGGCGCAGAGGGCGCAGATGTCAGCAGATATTTTGTACGAATCCTCATTGGCCTGCGCGTTCTGCCAGCAACTTACCTTTCAAAATGAGACAATACCCGAAAACAATATTCGATAGCGGGTAAACCAAACAATACGTCACGAACAATAGCGTTCACGAATCCTGTTTTCTTACTCTCCGGCAATTGTTGCACAATAACTGCTTTGTGATTGTATTGAAATATATTTGCTGAATTACAATGTTATAACAATGGACGAAGGGATTTTACAATTGAAAGAAGCATTACAGGTTTCGCCCGACAATATCCCCCTGCGGTTGCATCTTGCCGAGCTGATGATCAAATCGAATTATACCGATGAAGCGGCGGAACAATACCAGGAAGTATTGAACCGCAGCTATGGCAATTCCCGCGCCCGAAAAGGTTTGGCGAACATTTACTACAAACAGCGGAAATACTCGGCAGCCATCATTATATATGAATCATTGTACAAGGAAAATGCTTTGCAAACTGATGATCTTGTACAGTTTGTTCGTAGCCTGATCCGCGAAGATTCGTTTGAAGAAGCCGTAGAAGTATATAAAAAGGTATTGCAGCAGAATCCCTCTTTCCAGGATGATGAAATTGACAATACTCTTCGCATGACATCAATTGAAAACGACCAGGAAGACGAATTTGACGAAATCCCTGATTTTCTGAATGAAGGTGACGAGTTTTTTGGCAGCGGCCGTCAGCAACGGCCGCAGTTCTTCATGGAAAAACCAGATATGCGGTTTGCCGATGTGGGCGGAATGCAAAAAATCAAGAATGAAATTTCCATGAAAATCATTCAACCGCTCAAAAATCCTGATCTCTACAAAGCTTTTGGGAAAAAAGCCGGCGGTGGTATCCTGCTTTACGGACCGCCGGGTTGCGGGAAAACCTACCTTGCCAAAGCTACAGCAGGTGAAATAGACGCCAAATTTATCAATATCGGTTTGCACGATATCCTCGATATGTGGATGGGCAACAGTGAAAAAAATCTCCATGCGGTGTTTCAGCAGGCGAGGGAGAATGCGCCCTGCGTATTGTTTTTTGATGAAGTAGATGCCCTTGGTGCCAGCCGCAGCGACCTTAAGCAAAGCAGCATGCGCCACGTCATCAACCAGTTTTTGGCAGAGATGGATGGCGTTCAGTACCACAATGAAGGCGTGCTGATTCTCGCCGCTACCAACGCTCCCTGGAGCATCGACAGCGCATTCAGAAGACCGGGACGGTTTGACCGCGTTGTCTTTGTGTCACCTCCCGACGAAGCGGGAAGGCAGGAAATTTTCCGGCAACATTTGAAAGGCAAACCGGCAGACAACATTGATGTGAATGCATTGGCTAAAATGACCGCCGAATATTCCGGTGCCGACATCAAAGCCATCATTGACATTGCCACGGAAGCAAAGCTGGAAGAAAGCCTGCTAAAAGGAAACATCGAAAAAATACAAACCAAAGACCTGCAAAAAGCAGCCAAACAACACAAAGCGACAACACATGAATGGTTTGCAACAGCCCGCAATTATGCCTTGTATGCAAATGAAAGTGGCTTGTACGACGACATCCTGCAATACCTGAAGCTAAAAAAGTAATGCCTCTTTTGGCGCTGCAAGCAACCAGATTTTCATACGACTTATAAAAAAATGGCCGCCTTCGCGCAGCCCATCAACAGCATGTTTGCAATCAATCAACACTTACAGCGTGCCCGCCTTTTGTTTCAGCAAGGCAGAACCAAAGATGCTGAAAAAGAAATCGGATACGCATTGCGCGAAAATCCTGATGATGCCGAAGCGCTCATGCTGCTGGCAGAATGCAAAATCGAAACAAAGCATTTTGAAGAAGCGCAGAAGTTGTTGCAAAATTGCATCATGTCGATGCCCTATTATCACCGGGTGTTTTACCTGCATGCCTTTTGTTGGTACCAGATGGGTAAAAAAAGCGAAGCCATCGAACAACTGAAAAAAGCCATCGAACTAAACCCTGAAGCGTCTGCCTATTTTGGATTGTATGCCTACATTCTGCTCGACCTGCACCGGTTTGACGAAGCACTTGAGATGGCAAATGAAGGATTGAGCGTGTATGCAGAAGACCTTACCTGCCTCAATGCCCGCACCCAAGCCCTCATCCGGCTCAAAAACAAAGATGAAGCATACGATACCATCCGCGAAGCCCTGGCCATTGATCCTGATGATGACTTTACACATACCAACGTTGGCTGGATTTACCTGGAAAACGGGAAACACAAAGACGCGCGTGAACATTTTCGGGAGGCATTGCGGGTAAATCCCAATAACAAACGCGCGCGGCAGGGCTATAAAGAATCGCTGAAAGCAAGACTACTTCCCTATCGCTGGCTGCTCATGTTTTCATTATGGCTGTCTGCCAAATCAAAAAAAGCAAGGTGGATTACCATCATCATCATCTGGGTATCGGTTCGGCTGTTGTCTGGCATTTCAGATTTTGCAGGAGCAACAACCCTGGCTTATGTTCTCATTGGTTTGTACTTACTTTTCGTGATTTTTTCATGGGTTGGTACATCAATGGCCAATACCGTTTTGCTGTTTACCAAGGAAGGTAAGTATGTATTGAGCCCGCAGGAAATACGGATTGCGGCGCTGGTGGTTTCCTTATTTGTGCTGAGCATTGGAACGGCATTGTTTGGTGGATTGCTGCCAGGCGTGCAGGGCGGCAACCAATATTTTGCAGCATTGATCTTTCTGACCATGGTATTGCCGGTCAGCCGGTTTGAATACCTGCATCTTTTCAAGCGGAAAAAACTGGTGATTTACTTTTCGTCCGCGTTGCTGTTGGTGGGATTAGTGAGTGCCATTGGTTTGCTGTTGAATAGCAGCACCATGCTCATCCTGATGCTGATTTATTTCGGCGCGCTGGTAGTTTTTACCTGGGGTTTTGCTTTCTTGTAATTGAAGTAAGGAGTAGCTTTTTTTGTATCACAGGCTGACCAAATCAAATCGTAAATACAGCGTTATATTCCATAAACAATACCTACCTCATTCAATTTCAAATGAAATTGTAGAAAGGGTTTCCATTCAACAATTTCATTTGAAATTGAAAACCAACGCAATTTGATTAATGAAATAACATGCGGATCAAACAACAATTATTAAAACCGCGGGCAGGGCAATCCTTTGCTGCCGGGTTGCTGCTTGATGTAGATGAGTGAAATTTCTATACCGCCCCGGCTGTTGGAAGCTGTTTTTAATTCAGATGTATTGATGTCGTACGTCACGCCGAGATGAAAATCACTAAAGTCCAGCCCGACATACGGTATAATGGCATCGCCCAACCGGCTCCAGGCACCTGCAAACACAGACACCGGTTTTTCTTCCATCGACACATCGCCGACGGGCAACTGGATGGCGCCACCAACGAGCGTTTCATTGGCTCCCGCCTGCTCGCTGTGCAAGGCACTCAGGTGAAGCGTGTTGCGATCGCTAACAAGGAAATAACCGCCCGCCTGGAAAGTGAACCGCGGGTTCAATACGTTGAAATTATCAGGTAAAAAGCTCAATTGAGGACGGGTAATGTGATACATGCTGACGCCGGCATACAGGTTGTCGTGGTCTGTAAAACTGGATGTGAACAATACGCCGGCATTCAAATCGAGATAACTTTGTTTCAACACAGAATTCTGAAACAATTCGCTGGTTGGTAAAGTAAAGGTTCCATCGGGTGCCAACTGGTCTTCAAATGTAAGCTTAGAAGTATTGATCATCATATTGGAATAAGTAGCCTGGAAACCAATACCAAGTTGTTTGAAACCGTCTTCGTCAAGGCTTTTGTGGTAAGCCGTGGAAACAGCAGCGTAATTGTATTTCACTGCCCCGGCAGCACTTTGGTCGGTCAACCCCATGATCCCAACGCCCCAGGTGTCATTTTCCGCCACATGATTTTTCATAATGGCAAAATCGGCAGACACCGTTCCCGTTGTGTAAGCGTTGTTGATGGTCGGCCACTGGTTGCGATAGTTGCCAGCAACCCGCACATCCCCTGAAAATTTACCCGTAAAGGCAGGATTCAATGTCAATGGTGATGAAAAAAATTGAGAAAAATGAGGGTCTTGCGCATAAGAGCAGGCAGCACACACCAGGCACACCAAAAGCAGCGTAGTTCGTTTCATTCGCAGAAATAATTACGTGGTGAAAATACAATATGTTTGTCACAAATAATCAGCCTTTTTACAGAAGGCGACGGTCAGTATATTAGAATTGATTTTTGCTCCCGAAAGCAAGGTCACCTGCATCACCTAGACCCGGAACGATGTAGCCTTTTGCTGTAATTTCTTCATCAATGTCGCCACACCAGATGGTAACGTCGTCACCGGTTTCGCGATGTACGTATTCGATGCCCGTAGCGCAGGCAATCACCGTTACGATATGAATTTTTGACGGTGCCCCTTCCGATTTGATGCGTTCAATGGTTTTGACCAACGAAGCTCCGGTAGCCAACATCGGGTCGCTGATGATGAGAATGCGGTCTTCAACGATGGGCGTGCTCATGTATTCGATGTGAATGTCAAAGCTTCCGTCGTGGCGGTGTTTCCGGTAGGCACTGATGAAAGCATTGTCGGCTTTGTCAAAGCAATTGAGCAATCCCTGGTGCAGCGGGAGACCCGCTCGGAGGATGGTTGCCAGCACCGGCTGTTGCGCCAGCACTTTGCTGTTGTGAATGCCCAGCGGGGTTTGAATTTCCACTTCCTGCCAGGGCAGATGTTTGCTGATTTCATAAGCTGCTGCCTCACCGATGCGTTCGAGGTTTCTGCGAAATCGCATCCGGTCTGTCTGCATTTCGGTGCTGCGCAATTCGCTGATCCAGTTGCTGATCAGGCTATGTGTATCGCTTAAATTGATCACCATAAAACGAAGATAACCGTTTCCACTTAATCGGTATTCACATCACGCTGCTTTCACAGAAGGCTCTATGATTTCTTTGAACCGGTTTTTGACAATCAGGCGTCGCAGGAAAGACGGGAGAAATGAATTGACAAACATCAGCATCCGGTTCACAAACCCCGGCACAATGATTTTTTCTCCGTTCAGCATACCGTCCACCGCTCTTTTCGCTACAAATTCAGGTTCCAGGATGGTGGCTTTGGAAATGCCGGTCAATGATTGGTGCAATACCAGCAATTCCGGCTTGGTGTTGATGCCGCCCGAACTCAGCAGGCTGATGGAGGTTTGCGTATCTTTCATTTCCAGTTGCAGACTGCTGGTAAAATAACGTAGGAAAGCTTTGGTAGCGCCATAGATTTGTTTTTTAGGAACAATGAACAGGCTACCCATGCTACCAACATTCAATATATACGATTTCGAATCTTTGCTTACCTGCTCCAGGAACAGTTTGCTGAGCAATACCGGTGTTACGACATTCAGTTCAATTTGAGTTTTGCAAAAATGAATTGGTGCATCATCAAACCATGAAAAATTGCCAATGCCCGCATTATTGATCAATACATCAAGGCGTATATTTTTTTGCCGCAAGCTGTCAAACATCCTGATACAGGCATCCGTATCGGTCAGGTCTAATTCGTAGTATTCTACCCAGATCTCAAAGTTTTTCCCAAGAAAAGCGGCCAGTTCGGGCAAGCCGGTATCGGGCAAGGAAACCAATACAAGATTCATGTTTCTTCTGCCCAGCTCAACGGCAAATGATTTACCCAACCCTTCACTTCCCCCGGTGATCAAAGCGTTTAATTTCTGCATGGTGTTGTGTTTTCAAATAATCGATCGTTCTACGTATGCCTTCCTCAAAAGGGGTAATGGTATAACCAAGTTGCCCGATGGCTTTTTCACTGCTGTATTTTTGACTCATGGTGAGCCTGTCGGCAAACTCAGGCAGAAAAAACGGTGGCAGCCCGGTGAGTTTCGTTTTCACAGCTTCAAAATAGCTAAAGGCTTTGATGATGCGGACGGGTAAGTGAAACAAGCGATGATGTGTATGCGAAACCGAGCTCACCACTTCGAAAAACCTGTTGAAACTAATGTCTTCGCCACCCAGAATATAACGTTCTCCCGAAACCCCGCTTTCCATTGCCGCGATATGCCCGTTCACCACATCCTGCAGGTACACATAGTTGGCTACCTGACTGCCATCTCCGGGAATAAACCGCCACGTTCCTTTCAGATAACCGCTTACCATTTTCCCAACGGTATTGCTGTCGGTTACCGGACCATCGCCATAAACCCGGGATGGCATTACTATTACAACTGGCAAGCCATTTTCCACAAACTTCAATACTTCATTATCTGCAAGATACTTGGTGCGTTCGTAATGAATGGGAAAACCAACAATGCGTGGATCTTTTTCTGTCATCGGGTGTTTGATGGTTGGCCCCAGCACCCCGCAGCTGGAGGTGTGAACCACTTTCGCAATATGGTGCTGTTTGGCTGTGTTCATCACGTTTACCGTACCGGTAACATTGATGCGGTAAAAATCGTGTTTGTTGCGACTCCACATTTTGGCCAACGCTGCCGTGTGGTAAACCTGCGAGCATCCATCCATGGCTTGGTGGAGTGTTTGCCTGTCGAGAATGTTTCCTTTGAAGGGGACAATGTTTTCGTGCTGTATCAGCAATGGGTGATGAACATTCCTGCACAAGGCATGTACCGTGTGTCCCTGTTGGGCAAGCGACAAACAAAGTTGCCTGCCAATGAAACCTGTAGCACCGGTAACCATTATTTTCATACAGCTGTTGTTTGTGTTGCAGAAACCGAATGATATGTATTAGAGAAATGCATAATTATCATTGAAATATGCATTTGTTGCCTTCTCAATTGACATTTTGCCAAAACATAATGCCTCAAAAGAAAAGGATTCAAGTTTACATTCTGCATAATTGAAATATTTATTCGTCCTGCAGGAGAATCTAACAAAAGCCCGGTCTGCGGGAATGGTTACGGGAAAAGTATGTTCCACAGTAAAAAATGTTTCTTACACGACAATACACAGTGATTCCATCGGTTCACCTTTTACTTACTGAAACATTCATGGCTGTTTTACAGTTTTTCCCGGATGGTTGCAAACTTTATGCCTTCACCCGAGCCAGACAAATAGTTGTAGTCTTTGAGCACTGTTTCCAGGAAAGCGAATGGATGCTGGTAATCACTGATTTTCAACGCTGTCCGTATTTTTGCGCTGGTACGTTCGGCGAGGTCGTGGTTGTTGTGGCGGATGCTGCTGTCGAGGATTGTTTTGATGATGTTCATGTCGCGGTCACTCAACAGCAACACGTTTTGGTAGCGCGGTTCATAATTTTCTTCCAGGTCAAAAAAGATGGTGTCGTTGAGATCACTTTTTACCCGGCTGGCAATGACGAGTGTACCGGCAGAAAGATCGCCAAGGCGTTTGTTTTTTTTGAACATGACCGTTACGGCAACAATTACGACAACAAGATAAAACAAGATGACAAAACCATCGTTTGCATCGCCCGACAACAATAAGATCAATACGCCCAAACCAAGCGATGTAACGTCGAATGGACGCAGCAGCCAGCGCAACAGGTACTGGTAAAAGGAGGGCCGGTTGCCGGATTCGCTGATGACTTTGATGCCGAGTAATTTTTTGCCGATGCTTTGCCCGTTCATGTATACCTCGCTTACCAGGTGGTAAAGCAAGACAGGTATGGTGATGAGCATTTGCAAAGCCGTGAGGTTGTATGCATCGGAAGCATCCGTATTGTTGTTTTTAAAATTGAGCAGGAACAATCCCAACAGCCGGAAGGCAAGAACCAGATAGGAAAGTTGCACCATCAGGTCGAGGAGCCATGCGAGGAAACGCTGACCGACATTTGCCTGCTCAAAATCCAACTCGATGTTGAAACTGGTGGGGATTTTTATTTTGTTCATCGCCGAAAACAATTGCCGCTGTTTGTAAAGTAATCAATAATTTCCGTTTTCAAAACAGAACGTTTTTTTGAGAGAAGCATTATTCATCAAGCGAAACAAAGAACGCTGGCAAAGCATTGTGCAGTCAGAAGGCAAACACCCCGACGAACAAGCCGACGATTTCATCCAGTTGGTGGAAGACCTGGGCTATAGCAAAACCTTTTACCCGCACAGCCGCATTACACAGTATCTCAATACTGAAGCCTCTAAAAAATACCTTGGCATTTATCAAAACCGGCAGGAAAGCAGCAGCCGGCTGGTCTGTTTTTTTAAATACACCCTGCCCCTGACAATTGGCAAACATCACCGCATTATGCTCATCAGCTTTGGTTTGTTTGTCGTGTTTGTCGCCATTGGTTTTTTTTCTGCCAAAAACGAACAAACATTTGTCCGCGAAATATTGGGAGACAACTACGTTGACATGACCGAGCAGAACATTCGCGACGGCAAGCCATTCGAGGTGTATGCTTATGGAAACGAATTATTGAGCTTTATCTTCCTGTTCATCAACAACATCACGGTAGCGCTACGCGAATTTGCCGGCGGCATCCTGCTTGGTTTTCCAACCATTATGGGACTGGTATACAATTCGGTGATGGTGGGCGCTTTTGAATACCTGTTTTATACCCACGGATTGGTTCATGACAGTTTGCTCACCATTCTCATTCATGGTACGCTGGAGTTGTTTTCCATTGTCGTGGCTGCCAGTTCCGGGCTGGTGCTGGCCACAAGCTGGTTGTTTCCCGGCACTGCGCGTCGGTTAGATGCGCTGAAAACCGGCGCCAAAGAAGGATTGATCATCGCCTTGTCTGGGTTTCCCACGCTCCTGCTGGCTGCTTTTTTTGAAGGGTTTGTCACTCGCCACACCGATCTGCCGCTTTGGCTCAAATGGGTCATCATCCTGGCTTCGCTTACCTTTATCATTGCCTATTTTATTGTGTATCCGGTGATTCTGAAGCGCAAAACATCATCACCGACGAAGGAGCATTTTGTGTGATAATATGGAAAGCAACCTATTGATGATGAACCAACTACAGCGGCAACCGGGCATTCCACTACTTCGAACTTATTCAGCACTTCGCAGTGTGTGGTTGAAAGGAGTCTGCATCCTGTTCGGATTGCTGACTTTGTGTTTGATACATTTTTACTCACTTGCACAGGAACAAACTGACAGTGGTACAGAAAACAATGAATTTGACACCACTGAAGAAGATGATGATACCACCGGATATTATTTTAACTGGAAAGAAAATCCGGGCGATGCATTTCTCATACCCAAAAGCAATTTTCATACTTCCACCGATTCCATCATTAACGCTTTTAAAAAGGAAGACGATTTCTGGTATGTTCACAGCATTGAAGAATTTCAGAAAAATAATGCCCGTATACGTTATGATCAGCAATACCGCGATAGCCTCGTGAATGCGGGTGTTTTGCCCGCTGAAGATGAGGTGATGATTCAGGAACATCCCGGCACTAACTGGTACCAGCAGGACTGGTTTGTTTTTGTCGTATGGCTGCTCGTCATCCTGGTGTTTGCATCTGCTGTTGTCTATTTTTTAGTAGCAAATAAGATCAGCTTTTTCCATCGCGATGCGTCTGTTTTGCGGGAAAAATCCATCGCTGACAAAGACTTGCTTCACCAGATTGATTTCAAGCACCTGCTGCACAAATACGAAGCAGAGCAAAATTACCGGCTTGCGGTGAGAACACTCTACCTGCAATTGCTGAAATTGTTGAGCGATAAACAGCTCATTGCCTACCAGCCAAGCCTCACCAACACGCATTACCGGCAACAGGTAGCGGGCTTACCCTGGCAAGCTGAATTTTCCATTGTTACGCGGCATTATGAATATGTCTGGTATGGTGAATTTGCAGTCGATCTACAGCGGTATTCTAAAATCAGGACAGATTTTTCAAACCTCGAAAACAAGCTCTAACCCATCATGAAACGTACGTGGCTCATCGTAACGGGTTTGGTCTTGTTCCTGTCATTGGTGCTAATGCTGCTGTTGCAACATCCGCCGCGACGTTTCGACGGGCGCATCACGCTGCAGCCAACTCACAAAATTCCTTATGGAACCTACGTCGCATACCAAATGTTGCAACAGCACTTTCCATCAGCGAAAATGAGCGTCAGCAAAGCGGCACCCGGCAAATGGAAATTACCCGTTGACGATTCTTCAAGCCAGGTTTTGCTCATCGTCATGAACTTTTTCAATCCTACATCCGAAGAACTGAACACACTAACGGTTTTTGCTCAAAAAGGAAATACCGTTTTCATCAGTGCCTTACAGATGAATGAGAAGGCACAGCATTTTTTTCGGGTTGCACAAAAGAAAGTCTATAGTCCGTATGGCATTTCTCAAAACAATGAAACCATCCACATTGCCGATTCGTTTACCGTATGTCTAAATCCTAAGGTCTTTGCGCCACCAGCAAGTTTCAGCTATCCGGGCATCGCTTATGACAATCATTTCGTGCATTACGACAGCAGTTTTACCTACCCGCTTGGATACGATGAAGGAAAGGTGGAGAATTTGTTGGCCATCCAAACGCTCAAAGGCTCCTTTATTTTACATGCGGCACCCATTACATTTACCAATTTTTTCCTGCTGTATGGCGATAATCATTTGTATTTTGATAAACTGATGAGCCTCATTCCGGATGAAAGCCGATACATTTTTTGGGATAACTATTTCGCCAACCGCAAACCGCCTTCAGATAAGGAAGACAACAGCGTGCTGTACGTGCTACTGAAATATGAAAATTTCCGGTGGGCATTTTGGTTGTCAGTAGCCGCCTTTGCCTTGTTTTTGTTCACCGAAATGAAGCGCCGGCAACGGATGTTGCCGTTGTATGCACAACCAGCCAATGAATCGCTTGCTTTTGTGAAAACCATCGGCCGATTGTACTATGAACGGGGCGATCACAAAAACCTAGCAGACAAGCTGAGTGTTTATTTCCTCGACTTTATCCGAACCAAATATAAAATTTCCACAACCGAAATAAATCCGGATTTTGCAAAAGCCCTGTCGCAAAAATCAACGGTGCCGTTGCCGGAGATCACTGCCATTACCGACCTTTTGATGGAAGTGAAAATCAGCGATCACATTACCTCCCAACTATTGATGGACTATTACCGGCGGCTGGAACATTTTTATGGCAAAGTATGACTATGGAAGAAGAAATATTTGAGCAACGGACGCAGATAGACGGGTTGTCGCGGATGATACAATTGCTGCAAACCGAAATCAAAAAAGTAATTGTTGGGCAGGATGAAATGGTGACACACATCATGGCAGCCATTCTTGCCGACGGGCATGTATTGATCGAAGGTGTTCCCGGCGTAGCCAAAACATTAACCGCGCGTCTCGTGGCCAAAAGCTTGCAAACAGGTTTCAGCCGCATCCAGTTTACCCCCGACCTGATGCCAAGCGACGTATTGGGAACCAATATCTTCAATCCCGGCACCAGTAGTTTTGAATACAAGCGGGGACCAATTTTCAGCAACCTGGTATTGATAGACGAAATCAACCGCGCTCCTGCCAAAACACAGTCTGCCCTGTTTGAAGTGATGGAAGAACGACAGGTAACCAGCGATGGCATTACCCACAAAATGTCGGCGCCATTTATGGTCATCGCTACGCAAAATCCTATCGAACAGGAAGGTACTTACCGGCTTCCCGAAGCGCAGTTAGACCGGTTTTTGTTCAAAATCATCGTGCCTTATCCTACCGAAACGGAAGAAGTAGAGATCCTGCAGCGATTCAATCAATTTTCAGGCAGCAACGTGATGGAAATGATCAACCCGGTTGTGAGTGGTTCTGAAATACTGGACTACCGGCACATATTGAAGCGTGTGGTGATAGAAGACAAGCTGTTGCAGCTGATTGCGAGGATCATTGTCGCCACCCGTACTCACCGTGCCGTGTACCTGGGGGCTTCACCCCGCGCATCGCTCGCCATCATGAATGCCGCCAAAGCTTTTGCCGTAATCGGCGGGCGCGACTTTGTGACTCCCGAAGACATCATCAATGCTTCGACGCCCGTGCTTCGCCACCGCATCCTGCTCACGCCCGAAATGGAAATGGAAGGCATCAAGGAAGATGAAGTGATTCAAAAAATCATTCACAGCATTGAAATTCCCCGTTGATCTTTTTCAATAATTTATGCCGATACTCACCGAATGGATTTACCGGTTTCCCATGTTCTTCAGCAGGCGGCTGTACATAGCTGTGATCAGCATTGTTGTTGTTTTTATACTTGCATTTTTTTATGATCCTTTGCTGTTGATGGGCAAATTATTGTTGTTGTGCCTGTTTATCGCGTTGTTCATTGATGGGATTGCTGTTTTTATCAGCCGCCAACCGCTGACAGCAGAACGGCGTTGCGCCGACAGGTTCAGCAATGGCGACGAGAATGCTGTCAATCTTGTCTTCAACAATCATCAGCCCTACAAGATTATCGTCCTGGTTATTGAGGAAGTACCTTACCAGTTTCAACACGTGAATCACCAGTTTACCGTGCAGTTGCCGCCATCTGCATCTTTTATAACCAGTTATCAGGTACGACCAACAGAACGTGGTGAGTATCGTTTTGGCATCATCAATATCCTGTTGTACAGCCCGCTTCGCTTGGTGATCCGCCACCTGCGGCTGGGAACTGAAAAAACGGTAGCAGTCTATCCGTCATTTGTTCAAATGAAGCGCTACCAGTTGATGTCGGTAACGAGCCGGGTGTCAGAAAAAGGATCACGCCCGCTGCGTAAACTCGGCAGCAGCCTCGAGTTTGAGCAAATCAAGGAATATGTTTCGGGCGATGACTACCGCAGCATCAACTGGCAGGCGACGGCTCGCAAAAATGCCCTGATGCTCAACACTTTTATGGACGAACGCAGCCAGCAGGTAGTTTGCATCATTGACAAAGGCCGGAACATGAAAATGTCGTTTGCCGGTATGACGTTGCTCGATTATGCCATCAATTCGGCTCTCGTTCTCAGCAATCTGGTAATGCAAAAACAAGACAAAGCCGGGTTACTTACGTATGGAAAAAAAGTGGACCAGTTTGTACGTCCCGATAAACAAAGCAACCACATTGCGCTGTTGCTGGAGGCGTTGTATCGCCAACAGACCAATTTCACCGACAGCGATACAGAAGCGCTGTACACCGCCATCCGGCAACACATCCGGCAGCGAAGCCTGCTCATCTTGTTTACCAATTTCGAAAGCAGGTACGGTTTGGAAAGGCAGTTGCCGTTTTTAAAAAAGATAGCTTCTTATCATGCCTTGTTAGTTGTGTTTTTTGAAAACAATGGGCTCACCGATCTGCAAAACACCCCTGCGGTCACGGTTGGCGATGTTTATGAAAAGGTGATTGCCAAAAAATTTATTCACGAAAAAAGACAAATGGTAAAAGAATTGCAGAATGCTGGTATTATGGCATTGCTCACCGCACCTCAAAAACTGACCGTTAACGTAATCAACAAGTACATGGAAGCAAAAGCAAGACAGGTAGTGTAAGCCGGCAAGTACAATATTGGGAAAGAAACATCGAAACCATCTGCAGCAAATCAACTTTATGGGAAACGGGTACTTTTTCAAATTTTATTTTTTGCAAATACAATTTAATCTAAATGATATGTTAGATTTGCTACGTAAAATCTGATAAACATTTTGTATAAGGTATTCTAAAATTGTTGGATTAAATCTAATATCAAAGATGTAGTGAGAAAGAAGCAAAGCAAATAACAGTTTTAAATTTTTGTCTAAAAAAACTTTAATTGTTATCGCATAGCCGTGTTGTTGGTCGTTGTTAATAACTTCTTTTATGATTCGAAAAAACAACTCGATGAAAACGATTTCTACCAAAGTGTGCATGCTATCTGCGCTACTGGTGTCCTTATTTGTATTCTCCTGCCAGAAAGAAGATCAGCCTTATCAGACTGGCCAATCAGTCAGTGATGCGGCAAGTACCTATAGCGGGGAAGCCGTAACCGGTTACTTCTCATTGATGTGCAAAGTATCACAAACGACACCCGGTTTTTTTCCGCCACAGGTAGCTAGGGCGGCTATGGTTATGTAGGCATCGCCGCTTACGAAGCAGTGGTAAACGGAATTCCCGGTGCGCGCAGTCTGGGTGGTCAGCTTAACGGGTTTTCTTCTATGCCCAAAACCAACGCAGCACTCGCTTACAATTGGTCAATTTCTTCCAATGCTGCCATTTCCGAAACGATGCGCAAAATGTTTGACAAACACTTGTCAACAGCCAATCTTTATTCGATAGACAGCATGGAAAATGCAATGTTGACAACATTGAGAGACGGCGTGGGAGATGAAGTGGTAAACCGCTCGGTTCAATATGGCAAAGACCTTGCAAATGCAATCTATCAATATTCGATGTCAGATGGCGGGCACGAAGCGTATCTCGATCCGTTCCAGCTTCCGTATTCTATGCCACCCGATTCATTTTGCTGGGCACCAACAGGCGCCCTGACGACGCCGGTAAGCCCGAAATGGGGAAACAACCGCCCTTTCCTGTTGGCAGACGTGGACAACACTGCACCAGAGCCGCACATTTCTTTTTCTTCAGGCACCGGTTCTGCGTTCTACGATCAGGCAATGCAGGTATATCAACAAGTTAAAAGCAATACAACCGAAGAAGTGGACATTGCCAAATATTGGGCTGACGATCCCTTCAATACCTGTACGCCCACCGGGCACACCTTCAATATCCTCACCCAACTGCTGCAGGAAAACAAAGCGACGCTGGAGAAAACATCCGTTGCTTATGCCAAATTGGCCATCGCCGAAAATGATGCGTTCATTGCCTGCTGGAAATGCAAATACCAATACGTACTCATTCGCCCGGTTACCTACATCAACCGGTACATAGATGCTTCTTTCAGAACTGTCATTGGCACTCCACCATTTCCTGCTTATACTTCGGGACATTCCTGCGAAATTGGCGCCGGCACCAAAGTATTCACCCAACTCTTTACCGATGGCAGCGGCAATTACGATTTTACCGATAGAAGCCAGTTGCAGTTTGGTTTTCCA
>CAWGWV010000007.1:0-13462 GCA_963826385.1 uncultured Chitinophagaceae bacterium | reverse complement strand
GGTGAAACTGTTGTGTAAGCCAGTCGTTATCGTTCATCATCGGGAAGGTTAGCGAAACGATCCAGTTGGCAATCCATTGTGCCGCAACAGCAATGGAAAGCGCACCACGGATGCTATTGGGAAAAATTTCTGCCAATAACACCCAGCATACCGGACCCCAGCTCATGGCAAAGGCAGCCGTGTACACGAGCATGAGCACCAGCGCCACAATACCTACCTGATTCATGTAAAACACAAGCCCCAGGGCCAGCATGCTTACCGCCATACCGATAGACCCGATGATCATCAATGGCTTTCTGCCAAACTTGTCAACGGTCAAAATCGCAACTACGGTAAACGCAAGATTCACAACGCCGACGATGATGGTTTGCAAAAGGGAAGAATCGGTGGAAGCACCCATGTCGCGAAAGATATTGCCTGCATAATACAGCACCACGTTGATGCCCACAAACTGCTGAAACACCGAGAGCAATATGCCAATGATGATGATGCCGGAACCGTAAGACAGCCAGGGCGCATTCACTTCGTGAACTGTTGCTTTGATTTCTTTCAAAATGGCAGGTGCGTGCTCTTTACCGGCTATTTTATTGAGTACTTCCAATGCCTTGTCGTCCTTGCCTTTGATGGCGAGATAGCGGGGCGTTTCGGGAACAAAAAAGAGAAGTACAAAAAACAAAAGTGCGGGAATGGCACCGGAAAAAAACATCCATCGCCAGCCATCAGTAATGAGCCATTGCTCGTTGCCTTGTTTAGCGATATAGTAGTTGACAAAATAGATAACGAGCATGCCGAAGATAATGGCAAACTGGTTGAAGGAAACGAGTTTGCCACGAACGTTAGCCGGTGCAATTTCGGCAATGTACATGGGAGAAATCATAGAGGCAATGCCAACTCCGATGCCGCCAAGGATGCGAAAGATAACAAAGGAATACACGTCTCGCACGCCAAAAATATTAAAGGCTTCCGGCTTCCACGCGCCGATGGCAGACAACAGGAAAGCAAATGCAGCAATGTACAAACCATTTTTTCTGCCGATGGCTTTGGAGATAAAACCGGCGCAGGCGCCGCCAATCACGCAACCAATCAAAGCGCTGGAAATCACAAAGCCTTTGATAGCATCTACGGTATCTTTTATTTCATTGACCGCTTTGGGGATAGGTTTGTTGGCAAACAATACTGCCCAGCCAATGAGTGCGACAAGAATAATGGCCGATGTAATAAAGCCCCTTTTTTTGCCCAGCAACTGGATGAGCAATGCACAGATTACGATGGCTACCACTATCAATACAATAATGAGCATCATTTTGTATTGACCGATGATGGGAATGGTATCACTTACATAATTAGCGGGCAAAAGAATTTTGGCGATGTAAAATTCAACGAGCGATTTTTCGGCGCCATTAACAACAGCGGTGTCGTAGCCAAACAACAAACCGCCAAGGGCTGCTACCAGCGTGAGCAGCATGAGATAAGCGGGGTTGCCTTTCGTATAAGTGGACGAAGCAGCACCCGATGAGGTATCAATAAATGCCATGTTGCAGGAATGAATTTGAGTGAGGAAAGCAATGGGAAAGAAGGGCTGTTTCTTTAGAGGAAACAGCCCGTATAAAAGATGCGATGAATGCGCAGTGAAAACTAAATGTAGCGGTTGATGATGTTTTCCATGTATTCCTGCCTGCCGCTTGTGTTTGCGGGTTCGCCGGCTTCGATGGCATAGGCACGAAGATCTTCGAGAGTCAGTTTGCCTTCTTCAAATTCTTTGCCTTTTCCGCTGTCAAACGATGCATAACGGTCTTTGCGGATTTTTGCAAAGTCAGATTTGTTCAGGATGGCATCGGCTGTTACCAACGCTCTTGCAAAAGTATCCATCCCGCCGATGTGTGCATGAAACAGGTCTGACTGGTCGGTAGAACTTCTCCTGATTTTTGCATCGAAGTTGATGCCGCCGCCTTTCAGTCCGCCTACTTCGAGGAAGATAAGCATGGCTTCGGTCAGTTCGTTCAGGTTGTTGGGAAACTGGTCGGTATCCCAGCCGTTCTGGTAATCGCCGCGGTTGGCATCGAGTGAACCCAATACACCGGCATCGGCAGATACCTGCAGTTCGTGCTGGAAGGTATGCCCTGCAAGCGTTGCGTGGTTTACTTCAATGTTGATTTTGAAATCGCCCAGCAGGTCGTACTGGCGTAGGAAGCCAATTACGGTTTCGCAGTCGTAGTCGTACTGGTGCTTGGTAGGCTCCATTGGTTTTGGTTCAATAAGGAAGGTGCCTTTAAAACCGTTTTTTCTTGCATAGTCTTTGGCAGTATGCAGGAAGCGGGCAAGGTGTTCCTTTTCGCGTTTCATATCGGTATTCAGCAGGGTCATGTAGCCTTCGCGGCCTCCCCAGAATACATAGCCTTCTCCACCCAATTCAATGGTTGCATCAATGGCGCCTTTTACCTGAGCGGCAGCATGCGACAATACATGAAAATCGGGATTGGTAGATGCGCCGTTCATGTAGCGTGGATTCGAAAATACATTTGCAGTGCCCCATAAAAGTTTCACACCGCTTTCCTGCTGTTTTTGCTTGGCGTATTGCACCATTGCCTGCAGGCGGCGGTCGTTTTCCTTTACATCGCTGCCATAGTCCACCACGTCCACATCGTGGAAGCAATAGAATGGAATGTTCATTTTGGTGATGAATTCGAAAGCCGCGTCCATTTTGTCTTTGGCGCGTTCAACGGCATCTCCCTTCTGGTTCCATTCATACACGTGTGTGCCGGGACCAAACGGATCGGAACCATCGTTTACAAACGAATGCCAGTAAGCGCAGGCAAACCGGAAATGTTCTTTCATGGTTTTGCCGGCAACCATTTTGTTTTCATCATACCAGCGAAACGCAAAAGGGTTGTCGCTTTCAAGGCCTTCGTATTGAACCTGGCTGATGCCTTTGAAGTATTCTTTGTCTCCTAACAGAACATTCATAGTGATTATATTTTGTGGTTGTGAATTGAGATTATAAGACTTGTAAAAAGCCTGGGGATATCGCACCTGCCTGGCAAAGCATAGATCGTGTTTTACTTATGATGTGCAAAAAAACAAAAAGTTGTGTTACGGCTTTCTATTTCTTGTATTCAAATTATGGCTCAATATAGCAAGTAAATGACGTCCCGAAGCAACCGAATCCGCAGCAAGTTTAAGCAAAAAATTGCAACCGATTGCATTATTCTTAAAATTTATCTTTTAACTCACTTTTTACCAATATCCATCAGTTACTCATGCATAGAAGAAATCTGTATGCCTGTTTCCAAATCTTTTCTCCTTTTCTCCTTTTTTTGAAATAAGAATTTGTTTGGAGAGGTATAACAACCCGGAATGATGTTTTAAACAATGTATGCAACCGATGTATAAGAAATCTTGCATAAAAGTGTTGTTTTGACACTAAAAGACGGAAAACAATTTTATTCAAAAAATGTTAACCACTAGCTGGGTTGTATATATCCGAAGTGAAAATACATTTTTTTTGAAATGATGCTTAATGCGGAAAGCATTAAAAAACAATGACTTAAAAATATAGAAGCAAAAAATATCAAAAAAACTTTAGTTTTAGGCAGCATATTCAAACCCTTATATGTCATCTAATACTGACGATTATTTCGTTTGCCAAAAATCAGAAAATATAAATGCAATCGGTTTCATAAAAATATATTTATTTTGCCAACCTTATTGCCGGCTGGTGTGTTGATTTTTTGGACGCTGGATATAGGTGTGTAAGAATGCTGTTTATTTAATACCGGCAAGCGATAAATAAAGTATTACACATGTTTATAATGATTGCGGCTGTTTGATCTGTAATCTGTGACAATATAAGTCAACAGTTAACACGTGGTAAGCCTAAATGTGAAAATTGTCATAAAAAAGCACAATAAATCAATAAAATAGTATTACAGTTGAGATAAGCAGCACACTACATTTGCGACCGAAGGAATTGCTTGCTGGCGAAAATTCCTGCGTGTTGCAAATGGCTTGTAAAGTTGCCACACTTGATGACTGCCTGATGTTTATTTATTTGATTGCTTATATATAATGTTTGTAAACTAAAATTCCGTTTGTAAATTTTAATCATCATAATAATTGCTCGTTCTCATGAAACAACTCAACGCCACAGGCAAATGGTGGATTCATTCATTGGCTGTCGTTTCAATTCTTCTATTTTCTAATTGTTTATTTGCTCAAAACGGAGCTGTCCGTACAGTAACCGGCAGAGTCATTTCAGTACGCACAGACAGTGCCGTAGCTGATGCATCTGTTGTTGTAAAAGGTACTTCGAATGGAGTACTTGCAGGACCAACCGGCGAATTCAGGATACAGGCACACGCAGGTGATATGCTTGTTGTATCGTTTGTTGGCTACAAACCGCGCGAAGTGAAAGTAGGCGACAATGACAGAAACATTACCATTGCACTTACCGACGACCAGACGAACCTGCAGGACGTAGTGGTTGTGGGGTATGGACGAATGAAAAAGTCTGACCTCAGTAGTGCCGTTCACACAATATCAAACGCTGATATTGAAAAGACGGTCAACACGACGCTCGACCAGGCGTTGCAGGGCAAATCGCCCAACGTATATGTATCGCAAAGCAGCGGTGCACCGGGTGCAGGCGCTTCGGTTATTATCCGCGGCGTGAGTACCGTAACGGGTAACTATCAGCCATTGTATGTAATAGATGGTGTGCAGATCAGGCCATCTACCAGCAGGGGCGGTGCTTACCAGACTTCTTCAGGAGGTCCCGGCAACCAGCTTGCCGGTTTAAACCCAGAAGATATCGAAAGCATCAGCGTATTGTCGGGTCCGGCTGCTACCTCTATTTATGGTTCGGCAGGCGCCAACGGTGTATTGGTAATCACCACTAAGCAAGGCAAGGCGGGCACAACCAAAGTAAGCGTTACAAGCCAGCAAACCATACAGGAAAGACCGCGCGAACTGCCGGTGATGAACCTGAAAGAATATGCCACTTACCTGGGCAAATTGCAGCCCTATGGTTTGGTAGGTTTTCTTGCTCCTGAAATGAGAGATCCTTCACTGCTTGGCGAAGGCACCAACTGGCAGAATGAACTGTTTCGTAATACCCTCATGCAGAAATACTCGCTGTCGCTGAGCGGTGGTTCTGAAAAATCTACTTTTTATGTATCTGGCGATTACCTTACGCAGGATGGTGTAGCAGTAGGTTCCGGCTTCCAGAGAGGATCTATCCGTCTCAACCTTATTAATACTGTTAATAAATGGCTGAAATTTAATACCAACCTGAACAGCTTTGCTACAAAGGAAAAAGTAAATACTTACCAGTCAAACATCATCAGCCTAGCACTGCAGCAGAATCCTACTATACCTGCCAGAAACCCCAACGGCTCTTATGGCGGTCCGGCTACCTTGCAGGAAGCACAGTATGCTACCACCAATCCGTTGGCAGTAGCTGAACTGAACAACAACTACAATACATCTTTCGGTATTATCGGTGGTTTGAACATGGACATCACTCCTGCAAAAGGGCTGGTGTGGCACAATGAAGTGAATGGTAACTACAGTTTTGGCAACAACTATTCATTCAATCCATCTTATACCTTAGGTAAATACTATACCAATCCAAACACAACGGGTAGCCGCGGCAGCAGTAACAACTACTGGTTGTCTTTCCAAACCCGTTTGCAATACGATTATTCTGTGAACAAGCACAATTTTGCAGCGATGGTGGGTCATGAAAACCAGTACTACGCTTACCAAAACTTAAGTGCCAGCGGTACACGCTTTTCTACAAATTCAGTGCAGGAGTTAAGCGTTGCTGATCCTTTGTCGCCTCCGGGCACCAGCGGCCGTGGTGATGGTGCGCAGGAATCTTATTTCAGCCGACTTAACTATAGCTACGACAATAAATACATTGCCCAGTTTGTATTCAGAAGAGATGGCAGCTCCAACTTTGGACCCGCCAACCGCTTCGGTAATTTCCCGGCTGCATCTGTTGCCTGGAAAATATCTGACGAAAACTTTATGAAAGGTCTTTCTTTCATCAACGATCTGAAACTACGTGCCGAGTATGGTATCTCGGGTAATGCAGGACAGGGTGGTGCTATTTATTCCAACCTGTATGCAACTGCCACTGTATGGGGCGGCGGCTTCCTGCCATCCAACTTTCCAAACCCCAACCTGAAATGGGAACAAGACCAGGCTACCAACATCGGTTTGGATCTGCACATGTTCAACAACCGCATAGAAGTGATTGCTGACGCGTATCTGAAAAAGATCAGTAACTTGATCCTGCCTGCTACGGGTCCCGGCTACCTTGGTGGTTACCTGAGCGGTGGTTATGGTGGTCAGCTCAGCTGGCCGATTGTAAACTACGGTGGTATGGAGAACAGGGGTATTGGAGTTTCGGTAAATACAGTAAATGTTTCTAAGAAGAATTTCCAGTGGAAAACAGGTTTGAACTTCTCTGTTGACCGCAACAAGGTTACAAAACTTGTATCTCCTATCTTAACGCAGTATTATTCACAGATCAACGACCGCCAGTCAGAGTTCCTGATTACAGAAGGACAACCGCTGAGCATGATTACTGGTTATATCGCTGAAGGATTGTTTACAGATTATAAAGACATAGCCGATCATGCGATTCAGACAGGTGGCGTGGGCACTCCGCTCATTGTTAACCCAACCAGCGGATCATGGGTAGGCGACATCAAGTACAAAGATTTGAATGGCGACGGATATATTGACCAGAACGACAGAACGGTAATTGGTAATCCATGGCCGAAGTTTACATACAACTTCACCACTTCATTTACCTATAAATCATTCGATCTCAATTTGTTCTTCACCGGCGTACAGGGCAACGATATCCTGAACCTCGTGAGATACCAGAATGAGTTTCTGCCACAAGGTACCGGTCCTTACAACAATCACTTCAGAAATGCTACCAACTTCGCAGTTCCCAGCAGCATAGATCCTAACGATGCCCTCACTGCAACACTCACCAACCCGGGACACAATGTTCCGAATGTGTTTGTAGATGCAAACGGCAACAACAGGCTTTCACAGTGGAATATTGAAGATGGCTCTTACCTGAAACTCCGGAACGTTCGCCTGAGCTACCGGGTTCCTTCAAAAGTCATTTCACGCACTCATATTTTCAGAGGTGCTATGGCTGCGGTACAGGTACAGAATGCCTTTGTTATCTCAAAATACAGCGGCTTCGATCCTGAAGTGGGCATGTACAGCTATTCTGGCATCAACATCGTAGGTATGGACGAAGGCAGGTATCCGATCACAAGGTCTTACACCTTCAGCCTTTCATTGGACTTCTAATAAAAAAATCACGCATAGAAAATTGTAAGAATGAAACAGAGAATAACGGTTGTAACCATTTTGGTTTTCTTCGTAATGGTCATACAGTCATGCAAAAAGGAATACTTAAACCGTCCGCCGCTGGGTGCTCCTACCGCCGGTACGTTTTACCAGACCGATGCTGACATCTTAAGTGGCACCGGTGGCTTGTACAACGGTTCGTGGGGCGGGTACAATGGTACTTCGCTGCAATATATAGGTGATGTGTTGGGTGGCAACAGCCAGTCGGACAACTATAACGGTAGGGGCTCATGGCTCAATTTTACAGTAACTTCTACCGACCCGAGCGGTGCTTTGCAAAGCTCTTACCAGGCTTTCTGGTCAGTGATTGCCAATGCAAACGTGGTGGCTTATAACATTAAAAACGCAGGCGGTGGCGCCAGCGAAACGGCAAGAAATTCAGGTTTGGCAGAATGCTACTTCATGAGAGCATCTGCATACTATTTCCTTGCGCTCAACTGGGGTGCCGTTCCTATCATTCACAACAACTCAGAACAACTGGGCGATAGCAGCATCCGCAGAAACGACCTGGCTGATGTTTGGCAGTTTATCATCAACGATTTAACCTGGGCAAAAGACAACCTGACGCCTTCACCGCTGCAGCCGGCACGCATCACCAAATGGAGTGCGGAAGGCATGCTAGCCCGTGCATATCTTATCCGTTCAGGACTGGGCGGTTCGGGCTCTCGCAAACAAGCCGACCTTGACAGTGCCAAAATATATGCAGGCGACGTTTGTAACAACAGTGGTCTTGCGCTGATGCCAAGCTACTACGACCTGTTTCAAAGCGTGAACTTCAGTGGTACCAAAGTGCCGCAGGAAAGTTTGTTCTCACTGCTGTGGGTGCCCACCGGTCAGTGGTTTGTACAAAACCATATGCAGGCTAACCTTGCTTACGACAGCAAAATCACGCAGACCGGCGACGGCTGGGGCGCTTCTTTCGGTGCTTCACCAAGCCTTCTTGCCTACTATATGGACCCGGCAAACAAAGCAGACTCTGTGCGTAGAAAAGCTACCATCTTTATGCCCGGCGATGTATATCCGGAAATCAACCAGTCCAACGGCGGCTGGGTGGTTGACACGACTTTGTTCAACAACGCTACCAATGCTGTAACCGGCGATAAAATTTATTCTCCTGTTACTTCCGGTGAATACTATGGTAGCGACCGCGCTTTTGTAAAAAAATACGTGATAGGCTCACCTGCAGATAATGGCGGGCTTGGTGGTTCGCAGAACATTAACCTGAACACCTACATTTTCCGGCTGGCGGATGTATATCTCATTTATGCAGATGCCATTCTGGGCAACAACGCTTCTACTTCCGATCCTGAAGCGCTCAAATATTTCAACGCGGTACGTGAACGTGCGGGTGTTGCACCAAAAATGTCAATTACCTACGCAGACATCTACCAGGAAAAGAAAATCGAGTTTGCATTTGAAGGTCACCAATGGTACGACTGGAAGCAGTGGTATTACTTCGACCCTACGGCTGCACTCAATTATTACAATACGCAGAACAGGGGCACTTACAACATTACGTATAACGAAGGCAATCCATTTGTTACGTTCTTCAACGATGCTACCAATCCGCAAACAGTGGGTAAAAGAACGTACACCATCACTTCAGATAAAGCTGACCTGCCTTACCCTGAATCTGACCTGCGTGTGTCGCCCAACCTGTCGTTGCCCCCGATGCCTTTTGACTTCAGCGTAATTGACTATTAATAGAAATGAACCAGAACATAAGAATCGTCTTTAAACAAATTATAATTATGAATAAGCAAATATTGTTTTTGCTGATTGTGATGGCAGGACTTGTTCAATTTGCCTGTACAAAAGAAAATGGTGGCAGCGGTACGCCAATGATCACAAACGTAAGACTGGTCGACTCTACCAAGCGCGACAGCTTTTTTACCTCTGCTCAGCCCGGTACTTTAATCGCCATTTTGGGTAGCAATCTTGACGGTGTACAGGAAGTGTATTTTAACGATACAGCGGCGTATTTCAATCCTGTGTATGCTACCAGCAGCAACATTATTGTTACGATACCGAGCACTACACAAACAAAAGCAACCAACCCGGATGTACCCAACCTCATCCGTGTGGTTACAGATCACGGAACAGCTACGTTCTCTTTTGATCTATTTCTCGATCCGCCGGTAATCACCTCCATTGCACTGGACAACAGTGGCACCATGGTCACCATAAAAGGGATGAACTTCCAGGGCATCCAGAAAATCACTTTCCCGGTGCCATCGCCCGATACTGCTCTTTCCTATACGGTGAACAAAGAATACACGCAAATTGTAGCTGCTATTCCTCCGGGATCACCAGCAACTGATTCCATCCGTGTATATGCAACGTTTGGCGTAGCCGCATTTGCTTATCCGCCACCGATGGATGTAACATCTGTATCTAACGAAAATGGAGCTCCCGGTACGACCATCACCATCAATGGCACCAATTTTATCGGCGTTAACGAAGTGATATTCCCGGGCGGCATCAGCAGCACCGACATTACACCTATTAACGTAGAAAAGTTCCAGGTAAAGGTTCCGCAAGGTGTCAGCACCGCTGGTTTGCTGACTGTGTCAGGTGTATTAGGCACCACGCAATCGCCTCTTCCTTACGCTACTTATATCACGCATCCTTCACCGGGCTATCTTTCCAACTTTGATAACCAATACAATGCTGACAATACGGGCTTTGTGGGTTGGACAGGTGGCTATGCCGACGCTACCACAGCTGAAGCCAATTATCATGGCGCAACCGGTGGTGTAGCCGTATTGCAACAGTCAAGCCCGATGTCTGAAAATGCAGGCCCTACATCACAGGGCAACCCGGGTTTGCTTCAGTTGAACGAAGAACCATGGGTTTCCAATACTTCCCAGTCAATTGCAGGATATTCCATGAAATTTGAAGTGTATGTAGCCAAAACATGGAGCGCCGGCGAAATCTGGATCTCTGTTGGCGGCTGGTATGGCTGGAACAGCTATACAGCAAGATATGCACCATGGGAAAGTGCACCGGGTGGCAAACTTCAGCCAGGTGGCTGGTTTACAGCTACTATTCCTTTAACCGAGTTTATTAAGGGTAATGAATTCTGGAAAACTTCCTGGACTTCAACCGGGGCAGCTGCTTCCAAATTTTCTGATTATCCATCTACTGCTGTCGGATTCCTGATTGCCAACGATCAGCCGACTGCTGTGCCGGCAAACAGCCTCCACATAGCTATCGACAACGTGCGCATTGTGAAAGAAAATTAAAGACATATCTGAAAAGCATAAAGAGTGAAGAGAAGCTTTTTCATTGTTTTAGCCGGCGTAGCTGTTGCTCATGGGCAATAGCTGTAACAAAGGCACCACATCCTCTGCTGAGGAAGGCGGCAACACACCGCCACCGGCAGGAAGCACAGATTCGGTATATGCACCGGCAGATCCGCAAACGCCGGTCACTATGGGTTTCTTTGCCGACGGATGGCAGGAAAAATCTTTTACACACAACACAGCAGTGGACGGAACCCCGTCCACTGCTGCTGTTAGCGATACGGTAACCATTGACGTAAACAAAGTAGAGCAGAAAGTGTTGCCCTTTGTGTATGGCAATAACTCCAACCTGTGGATGGGGCAGATTGTAACACAACCGTCACTGATGCAATACATCAAAGACCTGTCGCCCAACATTATCCGCGCGCCGGCAGGCAGTGTCAGCGATGTGTATTTCTGGAATGGTACCGACGCGAAACCCGCGCCGGACGACGTACCTGCAACACTGGTAAATGCCGATGGCAACTCTATTGGCACCAATCCATGGTATGGTGGCAACAGCGCATCCTGGACATTCTCGCTTGAAAATTATTACAATCTGTTGCAGCAAACCAACTGTACCGGCATCATCACCGTCAATTATGGTTATGCGCGGTATAGCACGGCTGCCAACCCTGTAGCATCGGCTGCACATCTTGCCGCCGACTGGGTTCGATATGATAGGGGCAGAACCAAATTCTGGGAAATCGGTAACGAATCTTACGGCAGCTGGGAAGCCGGCTACCGCATCGACGTAAGCCAGAATAAAGATGGTCAGCCGGAATACATTACCGGCGCCTTGTATGGACAACATGTAAAAGTATTTGTTGATTCAATGAAAGCGGCTGCGCAGGAAGTAGGTGCCACTATTTACATTGGGGCTTCGTTGTACCAGGAACAGCCTTACAACGGCGCTTACACCAGCATTCAGACATGGAATAGCGGGGCTCTCACCAGCATGAACGATGCGGCTGATTATTATATCGTACACAATTATTTCACCGGTTATAATACCAATTCTTCTGTTGCCGATATCATCAGTACCGGACAAAAGGTACCTGCCGATATGATTGCCTACGTAAAAGGTGCAGTGAGTACTGCAGGCGCAGCCGATGAAACCCATTGCTCTCACCGAATGGAATATCCAGGCAACGGGAATAAACAAAACACATCGTTTGTTGCGGGTATGCATGCTGCCATTACTTTGGGTTCTATTATTCAAAATGGTTATGGCGAAGCAAGCCGCTGGGACTTTGCCAACGGTTACGACAACGGCGATGACCATGGTATGTTCAACATTGGAAATGAACCGGGCGCTCCCCTTTGGAACCCGCGACCTGCGTTTTACTATATGTATTATTTCCAGCAATTCTTTGGCGACCGCATGGTAAACAGTACCATAAAAGGTAGTGGCAACGATGTAATTACCTACGCATCTACTTTCTCTTCGGGCGAAGCGGGCGCAGTGGTAATCAATACCGGGAACATGAACCGCGTGGTGGCTATTGATTTTAAGCATTTCCCGGCAGGCAGTCGTTACTACTGGTATGTGCTATCAGGTGGCAACGACAATGGCAGCTTCTCAGGGAAAGTGTTTGTAAACGGTTCGGCCCGTCATCTGAAACCGGCGGACCATTAAATTATGCGAGCATCAAACCTTTTTCGGCTCCTTTAAATGGCACGATAAAGCTGGCTCTGCCTGCAATGAGCGTGGTGTACCTCGTTGCCGACAAAAAATAAAGTTTTCATTTATCTCTATGCGTGAAAGAAAGCAGTAATTCTCTACTTCTTACTTTCACGCTTATTGTTTTACGTAGCTTGCCGGGTAAATTTTTTTTGACATGAGCGCCGGATGATTCTCCGGTTGAGCGCCGGTTGCGACGCTCCGTTCAACGTTCCGAACGTATATTGGTCAACGTGTTATTCTCTTGTTATATGAAGTACCTGTTCATCTGTCTTGCCTTCTTTGCTTTGTCTTGCCAGTCTTCCACGAAAAACGAAGGTTTGCATTTCAACCTCCTGTCATCCTCGCACACCGGTGTTGATTTTACGAACAGCATCGTGGAAAACGACAGCGTCAACATGTTTGTCAATGAATATACCTACATGGGCGCCGGCGTAGGCATCGGCGATTTTAACAACGATGGCTTGCAGGATATTTTCTTTTCGGCCAACCAGGCTTCCTCAAAACTCTTTCTCAACAAAGGCGACCTGCACTTTGAAGACATCACAGAAAAAGCAGGTGTCGGCACGCATTCGTGGTGCACCGGCGTGAGCGTTACAGACATCAACAATGATGGTTGGGCTGATATATACGTTTGTGTATCGGGCAGCGTGAGGGAGCGGGGCGAAAAAATCTGTTGTTCATTAACCAACATAACCTCACGTTTACAGAAGAAGCGGCGTCATATGGATTAGACGATTCATCCTTTTCCACGCAGGCAGCGTTCTTTGATTATGACGGCGACGGCAGGCTCGATATGTACCTGCTGAACCATACGCTGAGCGACCGGCAGCCCAATAATATTCGTGATTATAAAACGGACAGCAACGCCATTGCCGGCGATAAACTTTTTCATAATGAAGGCAATGCTACAAGCGCCAAACATCCCGTTTACAAAGACGTTTCCAAAATCGCCGGGATTGCAGAAGATGGCAACGGGCTGGGCATTGCGGTGAGCGATTTCAACAACGATGGTTTTCCCGATGTCTATATTGCCAACGATTATATCCGCAACGATTTGCTGTGGCTCAACAACAAAAACGGAACGTTTACCAAT
>CAWGWV010000006.1:0-103669 GCA_963826385.1 uncultured Chitinophagaceae bacterium | reverse complement strand
GCCACTGCTTTTGTCATCCAGCACAATCACCTGCCCGTTTACCTTATACATTGGCGTGGCATAATGCACACTAAACCAGGCATAGCTTAGGCAAATCAGGAAGGACAACAGGTACAGGTACCAGTATTGCAACGCCTTACTCAATATTTTCTTTACATTGAATACGCTTGGGGTGGTTTCCATGGAATTGACTGCCTGCGGTGAAGCCATAGGTTTGGTATTCATTGATTATAAACGCGTGGCTAAAAGTATTAAAGTTGTAATAACGCCCAATGCAGATGTAAACAACGTAATTCGTTGCCGCGCCGCAACAGCTTCCGCGTTGGAGATCAACTTGTCTTTAGTCGGTTCCACGTACAACAGGTCGTTGGGTCGTAAAAAAAAGTACGGAGATTTGATAATATTTTTCGAATTGATGTCCAGCCTCACCATTTGTTTGTTTTCACCCGTACTGTCGCGAACCAGCAGGATGGAATTGGTTTTGGCAAATTGGGTTAAATCGCCCGCGGTTCCAATGGCATCAAACAAGGTAACCTTTTCGTTGGGCATCGTAAAGCTGCCGGGACTGTTCACTTCCCCCAAGATCGTAATTTTGAAATTGGCGTACCGTACACTCACAATTGGGGAATTAAATAACTTATTGGCAGCCGCTTTAATGGTATCCTGAGCCTGCGTAGTCGTAAGTCCCGCCACTTTTACTTCCCCTACAAAGGGCAATTCCACCATCCCGTTTCTATCCACCACGTACCCGCTCGCCGCTTGTGCTGCAGAATTGATGGTGTTGGTGGAATTCACGGAAGAAACAAGTGTATTGTCAAGGGTGGCAATGGTCACCAGCAGGATGTCATCCGGCTGTATGGCAGGGCTTTGATAGACCACCGTTTGGATAGGAGTCGCTTTCGCGGTGTCGGGAAAATCAGCAAAATAAGGAACGGCTTTGTGCGTCACGCAGGAACTCAAAAACAGAATGAAAAGGAAAGGTACAATAGAAAGAGAATACGTTTTCTTGTATTGATTCATCAGATGATTTTCGATAAGGTGCCGCAAATATAGCCCGGAATTGCCCCATTATTCCCATTTTGACATTAATACATTCTTAAAAAGAGCAGATAACTAATTTTATTTTAATGTAATGTATCCATTATAAGGTTTAAGGCAGAACCATTATTGTATATATACTAATAATTGGTATTTAATATTTTACTCACTAAATAGCAACATTATTTGGCGAAAGAAAATCAGGTAAATAACAACGGGCAGGGAATGCAAAAACAAATGCGCCAGGGTCAAAACAAGCATGCTACAAGGATCGCCGGGAAACCAATCTTGCATTGTTCAACTCTCTCGTCCCATTTTGATGGCTGCTTGCCAGTCATCATCAGATTGCATCTGCAAGAAAAATTTAAAAATCCCGCAACTCTGTCAAACCCCAATCCGGAACAAACATAGCATTCTTGAACATCTGCGGCTGATTCATTACAAAGAGAACATTCAGACTATTAGTCCCATCCTTTCCACGCGAGTGATTTAAGGCAGCATGAATCACCAACAGCAGGCTGAAACAACTCTAAATGAATGTAAATACAACTTCCGTCACTCGCTACAACACCTGCCGCTTGATAAATTGCCCGAAAGCAGGGAACAGAAACGACAGCAGCAATACCAGGTTTGCACCCACCAGCGAAACAAAAATCATGAACAGCAAAGCCATCGCTTTGAGATAAGAAGATACCAGTTTCATCGAACTCAATTTAATTCCTACTAAATCAATAGGAATTACAAAGTAATAAAACTTTCAGATCACAACCAAATGAGAAATTTCATATTTTGTCGGTTCCATTTTCAAATAAACAGCTTCCCATTGCCCACAAAAACATCCAATCCACTGTAAATTCCACTCCAAATAAATTCCATCCCCAATTCACCAACTTCCGGTCATCCACCACATTATCAAGCAATCTGAGTCCCCAAACCCTCAACCACAAAAGCTCCACTTTTCTTCAATGAGGCACCACCCAATCACCATCAAGTCCAAACATTCAGACCTTTTTCCAATTATCCATTCTCGAACAAGCGAAGCGATTTCATAAATACAATTAACATCAATGAATCAATTCAAGAGAAAAGCAATGAGATAATGAGCCATCAATAAATCACAACCGTTTACCATACCATCCTCAGCTTCACCCCATCCCTTTCTTCAAATCCAATAAAACCTATGTAGCTGCACCCAACATCAAAGCCCCAACACTTCTTCACCGCAGTACCCCAAAAGTTCCATCAAGGCCCAACGAATGGATGTGCTGCACATCATCCGTTCTTGAACTAGCGAAGCGATTTCATGAATACAATAAACATCAATAATTCAATTCATAGCTTTTTTGTTACTTTTTTCCATCAAGGGAAAAAAGTAAAGAACCATTTAACCACCAACACATAAATCAAAAAACACTTATCTTGCTATATACATCATTCATACATATTCATTATGTAACATGAATTATTAGAAATCATTACGACTTGCACTTTCACATAAGAAGCTAAAATCCCATACCTGCACTACCCAAAAAGCCCATCAAAAAAAAGATCCAATATCCCCCACACATCATCCATCCCAACATTCACACAAACAAAAAAGCAATCCCTCACAAAAAACAAAACCCATCCCCGTCAAACAATCCCTTGTCACTCAGCTTCAGGTGCGGAATCACCAGCAGCGCCATAAAGCTCAGCGTCATAAACGGCGCCTGCAACGGGCTGCCCAATGCTTTCGCGGCGTTGCTGAGGCGCGTATATGCCCGGGCAACGGCATACCCGTCTTCTGCGCTCATCAGCCCCGCCACCGGCAACGCCAGCACATCCACCGCATCCTCCTGCACACAAGCGATCCCGCCACGATATGCAACAATGGCATTCACGGCTTTCACCAGGCTCTCGTCATCTGCCCCTACGGCAATGATGTTGTGACTGTCGTGCGCCACCGACGAAGCAATGGCGCCACGCTGCAGCCCGAAGCCGGTGACAAATCCTTTGGCGACCGGCGCCGGGTGGTAGCGGTTCACCACTACGATTTTCAATACGTCCCGTTGTCGGATCACTCACCCGGCAGCGGGCTTCCTGTTTGCCGGGCAATGACAACCGGTTGGTAATCAGTTCACCATCCAGCGCTTCCATCACCGGGATCAGTTCCCCGTCGTGCGGGAATGTGTCCACCGGCACGGCAAGATCATCAATGGCAATGGGGTCGCAGGAGAACTGGTTCAACCCGGCTTCCGCAACGGGAGAAATGAGCGACCGCCCGCCATCGGCAACCAGCTACGCCGCGGATATACGTTTGTAACACGCGAAAGTTCACCAGGTCTTCCACCAGGATAAAATCGGCCGCATCGCCTACCCGCAGCAGCCCGTTGCCGAGCCCGTAGTGAAGCACAGGGTTCACACAGGCAATCTGCAACACCTTGAACACATCTACGCCTTTGGCCACCGCCCGGGCGCACAATTGATTGATGTGTCCTTCCACAAGGCTATCCGGGTGTTTGTCATCACTGCAAAACATCATGTGCTTCCAGTGATCGTGCATCAGCCCGGCAAGCGCTTCAAAATTGCGCGCCGCACTCCCCTCGCGGATTAGAATTTTCATCCCGTACCCTAATTTTTCCAGCGCTTCCTCTTCGGTAAAACATTCGTGGTCGGTGCTGATACCCGCGTCAATGTATTGTTTTGCCGCCTCGCCGCGCAATCCCGGCGCGTGCCCGTCAACGGGCTTTTGCAAGGCCTTTGCCGACGCAATTTTGCGCATCACCGCTTCCTCTCCGCTTAGTACACCGGGAAAGTTCATCATTTCACTCATGTATTTGATGTCGTCGCGTAGCAGCAGGGCATGTACGGCAGCGCTGTCGAGGGTGGCGCCGGCAGTCTCAAAAGGGGTGGCGGGTACACAACTCGGCGCACCAAAATAAAAGCGGAACGGCACTTTGTTGCCATTGTCGATCATGAATTCCACACCGGGCAGTCCGCAGACATTGGCAATCTCGTGCGGATCGCTGACGGTAGCCACGGTTCCATGCACCACTGCCAGCCGGGCAAACTCCGACGGGATGAGCATGCTGCTCTCGACGTGCACGTGGCTATCGGTGAATCCCGGCAGGAGAAACGGCAGGCGGTCATCGTCTTCAAGGGGTACAATTGCTGTAATGACGCCGTTGTCCACCAATAGCTCGGCAGGATAAATGGATTGTTGCCACACATCCACCAACCTGCCTTTTACCGAAAACGAACCTTGCATACTTAATCTTTTGCCTGCAAAATACCATCATTTGCACCGGGATAACAACGGCACAACCGGAAAGAAAGGAAAGGGAAGGTCAGCCACCAACGATAAACTTACACTCTCATCTTCTATAACCCCTTGCATTTCAGCACATAGAAAAAAAACTACGCTGCCACACCCAACATCAATGCTCCACACTCCTTCACCGCAGTACTACAAAAGTTCCATCAATGTTATATGAATGGATATACTGCACACCATCCATTCCGGAACCTGCAAATTGACTTCAAGAATTCGATAATCATCCATAATTCAATTCATATCAAAAAAACTACAGTTAATCCTATCATTAACTACTTCACCCTTTCCCATTCCATCAAATACAAAAAAACTTACGCTGCAGCACCCAACATCAATGCCCTAAATCCCTTCACAGCAGTACTACAAAAGTTCCATCAAGGCCCAACGAATGGATGTGCTGCATATCATCCATTCTTGAACTTTTTTGTTACTTTTTTCCATCAAGGGAAAAAAGTAAAGAACCACTTTATCTCTAAGTTAATTAATATCTACACCAGCAAAATCACAAAAACCCAAATGCAACTCCATCAATCAAGGCTAAAATCCCATACCAGCAATAACCCAAAAGCCCCATCAAAATGAGTAACAAATTTGCTGTATATCATCCATTCTCAAATTAGCAAAGTAATTTCATGAATACAATAAACATCAATGATTCAATTCATAGCTTTTTTGTTACTTTTTCCATCAAGGGAAAAAAGTAAAGAACCATTTTAACAATGTACAACCCCTAAAAGCTGTATTTTATCTATTTAAATAAGATAACCCTATTTCATCATCGAAAAAATTACATACCCTCCCCAGTAAAAGTTTGCGCAATCTGCCTTCGCCACCCGCTCACCGTCAATGGCTGCGCTCACGATGCCGCCGGCATAACCAGCCCCTTCGCCACAGGGATACAGGTTGCGGATCTGCACATGCTGCAGCGTACCGGCATGGCGCGGAATGCGCACCGGCGACGAGGTGCGGCTTTCCGTAGCCACCACCAGGGCGTCGTTCGTGTAATAGCCTTTCATTTTTTTGCCAAAGGCGACAAAGCCTTTCTGCAGCCGCTGGTGAACAAACGGCGGCAGTACCGTTTGCAAGGCTGCGCTCCGCACACCCGGCACATAGCTGCATGCCGGCAGGCTGCCAGAAAGTGTTTGCTGGCTAAAATCCACCATGCGCTGTGCCGGTGCCACAAAGCCACCGCCACCCGCTTCAAAAGCAGTTGCCTCCACCATCTGCTGAAACCGCAGCAGCAGCAGGGGATCGTTATCATGCCAGCGGTTGGTCTTCAGGTGCAGCCGGAAATTCTTGTCGGCCAGCACGTCGGCGATTTCGGTGGTCACCACCATGCCGCTGTTGGCAAACGGGTTGTTGCGCTTGCTGGGGCTCCAGCCATTCACCACCAGTTCGCCGGGGCCCGTAGCCGCCGGCGCGATGATGCCGCCCGGACACATGCAAAAGCTGAAGACACCTTTGCTACCCACCTGCTCTACCAGGCTATAGGCAGCGGGCGGCAGGTGCTCGTCGCGCGCCGGCTGGTGGTACTGAATCTGGTCAATCAGTTGTTGCGGGTGTTCGATGCGCACGCCAAGGGCAAAGGGTTTGGCTTCTATTGCCATGCCTTTTTGCTGCAACAATTCAAAAATATCCCGTGCCGAATGACCGGTGGCGAGAATCACCGCTGCTGCCCGCATGGTATCGCCGTCTGCTGTTGTCACACCCGTGAGGGTATCGCCGGAAAGGAGAAAGTCCACGACTTTTTTTTCGAATAAAAACAAGCCGCCGCTGTCCTCAATCTGCCTGCGCATCGCCGAAATGATCTGTGGCAACTTGTTGGTGCCGATGTGCGGATGCGATTCGTAAAGGATTTTTTCGTCGGCGCCAAACTGCACAAACGCCTGCAGGATGCTCTCCACATTGCCCCGCTTGGTGCTGCGCGTGTACAGTTTGCCATCGCTGTACGTACCGGCACCGCCTTCGCCAAAACAATAGTTGCTGTCGGGGTTCACAATGCCTTCTTTGTTGAGGGCGGCAAGGTCGCGGCGGCGCGAACGCACATCTTTGCCGCGCTCCAGCACCACGGGCTGAATGCCGCATCGAATGAGCTGCAGGGCAGCAAACAAACCTGCCGGGCCGCCGCCGATGATGATGACGCGGTGTTTTGCCGCCGATACATCGCCATAGTGCACCGGCTCCGGCAACCGGCTTGCAAATGGCTCGTCGAGATATACATGTACCGACAGGTTGATGAAGGCCTGCTTTCCGCGGGCATCCACCGATTTCTTCTGAACGACGAAACCGGTGATGTGGTCAGCAGCCTTACCGGTGGCAAGAGAAAGATAGTCTTTGATGATGTCAGGATTGCCCGCCTCGTGGGGCAACAATTTGAGGGAAATGATTTGTTGCATGTGTTAGGTATTGATCCTAAAAATGGGGTGGCGGCGGCAGGATGCTGCCCGCAGGTGGTGCGGGTGAGGCGCGGGTCAGAAACAGGACCGCCGTTTGGCAACCAATTTTGCCGTCATCACGTACCGAAAAACAAATATCCCGCCTGCAACGCAGATGTGCGCAGAAAGCGGAATGGTTTTGAGGAATGTTTTGCGTTTGCAAAAACAATCCGGGCCATCCTGGTCTGCGAAAATCCGCGCCGCCGGCGGGACAAAAAGATTGTTGTGATCTCCCCCTAAAATGAACGGTTAGACGTCAGGCGGTAGCCAACGCGCAGCCCAACGAACCGTACCGATTCAGAGTTGCTCGTTGTTTCGTAACGGATGCTGAAGTCGAAGGTTTTGGCAGGATCGGCATAAAAGCCAACCGTGCCGGCGAGGGTAAGCCCGTTGCCGCCAATGTCTTTGATGTTGCCGCTGCTGAACTTGGAAAAGCCAATGGCCGGTTCCAGGTACACGCGCCCCTTGGTGGTGTAGCGGCCGCACACTTTGAAAAACCCGTCGCCAATGGTGCCGATGTTGCGGGAGTCGAGCTTTTCGGTGGTGAAAAAAGACATGTATCCCGCCTGCAGCAGCAGCGCCCAGTTGCGGTTGAAGTTGTAACCGAGCTTGATGTCGCCGCCGATACCGGGATTGGTCTGCAACCCGAAACTTCCGACCGGAACGCCAAAATCAAGACCAATGCCCAGTTCGGTGCTGCCCGTGTATTGGGAAAAGGCAGCCGAAGAAATGAGCATAACGATAACGCACAAAGCGATTTGTTTCATAGCAGTATGTAGTATTTGGTTTGGTTAAAAAGGAAGATCATCATCTGCGGATTGCGGGGGAAAGTCGTTGCCGGCGGGCTGTTCCGCCATTTGATAACTGGCTGCCTGCAGGTGCTCCATGCGCCAGGCATCGAGGTTGGTAATGTAGTTTTCCTTGCCGTCTTTGGTCCATTTGCTGCCGCGCAGGTTAAAATGCACTTTCACATTGTCGCCGATCACAAACTTGTCGCACATGGCGGTGCGGTCTTGCACACACTGAAATTTGATGTAGCTGGTAAACACCCGCCCGTTGCTTTCTTCCGATGTTTCAACAACAAATTCACGGGTTTTAAAGGTTTCTGACCTCTGCTGAATCTGATACACTGCAATCAGTTTTCCCTGGATCTCAAATGCCATGTCGTGGTTTTATGGGCAAATGTAATCTTAAAACCAGAAGGAAAAAGGCAGACGCTATAAAAATGAATTAAAAACCGCCCCTCTTTCGCTGCCTTCCGGCAGGGAGATGTGGGGCGGTTGGGCACCCTTCTCTTCCGTAACCAAACTGTACCAGGCGGTGACAGCAGAGTTTCGGAACAATTCTTTCCCGGCATCCAAAGGGAACATCGGTTGATGATAAAAAGATACCAAATTCCCTGGCTTTCGGATAGGTTTAAAGACGCCAGGGCTACTCAGCCCCGTCAGTCAATGCCCGGTCAACGGCAAAAGCGCCCACGTTTTTACCAACATCCAACCCGGTCTGGCAGTCGCTCCGGTAGTGTATTCCACCGTACATGCGCGACATGGAGGCTTCCTGCGCCATGGCGGCATATTTGGCAGCATGTTCGGGAAGGATGTGTCCCAGGATAGCGGCGGCAGCCCCGCTAAATGTAGAATGACCGGAAATATAAGATGGAAAATTGGGGATGCCGGTCAGGGTTTTGATGGCGGGATTCAGTTGTGAAGGACGTGGCGTAAAGTAAAAATACTTGGTGTTCCAGCAGACAATACCGGCGTCCATCAGGCTCATGTTCAGCAAAGCCAGGTTGCGCGCCCACCGCACTTCGCTGTACTGCTGGTCAATCAGATCGGTTGCAGCAATGGCGTTCCAGTGACCGGGAGGTGTATAGGTACCTACCCCATCGGCCCAGAATTGCACAATACGGACCTGCTCCCGGGAGGGATTGTTTACATACCCATAGATTTCATCCGTTTCCATCTTCAGCTCCTGGCTGTTGGTAGAAGGCGGCGGACCCGGGCGCAGGGATATGCAGGTAGACGAGTCAAACAAAAACGGTTTTACATTGCCGTACATCGGCAACATGGGCGGGCGTTGGGGACTTTCGAGACTCTTCCATGCCTGCTCGCCTCTTGCTTCACAATCAGCGACCAGTTTGTCCCAGTCGGCCTGCGTGCCCACAGCTTTGCCGGCATTGTCGGCTTTTCCACGGGCAATAAACACTTTTGCCACTGCCCTGCCCAACGATTCACCGGCTTCCAGGTCGCTGCGGACATTGGCGCCGGCCAACAACCTCGCCTCTTCTGCTTCAGCTGCCTTTTGTTCAATGAACGCAATTTCGGTGGGGAACAACATCTTCATCATTTCGGCGGTAACACCTGCCACCACTGCATCTTCAGACGGATAAGCGGGCAAATCGCTGTCCGGCACCAGCTTATTGACATTGATCAGGGAGTCGGCTTTGTACGGCGCCATGCGGTTGTACAGCATTTTGAAATGCCATGCGCTCACCAGGGCATCGTACTGGGCAGCCGTTACATACGCATACGCCCGGGCAGCATAGGGCGGATTGGAAAACGGGAACTCTGGATACCCAAACGGGTTGGCCGGATTGGGTACCGGGTACGTGCCGTCTTCATTCTGGTAGGGCGGCAGGTTGTGTTTGGCTACCAGTTCGCGCAGGATTTCGTTCCAGCGCAGCACCGCCCCGGCACTCCAGTATTGCACCAGTTCTACCTGCCGGGCGGTGAGGGATTGCTGTAGTCCCTTTATCTCGTTTAACTCGCCGATGTAAGTGCCTGATGTCGTAGCAGCGGGAGCGGCTACTTCAAAGGTATCCGGGCGGGTGAGTAAAATGGTTTTCCAGCTGCCGGCAGCTGCATCGATGTTGATGGGATCAAGGGCAGGCAGGCGATCTGTGTTGCTGGTAACTTCTTTGGTACAGGAATTTATGACACTCACAAACAGCAAGATGAGTGCGGCGAGTGACAACCGGGAATATTTTTTCATACAATTGGTTGAAGAGAATGAACAGAAGGTATAAGTGTTAAGAATGGGTGGCTGGTTGATTTGCTTTTTTGTTGATCATAAACAGGTAATACACGCCAAGGGAAGCAGTCGTTGTCTGACCAACATTTCTGCCTTTGATCACCCGGCTGCCATCGGCAGTAAACTCCAGGTGCGTGTAAACAGGCAGGGTGTATTTGAGATGAACGCCAAGACTCGTCATGTTCATTCGGTTGCTGGCAAAGGGCATGTCGTTGCGGCGGATATCGAACCCGCCCAAGGTGGTAACCTTGCGAAGCATCGTTTCTGCTATCAGGTATCGCGAACGAAAACCAGTGCTCACCAGGTAGCTGGCTACATTTGGCATGTCTACCCGGTTTGAATTGATCAGGTGATCGGTATAATAAGCCGTTCGATCGAGGGTGATGTTGCTGCGCAGGGTATAAGCGGCATACGCTGTTGTATAGAACTTGCCAACCTGGTAATCGGCAATGGCACTTGCCGTAAGACTCGTCGCACCCAGGCCAATGGACAGCGGCAGGAAATCAACAACATAATCATGCGTTGGCACCCGGAGACTGCCAACTGCATAGAAAGACAGTTTGGAATTGGAAAAGTGTGCGGCAACCGGCTTCCATTTCACCGCGAGGCTGGCGTCCTGCAAGCCATGCATGTTGTGCAGGGTGCCGCCGGAAGCTTTGTTGGCCACATAGGGCAGGCTTGCCAGTACATTGAGCCGGTTGCTGATGCCATAATTCGTAACCAACCGGATGGATTGAGAAGTAAAGGTTCCAATGTTGGCATTGTCTCTTTTCGACGTTCCTTCCCAATATTGTTTCCATGCGGAATGCTCGTATAGCAGTCCGTTACACCATTGGTGTTTGTTCATCATGATGGCGTCCTGGTCAGATTGCGCCGTCGCAGTACCGAACTGCAGCAAAAGACCCAGTGATAAAATACAAAACGGGAGTTGTTTGTTGTTCTTTTTCATAACAGGGATGGTAGATTTGGTAGTGTACATGTTGAATGGAATGCAAACGCCAGGGTGCCGGAAGCAACCGGCAAAGCTGCATTGGTTGCGGAAAAAAATCAGGTAAACGTTAGTTGATGTTTTGACTGTTTGACGGTGGCATACTCAGGCACTCAGAATTTGAATGCAATGCCACCGTTGATGACATAATCGGCGAAAGCAGCATCGCCCTGGATGTGTTTTCCAAAAGCCACCGAATTTTCCTTGTCGGTAACGCTCTGCGTCCGGTTGCGCACCAGGGCTACGGGCACGCTTACAAAGGCACTGATCCGTTTGCCGGAATAATTGACAGCCGGTTCGGCGCTCCACACATACCCCGGCCGGCGAAAGTCGCCGCTGCCGCCAAGGAGGTCGTGCACCGGGATGCCTTCGAGCCGAACGCCTGCTGCCACCGATAACGGGTGTAGCCTGCCGCTTAAATTATAACTAAGCCCGCCCCGCGCCATGTATTGGTCGGGCACGCTCATAATGGCTTCGTTGGCCAGCGTGGCTACCAGGGTTTCGCGGTAAGTGCGCGTACCGTTTTGCTCGCGCGGGTTGCTGAGGTAATAGCCATTGCCATATACACCGAAATGCGGCAGCAGGTTGTAGAAAACATTGGCTTCCAGCGTAATACCGGTGCCGCCATCGCCCGGCTGAATGCTTTGATCTACAGGGCGCAGTTCCTTTGCGCCATTTACACCCACATTGTACCAGTAATCCTGGTAATTGTAGTCGCCGGTAGGCAGTTTGAGTCCCAGCCCAAGTTGAATGTTTCCTTTGCTGAACCGTTGGGGATCAAAAAGCCAGTAATACGCCGCCAGCCGCACATCGCCCACGCCAAAGGAGTGCATCGTGTGCCGTTCGTTAAAATTGTTAACCCCGTTTACCAGTCCATGTTCATAGAGCGACGAGCGCGAATTGGCAACGATGGGCACGTCTATCATCACCGACCAGCGGTGGTTGAGAATGCGCGTCAGGTTGATGTCCACGGTGCCGCTGTGGTTGATGACTTCGGTTCCCTGTTCGAGCCGCGCCTTGTTTTCTTCGGTGCCGCTGAAATGACGGAACGATTTGAAATACCGCGCATTGGTCGTGAGCACCCACTGTTGCGAATGCAGATGACTGTTGCTATCGGGATGCGCCATCATACAGACATTGCCGTTGCTGCGGATGGCAACGCACCCCTGCGCCTGCGCCGAGCCGGCAACCAGTACCAGCAGGAACAAGGGCAATAGGGCATATATGGTTTTCATAGGAGTCAGTTTCAATTATAAAATAATGATGTTTAATAGTAATGCGTGGTATCATCGGCGGGCGCTACCATCATCTCACCCTTTTTCATGTGCAGTTTGTTAGACACATAATCACCCACTTTGCGTCCGTACTTGGTGGCGGTGATGCAGGAACTGTGGTAGTGAATGCCGCCGTAAAATCGCGCCCAGTTGTTTTCGATGGCTGCGGCGCGGAACGAAGGAAAGGAACGGCTGTCAATGCCAAATTCCAGTTCAGTAGTGTCTTTGTACGAAAAATCTTCACCAAACACACTCGTCAGTGCTTCGGCGGCTGCCGATGAAATGGTGGAGTGCCCGCAGGTATATTCGGGAAACGAGGGCGTTTGCAAAATGGGTCGCCAGTTGGGATCAATGTATTTGTTGATGACCGTTTCGGGGCGCACGGTGTTGTAATAATATTTGGCATCCCAACATTCGATAAAGGCTTCAAACATGGCGATGGAGGTTTTGGTGTAGGCATACACCGTTTCATCGAAATCGGCCTTTGCTTTTTCGGCGGCAATGCCCACAATGCTCATCCAGTGACCGGTGGGCGAAAACTTTTTGGTTCCAAACATCACATGACCGTTCACATTGAGCTTGAAAGGGTTGTCGTCCCAGAAGTTGGCGATGTGTTCCTGCTCGGGCGTAAGGCTGTCAATGGCGTTTTTGATGAGCATCACCTGCTTGTAATACTCGCTGTTTTTGTTCTTCATGTCGTAGGGCAAGGGTGGCGGCACGCGAAACTGCGCGGCACTGTCCATTACCAGTGGGCGGATCTCCATCCAGTGTGGCTCTACCGCCTGCGCATACATGGGTGGTGTAGGCACCCAGCGGCCTTCATCCTGGTTAACGGTGTATTTGCTGGCGCTCCGCGTTTGCAGGTAATTGTCGTCTTTGGTCCATTTCATCACCACGCCTGCCACTTCATTGGCATATTGCTCGCTGGCGTCCATGACTAGAAGAAGGCATACCGGCATCATCGGCTTTCTGCTTCAGCTTTTTTACATATTCATCCATGCTGCCTTCGGGAAAAGTAACTGCATTGCCCACTTTGCAATAAGCCAGCAGGGCAGCAAACGGGAAATCAATGTTTTCTGCATCGGCAGGCTTGGGCATGTCGGGCAAATGGTGTAGCTGACCGGCCAGGGACGTATAATGCCGCGGGCTGCCGGCAGCGATCACTTCATATGCAGCGATGTTGGCATAGGTATAATTGCGCGAAGCCACCACCGGTGTAAAATTGTTCCCCATTACAATGCTGTTCAGTTCGTGAACTGTTTGCGAATACAGCAGCGGATCGTGGGTCACTTTTTTATATTCACCATTGTTTTTACAGGCACTCAATACCATCACCATCAAAGAGAAAAAAAGAATCTGTTTCATACGTAATACAAGAAAAAAAGCTCTGTTTGTTGTTTCAAAACAGGCAAATGAAAAGGAATAATTGACTGGTTAAAAAACTGCATCGTTGCTCGTGAACATCTGCTGCCTGCCGTATGGAGACAAACCGTGGCTACGTTTGTAACCGCTCACCTTTTTTCCAATCCCGCTTGCAGGCGTTTACCTGCAAAACCAAACGACAGCAAAACCACCGTTGGCATTTTTAAAAAGGTCGGACAGAAGACGATGCCGGGACAATCAGTTGGTATTCATCCATCTGCAGGAAGGAACACGGAGATAAATCAGCTTGTAAAAAAAACGCTCCGGGACTCGACAATCCCTTGTGTAACTTTTCGCCTCGTGGATGAACAACAAATTTTTTTACCGGGAAAACATCAACCCTCAGCCGGCAGCAACCATGCAGTTGCATTCGTTTGTGTGCATACGGCATCACCTGTTGGTGCGGGTATGCGGTCAGATAACATCCGGCGGCTGAACGGGGGGCGTTTGGGGGCGTGTCAGCAATTTGTTTTTTTGAAACAAAGGATATTGTGGTGAAGAAGTGAATCGGAAGGAAATGGAATCAACATCTGCATACCGGTCGTAATCGCTTTGCAGGTTTTTGCCCGCGCCGGACTTGAACGGGTCGGCTTTTTTGGAAGCATGATCCTGCGCGATGTCTGTTGTGGTTTTGAAGAAATCATCTTTGGCAGACTCGATGCGCATTTTGTTGTGGTCGGGCAGGCACAGCAACACCAGTTCGCCATTTACGATCCGGCGTTTCACATATTTGTAAATGTTGCCGTTTACCTTGATTTCGCCATCCACCCTTTCGAAATCAGACTGTATCGTTTGGTAGGGCATAGACAGTGGCACCGTGATGCTGATGAGGTCTTCGTCGTTGTATTGATGGTTATCGAGTGACGCTGTTAGCTGAACATCAGCCTGCTGTTGCGCATATTGAAAGAGCAACCGGTAACCGACCAGGTTGAACAGGAACAGCGAAAGGAGTAATATGGCAGCGATTTGTTTCACGATCGTTACTGCAATATTAGGAAAAGATTGTTTTTGATACTGACTATTTTTTAGCCATTCCCGATTTAAAACATACACATTTTTGATAAAAAGCAATTCAGCCGGATCACCAATGCCTGAAAAAAAATGAGCCGGTTGCCGTATTTCCCGCTTTCGCCTGCCGGCAAAAACACAACACATTCTTTTTGGTGACCCATTATTTCACCACGTAGGTTGTTTGATCTGCGCCGATGCCGGTTAGGGTAAGCGACTTCCATTTCGAAGGCAGTTTTGTTTTCAGCTGCGTAATGCCGTTGGGCGTAATCTCGAGGCCGCCAAAGCCATTGAGCATCGCCTGTATCATGCCGCCGGCGCCGGTTGCAAAGTAGGGATTGTTGCCGGTTGCCGTTTCGGCTATCACGCCAAACGGCGGGCGCATATTGGGTTCAAATCCTTCTTTAAAAGCGTGGAATGCACTGTCGGGCATTCCCAACCGGGAATAGAGGATTGAGAAAATGGCGTGCGTCATTGCGGGTCCTTCCCCTACCCTTGCCCTGTAGTAATCCAGGTCTTTCCTGATGTTGGCGCCCGTTACTTCGTGCAGCGGGTAAGCCAGCAGGTTTACATCTGCCTGCTTGATGTTTTCGCCGGCATAGCTCGCATGTTCTTTCACCACCCCATCGGGAAATTTCAATATGGGAATGTTGTTGTACACCATCATCCAGTCGGCATCGGGCGTTATACCGAGGAGTTTCGCGGCGTCGGTCGCATACTTCAGGTTGGCCCGTGCCGCTGCGTTGGTAAAGGCGTTGTTGTCAATGTTTTCCGCCCATTCATCGGCTGCCACCACGTTGTTGATGTCATAATGACCCGGCCCATTGCGTTCTACGCGGCTTGCCCAGAAATCGGCGGTTTCTTTCAGCAACGGGTACCCTTTTTCACGAAGCCATTGTTTGTCGCCGGTTACGCTGTAATAGTTCCACGCGGCAATCGCAATGTCGGCAGTAATGTGGTGTTCAAACGGGCCGCTGAGCGCCCACACCGGTGTTTCTTCATTGCCGCTTGCAGCGCTTTCCCAGGGAAACATGGCGCCTTTGTAGCCATGCGAAAACGCATTTTTCCGGGCAGCAGTCAACCGTTCAAAACGGTATTCGAGCAAAGACTTTGCAATACCGGGCTGCAGCAACAACAGGGACGGATACATCCACAATTCGGTATCCCAGAACGCATGACCATTGTATCCCAAACCACTGAGCCCCATGGGCGACAAACTATAGGCAGTACCGCTGCGTGCAAAAGAATACAGGTGGTAAATCATGCTGCGCACTTCGCGTTGCGTTTCGTCGTCGCCTTCAATGATGATGTCACTTTTCCACAGGCTGTCCCACGCGTTGTTGTGAAATTGCAGCAACCGTTTGGTGCCTTCAAGCGTGGCAAACAAGGTGAGTCGTTCGGCTTCGTTCAGCGGGTCGTCGTTGTGCGCAGTGGTGAGCGCCGAACCGGCGATGGCAAAATGATAGGTTTGTCCTTTTTTCAATTGTTTCTTAAACTTGAGCAGGTGCATGCTGTTGTCCCACATTTCATGGATTACTGCCGGTTCGCTGCCATGCGGCTCGTCGAATAGAAAGCTGTTGCTGGCGGCCAACAACAATTTACCCGTAGGGCTTTTGGCAGTGGATGTGAGCAATGAAATGGCGACATGCGGACGATCAATCTGGTTGAAATAATTCTCTACGTCTTTCAGCATATCGGGTGCTTCCATCACGGAAGCGGGAACAATTTCAATGTCCTTTTTTGCCTGTATGCTAATATCAACCAATGCCGTATAGGGCAGCTGGCGAAGAGAGTAATAGGTATAACTAACGGCTGCTTTTTCACCAACGTCAAAAGTTGTTGTCAAGCCCGCATGCTTCATATCGAGCACCTGCTGCATGTGCTGAACCTGGCTGCCGTTTTCGATGCGCTGCCCGTCAATGTCGAGGTGCATGTTGACGAAATTGAAGGTCTTTAAAATGTTGCTGACACGACCTCTGCCATACAAATCAAAAGCGCCGTTGAGTACTACGTCTTTTACGGTAAACGGCACCGGCGACGACACAATGCCAATCATGCCATTGGCAACTGTTTCGCCAAAATAATGAGCCGGGTTGATAGAATCGGCCTTGATGGTCCACACCTCGTTTTGTGCAAACGAACAAACAAAAGCAACACTGGAAATTGCCAGGAATACAATACGCTTCATCATATGGTAAGCTGTTAAACCATAAAAGTAAATGTAGAAACTGAGAGCGCGGAAACGCGATTTGTTTTTTTCAAAATGAAATGCGACAATTTCCGTTTTCCGACCACCATTTCTGATCGTACATATTGCCAGGCAGCCATGAGCGACCATCATTTGAAAAGCAGATGGGTTACCGTTTGCAATTCCCGGGAAAAGCAGGTTGTGCTCTGCCGCAAGTCACTGTGGAAGAATAGTTTTTCATTGTTAAATCTCCGAATCATTACATTTGCCACTGGTTTTTGTGCTCTTTTTTTACTAATTTTGTTAGCATTTCGGCGACTATTTTCTACTTTTTTCTACTCCGAAGAAAAGGCAGCAATGTGGCTGCCGGCGGCTTTAAATTCTGTAATTGCAAAGACATAAAAACGAGTGTAAGATTTGAAAGTATTAGAAAAAAAACCAAGAAAAGCAAGCTCTATGTCTGATACAAACCAGGTATTTGACTATACGGAAGAAAGTATCAAAAGCCTTGACTGGCGCGAGCACATCCGCCTGCGGCCGGGGATGTACATCGGCAAACTCGGCGACGGTTCGGCGCCCGACGACGGTATCTATGTACTGATCAAGGAAGTGATTGACAACTGCATTGACGAGCACATGATGGGTCACGGCAAACAGATAGAACTAACTATTGTTGACAGAACGGTAACGGTGCGCGACTATGGACGTGGCATCCCGCTGGGCAAAGTGGTGGATGTGGTGAGTAAAATCAACACCGGCGCCAAATACGACAGCAAAGCGTTCCAGAAAAGCGTGGGACTGAACGGCGTGGGTACCAAAGCGGTGAATGCGCTGAGCGATTATTTTAAAGTGGAGAGTTACCGGGAAGGCAGATCCAAAGTGGCGGAATTTGAAAAAGGCATCCTGACCAAAGAGCACCGGGAGAAAGCTACCGAAGAACTGAACGGCACGTTTGTGACTTTCATCCCCGACAATGCTGTATTCAAAAACTTTCATTACATCCACGAATACCTCGACAACCTGCTGTGGAATTATTGTTATCTCAATGCAGGTCTGACCATTCTTTTCAATGGCAAAAAATACATTAGCCGCAATGGGCTGCTCGACCTCCTGAAACGCAAGACCAACGAAGACGAAATCCGCTACCCCATAATTCATCTCAAAGGCGAAGACATTGAAGTCGCCATTACACACTCCAACGATTACGGGGAAGACATTTTTTCGTTTGTCAATGGTCAATACACCACGCAGGGCGGCACTCACCAACAGGCATTTCGCGAAGCATTTGTAAAAACCATCCGCGACTTTTTTAAGAAAGATTATGAAGCAGCCGACGTGCGGCAGGGCATTGCAGCCGCCATTGCAGTGCGTGTGCAGGAACCCGTGTTTGAAAGCCAGACCAAAACAAAGTTGGGCTCGGTAACTACGTACGAAGGTGGACCCACCATGCGCAATTTTGTGATTGATTTTTTCTCGAAAGAGCTCGACAATTACCTGCACCGCAACCCGCAGACCGCCGATGCCATCAAGAAAAAAATTGAACAAAGCGAACGCGAACGCAAAGAACTGGCGGGCATCAAAAAACTGGCGAATGAGCGGGCGAAGAAAGCGAACCTGCACAACAAAAAGCTGCGCGACTGCCGGGTACATTTCAACGATGAACCGCCGGCAAAAGGCAAACCGGAATTCAGCTCACTGATCAACAAAACCACCATCTTCATCACCGAAGGCGACAGCGCCAGCGGCAGCATCACCAAAAGCCGCAACGTAGATACACAGGCGGTGTTCAGCCTGCGTGGCAAACCGCTGAACTGCTTTGGCCTCACCAAAAAAGTGGTGTATGAAAACGAAGAATTCAACCTGCTGCAACATGCACTCAACATAGAAGACGGGCTCGATAATCTACGCTACAACAACATCGTCATTGCCACCGACGCCGATGTGGACGGCATGCACATCCGCCTGTTGCTGATGACGTTTTTCCTCCAGTTTTTCCCCGACCTCGTGAAGCAAAACCATGTATTTATTCTGGAAACGCCGCTGTTTCGTGTGCGTAACAAACAGGAAACCATCTATTGCTACGACGAACAACAAAAACAAGCTGCCATGAAAAAACTGGGCAACAAACCGGAGATTACGCGCTTCAAAGGATTGGGAGAAATTTCACCGGATGAATTTGGCAAATTTATCGGCGAAGACATCCGGTTGCAGCCGGTGATCGTAGAGCAGGGCGACCACATTCACCAGTTGCTTGAATACTTTATGGGTAAAAACACGATGGAACGGCAGGAGTTCATCATCAACAACCTGAAGATAGAACTTGACCTTGCTGATGGCATGGCAACCGAGTAGTGAGAAAATGGTAAATTTGAAGGAAACAGTTTTGTATGGAAGTATTACATATTACAGCTACGGTTGAAGCGGGAAAAATCATTATAAACGTTCCGGAATCACTGAACGGTAAAGTGGTGAATGTGACAATCAATGAAAAAGACGAGCAAGCTACTAAGATCGAAAAAATGACACGAGAGCAAAGAGTGGAAAGGATGATGCAATTCGTAGGTTCTGCAAAATATCCTGACACAGCAATAGATAAATACGAATGGTATGAGCAAGCCGGTGATTATTGACTCTTCCATATTAATCGAATACATAAAAGGAAGTAAAACAAAGTTGCTTCTGGAGTTAATGAACGATGCTGCGTTTGAATGCTTTATCAATGAAACTATTGTTAGTGAATTCTTGTTCTATTGGTTACGTGTAAATGGCAATAAATCTCCTTTGTCAATGCAGAGTTCCCGTGACATTCAACCTATGATGATAAACAATCACTCGTACAGACTACTGGAAAGCTTTTCATTTTATCCTAATAATGAACAAATTTTTTTGATGGTTCCGCAACTCATGTCTTCTTACAACCTATTGCCAAACGACGCTATCATTCTCGCTACCTGCAAGCTGCACAACATTCAGAAGCTTGCCAGCCACGATACCGATTTTGCCCTTCCCTGCAACAGGGAAGGAATCGAATTTTTGACGGAAACCGCTTAAATTTTTACAGCCCATTATGCTGCACATTGTGTTCCAGGAAGCCGATATTCAAACCTTGCAGACAGCCATTGCACTTGACGAAACAATGCAGGGCGAAGTCTGGCAGATCAAAGATGAATTTGCCGTGGGTCCCATTGCCGGCATTTACGAAACCGAAGGGTACCAGCAACGCCGGGATTGGTGGAAAGACCTGTTGCAGTATTCACCTTATGTGGAACAAATCAACCTGGTGGATGATAAAATGACCGTTCACCACATCAAACAGAAACTGGATGAACAAGAAACCGTATGGATCTGGATGGCGCAAAACGCACATGATGTCTGCGGTTATTACTGGCTGATGAGCCAACTGGCCGGATATGCAGGCAACGTCCTGATTCTGAACCTTGGCAACCTGCCATTCATCAACGACAAAGGGGGCTTGTTTTATCCCAACAACCTGTTTGAAATTTTACCCAAAGAATTTTTAAAAGCCAAAAAATTAGCCCGTCCCATCACACCGGGCGAGTTTGAAATGGATAGCGACGAATGGAAAAGACAGTGTACCGAAAACGCAACGGTACGCATACTGGAAGGCGGCAAAAAAATCGTAGGCAAAGAATCGTCTTTTTACGATGAATCCATCTTCAGCATGCTCAGCAAAGAACCGCAAAAGCTGAACAAATTTTTACAGTCATTTTTTACCAAAACAAAAGTTACGGCGGGAGATGTGTTCATCGTGTGGCGCATCCGCAGGCTGGCGGAAGAACACAAAATCATGGTGAGCGGCGACTGGAACAAAGGATGGAAAGACATCTCGCTGCAAATGCCATCTTACGAGCAAGCCACACTTTCTTTGTAACCAATCATCAATCAACCAATCAATTCACATCAATCATCAATCACAAATCATAAATCCGCAATCACGAATCATAATACTTAATACTTTATACCTAATACAATTCCCAATACATGTCTAAGGATTCGAACAATAGCATTGACCCGAACAACGACAAAGGCGTTCAGGGACAATACAAAAACTGGTTTCTCGACTATGCTTCTTACGTGATCCTGGAACGTGCCGTTCCGGCCATTGAAGATGGGCTGAAACCCGTACAGCGCCGCATTCTTCACGCCATGAAAGAGATGGACGACGGGCGCTACAACAAAGTAGCCAACATCATCGGGCAAAGCATGCAATACCACCCGCACGGCGACGCTTCCATCGGCGAAGCCTTGGTGAACATGGGACAAAAAGATTTGCTCATAGACACGCAGGGCAACTGGGGCGATGCGCGCACCGGGGACGATGCGGCAGCACCACGATACATTGAAGCACGTCTTTCAAAGTTTGCGCTCGAAGTGGCGTTCAATGCCAAGACTACCGAATGGCAACTGAGTTACGATGGCCGAAAACAGGAACCCGTAACGCTGCCCATGAAGTTTCCGCTCCTGCTGGCACAGGGCGCCGATGGCATCGCCGTTGGCTTGTCCACCAAAATTTTACCCCACAACTTTATTGAAATCTGCGAAGCCGCCATCCGTTACCTGAAAGGCAAAAAATTTGAACTGTTTCCCGACTTTACCACCGGCGGCCAGATGGACGTGACCAACTACAACGAAGGCAAACGCGGCGGCAAAGTAAGGGTGCGCGCCATCATTGAAGAAACCGATAAAAAATCGCTGCTCATCAAGAGCGTGCCCTATGGCGTTACGACGTCTTCGCTCATGGATTCGATCGTGAAAGCCAACGACCAGGGCAAAATCAAAATCAAAAAAGTAACCGACGCTACGGCGAAAGATGTAGAGATCATCATTGAACTGGCGCCCGGTGTTTCGCCCGACATCACGATTGATGCGCTGTATGCTTTTACTGACTGCGAAATTTCCATTTCGCCCAATGCGTGCATCATCAACAACCAGCGGCCGCGATTTACCGGCGTACAGGAATTGCTGACCGATTCGGCTGACAACACGAAAACGTTGCTGCAACGCGAGCTGCAAATCAAGCTTGCCGAACTGGAAGACAAATGGCATTATACTTCGCTGGAGAAAATATTTTTCGAAGAAAAAATATACAAAGAATTAGAGAAAAAGCATGAAAGCTGGGACAAAGTAATCGAAGGCATTGCCAAAGCCTTTGTACCCTTTGCCAAACAACTCAAAAAGACCCATTGCCAAAGAAGACATTCTGAGACTGACCGAAAAGCCGGTGCGCAGAATTTACAAACTGGATATTGACGAACTGAACGCGCAGATCAAAAGCATTGACGAAGAAATTGTAAAAGTAAACTACGACCTTGACCACCTGACCGAGTTTGCCGTTGCGTATTTTGAAAGCCTCATCAAAAAATATGGCAAAGGCAGGCAGCGCAAAACCGAGATCAAACTCTTTGACACCATTACCGCAAAGCAGGTAGCCATTCCCAACAGCAAGCTGTACATCAACCGCGCTGAAGGTTTTATTGGTACAGGACTGAAAAAAGATGAATTTCTCTGCGACTGCTCCAACCTTGACGACGTGATTGTGTTTACGAGGCGCGGCATCATGAAGGTGGTGCGCGTAGCCGACAAAACCTTTATCGGGAAAGACATTTTGTATGCCGCCGTGTTTCAGAAAAACGATGAACGCACCACGTACAATCTCATCTATATCGATGGCGAAACAGGCACCGGCTTTGGCAAACGCTTCAACGTTACAGGCATCACGCGCGACAAAGAATACGATCTTACCAAGGGCAACGACAAAAGCAAAGTGCTGTACTTTAGCGCCAACCCCAACGGGGAAGCCGAAACTGTGAAAGTACTGCTGAGTCCCAACAGCAACGCCCGCAACAAAGAGCTCGATTTTTCTTTTGAAGAAATAGACATCAAAGGCAGAAACAGCATTGGCAACCAGGTAACCAAACATGCCATCCGCTCGGTAAAATTTAAGGAAAAAGGACGCCCCACGCTTGCCGGCAGAAAGTTGTGGTACGATGACGTGTACAACCGCCTGAACGCCGATGGCAAAGGCAGGTATGTAGGCTCTTTTGAAGGTGATGAAAAAATACTCGTCATCTATGCCGGCGGGTATTATGAACTCACCGATACGGAACTGACACAGCGTTTTGAAAACGACAAAATATTGGTGATTGAAAAATTTGACCCCGAAAAAATCATCAGCGCCGTGTATCTCGACAACGAGAAAAAACAATACAACGTCAAACGCTTTAAAATAGAAACCACCACCATGCACAGCCACTTTTCTTTTATTAAGGAAGGCGTGGGCAACATACTGGAAAACGCAACCACGCAAAAGGCGCCGGTGCTCATTGTGCAAACCGGGAAAGGGACAAACAGCACGACTTGCAAAATTCAAAATAGACAAACTCGTGGACGTAATGGGATGGAAAGCCCTTGGTACCAAGCTGATGGACGTCACAAAAACTGCCGTTTCCACCGCAGTGGGACCAACCCGCAAGTACCCATACAGACAAAGCACCGGAATTGTTTGAATAAATACTACTTCCCCTCTGCCAAACAGAGGGGTTTTTTATGTCCGCTTTGCACGTGGATAACTGTTGCAGCAATTTTGTTTTTTTGCCCGAATCTGAATAACCTTTCCGCCATCGCTGTGCCCGAACTTTTACTTTTGGCATCCATGTTGTTCAGGTTTGTCTCTATTAACCGATTGAATTACAGCCTGTAAACTGCCGGGGTACACAAATCACAGGGCATGTATCAGTTTCATTGAATATTCCAACAGGTAACGCGGATTGCCGCAGCATACCATTTGATCTGGCAACTTTTTGTGCTGCCTGCAGTCTATCAAATGCAAATTGTTACCCAGCCAAAAGGAATCATTTTGTAGAAAGGACTATTGTTTAAAATTCAAAGCCATACCGATGCGTAAACCATTTTTCCATCTTCTTTCACTTTGTCTCCTGTCCCTCATTTTCCTGAGTAGTTGCGTTGCCAAAAGAAAATTTCTCGATTCGCAACAGTCGCTGAGCAGCGCGCGCAGCGATAGTGCACGGCTCGCCAACCAGGTGAGCGGCCTGCAAAAAAACATCAATGGATTAGAGGCAAGAATTGCCACGCTGGAAGGCAACAATACCGACCTGCAAAACCAGTTGAAAACGGTATCCACTGATGCTACGCAAAAAAAGAATTTGCTGCAGCAAAGCCAGGAACAACTCGCCGATCAGCAACAGCGTTTGCAACAGTTGCAGGCACTGATAGACCAGCAAAAAGCCAAAAGCGAAGAACTGCGGAAACGCATGGCTGATGCGCTTGTGGGTTTCAATTCCGATGAGTTGACGGTTTCGCAAAAGAATGGTCGCGTATATGTGAGCCTGCAGGAAAGCCTGCTGTTTCCATCGGGCAGCGCGGTGGTGAATCCCAAAGGCAAACAAGCATTGGCAAAACTGGCACAGGTGCTGAATGTGAATCCAGACATCAGCGTTAACATTGAAGGGCACACCGATTCTATCCCCATCCGCGGGCGCTACGAAGACAACTGGGCATTGAGCGTGGCACGCGCCACAGCCATTGTACGGGTATTGGTGAACGATTATGGGGTAGATCCTATCCGCGTGGTGGCTTCCGGTCACAGCCAGTTTGACCCGGTAGATACCAATTCTACCACCGAAGGACGCGCCAGCAACCGCCGCACAGAAATCATCCTCTCGCCCAAACTCGACGAACTGTACCAGATCTTGCAACAATAAAATTGTATTAGGATAAACAGGCAGCCCCTTTTCACCGAGGGGCTTTTTTGCGCCTGTCATCCTCCGGCATTCCATACTTTTTTATTCGGTAAAAAAAAGACAGCCAGCCCGCATTTCCGGAACAGCGATTGCCACAATACAACTGATGACCATCCGATATGACGATATTACACCGCAACAGGCAATTGCGTTGCAGGCAGAACTGAGAACGCAGTTGCACATTCAACCGTTGACAACGCCGGTAACCACCATTGCCGGTGCAGACATTTCCTTCAACAAATATTCCACTACAGTGTATGCCGGAATAGTGGTCATGAAATTTCCAACGCTTGAAGTGGTCGAAACATCGGGCGTCACCGACGAAACCCATTTTCCCTATGTGCCTGGACTGCTTGCCTTTCGCGAAGTGCCGGCGTTGATAAAAGCCTGGGATGCGCTACACGCCAAAACCCGATGTACTCGTGCTCGATGGTCATGGCATAGCGCACCCGCGGCGCATGGGCATTGCCACGCATTTCGGCATCGTGATGCAAACTCCTACACTGGGCTGCGCCAAAAGTTTGCTCACCGGCAAGTACAACGAACCACCTATGGAGCCGGGAACCGCCACCGATTTAATCCACAAAAATGAACTGATCGGGAAAGTGCTGCGCACAAAGAAAAATACGAAGCCGGTGTTTGTTTCGCCCGGCAACCTCATCTCGATGGAGCAAAGCCTGGCACTCATCCTGCAATGCGTTCGCAAATACCGCATCCCCGAACCCACGAGGCTGGCACACAACTTTGTAAATGAACTACGCCGTCAGACAATGCCGCAGTAACCTGTTTGCAGAATTGATTACAGAGATCAACACTTCAATATCCACCGAATGCACAACCATCTTTTCCATAGAATTGCCTTTTGTAATGGGGAAAAGAGGTTCGCATCATGCTTTGCGCCGCCCACAACATCTTGCCCCCGCCACTCTTTCTTTCCTTACCTTTCGCCCAAATTCTTGTTATGCAATTTCTAAGCGATTACTGGTGGCTGCTCATCGTCATACTACTTCTCTTTAGCGGGCTGGTTACTGTTCAGCAGGGCACCATATCGGTGGTTACCATGTTTGGCAAATACCGCCGCATTCTGCGTCCCGGTCTCAATTTCAAAATCCCGTTGCTGGAACAAATCTATAAGACGATCAGCATTCAAAACCGCTCGGTAGAACTGGAGTTCCAGGCAGTGACCGTGGACCAGGCGAATGTGTATTTCAAAAGTATGCTGCTGTACTCTGTTCAGAACCAGATGAAGAAACCATCATAAAGTTGCTTTTAAATTCATCAGCGATAAAGATCTGATGCAGGCGCTGATCCGTACGGTTGAAGGTTCTATCCGTGCCTTTGTGGCTACGAAAAGGCAAGCAGAAATTTTGCTCCTGCGCAGAGAAATTGTTGAATTTGTAAAAGACCAAATAGACCATTCCCTGGAAAGCTGGGGCTATCACCTGCAGGACCTGCAGATCAACGATATCACCTTTGATAAACAGTCATGGATAGCATGAGCAAAGTAGTGGCGAGCAATAACCTGAAGGCGGCTGCCGAAAACGAAGGGCAGGCATTGCTGATTACCAAAACCAAAGGTGCCGAAGCAGAAGGTAACGCCATTAAAATTGCGGCAGAAGCAGAAAGAGAAGCGGCACGGTTGCGTGGACAGGGTGTGGCGCTGTTCCGCGAGGAAGTGGCAAAGAGGTATGAGCCAGGCTGCAGAACAAATGAAGCAGGCCAACCTTGATACCAATGTGATCCTGTTTAGCATGTGGACAGAAGCCATTAAGAACTTTGCGGAATATGGCAGAGGCAATGTCATCTTTCTCGATGGCAGCACCGACGGCATGGAAAGAACCATGCAGCAACTGTTGGGCATGCTGAAAATGGATAGCTCGAAAGTGGACATTTCCCAAAGAGAAAAACAATAGATTTTAATGAAACATTTGCCAATCAGCAACACTTTGTTTACCCAAAACCGGAAGCGGTTTATCGCCGGCATGAAGCCAAACAGCATTGCCATCTTCAACAGCAACGACGAGATGCCGATGAATGGTGACGCCGTGTATAAGTTTAAGCAAAACAGCGATCTCTATTGGCTGTGCGGGCATTGAGCAGGAAGACACGATGGTTGTTCTGTATCCCGATAATCCTGATACGAAATACCGCGAAGTGCTGGTGCTGGTGCGCCCCAACGAACTAAAGGAAAAATGGGACGGCAAACGGCTTGCGCGCCGAGGAAGCCAAAAGCTTTCAGCGGCATTCAAACCATTGTTTGGCTCGATAATCTTGCCTACTTTGTTGCCGCCGTGGATGCACTACGGCAGACACCATTTACCTAGACACCAATGAAAACGACCGCAAACGCGATTTTTACAAAACCAGCGACTATCGCTATATAGAAGAGATGCAAAGCCGATACCCGCTGCATCAATATGAAAGAGCGGCCAGCTGTTGAAAGACACTGCGGGCAGATAAAAACAACAGATGAAATTGAAGTGTGCAAAAAGCCATTGACATTACGGAAAAACTTTCGACGCGTGATTGCAGCTTTGTTAAACCGGGCGTGATGGAATATGAGATTGAAGCAGAAATTTTCATTCATTTCTTGCGCAACGGCGCCAGCCGCGAAGCCTATGGCAGCATCATTGCCAGCGGCGACCGGGCACGTACACTGCATTATGTAAGCAACAACCAGGAATGCAAAGACGGCGAACTGATACTGATGGATTTTGGCGCGCCTATGGCGGATATGACGCCGATCTTACCCGCACCATTCCGGTAAATGGCAAATTTTACCGACCGGCAAAAAGAAGTATACAATGCCTGCCTGCACCTGCATAATTATTGCAAAACGCTGCTAAAGCCAGGCATCAGCATTAGTCGACTACACCGACAAAGTAGGTGAAGAAGCCACCCAATTTCATCAATATCGGTCTGCTGACAGAAGAAGAAGTTGCGGAAGAACAGGAAAGCAACCGCGCTTATCGCAAGTATCTGTATCATGGCATCTCGCACCACCTTGGCATTGATGTGCACGATCTTGGCAGCCAAGCAGCGCCGCTCGAGCCGGGTATGCTGCTTACGGTGGAACCGGGCATTTATATTGAAGAAGAACAAATGGGCATTCGCATTGAAAACAATGTATGGATCACCGAAGACGGCAATATTGATTTGATGAAAAACATCCCGATTACGGTGGAAGAAATTGAAGCTTTGATGAAACAGTAGCGGAGCAACGAATGACTGCCCCGAAAACCAAGTGGTTGTTTTCAGTGTAAGAGAAATTATATCATGGCACAAATGTGCGATTCAGGCAATCAAAAACTATCTTGGCCAAATCAATCGTGAGTTGGTAATTGTTGAACCATGTTCACCAAAGATTGCTCACAGCCAATCGCAGACCATCCGATTATGAAGCAAATACCCAACATACTTACCTTGCTCAATCTACTGTTTGGCTGTTTGGCCATTGCCAGCATCCTGCAGCCGGGGCTTACCTTTACGACTGATGAAAATGGCAGTTCGCTGGTCATTTTACCCGAACAAATGTATTGGGCTTCGGTGTTCATTGGTTGTGCCGCAGTGATCGATTTTTTGGACGGCTTTGTCGCCAGGCTGTTCAATGCTTCGTCTGACGTTGGGTGCGCAACTCGATTCGCTGAGCGATGTGGTGAGCTTTGGCGTGGGGCCGGGCTTCATCGTGTACCAGTTTTTGCGCTATAGTTTTTCGCAACAACCCAACGGGCTTGAGGTGAGTACGTTGTGGTTGCTGCCGGCGTTCGTGATCCCGCTTGCGGGTGCTTATCGCCTTCGCCAGCTTCAATGTAGAGCCCAATACCGGCGCAGGTTTCAAAGGAGTGCCGATACCTGCCGCTGGCTTGTTCACGGCTTCTTTCCCGCTCATTTATTTTTATACCGATAACACGCTGGTCTATTCGCTGTTTCACAATCCCTGGTTCTGGTACGGCATTGTTCTCGTCACCAGTTACCTCATGGTGTCATCCCTGCCCATGCTGTCATTAAAGTTTACCAACACATCGGTCAAAGTACTGATGCCGTTCCTTATTATGGCGGGCATCGGGCTCATCACCGCACTGCTGGCTGGCTGGCTGGCTGTACCGGTGGTGTTTATCGCGTATGTAATTTTATCTTTGATTTTTAAACCATCTACAACCGTTCAACATGTATAATGTTCAGATAAAAGTAATGCCGTTAAAAGATTTGTTAGACCCGCAGGGAAAAGCCGTGATGGGTGGTTTGCAAAACCTCAATCTCAATGGCGTGACGGATGTGCGCATCGGCAAACACATCACCATGCAGATAGACGCCGCGAGCGAAGAATCCGCCCGCAACATTGCCGAAGAAGCTGCCAAAAAACTGCTTGCCAACCCGGTGATGGAGTTTTATGAAATTGAAATGATCAACTAAACTTCGGGTACCAAAATATGAACCTTTCAGAAAGCCGGTAGTGTCTCCTTTTCCACCAACGCGTCCCGCAGACAACGCAGGTTTTCGCAGGAATGTCATTGCTTCTGCAGTCAACTGCGTCATCGGCAGAAGCAATGACATTTCAATGGATACACGATTGTGATGACCGGTTCCTGGTGTTCTCAATCATTCATTCTTACCTTTTCCAGATCATCTTATGCTGCACCTTGTTCCCACACCGCTTGGCAATCTGAAAGACATCACGTTGCGTGCGCTCGAAGTGCTGCAGCAGACTGATTTAATCCTGTGCGAAGACACGCGTACCTCTTCAAAATTGTTGCAGCATTACAACATTCAAAAGCCCGTTTCTTCTTATCATCAGCACAACGAACACAAGATATTGCAACACCTGACCGATCAGCTGGCTGCGGGTAAAAACATGGCACTCATCACGGATGCCGGCACGCCGGGCATTTCGGACCCTGCTTTCCTGCTGGTGCGCGAATGCATCAAACACAACATCAAAGTAGAATGCCTGCCAGGCGCCACAGCATTTGTTCCGGCGCTTGTCAACAGCGGCTTGCCCATCAACCGCTTTGTATTTGAAGGGTTTTTACCCCTGAAAAAGGGACGGCACACGCTGCTCACGAAACTCGCCACCGAAGAGCGCACCATGGTGTTGTACGAAAGCCCGGTGCGACTGGTGAAAACGCTGAAAGAGCTGGCGCAATACTTCGGTGCTGAACGCCCGTGCAGTGTGAGCCGCGAACTAACCAAGCTGTTTGAAGAAAACAAACAAGGCACCCTGCAAGGGCTGGCAGACTATTTTTCTCTAAAAGAGGTGAAAGGAGAAATTGTAATTGTAGTGCAGGGTGCGGAATAAAGCAGAGAAATGTTTTCCGTCCAGCACCAAGTTGTTTGACAACCGACATAGCCGCACCACGCATTGCATTGAATAGCATTACCAAGTAATTCTTCTTTGTGATGCTGATGATCATACAGGAAATGATGGTTCAAACAATTGACTTCATCATTTTCAACCATCATTACTTCACCTCCTACTCCGCAGCCATTTCGCCAACGGCGAGGTTGAGAAAATTCGGCAAAATGTGGTTGTAGGTAAACATGATTTTGTCGGGATCGTTCAGGTGTTCGATCATGCTTTTCCACTTTTCTTCCCCGTGGTTTTCGATCACTACTTTTTTCTTGTCATCGCTTTTCAGGTGCATGCTCATGCCAATGGCATCGGCTTCCGGATGAAACTGGGTACCAATGACATAATCGTTGAATCTTACTGCCATTACGGCTCTTTCGTAAGGCACATGCGGGCGGTCTTTTTCGATGGCCAATACGATGGCGCCATGTTTTTCCATCACATCTTCAGCAGGCTCAATCACCTGGTAATCGCGGCTGTCAACAGCATAAAACGGGTCGCGCAATCCTTTGAAAACCGGCTCTTTGATGTCATTGTCGAGCATGTGTACCGGAAACACGCCAAACGAGGTGGAATTGCGACGGCACACATTGGCCAGTTTGTAATAGCGGCAAGCCAACTGGAAGCTGTGACAAATGAAAAACACATATTTTTTGGGGAAATTGTCAGCTTTGCGGTTGTAGTTGTCCACCGTTTGTATCCAGTTGAAATACCGGTTTTCCCATTCGGTGCCTTCACTGTCAAGCGGCGAGCCCGGACCACCACTTGAGATAAAAATATCATAACTAAGGTCGGGCAGTTGCAGCTTTTGCCGCACTTCAAATTCTGTAATGGTAATTTCGTATTGATTAGCTTCGCTCCATTGATGCAAAATCTCTTTGATACACCGCATGCCCTGGTTCACATGCCCCTCGTTCATATCCAATACTGCGATTCTATAACTCATAATCAAAAAATAATAAACTACAAATTTACGCTTTTTGAAAAAAATGAAGATTCCTGCCGCGGAATCGCAATGGGTTGCAGGTACAACAGGAGCAAAAAAGGCATTGTTTCATAATACGGAATTCGCATAATGAGATGATTGGCAAACAGGAACAGGAGATAGAAACTTAGCAACAAACGATCAAACCGCCGGGTGAAAAAACCAACGATGAATGACAGTTCCATCACATCTACCAACAGGTACAATGCATAGGAAACAAGGTGATGCTCAATGAGCCACTGGTACCATTGCGACAACCAATAACGGGGCGAACTGGTGAGCAATTCCTTGTGCTGCTCCAGCAGGATGGCGCTGAGTTGTAACGGGTTGAACACACCGCCCTGTACGATCTTCCAGACACCGGCAGAACAGAAAAAATACAGGAAAAAATACCGCAACCCGGCAAACAACAACAGGAAAGTCGTTTCTGTGTTTGCCAAAAATAAAACGGGAAACAAAAAGCCGGCAATGTAAATGGTTATGGAACTAATGGGAAAAAGCGAATAGCACTGCAGGTATATCCAGTTGACAAGCAACAGGTACACCGCGGCGATGATCATTGCGGGTGGTTTTGTATAGGCAGCCAGCAGCAATGCGAGCGGAGCGGTATAATACAACGCATCGAACAACAGGAATTGCCGCGACTGCAGCAGCCATTGCGGGATGCCCGTTTGCATAAACAGCCACGTAAACGCGTCGAACGTATCGTAGATAAAAACAGGCTGCACCTGCGACAACAGCATGCCATTGGATAGCTTGAAAAAAAACAAGCCATAAAAAATGGCGCAGTACCACAGCAAAACAGTGTGTCGGAACGAACGGTTCATGGTCGAATCAAATGATTGTTGTGCCGGCGGTAGATGGCAAACTGATACCGGACATCAATTGCCCGATCGTCAAGGTGAAGCAACCGCGCCACGTGTTGCCGGTACCAGTTGTTGAACGCGGATTGAGAAAGGTTGTTCACATACAAAGTAGAATCATTTACCCCGATCAGCCGTTTGATTTGAGTATGATACAGGTTGCTGTTCCAGTTTTGCTGATCTCTATACAACAGCACCGGCTGCACAAGGTTGTCCCATTCGTTAGCCGAAAAAAGTTGTGCCTGCAATTGCCTGCCATTCACTTTAATTTCCACCACTTCATACGTTTCTCTAGGCAACGCTACGCCAGAGAACATGCCGTAATGATAGAACGGGGAAAACAACATGCCCCGCTTGTAATTGATGAACAATTGCGCAGCGGCAAATGCAATAACCAATACAAACCACACCTTGTGATGCCGGTATAATTTCTTTACATACATACAACAAAATACCGCGCCTGCCGGCGCGGTACAGAGATACAACATTTATTGGTGCAACTACTGTTACAAATAGCTCAGGTTGGTGTCGGGCGTTAGTGCCAGCAAGGTGTCGTACATGAGCCGGATGGTGTTTTCGATGTCGTCTTTGTGCAGCATTTCCACCGTGGTGTGCATGTAGCGCAACGGTATGGAAATGAGCACGCTCGGGCAGCCGTCATTGGCATACGCAAAGCTGTCGGTATCAGTACCGGTGCTGCGGCTTACGGTGCGGTTCTGCACGGTAATGTTGTTTTTTTCAGCCACATCCAACACAAAGTTGAGCAGCTTGTTGTGCACGGCAGGACCATACGCCAAGGATGGACCTTTGCCACAACTGATATCGCCTTCAATGATTTTGTTGATCATTGGTGTTTGCGTGTCATGCGTCACATCGGTGATAATGGCTACATTGGGCTTGATGCGCCGGGCAATCATTTCAGCGCCCCGCAGCCCGATTTCTTCCTGCACTGCGTTTACCACATACAAACCAAACGGCAAGGTCTTGCCGTTTTCTTTGAGCAAACGTGCCACCTCGGCAATCATAAAACCACCCACGCGGTTGTCGAGCGCCCTGCCAATGAAGTAATTGTTTGCCAACTCGTCAAAGCCATCCTGATAAGTCACCACGGCGCCCACATGCACACCCAGTTCTTCCACTTCTTTCTTGTTGCGCGCGCCACAGTCAAGGCAGAGGTTTTCCACTTTGGGTTGTGGTTCTTTAGAATCGTTGTTGCTCAGCCGCGTGTGGATGGCCGGCCATCCAAAGACAGCTTTTACCGGTCCTTTGCGGCCGTGTATCCACACCCGCATCGATGGAGCAATCTGGTGATCTACGCCACCGTTGCGCTTGAGGTAAATCATGCCCTGGTCGTTGATGTAATTGACAAACCAGCTGATTTCGTCGGCATGTCCTTCGATCACTACCTTGAACGGTGCATCGGGGTTGATGACGCCCACTGCCGTTCCGTACGGATCGGTGAAATGCGTATCTACAAAAGGGCTGATGTAATCGAGCCACAAACGCTGCCCGCTGCTTTCAAAGCCTACAGGAGATGCATTGTTGATATAATTGCGCAGAAACTGCAACGACTGTTCTGTCAGTACTGCCGGTTTCTGCGGCGCGGTATCTTTTTGTTTAGCCATAATATTGTTTAATAAACTTCGGAAAAAGCGAGCAAAGGTAACGAGTGATCAATTATTCAGCCAACAACATGGCGGCCATGCCAAAAACTGCTTTTACCAGCAGCAAGCCGTCTATCACCACAAGGTAATACACCATGTTTTTCCGCCGTCGCAACGAAGCTGCTGCCAGCAACAACAAGACGAAAGGAATGGTGTTGATACCAATTTGCAAGGCAGTGAAATGTTTGGCTGATGCAAATACAAAAAAGGATACAAAACTGGCCAACGCCAGCGGCAAGCAGGATGAAGGTGATGGTGTGCCGCAAACCGCGGGTAACGACGAATGTTTTTAACTGGTAGTTGTGATCGGCAGCAAAATCTTTAATGTCGAACATGATGGCGATGGCAGAGGTAAAAAACAGGTTGGTAAAAAAATAGCACACTTGCATTGCCGATAAGTGAACAGCAACACCAGTTACTGCAACGCATCAAAATACAAAGGGTAAACCGTAACAAACCCGGTACAGACAAAACCTATGATAAAGGGTTTGAGCCAGGCATGTTTCGCAGCCGGAACGGGAACCACGCCGGGAAAATGACGCCATAATACAGCAATGCGGTGAAGGGAAACAGGAACAACAGCAGCCAATCTGTCAAGGTAAGCCTGTCAATGATGACAGGTAACGGTTCGCCAATAGGATGCTGGTAACAGCAACAACAACGGTATAAACCACTTGTGCAATGAGGATAAACATGCGGTTGCGCAGATACCATTGCGAACGGACGGTTAGCGGCATGCGAAGTTTGTTATCCGCCAATATAAGCATGGGTGTAATACAACACCGTAGCACAAAACACAAGCAAGTAATACAACGGGTCGGCAAGGCGAAATCCATTCTTGACGGCTGTTTCCGCAGAAAGGGCAACGATGCACAAGGCTAAAAAGTAATTACCAAACAGGACAACATCAGTAATTCTTTTCAGCAATCTTATTCGTTTAACAATTTGATGGTGGGAGTAGTTACGGTATCGCTAACATGACCTGCCAGCATCTTTGATCCAGAAGCGAAAATAGCAGGAATCGGTTCTGCCGGTGCAGCCGCCAAAGTCGGTTCCATTAAGTAAGATTGATAGTCTATATTGGTTCGAATCAAGATCTTTGCGGCTGGTAAAATCGGGAACCAGGTTGGGAGACAGGATATAACCATCTGCACCACAGGTATAAGATATTTTTTCGAGCCACATGGTATCCTGGATGTCGCCTTCTTTGTCCGTCACCTCGAAGGTAAACCGGAGAGGCGCGCCCTGCGGAAAATTGTCTCCGTTGACCGTTTTAAAAGTCAGCTTCGGCGTTGTATTGAATTTATCTTTTGTACAGGCTATTCCCATCAGCACGCTTACAGCAACAATCAATATTTTTGCTTTCATGTATCGCTCGTCTATTTCTTTTCAAATGTAAACAAAACAATGCAGGTGTTTAGTGTGGAGGATTTTTTTGTTAACAATATTTTTGACCAGTCATCCTTTCCTGAAGATGCAGCAATCGCGATGTTCCGGCATCAACACGAGCACAACAGTGTGTACCGGCAATGGTGTGATTTGATGCATACCAAACCGCACCAGGTGCAGCGGACGGAGCAAATCCCCTTCCTGCCCATTTCTTTTTTCAAAACCCATACCGTGACTACGGGGCAATTTTTACCGGACCTTGTTTTCACCAGCAGCGGTACCACGCAGACGGCAAACAGCCGGCACCCGGTAAAAGAAAAAGCGTTGTACCAAAAAAGTTTTGTGACCGCATTCGAAGCGTTTTACGGAAACACCAAAGACTGGTGCATCCTTGGGCTGCTGCCCTCCTACCTGGAACGAAACGGATCTTCGCTGGTATTGATGGTGGATGAATTGATCCGATTATCGGGTCACGAAGACAGCGGATTTTACCTGTATGATGTTGATAAATTAACCGATACGATTACGCGGCTGGAAGCGAGGCAACAAAAAACATTATTGATCGGCGTCACGTTTGCGCTGCTCGATTTTGCAGCTGCCTGCCCCATGCCGCTGCGCCACACCATCATCATGGAAACAGGCGGCATGAAAGGCAGAAAAAAAGAGATGACGCGGCAGGAAGTGCACGCACCAACTAACCAATGCATTCGGATTGATCCACATTCACTCTGAGTATGGCATGACCGAACTCCTGAGCCAGGCATATTCTTACGGGGAAGGCATTTACCAATGTCCGCCGTGGATGAAAGTGCTGGTGCGCAACGAGGAAGACCCGCTGCAGGTAAGCCTCGGGCAAAGGCGTGCTGAACATTATTGACCTTGCCAACCGGGATAGCTGTGCCTTTATTGCCACCGATGATGCGGGTTTGGTAATGCCTGACAGCCGCTTTGAAGTGTGGGGACGCATTGACAACAGCGACCTGCGTGGCTGCAGTTTATTGACTTTGTAAAATTCGTTTGCGTGGTATGATGTCAACGATTATATTTGCAGCCCTGACACAAATTTTTATCACTTGCCCAGGTGGCGAAATTGGTAGACGCACTGTGTTCAGGTCGCAGCGTTCGCAAGGATGTGCTGGTTCGAATCCAGTCCTGGGCACTCCAAAGCTTTGTAAATTTTACAAAGCTTTTTTTGCGTAGAGCATGCAACGAATCGCGTGGTTTCGTCGCAAAGAGGGCTGTTCACATCTTCTTTTTTCATTGGCAGGCATGCAATAGCCCCCCGTGGCAAACCCGATCATTTAGATTGAATCAATACCTCCATCTGCTTGTTTTTAAAACCGCACTTATGTACCCGTACCAACACTGTTTGCACAGGAAAAGCTTTGCCAACCACTGATGTTATGCCAGCATGCTGTTTATCATAACCAATTAAGCAATGTGTGCATTGTAGAAGTCATTTGCCGGAAGGCAGCCATCCGTTTACATCCGGCAATACAAATACTGTTGTTTCCTTACCACTACCATTGCACCGGCTTTGCCGGCTCATGAGATCGAAGCCGATCAACTATTTTGATTTGTGCGCTTCCATGTCAATTTCAATGAGTTGTCCATGCAAAGCCAGTCCTTTTACTTCAAGCCAGGTACCGGTTGGAAACTGTTTTTTATAAATTGAATTTCGGTAGCCGGATACTTTGATAAATTCATCCATGTTGGTTGTGTAAATATTTTCAGCGTAAACATCGTTAAAAGTGTAGCCATAGTGCTGTAAGATTTTTTCCAAATCGCTGTAACAATTTTTCATTTGTTGCTCCAGGCTTCCCGGAGCTACAATTACACCGCTATCGTCCATACTTACCGCTCCCGAAATGGTAAGGACGTTACCAATCCTGACAGCATGGGAGTAACCATACTCCTGTTCTACTTTCGGGCGAAAAAGATAATAGTCTGCAGTATCCGATAGTGCTGTTTCTGCTTCATTCTGTTCGGCAACAGTTGAGTTGTCTGCCTCGCGGCAACTGCAGAAAATTGATACACCAAGCAACAGAGGAAATAAGAAAATCTTTGTCATGAGTGGGATTGTTGTTATGAAAAAAAAGAATTGTGTTGATTGTAGGATGACCGCCAACCGTTAGAGGCAGCTTGTTTGGGCAAAACGTTACAGGTGTTACCAACCTGTTCCTAATGCTGTATTGCATGGGTTTGCCAAAATGTTTTTATTGGCGTTTGTTCCGGTCAAAAATGATATCCCTTCCCCATTTGTCTCCCCGTTGTGGCAGATCGCCCCATGGCCAAATGACGCCGGCAATTCCAATTTGTTGAGTGATTGTCTGCACAATTTCTCGATGATCCTGCCAGGAACCACAAAAAGAAATCGTGTCGCCGGTGTCAAACAACATCTCAACTTGTTCGTGTTCCTCAAGTCCCCAGTCAGTCTGTGCAAATGCTTTTATTTGCTCAATTTGTTGTAGCGAAAAGGTCTTTACACCCCAAAAAAACAGTACGGATATGGTGTCTTCATTGAATTTGATGTCGCCCAAAGAAGGAGTACCGGCAGGATTGATTTTATCAACCCATACTGCCTTGTTCAATAACAGTCGCCCATAAACCATCCAAATGAACCAAATGAATCCAAGTAAAATCAAGATCAGAACCGGTGTCCAATATTCCATAAGGAAGCTGCTCAATTGCCGTTAACAGACAGGGCTTTGTACTGTAGTGGGGTTCCGCATAGCCCTGAACCGAAGTTGAAAATAGTTGATTTAATTGATGTTTACATCTGATGTTCAATAGTGCTTAATATTGATATTGCATTCCGCTGCCCCGCAATTGCACAAATTCGAATATTCGCTGCGGTGGCTTTTGGCAGGAAGTGTAGCGGTTGTAAGCATCGCGGTTAATCAATTACGGGAGTTTAAATCAAAGTCTTCCTTACCGGGGCTACCCTGCTTCCGCAAAATTCCTTACCTTTTGACTGGCACGATTTTTCAACAATTCAAAACATGATGATGAAAAAAGCAATGATTATCGTTTTACTGGCAGCCTTTGTCATTACCGAAACCGCATGCGTGGTACACGTAAAAGAACGCCGGCATCGCCGCGTTGTCAGCCGCCCGCCGGCTCATGGCATTGTTGTTTATTAGCCCTCTTGCCGGAAGCTTTTAACAAATGTGTACCTTTTACACAATAAGTTGAAAATTAGTGCTTTAAGAAGAAAGTAATTGATAATTTATAAATTTTCTTCTTATGACATTGAATATTATCAACAACAATCGTTTACACAATGAGCATTCTTCAAATTTATCGCTAAAACGTTGACGAATGTTCAACACGTCACTTCCCGCATTCCTTGTACAGTTGGCACTTTGGTTTGGCAGGTTCAGAAATAATTTTATTTTTAACGACTGTTTTACAATAACGATCACGTAAAACAATTTGAATACTGGCCTCTTCGATTGCTATGAACATAAGAAAACTCCACCGTCATCGGTGGAGTTTTTAGTTGTATTCCTTTTTCAGTTCCCCGCAATCAGGTGCAAAACCCACACATCAACTTCACTCCCTGATATTGTACAGCTTCATCAATTTCAGCAGCACTCCATTTGTCCAGCCAAACCCATCCTGCGATTCATATTCGCCGCCGCCTGCCTCCAGTTGTGTATCTACCACGTTGTACTTTTCCATCAGCTTTCCCGTATTGTGAAACACTTTGATGTTCAACTGAGCCCACCGCTGCGCTGCATTGACAGCAAGCTCATGTTCGCCGTAGTTTTCGAGCCCGCGGATGCTCATCCACTGCAAGGGCGCCCAGCCGTTTGGCGCGTCCCATTGCTCCCCGGTATTCTTCAGCGTCGTCACAAATCCACCGTCTTTCAGCAGCTTTTCCTTTGCAAACCCGGCGGCGGCTTTAGCCTGCGCCTCCGACGCCACCTGGAAAAACAAAGGCGAAATGCCCAGGATGGTAACTTCAGGGCTCAGTCGGCGCTGGCTGATGTTGTAGTCAAAATACCAGTTGTCTTTAGCACTCCAGCAATACTTGTTGATGGCCGCTTTTCGGCGGGCCGCCAGTTGCTTGTAATAATTGGCGCGAATCAGGTTGCCGGTTTCTTTGAATGATTGCGCCAGCGTCAGTTCCAGGTGGTACAACAGCCCGTTGAGATCTACCGCCACCAGGTTGGTGACCTGTATGGTAGACAGATGTTTGCCATCGGCAAACCACCGGCTGCTGAAATCTATGCCGCTTTCGGCACCCGACCTCAGGTTTTTATACAGCCTTGCGAGGCTGCCATTGTAATGAATGCCAATGGTAGAATCCTGCACAAACGATTCCTGCCGCGGGTGTGTGTCCTGGTCCCAATACCGGTTGAGCAGGCTGCCATCGGGCATCTTTACCACATGCTTCGTAGGAGCCGATTTGTCCATGTAATAATTGTATTCTTTGACCAGCGCGTTCTGGTACACCGCATACACTTTGTTGCCCTGTTGCTGAGCCAGCAGATCAAGCATCAGGGAAAAATATGGCGGCTGTGAGCGGCTCAGGTAATACGTGCGGTTGCCGTTGGGGATATGCCCATACTTGTTGAGCATGAAAGCAAAATTGTTGATCATGTTTTCAATCATGCCGTATTCGCCGCTTTCCTGCAGTCCCAGCATGGTGAAATAAGAATCCCAATAATATATTTCGCGAAACCTGCCGCCCGGAACAATGTAAGAATAGGGCAAAGGCAGCAGCGAACTGCCTTCTACCGGCTGATCGGGATTGCGCTTCAATACCGTCCACAACTGGCGGATGTGCTCCGCTACGCTACCAGTTTTGTCCGACCGGTAAGAACTGGCAGGGCTTACGGGAACTTCAAAATTTTCTTCCACAAACTTCAACAGCGAAAACCGCAGTGCCGGGTTGCTTTTGGCTTTGCGGTAATCGGCAACAATGGCTTTGGGATCGCGCTTGGGAACACAGTCCACGAACGTTTTGTTGTCCGGAAAAATCCGGTTCATCTGTACATCCACAAACAGTTCACCGTATATCTCATCGGGTGTTGGCGGCGACTGGGCAAAAGACACACTGGCAATGAAGGAAAACAAGAATGGCAACAACAGTTTGCGCATACAGCTGATTTTTTAGGTAACTGTAAAGTAAGAAAAATCTTAGCAATCCCTGCCGAAGGCAATCACCAACAAAAAAGCCAGCCCGGGTCGTGGGCTGGCAGATAAGAGGATGTAGAGTTGCTTAGCGTATATAAACAGACGTTTCACTGAACGACTGTAAGGATGAATGTTGTGGTTGTTGATTGTTCATCAAAAGTACACAGCCGCACCAACCATTGCAGAGGGCATTTTTACGCTGATTTCCTGTTTTTTAACAGGCAGAATACGGGAAATTTCCCGGTCGTTTGTCTCCGTCACATAGGTTATCTACGAGCCGGCATGCTGCACCCCTGTAGGCATAAAAAAATCCCGGGTGCCAGTAGCCGGGATTGCATCTGAATATCGGGAACTTTCCAGTTAATTGTCTGAATATGCCACGCTGTTGATCACCGTTTGCAGGGTAGCCCGTACCTGTTTGTTCAGGCGGAAGTGCTGGGCAATCTGGTCAAGATTGGTCGTTTTGTTTTTGAGACGCTCCACAATTTTTTCATAAACCTTCGAATCCAGGTTGAGCCAGGGCTTTTCAGATACAGCAGGTTTTGCAACCTGTACCGATGTATCTTGTGGCGAAGACGCGCCATGAGTAGCCGCATTGGCATCATCGTCTTCATCAATGTTCAGCCCCAGCACGGCAGCCAGCGCATAACGGCGCATATAACTAATGGCGCTGCCCTGTGCCTGCGGATCGCTCTTGGCAGGACTCATGAAATAATCGGTTTGCATATACTCACCGCTGTCGGCGTGCATCAGCACCGTTGTCAATCCATTCTGCCCTGTGGGAAACTGCGTAAACGACAATCCACTTTCCCGCAAAGGCGTTTTGATGGTTTCCAGGATGTTAGACAACGTAGCATACTTACTATTGAAGAATGGGTTGGTAGCATCTTTACTGACCTTGCCCATTTTTGCCTGAAACTGGCACAGTGCCTTGGCAATGTTGACGATAGATTGTGATTTTTCCATAGCATTGAATTGTAGTGCAATTTACCAAATATTTTAGCACAACAAAAGAGATTGATTGTGAAAATTTTGTTGTTATCCTACACGCGTTTTTGGAAAAATAACGATTACAATTATTAATGTATAAAAAGATGATTTAAAGTGATTTGCGCAAACATCTTACAATTCTTTAGCTATTGGCAACATTAGCAAATCACTACAACTCAATTCGAATTGTTTTCTAATACAAAAAACACCCCATTCGAACAGGTAAACCGATCATTTTCTCGCTGGATTGTTTAGCAACCTTTCCTACAAAAACTGGAACCGGCAAGGGTAAATTTCGAACTGTTTTCCTACATCGCAGCCGACAGAACGGGCTCCTGCACTTCCTGCCTGCGGGTTGCCGGTGCTGCCGGTTTGCCCTTGGCAAACCTCATTTCGATGTGCACAAACGTCCACTGCGATACTTTGTAGATGAGGATGTAATTCAGTACAAACAGGTAGGCATACGCCGATTCGGGCAATTTGAGTAACCGGATAAAAAGTATATTGAATACACTCAGCAGCAATGCATGCGTCATGTAAATGGAATAGGAATATTTGCCCATGTTCTGTAAAAACCGCGACTGCTTTAACACTTGCGACACGAACCCTTTTTCAAACGCAAAACAAAACACCGACAGGAGAAACAGCGCTTCATACAAAATGCCGTAGGGTTTTAGGGCCTGTCCCTGCGAAATAAAATACACAATGGCGATGATGAGTGCTGCTTCCGCAACATGAAAAACGGCGCGTGGCAACACCTTTACGCCCTCCCGGAATCGGGTGAACAGCGACAGGCAAACGACACCGGTAAAAAAGCCCGCCAGCCCACGCAGAAAACCAGCATCGAAGCTGTAATTCATTTGCAGGCTGCCATGAAGAACATACAGGATCATCACTGCCAATAACACGACCACAACTGCTGAAATGGATAGCGCGGTGCGCCGGGCAACGCCGGCAAATCTAGAAATTGCCAGCAGCAACAAGCTAAACACGACATAACTGATCATTTCGGCACTGATCGACCAGCTGGGAATGTTCCAGCTTACGTCGGTGATGCCAGGTAGCTTCACCGAATTGATCAACAACAGCGAGGCGCAAAACGACAGCCAGTTGTTGTTGGGATTGTCCAGGTTGTTCACCTGAACATAACCATGCAACACGTGTTTGCCGGCTTCCATGACCACAAAGAGAAGCAACATCAGCAAATGCAGCGGGTACAGGCGTTTCAGCCGTTTAACTATGAAATTTTTCCATTCGGATGCCGATGACATCTGCCGGTAAGAATAGGCAATGACAAAACCGCTGAGGACGAAAAAGAAATCGACAAACAGGTCGGCATTGTCAATGAACCGGTTGTTGAGTATGGGCGTATTGGCAAAGGCGCTCATGTGAAAAAAGACCACGAAAGCCGAGAACAGCCCGCGAAAAACATCCAGCACTTCAAAGCGATCTTTCATTGGATATTGGATTTGAGCCGTAAACTTATTTTCTTTTCCGCATTGCGGCATTGCCTTAATGCAGATTTAAGCGCTGTCAAGCCGGTTACTAATTCTTTTTTAAGGAAACCAGGGTAACTGGTGCTGTCATTTTGCGCAATTCCGGTGCTGCTAGATTTTCCAAACCAACCAGCGCCGGAAAAAGAAAGGCTGCAAACCATCTTTTACTCACTTCATATAATAACAATGAAAAACGAAACTGCCGCTACCCCGAACGGAAATATGAAATAACCTTCCCCGAATTTTTGCCCCCAACAATATCCTCAATTGCAGCTATCGGGCTGCCGGATTGTACACTGGTTCCTTTGCCAGCTTACAGCCATCAAAAAGCCCTGTTGCTGGTGCAAACAACAGGGCTTCGATCACTTCCAACAACACCGGCAGCCGTTACCGCTTCCGGATGGCATTCAGCAGGATAAACACACCGCCAAATACGATGAGCAACGAGAACAAATCCATGAGCGTAAAGCCATCGTTGGGATTGAAATAAAAGATGGTGAACATTTCAAAATCGTGCGGCGCCGGCAATACGATCATCGTAAAACCAATGGCGATCATGAGCACGCCAAAGGCGCTCATCATTAGCCGGCGGCCTACCTTTTTTTTGCCCAGTATTTTTTGCAAAATGGAATCTGACGGGTGCTTCATCACCTGTTGCAGGAGGAAAGCAAATTGGTCGCTGTTGCCGGAATGCTGTTGCATAACCGGCACTCCAATGCCTTGTTGCGATGCCGGAGAAAGGCGCTCCAGCTGGTTGATGCAATATTGTACTACTTGCCTGTTGGTGTCCTGTTGCTGTAACGCATACAGCAGTTCCTGCAGCTTTGTATCAATGTCAAAAGCAGTGGTTTGTGACGGCTGCGGGGCGACGTTTATCGCCAGTTTTGTCGCAATCATTTTTAATCTGTTTATAAGGTATTGGAATAGATACTGGATTAATTTAGTCGCAATGAAAAAAGTGTCAATCATCACGGTCAACTACAATCATGGCGATGTAACTGAGGCATTATTGGATTCTGTTTTTTGTAAAAATACATATCCTTCGCTGGAAGTCATTGTGGTGGACAATGGAAGTAAGGAAAATTTAATTCCTTTATGGAATTTTAAGTACCCGCAGGCAACGTTTCTCCGCAGCGAACAAAACCTTGGTTTTGCCGGCGGCAACAACATTGGCATCCGGGCAGCTACCGGCGATTACCTCTTCCTCGTCAACAATGATACAGAGATTACCGAAGGGCTGATAGAACAGCTCGTTGCCACCCTGGACAAAGATGCCAATACCGGCGTGGTATCGCCCAAAATCAGGTATTACGACCAGCCCGACACCTTGCAATATGCCGGCTATACCCACATGAATTATTTCACCTGCCGCAACGCCTGCATCGGCCAGTTTGAAAAAGACCAGGGGCAATACGATGACTGCAGCGGCGTGACCGGTTTTGCTCACGGCGCCGCCATGATGCTCCGGCGCGAAGTGGTTGATAAAGCCGGCCTGATGGCAGAAAACTTTTTTTTGTATTACGAAGAAATGGACTGGTGCGAGCAGATCCGGCGTGCCGGCTATGCCATACAGGTGAATCTGAAAGCGGTTATCTATCACAAAGAATCGGTATCAGTGGGCAAGGCATCCGCGCTGAAAGAATATTTTATGAACCGCAACCGCCTGCTGTTTATTCGCCGCAACGCGCCTTTTTTTCACAAAGCATTCTTTTATCCATATTTCCTGTTCATCGTAACGCCGCGCAACATTGCCCGGTACATCAGCAGCAAAAACTATCATTTCATTCCGCTGTTGTGCAAAGCCATTACCTGGAACCTTAGCAACAAAACCAATAGCCGAATACTCGGCTTTCCATCAAATAAATAAAGTATGAAAATCATTTTCTGGTCTTCCCTGTTCCTGGTGTTTTACACTTTTGCCGGCTACGGCATTTTCCTCTACCTGCTGGTGACCATCCGCCGCCTGCTGAAAGGCAGGCGAACAGCCAATTTCAACCTGGCAAAACTGCCCACCTGCACACTCATCATTGCCGCCTATAATGAAGTGGATATCCTGGATGAAAAAATTAAAAACACATTGTTATTGCAGTATCCCGCGGGCAAACTGTCGATCCTGTTTATCACCGATGGATCTACCGACCGTTCGGCGGACGTAGTGGGCAAATACGCCGGCATCCGGCTGATGCACAGCCCCGAACGCAGAGGAAAAATTCACGCCATGCACCGCGCCATGCAGGAAGTAAACAGCGACATCGTCATTTTTACCGATGCCAATACTTTTCTCAACCAGGACGCGCTCGTCAACATTGCACGGCATTACAACGATGGCTCTGTTGGCGCCGTGGCGGGTGAAAAACGGGTGATGATAGACGCAACTTCCGATGCGACAGCAGGAGAAGGTTTTTACTGGAAATATGAATCGGCGCTGAAGAAATGGGATTCTGAGTTGTATTCCGTGGTAGGCGCTGCCGGTGAGTTGTTCAGCATCCGCACGAAGCTTTACCAGCCGGTGCCGCCAGATACGGTGCTCGACGATTTCATGATTTCGCTGCGCATTGCCGAAAAAGGGTTTCGCATCATTTACGAACCCGAAGCCTACGCAATGGAAACCTCGTCGGCAAACATCGGCGAAGAGCTGAAACGGAAAATACGCATAGCTGCCGGCGGCATTCAGGCGGTGTTGCGGCTTACCAAACTGCTGAACCCGTTTCACAACGCGGTGCTTTGTTTTCAATACGTGAGCCACCGCGTGCTGCGCTGGACGGTTACGCCGTTCCTGCTCATCGTTGCATTCGTTAGCAACGCCGCCATTGCCTTTCAAACACACGAACCGGCATACGAAATTGTATTTCTCGGGCAGTGCCTGTTTTACCTCTTTGCCATGTTGGGCTGGATAGTAGAGAAACGAAAGATGAGCATCAAAATCCTGTTTATTCCTTATTATTTCTGCATGATGAACTACGCGGTTATTGCAGGCATCCGGCGTTATGTAACCGGCTCGCAGGCGGTAACGTGGGAGAAAGCAAAACGCAAATAATAACCCGGTTTCCTGCTGATTGTTATCTAGACAACAGAGCGGGGTAACTTTTTTAGAAATGATCAACAAGGCACTGTATTGTTAAAATGCAGTGCTTTTTTTATTAAACTGTGTTTTGCCAAATCCAATTTCATACGCACTTCGTATGTTTAAGGATTATTCTGTTAACCACCCTTTGAAATGTCACCAGTTATGAAATTATTAGCCTTTGCTTTACTTGGATGCCTCCTGATGTCCACCGCCTGTAAAAAAGATCTTTCAACAAATGTGATTCAGCAAAATGCCGGCATGCTGACAGCTGATCAGCAGATGAACGCTGTCAGCGGAACTACGACCCTTACCTTGCAACCCGGTCCCAAAGACGGGGACGATTTGTGGATCAAAAACTGGATCGGGCATCCCACATATGCCGACACCTGCGATTCGAAAGTGGGGCTGGTGAAAGGATTGACTTATACCCTCAACGGATCGGTGGTTTATACACGTTCCATCATCAAGTTTGACGGCCTCAGCAGTGTACCATCCAACGCAAACATCGTATCGGCTACCTTGTACCTGTATGGACCGACCCCTTCGTCTAAAGATGTGAGCAAGCACCTGCCGATGGGCAACACATCTTACCCCGGATCTACCAAAGGCGACAATAGCTGCCTGTTGCAACGCATCACGAGCAACTGGAACGCAAGCACCATTTGCTGGAACAACCCGCCCGTTTCCACCACTGTTGACCAGTTTGAGATGCCAGCATCCAACAAACAATGGAAATATGACGTAGCGATGGATGTATCCGCTATGGTAAAAATGATGATTGCCAGCCCCTCGGCAAACAATGGCTTTTTATTAAAATTGAAAACAGAGGAATTGCCAAGAGCCATGGGCTTTTTGTCTGCCAATGCCACCGAACAAGACAGGCGCCCCAAACTCGTGGTATCTTATAACTAAAAGAAAACCGGGTTTGCCCACGGGCGAAAACCGGGACAAACTACGGAAGCAAAACAGATAGAGCGGATATGACAAATGTGAGGATGAAAAAGCCCGGTGTCTTTTGATACCGGGCTTTTGGTTTGTGGTCATGTGTAGCTTACTTGTTCAGGTGGTACGTTACCACGGAAGTATCGCCGGCTTCCACAAACGTTTCGCGGATGGTAAACTGGCTGCCCGTCAACTGCTGTATGGAAGTAGTATCGCCATCTACCACGAGGGTATTGTCGTTTACCAGGGTGTATACCAGCGTGTCTTTGTCGCCGTCTATCTGTGTATAAACCTTGTTATCAGCCCTGAAATCGAGATAGTCTGATGTTTGGCCGGTGTAGGTAGAATCGTATGCATCATCCGGAAAATCCATGACGATGTTTTGCACATTCCATTTGGCTCTCATTTTGGTGAGGGTACTGTTGCCCGGTGCCGGCTGATCATCTTTTTGGCAGGCAACGGCAGCTGCTAAGACCGCCAACACCATTGCCGGAAAGCGAAAGTTCTTCATGTTGTTTTTTACTGGTTTTACTGTTAAAAAAATGGTTTCAGCTGGATAGATACAACCTGACATACAAGCGTTGCCTGTGTTGTATGTTTTTTGATCAGCGGTAAGTAACACGGCTCTCTACGAGGAGGAAATGATGGCAGCAGGCTGATGAATATAGGGTGGACATTTATTTGACTGTATGCCGATTTTAAAATAGTTTGCACATCGTAATTTCAATCAATCTTTAGATTTCCTTACCTGAACGTTCAAACCACTCTTATCTACCTGTTTTATGAAACCAACCAGCTTCTTAGCAGGCATTTGTTTAACAGCCCTGCTGTTTTGCTCCTGCCAGAAGGAGATTGAAACCTTTCCTTCGGGCAGCGATAGTACCATCAACAATACAGCCCTGGTAAAAAAATACACCGAAGACATCTCTACCATCAATATGCCCGATGAGCATTTCACTGATTCTTTTGCGCTGAACTACGACGACAAAGACAGGCTGCTGAGCATGGTATCGCTAAAGCCATTGAGCGGAAACAAATTCCTGTATACTTACACTGCCGCCGATTCGTTTACCCTTGACCTGATCGACAACAACATCGTATCTATCCACGAAATCTTTTACCTCAATGGTTTCTCGCTGGTTGACAGTACGCTGCAATACAACGACACACACGATACCAGTACCGAAAAATATACATACAATGCCGGCAAACAATTGCTGCAGGCAGACGCATACGCAATACGAAGACGGCAAGCCGGTATGGAGCAGCAGCACCATGTATGAATACGACAATACAGGCAACCTCATCAAGGAAACAACCGGCACCGAAATGACGACTTATACCTACACCAGCCAGACCATCAACAACCTCAATATTGGGTTTACTTATTTTCCGCAGGGAAAGTATTTTCCGGATATGGTAAGTTATACATCTGACACAGACAGCGATTCTGCCTCACATACGTACGCTTTTGATGATCAAAACCGCCTCATCATGGACAAAACTGTATTTGACAGCGGCATTATTGTCATCAAAACCTATTCGTACTAAAAGAGTTTACGGCTCGCCGGCAATACAACCTACACAAAACACAAAGCCCGCCAGGCTATTCCTTGGCGGGCTTTGTGTTGGATGATATGTCAAAGGAATCAGTTCAATTTTGCCAATGCTTCTTTGATTCTTGCCCAGCCACGCTCGATGTTTTCCATGCTGTTGGCAAAGGAAAAACGAACACATTTTGGCTCGCCAAATGCATCGCCCATCACCGATGATACGTGCGCCGTATTCAACAAATACATGCTAAAATCGGCAGCATTCGTAATGGAGTTGCCGTTACCATCGCTTTTGCCGTAATAAGAAGACACATCGGGAAAAATGTAAAAAGCGCCTTCCGGCTCAAAGCATTTGATACCAGGAACATCGGCAATCAGTTCGAGCACGCGTTTGCGGCGGCGGGTAAACTCTTCCACCATCTCCATGCTTGGCCGGAGATCGGTGGTAAGCGCCGTGATGGCAGCGCGCTGCGTGATAGAAGACGTAGCGCTGGTAAACTGTCCCTGCAGTTTTTCGCAGGCTTTTACTATGTCCGGATGGGCAGCAATGTAGCCAAGTCGCCAGCCCGTCATAGCAAAGCCTTTGCTCAGCCCATTGATGATCACTACGCGGTCTTTCAGTTCGGGAAACTGCGCAATGCTCTCGTGGCTGCCGATAAAATTGATGTATTCATAAATCTCATCGGACAGAATGATGATGCCGGGATATTTGACAAACACTTCTTTCAGTGCTTCCAGTTCTGCCTTGGTATAAACGGCACCGCTCGGGTTGCAGGGCGAAGAAAACATGAACACGCGCGTTCTGTCGGTGATGGCGTCTTCCAGCTGCTGCGGTGTAATTTTAAACCCGCTTTCCGTAGTGGTGTGTATTTCCACCACTTTGCCGCGCGCTATTTTTACCAGCTCGCTGTAGGTAACCCAATAAGGTGTGGGGATAATTACTTCGTCGTCATCGTCTACCAAAGCGAGGATGGTATTGGCCAAACTTTGCTTGGCACCGGTAGAAGCAATGATGTTTTCAGGTTTGTATTCCAGATTATTGTCGCGCTTCAATTTAAAACAAACGGCTTCGCGCAGTTCGGCATAGCCGGATACCGGGGTATAATGACTCCAGTTTTCGGCGATGGCTTGTACAGCGGCATCTTTGATGTGCTGTGGCGTATCAAAATCGGGCTCGCCGAGACTGAGATCGATCACATCTATTCCTTTTGCGCGAAGTTCGCGTCCCAGCTTGGCCATTTTCAACGTTTCGGGTTCGCTGAAGCGTTGTAATAAAGAGGATAACTGCATAATCAGGATAAAAATTAGTGCGCAAATGTAGCGAATATGATATACCAATGGCGATAGAGTATGGTGCGTGCATAAACAGTGCGCTGTGTATGAGAAATATTAACACTCTGTGTGATGTGACAAATTGTACCTGTAATAAAAAAGGCCGCCTTAGACAAGACAGCCGGTTACTCAAACATATATCCAACTTTCGGAATCCAATCTTTTTAATGACCCACGCGCATGTATTCTTTCAGGATGTCGGTCTTTGGATTGTTAAAAATGTCTTCTGCATTGCCATGTTCCACAATTTCACCATAATACATAAAGACAACATAATCGGCCAGCCGTTTTGCCTGCCGCAGGATGTGCGTAACCATAATGATGGTATAATCGGTTTTCAACCGTCCAAATTGCTCTTCGATTACCCGGCTGCTGATGGGGTCCAGTGCCGACGTAGGCTCATCGGCAAGAATGATTTCCGGCTCAACGGCCAATCCACGCGCAAGGCACAACCGCTGCTGCTGCCCGATCGACAATTTTTGCGCACTGCTTTTCAGCCGGTCTTTTACTTCATCCCACAGGGCTACTTCACGCAAATGCTTTTCTACTTTTTCACTGATGAGCTGTTTGTCCCGGATGCCTTTCAGCTTCAATCCATACGCAATGTTGTCTTGTATGCTCATCGGCAACGGAAAGGGGCGCTGCATCACCAGTCCCATTTTTTGACGGATGGCGGTAATGTCGCGCTGGCTTTCCAAAATGTTTTCCCCGTCAATGTCTATCTCGCCTGTCAGTTTCAGTTCGCTGTATAGATCCGTAAGCCGGTTCATGCATTTCAGCAATGTCGTTTTGCCACAACCCGAAGGACCCAGCAACACGGTAATTTTATTTTTGGGAATGGTGATGTTGATGTCTTTTAAAATATGGGCAGTTTTGCTATGCACATTCAGGTTTTTGATGTCCATTACCGGGATTTCGGAATTGACAGACAGGTATTGTTTCTCTGTAGCCGGAAATATGAATTTCATAAAAGTGGTTTACAATGGTAAAATGAATTGATTGACAAAACGGAAAGGAACCTGCTTACCGTTTGCGATACAGCAACCTGGCCGAAACGCTGATGACAAGCACAATACTCGTAAGTACGATGGCGGCGGCAAAAGCGCGGTTTTGCACTTCTTCTATCGGCGAGCCCAATTGAAAAAAGATGGATAATGGCAGGGTGGCTGCCGGGTCGCTCAGCTTTTCGGGAACGTGATCGGTATAGCCGGCGGTAAACAATACGGAAGCCGCATCGCCAATGCCCCTGCCAAACGCAAGAAGGATGGCAGTGGCAAACCCCGGCATTGCCTGCCGTAGAAATATTTTGAAAGCAATTTCTGTTTTGGTAGATCCCAGCGAATAAGCCGCTTCCTGCAGCCCGATGGGAATGGTCATCAGCACTTCATCCATTGCCCGGATCATAATGGGAGAGATCAGTGTGGCGACCGTCACCATGCCTGCGCCCAGCGAGTTGCGCAACCCAAGGTAAATCATAAGAATAAATCCAAAGGCGCCAAAAACAATTGAAGGAATGCCCCACAGCACATCGAGGAAAAACCGGATGCCCATCAACAGCTTAGGATAACGGATGAGGTAAATGTTGATGAACAAAGCAACCGGCAGGCTGAAGAGAAAAGCGATGAGCGTAGCGCCGATGGCCAGGTAAAACGATCCTGCAATGGCATTTACAATACCGCCGCCGCCGCCCATGTAAAAACCGCCTTTCGGCTCCTGACTCAGCACTTCCCAGGTAAGGCTGGAAAAACCTTTGTTGATGATGCTGTATAAAATGTGCAGCAGCACGAGCACGATCAGCAGGGTGGTCAGGGCAGAAAAATGTTTGAAAAAAGCCTCTTCCCATTTGCGTTTCAGTGTCATATGGCTTCAGATTTATAAATGAGGTAACGAAAAAATACATTGATGGTAAGGATGATGGCGAACAGCAGCAGTGCGCCAAACATCAGGGCGGCATCGTAGGTGGGCACCGACATCATTTCACCATAATTGTTGGCGATGAGCGCCGGCAGCGGGTATCCGGCATCAAATACAGAAGCCGGCATCTGCACCACGTTTCCCACTACCATCATCACAGCAATGGTTTCGCCCAGCGCTTTCGAAAAACCCAGTCCGTAAGCGGAGATGATGCCGGTTGCGCCTTTCCGCAGGTATACATATTTGATGGTTTCCCAGTGCGTGGCACCCAATGAGAGCGAAGCTTCGCCGAGTTCGGATGGTACCTGCCGGAACACTTCGAGCAGCATGTTCAGGATATAAGGCACACTCATTACGCTGAGCAGCAACGCGCCCGACAACAGGCTGTAGCCCAACGATTCAGCACCAAACAACGGCGCAATTACATCAGATACCAACGGGATGATCACCAATACGCCCCATACACCATACACCACCGACGGAATGCCCGCCAGGATATCAACGACCGGTCGCATGATGTTCAGAAACCAAAGTGGTGCATATTGTGTCAAATAAATGGCTGACAACAGGCAGAGGGGCATGGAGATAATCAATGCCGTAACCGTTACCCACACCGAGCTGACGATAAAAGGCAGGAAGCCAAACTGCCCCTCACCTGGGCTCCAGTCAACTGACATGAGCAGTTGCGAAATGGCGTGCGTATGCCACAAATCGCTTGACTTCACCACCAGCCCTACCCCAATAACGAGAGGCAACAAAAGGAACAACGACAGGCAAAGCACCATCCATTGCGAGGACAGAAGGTCTAACAGTTTTCGTTTGTTGATCATAAAAAATCGTTGGTGAAGAACCTTTAGGTTTTTAAAATTGTTATTTCCCCAGCTTTTTCAACTGATCGGCAATCACGCTTTTGGGCAAAGCCACATAGCCTGCAGGCGCTACATATTGTTGCCCGCTGGTGAGCACCCATTGAAAAAAGTCGTTGATTTCCTTGCGGTTGCTTTTGCCTTTGGTAATGAAATACAGGTTGCGGGCGGGTGGCGAAGGATATTTGCCATCGTTCACCGCTTTTAAAAATTGCCGCAGGTTGCCGTAAAAATTTTCGTCGCCATCGATCTGCCCGTTACCATTCACATCTACAGGTACCACATCAATCCCCGGCAGCTTTTTACCGGTTTTGGGGTCAAATACAAACAAGGTGTTGTTGTAACCAATGCCATTCAGGTCTTTTCGTACCGCATCGGCTACGCCCGGATCGCTGGGTATGCCAATTCCTTTCAGGTTTTCCTGTTTTTTTCCAAAAAAAGAAGCCCAGGAATCTGCTGCGCCCGAAGCATCGGACCTTGTATAGACATTGATTTTGTGAGTTGATTTGCTGTCTTTGCCCAACAGCTGTTCCCACGATGCAATGGATTTATCAACAAAAATGCCCTGGAACTCTGCTTTTTTCACGCCCCGGATCTGCAGGGCGCTCATGTTGGCATTTTTGGCGTTCATGGTTGGCAATACCGCGTCTTTGCACACGCTGATCCACCATACACCCTTTGTTTTTTCTGCCTCCGAAAACTCGCGCGAAAACATTCCGATGTCAATGGCGCCGCTCATACAATCGGTAAATCCTTTACCGGCACCACCTGCCTGTATATCAAACCGAATATCGGGATGTGTTTTGTTGTATTCCTGTGCCCAGACCTGCGCCAGCGGGTACAGGGCAAAAGCGCCGGACAATGAAATGGAAACGGATTTGGGAGACCGTGGTGCCCAAGCCTGCAAACTGATCGCCACCAGGCAAAGCGCGGCTAGGATAATCTTTCGATTAAGATTCATGACAAATAGAATTGGTATGTTAAGAATTGAGTTAGAACGAAAACTTTCCGATGACGGGCGTAAACCGCACGCTGATGTAAGTCCAGTAAGGTATTTTGGAATACTTTGACAAATCGGCTTCCGACTTGATGTTGTTTCTGACTTCTACCAGTGAATTAGACACCGTTGCCCACGAAAGGCCGCCTTCGAGTTCGGTAAACGCATTGATTTTATAGTTCACCCGTGTGTCGTTTTCAAAGCCGAGATATTTGTTATTGACCGGCATGCCTTTGAAAGGAAGGATGGTGTGGGAATAAAACAAATGATTTTCGAAACGCAGCGTCAGCTTGTCTTTTTTGTATTGAAAAAACAAATACGGGTTAATGAGACCGCCGTTTTTGGTATCGGCAGGAAAGCTGGTAAAAAAATCAAGGTTGCCATTGAAACGGTGTGCCACTCCATAAAGCGGAACAAAATTGTTGTCTTTGCTGCTGGTTGAATCCTGCCCGCTGAGATATTCCATCCCGAGACGTAGAGAAACCGCTTTGGAAGTAAACTTCACTTCCGGTTGCAGGTAATAAGCCGACAGTTGCCTGCCCGACGAATCTTTGCCATATTGATAATAACCACTCATGGTTGCATACCAGTTGTACGACTGGTACTCGAGCCTGACCGCCGCTGGTAAACCGCTGATAGGTCGTGTTGGCAGCATAGGCGCTTTGGTAGCCATCCATTGTATTTAAGGTAGTCAATACAAATGTTTTGCTCATCTTCCAGTTGAGGTAATGCACCAGCAGGTTTTTGTAATTTTTGAACCCGTTGGGAACATAATTGCTGCTGGTGATGTTTTCAGCAGATTGGTTGTAAGCGCCCAACAATTCGGTGCTAAAGTTGAGATTGTTGTTGTAGATCAGGCGAACTGCATCGTGAGACGCGGCAGACAACCGCCAGTCGTTTTCTGCAAACAAACGCTGGTTGTCGTACACAACGCGTTGACGACCAATACGAAGCGACCATTTATCATTAAAATGCGGCTCTGCGTACAATTCATAAAAATAAACCGGGAATACAGAAGCTGAAGTGGCGGTAACCGAAGAATTGGTCCCCTGCCCTTCCCGCGGGTCCTGCTGTCCCCATACCCTTGCATCCTGAAGCGACGCATAGAGGTCAAAACGTTTCGATTTGAAATCAAAATTGAGACGTGAACGCTGGTTCACAAAAAACGCAGGCGTGGTGTCTTTGATGGCTACATTCCGGTACCCGTGCCGCAATTCGGAACGAATGCGTACATCTGCAGAAACCGTCAGGGCATTGGGTTTCTTTTCTTCTGGTTTGGGTGTAGCCGTAAGGGTTGTTTTTGCCGAATCCCGAATGGAAAGGGTTTGCAGGTTTTTTGCCGAATCAGATTGACCAAACGCCTGAACGCCGCTGAAAAGAAGTGCTGCCAGTAAAGTTGTTTTGGATTTGCTTGTCATAACATTTGTTAATTGTACGCAAACATACAATTCCTATTGAATTAATAGGAATTAAATCTAAAAAAATTTTACTCCTCTTTTTTGTCATTTTCCGCTCTCAACGTATTCTCTTTTTGGAGAATGGTACTCAGCGTCGCATTTTTCAGCATGTTGACGGTTTCGTTCCTGACGTGGGAAAACACGTCGCGGATGCCGCAAAATGCTTCGTTTTCGCATTCATCGCAGCGTTCATAATATTTGTGCGCCACGCAGGGCAATAGCGCAATAGCACCTTCAAACAGGCGAACCACATCGGCAATGTTGATTTCGTCGGGGCTTTTCAGCAAATAATACCCGCCGGCTTTGCCTTTCCGGCTGCTGAGCATGCCGGCATTGCGCAGGTCGAGAAGAATGGCTTCGAGAAACTTTCGGGGAATGTGCTCGCTTTCTGCTATTTTACTGATCTGTACCGGTTCTTTGCTATGTTCACGTGCGAGATAAACCAACGCATTGATTGCATATTTCGTCTTCTTAGAAAGCATTGCGGCAAAAATACTATGTAAACGTTTAACATAGGAGTTAGAATTGTGATAAATAAAGCACAACGCGTGGTATTGCTGAGAAATGAAGGTGCCAATGCACAATGAATGCGTGTCATCAACCTGGATGGCAGACAAACTTTACTGCCGCACATGCACCTGGAAAAAGGATGATGGTCGGGCTTTCTTTGCCGCGAAAATTAGGTTTGCTTTGCAGAAGGATAAAACTACAAACGCCGGATCATGTGGGAAGTGTATAAAAAAGGATTCACGAGCTATCTGCAACTTGAAAAATCGCTGAGCGACAATTCGGTGGAAGCTTACCTGAGAGACCTCGGCAAGCTGACCGATTTTTTGCAGATTCATGAACCCAAAACGCCGGATGCTGTCACATTGAAAGACCTGCAGCTGTTTCTGAAATGGATCACCGAACTTGGCATATCACCGGTATCACAGTCACGCATCATTTCGGGCATCCGTGGATTTTACAAATATTGCCTTACCGAAAACATCGTGACCACCGACCCCTCGGCATTGCTGGAAACACCAAGGCTCAAACGCACGCTGCCCGATGTTCTCAGTTTTGAAGAAATCGAACGCCTCATTGGCGCCATTGATGTAAGTACGCCCGACGGCGCGCGCAACAAATCCATCCTCGAAGTGATGTATAGCTGCGGGCTTCGGGTGAGCGAAGTCATCAACCTGCGCAAAAGCTGGCTGTTTCTGGATGTTGGTTTCATCAGGGTCATTGGCAAAGGCAACAAGGAACGGCTCATCCCCATTGGCAGCGATGCCATCAAATACATTCGGCTGTACCACGACCAGGTAAGGGTTCATCAAAAAATAGCAAAAGACAGCGAAGACATTTTGTTCCTGAACCGTTTTGGCAAAGGGTTGTCGCGCGTAATGGTATTCATGATCATCAAAGACCTGGCAAAAAAAGCAGGCATCGCCAAAAGCATTTCCCCGCACACATTTCGACATTCTTTTGCCACCCACCTCGTGGAAGGCGGCGCCAACCTGCGCGCCGTACAGGAAATGCTCGGTCACGAAAGCATTACCACCACGGAAATTTATACGCACCTCGACAGCGATTTTCTGCGCTCTACGCTGCAGCTTTATCACCCTGCTTTTCAACAACAGTCAGCGCCACGTGGCAAACAGTAACGGTTCAAAATCAATAGCCATCCGTTGCATGTTTTCATCAACCTCACGGTGCGATTGGCTTTTACACATTGACACATAATAATATCCTAAATCTTACCGCTCATCAGTTGGCACTGCCATTTATGTAGCAAATTTGTAGGCTACAATTATTTTGCTTCATGAAATTGAATTTCTTTCTCATTCTGTTACTTGCCGTCAGCACTTCTGCTGTTGCACAAAACGAGCTCAAAGGCTGGCAATATCTCGATCCGAAAACAGATCATTACAATGGCATCAGCCTGCAGCAGACATACCAGTTTTTACAAGGAAAAAAATCGCAGCCGGTTGTTGTTGCTGTTATTGACTCCGGTGTGGACACGACACACGAAGATTTGAAAAACATTCTCTGGCACAACCCAAAAGAAATTCCCGGCAATGGCAAAGACGACGATGGAAATGGTTATGTGGACGATGTATATGGCTGGAACTTCCTGGGAAATAAAAACGGTACCAACCTCGTCAAAGACATTGACGAAAGAACAAGGGTGTATTACAATTTCAAAAACCGCTTTGATGGCAAAGACATCAACGAAGACACGCTGAACGAGTTTGAAAAAGAACAATACCACACCTGGCTGAAAGCAGCGCAGGCCATGCAGGCGAGCGGGCAAGACCAGATGGAACTGAGCATGATTGAAATGGCAATGAAGATGCTCACCAAAAACGACCAGATTTTGCAAAAAGAAATCGGCAAGGCGGAATATACAGCTGCCGACCTCGAAAGCATTACACCGGCGACTGCCGATGGCAAACATGCAAAGCTGGCTTACCTTACCTTTCTCAAACTGGTGAACGTGGACGACGACATGAAAAACTCCACGTTGCTGGAAGAATTACAGAACGAGCTGGACAGCAAAAAACAAACGGTGAACGCACTCACAACCATTCCGCCCAATTACCGTGATTCCATCATTAAAGACGACTATTACAATATCAACGACCGGTTTTACGGCAACCCTGATGTGATGGGCGGCTCGCCAATGCACGGCACGCACGTTACCGGTATCATTGCAGCGCAAAGAGACAACCACATTGGCGTGGATGGCGTGGCAAACAATGTAAAAGTAATGATGATTCGCGCGGTGCCAGATGGTGATGAATACGACAAAGACGTAGCCCTGGCTATCAAATATGCAGTTGACAATGGCGCCAAAGTCATCAACATGAGTTTTGGCAAAGGCTATTCGCCCGAAAAAAAATGGGTAGATGAAGCAGTCCGGTATGCCGAATCCAAAGACGTACTGATTGTTCACGCGGCGGGCAACGAAGCGGCCGACGTAGATACAACGGATAATTTTCCCAATCCCAACCTCATCGAATTCAACAGTACCGCTTCCAACTTTATCACGGTAGGTGCCAGCAGCGATACACACATTGGCAACGGCGACCTGATCGCTTCTTTCAGCAATTATGGTTCTAAAGGCGTAAATGTTTTTGCGCCCGGCACCAAAATCTATTCTACCCTTCCCGGTGGTTCGGAATACGGATTTCTGCAGGGCACCAGCATGGCGTCGCCGGTTGTTGCCGGTGTAGCCGCATTGGTTCGTTCCTATTATCCCGCGCTTTCTGCCAGGCAAGTGAAATATGTGATTGAACAATCGGCAATCCAAATGCCGGATACTGTAAAAATTACTACGCCTGGTGCCGGCAACCCTATCGTGATGAAAGAGTTGTGTACCAGCGGCGGCTTTTTGAATGCTTACACGGCCGTGCAATTGGCTTCCACCCTGAAACCGGAACCGCCCAAAGCAGATACAAAAAAATCGCCTAACGTATTTTTGGAGAACAATCCCGGCAAGCAATAGAATTTTCGATACAATCTCATTTCAATAAAAAGCGTGCGGAGAATTTTGATTCCGCACGCTTTTTTTGTGCAGGTCAATCAACAAGACAAGTTGTTGTTTGGGTGAAAAAAATTCACATGGAGTAAAGGTTGCCCAATTTGCTGAAGTTTCCTTTTACCCACCATGTTGGTGACAGATGAAATTGAAACCTATCAATTTTATTGAAAATTGTTTGTTGGGATCAGAATAGTATTAACTGTGAATACCCGTTTTTAGACTGTAAAAGACAATTCAATTGAATTCAGGAAAACGCCACGCCCATTTTTTCGCCCACTTCTTTTAGTTCGGCCACCACGCTGTCAAATACAGGGATGCCTTCTTTCATGCGGATGACTTCCGTTTCCCGTTCCGGATCGCCGGGAATCAAAACCCGATCGCAACCGGGCGCGGGTTTGGCATTGCGGAAGCGTTGTATCCAATTGTCCATCTGCTGTTTGAAATCGGCTGCCGGCTGAAAAGCATCTACCCGCATGGCGCCGAAAAAATGCCCGAGCCCTTTGCCCGGCATATTTTGCGGCATCGGCACATATGCAGGGAAAGGCGGTGCCCAAGGACCATAACTTGCGCCGCCCAGCACACCCGATAAAATGTCCACGATGCTGCCCAACGCATAACCTTTGTGGCTGCCATGCTCGCGGTCGCTGCCAAGGGGCAACAGTGCGCCGCCACTTTTCAGCGCATTGGCATTGGTGCTTGCATTGCCTTCCTTGTCCTGCACCCATCCTAACGGCGCATCTTCCCCTTTCCGCTGCAGCAACTCCAGTTTGCCATTGGCAGCAGTTGTTGTAGCAAAGTCGGCGATAAAATGCGGCTGCTCTCCAGCCGGGATGGCAACGGCGATGGGATTGGTGCCCAGCATTTTTTCAACGCTGAAGGTAGGGGCAACCAGTGCACTAGCATTGGTCATGGCAATGCCGATCATATCGTGGTGTAGCGCCATGGCTGCATGAAAGCCCGCAATGCCAAAATGATTGCTGTTGCGCACACTTACCCAGCCGGTGCCGGCTTGGCGTGCTTTGCTAATAGCGGTCTGCATGGCAAAAGGTGCGACCACCAAACCCAGCCCCGCGTCCCCGTCGATGGTAGCAGTAGACGGTGTTTCGTGAATGATCTGTATATCAGGTGTCGCATTGATGCGCGCTGCTTCCCAGAGGCGCACATAGCCACTGAGGCGCGAAATGCCATGGCTGTCGATGCCGCGTGCATCGGCCGACAACAGTACAGCGGCGGCAATAGACGCATGAGACCGGCTACAACCCATTTTTAAAAAAACATCCAGTGCAAAGGCATGAAGATGCCCGTAAGTAAAAGTTTGCATCATTATGTTATGCAAGATAATACAGCATTGCGTGTGATGGGCAGATCACTGCCGGCGCTACTCTATTTTTTATTTTTAGCAAAACATACAGGAAGGTTTGCGTTTTTTTCAATGCTGCAAAGGCTTTGTCAGGTTATGTTTGTACCCACAATCGTTTGCCTTGAGTAAATGCCTGATTTTATTGTTTTCGTTGTGCAGCTGGCTGACAACGGATGCGCAATACAACCGCGATTACATTCATACCGATGTCGTGCTGAACGATCAGCGGCAGCGGTCTGATCAATACCTGCGGCAGCAATTGATTGGAAATACGTATCGTCTGCCGCTGGACAGCAATACCGAATACAAATACGAAGGTGCTTGTCTCGCCGCTTCGCAGTTTATGATTGCCAATGAGCAGGTAAAAGCATTGTTCGATACATTGCTCCGGCATTACGATAGTCTTCAGTATTCTACCAAAAGAGCTCTGTTTGAAGCGGTGTACGGCTTGTTTCCCCAACACTATTCAACACACATCAACCGCTTGCTGTACAAAGAAACTGATCCCAAACTGTTTGCCATGCAGGCTGTTTACCTTTTTCAAACCGACACATCTCAGTCACTGGTAAACCGCATTTTGAAGCAGTTGTCAACCAGGTTTGTACCATTTGATTCCTTGCCGGTGCTGCAGGCATTGAAATTTTACCTGCAGAACTTTTTACCGGAAAAACAATCGCCGTCGCCACCCATTGCTTCCCTTTTTGCTTACCAGCTAACGATTGGCAGGCAGATGATTTATTCTTTCCAGCGATGGAACCGCGATTATCCGGGTCTTGCCATCATTCAAAATGGCGATGGTACTTTTGCCCGCGACAGTACCGGCAGGTTATTGGTTTTTCAGCAACTGGCCCGGTCGGCATCCAATCTCCCCTATTTCATTACCGGCGGCAATACGCCGCAAGGCATTTACAGCGTGCAGGGCACCGGCATTTCGCACAACAAGCTCATTGGTCCTACACCTAACCTGCAGTTGTTGCTGCCTTTTGAAAACAACCAGTTGTATTGGCACCCGATGCCCGATTCTTCTCTTTCTTTCTTTCAAAATTACCAACTGCTGTTGCCGCCCGACTGGCGCAGTTACCACCCGATGCAGGAAGCATTGCAAGCCGGAACTGCTGGCAGAACTGCCATCATCGCGCATGGTTCTACCATTGATCCGGATTATTTCAAAGGCAAACCATTTTACCCGCTAACGCCTACCCTTGGCTGCCTGTGCGCAAAAGAAAACTGGAATATTTTTACAGGTAAAATCATACACAGCGATCAGTTTGAGTTTGTCAATGCTTACCTCGCCCGCGAAGAAGACGAAGCCGGCTACCTGATGGTCATTAATCTGAACAACCGGCAGGCGCCGGTAACAAGAGAAGAAGTAGAAACGTTGGTGGGAGATTTTGAAAACAACCGGTCAAAGTTTACAAAGCAATCTTTTCGACAGCCGTAACAGCTTTGCTATTGACATTTTGAACAAAAACAACTACAGACGCGTTTTCGGAAGTCAAATCGGCGGGCATCGTTAGTTGCAGTACGCCTTCGTTCCCGGAAATTGCCGCTGTCTTCAGCATTCGCACCACGTTAAAACCTTTCCATTGCAGTCCTTCATTTTCACCGCGGCGGATATTGGTTTCAGCTTTTGTTTGCACCAGCACTGCTGCAATTTGCTGTGATGAATCAATCGCATTGAGATGATAAGATAAGGTGAGAACATTGCCGGTCATGGTCGTTTTTACCGACAGGGAAACATCAGGGGTGGTCGCCCCCGCTTTTGCCACCGCAGCCACTATACCAGGTTTGTTGCTGCCTACCATTTGGTATTGCCCCTGCACCACTGCCTGCGGTGTATAGACCGATGAGGCATGCAAAGCCTGTGCATATTCCTGTTGCCGCACCGTGTAATCGTGATGACTGAACGGGTCTTTCCAGCCAAGGCGGTCCCAATAATCCACATGAAACGACAGGGCGATAAAGTTGGTATCAGATGTTGCCATTTGCTCTACTACCCGGTCGGCAGCGGGGCAACTTGAGCAGCCTTGCGATGTAAACAATTCAACCAATACCTTGCGGGAATTGCGATCAACAGCCTTGCCGGTTTTATTAGCATTACCGCCCGCAGAAGAATTGCAGGCAGCAAACCCGGCGAAGCAAATGCATATCCAAACAAATTGATTCATGGATAAAAAAGTAAATGCCCCAGCAAGTTGAGGCATGTTAAGAATCCGGTATTTCTGAAGAAGACAATCTTTTTAGTTCATCTTCTTTTTCAGCGTAGTCACCTGGTCCTGCAAATTGTTGACCAAGCCGGCGAGTTGTCCTACATCCCAGCGCTGCTGGGCTGAGGCTTTTGTAATGATCATCTGCGCTTTCCACAGTTCTACAATGTCTTCGGTATTGATGGGATACGGGTCATACTGCGGATTGTCGCTCACCAGCATTACTTTGCTTTTCACGCGGTTGTTGCGGTTGATGCGCTTATAAACAATGCCATTGCTTTTGGAGATCACGATGTATGCCTGATTGCTTTTTACATCTTCCATGTCTTCAACTTTTTCACCGACAATCACGCTGCCGCTTGGTGTTGGCAACATGCTATCGCCCACAATTTCAAACGCGCGGTATTGTCCCGGCGCCAGCATGGGAAGCGTAAAGGTGTTGAGTTCGTCTATGAATTCGGGATCGGCATAACCGGACAAGTAGCCGGCAGCCGCTTTTACCGGTACAAACTGGATGAGCCGCTGGTCCGACTCGGCGGCACCGGTTTTTAACGCGCGGCGTTTGTCGAGGTAGGTATTGGCTTTCGTTTCTGTCAGGTCTTTGAGAAACAAATCGTCCAGGCTCAATTTAAATATATGACAAATGGTTCGCAATACTTCCAGCCTTGGTTCGGCACGTTCTTCTTCATAAGCGCCAACCAGTGATCGTTTGATCTTCAGCTTGTTGGCAAATTCTTCCTGCGTCCAGCCACGAAGTCTGCGGAGATAGCGTAAATTTTTACCGGCGTAAGACATAACCAAGTTATTTAGCCGCAAAATACTAATTATTTTAGTGAATCAAAAAAAATTTTTTTTATATAAAAAATGACCCGCTGTTTACCGATGAAAACCAATGGTGTTTTGTTGTGGTGAAACCTACACAACTGCAGAAAGTTTAAAACTGAAATTGATGTCTGCACCTCGTAAGATGATGGATTTTCAGGAAAAGCAAACAACTAAGAGTAAATCATATGAAGGAAAATAACGCTGATGCGACATGAAAACTAAAAAAATTACCCGCAGACTTTGCGAAATCGTTCGGCAGAAAAAATATCCTGCTCTTCCTTCGCGTTGCCTGCGGGTAATGATATGAATAAAACGCTGCTGTTTACCGCGCTACGTTGACGGCTCTTTTTTCCCGGATCACCGTTACTTTTATTTGTCCCGGGTAGGTCATTTCGGTTTGAATTTTTTGGGCAATTTCAAAGCTCAGCTTGTCGCTGTCGCCATCGGTTACCTTATCAGCTTCCACGATTACGCGCAGTTCGCGGCCGGCTTGTATGGCATACGCTTTCTCAACACCGGGATACGAAACGGCCAGCATTTCAAGGTCTTTGATGCGCTGCAAGTATTGCTGCATGATCTCGCGGCGGGCACCAGGACGGGCGCCGCTGATGGCGTCGCAGGCCTGCACTACCGGCGAGATAACGTATTGCATTTCCATCTCGTCGTGGTGAGCACCAATGGCATTGATGACAGCCGGGTTTTCACCATATTTCTCTGCCAGCTTTGCACCGAGCAGGGCATGGCTCAGTTCGGTTTCTTCATCAGGCACTTTGCCAATGTCGTGCAGCAAGCCGGCGCGTTTAGCCAGTTTCGGGTTCAATCCCAGTTCTGCCGCCATAATACCGCACAGGTTCGATACTTCGCGGCTGTGCATCAGCAGGTTTTGACCATAGGAAGAACGGAAACGCATTTTGCCCACGATCCTTACCAGTTCTTTGTGCAAGCCGTGAATGCCAAGTTCGATTACCGTTCTTTCGCCAATTTCCACCACCTGCTCTTCGAGCATTTTGCGGGTTTTTTCCACCACTTCTTCAATGCGGGCGGGGTGAATACGTCCATCGGCAATGAGTCTTTGCAACGACAGGCGGGCGATTTCGCGGCGCAGCGGATCGAAGGAAGACAATACAATGGCTTCGGGCGTATCGTCAACGATGAGATCCACACCGGTGGCGGCTTCAATGGCGCGGATGTTGCGTCCTTCGCGGCCGATGATTTGTCCTTTGATTTCATCGCTTTCGAGGTTGAATACCGTAACGGTATTTTCGATCGTTTGCTCGGCGCCGGTGCGCTGTATGGACTGGATGATGATTTTGCGGGCTTCTTTGTTGGCGCGCAGCTTGGCGTCTTCAATGATTTCCTGCTGCAGTTGCAACGCCTGTGTGTGGGCTTCCTGCTTCAGCCCTTCGATGAGTTGTGCTTTGGCTTCTTCGGCAGTGAGGGCGGCAATTTTTTCAAGGCGGCGAATGTGTTCTTCCTGGTGTTTTTCAAGCTCGGTACGCTTGAGATTGACAATCTCAATTTGCTTGTTCAGGTTTTCTTTGATGGCTTCGTTTTCCTTGATCTGTTTGTCAAGGGCATTTTCCTTCTGGCTGATGTTGTTTTCTTTCTGCTTGATGCGGTTTTCCGCATCGTTCATTTTTTTGTTTCGCTCCAGCACCAGTTTGTCGTGCTCGGCCTGCAGCAACACAAATTTTTCTTTGGCTTCTAATTGCTTTTCTTTCTTGATGGTTTCTTCACGCAGTTCAGCTTCCCTGATAATGTTTTGCGCGCGAGCCTCGGCTTCTTCAATCTGTTTCCGGGTATCTTTTGCAAAAATAAATTTTCCGGCTACGATACCTGCAATCAACGATATGACAAGCGTTATAATAATCACCACTGTTTGATCCATTTTTCTCTATCCTTTAAAGGTATGACTTACAACAAATAATCTTTTGAGATTAACGAAAGCTGCGAAGATAGAAAAAAGCAATTCATAAACAGATTCTCTCTCCGATTCCCGAAAAAGGAAAAAAGCGGTGCACCAGTCACCATCCGGTGGGAAGAAAAATCCAATGAAAATGCGGGTTTAAAAAAAATTAAAAAGACGGCACAATTAATGAGATTATTAACGTACTTTTAATCCATTATAATCTAATATTAATTTTCGCTTTGTGAAAAATCTTATATCAACTTTCCTGCTCGTTAGTCTGTTGAGTTCTTCCTGCGTCAAAGAACAAGTTGCACAGCCCGCGGCACACAGTCCGTCAACGGCAGGCAGCACCGCTCCCATTTCTTTAAAAAATGCAAACATCAACATTTACAGTTTTAAAGCCGAAGCGGCAGACAACAAGATTGAGGTTGGATTTTTAACCTTGTTTCAAAAAGACATCAAGACGCTGGAAATACTCAAGGGCACCACGCCCAACAGCCTGTGCAGCATTTACAAAACCGATGTTTTGGAAAATACAACTGCCACCATCAAATACGAAACAGAAGACAGCAATACAGCCGACGCGCCGGTGCTGTATTACATAGTAAAATATACGCTTCAGAACAACGATTGGGGTTACACACCATTGTTTGTGCTGAAGCCATAAATCTCGATACGGCTTCTACCAAAATCATCACTTCCCGGTCTCATCAAAACAGAGGAAGTAAAGCAAAAGAACCCCCTACATCTTTGCCTTGCTTCCTCTTTCTATTTTGGCGTCCTGAAACTTCAGACTCGTTAACTACACCATTGAATTTAGTCAAAGCTTTGGTTGCCGGCAGCCGCCAGTTTCAACAGCCGGTCGTATTGTTCAGGCGTAAGGTCGTTGTAGAAAAAATACACCGGGTCAACGGGCGTTCCGTTTTTCCGCACTTCGTAGTGGCAATGCGGGCCGGTGCTTTTGCCGGTGCTGCCTACATACCCGATCACTTCTCCCCGCTTTACTTTTTTTCCAATCCTTGTTTTGATGCGAACCATGTGCCCGTACAGCGTTTCGTAGCCATAACCATGGTTGATGATTACGTGGTTGCCATAACCGCCTTCGTTGAACGAAGCGTTTTTCACCACGCCATCGGCGGTCGCATAAATGGGCGTACCAATGGGTGCCGCAAAGTCGAGCCCGGCATGCAGTTTCGTTACTTTGTACACCGGATCTATGCGGTAGCCAAAGCCGGATGCAATGCGCGTGAGGTCTTTATTGCTCAGCGGCTGAATGGCAGGAATGGCGGCAAGCAGTTTTTCCTTGTTTTTGATCATTTCCTGGATGTCGTCGTAACTTTTTTGCTGGTAAGCCATCAGCAGGGAAAGGTTGTTGACCTGGCTGGCAATGCTTTTTACCAATTCGTCTTCGCTCATGCTGCGCACCAGTTTTACTTCCTTGCTTCTTTCCATTTCTTTCAGCCGCGCACTGTCGTGTACGGGTTCGGCTTCAAAGATGGAACGATACACATTGTTGTCGCGGTTTTCCAGTTCCGACATTTGCTGCTGCAATTGCTGCATTTGCCGGCTCAGCAATACATAATCATCTTTCAGATCCACGTTCTCCTGCTGCAACAACTTTTCTTTGGGCGATTCAATGTACCGGAAAGCAATGGCAACAATGATGGCTGCCGATACCGCTACCGTAGCCAGGAAACCAAAAAACCGGAGCAGCTTCACCCGCAAAGGGGTTACGAGCTTCTCGTAGCGCAGGGTATGTGTGTTATAGTAGTATTTGATTTTTTTCATACTGATACCAATCTTTCGAAAAAGGTGATTGTCCTTTGGCAAACAGTCCTGCACAGCAATTGCAAACATAGGTTGCCCCGTTTCTATTAACGATCAGCTAACAACAATCCGCCACTGGCAGATGGATGCCGGCGCATTGCTGACAGCGATTGACTACTTTTGCCACCCGTTTTTTGGAAAGCGTTCAAAGATAACGGCATTTTAAACGATATATTTTCTATGACATCCCCGGAAATACGCAAACAATTCCTAGAGTTTTTCAAAAGCAAAGGTCACATCATTGTTCCTTCTGCACCCATTGTGGTGAAAAATGATCCGACCCTTCTGTTTACCAATGCGGGAATGAACCAGTTCAAAGATTATTTCCTTGGCAATAAGACAGCCGCCATCAACCACGGATTGCCGATACACAAAAATGCCTGCGGGTAAGCGGTAAGCATAACGACCTGGAAGAAGTGGGTGTAGATACCTATCACCATACCATGTTCGAAATGCTGGGCAACTGGAGCTTTGGCGATTATTTTAAAAAAGAAGCCATTGCCTGGAGCTGGGAACTGCTGACCGAAGTATATAAGATACCGAAGGACAAGCTTATACGTTACCATTTTTGAAGGAGATGAAAAGGAAGGCCTGCCGAAAGATGAAGAAGCCTTGCAACGAATGGAAAAAATATGTGCCCGAAGACCAGATCTTTCTGGGCAATAAAAAAGATAATTTCTGGGAAATGGGCGATACCGGTCCCTGTGGACCATGCACCGAGATTCATGTCGATTGCAGCAGCGCAGAAGAAAGAAAGACAGCTGACGGCGCAATCACTGGTGAACAACGACCATCCGCAGGTGATTGAGATCTGGAACAATGTATTTATGCAGTTCAACCGCATAAAAGACGGCAGCCTGGAACCACTGCCTGCAAAACATGTAGATACCGGCATGGGCTTTGAAAGACTGGTACGGGTGTTGCAGGATAAACAAAGCAATTACGATACTGACATTTTTACCGGCACCATTGAAGCAATAGAAAAAATCACCGGCAAAAAATACATATAGCCGGCAGCGATAAGCAAGGATATTGCTTTCCGGGTACTGGCCGATCATATCCGCGCCATAGCTTTTACCATTGCCGATGGGCAACTGCCTTCGAATACCGGCGCGGGTTATGTTATTCGCCGCATTCTCGCAGGGCAGTGCGGTATTATTATTCTTATCTGGATTATAAGCAACCCTTGTTACATCAATTGATGCCGGTACTGGCAAAACAGTTTACCGATGTGTTCCCCGAACTGCACAGCAACAGGATTTTGTAAGCAAAGTGGTGAAAGAAGAAGAAGAAGGCTTTTTAAGAACGCTGGAAAAAGGATTGAAAAAAATAGATGAGATCATTACCACGCGGAAAAGAAAAATGAAAGCCTTATGATCGATGGTAAAGCAGCATTTGAATTGTTTGATACCTATGGTTTCCCATTGACCTTACCCGGCTGATCGCAGCGGAAAATAATTTGCAGTGGATGAAGCGGGTTTCGAAGCAGAAATGCAGCAACAAAAAAACCGCAGCCGTGCCGCCACCGCATGGATACTGAAGACTGGGTTGTACTGTCAGACAACAACAAATCGAGTTTGTAGGGTATGATAACGCTTGAAGCAAAAGCCAAGATTGTGCAATACCGGAAAGTAACAGCTAAAGGCAAAGAAGCTTTTCCAACTTGTGTTGGATAAAACGCCTTTTTATGCAGAAAGCGGCGGGCAGGTGGGTGACACAGGCGAATTGATTTTTGACGACACGAAGCGATTCACATCATTGATACCAAAAAAGAAAACGACCTCATTATTCATTTTGCCGACAAGCTATCCCTGACAATATGCGCTGGCGAAGTAACGGCCATCGTAGTCAAACGAACGGCGGCAACACACTGCAGTTCATCACAGTGCTACGCACTTGCTGCATGCCGCTTTGCGCGAGTTCTGGGCAAGCATGTGGCACAAAAAGGCAGCCTTGTAAATGATGAACACCTGCGTTTCGACTTTTCTCATTTTGCAAAATACGGATGAAGAAATAGCGCAGATAGAAAAGATTGTGAACGAAAAAATAAGGGAAAATATTCCGGTTGTTATCAACGCAAATGAGCAAGGAAGAAGCGATGCAAAGCGGCGCCATGGCATTGTTTGGCGAAAAATATGGCGATATAGTACGGGTCGTATCCATTGACCCGTCCTATTCCGTTGAGTTTTGTGGCGGCACTCATGTCGGCGCACAGGCGAACTTGGTTTCTTTAAAATAAAACACGAAACGGCTGTAGCAGCAGGCGTACGCCGTATAGAAGCGGTGTCGGGCAAAGCCGCTGAAGTGTATGTAGCGGATCAACTGGCAGACTTGAATACCGCGAAAGCAACACTGAAACAGCCGAAACTATTGAGCAAAAGCATCGAAAATTTACTGGCTGAACAAAGCGAACTAAAGAAGAAAATAGAATCGCTGGAAGCCAAACAACTGAACAGCCTGGAAGCAGAACTGCTGCAGAAAAAAACAACCGTGAATGAGCAATTGTTTATCGGCGAAATCACAGAAGTCAGCAGCGCTGATGCGTTGAAGAAATTGTCCCTTGACCTGTCGAAGAAAATCAATGGTGCGGTCGTATTGTGTGCTACCATTGGAGGCAAAGCATCGGTAGCCATCGCACTCACCGATGCGCAGTCAGCTACATGCGAAGCCAACAAAATCATCAAGGAACAGGTGGCACCGCTGATCAAAGGCGGCGGCGGCGGCAGCAAAACATTGGCAACCGCCGGCGGGCAGGACAGCAGCGCATTTCATCAGGTAATAGAAAAGGTGAAACAGTTGTTGTAATCGTTTCCGGCGACGTACAGCCTTACAATAACTACAGAAATGGGATGGCTCAATTGTTTGATTGATCTATCCCATTTTATTTTTAGTTTAGATGTCTCTAAACAAATCAGGATGCCTGCTCCCAACACCCACTCCATCTCCGCCGACCATTTTACCCAACAGCCCGAAGTACTTCGTTGTATAGCGAAGCTGGAAGCAAAATATGGCAAAGCCGGCGAACGGCTGATTGTTTCCGACGTAATAGACAACGATGGTCATCAATATGTGAACTTGGTTCAAAAAGGAGGTGGCGTATTGGGCATTGCACTCGTAGGTTATACTTATATTCTGGAGCAAATGAACATCCGGTTTATCCGGCTGGCGGGTACGAGTGCCGGTGCCATCAACACGGCATTGATGACGGTGATTGGTGCCGAACTAAAAGATGAAGGCGGCGAAAAAAAGGTGAAGGGAAATAAGAAAATGGCAAAATCGGAAGCCATCCTGGATGTTATTAACAACCTCAATTTTATTAAACTGGTAGATGGGCATCCCGTCGCCCGTTTTCTCATTCAAAAATTCATTACGCATAAAGATTTTACCAAACAAATCAGCCAATTGCTGACCTGGATTGCTGTCATATTGCTTGTGCTACCTGTTCTCGACCTCGTCTGTCTTGGGCTGCAATACAAGATTGATTGGTTCTCATATGTCACCAAAGGATTGTTCATCCTCACGGGCTTTTACCTGATGCTCATCGCCATCCTGGCAGGTTATCTTGCATACCTCGTGAAACGCTTGAAGAACGCGGGCTTCGGCATCAACCCCGGCGATTATTTTTACGACTGGATTAAAAAGCTGTTGACTCATCACCACGTTAAAACAGTGTCTGATTTGATCGCTGTTGCCGAAACGCCGGTGGACGACCTGCACCTGCGAAACAAGCCTGCCGAACATCCCGCCGATTTGCATGGCGACGTTACGTTTATTGCTTCTGAAATCGTGAGCCAGAACAAGATCGAGTTTCCGAAAATGTGGAAGTTGTTTACCAAAGACATAAACACCTTGCAACCGGCTGGCTTTGTAAGAGCTTCGATGGCCATTCCCATTTTTTTTGAATCGTATTTCATCAACAACATTCCCTGCAAGGACGAAGACATCAAAAAAGAATGGCTCGCATTGGATGAAGAAGATCCGCCGTCGGTGGCGCGGTTTGTGGACGGCGGCATCCTGTCTAATTTTCCACTCAATTTGTTTTTCAATTCGAATGTTGATGTGCCGCGGCTGCCTTCTTTTGGCATTGACCTCGACGATGAGAAAACCGAGGCGGATGTATTCACCAGCAAAGACATGGAAAAAGAGGTGGATAAAGACGAAGGCAAAAATGCGGCGGGCTGGAGTTTGGGGGATTATCTCTACCGCATTTTCAACACCGTAAGGTTTTACTACGACAAAGATTTCCTCATCAAAAACAGGTTCTTTAAAAAAGGCATCGGCATCGTGCCGCTGAAAGGGTACAACTGGCTCAAATTCTTTCTCAAGTTGGAAGAGAAGCAACAAATGTTTGTGCTGGGCGCAAAGGCAGCCACCAAATTTTTACACGACGACTTTGATTGGGAAGACTACAAATCCGGCGGCATCGCCCTGCGGCAGGATCTCAAACAGAAGGATGAGAAGCAACCCCTGTAAGTCACGTTTAAATTTCTTCCTTATGCTAACGGAATACCTCAATCACTGGCTGTTGTTCACCCTGCTGTTCAGCTTGCTGCTGCTTGTTTCCTTCATGATGATGCAACAAAGCAATCACTTTTACACCTACGATGTAATAGAGCGGAAGTTCACCATCCTGGAGCTGGAAATGCCTGCTACACCCACCGAATTGCACAACCTCATTACCGGCATTTATCATTTGCCCCCGGCAAAGTCCCGACGTTCGTTGCAGGCTTTGCGCGGTCAGTTGTGGATAGATTTCTTATTCATGCCGCTGGCGTATGGCTGCATCTTTTTGCTGTGCTGGCGCGTAGCGGGGAAGATGAGTTTGCCATTCGGGCAAGTGGTGTTTTGGTTCCTGGCTTTCGGGCAAATCATCCCGTGGATCTGCGACATCGTTGAAAACATTTTCTTGCTGTCGCAATTGAAAAAAAATGCGAAGAAGATGAAGAAAACACAACACCGAAAGTTGTTGTATATGGAAGCATTAAAATGGGGACTGGCGCTCACGGCATTCGTATGCGCCATGAGTGCAATGGCGTATTTCTGGTGCACCGGCAACTATTCTTCCCGCTCTTTGCAGTACCTCCTCATTATCGTGGCAGAATGCGCCGTTTTTGCAATTGCCGTTGCCTTGTTTGGCAAACAAAAAATGCCAGCCGGGGAAAAGAGCAATTGACCCAAATTCTTCTTATTTTCGGGGCATCACTTTATCATAACGAGGCCATGGTAACCGCTTTCAAAAACTGGTATATCAAACTGACAATACGGCAACAATTGCTGGTCATTTTTGTTCTCAATTGGGTCCTGTGGTTTTGCAGCACCTTGATTTTGGACAACTGGTTTCTCCATGAAAACCATTCGCTGTTATACCAGTTTGTTCATTCTGTTTGGATGTCCTTGATCATGACATTTTTTCTCAATTGGGATAAAACAAAAGCCTTGTTTTCGGGGAAAACCACCAGCAACATTTCCAACAGTGAAAACCTGTGATCCATGCTCTTTCCCGTTGATGACAACGATAATCATAAGCCCGGTAAAATTAGGTTAGCCGGCAATCAGCCAACAGGAAATGACTTCAAGCAACCGGTTCGCCCGGCAGCGCATCCACCAAAAGGAAGTTGGCTTCGGCAGCATTTTCAAAAGTGACATAGACCCGCTGCCACGGTTCATCGCCTAGCAACCGCCATTTGTGCCCCTTGCCGGTAATATCGGACGCGATTAATATATCCCCGGCTTGTATGACAAACACCTCGCCCGCCGACGTGGTGAATTCCAGCATGCCCCGGATGGTAACAACGTATTGCAGCACCGGCGCGGTATGCCAGTCATATACCGAATGTGGCGCCGATTCTTTATACCGGATGCTGGTAGCAGGATGCAGGCTGTCTTCATCCACCATTCCTTTCTCTACATACGAATGACCATCGGTGCCGGTGTACAATCTGTAAGCTTTGATCATAAAAAAAGATTGACATGAACAGAAGGTGAGCCAATGGCTGCTGAGGAAAACGACAGCTTTCATCGCCACATGAAACGCCAGCCAACAAGATACCGCCAAACGGTCTGCGCCTTGAATGGCTACCGTAAATATACCGGATACACAACCATTTATCAGTATCTTTCCTCGAGAACATTCGATCTGTTGTCATGAAATTATATCCACGCAAAGACTTTCTGAAACAAACGGCTGCTGCGTTGCTGTTGGGCATGACGGGAACGGCGGCTTACCGCCAAATCACGAATCCGAAACTGGCTTTTTCCACCATCGGCTGTCCCGACTGGACGTTAGAACACATCGTTTCTTTTGCCAAAGAAAACGGCTATAAAGGCATTGAAATCAGGGGCATTCAACGGGAACTGGACCTGCACAAACATGCAGCTTTCAACAGCCCGCAAAGCATTGCCAAAACCAAAAATTGGTTAAGCAACAGCGGTGTCAGCATCATTGATCTTGGCACTTCCGCCGCCCTGCACCACGACGGAGATGTTGAGCGCAAACAAAACCTCGACGATGCAAGACGCTTCATAGACCTCGCAGCAGCTTTAGACTGCCCGTTCATCCGCGTTTTCCCCAACGACCTGCCACCCAATCCGGATCGGAACAAAACGCTCACCCTCATCGCCACGGGATTGAAGGAACTGGGAGACCATGCAAACAATACCGGCGTTACTGTATTGATGGAGTCGCACGGGCAGGTGGTACATAGCGCCGACCTGCTCACCATCATGCAACAGGCGGCGCACCCGCAGGTGGGGCTGGTATGGGACATTGTCAACATGTGGGTAGCGACAAAAGAAGCGCCGGCACAGGTATATCCGATGTTAGAACCTTATATCAGGCACACCCACATCAAAGATCTCAACCTTGTGGATGGCAAAGAACAATATACTTTGCTGGGTAAAGGCGAAGCCCCCATTTTTGAAGGCATCGATGCGCTGCGCAAAGGAGGCTACACTGGCTATTACAGCTTTGAATGGGAGAAATTGTGGCATCCCGAAATAGCGGAACCGGAAGTGGCGCTGGCGCACTATCCCATCACCATGCGGGAACATTTTGAACACCATCCAATGCCGTAAAATAAACATCCCATCCGGGCGAACAATACCGCCGGGATGGGATGAACTACAGGTGCATTGATGGAGAAACTTATTTCATTTTTACGTCCACAGCCTTGCCGCTGTAACGCACCACCGCATCGGGTTTTGATTCAAAATCGAGAAACTTCTTTTTGTCTTTTCTGATCCAGACAATATTGAATGTGCGGTTGGCAATCATGCCCCGGAACGCGCCTTCGCGCTGCCCGATGGTGAGCGTTTGGTTGCTTTCCGAATAAGAAAACGGAACATTGGTAAACGCGCCTTTTTCATATTCGTAGGTACTGTCGCCATCTTCATACAATGTAAAGTTTCCGTCCCTGCCGGTATAAACAAACAGGGTGATGGGATTTGCCGGTTTTTCGGCGGTGTATTGCAAAGCAGCCCTGTAGGAATAATAGATCCCTCTTTCACAAAAACGGGCATGATGCCATATGGCGCAGAAGCATTCACACGTTGCCCGCCTTTCAGGTATTCGGAACTATATAGGTTGTACCAGCCCTGCCCTGCGGGCAAATACACCTGCCGGCTGTCGGCACCATAGGTATAAACAGGGTTGATGAGCAAGGCAGGTCCAAACATATATTGATCGCCAATGTTGTTCACCGCCGTATCTGTAAAATCCATCACCAGCCCGCGCATCATCGTATAGTCTTTGTGATACGCCCAGCCCGACAGCGAATACACATAAGGCAGCAGGCGATAGCGCATTTTGTCGTAGTACAGCATGCTTTGATACGCTTCGCTGCTGCTATCGGCCACGTTGAAAATTTCGCGGTACGGGTACTGTCCATGTACGCGGAACAAAGGCGTAAAGGCGCCAAACTGGTACCAGCGCGTCATCAGTTCCTGCCATTCTTTTTTATCGGCGGCATTGGGGTTTTCAAATCTTCTTTCCACCGAAAAGCCACCTGCGTCCATCGTCCAGTACGGTAGACCGGACAATGAAAAATTGAGCCCTGCAGAAATCTGTGCTTTCATATCGCTCCAGCGCGAAGCAATGTCTCCGCTCCAGATGGCAGCCGCGTATCGCTGCGAACCGGCAAAGCCCGAACGCGTGAGCAAAAACACCCGCTTGTTGTTGTCTGCCCCTCGTTGCCCTTCGTAAATGCCCCGCGCATTTTCCAATGGATAGGCATTGAGGTAAAGTGCGGCACTGCCCAGCGCGGTTGGCGTCATTTGCAGCTTGCGCTTTTCGGGACTTACGTTGGACAAAATATCCGGCTCGCTCGCATCCATCCACCACGCATCAATGCCTTTTGTATATAGCTTGCTATGTATCAGATCCCAGAAACCTTTGCGCGCAGCGGGGTTAAACGCATCGTAGAAAGTGGACACATATCCCTGCGCTATCCAGTCGCGCTGCTCGTCGGCTACATTGCGTTTGTACAGCCATCCCTTTTTATTGAATTCATCATACGCCGGGATGCCGGTATAAAACTTCGGCCACACCGAAATCATCAGGTGGGCATGGTATTGATCGTGCAGTTGTTTGATCATGCCTTCAGGATCGGGAAAACGGGAAGTTTCAAACTCCTGGCTGCCCCATTGGTTCTGCTGCCAGTAGCTCCAGTCGAGCACAATGTTGTCAATGGGAATTTTGCGTTTTCTGAACTCGGCAATGGTAGTCAGAATTTCTTCCTGCGTCTTGTAACGCTCACGGCTTTGCCAGAAGCCCATTGCCCATTTGGGCATGATGGGCGCTTTGCCCGTGAGATAGCGGTAACCCGCAATCACGCTGTCTATATTTTGCCCATACACAAAATAATAATCCCCGGCTTTGCCTGCTTCCGAATCAAAGGCAAACTGGTCTTTGTTTTCATCGGCAACCGGGTTCATCCATTTTGCCGTGAGGTACGATTCGCCACCATCGGGGATCCATTCAATGGCAATGTCGTATTTCTTGTTTTTTTGAAAATTGACGGTAAATTCTGCCGAGCCCGGGTTCCACGCCTGCCGCCAGCGGTCCAGCATCAGTTTGCCATCAATATACACTTTTACATATCCCGCATAGGTAAAGCGAAAGAGGTGGCTGCCGCTGAAGCCGGAAGAAATGGAGCCGTTCCACGTTACCGAACCTTTGGCAACTGCAAAACTATCGGGCAGGTGCAGCTTGGTATCAGTGAGATAGGGATAGTTGATTTCCGATTCTGCACGGGTAAATGTTTTTGCATTTGCATCATTGATGTCGTTGCGATAAGTAGCCGTCAGCCAGCCCTGGTCGCCGTCTTTCGAAAACAACTTTAACGTAGAAAGCGGCATCAGCGGGCGCGTATCGCCAACAGTGGTCAGCGAATAATTGTCCCAGAGAATGCCATAGTTTTTCCGCGACACCAAAAAAGGGACGGCGACTTCGGTATTGTTTTGAAACAAAAACACCTGCTTGTCTTTGTAGTTGAACTGATCGGTCTGGTGCTGTCCCAAACCATACCATGCATCGCCGGGCGTCGTTTGAAATGCCTGCTGCACGCGGTACAATGGCTCGCCATCGAATACGGCGGGCGACAGTTGCCTGCCATTCATTTCTTTCTCACTCACCAGTGCATTTCCCTGCAGGTCGGTAAACGAAACCGCACCTGATATTGTGCTGATGGTGGCCTTTAACGCCGCCGTTTTGAGCACAACGGAATCGCCGGCGGCTTCTGCCGTCCAGTTATTTACCGGATGGGGCGAATACACGGTAATCAAACTTTCTTCGGTAGGAAACGTTTTGCCGGCTACGGCGGTTACGCGGATGATTTTATCGGTGATAACCTGCAGTCTTATGTTGCTGGTGTTGCCCGACAACACAGTGTTGGTGGGTGTTACCACGATACCATCGGAAGTTTTTGTAAAGCTTTGCTGCGCAAAAGACAATTGAACATGTACCAGCATAAACAAGACCATGGGAACGGCGAGGCGAATCAATTTCATATACTGCAATTGTAGAAATGTAAATACGACGTGTGATAAATGGTACAATAATACCAATTAATCAATGATCTCGATAAACGAAGGAAAATAAGGGTTTTCATCCGGCAAAAGCTTTTTATAACCGGCAGCAAACGGCTAAATCAAGATGTGGAAAAAACGGGAACCACAAATACAAACAATCTTGATTCTTGTGGTTACATTAATGCTTACATTGAAGCAAAATCATTTCATGTTGCAAACCGATCCGGTTTACCTGACGGCTGTTCTCCTCCTGCTCGTTGTGCTGTCTGAATGGCTGGGGCAACGACCGTTTTTCAAATACCTGGGCTCTTCGCTCATTGTCATCATTGCAGCTGCAGTATTAGCCAACCTCGGTGTCATTCCTTCTTCGCGGCAGGCGACGCCCCTGTACGAGGGCATTTTTACATACATCGCGCCTTTGGCCATTTTTTACCTCTTGCTCGATGTAAAACTGTCCAGTATCCGGCTGGCAGGGCTGCCCATGATACTGTTGTTTTTGCTGGGCGCGGCAGGCACAGTCGCCGGCACCATGGCAGGTTATTATTTGCTCATTCCCCATCACCCTTCCCTTCCCGATGCGTTTGCGATTGCCGGCATGTACACCGGCACATACATCGGCGGCAGCGCCAACCTCAACGCAGTTGCGCTAGAATATGGCGTGTTCAAAAACGGGACGCTTTTTGCCGCCATCAACGCTGCCGACAACATCATCACCGCCATCTGGATGATCGTCACCCTTGCCCTGCCTCCCTTATTACAGCGGTGGCTGCCCTTGAAACATCCGGCATTGCCACCTGAAAATGGAACAGAAAATCCCGCCACTCCTGCCGGAGATTCAACTGCCGAACCGGTTACGCTCATGGGATTGTCAACGTTGCTGGCGCTGGGTGCAGGCACTTTGTTTCTGTCGGGACTCATCAACCGGTATGTTCCGCAGGTTCCCACGGTACTCATTCTCACTACGCTGGCGCTGATGCTGGCACAGGTAAAGGTGTTGCAGTCCATCAAGGGCGGCAACCTGATCGGCTTTTTGCTGGTGTTGCTTTTTCTCGCTGTCGTGGGTGCTTATTGCGACATCGGCGCATTGATAGAAAACAAAGACACCGCCATCCTGCTGCTGGAATGGGTATTCATCATTGTGGCTGTTCACGGGCTGCTGCTGTTTACCATTCGCGGTCTTTTTTAAACAAGATTGGTATCTTGTATCCATTGCATCCAATGCCAACATTGGCGGCGCTACATCGGCGAGCCGCACTGGCTTACCAGCCTCAGCCGGCGCGACCTGCGGTTGCCGGGCATCCTGGCCGGGTCGTTTGGCAACGCACTCGGAACGTATATTGCATTTATGGTAGCAGAATGGCTGCGGTAACAACCTTTTTTCTACCCTACAGCCTTCGGCAACCGACCGAACATTCACCTGTTTAAACATTGATTCATGAGCAAGCAGTACACCTTATTGACAGCACTTTTGCTGGGAAGCCTTGTTTCTTTTTCCCAATCCGGAACAAGCCAAAACACGCAGCCGCCGGCGTTGGCAAACATCACCGAAAACGACCTCAGAAAAGATCTTTTTGACATGGCAGGCGACCATTTCCGCGGGCGGGAAGCCGGCACACTTGACGAACTGAAGGCATCGGTATGGTGGGCAAACAAACTGCGCGAAGCAGGCTTACAACCCGCCGGCGAGGACAGCACATTTTTCCAGTTTTTTAATTTGAAAAGAAACCGCCTCAGCAACGAAAGCAGCATCGTTATCAACTCAGACACCCTTGCTTTGTGGAAAGATGTGCTGGTGGCGCAAACTGCCCCGGCAACGGTATCGGCGCCCATCGTGTACGCCGCAGATGACAGCCCAACCACGCTAAACAATCTTGACCTGAAAGGCAAAGCCGTGGCCATTCCTGTATCCAAAGAAGGCATCAACCTCGATGTATCACTGCCGGAGCGCCGCTACCCCGGATACATTTACCGGAAATATGGCAAAGACCTTCTTGACCGTGGCGCTGTTGCCATCATTTTTATCGCTGACGACCTTGGCGAACAAAGCTGGAACGCAGTAGAGCCCAATTATCAACGCGGGTTGTATGATGTGGAAGGCGGCGCCAATGCAACGGTAACTCCCAAAGTGCCGGTACTATGGTTACACCAGGGGGCAGCCGGGAAATACCATCTTGCCGGTGCAACCATCACAATCCGTTTGTCGGTGGAAACGTTTGATTATCCTTCGGTAAACATCATTGGCAAAATAGAAGGTACGGATGCGCAGCTGAACAAAGAATTCGTATTGTTCAGCGGTCATACCGACCACGATGGCGTCCGCAATCCTTATGGCACCGACAGCATCTACAATGGTGCTGATGACAATGCTTCGGTGAATGTGGCGTTGCTGGCCATTGCCCGCGCCTTTAAAGCGAAGCCCGGCAAGCGTTCGGCTCTCTTTGTGTGGCACGGTGCAGAAGAACGCGGGCTACTGGGTTCCAAATGGTACGCAATGCACCCGACGGTAGATAAAAAAGCGATTGTAGCGGTGCTTAACGGAGACATGATTGGCTACAACAATCCTGACAGCGCTGCACTACTTGGATCGCAGCCGCCACACCGCAATTCGGCAAGTCTTGTACAGATGGCGATGGATGCCAACCGGGAGGGTCCAAAGTTCAAGCTTGATACGCTGTGGGACAAACCGGAACACATTGAAGGCTGGTATTTCCGGAGCGATCACCTGTCGTATGCACGCGCTGGTTACCCGTCCATTTTTTACACCACCCTCCTGCACAAATATTATCATACACCGATGGATGCGCCTGCCATCATTGACATTGCCAAACTCAAACGCATGAGCGACTGGATGTACCGCACCGGCTGGAAAGTAGCCAATGCAGCTCAGCGCCCCGAAGTGGATGCGGATTTCAAACTGGAACGGTAAATTGTACCGATCACCAATAACAAAGCCGCATGGATGTGCGGCTTTGTTATTGGTTTCCCTGCTTTTTTATGTCAGGTTATCCTTCGTACAATTCGAGCGGCAGCAAATCGGGATCGGTAAAAAAGGTAAAGCGTTTGCCCGTATGTTCATCTATTCTCACCGGCTCCGTTTCTACGCCGGCATTATTAAGTTGCTGAATGGCGGCATCCAGGTTTTCTACGGAAAAAGCAAGGTGCCGCAACCCCAGGGCTTCGGGTGTGGAAGGGCGCGGCGGCGGATGCGGAAACGAAAACAATTCAATGATATAATGGTTGCCAATGGCGAGATCTAGTTTATAAGACTGCCGGCTTTCGCGATATACTTCGCGCACAATTTCCAGTCCCAGTATCCGGGTATAAAAATGCTTCGACTTCTGGTAATCGGAACAGATAATGGCGATGTGGTGCACAGCTGTCAGGAACGTCTTCATATCGCCAAATGTAAATGACTACTGCGAAAAACTGGCCTGTGCTTTTTGACTGAAGTCATTCATTTCCCTGCGCAGGATCTTTAGCAACAGGTTGTGGCAATTGCCGGCAACCGCTATTCAACCGGCCGAAAAACCATTTCCCGTTGACAAATTATCCTCATTTTTCTTCCCCTCCGTACCCGGAAAGATCAACCGCCTTGCAAGATGGCAGCCATTAGACTTTGGCTGTATTCTTGCACAGGCAGCCAGCAGATTATTGACAAAAAATGAGCAAGCAAAAAACCATTTACGAGCCGATGTTGTCTGACATTGTACTCGAAACAAAAACCATCACCAAAGAGGAAGCCCAAAAAATTTTCGACTTTTTCAAAAATCACCCCTTGTTTCATTGGGGCGATGCCAACAACGATTGTGAAGACCGTGCCAACGCCATCTGCCTGTTGCTGACCGAATGGGGCATTCCCAACTACAAGGGCTGGGTGTTTGGCGGCGCGTATCTGAAAAGAGAAGAAGGCAGCCTCGTGAATCTCTGGAATTACCACGTAGCCGCCGCCTTGCCGGTGAGCGAGAACGGCGAGCCGGTGTTTTACATCATTGACCCCGCTACTTCGCCGTTGCTGGAACACATCGCTACCTGGGCTGAAAAAGTAACCGACATGGCGTGCAGTTATTACCTCATCAAAGACAGCAGCTATTATATTTTTCCCACCTGCAAACTGTATCGCGACAACTGGAACCGGCAGAACAGGCAAAACTTCAAATGGACCATCCAGGGGTTGGCGGGCATCAACGGCGTTTCCAAACAGGGGCAGGCTGCCGTGATTTTCAATAAAAACCGCATCCGGAATACCGAACGCAAATTCCAGGACCTGCTGTACCACAAACCGGCAGAACTGTAAATGTCACCCCCTCATTCGCTACGCAGGCTGCGCACCGGGTTGCCCAGCGCCGTCGTTACTGATCGGATGCTGACCGTAACGAAAGCAACGAGCAGCGCAGCAGAACCTGCCGCCGCAAACATCCACCAATGAAGGTCTATGCGGTAAGCAAAATCCTGCAGCCATTGATGCATTGCCCAGCCTGCCAGGGGAAAGGCAACCAGTAACGACAGCAATACCAGCGCCATGAACTCTTTGGACACCAGCAATACGATTCCCGATACACTGGCGCCCAGCACCTTGCGGATGCCGATCTCCTTTGTACGCTGCTGGATGCTGTAAGCCGACAAGCCAAACAAGCCAATGCAGGCAAGTGCCACAGCAATCAGAGCAAAAACAGTTAAGATGTTTCCCAGCCGGATGTCTGCGCCATACATGGCATCGTAATCTTCATCGAGAAAATGATAATTGAACGGGCGGTGCGGCACGAGGCGCTTCCAGGTTTGTTGCAGGAAAGCAAGGGTCTGCGGCAGGTGGTTGCCCGATACTTTCACCAGCAATTTGGTGCCCCAGTTTTCATTGAACAAAGCAACGGGATTGATTTCTTCGTGCAGCGAAGTGGAATGAAAATCTTTCACCACCGCTTTCACCAGACCGGGGCGGCTCGTTCCCATATACACTTTTTGCCCAACGGCCTGCTGCGGCGTCCAGCCAAGCTGCTTTGCAGCCGTTTCGTTCAGGATGTAATGGTACCTGTTTTCTTCATTGTTTTCGTGACTGGCATCTTTGATATCCTGAGCTGTAAAATCGGTACCGGCAACAATGGTGAGCCCTGCCGTTTTCACAAAGTCTTCATCTACTGGTGTCGCGTTGATTTTAATTTCTTTCTCTTCGCCCATCGCGTCATTGCTGATGAAATAACCGCCGTAAATATTGGACGGATCATTTACCGTAGAAGAAAGGCTGATGACATCGGGGTTTTGCTTGCATTCTGTTTTGAGAGTCTGGAGTTGTGCATACATCCGGTCGTCCATGGGCAATACCAATACGTGGTCTTTGTCAAACCCCAGCTTTGTGTTTTGAATAAAGTGCAATTGTTGGGTAATGATACTGACCGAAACGATGAGAAAAACCGAGATGACAAACTGGAATACAATGAGTGACTTGCGGAGCCACAGTCCCGAAGCGGTGTTTTTAAACGCCCCTTTCAACACTTTCGCCGGCTGAAAACGCGACAATGCCAGCGCGGGATAACTGCCTGCCAACAGGCTGATGCAGGCTACCACCGCCACCGAAAACCAAAAGGTGAGCGGCGACAATACCGATGAAAATGTGAACGATCGTTCTGATAGCCGGTTGAAAGAAGGCAACAATACAATGGTGAGCACCACGCTCAGCAGCAGCGCGATAACAGACAACACAACCGACTCGCCGATAAACTGCGCGAATACCTGGCTTTTCAGCGCACCCGCCACTTTGCGGATGCCCACCTCTTTGGCACGTTCTACCGACCGCGCCGTACTCAGGTTGATGTAGGTAAAACAAGCAATCATGAGCATGAGCAACGCCACCGCAACGATGATGTAAACATACCTGATGCTGTTGTTGGGTTCGAAGCCTGCATAGGGCGAATACAGGTGTACGTCGGCAAAGGGTTCGAGGTCGTATGTCAGGTAACTATTGTTGTCCTTGATCTGCATTTCCTTCTTCATATACGGGCGGATTTTTGCCTGCAGCTTCGGGATGTCCGATTCGTTTTTCAACAACAAATAGGTGATGTAATTGGCACCCCAATAACTCTCTTCCTGCGTTTCGCCAAGCGTGGAAAAAGAAGCGAGACAAGTGTATTTGATCTGCGAATAAGAAGGACAATCTTCGATGATACCAGTCACTTCATACACCTCTTTGTTAATGCCGATGCGCAGCGTTTTACCTACCGGATTCTGCTGTCCGAAATACTTTTCGGCAGCCGATTTTGTCAGTACCATTTTATTGACACCCGACAATGCTTCTTTGGCATTGCCCTGCAGCAACCGGAAAGAAAACAAATCGAAAAAAGTAGAATCGGCATACATCACCTGCTCCGTAATCATCTCCTCTCCTTTTGTAACAAACCGCGGCCGCAGCGACATGCGCACGCCGCTTTCCACTTCGGGAAAGGCACGGTGAAAGGCGGGAAACACTTTGGTGCTGGTAACCGCCATTTTTTGTGGTGGGGCACCATCGAAGCTGTAGTTCATCACCAGCCTCACGATGCGGTCTTTTTTCTGCTGAAACTGGTCGTAACGGAGTTCGTGCTGAACATACACCGCCATCAGCAGGCAGCAGGTAAGCCCGATGGACAACCCGGCAATGTTGATGAAGGAAAACACTTTGTGTTTGTACAAATTGCGGAAAGCTATGGTGAAATAGTGCCTGAGCATGGCGGTATGTTTTATCGTTTGGGCAATGAAGCCAGGTTTGTCTTTCGTTGTTTTATTCGCTTCGCAAACTCTTAACAGGATTGGCTACCGCCGCTTTAACAGCCTGGAAACCAATGGTGCCGAGCGCAATCAGCAACGACAACAGCAGTGTGATGACAAAGAAGCCTGCAGACAAATGGATCCGGTTGACAAAGGTTTGCAGCCAATAGCTCATTGCCCAATAACCCACAGGCGCAGCCACGCAAAACGCAATGAATACCAGCCGGGTAAATTCTTTGGAAAACAAATACAAAATGTTGCTGACAGAAGCACCCAATACCTTGCGGATACCGATTTCCTTTTGCCGCCGGAGGGCTAAAAATGAAACCAATCCATACAATCCCATGCAGCCGATAACGATTGCCAGCACCGAAAAAATCCTGAAGCCCTGGTACATGATGTCTTCCATCACATAAAAAGCTTTGTGTTGAATGTAATCGTCGAGTGTCATGGATTTATACACCTGGTCGGGATACAGCGCTTCCCAGTTTTGGCTGATGGCTTTCAGGGCAACCTCGTCACTGGTATTCCGCATGCGGATGCTCGCCATGGCAATCCAGTTGGTGGCGTAATACAGGAAACAGGGATTGATGTCACTTTGCAGTGATGCGTTTACAAAATTCCGGGTAACACCTACAATCGTAGCCCGGTCTTTATTGTCAACGGTAATCAGTTGCCCGATGGCGGCATCGGCATTAACAAACCCCAATGCGGCAACGGCTTTTTCGTTCACCAACACATTGTATGCATTGGTGCGGTTTTCCTGTACTTCTGTTTGATCCGCTTCGCGCAGGTTTCTTCCTGCAATCAGTGCTATGTTAAACACAGACAAATAAGCGGGATCTACGTATTTGCGCTCCGTATTGATGTTGTCGTTGCGTGACTGTGAAGGAAGCCTTACGTCGCTGAATGCATTGCTGGCAGCCATTGGCGGACCGGAACAAAAGCTGGCATCAACGATTTGCGGCTGGCTCCTCAGTGCATTGCGCAGCAACTGTATTTTTTGCTGATCATTTTCAGGAATGTCAACGGTCAATATCCCTTCTTTCTGATAGCCTGTATCGTGGTTGTAAAAATAGCGCAACTGTGTAGCCACAACCAGGGTACCGATGAGGAGCAACTGCGATACCACGAATTGTACGGTGAGCAACACTTTTCGAAAAGAGAAACGGTTGCCAAAGCCCGCACCGTTGACAGGCAGGCTTCCTTTCAGGGCGTTGATGGGCTGGTAAGCGACCATCAGCCGGGCAGGATAATAACCCGCCAATAAGGTAATGACCACCGACAGCAACAGCAGGAAGAGGACGATAGAAGCATCTATCCGGAAGTTGAAATTGACAATAAAAGCAAGGTATTGATTGAACTGTTGCAAAAACCAGTTGGCCAGCAGCACGCCGATCCCGGAGGCAAAAACAACCAGCGCAAAAGTTTCCATCATACAACCCGCTACCAGCTGCCAGTTGCGGCTGCCCAGCGTTTTGCGGATGCCCACTTCCTTCGCACGCTGCAGCGTTTGCACAGTAGCCAAATTGATGAAATTGATGCACGCCGTTAACAGGATGACAATGCCCATCGTCACAAATGCCAGGATCAGCACAGAAGGCGTTGCATAATAGGTTCCCCCATACAAAGTATCGGAATGCACTTCGCGCAACGGTTGCGGATGAAAGGTCTGCACCCTTGCGTTTTCCTTGTCGAGGTACTTGTTTTTAAAAGCCACGAGGTCTTTGTCAAACTGCTGTGCCGTGTAATGTTGGGGAAGGGTGACAAACACATAACTTTCGCTCCAGAAGTTTTGCCAGTTCTGCATCAGCGAAGCCTGGTTGCTTTCAAATTCCTTAAAAGGCAGCAGCATGTTGCAGGCGATGTTGCTGTTGCGCGGCATATCCTGCATGACACCGCTGATGCGGTAAGCTTTGTTGTTGATAACAATGGGTTGCCCAATCAAATGCTCGTACTGGCCGGCTCCCTTTTTACCAAAAAAATTATCTGCCAGCGTCTGGTTCAGGACCACTTCGCCGGGCGTGGAAAGCAATGTTTTGATGCTACCGGCGAGCAGGGGAAAATCGAATGTTTGGAAGAAAAATTCATCGGCATAAGTGGCTTCCTTTTCTTCCATTTTTTTGGTGTTGCCGTTGCTTCCGGGGATTTGAACAATCACCTTGTTTCTCACATACAACTGCGTTATGGTTTCCAGTTGTGGAAAATCGTTGCGCAAGGCTTGGGCAGTGGGGAATGCCACGTAGCCATTGTGTTCGGTTCCCTGTGTCGTTTGGTTATCCATCACGATGCGGTAAATACGGTCTGTTTTGGAATGAAAGTGATCGAATGTTTTTTCATGTTTTACAAACACATATATCGCGATGCAGGAGGCAATGCTTACCGACAACCCAATGACGTTGATGACGGAACCGGCTTTGTTTCGCAGCAGGTTGCGAAGACCCGAGATGAAATAATGAAAAAACATAAGCTGCACATTTAGTGTTTATAGGATAACCAGGGTTTATTCGCTTCGCAAACTCTTGACCGGGTTGGCAACTGCTGCCTTAACCGCCTGGTAACCGGTTGTGAGCAATGCAATGACAACGGCCCCCGAACCCGCCGCTGCAAACATCCACCAACGAATGTCTATGCGGTAGGCAAAATCTTCCAGCCATCTGCTCATCACCATCCAAGCAACGGGGGTGGCAATGACAAAGGCAATGACGACCAGTTTCATAAAATCGGTGGATAGCAACACAGTGATGTTCATCACGGTGGCACCCAGCACTTTGCGCACACCAATTTCCTTGATGCGTTGCTGCGCCGCAAAGGCAGCGAGTCCAAACAATCCAAGGCAGGCAATCAGCACCGCAATGACCGCTGATGCAATGAACACGTTGCCCAGCTTTTGTTCGGCAGCGTACTGCTTGTTGTAGGCTTCGTCTTCAAAAAAATAGTCAAAAGGGTTATCGGGAAAATACTGCTTGCAAAGCCTTTGCAGCGTGGCAAGTTTTTTCGGCATGTTGTCTTCACTGGTTTGGATGGTAAAATATACAAAACTCACATTCGGCAGGAAGATCATCGGGTCGATGCGCTGCCGCAGTGCCAGGTGATGATAGTCCTTGATTATCCCTTTGATTTCATAGTATTGATCGCCCCATTTCAATTGCTTCCCGGCAACTGGTTCGTTGGCGGCAAAACCCAACTGTGCCGCCGCCTTTTCATTGATCACCACTTTGCCACAATTCATCCAGCCCTTTTCTGCTTCGGATGCGGTGAATGTTGTTCCCTGTGCAAACGGAATTTCATACGTATCGAAATATTGGTTGTCAACAATGAGCATTGAATAGCTTTTGGCTTCATCATTTTTTTGCGGATGCAGGGAAGTAACGCCATCGGCCGTGAAATTGTACCCACTGCCGGGAACACTGTTCGACGCGGTATATTTTTTTACCCACGGCAGGGTTGACAGCACCTGTTTAAAAGCAGCATTGCGATCTGCCTGTTTGTCACTACTATTGGTAGCCCCTTTCACTACGAGCAGTTGATTGACATTCATCCCCAGTTTTTTGGTGTGCATGTAGTGCAATTGCTGATACAATACAATGGTTGCAATGATGAAAACAATAGATACTGCAAACTGAAACACCACCAATGTTTTGCGCAGCCAAAACCCGTTTGCGCCAGCTGTAGGGGCTACATTGAACACCGATACGGGTTTGGAATGACTGAGAACCACCGCGATGTAAAATCCTGATAGAAAAGAACCAAGAAGCAGGATGGCAAAACCTGCCAGCGGCCAATACCCGATTGTGAACACCTGCAGCGACAATTGACGGCCGGTGATGCTGTTGACAAATGGCTGCAGCAGCATTGCCATCACCACGGCGATGGCAATGCTGACTAAGGTTATCAGCAATGTTTCGGTAAGATATTGCCCGATGAGTTGTTGACGGCTGGCGCCCAGCACTTTGCGCACACCTACTTCCCGGTTTCTGACCAGCGATTGTGCCGTAGAAAGATTTACATAATTGATCCAGGCAATGAACAGGATGAGGATGGCTACGCTGAACAAGGACACCACCAGTGTCAGGCTGCCATAGGTTTGAAACGGGTAGTCGAACGAAGGCGCAAGGTGCAGGTAGCGCAGCGGCTGCAACGCAATGCTATCTCCCGACAGTTGCGGCTTGATGCTGCGGTACACGCCCGTCAATTGTTTCGCAACGGATACTTCATCTGCCCCGTTGTTCAACAGGAGAAACAATTGCACAAACGCCGATTCGGTGGTGGCGGGGTCGGCCCAGTCGTTTTCATTGCGGTTGGCGGGGCTTGATAAGGTGGACAAAGAAAGCAGCGAAATCCGATTGCAGATCCGATTCCTGCGGCATGTCTTCATACACTGCGGTAACGGTATAAATTGTTTTTCCAAACTGGTTGTCAATGATCATCGTCTTGCCCAGCGGGTCTATGTTCCCGAAATACTTGGCTGCTGCCGACTGGCTCAGGGCAAGGGTTTTGGGCTGTTGCAAAGAAGGAATTCCTTCAATGATGGTATAGGAAAACAGGGAGAAAAAATTGCCATCCACATACGTCATTTTGTTTTCCCGAAACGATACCGGCTGGCTGTTTTCACCTTCTCTTTCGGCAGATACAATGCCGGATTCTATGCCCTGTGTAAGCCGCACATACGCTTCAACTCTGCCTACCTGCCGCTGAAACAGGGGCGCAAAACCAGGCTGCATCGCTTCGTCAGCCATGCCTTCCCGGTGTATCGTATTCACGCGGTACAAACGTTCGTATTGGCTGATGAAACGGTTGGCATTCCATTCTGCCAGAACATATTCAAAGATGAGCAGAAAGACGGCAATGCCAATGGCAAGACCCAAGACATTGATAAACGAAAACACTCTGTTTCGCCAAAAATGACCGCCACGCGGTAACCAGGTAATTGTTAGACATGCCATTGATTTAATACCATAAACAATCTATGCATTCTTCTTAGCTGTGCAATGCTGGTACCTTGCTGTTGAATCAACGCAAACAGAAAGGCAACCACATCGAAGCCCGGCGCGTCTACCCGCCTGCCCACTGCCTGCCGCTATAAGAGCGCTTCACCACACAATTATGAAATTTGCGTACAAAATCATGGCTGTTTTTGTGTGCGTTGTCAACAAACTGATGGCAGGTAAATTTTAAACACGCAAATGGTACTGACGGTTGAAGAAAAAGATGCCGCTACGGGAGTTTCAATGGCTGTGCCAAAGCGGGAATCTATGCCAGTTGTGCATTTCAGCGCGATGATGCATTGTCGGGTGTTCATTATCGCACACCTGGTGTGCGGGCGCGTTACAAGTATTGGCATGTCAAATGAGAAGCGTTGTCACCACATTGCTTCGTTCAGGAAAAGATGCTGGCACCGAGCAGTGCTTCGTTTGCGATCCGGCGTGTATCGCTTTTGCAAAACAACGGCTGCGACAGCTCAACAGACGTTGCCAGGCATTTCAGTTCTTCATCCGAATAATACCGCCACAACACCGGGTTCAGCATCGCCTGGTGCTCGCTCATTTGTTGAATGCTGCACTTTGCAAAGGCATTGAACCGGCTGATAAATGAAGGATGGTAAATGATGGAATCCGTATTGCCCGTTACGGCTTCGGCAACCGACATCATTTGCTGCAACCGGCTTACATACTGCATTCTTTTGCGGTGGTCGTCGCGCAGGATGGCTTCCATAAATGGTTCGTAATCATGAATGGCCGGAAAAAGCGTGGCTTCTTCATTGGCCGTCTGGTATTCGAAGAGCGACAACAATTCGGCTACCTGCCGCTGCAATCCGGTAGCCTTCGGTTCTTTTTTTTGCAGGCGCAAACCGGTTTGGTACAACAATGTACAGAGGTCTTTGTACACAAGGTGCAAGGGCTGATAACGTCTGGGTTTCATATTCTTGAATTTGAAGGTTGATACAGAGACAACAAAGCTATGGCACCATCCATCGAAAGACCATCGCATAAAGATGTGAGGAAGTTGAAAATTGCGATGCTGCCTGTAGGGAATTCAACCAACGTTATCCTGCCGGTACAAGGAATGTCAATCTCCCAACATGAAAACCCATTGTACCGGCGACGCGCTGCCATCAGCAGGTTCATTGCTGCCTGGTTGCTGGAAACAGTATTGTTCTATTCGCTGCGCAAACTCCTGACCGGGTTGGCGATGGCGGCTTTGATGGACTGGTAGCAAATGGTGACAAATGCGATGAGCAGGATGGTAATGGCTGCCAGGACAAACACATCAGGGCCCAGCGCGATGCGATACGTATAATCCTGCAACCATTGGTGCATGAGCAGCCAGCCTGCCGGGATGGCTATCAGCAGCGCAATGCCCACAAGCTTTAAAAAATTGCCGGAGAGCAGGGCAAACAGATTGGCACTGCTTGCGCCCAGCACTTTGCGGATGCCCACTTCCTTGCTGCGCTGCTCAGCCATGAAGGCGGAAAGCGCAAACAGACCAAGACAGGCAATTACCACAGCCAGCACGGCAAAGCCGGTAAAGATGGTACCGGTGCGTTGTACATCGGCATACATGGCAGCATAGCTTTCGTCTAAAAACCGGTAGCGCAACATTTGATGCGGCACGTAGTGTTTCCAGACTTTTTCAATGGCGGTGAGTGTTTGGTGCATATCTGCCGTTTTTACTTTTACCGATACCATGCTGCTGCTGTTGCCCAGCAACATACACAACGGTCCTACCTGCCGTTTCATGGTTTCAAAATTGAAATTGGAAACGATGCCGATGATGCGCTTGTGATTTCTTCCGTTGGTAATGATTTCTCCCAATGGGTTGGCAACACCCAGCTGTTTGGCAAACGCTTCGTTGATGATGACCGCATCGGAATCAGATGGCATCGCAGCCGAAAAATTGCGACCCGCTGCCAGCTTCATCCCGAAGGTGGACAGGTAATCGTCATCCACAAGCCAGGTTTGTGCACCAAAGCCGGCGTCTTCATGCGTCTTGCCTTCTTTCCAATAGGTGTTCATGTTTCGCTTCGTTTCATTGACCGGTAAAAAGTCAGACACAGAAACAGCAGTCACTACCGATTCCTGCATCAGTTCTTCCCTGAAAGTGCTTGTTTGTTCGCGCAAGGCATCGGTGCCCTGTATCATGATCACCTGCTCTTTGTTGAAACCGGTGGTGGAATGTAGAAGAAACTGCATCTGACGGTAAATGACCATTGTACCGATGAGCAAGATAACCGATACGGCAAACTGGAAAACCACCAGCGTACTGCGCAGACCTGCATTGCGGCTGCCCATGCTGAGCTTGCCTTTCAGCACATTTACCGGTTTGAAATGAGAGAGATAAAAAGCAGGATAAATGCCGGCCAGCAAGCCAATGAATACGGCAAACAACAGCAATGCCGGCAACAGCCACCAGGACTGCCACGGAACCGACAACTATACGCCCGCTACCGCGCTGAATATGGGCAAACACAACCACGCCAGCACAAAGGCAATGCAGCAGGAAAGAATGCTGTAAAGCAACGACTCGGTAAGAAACTGCCGGATAAGGTCGCCCCGCAGCGAGCCAACGACCTTGCGCACGCCTACTTCTTTGGCACGGTTGGCAGAACGTGCAGTGGCAAGGTTTATAAAGTTGATACAGGCAAGAAGTAAAATAAACCAAGCAACGGCAGCAAACAACCAGACAAACCGAATGTCGCCATGCCGGACATATTCTTCCTGGATGTCGTAAGAATACAAGTGAATATCCGTAACGGGCTGCAACTCGAGCCAGGCATCTTTCAGCAAGGCTTCCACGTTCGACAGCCCGGCAGCTTTCATCACGGGTGCCATGTATTGGTTCAGCACGTCGTCTGTCATTTTTTGTTGCAGTTGCTGCACATGGGCACCGGGTTTCAGCAGGAGGTAAAGATTGTAATTGCTGGCCATCCATTCCTGCTGTTCGTTGGCCCAGAACGAAGTGCCGGCCAGCGAAATAAAACCATTGTATTGCAGGTGCGAAGCCGCCGGAAAGTCTTGCATCACGCCACCAATGGTTAGGGGACGATCTGTATTGTCGTTAAAGATCATCAGCTTCCCAACAGGGTTTTGGCGGGGGTAATATTTCTCCGCCAGACTTTTGCTCAGCACGATGGTGTTGGGTGCAGATAGTGCAGTGGCTTTGTCGCCATACAGCAGGTGAATACCGAGGATACGAAGCACTGCCTGGTCGGCAAAACAAAAGCCTGGTTCGAAAGTATTGTTGTCGTCGCCGGCGCGGCGTACCTGGTTGGCGGTTCCGCCAAGCAGCGGGTTGGGCATGATGCGCCCGATGGATTCAATTTCGGGAAAATCGTTTTGCAAGGCGATGGCCATCGGGGCAGGGAAACTCACGTCTTTGTTGAGGTTGCCATCGCGGCGGCTGACGCCCACCATCCTGAATACGCGGTCCTTGTTGGGGATGTTGTTGTCGTAGCTCAGTTCGTGACCGATGTACAAAGCAATGAGCAGGCAGGCTGCAATGCCGATGGCGAACCCCCCGGTGTTGATAATGGCAAAGCCTTTTTGCCTGCTCATATACCGGACTGCGATGTTGAGATGTTGAATGAGCATAAACGAATGATTGAGGCGTGAGAAGATAAGTGATTGTACCGTTGATGAATGCTGATTACCACCGGTGCATTCACAAGCTGCGGGCGTTCACTTGCCCGGGCAGCAGACAAGGCGTACAAGTGAGTGACACAACGATGCCCGAACGGAGCAGATATCGCCCGTTTCATCCCCCTGTATTTGTCTTTCCGGGTACCGGGATCAGCAGCCTGCTGCGTTCTATTCGCTGCGCAAACTCCTGACCGGGTTGGCGATGGCGGCTTTGATGGACTGGTAGCTGACCGTTAGGACGGCGATGAGCACCGACAGCAAACCGGTGGCGGCGAATACCCACCATTCGATGCTGATGCGATACGTATATGATGCCAGCCACTGGCTCATGGCATACCACGCGAGCGGCGATGCAATGAGGAAGGACAGGATAACGAGTTTTAGAAAATCGGTGGACAGCAGCGTGGTGATGTTGGCTACGCTGGCACCCAACACTTTGCGCACGCCGATTTCCTTGATGCGGTTTTCGGCCATGTAAGTGGCAAGTCCAAACAAACCGAGGCAGGAGATAAAGATGGTTAAACCGGCAAAGAGCGCAGCAAGCGTGCCGGTGCGTTGTTCTTCATCGAACTTGCGGGCATAGTCTTCATCTACAAACTGGTAGTCGAACGGATACTGCGGGTTGTATTTTTTAAAGACTTTTTCGGCCAGTTGCAGGCTTTCGGCTGTTGACCTGGCGGGGTTCAGTTTGTAGTGCATGCCGTCGAACCAGCTATTGGGTCCCATCACTGCCAGTTGCTGCACTTTGCCGTAGGGCGACTGGTAGATGAAGTCTTTCATCACCCCGACGATGTGCCATTCGCTGCCATTGGCTTTTACGAGCTGCCCGACGGGATTTTTGAGCCGCATGATTTTAACGGCGGTCTCGTTGAGCAGCATGGCGGTAGAATCGGCGGGGTAGGTTTTGATGTCAATGTCTCTGCCATCCTTGAGCGTAACGCCCATGGTTTTTACAAAATCAACATCGGAAGCCATTATGACGAAGTCTGTTTTGCTGTCTGCGTCGGTACTGCCGTTCCACTGCCAGCCCCAGATATCGCTGTACTGCTGCGTAATGGGGCTCAGGGATTTGGTGACCGACACGGCCGCACCACTGCTGATCAGTTCATTGCGGAGCAGGTCGAAATGCTTGTCCATATCACCCTGCAGCTTGCTGTACACGAGCTTGTCTTTAACATACCCTGCGTCGCGGTTTTGGGCAAATTGTATCTGGTGCTTGATGATGATGGTGCAGATGATGAGAATGATGGCAAAGGTAAACTGCAGCACCACCAGCACTTTTCGGGGCGTCACCAGTGCGTGTGCTGCTTTGAACGTGCCTTTCAGCACGGTCACCGGTTGGTAAGAGGACAAATAAAAAGAAGGATAACTGCCGGCGAGAAATCCGGTAAAGATGATGAACGCAATGGCAAACAGCCAGTACAACGCGTTGTTATAAGGAATAAACAATTGCTTTCCCACCAACTGGTTGAAAGCCGGCAAACTCAACTGTACGAACAGGACGGCAATGATGCCGGCAAACAGCGAGATGAGAATGCTTTCGCCTATGAACTGCGCCACCAGCGAGCCTTTGCGCGCGCCTACCACTTTGCGGATGCCCACTTCTTTGGCGCGCTTCTCGCTGCGGGCGGTGCTCAGGTTCATAAAATTGATGCAGGCGATGAGCAGGATGAACGCCGCAATAACACCAAAGAGCTTGACTACTTCAATACGGCCGCCGATAAACTTTCCGTTCTCGGCTTTGCCGTAGAGCCAGGTGTCTTCGAGCCGGTGGGTAAAAACTTCCGTCGTTGATTTGTCGCCGTCTTTGGTGTGGTTGATGGTGATGTTTTTTACCTTGGCATCAAAAGCCGTTTGGCTGACACCCGGTCTCAACAGAAGGTATGTTTTGATGGAATTGTTGCCCCAGTACTGATCGTCCCAGCCAAGCTTTTTCATATATGACCAGGGAAGCAGATATTCAAAACGAAAAGCGGTATTGTTTGGCAAATCCTGCAGCACGGCAGATACGGTAAACTGATCGGCGGTGTCTATCCGGATCACTTTGCCAACGGCATCTTCGGTATTGAACAGCTTCTTTGGCCAGCGATTGCGTGATCACGATATTGTCCACTCCGCTCAGTGCGTTGTTTGCATTTCCATACAACACCGGAAAACTAAACATGCTGAGAAACCCGGAATCGGTGAAGTTGCCGTCCACATTCAGGTGCTTGTCGCCAACCGTGAGCAGGAAATGTGAAAAGTTGATTCTTACCACGTCTTCCACGTCCTGGGGATATTCAAGTTTGAGGGTAGGTCCCAGTATCTTTGGCGTGGAACTCCAGGCCCAGTATTCGCCGTTGAATTTATCGCGGTTGTTGACGGTATAAAGGCGACTTCCCTTTTGGTGAAAACGGTCGTGGCTCATTTCATTCTGAATCCACAGCAGGATGAGGATGGCGCTGGCCATGCCAACGGCAAGCCCAAGAATATTGATGAGCGAAAACCCTTTGTTTCGTTGCAGGTTGCGAAATGCGATGGTTAGATAGTTCTTCAGCATGATGTTCTTTTCCGGTAAATAATGAACAGTGACCAATGGTGGATTCAACGCCCGTGCCAATGCCAGAACGCTTTGCTGGCAAAGGTTTCCGCCGCTTACCGGCGGGCTACAGTGTTCGATAATGAACACCTGTTGTACGGTTTTATGCAGCCTGAACAATATTGAGGGGACACAAAGCGTTACTGTAAGCAACTCATTTTTGCAAAACGCTTTGTACCAGGCTGATCTACAGAAACCGAAGTTGCGGAACAACCAATGTCATTAATAAATTATTAAAACCAGTTCGCCAATATTAAATAATCATTAAAAAAAAATTTGTTTATTTCATTAATCATCGCCTACATTTGCTCCTGTAAAATCCTATATATTCTATCATTATCGCCGGTAAATCATTGGTTGGAAATAGTCATAGAAGCATCCAATACAATCTTCGTCTTGCTGCAAATCTTTGTTAGACTATTAAGGGTTCATTACAGGTACATCAACTTAGCTTTTTAAACAGTTTAAAACCAGGCTCAACCAAAGCACATCAGTCGTGTGTACCATTTGTTTTCCATCTGTTCATTCAGAAAATTACGGACAGTTGAGACAGTCAGCAGCAAAAGAGCAACTGTCAGCAACAGCAATCTACACTACCTACAAGGCAGTGTAGGTGAACGTTAATTTCGATTGTAACGGAGCTACCAATAACTACGAAACAAAACTAAAAATGTAAGTGTCCTTTGACAGATGCTTCCTACGTACGCTATGAAAAAAAATCGTCTTTTTTTCGGGGGAATGGTATTGCCTTTCCTATTCATCATTGTGTTTGCATCCTGTGTGAACACAAAGAAAGTAACCTACTTCAACAACATTGCTGACACAACTGTAACATCAGCCGCCGACGGACTGGAACCAAGAATTCAGAAAGGCGACCTGCTAAGCATCAGCGTGAGCAGCCTGAGTACGGAAGTTACTTCGGTTTTCAATTCTCCCAACAGCCCCGCCAGCAATTCATTCATTTCCAGCAATACGCTATCTCAGGCAGTCGGTTATCTCGTGAGCCAGGAAGGCGACATTGATTTCCCCATCCTTGGCAACCTGCACGTGGCGGGAATCACCAAAGAATCGTTGAAAGATTCGATTGCCCATATTTTGATTGATAAAAAATTGTTGTTCAATCCCATTGTTACGGTTCGATACCTCAACTTTCACGTAACGGTTTTGGGCGAGGTCAACAATCCCGGTCTCATCACCATTCCCAACGAACAGGTAACTGTACTGGAAGCCATCGGGCTGGCAGGCGACCTTACCATCTATGGCAAGCGCAACAATGTGCTGCTGCTGCGCCGGGAAAACGGGCAGAAAGTGGTGCGCCGGCTCAACCTGAATTCGGAGCAGGTGTTGTCGTCCCCTTATTACAACTTACAGTCGAACGACGTCGTGTACATTGAACCCAGCAGGGGCAAAGTGGCATCGGCCAGCCAGAGCCGCCAGTTGTTGCCCATTTTGCTCAGCGGCTTGTCGCTGGTCGCCATCATTGTGGACCGGATTGTAAGATAAGCAAGCAGTGGCATGAAGCCATCTTGCACAACCACCGGCAGCCATCCACGAAACCAGTCATAATCGTTCACATTTACAAAACAAGTAACCACATCCTCCCGAAAAACAATCTTATATCAACACAACCAACTGTCTATGCAACCTGATACATTCGGATATGAGCCACAACCGGAAAAGAACCTCTTCAAGTCTTTGTTACTGAAATACATTTCGCATTGGCCAATGTTCCTGGTACTGTTGGTGATCTGCGGTACCGCCGCCATCCTGTTCATGAAATACAAGGTGCCGGTGTACGAAGTAAAAGCCACCATCATTGTTACCGACCAGCAAAAGGGAACCGATGATTCGAAGATGATTGAATCGCTGGACGTATTCCGGTCCAAAACCATTGTGGACAACGAGATGGAAGTATTGCGGTCGCAAACGGTAGCCCAGGATGTGGTGCGAAACCTGAACCTCTACGCACCCATCAGCGAAAAAAGAATGCTGAACCATACTGCGTATTTTACGTCGCCCGTTGAAATTGTAGCCAAATATCCCGACTCGCTTCAGCCTGCCAAACAAATACCGTTTACCGTACTCAGCGGCAACAACAAGGTATTGCTCGATGGCAGACAGCATGCTGTGGATGAATGGTTCAACAGCCCGTACGGCTTGCTGAAATTCATTGCCAACCCCAATTACAAACCGGCAGACAACCGCACCAGCACATTTTCCTTTTCGCTCATCCCGGTAAATTATGTTGCCGAAAACCTCGTGTCCGGGCTCTCCATTGTTTCATCCGATAAATTATCTACGGTCGTCAACATCAGCCTGAAGGATAACATCCCCCAAAGAGGCAAAAAAATATTAAATGAACTGATCGCTGTGTACAACAAAGCCACCGTAGAAGACAAAAATTTGCTGGCAGCCAATACGCTTTCGTTTGTGGAAGAACGCCTCCGCCACGTGGTGCAGGAACTGGATTCCATTGAAGGCAATATGCAGCGTTTTAAAACACAGAACAAAATAGTTGACATCAATACGCAGGGAAGGATGTACCTCGAAAACGTGGGTCAAAACGACCAGAAAATCGGCGACATCAGCATGCAGCTTGCCATCCTGAACCAGGTGGAAACCTACGTTACCGGCAAAGGCGACAAAGGCGGCATTGTACCCTCAACCCTTGGCCTGTCTGACCCGGTACTAACGGGCTTGCTCGACAAGCTGTACAACACCGAACTGGAATATGAAAAATTCAGAAAAATAGCACCGGAAAACAACCCGGTTCTGCTGTCGCTCAGCGACCAGATCAACAAGATAAAACCCAGCATTCTCGAAAACATCAAAAATGAGCGCAGGGGATTAACAGCCGGTAAAAACGACATTTCGGCCACCAACAGCAAGTATTCTGCAATCCTCAATACCATCCCGTCAAAAGAACGGGAACTGCTCGAAATCAGCCGCCAGCAGTCGATCAAAAACAACATTTACACCTTCCTGCTGCAAAAGCGTGAAGAAGCCGCCATTTCTTACGCCTCGGCAGTCGCCAACAGCCGGCTGGTAGACAGCGCACAGACATCGCGCCTGCCGGTGAGCCCCGACAAAATCATCGTGTATGCCATCGCCCTCATCGCTGCACTGGGTTCGGGTATCGGCTATCTCACCATCAAGGAGTTTTTTGATACCAACGTCAACTCGCGGGAAGAGATTGAGAAGCATACCCGCATCCCGGTAATTGCCGAACTGGTAAGAAACAATACCAACGTACCGGTCGTGATGAACGAAGACAACCACAGCATGATTGCGGAGCAGTTCCGGCAACTGCGCACTTCACTTGGCTACCTGGGCATTCACAGCCGTCAAAAAAAGATACTCGTTACGTCCACTACGTCGGGTGAAGGCAAAAGTTTCATTGCTGCCAATTTGGCCATTAGCCTTGCCCTGGCAAACAAAAAAGTAGCCCTGGTAGATATGGACCTGCGCCGCCCTACCCTAGCTTCTATCCTCGACATCACTTCGGAAGTAGGCGTAAGCCAGTACCTGAGAGGCGAAATAGAAATTGAATCCATCATCAAGCGTTCGGGCAATCACAAGAACCTGTTTGTATTGCCTGCAGGATCATTGCCCAACAATCCTTCGGAACTGCTGCTCAGCATCCGGATGCAGAAAATGATCAGCTATCTTGAGAGCGCATTTGATTACATCATCATTGATACGCCACCGGTAAAACCGGTTACCGATGCATGCATTTTGTCACCGCTGTGCGATGCTACGCTGTACATCATCCGGCAGGGCGTTACACCCCGGGCATTTGTCCAGAAACTGGACAAGTACAACCGTGCAGAAGGATTGAAAAACATGGCAATAGTGCTGAATGCCATGAAACGAAAAGACATTGGCAACTACGGCAACGAATACACCGACAACTATCAAAAAAGAGGTGCGAAAAAAAACAACTTCCTGAGAAAGAAACTGGGAAATACGATATAGGAACCGGCAATGTTTACCCAATCAGTGACCCAACACAAGGCGACAATATCAGCCATCCGACAGTCACTGATCGGGTTGGAGAAACGAAGGCATATTAGAAATAACAAATCCATATTTCGGTTTGCCCCGGGTCTGAAAAGATGATTTTGAACAACAAAACTGTTATAACAACCAACCGGCGCAGGCAGCGACTGTGACTGGATAGGGCGAAGCCCTGCAACCAAACGAAAGATTTCTAAAATTTCACTGCCTTATGGAAAGAGAATTGAAATGGTATGCGGTACATACCCGGCCCAGGTGGGAGAAGAAAGTGGCTCATTTACTGGATAAAAAAGGCATAGAGGAATACTGCCCGATTCACAAAGTAGTGAGGCAATGGAGCGACCGGAAGAAACTGGTGCTGGAACCCTTGATCACGTCTTATGTGTTTATCCGGATACAGGAATGTGACATTCTGAAAGTAAAGCAGACCGATGGTGTGATCAATATCGTGTATTGGATGGGCAAACCGGCGGTGATCAAAGATGACGAAATCGCAACCATCAAATGGTTTCTGCAGGATTTTGAACAGGTACAAATTGAACATGCCAAGGTGAATGTCAACGACCGGGTGCGCATCATACAAGGTCCCCTGCTTTCGATGGAAGGAAATGTACTGGAAGTGATGAGCCACACCGTGAAAGTGTTGCTGCCCTCGCTGGGATATGCCCTGATAGCACAGGTAGAACAGGCACACATTGAAAAAATATTTGACGGAAAACAAGACCAATTCATTCACCACATTCAAAGCGCCTGACGCTGGCAAACGGAAGACCATCCGGCACACTGCCACCAACAGCAAAGGATACATTCCCATTACCAACATTCAAGTACCCAATCTATACATGTTATCAGTACAAGCTATATCATCGAAAGTACAAACACTAACGAAAGACGATAGAAGCAAGCGTGTTTTTAAAAACGTATTGAATTCTTTTCTGGTCAAGATTTTCAGCACCGTGGTAACGCTGTCGCTGATACCGGTTTCCATCAAATACGTAAACAAAGAATCGTATGGCGTGTGGCTGACCATTTCATCGGTGATTACCTGGATCAATGTGTTTGACTTTGGTTTGTCTAACGGGCTTACCAACAAACTGACAGAGGTATTTGCCGTAAAAAACAACCGGCTGGCACGGGTGTATTTATCGACTTCCTATGCCATCCTGCTGCTGATTACCGGCGCCCTCCTCCTGCTGTATTTTATCGCAGCGCCCTTCATCAACTGGAACACGGTTTTTAATACCACGATTGACAAAGCAACGCTGTCGGATGCACTCAATGTTACGTTCGTTAGTTTTTGCCTGCTGTTTTTGTTCAAGCCGCTGACATCGTTATTAAGGTCGCTGCAAATGCATTTTTTAAACAACATTATCCAGCTCATTGGCAATGCACTGGCGCTGGTGATCATTTTTTGCTGGGGTGGCAATACCGCAGATCCGTTTTTGTTCCTGGCGGTGGTGATGGCGATGTCGTATCCCGTAACGCTGCTGATTGCCAGTGTCATCTTGTTTGCGACGCGTTACAAACACCTGAAGCCATCTTACAAATCGCTCGACTTTAGCCTGAAGCGCATCCTGTTTGGATTGAGCATCAAATTCTTTGTCATCCAGCTGTCGGTACTGGCCATTTTTACGTCCAACAACCTGGTAATTTCTTATTTCGACAACAACGAGAGTGTTACGTATTACAACATCGCCTACCGGTATTTCAGCATCATCACCATCTTTCAAACGCTCATCATGACGCCTTTGTGGACCGCTTTTACCGATGCTTATACGTTGCGCGATTTTTCGTGGATCAAGGATACCGTAACCAAGATGAACCGCCTCAATGTGTTGCTGTGCGCAGCCCTCATTTTCATGGTGATGGCGTCGAATATGGTGTATAAAATCTGGATTGGTTCCGACATCGTGATACCCGCCGAACTCAACATTTTGTTTGGCGTTTACATGGCAGTCACCATTTTTAAAGAGACGTACAATTCATTTGTGAATGGCGTGGGCAAACTGAACCTGCAGGTTGTTTTCAGCATCGTTACCATCATCCTGCAACTGCCGCTGGCGTACCTGCTCATCAGGGTGTGGGATTTGAAACTGGCAGGACTGCTTTACCTCAATATCTTCTGGATGGGCATTTCGCTCCTGTTGTATTATAGGCAATACAACATCGTACTGACAAAGCCTGCTTACAAAAAAATCTGGAACTAATCCATTTCAATCAATACAATGAAATCTCCATTCTTCAGACTACTGCTCCTGGTGTTCATCACAGCCTTCCTGTACGATGACCCGCAGTTGTTTTTGTGGAAACGACTGCTGTATTCTGCCTTTCTTTATTTGTCTATCTGGCAGATGATTTCGTTGTACCTCACCTTCGCCAACCGCGAGATAGAACTTCCGGCTGCATTCCGGGTGTATTCTTTTTTCTACATCACGTTCATTGTACTCAATCTCATTGCTTCGTTGTTTTCACCCAACTTCAACATCATCACCCTTATTATCAATCCCTATGCACTGCTGTCCACCTTCCCGATTTTTGCCTTTGGCATCGGTTACCTGAGTCCCAAAAATGACATTGTAAAAGCACTGGCAGTTGCCTGCATTACCTTCCTGTTTGCGTTCTTTATCCCGCAATACAGCAACCCCATGTATTATGCGGGGTATGTATGCACAGGAGCCATCATCCCGGCTTTTATCTTTGCGCTGCATACCAAAAAATACACGCTTTTTTACTTTCTGCTGTTGCCGCTCGCATGCGTCTATAGCCACATTTCCGACTATCGCATCATTACGCTTAAAGTCCTCATTTTCCTGGGGCTGTTCGCAGGGCTCAACCTGTTTAAAAAGAATGCGTTTGTAAAATTTACCATCCTGTCCATTACCACTTTCGTCATCATACAGGTGGTGACCAACTTTGAAGAGTTTCTGAATTTTTTCCAGAAACTGTTTAACCTCAGCAACGTATATGCAAGCGACACCCGCACCTTTTTGTACGAAGAATTGTTTGACGATCTGAAAGGAATTGAGTTGGTTGTGGGCAGGGGATTCCTGGGCAGTTATTTCAGCAAATATTTCCTCGAGTTGTCCATGCTGCACCATACGTACGCCGACTCGTTCGACCGGTTTTCGGTGGAAGTTGGTTTCCTGGAACTCATCCTGAAAGGCGGCTTTATCTATGTGGCGTTTTATTTTTTACCACTGCTGTACACGGCAATCAAAACGCTGCTGACCCGGCAATACGACGCGCTGACATTCAATCTTGGCATATACATATTTGTAGAAATGTTGGCCATGTTTATCGAAAACATTCCCTTTTTCAACTTCGAATTTTTTATGCTCTTTTTTATATGCGGCTTTTTGTATCGCCGAATTCACAACCCCGTGGTAAATACAAGACCCATGGTGCTGGCCACCACTTAACCTATAATCAATCAAACTGTTTATGAGCTGCACAAATCAACAATGTCACCAAACGTAAAACAACTCAAAGGTTGGTCCTGCCTGTACTTCTGTACGCTTCTCAAACCATTATTTACATCATCTCAATTTTACGACTACTTATGATTTCGGAAACAAAGCCTCTTAAGATTTCGGTCATCACACCATCTTACAACCAGGGACGGTTTATAGAAGACGCGATTCAATCGGTAATGGGTCAAAACTATCCCAACTACGAACACATCATCATAGACGCGTGCTCTACCGACAGCACGATAGAGGTATTGAAAAAATACAATCACCTGAAGTGGAAATCGGAACCGGATGAAGGGCAGAGCGATGCGCTGAACAGGGGCTTTCTGATGGCAACGGGTGACGTGATTTGCTGGTTGAATGCAGACGACCTGTACCTGCCCGGCACCTTTCACCGGGTGATCAAGGAACTATCCCTTTCTACCGTGGATGGCGTATATGGAAACGTACACATCTGCGACAAACACAAAACCGTTATCAAGCACCTGAAATCGCACCGCGCCGTTCGCTTTTTCTCCGTGTTTCATACCTACATACCATCGGAATCTTTGTTCATCCGCCGCATTGTGATAGACCAGAACATACTCATTGACAAAGATTTTCACATCAGCATGGACAAAGAATTTGTCGCACACATTCTTTACAAAAACTTCAAGCTCAAGCACATCCGCGAGCCGTTTGCACTGTTTCGGCTACACGAAAGCAACAAGTCGCTGAACACCAAAGCGGTGAAGCACACTGCTGCCCGCGAAGGACTCATCATCCTCAACCGCTACTGGAACATGAAGGTGCCGGTAAACCCGCTGACCATCAAGATGTACCGGTGCTTGAGCTTGTCGCTGTTGCCCGTGCGCAAAGTGTACAAGATCGCTTTCAGCTAACATCAATGCCTGCAAACCTTTTGAAAAACAGAACCAACCATTCAATTACAAATGAATAAGATTACAGTGTTCAAATTTCTAATTGAATATTTAGAAAAGTCATCCATCGGCTATTGCCTGTTGGGCGCATCGGATCAGTATCCGAATGGTTCCGGCGATATCGACTTTGCGGTAACGCGCGATGCTTTCAAAAAACTTGATGGTTGCCTGCAGGATTTCTGCAGCCGGCATCAGTATCTCGTTGTGCAAAAGCTGCAGCACGAAAGCACGGCTTGTTCGTATGTGTTGTCGTGCTTCAACGAAGCCGGGAATGGCGTATTTCTTTGTAGAAATTGACTTTTGTTCCGATTACAAAAGAGCCGGGCGGCTGTACCTTTCTGCCGAAACCCTCATTGCCAACCGCGCCTGGAATGCCGGCAATCAATATTATACGCTGAACGACACCTATGCCTTCCTGTATTATTTCATCAAGAAGGCAGACAAAGGCAGCATCGATGCCGGGCAATATGCGCTGTTGTTGTCCCGCTGGCACAAGGCAAAGCCGTCCATCATCGTTGCGCTAAAGCCTTACGTGAGCGCGCGTGCGTTAGCTGTCATCACCGACAGTTTTGACAACAACAACACAGCGCTGTTGCAATCAAAGCTGGCAGTTATCCGGAAAGAGTTGCACGCCCACACGCCCAAACATGCCAAAGATGTAATGCAGGATAAACTGAGGCTGCTGAAAAGAAGCATTCAGCCAACGGGGTTTATGGTGTGCGTGCTGGGACGCGATGGTGCGGGCAAAAGTACGTTTGGCACGAAACTGATGGAATCGGTAGCGTCCTGCTTTCGCAAAACCAATAAGTTTCACCTGTATCCCGGGCTCCTTTTCAAATACCAGCAGCAATCGAAAAGTACCTCGACACCGCATGCGGGCAAAACCCGCGGCAGCCTGTTGTCGTTCCTGAAACTGAACCTGTTTTTGGTTGAATTCTTTTGTGGTTACTGGTTCAAGGTGTATCCGCAGAAAGTAACGTCTTCCTTCCTGTTGTTTGACCGGTATTTCATTGATGTGCTGGCAGACCCGGCAAGGTACCGCGACAACAGCAGCCAAACCATTGTCAAACTCTTTCATCGCCTTATTCCGCAACCGGATGTATGGATCATACTCGATCTGGACTCTACAGTACTGCTCAGCCGTAA
>CAWGWV010000005.1:0-37991 GCA_963826385.1 uncultured Chitinophagaceae bacterium | reverse complement strand
ACTCACCGGCTTATTCACATCCGCAGTATTATCCACATTCGGCAGCCCCACTTTCGCTTTGTCCAGCACATCCAATTGCTTATCACCACGAAAATATTGGGCAGCGTTTCCAGACGGCAGCGTATCCTGCTTGCCCGCAATGGCTTTGTTCAGCGCGGCAGTATCCAGTGTGGTGCCGCTACCCGGCGCAGAGCCGGGCATAAGCGTGCCATCGGGCATAATCACCACCGGCAACGGCGTAGCGGGCGCAATGCCGGGAAACTTCACCGCGCCATCTTTCACCTGCATCACGTCTTTCGCCGCGGTGCGGATGGTGTCGTAAGACAGTTTCAATGCCGTGCCTTGCGGCGCCAGGGTGTTATCGGAAAGATTACGAATAGTATTGTCATCCGTGCCGCTCGTAGCGGTGCTCACCGCGCCATCGTAATAGACAACATACGGCACATTCATCTGTGCCAGGTGTTTGAGCATCTGCACGGGAATGGTGGCGCTGTTGTTCTTTGCGCCCAGCTCGTTGGTAATGCAAGGTTTGCCGGTAACACGACTAAAATATTGAAATGCCCACTGCATCTGGCGCACGTCTATGCTTGCCGGTGTGGTACCGTTGGTTACTTCCTTCCAATGTACGTTCATATAATTAACAGCTGATGTCTTATATCCGGCAATCAGTTGTTTCATTATCGTAATTGCGATCTTGTATTTTCCAACGCTATCCCACCTGTAAAAGTTGGCTTCTGAGGTATCTGATGGTAAAAATTGACTAATCTTAAATACTTGAGCGTCTGCTGTTCGTCCTTGTGTTACAAGATCTTTCCATACCAGCCATTTCATAGCGGCGCCCGTGAAGCCGCCAGTCGTAGTCTGGTAGCCGGCAGCGTGCATTTTCGTTTCGAAAATGTCGAGCATGGCAAGGTAGAGCTTCGCGCTGTTGGTAGTATCGAGCATGCGGTACTCTTTGTTAGCTTCTTCGTTTTCGCAGGTTAGCAGGTAATCGGCAGGTGTTCCATAGAGCGCCATGTATGCGATAAGACTATCGAGGTCGGCGCTGTACTGCGGCAGTTCAGCAGCTGTCAGCCAGCCGCGGGTGCCGTTTTGCCCAAACGCATTCACCACCACGTTGATAAAAAACCCAGCCTGCCGCAAGTCGCGGATCTTCGTGTAGTTGTGGTTGGCAAGCGTGGTGCCGTCGCGCACGAAGTTCACGCCCAGCAGGTTGGCGGTGGCAGCGGTGAGCGTGTTGGGCGCGCTGATGACGCCGAATTTGGTATTGGTGCCTTTGCCGCGGATGGAAAAAGTGTCTGCCTGTATGCCAAAGCCGTAGCCGGAAGCATCGATGAGGTTGTCCTGGTTTGTTTTGCTTCCCACGTTTCAAACTTCTTTGAAAGTCGGTCGCATTCGCAGTGTCCTGGGCAGATAAGAATGCGTTGGCTAAGGTTCGCCGTATCTGTTTTGGGAAGCTTTTGCGCGCGGCGCACACCGTTTTCTTCAGTAATCATGCTGTCGCCGATTACTTCACTGCGGCTGATGATTGTTTTCAGCCATTTGCCGCGAAATTTCAGGCTGTCGTCAATCTCCGCACGGCTGCCTTTTATTTGCTGTGCAGATGCGGTGAAGGAAGAAAGAATAAGGAGGAAGATGATAATTGGATGTACGTTTCGCATTGGATTCTATTTGTAGAAAAATGTTACAGTAGTGTTTGCCGGCACGTTGCTGAAAAACCAGGTCTTTGCCGTTTTAAAAAATTTATTCATAATGAATTGCTCCGGCTCTTCAGCATCTATTGTGAAGCCTTCCGTTATCTCTGTGCCGCCTTCCGTTGTCCCGATGTCAATCGAATACATTGCATTGCCGGTGGGGTCTATCAGTATGCTTTCCAGCACTTTGCCGGCAGTGAAGTCTTTCGAAAAGTTTCCATCCACGATGATCGTTTCGGAATTGGGAATCACACCAACCTCTCCCATCTGAAAGAGCGTGTTAAGCTGGGTTTGCAGGTTCGTCACCTCGCTTATCCCGATTGCTTCACTCTTATGCCGGAAGCTGTCCCAGGTGTTCCAAAACTGGTTTTGCGTTGGCTTTAAACCCGTTTTAAAAAAGCTTTTAATTGTGTTCAGGTCTATGATCGCCATGCTTATATTTTTTCGATATAAAGAATCACCCGGTAGGGCGGCCTGTTTTCATGTGCCGCACCGCCGCCGGCATTTTGAATTGCGTTTGTATCGGTGCCGCTGCCATTGCTCTCACTGTTGCCGCCTGGCACTACCCGCGCGTTTGGTTCACCATCGCTTCCGTTCAGCTCCCAGTTAATGCTGTGCTTGTGCGCCGGCATCTCACTCACGGTTAGCGTATGCAATTTTTCGCCGCCACTGTTGCCGATTGTATTGTAATTCGCATCCCAGGCAGCATCGCCACTTGCATTTGTACGGCGGTCGTAGCCCATCGGCATACGGCTCTGCAGCACGTCAGCAATCTTCCATCCTTTCCACCGCCATTTTCCCAGCCCGGTCGTTACATCGAAATAGGAGAGCTCTGCCACATTGCATGCATCACTACCTGCCCGGTATAACTGCTGTTGCGCCGCATCACATCAGCATAATATTGCGAAGTGCCGCCGTCAAACAGGATGTAAGGCGATGCCGGAAGCGTAGTGGTATAAATACCATTGGCATCCATGTACACCGTTGTCGCACCGCCTGTATAAGCTACCGTGCTCAGCAGCTTGCCGGCGATATAGACCACGCCGGTAGAGATGTTGTTGCCGGTAACAAGGCAACCGCTCAGTATAACCGGCTCGCTAAACAGCAGCCGTGTAAATAGATTTTGTACCGTTTGCAGGCAGTCTTTTAGGGTTTGTGTTGCAAATGGCAACCTCACGAAATCCGAAAAAGAAATATTGGAATCTGCGTTTGCAGTGAATTGCAGCCGCTTGATGCTGTACACGTCGCGCTGTTGTCCATCGGCAAATTGTTCGGGCGTGGTGACCGTTTCTAAAAACAGGTAACTCATCAGCGTGCCGCCAACCACCGGCAATATTTCACCGTTCAGCACCACCCAGCCGTCAGACACGTTGCTGCCAACCACCTGCAGACCCGATAAAATCAGGTTGTTGCCATAGCTGGCCGCCAGCGCATCCAGCACCTGGCTATAGCCCGACTGCAGATATTCCAGCGTATCCTGGTAAGTATATAAGCCGCCCAATTGCGAAAAATCCATTTGTTTATACATTCCTACACGATTGATATTGAATAAGTTTTTGAAGGCGTTTTGAACGTGTCAATAAAAGCTCTCATTTCGGTTGCGTTAAAAGCCACAAACACGGGCACTTTCACGATAAAATCATTGGTGAAAATATCCGTCTCGTTTTTTGTGTACAAGACGATTGCGCCGCCTTCTGTTGTTGTTGTCAGTACCACCTGTTTGTTTTCCTCCGGCTTGTAAAATGGAGTTGCCAAACGTTCGGTGCTGTCTTCTATTTTTATGCGCCGTTCGGCGATGTCGTATTTATCGTTCAGCGCTTTTTCCATGCGCCATATTTGGCTGTCTATCTCAGTCCAGTATGCCAGGTAATTTTTGTGCAGCGAAAACCGGTTGTACAAAGCATTTACCGGCACCAGCGCCGCATACACGAATGCCAGCACCCGCTGATTGCGCAGAAAGGAAGGCGTCAGCCACAATGCCAGCTTATTCCAGTTTACTTCGTATATGTTGTCTTCGAATGCCATACTCTATTTTACAGGCGATAATGCGATGAATGTTAATGTCAAATCCGAATCGGCTGCAAACCGCAGGTACCCTGCATCCGGTGTGTAATAGTTCAGCACCTGGGCGAAATGCGAGATTGCCATATTTTGCCTCTACCGTCTGCAATTGCGGAATCACCACACCTTCCACCGCCTGCACCGCATCGATGTGGTAAGTGGGCACATACACGCCATTAAAAGGCAGATTTTTCAGATACCCTTTAATGGCATCCTGCACCGGCGTGTTGCCCGTGCCATCGAGCCGCGAGCCGGTAGAATCCAAGATCAGCGGATCGTAAAAGATGGTCCATGTTTGCCGCAGGTTGTCGGCGGGCAGGCTGTCAATCTGCAGCTTTACACCGGCATCTTTCTGGTAACTGTTAAACCATTCTTTAAATGCAGTCAGCTCGTCGCTACTGAGCTGTTCAAGGTCTTCACCATTGTCGTGCGCCAGTTTCATCCGCAGGTAGATTCTGCCATTCACATCACTTTGCTCTATCACGGCGGCGTAGCTTACCACTTTGCTGGCGGCGATGGCTTCTTCGGTATATCCGCTGTTGTCAAAACTGCTGTGGTCTTCCGTCAGCGGAAAGCCGTATTGATACAACTTTGCCTGTTCTGAATACCAGCGTAGCGTATGCGGTTTTTTTAGTGCCAGGGCAGAAAGATTGTCTGCCTGCAGCGTGTCAAAAAGCACCTGTTGCAGCCAGCAACAGAAAGCCACCACGTAAAAGAAAATGCTTTCGATGCTCACGACGCTAAACTGGTCTTCGAAGGTTTTGCCCGCAGCCAGGTTATACGCCGTCACGATGTTTTCGTCAGCGATAAACTGGTCGGTCATTCCTTTCTTTATTTCTGCTACCGTTTGCGCCATGTTATTGTACTTTAAAGTCAGATTCTACAATCCAGTAATCAATTCCTTCCAGCAGGATGCTGCCACCAGATGCCGGTTTTCTTCCTTCCCGCCGCAGCGCCGCCACCACGGGATGTGCGAGGTTGCTGTTTGCCAGTAGCTGTTGCCCGGTCGCCAGCTCCCCGGTTATGCTTACGCCGTTCATTATTGCAACCAACACGGCAGCTTCGGCGCTGCCGCCTTCCTGAATGCCAATGTCAAGTGCATTTTGCCGGTCCCTAACGGTTATAGCTGGCATCTATTTCCAGATTTTTATTTTGCGAAAAAATCACACTGTTTACTTTCTGTCCATCCAGCTCTATGTGTTGTCTTATTCTGCGCCGCAATGCGGTGTAATCAACATCCAGCAGCGCCTCCATAATGGCAACACCCAGCACCGGCAACTCTTTTATTTCACCTGGCTGTGCCTGCAGAATCACCGCCTGGTTTTGGTATAATGTTTCGCCTACCAGCACCCCACGCACAATCCTGCCGTTTGCGTCGGTCACCGGCTGTACCAGCAGGTCGTAATCATCTGTCAACAAAATGCCTTTTCCTTTCATTTTATTCAATTGTGCCAGTTCCGGTAGTTGCGCCCGTATATGCACCTGCCTGCAGGGAAATACCAGGCTGCACTTCGGCGCTTCTCACAAAATCTGTCAGCAGGATTGCCAAGCGGCTTGCAAACTCATCATTGCTGTTTGTTTCTCGCGTCTGCATGTCGTCGAGCAAGTCTTGTATGCCATCCTGCAAAGCCTGTGTATTCAGCATTATTGTAAAAGCTTTTTAAAGTCAGTTTCAAATTGCACGATCTTCGTTTGCGTGTCTGGCAATGCCGTTCCACTCGGGCCAACAGGCGTGAAAACCTTAAATGTTTTCAGCAGGTCGGTAAGTTGTTGAAACAGTCCTTTCAAACTCACTTCTTCATTCGCCACCGCCACCTTTCCCGTAGTCGTGTCAACCGTCAGTTGCAGACCATCCTGTTCGTACACAATTTTCTGCAGCTCATCTATTTTCAACACCACCAAGTCTTTAAAGTCGCCAGTCAAAGAGCCGATCAATACGGTGCTGCCTATTTTTGGCAGCAGCAGTATTTTGTTAGTGCCGCCGATGGTTGCCTTAAGCTTTACATCTGTTAGCTCCATATCGCCATACTCCACGGTGCAACTGTCGCCGGTAATCGCTTTCACCTGTGCCGGCAACAGCGGTAAGCCGGCAGCCGGCACGATACTGCGGAAAGCGTTCACCAGTTTTTTGTATTTATCCATTGCCCGCCACTTTAATTCCCAATTGCACTTTGCGGCTACCGCCGTTTTCGTCGAATGCGGTCGTCACGGCCGTTACATAATACCAGCCGTCTTTGTATTCGTAATCTTCGTCCTTTATCTCTGCGCTGTAGCCTGGCTCCACGTAAGGCACCAGCCAGGTTGTTACATCGCCTTCATACCCGTCAAAGAGGTTGCGGCGATATTCGGCATCAGCCAGGCTTTTCATTGCCACATCGCTCAACCCGTTGCCCTTAATGGTTATTTTATCGCCACCGGTGGTGCCGCTGCTGATTTCTTTTTTCTTGCCATCTGTGCCGATGTTTTCAACAATCACCTGCAGTTTCTTATCTTCTGTGCGCTTGTATTTCAGGCTGCTTTCTTCTATGTTCTGCTGGAAGCTATACCGCACCCTGCCGTGCTTTTCGAGATAAGGCGGATGAATGTGCAACACACCATTGCGCAGGTAAATGTTTGCTTTCGTTTCGTCCTGCAGCAGCTTCAATACATCGTAAGCGGTTGCCGCATGAATCACAAACTTGTCGTAGTCAATTCCGAGCGTGCAATCTACCTGTAGGGTGGTGCCTGTTTGCTGCACCAGGTATTGCGCAATCTGCTTTACGGTTGCGTTTTTAAATTGCTTATTGGCAACGCTTTTTCGCATCAGGAACAATTCATCCTCACATTCCAGTACCAGCCTGTTGTCATCGGTATTAATCTGCAGCAGGTAGCCCGAAAATTCAGTAACCAGGTTGCCATTGTAGCCAAGCTGCACCGATACGGCATCGCCGCGCCCGATCTGCTGTTCTACCCGAAAGGCTTTGCCAGTTTCATAGCCGGGAAGCGTAATGCTGCAGGTATCTGCCAACAGGTCAACGGAGCGGTGTATTTCTACACCAGCCAATAATGCAAGCTGGTAGCTCCCGATTTTGATTTGCCAGTCCATGTCTGCGTACATCAGCTATCCAGTTTTATAAGCAAGTCCCAATCATCATCGCTGTAGGCGCTGATGCTGTACCGCTGGTTTTCTTCACCTTTGGTAAAAGGCAGGTCGTATTTTTCCACCGCCATTCTGCCGATTTTGAATATTTCCAGCATCTCGCACTCCACATCAATTGTTTCGCGCGCTTCCAGCAGCGTGCGCAATCTTTTTACGTCGGCTGCCGGGTATGTCCAGTCGTCTTTTGTCGTCAGCAAACCATCAATGGTGATGGTATAATCTTCCTGAATTCCCACGCCTCCTTAATGGAGCCGCGAAACTTGCTTTTTGCTACGTTGCGGCGAATGAAGCGTATGACCGCCACCGAGGGTGATCATTGGCTCTACCGGCAGCAGCCACCAGGCGCTGTCCGGCTCACTGCTTAATTTCACCCTTAGCGGAAAACACAGGCGTACCGAACAAGCCAAAACCCTGCGTCGTCAGTTCCTCATTCACACTTTCTACCGCATAGTTGCCGGCTGTCGCAATCTTAACATCGGCACTTTCCGGGTAAGGTCCGCGCATGGGTAATACGATGTCCGTTTAAAGCCAATTGTACAGCCAGATCATTTGCCTTTATAATCGCCGTTTCAAAATCGCTGAGGTTAAATATGTTTGGCATCAGGAAGCACCTCCCAGGCTGGCGCCCATCGCAACGGCGCGGGTGATTTCGTCCACAATGCGGTCGCGCATGTTTGCCATGCTTTCTTTCCCGCTTCCTTCAAAGAGCATCTTTTCCACGAGCTTCCCGATGCTGATGTTCACGGTTGTATTTTTTGTGCCACCGGTGGCGATGGCGTCATTTGTTTTTTTGCCGGCAGCGGCAAGGATCGCTTTGATTCGTCGTTCCAGGCGGCAATGCTGCACTTCCTGTTTCCACACGGCTTCCACTGCCTTGTTTGATGGCGGCGCAATTCCTGCAACTGTTTTATCGCCCCAACTTAGTGAGCTGCCGGCGGCGCCAAATTCAGTACCGGCTTTCGCGTATAGCGCACCTGCTTTCGCGGCGCCGTCAACGATGGCTTTCTTCCTGGCTTCGGTGTCGGCAGGCATCCTGCGCCAGCATCTTGTTGTTGCCGGCTTCGTTGCCCATGCCAACAGCGTTCTGGAATTCATACCAGCCCGTTTTGATCACATTCAACCCAATTGTCACTTCGTTGATAAAAGTATCCCAAACGTTTCGCGCATTTGTTGCAAATGCCTGCCACAATAAGCCGGCACCTGCTACCGTATGTTGCCACATTTGTCCCCATCCTTCCGTTTTGTAAATCACGTAGCCGATAGCTGCAATAAGTGCTACTACGCCGGAGATAATCCAGGTTAAAGGGTTTGACCAAAACGTAGCATTCAACAGCGCCTGTATGCCAGTCCACACTTTCGTAATGTTGGCGGCAGCACTAAATAATGGGATCAGGTTGGTCACATCCCGGGTTACATCGGAGATCACGCCCATGTAACCCAGCCAACCGTTTGTATTGTTAAACAAAGAAATTTTGAAGTCGTCAAGCTGTGCCTGCAGGCGTTTGTTTTTTTCCAGCGGGCTTTCCATTACGATGGCAGCCTGTTGATAGGCTACATTCGTTCCGGTAATGGCATTGGTAAGGCGTTCCATTTCCGGAATGCCGCCTATGAGCGCACGGGCAGCATTCTGGTTTTCCATGCCAAATATTTTGGTAAGCAGTGCGCCGTCGTTCATCACCGGCGACAAGGTGCGCAGCCGGTCTGCCAGGGAAAGCGAACTATCGCCCATTTTACCCAGGTCAACACCTGCCGCTTTTAATGCCGCCTGTGTTTCTTTTGGTAAAAACCTGCCCTGTCCCATAATTGCCAGCATGTTGCGGATGGCGACACCGCCTTCGGCTCCTTTCTTGCCTGCTTTGTCCAACACCTGAATGGCAGCGTTGGTTTCTTCAAAAGACACATTTGCGCCTTTTGCCGCCATGCCTGCGTTTGCCATTGCCTGCTGTATTTGCGGCAATTCCGCGCTGCCTTCTTTTGCCGCTGCCGCCATTACATTCATCATTGCCGCCATGGTCTGGCTTGCTTTTATGGGGTCTTCGGTATTTACGCCATATTGGTTCATTGCGGTAGTAAGTGTTTCGGTAGCTGCTACTGCATTGCCGCCCATCAGCTTGCTGGTAACCGCAACGGCATCGCCCATTGCTTTTAAGGCAACGGGCTGTTTTGCTATTTCGGGAGATGAGCTGGCTGAGGATCAGTTTATAGCTTTCGACATTGGCAGCCGCAGAGCCACCGAACTCTTTCGCCGCATCGCGGGCGTAGCCTTCAATTTGTTTTAGTTTTTCGCCGGCCACACCGGTAATGGCTTGCAGATCGTACATCTGGTTAGAGAGGTCTGCACCAGGCTGTGCGATAGAATTCAATCCGGTAGCCACACGGTCCACCTGGTCAAGTATGGCATTCAGCTTTATCGCACCCAGGCTTTTGCTAATAATATTGGGCAGGTTGCTGAACTTCTTATTCAATCCATCCACACCTTCATCAGTGCGCTTCATGCCGGCAGCAATCTTTTCGATCAGCGCCATCACTTTGTTGTCGCCGCCCAGCTTAAAGAGTAGATTGTAATTAATGTCGCTCATTTCTTACCCGCTTCTTTTTTGCGTAAGTATTCAAGTTCTTTCAGGCGCATTGCCCATTCGGTGTCTGTAAGGCTGTCGGGATCATGGATGCCCATGTAATAAACAAGCTGAGCATTAGCAATCCGCAACCACTCAGCTTTCTCATCTTTAATCTCGACAGCCTTTAGCACTCCACCAGTTCAGCCTCTTTGGTTTGTATCAGTTCTGCTACCTTATTGCCGGCGGCCATAGCAAAATCATCGTCTTTCGTCAGTTCTTCGTCACCGCCCAAAAAGCAGTTGTTCAAAAGCGCCTCGTTGAAACGGATCGGGTCTTTGCCGCCGTTACTGGCTGCATATGCGTAAGACAGGTCCTTGCGTCCAGGCTTTTTAAAGTAGCCCGTTTTGCTTTCGATTGAAATTTTAAACACCCTGCCGTGCTTTGTTTTCCAGTCTTTAATTTGCTTCTCTGTTACTTCCATAATTGCTAAGGATTACACCTGCTGTTTCAGTCCGGAAAAGATGATTGGCAGGCTGATTTCTTCGAATTTGTCGCCGTTGTTCATTCCCTTTTCCGATTCGGAAAAGTATACGCCTTCCAGCCGGTCGGTGGTAACGGCGTCGCCGGCAGTGGCATTGCCATAAGAGACAATCACATCCACGCCTTTCAGGTTCAGAATGGAGCCGTTGCCACTTTTAATGAGGGCATCCAGTTCGCTGCGCAATAGTTGGATTTCGCCGCCGTATTTGAAATTGCCGCTTTGCACGCTATGCGGTTTTTTTCCTTTGGCATAGATGAGTTCGCGTTCAATTTCTTCTTTGTATTTGATGCCACGAATGCCGGTAATATCCCTGCCACCGATCACGACAGTGATGTCGCTCCATTCGTATTCTCTTGAATCCATAATGATGGTGATTGATTGATTAAGAATTGATCACCTGGAAGCCCAGGTAAATGTTGATGTAACGCGGATAACCGAACGGACGGATGGCAACCGAAACATCAAGAATAGAATCGGCAATGATGTTTTGCAACGGGTCAATGTAAGCGACCACGCCGCGGTCGTTTGGATTGTTCACGTCAGCGCTCAGTTCGCCGTTCACGGTCATGCTGTTGGCAATCCTGCTTTCCACCATCGCTTCCCAGCTTTTCACAATAGGAGCTTGCAGCGTGCCATCATTGTTTACAGGCACCTCGTCAAGCAGCACATCCAGCAGTGCATCGTATGCCAGGCGATAAGCTTTGTCTATCGTGCGGCGCGCCGTAAGGCTGCTGTAATCGTCGGTTTCTGCCGTGGCCGTAAAGTCGTCGTTAAAGAAGTAGCCACTTCTGCCAATGAACGTGCGGAAGGTGATGTAACCTTTGTTATGAATGGTTTCCACATCTGCTACTTCGGCGGCTTTGTCGCCGATGAAAATGGATACGGCTGCCAGCGGGCCGTCTTTTACGCGCCCGATATTTCTTTGCACCGGTATGGACGCAATGCGTCCGGCAAGTGCGCCCACCGCTGCGGATTCGGAGCTGGCAACCGTATCGCCAATCAATATGCTTACTGCGTTGTAGGAAAGACTGTGCAAATCTGCCAGGTTCACCGGGTTGCCATCGTATGCATAGCCCTCAATAAGAACAAAGACCGGCGCGTACTTGTTGTTGGCAGCCCAATCGCTCAATGCCTGGGCTTTGGACATGGCAAGTGCCACATCGGCGTCGAGCCCGCTGGTGATGGTTGGCGTATAGTCTTCATCGGGTGTGCGGCTCACCACCAATCCCCTGAGCCTGCCGTTGGCGGCGTTGATCAGCGCTTTGGCCTTATCGGTAACCGCCACATCCACCATGTCGCTCATCTTCACGGTATCGGGGAAACACATTAGCCACAATTCTGCACCATTGCCGGCTTCTGCGTAAAATTCGCTTACGATCTTATACAGACCGGCGTTGTTGGCACTGGTAACACCCAGCGCCGCAAGACTGTCCAGGCTATAAAGCACGTAAGGCGTTGCCAGGGCAAACGAATCAGCCACGGCGATGCCTGTGCATAGTAAACCCAGCACACCATCGGCGGGCGTGGTTACCCTGCCGAGGGCGCCATTTTGAAAGTATATTTTTACGCGAGGAAGCATGATATTGAAAGTTGATAATTAAAGAGTTGGTTATCGGCTTTTGGTCTTTTGCGTCTTGTTGGCAACAGTTTTGCCTTCTGCCGTTTGCACAGTAGGATCTTCCGAAGTGGTCAGCGGCATGGATTGGTCTTCTGTGCTGGTAACCGGTTCGCCAGTAGCAGTTTCAGCAACTTCCAGCGCTTCTTTTACCTCCTCACTTACTGGTGGTTGAATGCTCATTGCCGGCATCGGCGCAACAATATCTTCAGCGCCTTTCACCTTGTGTTCTTTCAATTCGGTGATGGAAGGCTCTGTAACGATTTCTGCATCTTCTTTCATTGTTACCATCCGCTTGTGCATCGTAATCTCTTTATCTTTTAATGTTTTTGCGTGCAATGCAGCATCGCCATCCTGGTGAAACAGTAAACCATCGGAGGTTTCAAATACTTCGGTTTTGGACGGATGATCGGTGAAATATGACTTTGCATTCATAAGAGAGATTTTATTTGTGAAAAATGGTTTCGCCCTGGGCGTACATGCTTAACAGTGTTTTTTGCTTCGCAGCCGGAATCACCGCATGCGGATTGCCGGTAACCCAGCTTTTGTTATAGGCATCACACCATTCTTTTGGTGTGTTGATTTTCATGGTTGTTATCTTGGTGCTGGTGCCGCCGACATACAGCCCTCTTTTTTGAACACGGTTTGCCAGGAAATCCAAGCGAGCCGGCTACATTTTCAAACGCAATAAATCGGCGCACTTTCCCGGTTCCGTTCTCTTTCTTTACCACGGTGCCGGTCATGTGTTTTTCCAGCTCTGGCGCCCACCTGCCACTATCTGCCTGGATGCCACCGTAGTTGTTGTTAATGCCACTTTTGCCGTTGCCGCTCTCCATCCTGAACATTACGTACATGGCAATCTTTACTTCGCTGCTTACTTCCAACGTTTTGATGTAGGCAATCACTTCTTTCATATCAACGCTGGTGCGCTGATAGGGCATTTGAGGCAGTTCGGGATAACTATTGCGGAGTTCAGACATGACTTACGTTTAAAATTCGATCAGGTGATACGATGCGCCAATGCCGTATGCAGGCTGTATTTTGCCATCGTAGTATTGCAATCCGAAGTAAGGACCAATACCAAACCTCTTTTTTCGGGGCACCGGAACGCTGATGCTGTGCAGTCCGGTGAATTTCACATTTGGGTTGAGGCTGTAGGCATCAATCCGAATGCTCTTTTTTTTGCGAAAGGTGGCAAATACCAGGCTGTCGCTATATGTATAATTCAAAAACGAATGGCTGCCGATTCTGCCATCCAGTGATAGCCATTTGTCTGCATAGCTGATGCCGTAGGTGACGGTATCGGTATTGCTGACAAACACGGTGTCTATCCTGGGAGCGATATTGCCCGACGCTTTTGTTCCGGCAAATGTTGCCGCTTCCAGTTCCTTATCTTTAAAACCAATCACCTCTTTCAGTGAGTCTATTTCTTTTGTGTATATGGCTTTCAAAATCGAAACATCTGCCTTCTGAACCGCGGTGGTGGCGTGTTCCCTGCCTACCGCATCTTTGTATTTGATAATCGTGTCGTGCTGCAGCTCCACCGCATCCCGGAGGTCTGCCAGTTGCGCACCGCGATGGTTGCAGGTGTGCATTGACAACAGACAGACGATGCAGATGAGCACCACAATTGCCACTCTTTCGACCAGTAGGTTCTTAGCCACGGTTATTCAGTTTTGCGGTTAAAGAATTCACAGCAGTAGTCAATTTCTCGTTGCTATCCTTAACGCCATCCAATGTCAAATAACTTCGTGAATTCAATTCTTCGATGCGTTTGTATGCCATTTCAAGCTTATCCTCGTAAGCCCGGCGAAGCGCATTCATTTCCGATTCGTAAGACTTTCGCAGGGCGTTGATGTCCGCTTCATTCTTCTGAATGATGGCATCTATTTTTTGACGTTGTTCCTTTTGCTCGCGCATGAAATAGGCGAGAAAAAAAGCAAGAACCCCAATGTATCCGCCTGTTGTGATGATTTCGTTGATCTCGGTAGTACCAACCACATTTAAAAACATCCGTTCCCGTTTAAAGAGCAGGCAGCTTCCACTGCCTGCCTGATATTTATTAACCCGTCTAACATGTTTACGACAGTGCTGAGATCATCGCGCCAACATACTTGTTCTGAATCGGCAGCACCAGGTAATAGTGCCGGTAATTCAGCTTGTTGGTTTGATTCTCTGGGTCTTGCGAAGCAGGCGCAAAGTATTGCTTCGTCATGCCGGTTTTCTTCGCCACATTGGGGGTATAGAACACCACAGAAGCAGGGCTCATCACGCCGCTATTCGCTGCACCATAGGCATTTTTCACCTTCGTGCTCACGGTGTAATACGGCGGAACGATATAATTATACAGCTCGAAGCCGGCAATCATGGGCGCCAGTGTGCCGGGCTTGTAATTCACAATCTGATCGCCAAATGCGCCACGGTCCAGCAGCATATCATTCCAGTGATCCTGACACAATACAAGGCGTCTGCCTTGCATGGGCGTATCAATAGCATCGAGCGCTGCTTTCAGGCTTACCAGGTCGGCGTACACCATGCGGCGGCGTCCGTTCACCAGTTCACCGGTGGTTACCAGCACGGGCGTATTGGCAGTATTGCCAGCCGGTGCCAGGGCATGCAAGGCTTTGCTGAATTTCTTCTTCACAATTGCCAGGGTGTGGCTGCTGGTAGCCGCATCAATGCGGTTATAGGCAGCGCCAATGATCTGATCGTCGCTCAGCGTGGTTACTTTGGTTTGGTATTTATCCAGTTGCAGCGTTGCTTCGGTGTCGGTATATGCCTGCAGGGCAATTGGATATGTGGTGTTGTTGATCAACACATCGGGCTCGAAAAACGACATCGGGATGTGAATGATGTTGCTTTCGCTGGCATCGCCGCTGCCAACTTCAATTACCGGGGCATCCAGTTCGGAGATGCCGTCTAACCAGGGCGCCTGATCAGCGGTTGTGATATTTTTGATAACCCTGTTGAGCCAGACTTCGGCAAAATTTAGAGGCATAAAAATGAATTATGAGTGATTGGATTTTGTAAAAGATATTGGATTCCAAAACGAGCTTACCGCTCTACGAAAACAGGCGTTTGTAATCTTCGGGATGCTCTTTTTTGAAAGATAGCTGCTGGTCGAAGGAAAGCTTTTGAAAGTCTTCCGGCGTCTTCACATCCAGGGTGCCACCACCGGCAGGATTGTTTACAGTTGCACCAAGGCTTTTTTTGCCAGGCATGGATGAAATCATTTTGGCAGCCAGCGCATAATCAGATTTGGCAAATGCCATCCAACTGTCTTTCATGTCGGCCGTCAGCTTGCCGGCAACAATGGCGTCATCTACCAGTTGCGAACTAAGCGTTAACTGCTGCGCGGCAAGTGCTTGTTCTGCCGTTTTGCGCAGCTCTTTTTCTTTTTCATAATCAGCCGATAGCTTTACGATGGCTGCGTCAACTGCCGATACATTGTCGGCATTCGATAATCCTAATGCCACCAGGCAGGCAGCGGTGAGAACAAGTTTTTCCATTTGGTTGGTATTAAAGTTTGCTTGCGTAAGTGCGGAAAGAGTGAGCTTCACTTGTGTTTCGGAGATGAGTTCGCCGGTTTCGGCGACGAATAAACGGACCGCATTGGCGTTGGAAGGCACCGCCACAATGCTGGCTTCAAACAGCTCGCATTTTGAAAGTTCAAAATTGCCATCTGGTGTGCGTTGCATGTGATCGCGCAGGAAGGTGACCCCCATGGAAGCGCCGCGGATATATCCGCGCTCCACTTTGCCCTTAATTTTTTTCGCCTGATCGTCCTCTTCATCAAATTCATCATCAGCCAGGAGCTGCGTGCCTTCAATGCGCAGATTCTTCCATTTGCCCAGCACATTGCTGGTGCTGTTGTAATGCTGATCCAGCATTACCGGGTTGCCCTTGAACCGTTTCAGATCAATGCCTTTATTCGGAATTCTGAACCCGTAGGAATTTAGCTTGCTCTCATCGTTTAACACAAAAGTTGCCATCTGCTTACATCGCTTTTACGCTTTGGATCACAAAAATGGCAGCCTGCCATCAGTCTTGCAATTAGTTGTGCAACCCTTGCGGCGAAATTTTATAAGCGCTGAAATTCAATACAGTTTTGCCTTATGGCAAAAGGAAAGTCGGCTGCAAAGCCTGTTAAGAAAGCATCACAAAACAACCGGCGAAGCGGCGACGGCAGCCGTGAATTTGCATTCATGTTATTTCTGCAGCGCGTGCAGCAAAACGACATTGCAGAGCGATGCGGCGTGAGCGTGCAAACAATCAGCGACTGGAAGAAGAAGGACAACTGGGAAGCGAAGCGGGCAGCGAAAACCATTAGCATGGATGAGCTCATTGTAAAAGCGCTTGGCAAGATCAATACCATGCTGGACGAACAGGACTTCAATGCCGATTCCTTTGCCAAGGCGGTCGCCCAATTAAAGACATTGAAGCACCGCAATACTGTAGACGATGAGATTATGTGTTTCATGGACTTCCAAAATTTCCTCATTGAGCGGCGCAATACCGAAGGCATCAGCGAAGCCTTCATCAAGCAGCTTACCGGCTTACAGGACATTTATGTAAAATTCCGTTTGGGCAATTCTTAAAACAACTGCATGTTTATTAAAAGTAAAGTTTCAAAAGACTTAGAACAGCGGTGGCAGGATAGAATTGCCTGGATTAAAAGCGCCAACTTCGACATCCGCGACACCGAAGAAGTAAAATCGAAACGGATTCAGCATGCGCGCCTCAATTACGATTTCTTTGTTGCGCACTATTTCCCGCACCTTGCCAATAAGAAGAACGCAAAGTTTCATAAAGAAGCCGCCGAGATTGTCAAACAATCGAAAGACTTGCGGGCGCTGTTCGAATGGGCACGCGGGCATGCCAAATCTTCCCACGCTTCACTGCTTATCCCGTTGTGGCTGCTATTCCAGCCGGTGCCGGAATTGCACTTCATGGTGCTGGTATCGAAAAGCCAGGAAGCTGCTATCCGGCTACTTAGCGACCTGCAGGCAGAACTGGAATTTAACGAGCTGCTCATCAACGATTTTGGAAGGCAGGTAAAAGACGGCAACTGGACCGAAGGCGAATTTATTACCACCGGTGGCTGCATGTTTTTGGCACTTGGGTAGGGGGCAATCGCCACGCGGATTAAAAAACCGAGGCAAGCGCCCCGATTACATCGTTATCGACGACATTGACGATGACGAAATGGTGCGCAATCCCAAGCGTGTGCGCGAAGTGCTGGAATGGATGCTGACGGCTCTGTTTGGCGCCATGGAAGGCGGGCGCGGCAGGTTTATCATGGTTGGCAACCGCATCGCAAAAGACAGTGTATTATCGCGCTTTGCAGCGCTGCAGGGCATTCATCACACTACGGTGAATATGCTGAACAAATATTGGCATGCCGTCCTGGCACGAAAACTACACCCTCGCAGAAGTAGAAAAAATTCGCCTGCTGATCGGCGAACGGAGGTTTCAGAAAGAATACATGAACAACCCGATTACCGAAGGCACTGTGTTTTTGCAAAAACACATTCGGCACGGCAGAATGCTGGATTTGAAACATTACCGCACCCTCGTTTGCTATACCGACCCATCCTTCAAAGACAGCAATACTGCCGATTACAAAGCCACCATGCTGGTAGGAAAAACACCTACCGGCGAATATCATTTGCTGAAAGCTTATGTGGATCAATGCAGCGTATCGAAAATGGTGCAGTGGCATTATGATTTGGATGCCTGGATCAATGGGCGTGTGCCGGTGCTGTATTACATGGAAAGTAATTTTTTACAGGATTTGTTGCTGGATGAATTTAGGAAAGCCGGCAATACTGCCGGGCATCACATTGCCATCCGTGGCGATGCGCGAAAGAAGCCGGACAAGTTTGCCCGCGTAGAAGCAACGCAACCGCTTTTCGAAAGAGGGCTGATGATTTTTAATGAAGCAGAAAAAGGGAGCCCTGGCATGATGAAGCTGGTGGAACAACTACTGATGTTTGAAAAAGGTAGCCGCATCAACGATGATGGACCTGACGCACTGGAAGGCGCTGTGTTTTTACTGAACCAACGGACACGCAGCAGCACCGCTACTTATGCGTTTGGCGAGCGGGCAAACCGGAAATTTTAAAGAGCGTTTAAAACCATTTTACATGTTTCTCGACACAGAAGAATTAAAGAGCGTCATCTATGCCTACCAGGTTGAAGAAATCACCGAGGCAGATGATGATATTGTGGTAATGGCGATCAGCGCCGCCATTGACCAAACAAAGAGTTACCTGCGACCTAACAACAAAAAAGAATGGAGTGATGGCAGGCTGCTGTATGATGTTGATTTTGTTTTTTCGATAGAAGGCGATGGCAGGAATGCGCTGCTACTGGAAATGACAAAAAACATTGCTTTCTACAACCTGGTAAGGCTTTGCAATGCAGATATTCTGTTTGAAAAAGCGGAGAAAATGTATGACCGCGCCATCACCTGGCTAACGGATGTGAATTCGGGAAAAATATCGCTGGATCTGCCGCTGCTGGATCTTGATACTTCTTCACCGGCAAAACAACCCTTTGGTTTTGGCAGCCGTTTAAAATTCAACCATGAGTAATATGAACATTCATCAAAAAATGGGCAAGCAATTATGTATCGGAAATTATGGCAGCCCAGCCATCGAAAGATAAGAAAAAGCGTTACCTGCCCTTTGAGTTGAAAGCCGTCAGCCGCATTCGCCAGGACATTAAGACCTGGAACGATGCGCTTAAACCAGGCACAGAGCAACGAGCCAAAAAACTATGCGCTTCAGCTCCTGTACAACGAAATTATGATTGATGCCTTGCTGACGAGCCAAATTGAAAACCGGAAACAACAGGTATTTTCATCCGAGTTCCAAATCAAAACCAAAACCGGCGAAGTGGATGAAGAGCAAACGGCGCTGCTGAAATCTTTGCCGGCATACCGGCAGATGACCAATGCGGTGCTGGATAGCCATTATTTTGGCTATAATCTGGTGGAACAGGCGCTGGAAAAAGGTGAGGACGGCGAAATGAAATTATTGGTTGAAGTGCTGCCGCGCACCAACGTGGTGCCACAACTTGGGCTTTTCTTTCCCGATTACAGCGAAGACAAAAACATTCCTTACCGAGAGATGGCGGAATTTGGCACCTGGGTGCTGGAATTTTACGGCGGCAACCTTGGGCTGCTGAACAAGGCGGTTTCGCATGTGTTGTTCAAGCGTTTTGCGCAAAGCTGCTGGTCGGAGCTGTGCGAGATTTACGGCGTGCCGCCACGCGTGATGAAGACCAACACGCAAGACCCGGTGATGATGAAAAGAGCCATGCAGATGATGCAGGACATGGGCGCCGCTGCCTGGTTCATCATTGACGAAACGGAAGCTTTTGAATGGGCGCAGAGCGTAACGACAAACGGCGATGTGTACAATAACTTCATAAACCTGTGCAGCAATGAAATATCCATGCTGGTGAGTGGCGCCATCATTGGGCAGGATACCGTAAACGGCAACCGCAGCAAGGACGAGAGCGCGCAGGATGTACTTTGGCTGCTGGTGCAAAGCGACATGACGATGCTGGAAGAATACTGGAATACGCTCATCATTCCTTCCTGGATAAAACTTGGCATTTTGAAAGGCGATATTCGCGGAGAATTTCAGCCAGCCGCCGACATTGAACAGCAATGGAAATTTACACAGGGCGCACTTCCGTTTTTTAACATAGACCCCGAATGGATGAAAACAACGTTTGGCATTGAGATCACCGGTGAGCGGCAGGTGCAGGCAAATCCAAACGAAAGCAAACAATCTCTTAAAATCGCTGATTTTTTCGATTAAGCCTCGCGCCCGAAGCCAGGGAAGCGGGGCAGCTACAATTGTTTGAACGGCTGCATACCAAACTCCATTCTTTGTACGAACAAAGCTGCTGCGAAAGTGTGCAGCTGGCGGCAGGCAAAGACAAGCTTTCAGGCATCAAAAAAGCATTTGCCAAAGCAATTGACTTTTTGCACCAAAACAAAGGTTTTGCAGCGAAAGACATGGACAATGAAGTGGTGAAGGCGTTGACAAAAGAAACCTATGCCGTACTGAACGATGCAGTAACCAGCGGCATTACCTACGAAGTTTCTGACGCTGTGATTGAAAGCCTGCAAAACAATGTATTTATTTTTTCAGGTCTTAAAACCTATGCTTCGTTAAAGGAAGCCAGTGCGCTGTTGCTGGATGAAAGCAAGGCAATCAAATCGCTGGACAAATTTAAAACAGACATTGCCGCGCTGGATGAGACGTACAATCAGAACTACCTGGAAGCCGAGTACCAGTTTGCCACGCATAGCGCGCAGATGGTGAGCAAATGGAAGCAAATCAGCGATGATGGCGACCGCTACCACCTGCAATACCGGACTGCCGGCGATGACAAAGTGAGAGAATCGCACAAGGCGTTGCATAACATCACCCTGCCGGCAACAGATGCCTTTTGGGATCAGTTTTACCCGCCTAACGGCTGGCGCTGCCGCTGCACGGTGGTGCAGGTGCGAAAAGGAAAGTATGAGGTAAGCGATAGTGAAGAAGCAGCGAAGGCGGGAGAGGCAGCGACAACGGCACTGGACAAAGATGGCAAAAACAAGGCGGCAATGTTTCGTTTTAATCCCGGCAAACGAAACGCAGTTTTCCCGGCAAATCATCCGTATGCAAAAGTGGCTCCGGCTGCCGCAAAAGAAGCCATCACCAAACAGGCAAAACAAAAATAATGGCATCTGCATTCAATACATTCCTTCATAACCTGCTGAGCGATCTGCGTGTAGAGCTGACCGAAGAGTTTGACCGCAACTTTGAGCGCAAAGCCTTTTTTGACAGAGCCTGGAAACCCATTGCCGGCAGCAACAACCGTGGCAGCCTGATGATGCGCACCGGCGCCCTGCGTAACAGCATAGAAAGCCGGGTGCAGCAGGAAGGGCTGCAGTTTACCAGCAACATGCCTTATGCCGCCATTCACAATGAAGGCGGTGAACTGACGGTGACGGCGAACATGAAAAAGTTTTTTTGGGCGATGCATTACAAAGCGAGCGGCGCCATCACCAAAAACAAAGATGGAAGTGCGCGCAAAACCGACCGCAGCGCGAGACTATCGCAGGAAGCCGGGTATTGGAAGAGTATGGCGCTGATGAAAGTGGGCGAAAAGATAAAAATACCGCAACGGCAGTTTATCGGGCATCACCCGAGGGTTGATGAACTGGTACAACAGGTGGCAGATGACAACGTTCAGGAGTTGGCGACAGCTATTGGTGAAGCTTTACAAAAAATACACAAATGAAAGAGATGTTGACCGAGGTGCAAAAACGCCTGGTGGCGAAGGTGCCCGAACTGAAGTATGTGGATGAAGACTGGGGACAATTGGACTACTACAGTACCATGCCGCCTGTAAAATGGCCCTGCGCGCTGATAGACCTGCCACAGGGCAGCTTTAGCAACACCGGCAGCCTGGTGCAGCTTGGGCTGCTGCAGGTAAAGATACGGGTGGCAGATATGAAGCTGAGCAACAGCAGTGGCGCCGCGCCACAGACACAGAAAGACAAAAGCTTCGCGTTTTTCGATTTGCTGCAGAAGGTTCACCTGGCACTGCATGGATGGAGCGGCGGCGAGGCGTATAGCCACCTGATGCGTACCGCATTTGCAAAAGGAAAACGCAGCGATGGTGTGCGGCTGTACGAAATTACCTATACCTGCGAGTGGAAAGACAGCAGCACCAAGCCAGTGCTGCAGACGACAGCGATTGCCGCTGTCCGGATTGTGTATTAACAAAAAACGCCGGTAGAAACCGGCGTTTTCTTCACTTATAGAAATCGATTCAAAACAAAAGAACCATGAAACCTAAAAACTATTTAACGAACAGAACCATTTGCTGCGGAAGCGTGCTCTGCTTCATGTTTTTAATCATCATCCATTTGCGGTAACTCATGTTTATACCGCGCTTTGGAAATTCGTGTCTTACAATGTGCGTGTCGGGAATATCGTGCTGCTTTACGTCGGCATACACTTCTATCACGTAACGGATGGTCTTCAAATAATTTTGATTATTGTATGCCATGCTGTATTACAAAGAAACGAAATAAAAAAGCCATGCGGTTTAGGCATGGCTGGCAAGTTATACCACACTATCTCACCCATAATTCCCACGTAGTGAGAATAGATGAATAACTAAAGTGGTTCAAAATATCTAAATCGGAGTCTACTCATTTTATCAATTAACCATTCATCACGCTGTTTCCCTTGCAACATTGGCATTGCATCCCGATCCATATATTCAGCCAAAACCATTAAAGCTTCGTGCCATCCCTTAATCTGTACAATGTCGTCTGCGCTGAGGTTTGTTTTTGATTTGTGATTTCCTATTGTTTCCTGTAGTTTGTGTTGCACATAATTGAATAAATGGCTCATACATTACCTCCTTCCATTTGCGCATTGCCAAAATTGAAAGGCAAAATGGGTTGCGAGGAGAAATTACTACACGATTTTCATGACCTGTTTTTGATGAAAAAGATACAACATGAATGCTTTTGTTACCCATAATATATTCCCTTCTTTGACAAATGCATCCAATACCGCTGTCTTCGCCAGCCACCCATGTTTGCTTTATAACCACAGCGAATCAAACTTTCGCGGTAGGGGACCATTTCGATGTTGTTGATGCGGCGTAATGGCAAACCTTTGAATAAATGAATTTCTTTAGGTAGGTGGCTAACATTGCGCAACTCCTTTTCTTTTTCATTAAAATAGCGGCGAATCTGCCTACCTACTTCGTTGCGTTCCAACATAGCGAGTTCCTTGGCAGATATCTAAGGTGAGCAGATAATCAATCCGATTATGCCCGCCCCCCTTTTTAACCGCTTCATTTTTTTGTGAAACAAAGAAATCCTCATTTTGTGTAAATCCGTACTCTTTGACTCTAAACTTTATCCAGTCAATGAATTGACGACCGGATTTTAATTTTTGATGCAAAATGCGTGCATCAATGAGTACGTTGTCGTTCTGAACTACAAGTAGTAGTTCTGCGTGTGATTTGCTTGGGAGCATAAAAATAATATTATAGCCAGAAGCTGCCCCGGTTCCCAAGCAAATCACACTTTTTGAGTGGAGATGTAAACGGATTGGCTACCGTTTGCCGGAGCAGCTTCTGGCTGATTAGAAATTTAATTTTAAAGTCCATGTAATTTGCTTGGGACTTCAAAATTAGATTTTTATTTTTTTACTTCCAAAATGTTCCCATATTCATCACAAAGCACATTAATAGATCCAGGCACAAATCCACCAAACCCATTTTTTGACCTATACTCAAAACTGAATAGAAAAGTTGTATCATCAATTGGCAAATAAGCCGACTGGATTGCTTCCATACTCCATGGGTCTTTCAGGGTGGTTCGCAAATAGTCAACTACCTTGTCAGGTGCTCGTCGGACGTTGTCGCATGCTTCATCAAAATGACCAATCGCTATACTTTTTCTTTCATCTTTTGCAAGACTGTCTTTTTGTTCCAACGTCAAGCTTGATTTGTAATTATCTTTTGCCTTACCAACGAGTAAAAAAAGAAGGACAAACAGACCTAAAACAGATGCCAGCACGACTTTGTGCCAAGTTTTCCATATTGATTTTTTCATAAAATAAAAAGGGTTTTTAAACGTTGTTTCAAAGGTATTTAATTATTCCATTGCTCGGCGGCGAGGTAGGTCTCGGCGTATTTTTTGGTAACGCCGGGCGGTATTTTTCTTACGTACTGATCGTGATAGTGATACGCCTTCACCTGGTCGTCTTCCTTTAGTTTTTGCCACAGCTTTAAACTACGCTTTTTGGAGCTGCGATCTTTGTCGTTGTATTTGTCCCAAAACATGTCAAAGGTAATTTTGTCGTCCAGCTTCATAACGGTGCAGGTGATGCCTTTTGCCCATTCTAAGAAATCGGCTTCCTGCAGGCGCAAGGTCTTGACAACTACAGTGCGGCTGGCAAGGTTCATGCCTTGCTGCTGTATCTGCACTGCATCCAGCCATCCTTCTGCCGTAAAGGTATAGATCACGCCATCGGGCGATGTTTCCGTGGTTAACAGGTATCTTTTTTTCATCAGAAAGGAGCTTTTTGAATTTGTTTGCGCAGGGCAATGTTTTTGTCAACGTGTATTTTTTCGGCAATGCGGATGAGTATGTACAGCTCCTGCGATGTGTAATCGTTAAACCGCTTTTTTACGCCTTTCACGCCCTGCTTTTCTGCCCAGTCGATGGCATCCTGCGGGGTGCGGTTCATGTGCCGGAATATGGCAATGATGCTTTTGCGCATCTTGTCTTCTTTGCCGGGTACCGGCGCCGGGTTCAGTGCATTCAGCTTTGCCGTAAGCTCTGCGAGCTGCGCATCGGTAAGCTCTTTTAGCGATGTGGTGGCACCACCGGTAAAGCTCTGCACCAATTCTTCTTTCGACAGGTAGTTGCCAGCCTTTACGCTGGCGCTGTAAGCCGCAAAAAATGCGGTGTATCGGTTTGTTTTCATAATCGTAATGATTGCAATGGTGATGGTATTTTGGCGATTAGATTTCGGCTAACATGGGTGTATATCAAGGTTGTCTTTATACTGTTGTGACCGAGCAGCTTTTGAATCAACGAAATATCGGTGCCCGCTTCGAGTGAATGCGTTGCAAAGCTGTGTCGCAGCAAATGCGCATGTATATCTTGGCTGATACCGGCTTTTGCCGCATAATGTTTTAAGAATTGGTTAATACTGCGCTCTGAATACTGAGTTGAAAATTGACCATTAAACAAATATTCAACTGGCTTGTATTGTCGATAGTAATCACGGAGCAGGGTAAGAAGCTGAGGCGCCAGCATCACAATCCTATCTTTCTTCCCTTTGCCTGCAATGATATTAATGATCATGGCTTTGCTATCAATGTCAGTGGGCTTCAAGCTGATGACTTCACCAATGCGCATACCGGCGCCATACAGAAGGCAGATGATCGCTTTGTGTTTTATGTTTGTACAAGCTGTCACCAATTTTTGAATATCATCCGCATCTATTGGCTGTGGCAATTTCTTTTCCTTTTTTGGCCATGGAATGTTTGCCAATTTCATAGGCTGGTTAATGACCAGCTTATAAAATGCCTGGATAGCGCACCGGGCATGCTTGCGGGTGTTTATCTGCACTTTTTGAAGCAAATACTTTTCAATTTCCAACGCACTGATTTCTTTTGCTTTGGGGTAGGAACGGAAAGCATTAAGAAAGCAACTCAATTGACTTGCATAATTCTTTATCGTGCTTTCACTCCAATTTTTAGACCTCATTCGAAGGGTAAACAATTCTGTAGCTTTTCCCACATCCATATTCAAAGTATTGCTGTGATTGAATTGTAAAAGGTTTTGTACATATACATGTTGTGCGTCACCTTTTGGACACACCCTAATTATCGGAGATATTCGTTTAGAATTTCACGTTTGTAATTTTCTTCACTCAAATATTTTCAGACTTCCCGACAAATCAACCTGATAGGAAAATTCTTTTTTCAATTCAATATCGTCTGTGATGAAGCTATAGTAGAGTTCATATAGTTCCTTTTTAAAATCAATATCAGTCACATCATGTTCTTTTTCAAAAAGTCTCACTACTTCATCAAAAGACAAATGTTTATTGTTCTTTACAAATTCAAAGTAAAGCTTGCTGTAAATTTTGTTTGATGTTGAATAAATAAACACATTTTTAGGATTTAATACTTCCTTGATTAACTTATAAATTTTATCCTTATTTTTAAAAAGAAGGTATTCATCTAAAATGATGTTCTTTGGTCTTTTTCCTACTATAGAATTTTCGAAATTTGTTGCTGAAATAATGGTTTTCGGAGAATATTCGTCTTTTGTAAAAATGCTCTTAGTTAAATGAGAACTAAGGCACACAAATAAACTATTTTCTTTGTCTTTAATATATTCAGCAATAGCCATCGTTGTCTTACCAGATGCACGAGGTAATAAATAGAACGTTACTTTCATTTCTTTTAAGTTTGCGGCGGGAAAAAGGCGAACGCACAACATTGCATTTATGCAAGTGTGGCTGGACGTACTTAATCTCGACATTTGTTTATTAATTTAGTTTTATCAATCGTTTGAGCAGATGTTTTTCAATTTCCACACCTGCATAAATGCTAAACGTTATAAGAAACCTACTACCAGCTTTCAACTTGTACAGGCACAATCAAAAGCAGGTGCGATTTCATTTAAGTCATAATCTTTAAAAAGGTTGTTTTGTGCGATGTTTCTAAGTTGCTCAATCGTTACTCTTTCTAAGTAAGTGTGTCCGAAATTCTTTGCCGATTTCCTTTCATCTTCTATCCATTCGTCCGCCAGTTCGGCAAATTCCCACGTATCGCCATTATTGAATTTTTGCCTTTCATAAAACATAAAGTGCAATTCCCAAGTATAGAAGGTATTTCTAAGTTATAAGGCTTATGCTTCCAAACTCGTTTACATCTTGCTTAGTAATTCCATCAACATACAACGGATAAGAAGTAACTACCCCTGCCATCTTTGCTTTGCCTTTAAAACTCTTTTTGGTTCATCTGCTCTAAAGCCTATTATATTTTCATAAGCCATAAAACCCTGAGTGATCGACATATAACGCCTTGCAGGTTTTACTTTTCAATTCAATGGTACAACTTCTCTTTACCCTGTTTGGGATTTCTTCAAATCTTGTTTTGCCATGAGCTTTTCAAAGGCATCTTTACCGCCAATGCCTTACAACTGATATATTTTCAACATGCTTCAAAGTCATTTATAAACTTGTATGTTTTCGGGTGTTCCCTTCCAGTATCACAAAACAAAACAATGTCGCCTGGTTGATAGTACCTGATAACCATGTAAGCAGATGTTTTGCCGCCACTAAAGTTGAACACTACCTCAACAAGATCACCCTGTAAGCTTCTTATAACAGGTGCTTGGCAAAATCCCGGTGGCAGAAGTATCTTTATTGAGCATTTGTAATTAATTAATGCTTTAGTTTTTCAATCGGCTAGGGTGCGGCGATTCTATCGCTTCGGCTTCGCCAGAACGTTGCAGGTTCACATTGCCTTTGTGCTTGAAATAAAGTTGTTGCGCATCACGCATGCATTGAACATCGCTCGTGAAGCCAATAAACCAATCGGGATAAGTTTGATTCATTTTTTTTGTTTGAACAGTTGAACAATGGTTTTGTAGAGGAACATTAGTGGTTTTTCAATCACCCATGTGAAAAGAAAATAAAAGACGTCACCCTTTGAACTGTATTTGCGCTTCATGTTTTTTTTACTCCGAAGTTGGCAATTTTTAAAATCACGTGAACAGTTTATGAGGAGGTTTGGGCAAATACGGACCGTAATTTTTATCGTAATCGGTGTGCAGCATGACGAGCGCTTCTTCAATTTGCACACCTGCGCCCATGATAACCGTTCCATCGATTAGTACAGCAGTAAGAATAAACCATCCGCTATGCGGATCGATGGTAAGAACAGGACACGTACTATTAACAATATATGCAGCAGGGTGTGGCATAATAAATATTTGGAAATGAGCAGCACTTACCGGCGGCTGCTCTTCACCGGTTCGGTTACTTCTTTACATCCACGAAAAAGGTTTCTGACTGCGCAAAGCCGATGTGGCACTCGGCAAGCTGATTGATCACCGCTTCGTTTTTCTCCTTGAGCATGGCAGGTTTGTCAAGTTCTTCCTTGATGCGGAGGAAACGTTTCAAGCCCGCCTCTTTCAGCCAGGCGATTACGTCTTCTGCCTTTTCGCCAACCTGCACCGCCCTTGGACCGGTGCGGTAACCAAATGTGACGATGCCGAGGCTAAACTTTTTGCCTTCCCATGTTTCCTTATTCAGTTCGGCATAGGCTTCCAGCACTTCGGCGGCTTCTTCCTGCACCTGCCTGGCTTCGGCAATGAACGGCTCATGCTTTGCCTTTAGCTTTGCGAGGGCTTCGTTAAATGCCAGCTCTCTTTTTTGTATCCCGATTTCACAGTTGGCATAAGACAGTGCAGCGTTGCGGGCTTCATCGAGTGTAATTTTTACTGGTTCTGTTTTCTTGATTTTCGTTGACATGTTGATATATTATTTGGTGAGTACGGAAACTTGTTTTCCTGAACGCAACAGCACTTTGGTGTGCATTCGTGCTGTGCGGCGCTGCTGATAGATTTTGAAGCGCCTGGTATTGTCGAGACATTGCAAGGTGTGACACCACAGCACCCAAATGACCATGAGGTAGCAGGCAAGGGTGCAGCCGATGAAGATGACGAGCATCATAGTGTTAAGAAATGCGCTGATGGACAGCATTGGCGATGTGGTGAAGGCAATTGCCGATGTAGCTGGTGGCATCTTGAACATAATGAATGTAGAGCAAGCGAAGGGCGATGGCTTGTGCTGGCGGGAAGGAGATGCTGTAATCTTTCTGCAGCATTCCGAGCCGCTGCCAAAGCCGGAGCCTGACATCGGAGAGGGTGGCAAGTAATAGTTTTTCTTCATCGTCGGATGGTTGTATGGTGGTAATTAGTTCCTGAATGAGGTCGTGCAGCGCCTGTACCTGCGCGCGTTTCAGCCTGGTGCGGTACTTTGGAGAAGTCATTTGTAAGGATTTGCCATTTGTTGTTTCAATTCGCGGTAGTCGCCGGCGAAAAGCACAGGATCTGACAGCAACACCACGTCGTCCTGGATATAGCTGTTCATCCAGTTGGCCGAAAAGTTCCGGTGCTCGTTTTGCAGCAGTTCTTTCCGGTAAGCCGGGTTGCAGTGCCGGTTTTCAACAAACTGGCAGCCGGTTTCGAAAAGGATGTCGAGCCATTCTTCAATGCTGAGGTCATATTGTGCCAAAATGCGGCGAACAATGGTGACGCTTTGCTGGGCTTCCTGCTGTGTTTGACTTTCCGGTTTGGTAAAGGCGGTGCGTATCATGATTATGTGTTTATTCGGTTTATCAGCTCCTCTTCGCAGAGAAGCAGCTTTTCCACCATTTGCGGATCGTTTACGTCGAGCAATTGTTCAACACGTTCATAAGAATGATAAGCAGTTGTGCGGTCTTTGCTAAAAAAATCGGAGACGATTGCTGGTTTCAGTCCCGGCAGATGTTTTTTAGACAAATAATAGATGATGTGCCGCGCTTCTTTGTGTGGTGTTGAACGGGAGTCGCTCAGGATATGGTTCATGGGAACGGACAGGACATCGCTTACCAACTTTGCGATGGCGTCTATGGCGATGCTGTAACTCACGTCCTGAAATTCAAATTTCAAAGGCACGCCAAATTTTATCAACGCTTCTTTCTCCATTCCATTCAAAAACTGCTGCATCCTGCCAAAATGTGGCATCAGCCTATATATTGCGTTCATCGGTTGGTAAGATTTTCTGATGAACGACTGATTACCCATAGTTCCACCACTTCGTTTTTAAGCACAACGCGTAATGGTTTTTCGCCTTTTGGCTGCTTGAACAATTGTTCACTTTCCATTGCCACCAGCCCGTTAAATATTTCAAATGCATCGTCGTAGCTATTGTGCAGCGGGTGAAATCCGTCTATTGAGGTGCTGCCATCTTTCGGCATAGACACCACCATGAATTGTTTAGTCATTTGTAGAAAAGTTTTCGTTGTTGCCCCAATACAGGGCAGATTTTGTTTCGTCAATGATAATTTTGCCTCCGGGGCAGCGCCCGGAGATGTGAGCCGTTAAGCCCTGCACATGCGCGATGATCTTTGCCAGCTTGCGGCACATTTTCGCGGAAGCGGTGTAAGGCTGTCCTTTTTCTTCGTGTGCCAGGAACACAAACAACGTGTCGTCGTGTGTGCGCAGCAGGCTTTGGAATGCGCCATATTTCAGTTCGTCGTTGTAGATGGTAAGGTTGTCCAGGATCACCACTTTGGGAGCGCCGCGCTTACCCAATTTTTCAGTGAGGTCGTTGATGGGGATGTATTCAAGGAATTGCAGTTTGCGGCACCCGCTATCAATACCGGCACGGCGGCAGGCATCTACAAAGCCTTTGCCGGTGCCTTCTTCGGCACTTACATACAGCGTTTTTTCGAAACCGCTTAGGTATTGTGCCAGCTTTAGTGCAAACCATGTTTTCCCGTTTTTTCGGCGCCATAGATCAGCCAGGCGCCATTGGTTTCCGGCTGCGCCATGGCAGCGGCAAACACACCATCGAAAGGGAAGGTGGTGAACTTTTTTCATATAAATTTTGTACTGTCAAAGCCCTCGACATTTGTATGATTAATTGTTGAGAATGAGTAAACTTTCGGCGCGGCGCAACCCGCCAATGTGGTCGTTGTTGTCGGTGGTGAGGCACCGTTTTACAATTTCCGGCAGGCGTGTTTTGTCGGTCATGTTCACGCTTAGCACGTCGGTAATCAGTTTGCGGTAAAAGGCAGTTTTTCCTGGCGATCTGCCGGAACGATGGTGGTGAACTTTTTGGAATAGCGGCTGAACAACTCTGCATACCCGACTTTTTTGTTGCTGATGCCTCGCTCTATCTTGTTGCGCAATCCATCGGCACCCAGCATATACCAGCCGCAGGCATTGACAGTGGCATTCCACAGTTCTTTCAATTCAAGAAAAGCGGATATTCAAGGTCGCCGGCTTCGTCTATGATGATGACCGGGTTTGGCAACATTTTGAGCGCATATTTGATTTGGCTTTCACCTTGATAAACTTGTCTTATCATCTACGCCAATGGTTTTGGCAATGAGCCGGATGAATTGCTGCTTTGTTTTCGCCTGGCTGGCATCCACGTAAAAACAGTTTTTCAGGCTGCGCGAAAGGTATTTGGCAGAGAAAGTTTTGCCGATGCCGCAGTCGTCAACGCACATCATGCCTTTGGCGTGCGCCTGGCAGAAGCTGACGTCTTCTTCAATGAGCGTAAAGACATCGGTGCGCGCCATGTTCCATTTCCGCTCATTGGCGGTAACGTCCAGTTCGTCGAGGGTTTAGCCAGTCGGCGGCTTTCAACAAGCCGTCGTAATTGTCGGCATTTTTTAGCCGGCTGAAAATGCTGTAATTGATGTCGCGCGTTTTGGCAAACTGCTGATCGGTGCCGTCGAAGTTTTGGCGCACTTCGAGCAGCTTGCCTACTATTTTCTGTTTGAAATCGTTGGTAATCTGTATCATGGTTATGAATTGAAGTTGAACATGCCTTTGATGTCTTGAATATTTGGATAGTCAACCGACTCCCGGAATTCGCGGTCAAATAGGAAGGCCCACATCTGCACCAGGATAAGTTTGAAAGAATAAAAGAGGATGAACACCGGTGCGCCGACGCAGCAAACACCAATTGTGACGAGAATGTTGATGATGAATTTGAATAGCTGTTTCATGTTGATGGTTTTTATTGTTTAGAATCTGTCTTTTTGCGATTTGACAAAGCCGTTCTGCGGCACCGGCAACAGGAGATTGTCTTCTTCGGTGAGGGCTGGCAGTATTTCGGGCTCATTGCCGGCGGTTGAATTGCTGAACCGGTTCAGTGATGGCATTACGAATGTGCGGCTGAGTGTTTTTTCGCGGCTGTCCAACACCGTAACGCGATCTACCGAGGCAACTTTTCTGCGCATGTACGCCTCAATGGTGGCCACATAGGCGCTCATGGCTTCGCGGGCGGCTTCGTCTTTTGCGGTGCGTTCGATGGTAGCACGGTTGTATGTTGGCTTGGGAACCGCTTCACAAATGCAGGTATCGCCCAGGAAGACGAGGGCTTTCATTACTTCGCCGTTGTTATTGTCGAGCCAATAGGTGGTAATGTTCCTGCCTTCCACTGCTTTCATCAGCGGGATGAGTCTTTCGCCGGTGTACAATTCGCCGTTATCACCCAACAGGAATTCTTTGCCTTGCATGCGGATGATGCCGGCGTTGCAGCTTGTGGCGGTGGCGTAGCCAAGGTGTGGCAGAATGGCTTTCCAGTTGGTGGGTTTCAGGTCCGGGTGCTGGTGTTCGCAGAATACCTGCCAGCGTGTTTTGCTGGTATGCACTGCATGCGGCATGTTGTTCCAGTCTTCAATGTCTTTCAGGCAACCTTCTATAATCTGGCTGTACGGCACCATGGGCACCGGCTCTTTGCCTGCCTGGTTGCTTTCGCTGAGTGCGAACGGACGCGCCAGCCAACCGGTGCGGTCTTTTTCCAACTGATAGCGAAGAGGCTTGTAATACGCCTCAATGCGCTTGCCGCGTGCGTTGTTGGCTTCAATTCGCACATGGTCGAACATGGCGCCGGGACGAAGAAAGGTGTTGGTAAACGAGCTGTTAAGCGACATTTCGGCTTCCAGCTCTGCGGGCAGGTGAAATCCCCATTCGGTATAATTGCGGACCAGTTGGCGGTAAAAATCGAGGATGATGCCTTCTTTGCTTTTTCCATAGACCCAGCAAACGAACGCTTCGGAGGCGAGGTCAATGCCATTGTAAAACCAGGCGCGGGCGCCTTTCCCGTATTCGAATGGCGGCTGCCTGTCGTCAATCGAAATGATGCTGCCGGCATACGTTGGTTTTTCCAGGCTGTGATAAGGCTTAAACTGCTGCATAAGTTTCTGCCGGTTTCCACTGCGAAGGCTATAGGTGCCAATTCTTTCTTCCCACCTGCCCAGGTAATTGATGATGGTGCTGTCGCTGATGGGTTTGCAGTCTTTTGGATCGTACACTTCGCCGGTTTCCTGGTTCACCACTTCGAGATAACCGGCGAGGAAAGCGCCAAATTGCTGCGCCACTTCGGTGCGGGTCGGCTTTTTGCCAACACCGGCAAACAGATCGTTGAGCAGCCGCACCATTTCGTCGGTAACTTTCTGCGCGTTCTGATTGCGCAGTTTTTTGGAGACGAGGCAGGCGTAATGAAAGCCGGTTGCATCTGCTTTTACAAAGTCTTTAAACACCTCTTTAAACCAGCGTTCCGATTCGGGCAAGGTGTGCGTGACATTGTATTTTACCTTCAATGTTTTGTTGAAGGTTTGGCAGTCGCCGCATACACTGGCCATAATGCCTTTGCAACTGCCGCCCTTGGTTTTGCGCTCGTGCTCGCGGGCTGCTTTGAGCGACACACATGCCTTTAATACGCTTGCATTGGTGATGTACTCTTCCTGGTGCTGCAGGCTGAGGTAACTATTATCGTCAAACCGGAAGTTGGTGAAGAAGCGAACCGCGTCGTCGTCGGTTTTGTAGAATAAATCCAGGATGTGGGAGTGGCGGCGCGGGTCCGGAATGGCTTCCCGCATGTGCGCAGGCAGGCTATCGTAAGAAATGAGCAGTTGCCGCCCGTTGCCGCCCGACTGCACCTTTTTGATGCCGTAAGACTTCCCGGCGTGCCGGTAAATATTTTGCTGCAGGGTTTGCAGGCTGTTGAAGTAAGCTGGCACCAGTTCTCCTTCGGTGACGACAAGCATATTGTTCCATTCGTGTGGCATAAGACCGAAGCTTGAATGTTATTGATTGGTTGCGGTGGTGATGAGGGATTCCGTTTTTTCGCGTAGATCAAGGTATTCTTTCCGGATAAGAAGGGCGGTGAGGCTTGTTCGGTCGCCTGTCACCGATTTGCGCACGAATTCTATTGAGCAGGAATGTTTTTCGGCGAGTTCCTTAAATAGCAAGGCTCGCAATGCATCGTATTTGGTAATTTTTCTATTATTTTTGCCCATTGTATTGTTTGTCCTGTTGTTGGCAACAAAGATATACAAACAAGATTGAAACTACCAAACTACCAGCGTGAAAAATTCAACTTTATTTGAAAGAATAACCAAGATTGCGAGTGATCATGGCTACAAAACCCTTAACGACTTTGCCCTAAATGGACTAAAATACCAATCCAGCCAGAAACTCAACCGGCTGAAGGACCCTAACAACAGTCCATCCGTTGAAATTCTTACTGACATTTCAAACAAATTTGAGGATGTTAGCCTGGACTGGCTGATTACCGGAAAAGAAAAGAACTATACTAAAACTGAAAAATTCAATATGAACTCCAACCTTAACGAGCGAAACAAAGAGTATCAATTAACCCAAAAACTTACACCCTTGATTGCATTGGAAGCTTTTGCCGGATTTGGCAGCGCACATTTTAAAATTGAAGAGAAAGACGTGGTAGCCAGGTACAAGGTGCCAGCATTTGAAAGCATTGATTTTATGATTCCTGTAAAAGGAACCAGTATGGCGCCAACGTATAACAATGGTGATATTGTGGCGTGCCGGATCATTTCATCAAGCCAATTCATTCAATGGAACCGGACCTTTGTGATCGCTACAAAAGAGCAGGGCATCATTTGCAAACGGCTCAAAAAGGCGGGAACTTCCGGCAGTTATATTGCCATTTCGGACAATAAGGAATATGAACCATTTGAGATTCCAAAGGATGAAATTACCGGACTGGCGATGGTTGTTGGAACGATCAAAATAGAATAGTTCACCAGCGTCGCTACATACTTTCAGATCATACCAAAACGAAAAATCAGCTAAAACCCAATACAGGAGCGCACTTCAGAAATATCTTATCAAAACATACGATGTATTATCGGTATTCAAACAAGTTTGAATCATCCTTTTTTGCGTGCTTTTTTGAATGCAAAGGGTATTTTGAAGCATACTTTTTTCATACTTGTGTCAATGCAACTGTCAATGCAACTGTCAACCCAACTCATTTTTTATGTTTTTTCATTCATGTTTGCACGTGGTAATTTAGTGGCTTTTTTAGGCTCATTGGCGCCGGTTCTCGCAAATGGCGCATAATCAATATGGACGTGATATGTAGCCTGATTAAGGCAAAGAAAATGGGTAATGAAAGCGGTTTGAAACTACTTCCGTTACCCATGATTGATTATTCAAGTGAAATCCGGTAATTTTAATAAAAACCGGATGAATCGTTTTGAACGCCAAAAGGTATTAAATACTCTGAAAAGCTTTGCTGCATTGTGTTTCCGGTAAAACCGGCAAATATTTATTTAGGATGATTTGTTTTAATGCCCATACAACCGGCTTCCTGTTTATTTCAGGGGAAGTTTGTTGTGGAAACGCCTGCCATTTTTCATAAAAAAACAAAGTAACGATTACGATATGGGTCGCATATTTGAAGTTAGAAAAGCCACCATGTTTGCCCGATGGGACAAAATGGCCAAGCAGTTTACCCGCATCGGAAAAGAAATTGCCATTGCTGTTAAAGCGGGCGGTCCCGACCCTCCACCAACCCCGCACTTCGCCGCTGCTTGCAAAATGCCAAAGGCGTCAACATGCCAAAAGACCGCGTGGAAGCCGCTATCAAACGCGCCATGGGCAAGGAAATGGACAATTATGAAGAGATTGTGTATGAAGGATATGCGCCACATGGTGTAGCCGTTTTGGTTGAAACGGCCACGGATAATCCTACCCGCACAGTTGCCAACGTGCGAATGCATTTTAAAAAGGGCGATGGCGGCTTGGTAACAGTGGTTCGGTTAGTTTTTTATTCAATCGCATGGGTGAATTCAAAGTAAAAAACGAAGGCCTGGATATGGAAGAACTGGAACTGGAACTGATTGATTTTGGGCTGAAGAAATAGGAGAAGACAGCGAAGGCAACATCGTTATCCGCACGCCCTATGAAGAATTTGGGCATATGAGCAAGGCTCTGGAAGACAAAGGCATTACACCCATTAGTGCCGAACTAACCCGCATGCCACCACTACCACGGACCTCGACGAAGAACAAGCCAAAGATGTATTGGAACTGGTTGACAAACTGGAGCAGGATGAAGATGTTCAGAAAGTGTATTATAATCTCGCCTGAGTATAGTTGACTGTTAGTCTATACATGTTCAGAAGATAAATAACAAGCCGAAGAAGGGCGCTTACCTTGATTGGGAGCACCCTTTTTATCATTACAACCACATGAATAAATCCATGTTTGTTATACAAACTCTTCGGTTAATTCACCAATTGTTTTTTCTATCGGGAAAAAACCAATGAGCCGGTTGATCACTTTTTCTACTACAGCATCCGGGCAACTGGCACCGCTGGTGATCAAAATTTTAACGGGTCTTTCCTGGGTAAATACTCCTGTTCCAATGTCTCCTGTTTGGTGTGCCAGTTACAGTGAATAATTTCATCAGGCGAGATGAGTTTGATGCATCATCAATAAAATACGTGGGCAATTTTTCTTCGCAAAGTTCTACCAGGTGCGATGTGTTGCTGCTGTTGTATCCACCCACTACGATGGCAAGGTCAGCCGGTGTTTCCAACAAGCCATAAACGGCGCTTTGGTTGTCGTTGGTTGCATAACAAACGTATCGCGGGTATCGGCAAAACGCTCACCGATATGTTTCGTCAGTAAGTTCATAATGCGTAATCATCACATTGTTTCAGATAATCAGATATTGCCTGTGTATCGCTGGCCAGTTGGTCGTTTGGTTTACTACGCCAATGCGCTGTAGGTCTCTCGCAGCATTGAAACCATCCGAATATCGGCCCTTCAAATTCTTCATAAAAGGCGGCTTCGGGCTTTTCACCCGTGATGTATTTTGCCAGTTCCATGGTTTCTTTCATGTCATTCACAATGACGGTTGGTGTATTGGCAGATGCATGTGAAAAAGTAGCCCTTGTTTCTTCATGTTTTGGTTTGCCATGTACCACAACGCTGTAACCTTTTTCGGCGATCTGTTCGCTGCGGTTCCATACTTTTCTTACAAATGGGCAGGTGGTATTGTACTTTTCTGTCTGAATGTTTTTAGCCGATAATGTTTGCTGAATTTGCAAGGTGGTGCCAAAGGCGGGAATGATCACCACGTCGTCCGCTGTCAGGTCATTGAAAGGGATCAATTGGTTGCCATAAGTATCCTGCAAAAACCGGACCCATGTCTTTGAGATCGGTGTTTACCTGCGGATTGTGGATCATTTCACTCAACAAAAATATCGTTTGCCCGGGTTTTCATCAATGGTTTTGAATGCAATGTCAATGGCATTTTCCACTCCATAACAAAAACCAAAATGGCGGGCAAGATAAATGTGCACCGGCCAAAATCAAGCAGGGTGGGAGTAAAATCTTTTTTCAAACGGTCTGCCTGTTTGCGCTTGTTTTTAATGGCGCTGATCAGGGGGCTGCGGTATATGTTGGGAACAACAAAATGTTTCATCTGTACTATCAATATTCAATCAGGAAAAGGTATCGGGCAACCATGGATTCGATGAATGAGCCGGGAAAGCAAAATCACCAATTGCCCATGTGTTCTTTCACAATGCGTTCGGGATCCTGTACGTTGTTTATCTGCCAGTCGGGATCGTATTTTACAAACCAGCTGAGCCACAGGCTGCGGGAGAGCCGCATCAATACCGGTTGCAGCAGGATGAGCAACACAGAATTGACGCCGAGATACCAGAACAGGCTGTTGTCGTATATTGAGATCCCCAGCAATACCCACCACGCTACAAAAACGGCAACGGAAAAGGCAACCCCGATGGCATAACTAACATAGCTGGTGCCGTAGTAAAAGCCGACTTCCAGATCGGTTGGTTGCCCGCAAACAGGACATTTGTCGTGCATTTTGATGTACTCACTTTTCTTTAGTGCATACGGGTTATGGCTTTGGAAAATGTACCCTTCACGGCACCGCGGACACCGGTTTCCCATGACGCTCACCAGGTAGCCGGGTTTGCTTTTTTCTTCACTCATAGCCATTTATTTTTCCATGCAAAATTAATCAAAACGATTTCATTGTAACGTTAATAAGTTAGCTGATAATGTCTTCCATCTTCATGCTCCGCGACCCTTTGATCAAAATATACGCATTGCTGACCTGCTGTTGTTGCCACCAATTCCGGGCTTCGCTTGCGGTATCAAAATGAAGATAATGGTGGGGTACTTCGCCGAATGCTTTGCCCACCAACACAACCGTTGTAAAAGCATACCGGTCAATCAGTTTTACCAGTTGTGTGTGTTCCGGTAAAGTATCGGTTCCCAGTTCGGCCATGCTGCCAAGCATCAGGATTTTGTTGCCAGATTCAATACCGGCAAAATTTTCAACAGCCACCTTCATGCTTGACGGATTTGCATTGTAGGCATCGAGAATGATTTTGTTGCCATCTTTTTCCACCAGCTGCGAGCGGCTGTTTGAAGGCGTGTACTGTTCGATTGCTGCTTTGATGAGTGGATCTGGTACATCAAAAAATTTACCAACGGCAATGGCACACAAAACATTGGGCAAGTTGTAATCGCCAACCAGTTTTGTTTGCAATGAAGCAAACGAAGTTCCTGCCGTCATTTGCACAGCCAGGAAAGACTGGTGTTCCATCGCGAGACGGGTCACTGTTCCCTGCTGTGTACCATACCAGGTTATGTTGGAAATGCCGTGGCTCAATGAGTGCAGGTAATCATAATCGTAAAAGGCAAGAATGTGGCCGTTGTTCCGGCGCAGGTA
>CAWGWV010000004.1:0-17627 GCA_963826385.1 uncultured Chitinophagaceae bacterium | reverse complement strand
GCAATGCCATTGTGTTGTTCAATGTATCTCAGCTTGGCACCGACAACAATGGTGGAGGTGGCACACGAAAACGAACGCGTTTTTAACATTGGTCAATATTGAAGAAGACCGCATCAGCAAATCGCGGGGAATTTTTTACGGAAAGATGGACGCATCATTGCCCAGAGTCCGAAAGTTCATCTCAACCTGCTTCTATTGTTTTCTGTCAATTTAGCCAGTTATGTTGAGTCGCTCAAACGGTTATCGCTCATCATCCAGTTTTTTCAACACCAGAATGTATTCTTCTCCCATTTCGTTCCCATCTATGCCGGAGGGTGTGGAAGAACTCATCGTGGATCTGCACACCTTGTCATTGCAGGATATGAATAATTTATGGGGCATACTCGGTTCAAAAATACCTGCCTTCGGTGATGTACAAAATGCGGATGGTAACTATCAGCGAAAATTTTGAGCAGGGTGAAGCCGGGTTGATTACCCAAATTTCCGTCAACGATCAAACGATACCATCATGACGAGTATCCGCTATACGTTGTTGTTTACGATTGAGTTGCTGCACCGCTTCTTTGCTGACCTGCAATTCCCCGATGGCAGCATCGTGCCCTCTGTACATACCGCCAAATTGTTGAAAAACAACCGGGTGGTGGTAAAACAAGTGGAACACCGGTTGTAGCCGGTATCAAACCGACAACAACGTGCCTGCCACTCAGCCTCACAAACCATTTCTCATTCCGCCGGAAGGCATGCAGTTGACCTTCTTTTTGGAGATCAACAACCCACTCTTTTTCAATTATACGCAGCTTCCGTTTGCTGCGCCTTCGGGCAAGCTCTATTACTTTAGCAACCGTGCAAACAATGTGAGCAACGGGAAACATTATTTGTCTCAACCCATCATTTTAAACAATGGCAAAACCTACACAGCGGGCGAACTGGCGGTGAATGCAGGCGGCATGGTGTTTAGGGCAAAACGCACCCTGTCCGGCATTGCACCGCCGGCAACGGCGGTGGACAGTGCCCATTGGCAAACCGTAGATGCCAACCGCTATTTCACTGAAGAAGACAGTGTGCAGTGGCGTCCTGCTTTGTCCACATTTGTATTGGATGCTGCGCAAACAGCCGCCGCCATCCGCGTGTTTGGCTATGATGCCGCGACGAATGACTATACTACGCTGGTACATGCGGAAAACAAAAGTTTCCCCGATGCGGTGGTTTCGTTTCCCCTCAATTTATCAGGTCTGCCAGCCGGGAAATACAGGTTGGAAGTGAATGGCAATGCGCACAACATTTACCTGAACGAAGAGCTGAACCGGCGCAAGGTGTTCGCCGTCATTGATCTGTTTCACGAACATACGCTGCCGGTTGGTTACGCCCTATTGAACAACAACGATGAATTGCAGTCGCCGCTTTTTACCATTGCGTTCATCAACCGGGCTACCATCTGGAAATACGTACTGGCGGGCACCGAAGTGGGCAGCATCAGCGACAACGATGGCGTGTACGATTTTGCCGGTCCGCCCGCCACCATCATCCAATCGGTATCGCCCATTCCACTGTTTCAAAAAGCATTGCATTTCACCCTGTCGGTAGGAGGACAGGAGGTAACGCCCATTGCCTGCGCCGGGCCGCAACGCTTATCGCAACTGGTGACGCCCTCCGATACATTTTACTGCTCCGAAATATTTCTCACCTATTAAATCACGATCAACAAAAATCAATCACCCATGTCACAGATAAACGAAAGCACCATCAAAACGCCGGGCGTGTATGTAACGGAAATTCCTTCCTTTCCGCCTTCCATCGCGCAGGTGGCTACGGCTGTTCCCGCTTTTATCGGCTATACGCAAACAGCGAAGCAAAACGGCAAAGACGTTACCAACAAAGCGGTGCGCATTTCTTCGCTCGTGCAGTATGCGCAATACTTTGGCGGCGATTATGAAAACCTGCAGGCAAACGTGGTGCTGAAAGGCGACAACAGTGTGGACGACGTATCTATTTCGCCCAAATACCAGTTGTACAACGCGGTCAGGATGTTTTACATCAACGGCGGTGTCAACTGTTACATCATATCCATTGGCGGGTACAAAGCCGATGGTACGGCTGCGGTTGGCGATTTTACTGCCAAAGCGTTTGAAGTGCTGCGCAAAGAAGACGAACCCACCCTTATTGTAGTGCCCGATGCGGTGATGCTCGGTGTCAATGATTTCAACAGCATCATGCAATCGGCACTGAAGCAGTGCCATGATTTGCAGGACCGCTTTACCATTCTTGATGTATTGAATGGCGATAAAGAAAGAACGTTTGATAACGCGGATGTCATCACTGTTTTCCGGAATGGAATCGGCACGTCGAACCTCAACTACGGAGCGGCGTATTATCCTTGGCTGCGCACAAGCTTGCCCTATTCTTTTTCGTATCAAAACATACAGTTGCAGAAACCAGCCGGCAGCAACGTGGATAAGAAAGATGTGATTGTAAACAACAGCTTTGTAACGCAACTTGACAAAGCCATTGCCGACCTGGCAACCATCAACAATTTTATCAAAACACCCGGCTTTGCCGCGCCTTTTAATGCGCCGCCCTTAGATGGTGCCATTACCGAAGCGTATGCTGCCATTGCCAACACCGATGATCAGCCGGAACTGCAAAACTTCCGCATCGGATACATCAAAAATCTCATTAATGGTTTTATTGGTCTCAATGCCGGGCTTACCGATACCGCCCCGGGCACCGGGCTAACGACGAAAGAGCTGCACGACAAGCCATATCAAGCAGGTACTACCACCACTTTTTCGCCCATCGAGCGGCTGATGCGCGAGCTTATTTTGCTTGATGTTAGTTATCCGGGTGCGGCATTAGGTGCCGTTAGTGCCGCCGATTTTGGGGGATATGCCAATGCCGGTACGCCCGCTGTTGCCGCCGATCCTGCGGTCTATAACAATCTCCCGGCAGCGCCGCCGGCAGCCAACGATGAAGCGGCTGTGAAGTTTATCCGTCCGCGGTTCAAAACGTTATATGATGACGTGGTGAATATGATTCTTTCTTTCCGCAATGACGTAACGCGAAGAATCGCCAATCTTGAAATGCAGTTTACGTCTTCCAATGCCGTGTATGCCGCTATTATTAATGCAGTAAAAAACGAAGGCATCGTGGTGCCGCCATCGGGCGCTATTGCGGGTGTGTATGCAACCGTTGATGGCACCCGCGGCGTTTGGAAAGCACCTGCCAACGTGAGCCTTAACTCGGTGATAGAACCGGTGGTCAACATTGACGACAACATACAGGACGACCTGAATATAGATGTGGATTCCGGCAAATCCATCAACGCCATCCGTGCCTTTACCGGCAAAGGCATCCTCGTATGGGGCGCCCGAACGCTTGATGGCAACAGCAACGATTTTCGCTACATTTCTGTTCGCCGCTTTTACATTATGGTCGAAGAGTCAACCAAGAAAGCCGCCATGCAGTTTGTCTTTGAGCCCAACGATGCCAATACCTGGGTGCGGGTTCGTGCCATGATCGAAAATTTTCTTACCAACCTGTGGCGGCTTGGCGCGCTGGCCGGATCGAAACCCGAGCAGGCATTTTATGTAAAAGTGGGCTTGGGGCAAACCATGACGTTCGACGATATCCTCAACGGCAAGATGATCGTGGAAATCGGCATGGCACCTGTTCGCCCGGCAGAGTTTATCATTCTTCGGTTTTCGCAGATACAGCAACAGGCATAAGGCATAGGCGCTGCAGAGCTTTTGCAGGCTGGGGAAATCAACCTCTTCAGCAGTTGGAAAAACACTTTTCATTTACGACTACAATAAATCAATTTTTATGGCCAATTATCCACTTCCCAAATTTCATTTCCAGGTTGACTGGGGTGGAACGCGCATCGGCTTTACCGATGTAAGCGGCTTAGACATTACCAACGATGTGATTGAATACCGCGATGGGGCAAGTCCTGAATATCATAAAATCAAAATGCCGGGTCAGCGCAAGTTCAGCAACATTGTATTGAAGCGCGGTATGTTCAAATCCGACAATGAATTTTACACCTGGTTCAACACCATCAATATGAACACCGTGGAGCGGCGCGACATCACCATCAGCCTGCTTGACGAAACACTGGCGCCCGTGATTACCTGGAAGGTAAAAAATGCCTGGCCCACCAAGATCACCTCCACCGACCTGAAAGCTGATGGCAACGATGTGGCCATTGAACAGCTTGACCTTGCGCATGAAGGCTTCACCATTCAAAACGAATAAGCATGGACCTGTTACCGTATCCGCCGGTGGGGTTTCATTTCGCCGTCACCTTCCAGATTTTACAAAACCCGGTGGGCAACGATGCCCGCTTCCAGGAAGTGAGCGGGCTGGATGTGGAGATGGAAATGGAAACGTTTACCGAAGGCGGGCAAAACCGTTTTTCGTGGCAGTTGCCAAAGCGCACCCGCTACAGCGACCTCGTGCTGAAGCGCGGGTTGTTCATGGGGTCGGGCATTGTATTGTGGTGTCAGAATGCGTTTGAAAACTTCGTGTTTGAACCTGCCAACATTACCATCGCCTTGCTCAACGATCAGCACATCCCGATACAAGCCTGGTACGTGGTGAATGCCATTCCCAAAAAATGGAGCATCAGCTCTTTCAATGCGGAAGAAAGCGCCCTTGTGATAGAAACCTTCACGCTCAGTTACCAGTTTTTCAACGTCATCAGCGTGGAAAGCGTGGCGAGCGGCATTGCCGGTGGTATCGCCGCTGCCTTATAACTTTTATAAAATGTAAACGATGCCCATCGAAATCAAAGAGCTGCACATCAAAGCCATTGTGTCTTCGGGGAAACCGGAAACCGCACCTGCCACTCTGAGTGCGGAAGTCATTGCGAAGCTCAAAAAAGAGATCAGCAAGGAAGTGACGGAAAAAATATTGAAAACATTACAACAAAAAAATGAACGATGATTACGAGCGGATTCGGCAAGCTGGACAAACTGTACATCAAAGCCTTTACAGACAAAGGATTCTCGAAGGAAGCGGGCAAAACATTTACCGCCACCATCAATCCCGAAACCTATACCACGCGCAACAAAATAGAGTTTTGCGATACGCAGGCTTCCGGCACTTCGATGCCCATCTTGAAGTTTAATAAAATTGCTGCCGAAGAAATGACGTTCGATTTTTTGTTCGACAGTACCGGCGTCATCAAAGATGCGTCGCCATTGAGTTTGGGGTTGCTCAATCCATTGGCAAAGCCAAAATCGGTGGCAAAAGAAATAGATGACTTTAAGCAAAGCATCATGGATTATCAGCCCGATTTGCACCGCCCGTATTTCCTGAAAATCATCTGGGGAACGCTCCTTTTTAAATGTGTGCTCACCAATTTAGACATCGAGTTTAAGCTGTTCAAACCCGATGGAACACCGGTGCGTGCCGTAGCCAAATGCACCTTTAAAGGCACGGTGGAAGAAGCGTTTCGCAAGAAAAAAGAAAACAAGCAAAGCCCGGATGTAACGCACGAAAGAGTGGTAAAAAGGGGCGACCGGCTGTCGCTGATGACGAATGAGATTTACAAACAGCAACAGTATTTGTTGCACGTGGCCGCTTATAACCACCTCGATGGTTTCCGGAATGTTGCGGCAGGAACCCACATTTATTTTCCACCGGTAGAACAATAACACATGGCAGTAGCAGAACAACAAACAACAGCAAAAGACGACATTGGTGCGGCGGTATCCTACACGCTGAAAGTGGACAATCAGCCGGTGTCTGAGGCGCTCGAAATCGTGAGCATCAACATTCACCAGGAAATCAATTTTATCACGCGCGCCACCATCGTGCTGATAGACAGCGATCCCGATACGGAACACTTTAAAATCAGCAGCAGCAACCAGTTTTTACCCGGCAAAACAATAGAGATCAGCCTTGGGTATGCCGATATCAAACAAGTAACTTCCTTCAAAGGCATCATTGTTTCCAACGCGCAAAAAGCGGATAACGAATGTGCCATGCTAACGCTTGAATGCAAAGACGAAACGGTGAAAATGACGATTGATAAAAACAGTACGCACCACGATCAGCCCACTTCCGCCACCGACATCGCAGACGATTTTTTTACAAAATACGGCATCACGTTTAAAAATAAAACCATCACGCCTTCTACGTTGCACCACGACCAACTCGTACAGTTCAACAGCACCGACTGGGATTTTATGATCAGTAAACTCGATGCTGCCAACCTGATGTGCATTCTGAACAATGGCGACATCATCATTAAGGAAATCAAACCGAAGCCGGATGATGATACCAACCTCGTGCAGCTTGAATTTGGCAACAACATCATTGAATTTTCCGGCGACCTTGATGCCCGCACACAGTCGGAAAAAGTAACGGTGCTTACGCTGGAATTATACCACGCAGCAGGTGGAAAACGAAGACAAGGAACCGGTGCCGGAAGCCAATCAGCCATCGGTAACGAAAGAGTTGGCGAAAGCGTTGAACACCACCATTCTCGCCAGCGGAAAAAAGAAACCGGAAGAGCAACAAAAAGCGGCTGAAAACAAGCTGAACCGGAAACTACTGGCGAAGATAAAAGGCAAGGTGAAGTTTTTTGGCAGAACCGATGACCTCATTTTGCCCGGCGATTTTATTAAGCTCGTTGGGCTTGGCGACCGGATGAGCAACGACCCCATTTTTGTGTCGGCCATTGACCACGAATACAGCGAAGGCGACTGGACCACCACGGCAACACTCGGCTGGACCGACAAGTTTTATACAGAGCAAATCAATCCTTCCAACGAAGGGTCTGCCAATGGCGAACTGAGTTCGATACAAGGCTTGCACACAGGCGTTATCACCGGCATTGTAGATGATGCGGGCGACTTCAGGGTAAAGCTGAAAATGCCGCTGGTCAACAATAGCCAGGATGGCGTATTTGCACGGCTGGCCACGCTTGATGCCGGTAGCAAACGCGGTACGTTTTTCATGCCCGAAATAGATGATGAAGTGGTGGTTGGGTTTATGAACAACGATCCAAGTCAGCCCGTTGTGCTGGGCAGTTTGTACAGCAGCAAACACGCGCCGCCGTTAACGCCTGCCAAACCGAACAACCAAAAAGGCTATGTATCGCGCAAGGAAATTAAAATCATCATGGACGATGATGAGCGGAGCATCACCATTGAAACGCCGGGCGGTCATGTTTTTAAGATGAACGACAAAGACAGCAAGGTAACCATCACTGATAGCAACAAAAACACCATCACGATGGAGCCTGCCGGTATCACCATTGATGCCGCCAAAGTATTGACCCTAAAAGCTGGTACGTCTATCTCTGTTTCGGCGCCGAAGGTGGAATTGAAAGCAGATGGTGCAATGACTGTACAGGCGGGCGGAACCGCTACGGTAAAGAGTTCAGGCATCATGAACATCAAGGGAAGCATGGTGAATATCAATTGACAGAAGTAACGACAATCATTTATAAAACAGCAACGATATGCCATTTGCCGCGAGAGTATTGGATCTGCATGTTTGCCCGCAGGTAACGGGTACGGTGCCGCACGTCGGCGGTCCGGTTGCTGCCGGTTGCCCAACTGTAAAAATAGGTGGGTTAGCCGCTGCAAGGGTAGGCGATGCCTGCACCTGTGTAGGACCGCCCGACAGCATTGCCAAAGGCTCCCAAACGGTGAAAATAGGCGGCGCGTTTGCCGCACGAATGGGCGACAGCACGGCACATGGCGGCAGCATTGTTTTAGGTTGCCCCACGGTAAACATTGGAGGATAACAGTATGAACAATACCATCACGTCTTTTCTCGGCAGGGGCTGGGGCTTTCCGCCCACCTTCAGCAAAACATCGGCTGACGTAGGCATGCTGAGCAATGAAGCTGACATACAAAGCAGCCTCGAAATATTGCTCACCACCCGGCAGGGCGAACGTGTGATGCGACCCGATTACGGATGCAATCTCGATGAACTGGTCTTTGAACCGCTGACCACCACTTTCAAAACCTATATAACCGATTTGATTGCCACTGCCATTTTATACTACGAACCCCGCATAGATGTGAACAACATAGAACTGGATGATACGGGAGAAACAGAAGGACGCATTTTGATTGTGATTGAATACACGGTAAGAGCCACCAACTCGCGGTTCAACTTTGTGTTCCCGTTTTATAAAAACGAAGCGACGGATATACCATAAGCACGAAACCAATGCCCTGACAACACACCGGGAAAAAGCAAGCCGGATGCTTCCTGCAAATCGTCATTGCAAACACAGCCGCTATGCCATGTACAGATAAAAACCCATTGCAAAGAGAAGGTACCAGCCAGCAGAAACGCGTGCTCGCAGCGCTTGGTGTGCACTATGCTGACGTGGATGAACGCACGGCGGCCGACCTCATCCTGTTTGCCAAACGGTACGCGGCTTACCTGAACTTTTACAATGATCAGAATGTAAGGGAAGGCGACTGGCAGCCTTTGATGGCAATGGACATCAGCGTTACGCTGGCTACCTTATCCAGCATTCATGTGCAACGGATTGGCGATTATAAAAAAGAAATCTATAAAAAAATAGCGCTTGCCGGCAACCTCCCGTCACCAACAAAAGAAGCGACCGCAAAAAGAGAGTTGAAATTCTTATTTGATTTATTGTTTTCTCTTGCTAAAAGCATTGATGAGCAGTTGGGTTTACTGCCCGATGACGATTATAAAAAGATCATTACAGACATTATTGCCAGTAAATTAAGTGCACCGCTTACCAACCTGCAGGAGCGATTTTTTACATTGTTTCTTTCCCAAAATTTACTCGATTATTCAGTTGTTGAAAAAGACAGTTCGGCACCTTTTGCGGTGGAAAGCAATGCAGGCTTTACACGCGCTGTCTTTGTCATCCGCTTGGCAAACAGCTTCTCCCCATCTTACGATCACAATTCCGGCTGCCTTATCAGACTATGATAAGATTGTGTACATCATCAACCACAATCTGTTCAATAGCACCGTTGATGCACTGATCAAAGGCGTTGCCGGCATGGTGGGCAGGAGCAAAGAACTGTTCGATAAAACAATGGTGGATTTTCCCAAGCACACACCGCATTATGGTTTGTATCTAACTTTCCTGAAGCTGTTTACAATCGCGCAGGATGCATTAAATGAATATACCAAACAACATCTTAATTTCTATTATAAGGAAGTATTGCAACTGCAAAACAAAACACCATTGCCCGATACGGCGCACCTGACGTTTGAACTGCAACAAAACATACCACAAGCGCGGCTGACAAAAGATACATTGTTCAAAGGCGGAAAAGACAGTACCGGCAAAGACATCCGCTATCGCCTTGTGGATGATGTGGTGTTAAACAAGGCAACGGTGGTGAGTATTGCCGCGCAGCACATTGATCTTGGCAAGGCAACGCCGCTGAAAGCATTTCCCATTGCGGCTTCCGAAGATGGCGAAGGCGCAAAACTATTGTCGGCAGATGGTAGCTGGGAAACCTTTGGCAACCCCAAAAAAAGAGTGCAAGGCGCGAAGTGGTTTTGCCATTGCATCCAATATTTTATATTTGAATGAAGGCACGCCGCACCATTACCATTACGGCTCAGTTAGCACATGCCATTACAGAACTGCAAGCCGGCAGCACGATGAATATTGATTGTTTTGACGCTGAGCTAACCGGGAAGAAAGAAATAGTGAAAAAAGGTGTTAGCACCACGTATAACGATGCTCTACAGCAACTTTTTTTTACCATCCTTCTTTCACCCAACGATCCGGCAATCATTCCCTATTCGGAAAAATGTGCACAAGCACCATTTTGGAACCCTTTTGCCTTTGGTGATTCATCTATCTGAACCAGCATGCGATCGACGCCATTCCATATTCCGTTTTGTGCAAACAAACCGTCAGCAGCATTGCTGTTTCTGTAGCTGTAAAAGGCGTGAAAGACCTGTCGCTGAGCAGCGATGCGGGAACGATAGACGCTGCCACACCCTTTAAACCGTTCGGTGATTTCCCGGCAACTGGTTCCGCATTTTATATTGGTAGCAAAGAAATGTTTCAAAAGAAACTGTCGGAGCTCATCTTCCAATTTTACCGGTGACAATTCATTTCAACCTTCCACGCTTTACCTCGATGAAGGCAAGTGGAAACCGTTTGCCAATTTATCGGGTAAAACCATCAGTGGAATAAATGTAGAACCCGCTTATGAAATTGATTTTACACCGAATGAAAATCTCTCTGTCACTACGCTCAACGGCTTTATCAAATTGCTCAATAATTCCAATCAATCGCTGGATGTTTATTTTGGAAGATCTAAAAGTTGCCGTGAGCAAAACAAAGCTCAAACGCCTCAGCACCAACCCGGTAAACTATGAGCTGGAAGTGGCTAAGACACCAGTGCCGAAAGACATCACCATCAGCGATTTTTCGATTGACTACAAAGCGGCTGTTACCATCAATTTTGCAGCAGTATCAACGGTAAAGGACAAACATTTGTTTTACCACGTTACGCCCTTTGGTTACGCGGAGATTGCAATGGAAAATGCAATAGCAAACGACGAGGCGGAAAAGATAGAAAAATATACGTTGCTGCACGATGTACTGAACAATGGCGAATTGTATATGGGTCTTAACGATGCCGAACCGGATTCGGTGATTACCCTTTTGTTCGAGGTGGCAGATGGCAGTTCGAACCCGTTGAAAGAAGCCGAAAAGCTAAGCTGGTATTATCTTTCCGGCAATGTGTGGATTCAGTTTAAGAATCGTTTTGTTGTTGACAGAACCCATCATTTTAACACAATCCGGGTGTGGTAACGCTTACGTTGCCTGCGGATATCAGCAACCAGAATACATTGTTTCAAAAAGGGATGTACTGGATAAAAGCAGCCGTTAAAAACAACATTGACGCTGTTTGTAACATGATTCTCATACAGGCGCAGTCGGCTGCCGTTGAATTGCTGCAGGAGGAAAGCAACGGCATAGAATTCAGAAAAAATTTATCCGCAAAAACAATATCAAAATTGGTCGTCAGCAATGCGGCAGTGAAAACAATTGCGCAGCCATTTGATGGTTTTGGCGGCAGAACCCGCGAAACGGATGATCATTTTTATGTGCGTGTGAGCGAACGCTTGCGGCACAAGCAACGGGCAATCTCCATCTGGGATTACGAACACATCTTACTCGAACACTTTCCGCAGTTGTACAAAGTAAAATGCCTGAACCACACGCGGTTTTTACAAGGACAACGATACGGAGGTTTTTTGTGAAAATTATCCCGGTCATGTGACCCTCATTTCCATTCCCGATATTTCGCAGAATACCCATGCCAACCACCTGCGCCCTTACACGCCAATCGGGTTGCTCAGCAACATGGATGCTTACCTGCACACCCTCATCTCGCCGTTTGTAAAGCTGCACGTAAAGAACCCGCAGTTTGAAGAAGTGCAGCTTGAATTTGAAGTGACTTTTTATGATGGCTTTGATGTGGGCTACTATACACAGTTGCTCAACACCGAAATCGAACAATACCTGTGCCCGTGGGCTTTCAATAAGGATCTTGACATTCCCTTTGGCGCCAGCATTGTCAAAAGCGTGTTACTCAATTTTGTAGAAGAACGACCGTATGTTGATTATCTCAGTTGTTTCCGGATGCACCACTTGTTGCGCGACGGCGAAACTGTTGTTTTTCGCAAAGCAGATGTGGAAGTAGCGGTAGCCTCTACCTCGCGCTCGATACTGGTTTCTTATTACAATGAAGCAACGGACCAACGGCATCTCATTACCTCACCGGCAACCTGTACCTGTTGATGGAAGAATTGACTACCATACCGAAAAATGTGAATCTACCGCCGGTAAGCGATTATGAATTTCTGCGCCGGGAAGGACTGAAGCACATCGAGAATTTGTCGTCGGATTTGTGGACCGATTACAACGCGCACGACCCCGGCATTACCATCCTCGAAGCCTTGTGTTATGCCATTACCGAGTTGGGGTATCGCAGTGGTTTCGACATGAAGGATTTGTTGTGCGATGAAGAAGGCAAACTGGTGAAAGACCAGGTGTTGTTTACCGCAAAAGAGATCTTAACCATCAACCCGCTTACGGTGAACGATTACCGTAAACTGCTGGTTGACATCGTTGGCATTCACAATGCCTGGCTGATAGCAGACGACACGTGGGAAGATGATAAAAAACACAAACATGCGGTGAATGAAGTGGAGCTGTTTGCCGATTGTAAGAACGATGAATTAACGACCGAGCCCAATGCGCATCCCTTGTTTCTATCGGGTTTGTACCGCGTGTTGTTAGACCTTGACATGGATGATCAATTGGGAGATTTAAACAACGGTGATGTCGTGATTCAAAACCCATCTTCCACGCAATTTAAGGAAGCAGAATTTGTGTTGATTGCAGAATTGCCTTCGTGGAAAAACGCTGATTTTCTCTTTGCCGAAAAAGCAAAACAAGCCGCCAACATTGATACATTAACCATTGCGCAAATTGGAAAGCGCTTTCAGTGTACGCTTACGTTAACCGATAGCAGCCAACTCCAGTTCGTGGTTTCCATTCCCAAACAACCGGCATCAGGAGCGGTAACACTATCAGACCTGCAGGAAATGTTCAACTTTGCCGACGCGGCAAAAAAAGAAGGGGTGGCTTCCTTGTTTGAAACCTATTTGGCAAAGATCAGCAAGGCAAAAAGCATTGTGTACGACGCCATTCAATCCTTACATGCACACCGCAACCTGTGCGAAGATTTTATGAATGTTACCACGATTGAGGATGAAGAAATTGCCTTTTGTTTTGATGTGGATGTTCAGCCGTCGGCAGATATTGAAAAGGTTCAGGCAGAGATGTTTTACGCCATTGAAAATTACCTCAATCCCTCCCTTCAGTTCTATACCCTCAAAGAATTATTGGATAAAAAAATACCGGTTGATGACATTTTCAACGGGCCCGTATTACAGCATGGATTCATTGATACAAAACAGTTGGAAGAAACGAATTTGCGCACCGTCATTCATGCGTCCGACATCATCAATTTGCTGATGGACATTGAAGGCGTCATCGCCATCCGCCATTTCCTGATGACGAAATATGATGCGGAAGGAAAACCGGTGCCGCTCGCTACTTCGCAACAGTGGTGCCTGTCTGTTTCGCAGTGGCACAAGCCGGTTTTGAGTACAGACAAATCGAAAATTTTGTTGTTCAAAAACGGTCTTCCGTTCATTGCGCGGTACGAAGAAGTGCGCGACAGCATTTTGTTGCTCCATGCCATCCGGTCGGGCAATAAGCTCACTGGTTTGGCGCAGGATTTACCCTTTCCCTTGGGCAATAAGCGCGATACGGAAAGCTATTGGCCGGTGCAGTACGATTTTCCGCAAACCTATGGCATTGGTATCAACGGCTTGCCATCGGGCGCAACGGAAGGGCGCATAGCACAGCAGCGGCAGTTAAAGGCATACCTGATGTTTTACGAGCAGTTGCTCGCAGGTTTTTTTTCGCAGTTGTCGGGCGCGCACCATCTCTTTTCCATTGCTGACATTACACAAACGTATTACACGCAGTTTTTACAAAACATCAAAGACATCGGCGCGGTGTACAATACCGCCGCACCGTTTGGCAGTCTTCAGTCTGTAATAGCAACGCCCGATGCCACTGCGGAATTGCAAAACGGCTGGCAGGCATTGTTTGAACCGAAAGACGTGTTTGAAGACCGGCGCAGCCGTTTTCTCGACCATTTGCTCGCACGCTTTGCCGAGTCGTTCAACGACTATGCATTGCTGATGTACAAGATTAATTATGACAACAAAAGCGAAGAAAAAATAAGCTTTGCCGACCTGTCGGCTGCCAAAAGAAACACGCTGTCAAACTATCCGCACATCAGCAGCGAACGGGGCAAAGCCTTCAATTATTTCCCGCTTCGCAAAGACGAAACCACCGGCGCATTTTCGTTGGATGCAGCGCAGTATTGGGATACGGACAATGTATCCGGGCTGGAAAAACGCATCAGCGCACTGGCGGGGATCGCAGAGGTAAAGCGGCGTTTTTTGTATTGCATCCGCAACGAAAGCGTGGTGTGTAATGAGAAAACGGTGGTGGAAAACGGTGAAGAAATTCTCACCTGTTTTCATTCTTTTTCGTTTACGGCTTTTGATGGCACCCAACTGCACTCCCTCGAATACCGGTCGAAAGAAGAAGCGGAAGCCGCGTTGACAGACGCCATAGAACTCGCCGGCGACATCATCAATTACCTGTTCGATGCCGCATCGCATACGCTGCAGGTGATTGGCAATGCCAACGAAGTATTGCTGGAAACAGGCAATACGTTTGCTGACAAACCCGCTGCCATGGCAACTGCCGAAACGCTGGCGAACGAATTTGCAACGGCGTGCAACAACCCGGTGGGCTTGCACCTGCTTGAACACATTTTGCTGCGACCGCGTAAGCCTGATTTTGATTTGATGCAAGTATGCCTTGCTGATTGCGACTGCCCTTGCGAGTTTGATCCGTATTCGTTCAAAGCCACGGTGGTATTGCCTTCCAATGCCGGTCATTTCGACAACATGGACTTTCGCCAATACTTCGAAAACAAGCTGCGCGAAGAAGCACCTGCCCACGTGATGCTCAAAATATGCTGGCTCAATAACGACCTGATGCGGGCGTTTGAAAAAAAGTACAAAGCCTGGATCGAAGCCCTTGCCACTTATTCCTTCGATCCTTCCGGCAGTCATTTAACAGACTTCCGGACAGCCAACAACGACATGATTCAACAGCTTACGTTATTGCACAGCGAATATCCCGAAGCCAGCCTGCACGATTGTGTGGAAAGCAAAGAAGGCAGCCACACCGTGGTGTTGGGCAAAACCGTTTTAGGAACGTTTAAAAGTTAATTCACATGAACACGACAAACTTCTACCCGGTGTTTGAAGCCGACCAGGTGCTGACCAACAAACACCTCAACGATATGTTCAACTATCTTGAACAGCAGGACCGGCTGTCGCGGATGAAGTTGACAGGCTGTGGCATTGTGTGCGGTCTTGAGGTCGTAGTTCAACCGGCTGTTTCGATAACGGTGAGCAAAGGCTGCGGGTTGACGTCGCAGGGCTTTCTCATCACGTTTTGCGATACTGTCTTTACGCATTTCATTCCTTATGCCACGAGACATTTTCCCGAAGACTTAGTGTTCATCAAACAATGCGAAGACGATAGCAGTGATGCCAAACCTTTTTACAAAGATGAATTTACCGATGGCTTTTTTCAATTGATAACAAAAGAAGCGTTTGATAATCTTGATGCCGATGAAAGGGAAACCGCCTTTGCTCTCGACAACAATGCATCGGTAGATCTGCGAAAATATGCCGTGGTGTTGTTTCTCGAAATGGAAGAAGAAGACCTGAAAAATTGCACCACCAACGACTGCAACGACAAAGGCAGCCAGATGCAATTGGAGGTAAAAGCATTGCTGGTGGAAAAAGTCGTTTTGGATGCATTGGCGAAAAGGGGAGAAGAGAATGTGCCTGCCGGAAACCCAACGGTGACGCCACTTTTGCATCATGTGGAATTGCGGAGGTACAATGTGCCGGTGCAAAATCTGAAGTCGGCAGATGAAGTGTTGCAGGCATTTGCCAGCCTTGTGGATGATGCGAAACTAAAGAGCATTGCCGAAGTGCTGAACTATTGTTTTGTACACTATTATTACCTGCTCGACAATGAACCTGTCAACCCGTTTCAGCAGGTATTTGAGCGGTTCAAAACCTTGCGCGACGACATCTTGCAACAGCATCCCATCCTCATCCAGTATTTCTACGATTTTATAGACGATGTGCTGAAAGCCTATTATGAATTCAAGCACAAAGTATTTGAAGTGAGCAGTGAGTGTTGTGGCAACGAAATGAAATTTCCGCTGCACCTGATGCTTGGCGAAGCAAGCGTGAGTACCGATTCATCTGCTGGTAATCCATACCGCCAAACGTTTTTGTATTCGCCGCTGTTCAGCCATGGTGAAAGCAGTTTGGCAGAAGTGCGTTTGTTGTTCACCAGATTGAAATTATTGGTAAGCGGGGTAGATTTTGCATCCCTTACCGACTTCGAAAACCGGGAAGTGAAAATTACGCCCAGCCGTTATGGATATGTGTATTTATCCAATCGCTGCATTCCTTATCATTACAAAGTGGCAGACGCCGGCAAACCCTTGTATCGCTATTGGAATTACGATAAAACGCGGCGTGGCAACGCGCGCTTTAATCTTAGCTACAACGCCTTTCAATACAGCAATGCCGACAACGTGCTGCACCCGTTGTTGTACGACATTGAGCGCTTTGATTTTTTCAGGATTGAAGGGCATATTGGTAAACGCATCCTGCCTGCCATCAGCCTTGTAAAAACCATTCAGCAGGAAAACAACCTGCCGTTTGATATTGTGGCGCTGAGTGCCGATTACATTGGCGCATTGGTACGTGGCGAAGAACCGAAATGCGTGATCGAAGACCTCGAAAGCAATTACCGCATGCTCATTGCAGAATTCATCTGCAAGGTGCACGATGCGTTTTGTTTTGCCGCCAAACTGCCTTTTGATTTGCCCGACCGCATTGTGCGGTTTACCGCTTCCACCTTTGCCCGCGCCAACGCAGAAGATACAACGGCCATCAGGGAAACACTGGCTTTTAACCCTTCCGTATTGGACAAATTGGATCACCCGTTTGCTGCCACGCTCGTACACGAATTCCAGGCGGTAAAACAATACACCAAAGGCGATACTTTATCCAGGTTGTGCAACCCGCCGGCAAACCGTATCGGGTCGGCCTACATAGCGATGAAAGGCAAGTTTGTAAACCCCGTTACCATCAACACCGATCAGCCGGTGACCATTGTACAATATCATGCGTTTGAATTGATTGATGCCATTGAAAGTATTTTGGAACTGGTGATGAATCATGAATTATCGGACCTCGATGTAGCCGAATTGAAAAGCCGTTATGACCGGTTTGAAAAGGAAGTTCGGGTGCTGAGTTTGTTTGCCATATCCTTGTTGCAAACGCTGGAAAATGCAGACGATCACCAACTCAATGATCTTGCCTCCGATTTGTACCTTGACCTGCTGGTGTTTACGCTGGAGATGCTGCTGCACCTGTGTTTTACCGAACAAATAGAAGCCCTCAAAAGTGAATATGAACGGCGGTTGGCAACCTTCCGGCTGGCCAAAAACTTCAGCTATTATTGTAAAACGCATGGCGGCGTTGAACACAAAGCCGGTGTGCCCCGCGGCGGCACGTTTATCCTTGTCTATCACGAAGAAAGAAGAAGCCGTTTGATTGACAGAAGTTCACTGTTCATCAACAAAGAAGTGAGCAACCTGATGCTCGCCAATTTCCGCCATTTGCTGAAGCCCGATGTGCCGTTGGATACATTGACCTATCAAACAAAATTGTTGCAGACTTCCCTTTTGTATAAAGACCCCCAATTGTATCTCCGTTTTAAAGACGTGCTGAGCCAATACCTTGATGACTGTAAAGACCTTCCCGATGACAAGCGCGATGAATTGACCGGTATCATCAACGAAGAACCGCAGCGTCCGCATTTTGAGTTAAAGGATGGAATGGTGATCGCCGATTTTTATATTCCCTATATCTGTTGCAGCGATTGCCCGCCGGT
>CAWGWV010000003.1:0-13198 GCA_963826385.1 uncultured Chitinophagaceae bacterium | reverse complement strand
ATAATGCAATCGGTTGCAATTTTTTATGTAAACTTGCATCCGGTTTGCTTCCCAGTACGGAAATTTGTAAAAAACTAAGGACTTTGCCATGTGTGGCGCATCCGGATGATGTGCAGCTTGCCAGCGGTTAACACCACCCAAAGAACATACGGACATCTTCAAATGATTTAGATTGATTTCTTCCATGCCATTTCATACATCCTATAAACAATAATTTTTATGAGCATTTTACTTGGAGACAAAGAATACTTTAAAGGTATCGGCCAAGTTAAATACGAAGGCCTGGAAAGCGATAATCCCTTTGCCTTTCGCTGGTACGATGAAAACAAAATGGTTGCCGGTAAAACCATGAAAGAACACTTCCGTTTTGCCTGCGCGTACTGGCATTCTTTTGTGAATGATGGTTCTGATCCGTTCGGACCCGGCACACACATTTATGAGTGGAACAAAAAAGAAGATGCCGTAGAACGCGCCAAAGACAAAATGGACGCGGCTTTTGAATTCATCACCAAAATGAACATTCCTTTTTATTGCTTTCATGATGTGGATGTGGTGGATTATGCCAACGATGTAAAGGAAAACGACCGCCGCCTGCAGGCAATGGTGCAATACGCCAAACAAAAACAGCAGGAAAGTGGTGTGAAATTTTTATGGGGCACAGCAAATGTGTTTTCGAATCCACGCTATATGAATGGCGCATCTACCAACCCCGATTTTCATGTGCTTGTCGCATGCTGCCGCGCAGGTAAAAGGTGCCATTGATGCAACCATTGAACTGGGTGGAGAAGGCTATGTGTTCTGGGGTGGCAGCGAAGGCTATATGACCCTGCTGAATACCAACATGAAACGCGAAAAGGAACACCTTGCCCGCTTCCTGCATACTGCCAAAGACTATGCCCGGAAAAATGGTTTTAAAGGCACCTTCCTTATTGAGCCAAAACCAATGGAGCCTACCAAGCACCAGTACGACTACGACTGCGAAACTGTAATTGGCTTTCTACGCCAGTACGATCTGCTGGGCGATTTTAAAATAAACATTGAAGTAAACCATGCAACGCTTGCAGGGCATACCTTCCAGCACGAGCTGCAGGTATCGGCCGATGCCGGTGTACTGGGTTCACTCGATGCCAACCGCGGCGATTACCAGAACGGCTGGGATACCGACCAGTTTCCCGAACAACCTGAACGAACTGACCGAAGCCATGCTTATCTTCCTCGAAGTAGGCGGACTGAAAGGTGGCGGCATCAACTTCGATGCAAAAATCCGGAGAAGTTCTACCGACCAGTCAGACCTGTTTCATGCTCACATCGGCGGTATGGATACTTTTGCAAGAGCGTTGGTTACAGCCGATGCCATCCTGAACAAATCTGACTTTACAAAACTCCGCAAAGACCGTTATGCATCGTTCGACAGCGGTAAAGGCAAAGAATTTGAAGATGGCAAACTGACCCTTGAAGATCTTGCGTGCCTATGCCATCGAACAAGGCGAACCCGCAAACACGAGCGGCAGGCAGGAATACATGGAAAACATCATCAACCGCTACATTTAATTTTACTGCCTTCTCGCTCTTTTATACGGGCTGTTTCCTCTGAAGAAACAGCCCTTCTTTCCCTATTGCTTACCTAACAAATTTATTCCTTCCTCATGGCATTTATTGATACCTCATCGGGGTGCTGCTTCGTCCACTTTTACGAAAGGCAACCCGGCTTATCTCATGCTGCTTACGCTTGTAGCAGCCCTTGGCGGTTTGTTGTTTGGCTATGATACGGCTGTTGTTAATGGCGCCGAAAAATCGCTCGTTGAATTTTACATTGCCAAAATTTTGTTGCCCGCCAATTATGTAACTGATACCATTCCCATCGTTGGTCAATACAAAATGATGCTCATTATTGTTTTGTTTGTGGTAGCCATTGTTATCTGTGCCTTGCTCATCCAGTTACTGGGCAAAAAAAGAGGCTTTATTACATCGGCCATTATTCTTGGCGCACTCATAGGCTGGGCAGTATTATTTTCACAACAAACCTATCCCCAAAGCGGTTAACGAAATAAAAGATACCGCAGATGCCATTAAAGGTTTTGTGATTTCAAGCGCCTTAATTGGTTGCGTGATTGGTGGCGCCTGCGCCGGTTTTATCTCCAAAGCCATCGGCAGAAAAAATGGTTTGTACATTGCAGCATTTGCTTTCCTGTTGTCTGCCATCGGCGCGTGGAAGCCCGAAGCCTTTAATGTGTTTGGCGTGCGCGATGTGTATTCCTTTGTTATTTTTCGCATTCTTGGCGGTATCGGAGTAGGCATTGCCTCTATGATTTCTCCCATGTATATTGCCGAAATTGCACCGGCTAACGTTCGTGGCAAACTCGTTTCCTTCAACCAGTTTGCCATTATCTTCGGCATGCTCGTTATCTATTTTGTCAACTACTATATCGCCAAACAAGGCAACGAGCAATGGCTCATTACCGATGGCTGGCGATGGATGTTTTTTTCCGGTGCCATACCCGCACTTTTGTTTTTTGTACTTCTCTTTTTTGTACCCGAAACGCCACGCTATCTCGCTATCAAAGGCAAGGACGACAAGGCTTTGGAAGTACTCAATAAAATAGCCGGCAAAGAACATGCACCTGCCATTTTGCAAGAAATCAAAGCAACGGTACACGAAGTGAATGCGCCCTGGCTTTCCTATGGCTCCGGCATCATCATCATTGGTATTTTGCTCTCGGTGTTTCAGCAGTTTGTGGGTATCAACGTGGTGCTGTATTATGCAGGCAATATCTTTCGCGACATGGGTGCTTCTACCGATTCTTCGCTATTGCAAACCATCATTGTCGGCGCTGTGAACCTTGCGTTTACCGTAGTTGCGATTTTGACCGTTGACAAATTTGGCAGAAAGCCATTGATGATCATCGGGTCTATTGGTATGGCGGTAAGCATGCTTGCCTTAGGGCTTGTGTTTTACATGAACCAGGTAGGTATTGGTGGCGCTGGTGCTCATGCTTATTTATACGGCTGCCTTTGCCATGAGCTGGGGTCCGGTATGCTGGGTGTTATTGGCAGAAATTTTTCCCAATAGCATCCGTGGTGCGCTTTCCATTGCTGTTGCGGCACAATGGATTGCCAACTGGATCGTTTCGCTTAACCTTCCCGATGATGAACGATAACGACTGGCTTACAGCAACAGTTTCACCATGGCTTTTCCTACTGGATTTATGGCGTAATGAGTATTCTTTCTGCTTTGTTTGTCTGGAAATTTATACCGGAAACCAAAGGGAAAACTTTGGAACAGATGGAAGACATCTGGAAAAAAGAAGAAGCGATGTCGCTTCAGTATTAAACAAGATACCGGCATTGAAAGTGGTTTGAAATACATTGCATTTTATTAAAAAATTCAGAGCATGTTATTATTAGGTATAGACATCGGCACTTCCTCCGTCAAAGTATCGGTGGTAGATGGCGCTACACAGCAAACCATCGCTTCGGCGCAATATCCCGATACGGAAAGAGAAATCATTTCCCTGCAGCCGGGCTGGGCAGAACAATCGCCCGAACAATGGTGGAATGATGTGAAAGAAGCCATTAAAAAAGTGGGTCAATCGGGCAGGTACAATATAGGCGATATCGGCGCCATTGGCATCTCATACCAGATGCATGGTTTGGTGCTTTTGGACAAAGACGACAATGTGTTGCGCAACAGCATTATCTGGTGCGACAGCCGTGCTGTTCCCTACGGAGACGCGGCGTTTAGCAGCATTGGCGAACAACAGTCGTTACAACATTTACTCAATTCACCCGGCAACTTCACGGCTGCCAAACTTGCTTGGGTAAAAGAAAACGAACCGCAGATTTTTGAAAAGATACACAAGGTGATGCTGCCTGGCGACTTCATTGCGCAGCGCCTGACAGGCGACATCACCACCACGCCGTCTGCCTTGTCGGAAGGCATCTTCTGGAACTTTACCAACAATGCCATTTCGGAAGAAGTGATGAACTATTTCGGCTTCGATAAATCCATCATTCCTACGGTGAAAGATGTGTTTGCAGAGCATGGCAAACTAAGCAGCGCGATAGCAGAAGAACTGTCCTTGAAAAAAGGCATTCCCGTTACGTACAAAGCCGGCGATCAGCCCAACAACGCGCTGTCTCTAAACGTGCTGCATCCCGGCGAAGTGGCTGCTACAGCAGGCACGTCGGGCGTTATTTATGGCGTGAGCGATGCACTTACTTATGACCCGCAATCGCGTGTCAACAGTTTTGCGCATGTAACGCATACGTCCGAAATTACAAGGGTGGGTGTATTGTTGTGCATCAATGGCACCGGCATCCTCAACAAGTGGACAAAAAACATCACCGGCAACGTATCTTCTTACCCGCAAATCAACGAAGCTGCGGCTTCTGTAAAACCGGGCAGTGAAGGTTTGTTTACCCTGCCTTTTGGCAACGGTGCCGAGCGCATGCTGAACAACAAAATGGTAGGCGCGCATCTGCACAACATTGATTTCAACAAACATACGTCTGCGCACCTGTATCGCTCGGCGCAGGAAGGCATTGCCTTTGCCTTTCGTTATGGACTGGATATCATGCGCAGCAATGGCATGACGCCTTCCGTAATCCGTGCGGGCAAAGCCAACATGTTCCTCAGTCCTGTATTTGGCGACGCGTTTGTAAATGCCACCGGCGTGCCGGTAGAGTTGTACGACTGCGATGGCAGTGTGGGCGCGGCGTTGGGTGCCGGCATCGGGGTTGGCTTTTTCAAAAGCCCGTCTGATGCGTTCAAAAACCGGGAAGTGCTCAACATCATTCAGCCGGGACAAACAGCTTTGTACAACCAATTGTATGAAGAATGGAAAGCCTTGCTGGAAAAGGAATTGAAAGATTAAGAATGAATGACTAATAAACATTCAACTTCTCACTATTTTATTAAAAACAAACTGCATTGCTGTCAAATTTTGGCAGCAATGTTTTCATGTACCGGATAGCGATGCCCGGTTGCTGATATTGTAAACAATAAAACCTTTCTTTAGAAATATTTTATCAACGCCATTATGAAACATTCTATTTTTTTAATCGCTGTTTTCTCGTTGCTCATTTGTTCCAAATCCACCTATGGCACAAGTGATAAAAAAACACCGGCTCATTGTATTGTCTGACATTGAAGCCGAGGCAGACGATACCGAATCTTTCATCCGGCTGCTGCTGTATGCAAACGAAATAGACATTGAAGGATTGATTGCAACAACCTCTGTCTGGAAACGAAACAATACTGCGCCGGAGTCCATCAAAAAACTGGTGGAAGCATATGGAAAAGTACAGCCCAACCTGTTGCTGCACGATCCTCATTTTCCCGAAGCAGATGCATTGATGAAGCTCGTAAAATCGGGATATCCGGCTTACGGCATGCAAGGCGTGGGCAACGGTAAAAATTCGGAAGGCTCAGACTGGATTATCAAAGTATTGGAAGAAAAAGATGATCGCCCATTGTGGATTGCAGCGTGGGGCGGCTCCAATACATTGGCGCAGGCATTGTATCAAATCAAACAAACAAAATCAGCAGCCGAAGCCAACAGGTTGATTGCCAAACTGCGGGTGTATACCATTTCTGACCAGGACGACAGCGGCATCTGGATACGGAACCACTTCCCCGGTTTGTTTTACATCGTAAGCCCGGGAGATGATTACGGAAGCGCTACCTGGACAGGCATTAACAGTTTCGTAAAAGGCATTAAGAATGATGACATCAGCAATAGCTGGCTGGCCACAAACATTCAGCAGGGGCATGGCCCGCTCGGCGCCCAATATCCCGACGTTGCGTATGGAATGGAAGGCGATACACCGTCTTTTTTATCGCTGATTCCCAACGGGCTCAATGAGCCAGAACATCCCGGATGGGGTGGCTGGGGCGGACGTTACGAACTGTACAAACCCGATTTTTCCAAACTTAAAAAAGGAAATTCGGGTGTACCCTTTGAGCCGGAAACAAGAGCCATCTGGACCAATGCAACAGACGACTATACACCCGTTTTGTTTAGTGAATTTGGACGAACCGTAAAGCTGGATTCCCTGCATGTAAAGGATGATAAAGTAACCTTGTGGCGCTGGCGCAACGACTTTCAAAATGACTTTGCCGCCCGCATGGATTGGTGCACACATTCATTCAGCGAAGCCAATCATCCACCGGTACCGGTATTGGATGGCAAAGACGAAATCACGGTAACATCGGGAGAAGGTATTTCATTGGACGCGGGTGCGTCTACTGATCCGGATGGTGATAATCTTGAGCTTTTTATGGATGAGTTATCCCGAAGCCGGCACTTATCATCAACCGCTGATTACGGCAGCCGAAAACATGCATCAGTTGTACCTGACGGCTCCGAAGGTGGATAAAAAAGAAACGGCACATATTATTTTGAAAGTAACCGACAAAGGAACGCCAGCACTATCACGGTACAAGCGGATTATCGTAACCATTTTGCCGAAATAAGTGTCCGGCAGCAGCATCAATACCTGGCAGGTACGACTGCAAAATAAGAAGGGTAAACATCTTAGATGTTTACCCTTCTTTTATGAAACAAAGTTCGGCAATAACAGCCTATTTTTTCGCCGTTGAGAAGGTGTTAATCGGCTCGATGGTTCCATCAGGACGATAGGTTAATTCCGCCACTTTTACATTGCGCAAATGTGTTTTGCCCGACAGTTGTGTATCGTGGTAAAAAATGTAGGTTTTGCCCTTGAAATCCACGATGGATTCATGATTCGTCCAGCCTTGCACCGGGTTCAGATATTACGCCTTTGTAAGTAAACGGACCATAAGGACTATCGCCAATGGCATAGTTGATAAAATGCGTGTCGCCGGTAGAATAAGAGAAGTAATATTTGCCGTTGTGTTTGTGCAGCCACGAAGCTTCAAAAAAGCGGCGGTCATGATCACCGGCGGTTAGGGGTTTCCCGTTTTCATCAAGAATCTGCACGTCTTTTACACCACCGTCAAAATGCTTCATGTCGCTGCTCATCTTGGCCACTTTTGGCGTTAAGGCAGGTGCGGCAGAATCGGTTGGCTCCTGCCCTACCGTTGAATCGTATTTGCCCGTTTGCCAGCGTTGCAATTGCCCGCCCCAGATGCCACCAAAATACATGTAAGCACTGCCATCGGTATCTACATACACTGCCGGGTCAATACTAAAGCTGCCTTCCATGGGTTGGGGTTCTGCCTTAAACGGACCGGTTGGCGAAGTGCTGGTAGCCACCCCAATTCTGAAAATATCCTGTTTGTCTTTTGCAGGAAAATACAGGTAATACGTGCCGTTTTTATACGCCGCATCGGGCGCCCACAATTGCCTGCCCACCCACGGCACATCGCTGATGTCCAGTGCTACGCCATGATCGGTTACGGGTCCGCCCACGCTGTCCATCGAAAGAATGTGATAGTCTTTCATGGCAAAATGAGAACCATCGTCTTTTTCCGGAACATTCGCGTCTATGTCGTGCGAAGGATAGATGTAAATTTTACCGTTAAATACATGTGCCGACGGGTCGGCGGTATAAATATCGCTTACAAGTGGCTGCGACAGGTAAGTGGTGCTGTCTTTGTCGCCACTGTTCGAAGCGTTGGTACCTGCATCAGTTACCGTACTGTTGTTACAGGCACTGAAAAGAGCAAGCGAAAAAAGGGATAAGAGAGCATGTTTTCGATGAAGATGGACAAGCATAGCGTTTTACGTTTTAATGATGGACAGATGTTGTATGAATAATGAAAGCAGATGGCAATCGCTTTGACAAAAGACATTTGATGAAGACAGGAAATGATGATTTAGCGAAATACAGCGCATCGTTTTTTCTCATTCGCCAGACGAAAGTATAACAAAAATGAAATACTTTGCAATCGGTTGCATTTTTAATTCTATTTTGTTTGATAAATAAGGATGGAAGAAGATTTGCCGGAAAAATCAGTACTTGCCACTGATAAATCAGAAAGAGAGAAATCAGTTGCTCAGCCGGTAAAAGGCAAACAGGGAACAAAATTAACCACGCATTGTTGCTACCATCATACATCATTACAGCCGTAATATATGAGAATTTTACCTGGCACTGCCCGGTATGCGTTTACTATATTGTATGTACGTCAACACAACTTTCATCCGCCAAACAGCAAATTGTGTACTTATGAAAAACGGTCTATTCTTCCTGCTTACGCTGCTGTCAGTACAGCTCACGGTTGCGCAAAACAGCGTGGCAGACAGCAGCCGGTATCCGCGTCCCGTCACCTTTACCGCCGAGCAGGATCACGACAACATGATGCAGCAACTCGGCATCCAAACATTGCGCCCCGGTCCCAGCGGCAATCCCTCCGCGCCAAACGCCGCCAACACCGACGAAGCATTGGCCAATCCCTGCCCGCAACTGCCGGATGTATTGACTACAAAAAATGGCAAAAAAGTAACGACGCCCGACATGTGGTGGCAGCAACGCCGCCCCGAAATTGTGGAAGACTTTGAAAGAGAAGTGTATGGCAGGCTGCCCAAACACATTCCCGCGGTGGAATGGACCGTCAAGGTAACCGACCGCGAGTTTGTAGGCTTTACACCCGTCATCGCCAGGCAACTCGTCGGGCACGTGGACAACAGCAGCTACCCGCTCATCAATGTTGACATCAAGATGATGCTCGTGGTGCCGGCGAATGTACAAGGCCCGGTGCCCGTGCTCATGATGTTTGGCATGCCCGCCTTCCCCGCACCCGCGCAGCCATCGCCCGACGACATGGAAAAACTGAACGCGGCGTTTAAAGAACTGATGATCAAAAACAATCCTTCGCTAAAAGAGATTTTTGACAAATACCCTGCGTATTCTCCCGTTACGCGGTTGCCGGGTTTCAACTTTTTTGCGGCGCCGCCACCCGGCGATCCGCCGCCTACCGAGCAACTGCTGGCAGCGGGCTGGGGCTACGCCACCATTGACCCGGCCAGCATACAGGCCGACAACGGCGCCGGCATCACCAAAGGCATTATTGGACTGGTAAACAAAGGACAGCCCCGCAAACCCGACGACTGGGGTGCCCTGCGTGCCTGGGCGTGGGGCGCGGCGAGAGCGCTGGATTACCTCGAAACCGACCCGCTGGTAAACGCAAAAAAAGTAGGCATCGAAGGCGTATCGCGCTATGGCAAAGCAGCCCTGGTAACCCTCGCTTTTGAACCACGTTTTGCCCTTGGGCTCATTGGTTCTTCGGGCAAAGGCGGCGCTACGCTGCACCGCCGCAACTTTGGCGAAGCCGTGGAAAGCCTTACCGGTGGCGAATACTACTGGATGGCGGGCAACTACATGAAATACGGCGCCGAAACCGCTTCTTTTGGTAAAAAAACGGGCTGCGATCTGCCCGTTGATTCGCACGAACTGATTGCACTCGCCGCACCGCGACCTACCTTTATCAGCTATGGCATACCGGAAAAAGGCGATGCCAAATGGCTCGATCAGCAGGGCAGCTATATGGCTACCGTAGCCGCCGGCGCTGTCTTTAAATTGCTGGGTGCCAAAGACCTAGGCGTATCCAATGATTACAACAAAGAACCAATGCCGCCTTTTTTGACTTCTTTGCTCGATGGCGACCTTGCCTGGCGGCAGCACGATGGCGGGCATACCGATGCGCCCAATTTCAAATACTTTATTCCGTGGGCAAACCGCGAATTGAGTTATGAAAAAACACCCAAATAAGTGAGAGTTGATTAACCGAAAACAAAGCGCAAACACCAATTGTTTTCCTTTCATTTGTAACATAAAAAAATAACAGACGATGACAGGCATGGAACAAACAATGCGGTGGTTTGGCGCCAACGACCCGGTGAGTTTGGAACACATCCGGCAGGCAGGCTGCACCGGTGTGGTAACGGCGTTGCACCACATACCCGTTGGTGATGTATGGGAAAAAGAGGAGATCAACAAACGCAAAAGGGAAGTGGAAGAAGCAGGCATGACGTGGACCGTGATCGAAAGCCTGCCAGTGCACGAAGACATTAAAAAACAAACCGGCAATTACCTGCAATACATTGACAATTACAAGCAAAGCCTGCGCAACGTAGCTGCCTGCGGACTGAAAGTGGTGACGTACAATTTTATGCCCATCCTCGACTGGATGCGCACCAACATTGCCTATACACTGCCCGATGGCAGCAAGGCGTTGTATTTTGACAAAAGTGCTTTTATCGCTTTTGATTTGTACTTGCTGCAACGTCCCGGCGCAGAGCAGGAATACACCGATGACGAAAAGGCAACGGCGAAGCAGCGGTTGGCAACAATGACCGAAGAGGAACAGGACATTTTATACACCAATGCCTTGCTGGGACTGCCCGGCAGTGAAGAACGCTTTACCAAAGAGCAGATTCTTGCCGCGCTGGAAACCTATAAAAACATTGATGCCCAAACGCTCAAGCAACACCTGTTTTATTTTCTGCAACAGGTAGTGCCCGTAGCCGAAGAAGCGGGTCTGCAACTGGCGATACACCCCGACGATCCGCCTTACCCGATTTTGGGATTGCCGCGCATTGTAAGCACCGAACAGGATGCACAGGAACTGCTGGCGGCGGCACCTTCGCCCGCTAATGGTTTGTGCTTCTGCACCGGTTCTTATGGCGTAAGGAAAGACAACGACCTGGTGGGCATGATTCAACGGCTGGGCGACCACATTCACTTCCTGCACCTGCGCAATACGAAGCGCGACGAAGACGGCAACTTTTATGAAGCCGACCACCTTACCGGCGACAGTGATATGTTTGGCGTCGTAAAAGAAATTGTACTGCTGATGAAGCGCCGCAACGTCAGCATTCCGATGCGCCCCGACCACGGTCACCAGATGTTGGATGACTTAACCAAGAAAACCTATCCCGGTTATTCCGCCATCGGCAGATTGAAAGGTTTGGCAGAACTGAGAGGGCTGGAAATGGGCATTGCGCGGAGTTTGGATTTGTGATGCTGAAGGTTGTGGAATCACGAAGGCGAATGTAGAGTCAGCTTGATTAATTCATATTTACAGATCAAAAGCAACTATTTTATTGCAACCAAAAGCATCATCAACCTGTTAGCTGGCAGCGTATCTTAATCGAGATGAATGCGCCCGCAACGAACACTGACGTTCGCAGAAAGGTCTTTTTCAGCTGCGTTGATTTGGACAATCTGCGGGCAATAGAATCCCGATTCAACACACGACTTACAGTATGCCTAACAGCCTGATATGCGATGACCTGTTTTGACAAGAACCATTGCGCCACTATACCGCTTTGCTCAGCAAAAGCTTGCCGCCTTTTGACAACAAATCTTTTTTTGCGGCAGCAAAACCTTCCTCAGAAATTGCTCTTGTCGCGTCTTCAATTACAAAAGTGTCGAAGCCTTCTTCCAATGCGTCTTTGGCAGTGTAATACACACAATAATCGCCAGCCAGCCCGGCAACATAGACGGTGGTTCTACCTTTGCCTTTTAAGTAATGGCTAGCCCCGTAGCTTTCAAATGACCATTGTCGTAAAAGCCGCTGTAGCTGTCAATAGCGGATCGGTGCCTTTTCGGAAAACAGCTTCACCTTTTCATTTCCAGTTTACCGCTTAGCAAATGCGGCACCGGCAGTTCCCTGCACGCAGTGGTCTGGCCACAACACCTGCGGCAATCCATTGAGAATCTGTTTCTTCAAACACCTGCTTGCCACGATGGGCAGACGCAAAACTTTGGTGACCCGCCGGGTGCCAGTCCTGCGTCGCCACTACAAGATCAAAACGATCCTGTATGGCATTCACCACGGGAATCACCGCATCGCCATCTTTTACGGCAAGTGCGCCGCCCGGCAAAAAATCTGGTTGAATGTCGATGAGCAACAATGCTTTCATGAGTTGAAGTTAACCGGCATCAAAAGTAACAGATAATATTGCTCCGTTGCCCATGCCGGTTTGCCGGTTTTGCTGTACAAAATGCATAGTTTAGCAACCTATGTCATCATTCCCCATCGTTACGCTGCCGTCTTTGCTCGACAACGACTTTTACAAGTTCACCATGCAGTTTGCCGTTGTACACCTGTTTCCGCGCGCCAAAGCGAAATACCGGTTTATCAACCGCGGCAATCACCGTTTTCCACAAGGCTTTGCCCAGGCTTTGCAGGCATCGGTCAACCAACTCTCTGAACTGCGGCTGACAAAGGAGGAAAAACAATTTTTGACAAATAAATGTCCTTATCTACCGCCCACGTATCTCGACTTTCTCGAAGGCTACTGTTACGATCCTTCAGAAGTGACGATTGAGCAGGAAGGCGATCAGCTAAACGTAAGCGTGGAAGGCTATTGGTACCGTACCATTTTGTGGGAAGTCACCTTGCTGTGCATCATCTCCGAATTGTATTACAAGTTTGACGACCGGCAGCGCATCAGCGATGAATAAGTGTATGACACCACGAGTAAAAAAATAGAAGACTACAACAAGCTTGGCGTGACCATCGCTGAATTCGGCACCCGGCGCAGGCATTCCTACGAGGTGCACCGCCTGGTGGTGAAAGCCTTGCAGGACAAGGGCGGGACGGGTTTTGTGGGCACTAGCAATGTGCATTTTGCGCAGGCTTACAACACCCGCCCCATTGGCACCCACGCGCATGAATGGTTTATGTTTCACGCTGCCAAATATGGTTATAAAATGGCGAATACGATGGCGCTGGAACACTGGACCGATGTGTATCGCGGTGACCTTGGCATCGCGCTGTCCGACACATATACTTCTACTGTTTTCTTCCAGCAATTTGAAAAAAAATTCGCGAAGCTGTTTGATGGCGTGCGGCACGACAGCGGCGATCCCCTTGTCTTTACCCAACAGACCATTGACCATTATTTGCAGCTTGGCATTAATCCCATCTCTAAATCCATCATTTATTCCGATGCGCTGAACCCGGATAAAGTCGAACGCATTTTGGCTTTTGCCAAAGGCAAAATTGGTATCTCGTTTGGCATTGGCACCAACTTTACCAACGATGTTGGTTTGCCGCCCATGAACATCGTGATGAAGCTTGTGGAAGCTTACCCCGAAGCCGGGCCATGGACACAAACGGTAAAGCTTTCCGACGAGCGTGGCAAATACACCGGCGATCCGGATACCATTGCGCTGGCGAAAACCGTGTTGGGCATCGAATAACCAATGTTCACCAAAGATTCATGCCGCGGCTATTCATAACTGAGTGGATCTGTTTTGATGA
>CAWGWV010000002.1:0-50428 GCA_963826385.1 uncultured Chitinophagaceae bacterium | reverse complement strand
TCCAACCGCACAGCAAGCGGCAGAAGCCAAATTCTTGCGTGGTTTTGCGATGTACACCGTATTGGATTTGTTTGGACAAGTACCTTTCCGTCAGCCAGGCGAGAATTTGCTCAACGCCCCACAAGTACTGAAAGGTGATGAAGCCGCCGATTTCATCATCAGCGACCTGGAATCTGTCCTGAACGATTTGCCGGATGGAACGCCTGCCAATGCAGGGCAAGCCAATAAAAATGCCTGCCGCGTATTGCTATGAAGTTGTACCTCAACCGGGGCACATACGGCAGCAGCCGGCAAACGCCTACCTTTAGTGATGCCGACATGGCAAAAGTCATCAGCTATGCCGATGCCGTTACCGGTTATAGCCTGGCTGCCAATTATTTCGACAACTATAAAAAACAACTCCGACATTTCTGTTGAAAATATCTTCGTAAAGGCAAATACTTCCGGCGTACAGGCTTCCGTAGGCAACGGCATGGCTTCAACGTGGATGAAAACCCTGCATTACAGCCAGAACCCTGGTGGATGGAATGGTTTTGCCTCTTTCGCAGATGTCTATAACAAGTTTGAAGCGACGGACATGCGCAAGAACGGACAGCATCATTGGTTCTTCCAATGTTCATGGTGTAAAAGCCGGTATTTTGTTTGGACAGCAATACGATGCATCTGGCAACAGGTTGTTCGACAGAAAAAACAATCCCCTCGTATTTCTTGCCGATGTTAAGCTCAACGAAAACGATCCCAACACACTGGAAAGAACCGGCTTGCGCGTGGTGAAATACCCGGTTCCTTACGATGACAAAGGAGTGTATGTCGCCAATCCCGCAACTGATTTTGTATTTTTTAGGTATGCAGACGTGATGCTGATGAAAGCAGAAGCATTGCTCCGCCAATCGGCTCCTGATGTCACTACCGCTACTACCCTGGTGAACCAGGTAAGAACTCCGCGCGGAGCTTCCAGCCTGGGTGCCGTAACCCTCGACAATTTGCTGGACGAAAGACGAAGAGAGTTTTATTGGGATGGCTGGAGAAGGCAAGATCATCCGCTTTGGTGCTTACCTGAGACCATGGGCGTTGAAAGATTCCGATGATCCGAAATACCTGTGGTTCCAATTCCAAATTCAGCACTGGCGGTGAATCCGAACCTGACACAAAATACCGGTTACTAAAATCCGGATTGTATAACTGAACAAAAAACGAGAGGTCATTGTCACAATGATCTCTCGTTTTTTTTAAACCAATCGAAAAGGGATTTTTGATTTTACTGCACCTGGCAAGCGGCAAACTGAGTTTCAGTAGTGCATTATAATCTGCTGGTAGATATGAAAATAGTTTTAACAAAAGCAGGTTCATGTTGTGAATCCTTTGCTTTGGCATAAAGAATCGTGACGATTATCTTTAAAACTGACTCTATACGGAATTGCCAGTTCCTCTTTTTTGTCAACCCTTTTTGACTAGGTCGAATCAAATGATGGGATAAAATATCTGTGTGATCCATTTGGACGTATCGGATAGCTTGCTGCGGTCGGTGATCAACAGTTCAAATGGCATTACCGGCGCCGACATGGAATGATCGCGCATGTATTGCTCAACCTGTTCGTAGGCATCCTGAACCGATTTGGTGCCACCCCGTACGGTTGTGGTCAGTATTTTATTTTTCATGGGGCGCAGGTACCTGTTGGTGATGTCTTTTGTTTCGGGCAGTTCCTTGTTGGTAGGGATGCCTACCATGGAAAGGTAGCCGCTGTCGGTATGGATGATGTTGAGCATAGGGCTGTTGGTTTCCTTTGCGTTTTGATCGGAGATATAAGATTTTAGTTTGTTCACCATTTCATAGATCTCATTTGTATCGGGATAAGTACCGGACAGTTTTTTTGTAAAAGTTAAGACGGTATCGGTAAGTGTTGTTTTTGTTATACGGTAGTGATATACATTTCTTGGATTCTGCAAAAAAATCTGCATTTGCAGGATGGCTTTTTCCATGTTGAGTTGCAATGCCTGGCTTTGTAAATAATCATGAAATTTTTCAAACGGGTTTTTGCTGGTTTCAACCACCAAATTCCACTGCAACAAGGTGGTATCGGACGGCAACGGAATCAGTGACAAAGTGGACAAATAGGTTTTGCCGTTTATACTGATGTGGATGTTGGCACCATTATAAACCGGCTTTTGTATATGGTAATTGAATTCTCCGATGCGAAAGGAACTGTCTGTGTGTTCTTCAAACATTTGTTTCCACTGGTAATTGATCATTCGGCTGGCAGCCGCCGTATTGCAATAGAAAATGGCTTTGTTTTGTACAGGGATGGCAGCAGGGATAAACATCAGCAGAACAAAGCTTACAGCACAAATAATGGGAATGGTGATCAGCGTGCGTTTGAGAATTACATTCATATCTGGATTAACTTTCGGTCACTTCTATATACGGACTCCGGAATGTATGCTGCAGGGCAAATCTGAAACCGAAATGTATGGCTTTTTCCAGTTACACTTAGCATCTTTGCCAACGGAAGCATGGCTTTGATAACAAGCGGGTACGATAGTTTCAAAAGCCATCTCCGCAAGTCTCAAACACTGTTCAATACTTGCCTGTCCGTACAGATGTACAATGATAGGGGTTTTGTAAAATTCTTATAAATAAATTTATCATCTTAGCGGTTTGTAGATGTACTCATAAGAGTTACGAATTTTTCACGCACGTTCCTATCATGAAATTAGATTACCAGGTTGCTTGTATCGCTTTTCTGCTGTTGTTGTTTTCCTGCGGTGAAAAACCTAAGGATCCGCTGTTCCAGTTGATGGATAATACCGGCATCGACTTCAATAATAAAGTGGAAGATGGTAAAATAGAAAACAGCTTTCTGTTTCGCAATTTTTACAATGGTGGCGGCGTAGCCATTGGCGATATTAATAATGATGGCAAGCCCGATGTGTTTTTTACCTCCAACATGGGCGATAACAAGCTGTACCTGAACAAAGGCAACTGGTAGTTTGAAGACATTACGCCAAAGGCGGGCTTGCAGCAAGACAGCATGTGGAGCACCGGTGTAGTCATGGCCGACATCAATAGCGATGGCTGGCTGGATATTTATGTATGCAATTCGGGACATATGAGCAGCGGCAACCGGCGAAACAAATTATACATCAACAACCACAACCTCACTTTTACCGAAGTCGGCGAAACAGTATGGTCTCGATATTTCGGCATATACCACGCAGGTTTCCTTTTTTGATTACGATCTGGATGGCGACCTTGATTGTTTTATGATCAATAACAGCCCGATACCCATCAACCAGCTGGGCTTTGCCAATACCCGCGACTTGCCGGAGCAGGAATGGAAAGTGGGTGATTTTTTGAAAGGCGGCGGCGATCATCTATATCAAAATAACGGATGGTCATTTTACCGAAGTAACGCAAGCAGGCCGGTATTCATGGCTAGCCTCATTTCCTTTGGACTTGGGTGTTTCTGTTGGCGATATTAATAATGATGGTTATCCCGATGTATATGTGTCCAACGACTCGTACGAGCGGGATTATTTATACATCAACCAACAAAACGGCACGTTCAAAGACGAATTTGAACAGTACATGGAACACACCAGTTTTTCTTCCATGGGCGCCGATATCGCCGATATCAACAACGATGGCTACCCCGATATTTTTACCACCGATATGCTGCCCGATGATGATTACCGCCTTAAAACCACGGGCTCTTTTGATAATTATGATGTGTATAACATCAAGCTGAAACAAGGCTTTTATCACCAGTTTATGAAAAACTGCCTGCAGGTGAATAATCAGGATGGTAAGTTTTGTGAAATTGCCAATTACAGCGGTGTTTCTGCCACCGACTGGAGCTGGGGCGCACTGATGTTTGATGCCGATAATGATGGGCTACAATGATATTTTTGTGTGCAACGGCGTAAACCGCGATGTGACCAACCTCGACTTTATGGATTTTTTTGCCAATGATGTGAACCAGAAAATGGTGCTCACCGGCAAAAAAGAAAGTGTGGACAATATACTGAAAGAAATTCCGCGTACACCGTTGCCCAACAAAGTTTTCAGAAACGATGGCAATCTGAAATTCAAGATGCAGCTGTCGACTGGGGGTTTTCTCAACCTTCTTGGAGCAATGGCGCTGCCTATGGCGACCTTGATGATGATGGCGATCTTGACCTGGTTGTCAACAACGAAAATGGGCCGGCTTTTGTGTATCAAAACAATCGCGTCAGCGAAAACAAGCACCATTACATCAGCATATTGCTGAAAGGGAAAGCGCAAAACACGTTTGCCATTGGCAGCAGCATCAAATTGTATGCCGGAGACAACATCATTACCCGTGAAGTATTCCCAGCCGTGGCTTTCAAAGCAGCATGGATTATAAACAGGTGATTGGCTTGGGCAACAGACCAAGTATTGATTCGATGGTTATTATTTGGCCCGACCGAACCTATACGCATACCCGCATCCGGCACTCGACAACCAATACACGCTTTACGCAAACCGGCTGCAGCACCGTGTATCATTTTGCGGAGCCTGTCATCACGAACACCGTTTATTTCGATTCTGTGCCATCGAATTTCGACAAGCATACCGAAGACGATGTATGTTGACTTTTATTACGAACGCAATGTGCCCGAAATGTTATCCCGCGAAGGTCCCAAAGCCGCTGTTGGTGATGTGAACGGCGATGGGCTTGGATGATGTATATATCGGTGGTGGTAACGGGCAAGGCGGGCAGTTGTACCTGCAAACAACAGAAGGCGGGTTTGTGAAAAAAGAGGAGCCTTTGTTTCACCAGTTTGTTGACTTTGAAGATGCTGCCGTTTTGTTTTTTGATGCAGATCAGGATAATGATCTCGATTTGTTTGTAGGAGCCGGCGGCAACAACAACACGCCTTTTAGCCGGCAAACACAAAACCGGTTGTATAAAAATGATGGCAAAGGAAATTTTAGCCTAGATGCTTCAGCGCTACCCAACAATGGCGCAGACATGGGCGTAATTGCCGCCGGCGATTTCGATGCTGATGGCGACCTTGGATCTGTTTGCAGGCGGCAGAAATGTGCCCGGTAAATATGGCGCCACGCCAGCCAGCGCATTGCTGTTGAACGATGGCAGCGGGCATTTTACCGATGTTACCAAACAGCAATGCCCGGCGTTGGCAGATGCGGGCATGATCACCGGTGCTGTGTGGGCAGATGTGACGGGTGATCAGAAAGCAGAACTGATCATTGCCGGCGAATGGATGTCACCGCGTATTTTTTCGTATGAGCAATCATGCGTGGAAAGAAGCAATCACCAATCTCAACAGCCTGCATGGGTTGTGGCAAACGATTACGGCTGCCGATGTTAATGGTGATGGCAAAATGGATTTGTTATTGGGAAACATTGGCGAAAATTTTTACCTGCATCCCGATAAAGCTCATCCGGTAAAACTGTTCATCAACGATTTTAACCAAAACGGTAACATCGATAAAATACTCACGTCCACGGTGGATGGAAAAGACCTGCCGGTGTTTTTGAAGCGCGAATTGCAGGACCAGATCCCCATCGTAAAAAAGCAAAACCTGCGGCACGAAGCATATGCAAAAAAGTCGGTGCAGGAATTATTTCCCGAAACATTGGTCAAACAATCTGTCGTAAAACAGTTTAATTATTGCAGTTCAATTGTAGCGATCAACAAAGGCAACGGACAATTTGAGGTAGTGCAAATGCCAGCAATGGCGCAGCTTTCTTCGGTTAATGCAATCCGGAGTGTGGATGTAAACGGAGATGGATTCAACGATTTGCTGCTCGGTGGAAATTTGTATCATTTCCTGCCACAATTTGAGCGGCTAGATGCCAGTTTCGGGAGTGTACTGATCAATGATGGCAAAGGAAATTTTTCGTGGACTGCACAGAAAAAAACGGGTCTGCTCGTGCAGGGCGAAGTGAAAGACATTGCGGTCATCAAAGGCAGCCGGCAACACCAATATCTTTTTTTATTGAACGATCGTTTTCCGGTTTTGTACCAGCTTCACACAAACAACGCAGTGGTTTCGTTGTACAAATGATATTCTGTTTTAAAATATTTATTTAAATACATATATAAACTGTTGATCTTCAATTACCGTTTGTTTATTGGGTTACTTTTTCTTCTTTCCTGTATTAATGTGTAGAAAGTACACAATTTATAAGCAAGTAAATCATCAGGAAATGAAAGCAATTATGAAAGATTTGTTTTTTGACAGAAAAGTTGTCGGAAAGCTTAGGGAACAAAAATTAAACAAAGATATTCTATATAACCACCTCTGCAACGGCAGAATCACCTTACAGGAATATCTTTTAGCCAGCAAGAACATGGATTAATCATGTTGCTGTTGTACATTGGGATTTTTTCTCCCGGAAACCAATCCATCAGGCACTGTATACACGCAGTCGTTTGATGGATTTTTTGTGTCCGGTAATTTGTATGCCTATGCGATCTCTATGTATTGTAAAAATATATATCCATTATTAAAGATGTGACTTATCTATCTGCAATCAGAGAAAGTACATTACTGGGTTACATTTTGTAAAAAGAAGAATAAATAATTGATGAGTAAATAAGTTGATGGGTGGTTAGAGAAAAGGATAAGCATTTTTTAATGCAATGTGTGTATAAATTAATCGAATTATAATTTTTTTGTTTTTTGTTCTTATTTATTTTTATTCCACATCAAAACTACCTCTGAATGAAAAAATTTATCGTGACGTTCGACTACAATGGGTTCTCTTTTACGGCGAAAGTTTTCATCCGCAAACATGGCAAAACCATCATTTATTCAACGCAACTGGTGGAAGATTGTTTGGGTTTTATGTTCAACAGCAAAGAATTGATTTTTGCAAGAGAGAACAATGGCTACAAAATGATGTTGTTCAGCGGTGCAACGCGCAATACGCCACAAACTGCCATCGAGCTTGACTGGCACATCAAAAACGAATACGTGGACAAGGCAAACTCGTTGCACAAAACTTCATTCAGCATGTCTTAGTTCCGGAACATTCAATAAGCGGATAATTTCCTGTCAACCCGTTAAAATATGCGGAACTGTTTTTTGAAAGTGAGAATGTGATATCTTTATCGTTCATCAAAAAAAAGGAGGTATTCATGCAATCTACAGATCAATCATGGACGCCTTCGGTTGGTATCGCCTAACCGGGCTTCTCCAAAAATAATCTGCCGGCAAATAGCCGGATAGCCACTGCACTCAACCGCAGTGGCTTTTTTTATGCCCCAGAGAAATAGCGCAATTCATCGCTGAAGTCGAGATAGGGATATTGCGCTTGCAGTTGGGCTGGTTTTACCGGCATGCGACAACAAAAACCGACGGTGCTGCTCCGATGCTGCGTTGAAAGGTTTGTGTTTCCGGGCAATGACAATTTTCCGGATGTCGTCCGACAATCGTTTTGCTGCCGGATCTACACAGGTGTCAAAAAAATGTTTCGAGCACAAATTGCGTCGCAGCATAATTGGGATGCGCCATGTCGATGTCGTAAAACCGGTAATCGCGCAACACATCAATCACCAGTTCATAAGCCGGGAAATAATGCAGCCGTTCAAATTTGTTCACCAGGTGATGTACTGCTTCCAGCAACCGGGCTTTGCTGCGGTTGTTTTCAATAACGCCATCGCGCAAATGCCGCACCGGGCTCACCGTAAAAATGATTTTTAGGTCCGGATTGAACCGGAACAGCCGGAACAACATGCCATCAAGCGCAGTCACCGTTTCTTCTATGGTACAAAGATGTTTGGTAAACATAGCTGCCGGTGCCTTGTGACAGTTGGCAACCGCTTCGCTCTTTACGGCTTTCAACTCATCGTTCGTCGTGGCAAATTTGTAGGCAAACGACGATCCCAGTGTAATCATTAGCCAATCGGCAGTTTTCAAATACTCATGCGCAGCCAGCTGCGATTCATTGATTTATCGCAATACCTGCTCCTGATCAGGGCTTGAAAAACGGCTGTGGTGTTGCCAGCTATGCCAGGCTTCATTCAGGTAAAACAAGTCATCTTTATTATACACCGTTTCATCCATGTAAGAAAGCAGACTGCGGCTAACGCTCAGCGGGTCGAACAGAATGCCGTTTGGGTTTTGCATCACCGAGAATTTTACATCGGACAAATAATTCCCGATGTGTTCCGTAAAGCAGGAACCGGTCAGTAACAACCGATCGGTATAGGTAACCGGCGGTTTCAACTGTGGAATAGTAATGGGTACTTGAAACTGCATTCAGGTAAAAATTATAGAAGCCATTTGTAAGCTTTCAGTCAGTATATCCTGGTGAATGCCGGTGTTAAATCCTTCCGCTTCCAGGAACTCTATCATCCGTTCGGTGGGCATGTTGCCAACGAGTTTGTCCTGCGCCATCGGGCAGCCGCCAATGCCTTTGATAGCGCCGTCAAACCGGCGGCAACCGGCATCCACGCGGCTTTCAGGTTATTACAGTAATTCCGTTTTGTCGTGTGTAAATGTGCCCCGAAAATATGTGGGGTATGCCGGGATCACTGTTGAAAATGCAGCCTGTATTTGCGCGGGGTGGCTATGCCAACCGTATCTGACAATGATAATATATGTAACGCTCTTTGTTCTGCCATTATGTTGTGATAATCTAACAGTACTTCTTCATTGTACGCATCGCCATATGGATTGCCAAAACCCATGCTCAAATAAATCACCAGTGTTTGTTGTTCTGTATGCACAATTGCTGCAATTCGATTGATGAACGATTAAACTTTCTTCCGATGTTGCGTTGGTGTTGCGTAACTGGAAAGTAGGTGAGATGGAAAACGGAAAACCTATAAAGGAAATTTGCGGGATGCATAACTGCTTCCTCAGCACCGCGCACATTGGCAACGATGGCCAGCAGTCGGGTTCGTCTCGTGCATGTTTGAGCATCGCCAACACTTCTTTGGTATCGCGCATTTGCGGAATGGCTTTGGGAGATACAAAGCTCCCAAAATCAATGGTATGAAAACCTGCCCTTCAACAACAGGTTTATATAAGCTGCTTTTTTTTCCGTCGCAATGTCATGCGGCCAGCCCTGCATCGCATCGCGGGGACATTCTACTCAGCCTGATTGTATCGCCATCATTTTGTTTTGCATGGTCGAGTTGTCGTTGTTTCATGGCTTCGTACAGAATTATCCCTGCTGCCACCGATACATTAAACGAATCGAAATCGTCCCGCCATCGGGATGGTGAAGGGTTCATCAGCGATATCGGACAATGCTTTCTGAATGCCTTTTTCTTCGTTACCCATGATGAAGCAGCAGGCGACACGAGGTCAAGCTCGTAAATTTTGTGTTTGGCTTTCATTTCGCTGGCGCAAAGCTTAATGCCATTTAGGTGAAGCGTTTCAATCGCTTTGTACAGGCTGCTTACCCGGCAAACCTGTATCATTTCGAGCGCACCGGCACTGCTTTTTACGGCTTCTTCATTGAGTGCGCCCACGCCTTTGTCGGCAATGATGATGGCTTGAGCGCCACTGCACACCGCGCTTCGGGCAATGGCGCCAATGTTGCGCACATCTGTGATTCCATCAAGCATCAGGAACAGCGGCGTTTCACCTTTCGAAGCACCCAATCAATTACCTGCTGCAGATCCTGGTACTGGATGCTGGCTTTAAAAGCAATAACGCCCTGGTGCTGCACATTGGTGGTGCTGTTGAGCTTTTCTACCGGCACAAACTGAACGGGTACATTTTGCTCTTTGGCAAGCGTCCTGATTTCATTGATGGCCTCGCCGGAAGCATTTTTAAACAACAATATTTTATCGATCAACTGCCCTGCGCGCATCGCTTCAATGATCGGATTGCGCCCGGCAATAATATTTTTTTTCGACTGGTAAAACGGGCTTTTCTGAAATGGTTCTTTTCTTTGCATGTCTACTGTTTGTGGCAATCACTATTGTGCCTTTTCCCCGACAAAATAAAACAAAAAAGTTCTGCCGTTGCGGGCGGAACTTTTGCAGGGCAATTGCCCTATGTATCAAAGCCTCTTTAGAATGTATGGTGGCAGGTTTGTTTTACCGGAAAAAACAATGTAGTGCCACAACTGTATTCCTGCTACGGTGATTTACTCAACCACAATATTCCCGGTAAAAACATCTTTGTGATTGGTCGCCATTACATGCACCATGTACATTCCCGATGGGGTGGAAGAAGGCAGTTGCACTGTCTGAGACTGGCTTTTGCTCACTACGGTCACTGTTTTGGCGGCTAACTTTTTGCCGTTGGCATCCAGCACTTCAATGGTGTGTTTGCCTTGCAGCGATCCACTGAAATACACGGTCACCAGCTTGTTTTTTACCGGGTTGGGATACACATTTACACCGGTTGTTTTTACTGAAACCGCAGGTATCATCGCAATGCTGCTTTTTTCGGTTGCCAAAACATTGCCGTTGGCAAAATCGGAGGCGTTGTATAAATTTTCTTTGGCAGGCAGCGGCGTGGCTTCCAGTGTTTTCATATTGACCGTATAATAATTACCGGCGTCAACAGAACTGGCAATGGTCACATTGCCCGCTTTGTCAACTGCCGCGGCATTGACACTAAAAGCGGTTGGCAGGTGTTTGATGGTGCCGGTAAAAGTTGCTTCCAGCGAAATCGGGTTGATCTTGAAAATATGACCCGCCACGGTAAAGAGGTAGAGGCTTCCGGCATCGTCTGCCACGAGGTCGCCGCCCCAGCTTGCCGCTTTTGCATGCACGCTGATGGTATTGCCGCTGTTGTCTTTGAGACTGCCCAAATCGGTGATGGTTACCGTTTTGCCGGTGGTAAACCGGATAACATGATTGCCGTTGTTGGTTATCGTATATCCATTGCCATCGGAGCCAAATACCATGCGGGTGATGTTGTCGCCTTCACCGGCTTCGGGTGTGTAATTTTTCAGCTTTTGATTGGCAACGTGGTAGATCACCAGTTCTTTTTTGGTGATGTCAATGTATTGCAGCTCGTTGCCAAATAAAGGTGCGATGTACAACCGTTTTTGACGTTGATCGTAAGCTGATGCTGCTGCCAGTGAAGGAGATGTACAGCCACAGGGAGCTGCTTTTTGATTAATCGCAGGCGCTTCTGCATCTACATTCAACGATTTGCCCGTAAGGGCATCTTTGTGAACTGGATTTTCAGTTGCCGGCAGGTATATGTTCCGCACCAGGGCTCCGGTAGATATATCAATTTCGCGGATCACCGACCAGTTTACATTGCCTTTGGTATCGCCGGTTATTGCAAATGCCGTAGACGTTTGGGCCGATGCTGCCTGCATACCTGCATACAGCATAATCACCATGGCGATGGAGTGTAAATTTTTTTTCATAAAGATTTGATTTAAGAGCAAATTAGGATAAAAAAAGCTGGATAAAAAATAATTGAGACAAGCGGAAAACCGGTACATCTCAGCTTCCTGCCTGCACAGCTTTGGCCACACTTCCATAGCGGATCAATAGCTTTTTGGCGGCTTCAAAATCAGTCAACTGCAGTTGTTGCATGACCATGCGGGTGCCGCGTTCCAGCAGTTTTTCATTGGTCAGTTGCATGTTCACCATCTGGTTGTCCATTACCCTGCCCAGTTGTATCATCACCGTGGTGGAAATCATGTTCAGTATCATCTTTTGCGCAGTACCGCTTTTCATGCGGGTACTACCTGTTACAAATTCCGGCCCTACCACTACTTCTACCGGGTATTGCGCGATCTGTGCCAGCGGGCTACCCGCATTACACGCGATGCCACCGGTTGCAATGCCGTGTTGGTTGCAGGTGCGGATGGCGCCAAGTACATAAGGCGTAGTTCCGCTTGCTGCGATACCAATCACCACATCTTTGTCGCTGATACCTTGCTGCTGCAGATCGAGCCAGCCTTGTTGTGTGTCGTCTTCGGCTTTGTCAACGGCTTGCGTAATGGCAGTATATCCACCCGCTATTACGCCCGTAACCAGGCTTTGCGGTACACCAAATGTAGGCGGGCATTCGCTTGCATCCAGCACGCCGGTACGCCCGCTTGCGCCCGCACCAATGTAAAACAACCGCCCGCCTGCAAGCATCCTGTCGGCCGTAGCTTCGATCAGTTTTTCAATCTGTGGCAATGCCTGTTCTACTGCCAAAGCCACTTTCTTGTCCTCCTCATTGATGTGCCGGAGAATATCGGCAACCGGCAATTTGTCGAGATGCCGGTAAAGCGATGGTTGTTCTGTTGTCCTGGTAAAACTGTTCATGATATGTCTATGCTGTTTTAGCTGTAGTTTGGTGAAAAAAAATCAACCCTTCTATCGGGTTTTTGATGATGTTACCCAGTTCAAATTCATATACTTTGCACAATTCCCTCACCACATCGCTGAATGCGAATGCCACCCCGCCGGCAAAGTGTACCGGCAGCCGCCAGCTCTCCTTGTACTTGCACAAATGATGGAAAAAGAAATCGTTGATGCCGTCTTCCAAAATGTTTTCAACCATGTAATGTCCCCGGTTGTCGGCTAAAAAACGGGTAAATGAAGCCAGGTACCGGTTGGGCAACGGGCGGCTATATACATTTTCCAAGATCTCTTTGGGCGAGGTAACGAACATGGCATCAAATCGTGCCCGCAAATCTTCGTCGTAGGTGTTGTATAAATAATGCTGAACCACTTTTTTGCCCAGGTAAGCGCCGCTGCCTTCATCACCAAGGATGTAGCCGGCACCAGCAATGTTTTTTTTGATCAGTTTGCCATTGTAATAACAGGAATTGCTGCCGGTGCCCAATATGCTCACTACGCCTTTGGTATCGTTGCAGGCGGCACGGGCGGCGGCCAATATATCGGTGTGGGTTTCTATTGTACAATCGGGAAACAGTTGTTTCAGGGAAGCCTGGATAACTTTCTGATTGTCGGTGTTTCCAAGCCCCGAACCATAGAAAAATACAGCATCGGGCTGCACAGCGGATAAAGATGGCAACAGTTCTTTTTGCAGCAAGGCGATGATTTGTTCTTTCGATAAAAAATAAGGATTGATACCAGTGGTGAGAATCGTTAGTTTGCCGGTTTGTTCCAACAGGCACCATTCACATTTGGTTGCGCCGCTATCCGCAATCAGGACTACCGCCATAGATAAAAATTTTAAAAATCCTTTTCAGTAAACTATACAGATATTCGCGTTTTTTCAGGTTCGTTGCACAAAGAACAACAATTTATGGGAAGTAAAAAATTACAGGTGTGGCTGCCACTATTGTTTTCTGTGGTGATGGTGGCCGGCATGGTGATCGGTTATAAACTCAGGGAAAACACGGCTGGCGCTTCTGCTTTTTTCATCAATAATTCCAACGGTTCTGCACTGCAGGAAATTCTCAAACTCATCGGCGAAAAATATGTGGACAATGTAGGCACCGACAGCCTGAAAGATGCTGCCATCAACGATATGTTGTCTCATCTCGACCCGCACTCCATTTACATTCCACCAGCCAGCCTGCAAAGCGTCAATGAAGATTTGCAGGGCAATTTTGAAGGCATTGGTATCGAGTTCCAGATATTCAACGATACGGTGAATGTGGTGAATGTGCTGGCGGAAGGACCGAGTGAAAAAGCCGGTGTGGAAGTGGGGGATAAAATCATCAGCATTGAAGATACGATACCCATGGCTGGCATCCGCATTACGCCGGGCGACGTGCGCCGGCTGCTGCGGGGCGAAGGCGGCAGCGCGGTGAAGATCACCATGCTGCGCGACGGCAAACGTCTGCCGTTGATCATTACCCGAAGCACCATTCCTGTGCCTTCGGTAGACGTCAGTTACCTCATTGCGCCGGGAACCGGTTTTATCCGCATCAATAAATTTGCAGAAACCACTTACAACGAGTTTATCACTGCCATGATGGAACTTGAAAAACAAGGCATGAAAAAGCTGATCCTTGACCTGCGTGGCAACGGCGGCGGGTTCCTCACACAGGCGGTGAGTATCTCTGACGAATTTTTGAGCGGTGACAAACTCGTGGTTTATACACAGGGAAGCAAAGAACCAAGAACTGAATACCACTGCAAAAAGCAGGGCTTGTTTGAAGAAGGAAAACTGGTGGTGCTGGTAGATGAATCTTCGGCATCGGCAAGTGAAATCGTTAGCGGTGCCTTGCAGGATTGGGACCGGGCAACCATCATTGGCAGGCGCACATTTGGCAAAGGGCTGGTGCAGCAGCAGTACAACCTGAGCGACGGCGGCGCACTGCGGCTTACCGTTGCGCGCTATTATACACCCATCGGGCGAAACATTCAAAAGCCTTACAACAAAGGAAAGGAAGAATATGAAGAAGAACTAATTGAGCGGTTTCACAATGGCGAAGTGGTGGTGGGTGATACCGCAACCCCCATTACAAAGCCGTACAAAACCGCATCAGGAAGACTGGTGTATGGCGGTGGTGGCATTACACCCGATTTGTTTGTTCCCTTCGACACGACGGCTCAGCCAAGAGCCGTTTCGCAGTTATTTTACCGCGGAACCATCAGCAATTACATCTATCATTTTTACATACAGCACAAGGCAGCTTTGCAGGCAATCAAAACGCCACAGCAATTGCGCGATCAGTTTAATGAAACCAGCTTCAACTGGTCGCAACTTGCACAGTTTGCAATGCGCGACAGCATTGAATTGTCGGGTATTACACCTGCGGCAAAAGAACAGGTGCTCGAAAAAATGCCCGCTTATCTTGCCCGGCAGGTATTCAGAACCGAAGGCTATTTCGAGTTTGTAAACCACAGTGATGCAATGGTGAAAAAAGCGTTGGAAACACTGCAATCAAACTAACCCTCGCTATCTTACCTGACTGGTGAATCGGTGTATTGAAACAGCGAACAAACAGGTTAGCTACAATTGAGCCCACCCATTGAGGGCTGTATTTGCATTCATCAGCGAGGTATTATTCTCGAACATGTTGATATTTTGCCCATAAAAAAATCGCAGCATACACTTGTATGCTGCGATTTTTTTATGGGAATGATTTTCTTATAAAATGGTAGTGTTGAACGATCCTTTGATGAGTGCTGGATCGCCGTTTGCATCGGAAGCCCACAGCCTGAACGAACCTTTGATGCGTTTGGTGGTGGCATCATAACTCGTTATGTTGATAAAAGACGGATCGGTGCTTTCGTTGATTGTCAGTGCATCGGAATTGTACACTATGTCGTTGATGGTCTGAGACTGATCGAGGAAACTGATAAAGCCCACTTCGTTATTGGCAGGATAAGCACCTGTGGTTATTGTGGCAGTAGGGAAAGTGATGAGAATGCTGAACAACAGGTCAGAATTGGTGCTTTCAGGACCACCGCTGGCAAAAACATTTATGCCGAGATCGGAACTGAAAGAGCCCAATGGCATTGCGCCGCTATAGCTGACGTTGTTGGTGCTGTCGGTAAAATGCCAGCTGTTGTCGTCAGCCGGGTTTGGATCAACGTAGGTTTCACTGTAACTGCCTGTGGGTGGCGTTCCCGACGTGTCGGTGCCGCCAAGTCCTGTACCGGTGCTGTCGAGTACAAACACCGTGAACGGGCAGGAAGTTGTGTTGGATGAAGACGTGATGGTGAAATCAGTTGCTTTTACCAGAATCGGCGTGCCGTTGGCTTTCAGCAATAGGGTGTCCATACCAGTTTTGCTAAAGAACCCGGAATCGGCAAAACTAAAGCCGTTTTCAATACTGCTGGAAATGTAATAATTGCCGGTAGATTTTACATTCACCACGACTTTCACAAAATTGGTATCGCGGTTGGCAGAAACACCATTGTAATAAGTGCCATTGATTTCAATCGGGAAACATTCGCTGGTAGAGTCGTCCTGGAAAGAGTATTGCGCGGTATTCAGGTTCGATTCCTGGCTTAATTCCTTCTGGCAGGACAGCATAGCCATCACAACAATGCCAAACAGAAAGCTGTATTTCAATAGATGCTTCATAGACAGAAATTATAAGTGACGATGTGTTGATAAGCGTAAAATAAACGTTTCGATAACAGGAAAATTGCACTTGACCGTTTATTTTATTTCACCCACCATCTTTGCCGGCACCACCCATTCGTCAAATTCTTCGGGGGTAACATAGCCTAGTTTCACGGCCATTTCTTTTAAGGTAGTTCCTCTTTATGTGCTTTCTGCGCAATTTCGGCGGCTTTGTAATAGCCGATTTTCGTATTGAGTGCAGTCACCAGCATCAGGGTGTTGTCCACATGTTTTTTGATATTGGCTTCAATCGGCTCAATGCCAACGGCGCATTTATCGTTAAAGCTTACACAGCCATCACCAATCAGCCGGGCGCTGTGAAGAAAGTTATAGATCATCACCGGTTTAAAAACGTTCAGTTCAAAATGGCCGGTTGCACCGCCGATATTGATGGCCACATCATTGCCCATTACCTGTGCGGCAATCATGGTCAGCGCTTCGCACTGCGTTGGATTTACTTTGCCCGGCATGATGGAAGAACCGGGTTCGTTGTCGGGAATAAAAATTTCGCCAATGCCACTGCGTGGACCCGAGACAGCATGCGGATATCGTTGGCGATTTTCATCAGGCTTACGGCAACGGTTTTTAAGGCGCCATGCGCTTCCACGATGGCATCGTGCGCAGCCAGCGCTTCAAATTTATTTTCGGCGGTTATAAATGGCAGGCCGGTAAGTTCGGCAATTGTTTGGCCACCACATTCTCAGAATATCCTTTTGGTGTATTGATACCCGTACCAACGGCCGTGCCGCCCAATGCCAGTTCGGTCAGGTGGGCCAGCGTATTATTTGATGGCTTTAATGCCATGATCAACTGCGATACATAACCGCTGATTTCCTGTCCCAGCGTAAGCGGCGTGGCATCCATAAAATGGGTACGGCCAATCTTTACCACGTGCATGAATGCTTTGCTTTTTTCAGCCAGCGTGTCGCGGAGTTTTTCAATGCCGGGAATGGTGATTTCTACCAGTATTTTATAGGCCGCAATATGCATGGCGGTGGGAAAAGTATCGTTGCTGACTGCGATTTGTTTACATCATCGTTGGGATGAAGAAATTTTTCTTTGTCGGTCAATTGGCCGCCGTTAATTACATGTGCACGGTAGGCAACCACTTCGTTTACATTCATGTTGCTTTGCGTGCCGCTGCCGGTTTGCCATACCACCAGCGGAAACTGATCGTCCAGTTTCCTCTCAGTATTTCATCGCAAACCTGGCCAATGAGCTCGGCTTTTTCTTTGGGCAATACACCGGCTTCCTCGTTGGTGATTGCCGCTGCTTTTTTCAGGTAGGCAAATGCCTTGATGATTTCTTTCGGCATTTTGTTGATATCCTGCGCAATCTTGAAATTTTCGATGCTGCGCTGGGTTTGTGCGCCCCAGTAAACGTTTGCAGGCACCTGTACTTCGCCCATCGTATCTTTTTCTATACGGTAATCCATATCGTTGGTGTTAAGGTGGACAAAGATAAACGGCAGGCGTGGATTTGAAACGAAGAATGGAAAGGAATGATGGGTGCCAACCGCAGACATGCAGGAAACACAAAAAGGAAACTGGGTGACAGTTTCCTTTGCATATCGGTAAAAGAAGTGTTAGACTTTCTTTTTGGTTGTTTTCGGGCAAACATTGCCAACATCCGCTTGCCTTCCATTTTCGGCATGCTTTCAAGCGAACCAAAGTCGGACAGGCGTTCTGCAAACTTCAGCAAGAGCAATTGTCCGCGATCCTGGAACATGATGGCACGACCTTTAAACTGCACGTACGCTTTCACTTTGTTGCCTTCTTTGAGGAAGTTTTCGGCGTGTTTCGCCTTGAAGTCAAAATCATGATCATCTGTGCCCGGCGTAAAGCGGATTTCTTTTACTTCGCTTTGCTTGGCGTTGGCCTTCATTTCCTTTTCCTTACGTTTTTTTTCGTAAAGAAATTTCTTGTAGTCTATGGTTTTACATACCGGCGGTGCTGCATTGGGCGATATTTCAACAAGGTCAAGTTCTAGTTGCTGCGCAATGCGGCGGGCTTCGTCTGTAGGATAAACACCCATGGTTACGTTGTCGCCCACGAGCCTTACTTCTGGTACGCGGATTCTTTCATTGATGCGGTGTTCAGGCTCTGGTTGCCTGTTAAATCTGGGGTTAAATCTTCCTCTGGGTGGTAATGCCATTAATTGCCTTTTGGGTGATTGTTTTTGATGTGATTAAAAAATGATTTACGCACTAATTTATTAAATAATTCGGAAACAGGATGCCTGTTTTCGTTGTTGCGTTGCTTTCTTTCCCGGTAAAAATAAAAATTATTCGCCAGATTTCCGTTCTTCGATTTCTGCTGTAATGGTTTGTATAAATTCATCAACCGTTAACGTGCCTGCATCGCCCTTGCCTTGTTTGCGCACCGACAGCTTGTTTTCTGCTACTTCTTTTTCGCCAACGACCAACATATACGGGATGCGTCCAAGCTCGGCTTCTCTTATTTTTTTCCCAATTTTTTCACTGCGCTCATCTATTTCGACCCGGATTCCTGTTTTCTTCAGTTTCTTTTTTACTTCGATGGCATAGGGTAAAAATTTATCGCTGATGGGCAAAATTTTCACTTGCAACGGTGCCAGCCAGATAGGAAACTTGCCGGCATAATGCTCCAGCAAAAAGCCAATGAAACGTTCATGTGTACCAAATGGCGCCCGGTGAATGATCAGTGGTGTTTCCGCTTCGTTATTCTGCATTGGTAAAATGTAGTTTGAAGCGGCGGCCTTGTGCAAAATCAACCTGGTTGGTGGCCAGCGTAAATTCTCTTCCGATAGCGCTCCAGATTTGTACGTCTATCTTGGGTCCGTAAAAAGCGCCTTCACCAAGCACTTCTACAAAAGGAACATTGTTTCTTTCAATACCTGCCGTACCATTTCTTCCGTTTCCAGCCACAGTTCCGGCTCGTTAACGTATTTCTCGCCCAGCTTTGCCGGATCGTGCAGGCTTAGGCGCATCACGTATTTCTCAATGCCAAATATTTTGAAATATTTAAGGTACATGTCGTTTACTGCCCTGAATTCTTCGGCAAACTGCTCTTTGGTACAGTAGATATGCGCATCGTTCATGTGCAGGCAGCGAACGCGCATTAGCCCAAACAGTTCGCCGCTTTGTTCATAGCGGTAGCAGGTGCCGTATTCTGCCAGTCGCAGCGGCATATCTTTGTAGCTGCGCGGCTCGGCATCGAAAATTTTGTGGTGGTGCGGGCAGTTCATTGCCTTCAGGTAATACTTGGTGCCTTCCAGCTCCATCGGTGGGTACATGCTGTCCTGGTAATAGGGCAGGTGACCGCTGGTGAAGTACAACTGTTCTTTGGCAATGTGTGGCGTCACCACGCGTTTGTAGCCGGCATCTTCTTCCGTCTCCTTTGCCAGTTTTTCGAGCTCTTCAATGATCACCGTACCGTTGGGCATCCATAGAATCAATCCCGGACCAATGTCATCGTCAATGGTATATATGCCGAGTTCTTTGCCCAGCTTGCGATGGTCTCTTTTCTTCGCTTCTTCCAGCATCTGCACGTATTCGTCCAGTTCTTTCTGGTTGGGGAACGTGATGCCGTAAATACGGGTAAGCTGTTTGTTTTTTTCATCACCTTTCCAATAGGCACCGGCAATATTGGTGAGTTTGATGGCTTTGATAAAACCGGTATTGGGTATATGCGGACCGCGGCACAGGTCAGTGAAATTTCCCTGGTTGTAAAAGGTGATTTCTCCATCCTGCAATCCTTCGATCAGGTCTAATTTGTATTCGTCGCCTTTTTGAGAAAAGTAATCCAGCGCGTCACTTTTGGAAACCGGCTTGCACGAAAACGCATTGTTTTGTTTCGCCAGTTCATTCATCTTTTTTTCCAAAATGCGCAGGTCTTCTTCGCTGATTTGTTTTCCGCCCAGGTCCATGTCATAATAAAATCCTTTGTCAATGGCAGGACCTACCCAGAACTTTATTCCCGGGAACAGGCTTTCCACCGCTTCGGCCATCAGGTGGGCAGAGGAATGCCAGAATGTACTTTTGCCCTCCTCCTCATTCCATGTCAATAAAGTGAGGTGGCATCTTCGCTGATGGGCCGCGTGGCATCAACCACTTTGCCATTGACGTTGGCTGCGAGAACTTTTCTTGCCAGTCCTTCGCTGATGGATTTTGCAATGTCGAGAGAGGTAATACCGCTTTCGTATTGTCTTACTGATCCGTCCGGTAATGTGATATTAATCATGTATCAAAAAAATCATTTTTGGGCTGCAAAGTTATCGAATGTATATGAGAAGTTATGTTAGGAGTATAATAGTGTTGGTTCTGTATCTGCCAAGTCTTTCACCGGCTGAATACAGTTCATGCAGATCATCGGGCGGACAATAAACTGAACACGCTGTATCAAGGTTGGCTTGCCAACATCAATGAACGAACATTGTTCCTCCTGGAATGTTAGTAAATAATAAGCTCTTCTGCGTGGATCATAAATCGTAGCGGGAGATGAAACAAGCCCATATAAACAAAAGCCGTTCTACTCAAAGAACGGCTTTCCAAATATTGTTCAGCGATGTTATTTCTGCAAAGCAGCCGCCATTGTTTTTCCAATGTCTGCAGGGCTGGCAACTACGTGGATGCCGCATTCTTCCATGATGCGCATTTTAGCAGCAGCCGTATCGTCGGCACCGCCAACGATGGCGCCGGCATGACCCATACGGCGGCCGGGAGGCGCAGTTTGCCCGGCAATGAAACCAACGACGGGTTTGGTGCCATTGTCTTTAATCCAGCGGGCAGCTTCGGCTTCCATGCTGCCACCGATTTCGCCAATCATGATAATGCCTTCCGTTTCGGGGTCGTTCATCAACAATTCTACTGCTTCTTTGGTGGTGTACCGATGATGGGGTCGCCGCCAATACCAATGGCTGTGCTGATGCCCAGCCCGGCTTTTACCGCCTGGTCGGCAGCTTCGTAGGTAAGCGTACCGCTTTTGGAAACAATACCGATTTTTCCTTGTTTGAAAATAAAGCCAGGCATGATGCCCACTTTAGCTTCACCCGCGGTGATAACGCCGGGGCAGTTGGGCCCGATGAGCCGGCAGTTTGTACCCTTCAGGTAATTTTTTACTTTCACCATATCCTGTACAGGAATGCCTTCCGTGATGCAGACAATCAATGCGATTCCCGCATCGGCAGCTTCCATGATGGCATCGGCTGCAAATGCCGGTGGAACAAAAATGATGCTTACATCGGCGCCGGTTTCCTTTACCGCATCTGCTACGGTATTAAATACGGGACGATCAAGGTGCTGTTGCCGCCTTTGCCCGGCGTTACGCCGCCAACTACGTTTGTGCCATATTCAATCATCTGCGAAGCATGAAAAGTACCTTCCGTACCGGTAAAGCCCTGTACGATTACTTTTGAATTGCTATTTACCAAAACAGCCATGGGTTATTATTTAAGTGGGACAAATGTAAGGGTATGCCGTAATAAAATGAGAAAGTAAAAAAGGCCGTCAACTTTTTTATTCATATTTGTGAATCTAAACGCTTGCATTATGGCGGTTTCAACAATGGTAGAACATCCCCGATTCTAATGAGATAGTGACGCATCCAAAACCCCGTCTTTCCTTTGCACAGATCGTCAACATGAGCTTTGGTTTTCTCGGCATCCAGTTTGGATTTGCCCTGCAAAACAGCAATGCCAGCGGAATCCTTCGAAATTATGGTGCCGATGTAGACAAACTATCCTGGTTCTGGCTGGTAGCACCCATTGTGGGCATCATTGTTCAGCCCATCGTCGGGCATTACAGCGACCGCACCTGGAACCGGCTGGGCAGAAGAAAACCCTATTTCTTAGCCGGCGCCATCTTGTCGTCAACAGCGTTGCTGCTGATGCCCAATGCCGACCTGTTTTCTTCTATCGGTTCTTTGCTTCTCATCGGGGCGGGATTTCTGGCTATCATGGATGCCTGCTTCAACCTTGCCATGGAACCATTTCGTGCGCTGGTAGCCGATAACCTGCCCGATTCGCAACGCACCATGGGCTTTTCTGTTCAGACTTGCCTCATTGGGATTGGTGCCGTGGTTGGTTCTTTTTTGCCTTATATCTTACACAACTGGTTCAGCATTGCCAATACGGCGCCCCCCCAAACAGTTGCCGACAATACCAAGTATGCATTTTACATTGGGGCGGCTGTTTTTATGGTGAGCATCATCTGGACATTGGTTACCACGAAGGAATACCCGCCAGCCGACTACGAACGGTACCATGGTGCCAGCCAGGAACCTGATGCAGGGCTGAGCAGCATCTTCACCGATCTCAAGAAAATGCCACGTACCATGAAGCAACTGGGACTGGTACAGTTTTTTTCGTGGTTTGCCTTGTTTGGTATGTGGGTGTTCACTACCGATACCATTGCCACACATATTTTTCACCTGGACATCAACGACAAAAGTTCCGCTTTGTACCACGATGCACAGGACTGGACAGGGGTTATTTTCGCAGTGTACAACGGTGTTTCAGCTGTGTATGCGATGTTGCTGCCTGCCATCGCTGCACGTATCGGGCGGAAACGTACACACATCATTTCGCTGATCATTGGCGGCATCGGTCTTCTCTCCGTTTTCTTTGCGCCCAATAAAGAATTTCTCATCTTTTCCATGGTTTGTGTAGGCATAGCCTGGGCAAGCATTCTCGCCATGCCGTATGTCATTCTTTCCAGTTCAATACCGCCCGGTAAAATGGGTATCTACATGGGCATTTTCAACTTTTTCATCACCATTCCCCAGATTTTCAATGGCATCATCGGCGGACCTATGGTGAAATACGTGTACAACAATCAACCTGTGTATGCCATTGTGCTGGCGGGCATCTTTATGATTTTAGCCGGTATCAGCACCATCAATGTATACGACCCGGCAGACAGCCGGTTGAAGAAGTCTGCCTGACCGGTACTTTTTTGATCAAACCTAACTGTTGCTTCAGGCGAGCTGTTCTTCAGTTGATTGCAGTCAACAAGTAAACTGGTCAAGTTGATGAACTTTCATTGATCACCGGTGACTGATTCTGATGTAACGGGTGGTTTTTGCAATTGCGAACAATTCACGTTTCAATCAAATTTATTCTACATGAACAGACTTTTTTTGCTTTTGATGATCGCGTTTTTTGCTCACCCGGTGTTTGCAAATACCACGGTGGAAGTTTACCCGCTCAACTGGTTTACCGGCATGAAAAACGGGCAACTTCAACTGATGATTCATCACCCCGACATTGCCACGGGCGCAACGGTGAAGCTTTCTTATCCCGGTGTTCAGCTGGTAAAAACAAACAAGGTAGACAACAGCAATTACCTGTTTCTCGATCTCGTAATTTCTGCCGCTGCCAAACCGGGAACATTTGATATTTCCATACAAAAAAAGGACAGCAGCCTGACCATTCCCTACGAACTGAAAGCACGGCGCAGCGGCAATGGTAGCCATTATGCGCAAGGTGTGAATGCCTCCGATTTTGTGTACCTGCTGATGCCGGACCGGTTTAGCAATGGTGATCCTTGCAACGACCGGGTTGCCGGGACTGCATGACCAGACGCTGAACCGCGATTCCATCTATCACCGGCATGGCGGCGATTTCCAGGGCATCATCAATCACCTTGATTATTTGCAGGAGCTTGGTGTCACTACTTTGTGGATGACACCGGTACTGGAAAACGACATGCCAGACCGCACCGAACATGGCTATGCATTTACCAATCATTATAAAATTGAAACCCGCTTTGGCGGCGACACGGCTATACAAAGCATTGAGCTGATTCGCTGCACAAACGGGGATGAAACTGATCCAGGATGCGGTGTACAATCATGTCGGAATTGTAACATTTTACGGTGCAGCGATCCGCCGATGAAAGACTGGCTGCACCAATGGCCGACATTTACCCAAACCAATTATAAAGACCAAACGCTGTTTGACCCGCACGGCGCAATAAGTGAAGAAAAAAGACTGGCAGATGGCTGGTTTACCACGCAGATGCCCGATCTCAATCAAAGCAATCCTTATGTGGCAAATTTTCTTATTCAACATGCCATCTGGAGTGTGGAAGACATTTGGTGTTGATGGCTGGCGCATTGATACGTATATCTACAACGATCTTGCCATTTATGAACCGCTGCAATAAAGCGCTGACAGATGAGTACCCGCACATCACCATGTTTGGCGAAACCTGGGTGCATGGCACTGCCAACCAAGCCTATTTTGCCGACAATAACATCAACACACCGTTCAAAAGCAACCTGCAGGGCATCACCGATTTTCAATGTTTGTTTTATGGCATTCAGCCGGCACTGATGCAGCCGTTTGGCTGGACTGACGGCGTAATGAAACTGTACCAGACACTTAAGCAATGATTTTTTGTATACTGATGCTACGCGCAATTGTATTTTTTTAGACAACCACGATTTAAACCGCTGGTTTTCGGTGGTGAATGGCGATGTGGAAAAAGACAAGATCGGGTTTCAATGGCTGCTGACATCGCGTGGCATTCCACAGATGTATTATGGCGATGAAGTGCTGATGAAAGGCGAAACCAATCCGGATGGATGGGTGCGGCTCGACTTTCCCGGTGGCTGGAGTGGCGATACGCTGAATGCCTTTGCCGGCACCGGTTTGGACAGCAACCAACTTAATGTGCAGCACCTGGTAAAGATCCTTGCCAACTACCGCAAAACGTCTCCTGCACTCACCAAAGGAAAGCTGATGCAATACATTCCCAACAATGGGTTGTATGTGTATTTCCGCTATACCGATGCACAAACTGTAATGTGCATCATGAACACCAGCGAAAAAGAAATGCCGGTACATTTTTCCAACTACCCCGAAAGAACGGCTGGATTCAGTGGTGGCAGCAATGTCATCAGCGGGCAACAGGTATTGCCAGATTTTACCATTTCTGCACAACGCATGTGGATTGTAGAATTGAAACGATAATCTTCAAATCACAACTATTTTTCAAAAAGCTTATTGTATCGATATGGAAATCGTATTAAACGCTGTCACCTGGTTTGAAATCCCTGTTGTTGATTTTGACAGAGCAAAACATTTTTACAGTGCCATCTTCAATTATGAGATGCCTGATGTAATGACCGGCTCGAAGCGGATGGGGTTTTTTCTTTGCAGTTACAATGAAGGGGGCGTTGGCGGCGCCATTGTAAAAGCCGATGGTTTTGAACCTTCTAACACCGGCTCTAAAATTTACCTGAATGGTGGCGACGACCTGTCGACTGTTTTGGGCAGGGTAGAAGATGCCGGGGGAAAAATCATTTTGCCAAAAGAATACGTCAACCGGGAAGTTGGATTTGTGGCCAGTTTTGAAGATCCCGAAGGAAACGAAGTTTATCTTCATTCGCGTAGCTGATGCGATTCGCGCCATTGAATTGCGATAGCCCAAATGCAAGATCCTAAGGTATCATCCATTCGCATCAACGTTGTTTGTGTTCCGTATTCCCGGCAGCCAATTGCCAATTTTATACAAAGCAAAAGCCCTTCTCAGGAGAAGGGCTTTTGCTATTTTCATAACGTTATAAACGGAATCTTCTTTTCTTTTTCAGTTTGGTGGAAGCGACCATCAGCGCAGCTGCAAAGAACAATGCACTCGAAATGAGGATGATGTTTTTGTACGGACTTTCGGTGCTGGGCGGCAAATACATAACGCCGTTGGCATCCTGCACCGCAGGTTCATTTACATACCTTCCCTGGTCGGGAATGGCTACTTCGTCGAAGCGCTCATACAGGTCGAGCAGCTGCCTCAGCATATCTGTTCCATACATTGGTTTCCCATGTCCCGTTGCGGCAATCTCGGGTTGCATCAACAATAATTTTTGAACCGATTCATAGGCGGCAACCCAGTCGGTGGTACCATATGCCGGGGGACCACACACTTTTTTAATTTCAAAGGCTACGCTGATGGCCGATTCTGCCTGCGTTGTCACAAACGCATCGCCGGCTACAAGGCAGCGGTCTTCATCCCTGAACAATGAAATGTGTCCCGGCGTATGTCCCGGTGTATGAACCCACTGCCAGCCTTCGAGGAAAGGTACACTGTTGTCTTCGGGCAATGCAGTTACGAAACTGCTGATGTTGATGGGCTTCATCGAATAGAGGAAAGACAATTCGGCAACCAGACCGCCACCGACTGTAGGGTCGCACGGAGGATAAGAGGATTTTCCGGTGAGGTAAGGCATTTCAAGGTAATGGGCATAGACCGGCACGTGCCATTCTTCGGCTAACGACTGTACGCTGCTCACATGATCAAAATGACCGTGCGTTAAAATAATGGCTTTGGGCGTACTGTCTTCTCCAAAGAGTTCGGCTGCCATTTTTTTTATTTTTTTGCCCGTAGATTTTAAACCCGTGTCTACCAAAACCCATTTCCCGCTTTCTGTATCCTGGATGATGTAACAGTTAACAAATGTGTCTTTGAGTCCCCATACGTTGGGCGCTACCTGGAAATAAAAGTTTTGCTTTACGGCTTCCTGAGCTGTTGTCATACGTCAAACGTTTAGTGTATAAAGAGAGTGGTGTGAAAGTTATAGGGGGTAAAAAACATGCCACAAATTAAACGCTGCTTTGGCGTTGCTGCTGCTCTGATGACGGCAAATAAAAAATGCGCCGGTACGACGCATGAAAGTTTGATGGATGTAAATGAAAATTTATAAGAATGTCTGACATGAAAGCCTGCTAACTTGCTACTTCCTGCTGCCAGCCAAAGGCTACTTCCACTTCAATATCGGGATGAAGACTTTTGGCAACCGGGCAGGTAAGCGCTGCGTTTTCAAGGATGGCTCTTTCTTTTGAAGAAAGCTGAAGGCTGTCGGGAAAATCAAACCGGATCTGTACCCCGGTGATGCGCCTTGGGTTGGCAGCCATGATTTTTTGAATGTCAAGCGTAGTGCCTTCCAGGTTAATGTTCATGCCATTTGCCTTGATGCCCATAATTGTTAACATGCAGCTGCCAAGGGCTGTGGCCACAATATCGGTAGGTGAAAAACGTTCTCCTTTACCGTTGTTGTCCACCGGCGCATCGGTTTCAATAACAGTGCTGCTTTGCAGGTGTGTAGCCTCTGTTCTTAAGTTTCCTTTATACACGATTTGTGAAGTCATTGCTCTATTTTTACATAAATTTACAGGTAACAAATCAATTAAGCGTGAAGAATGTTTATCTGCTGATTTTTTTATCATCAGCATTTCTGACGACAGTACAGGCACAGACAAAATCAAAAGATGAGTTGAAAAGAGAACGCACCGCGCGGATCAACCAGTTGCGGAAAGAAGAGGATGAAAACGCTTTGATTTACAACAAACAAAACGCCTTTGGCATCAAGCTGAATACCGATGGATACGGCGTTTTTTATGAACATGGGAAATACAAATCCTTACAGCTCACCAACCTGTGGTGGCTACAACTCGATGAACGCAAAGACCCCAAGGAAGACCGCATCACCAATACCACGCCCGATGGCATTTTCCAGATCGGCAATCCATTTGTTTATGGCAAAATCAACAATTTTTACCAGTTTAAAATAGGACTCGGTCAGCAGCGGCTGATCGGTGGCAAAGACGTCAAGAATGGCGTTGCGGTAACAGCCATCTATGGCGGCGGCATCACGGCCGGTTTGTTGAAACCTTATTACCTGAATGTAAACGATAGTGTCAGTTCTTCACACGATGTCAAATATTCTCCCGAAAATGAAGACGTGTTTCTCTATGGTCCCATCAATGGCGGCAGCGGTTTCGGGAAAGGATGGGGAGAAGTAAAATTTGTGCCCGGCGTTCATGCCCGCGCCGCGTTGCGGTTCGACTATGGTCATTACAACGAATTGTTGTCTGCCATCGAGACCGGCGTCACCGCCCAGTATTACTCCAAGAACATCGACATGATTGTTAATCAGCCGGGTAAGAAGTTCTTTTTCAATGCCTACGTAGCCTTGGTATTTGGTAAAAGAAAGTGAGTTACTTTTGTTTGGCACCACCAACGTGCCCAGGTGGTAAAGTACGATGATCGTGAGTTAGTTACAGAAAAAAAATGTCATGCAGGAATTACCCGTTGTTTCCATTATAAAAGAAGAAAGCAGGCTTAAAAAGCCAAACTGGCTGCGCGTAAAATTGCCCATCGGCGAAAGCTACAAGCATGTGCGCGGGCTGGTTGATACCCACAAACTGCACACCATCTGCGAAAGCGGCAACTGTCCCAATATGGGCGAATGCTGGGGTGCCGGCACCGCTACTTTCATGATACTCGGCAACGTCTGTACCCGCAGCTGTGGTTTTTGCGCCGTGGCTACCGGAAGACCTTTGCCTGTAGATTGGGATGAACCACAGCGCGTGGCAGAAGCCATTCACCTGATGAAAGTGAAACACGCGGTCATTACTTCTGTAGACAGGGACGAGCTGAAAGATGGCGGATCACTTGTCTGGCACAATACCATCAAAGCAGTGAAAGCAATTGAATCCCGGTACCACGCTGGAAACATTAATACCCGATTTTAAAGGCGACTTTGACTGCATTGAGCGGGTTGCCGATGCGTCTCCCGAAGTCATCAGCCACAACATGGAAACAGTAGAACGCCTTACGCGGCAGGTGCGCATACAAGCCAAATACCGGCGCAGCCTGCAGGTGCTGAGGATGCTGAAAGACTGCGGCATGAGAACCAAAACAGGATTGATGCTGGGACTTGGTGAAACAAAAGAAGAAATTGTTCAAACACTCGAAGACCTGGCTGCCGTAAACGTGGATGTCATTACCCTCGGGCAATATCTGCAACCGACAACAAAACACCTCCCGGTACAGCGTTTCGTGCATCCAGATGAATTTGCCGAACTGCGTGAAATCGGCTACGAACTGGGCTTTGATTATGTAGAAAGCGGCCCGTTGGTGCGGTCGTCCTATCATAGCGAAAGACATGTATTCCCAGGATACGGACGCCAGAAATGGATGGAGGAAAAACAAGTATTGGCGAACAGCTAACACCCCAAAGCCAGCGCCTATGCGTGGAATGCCCTTAAAAGATTATTACGTGGTCCTGAATGTGCCACCGCAGGCATCGCCGGAAGAAATCAAAGTCTCGTACCGCAAGCTGGCTCTAAAATATCATCCCGACCGGAATGGTGGAAACGTGCATACCGAAGCACTGTTCAAAGAGATCAACGAAGCATACAGCGTATTGTCGAACCAGCAAAAACGGGAGGAATATAACCGGATGAGAAGTTTGCAACATCAGCAATCAACTTCCCGGCCTACATCTTACCACTATGCAGCGACAGGGGGGGGCAACGGCGCCAAAAGCCAGCACACCACAAGGCAAAAGCCGCCGGTAACGGGTAAAACAGTCTTGTTTCAAAGCATCCACCTTCGCAAACTGATCGAGCAGTCAAACCCGTTTGCCATCAATTCAGACGGATTGTTACTGAAAATAGAAGCCATCTTATCAGACGCTCACCTGCACCTCCTGCAGTACGAAAACAAACGGCTGGTCAATTCACAAATCCTACACGAACTGCTGTTTTGCAGCAAGCCATTGCCCGCCAATTATTTTTACAAAATCACATCGCGCCTGTACCGGTTGGCCGGCAACGATGCCATCATGCGCAATGCCATTCAGCAGGCCATCAAAAGCAAGAAGCAGGATTTTTTCTGGCAGAAATACAAAATCCTGTTTGTAATGCTGCTTACACTCATTATTCTTTTGTTCATTTATTTTATGTAGCCGGGTATAGCAATCCGGTCCCGATACTATGCATTGCACTTTAACAATCGTCCGTTATCCTAAGCGGTACGCGGTATTTGGATTTTTATCCATGGCGGTGTTTCACCTGTATTTATTCAACCGTTCATCGGTATCCTTTTATAAATTAATGGGAAGTGGTAAAAACGGAAGCTTCGACATCACACCCGATCTGCGGCAATGGGCGCTGCTGGCAGTTGTTAACAAAGAACTGAAGCAGGAATTGACAACAAAGGAGTTGTATGGAAAAAATATTGCTGGCTGGTGGCGTCGTTGCCATTGTGAAGTGTTGACCATTGCACTGAACCCGGTAGAAGGACATGGTAAATGGGATGGAAAAGAATGCTTTGGTCCGTTGCCAAAATCATCGCCTTACGAAGGCGTGGTGGCTGTTCTGACAAGGGCATCTATCCGCTGGAGCAAAGCAAAGGCATTCTGGAAAAATGTGGATGGCGCTTCAACGGCTGTGCGCAATGCACCTGGCTTTGTAATGTCGGTCGGCATTGGGGAAGCACCGCTGGTAAAACAGGCCACTTTTAGCGTGTGGCACAGCAAACAACAAATGAAAGCCTATGCTTACCAGCAGCGTCAACATCAGCAGGTGATACAGAAAACCAGGAAAGAAAACTGGTACCGGGAAGAAATGTTTGTGCGGTTTGTGATCTTATGGACAAGCGGCACCATGAATGGGAAAAACGAGCTGGAGAAACTACTGGTTTAAAATTCCTCTTCCGTGTCGGTGGCTTCGGCTTCGGAATCATCGGCAGTGGAGTCGCTGCTGTCTTCTCCTTCTTCACCAAATCCTTCGGAATTGTTTTGCAGGTCGTATTTTTCTTCAATGTCAACAAACTTGTTGCCCAGCAGGCTTTTGGTGCCGTATTGTTGTGGGCCAATGCCTTCTACCCTTGAGATGGACGGATAGGAAAGTTTGCTGCTTGCTTCTTTGCTTACGTTGATCAACTCCACCAGGAATGTCCAGTTTTTTTGAAAATCGTATACGTACACAAATTTCTGGTTCGTATCACGAATTTCACTGCCCACGGTTGTGTCACTCATGATCAGCGGCTCCACTTTGTAGGGCTTTTTGTACCGTTCCCGGCTAATTTCGCGGCCACGCTGCCAGTTGTCGTTGCTGCGGTAAAATGTGCTTTCGTGTTTGTTATCAAACTCGAAACTTTTCAGTATGCCTTCCTGCAGGTCGGCAAACGACTGTGTGTGCTTTACCAGCACATCGCGATACACGCTGTCGTCTTCTTCAAGGTAAATTCTAAACTTCAAAACGGCCATTCCTACATCATTTTAATTTGCCATGCTCATTATACGATAAAAAGGGGATTCCCGATTCTATCGATCTCTCAACGTTCCTGTTAAATCAACCTAAGCATTATGCATTCATTGCCACAGCAATGTCCAATTGTTCTTTTTCTTCTTTAAAGGCTTTGCGGGGTTGCAATCCCAGCAGGTTAAACATGAGGTTGTCTTCATCAAAAGATGGATTGGGAGTGGTCAGCAATTTGTCGCCGGTGAAAATGGAATTGGCGCCTGCCATAAAACACAATGCCTGTTCTGCCACGCTCATTTCTGCCCGCCCGGCGCTCAGCCGCACCATTGTTTTGGGCATCAGTATCCTGGCAGTAGCGATCATGCGCACCATATCCCAGATGTCCACTTTGGGATTGTTTTCCAGGGGAGTTCCTTTTACACGCACCAACGCATTGATGGGCACGCTGTCGGGGTGTTGCTCCAGCGTACACAAGGTGTGCAACATTTTGATGCGGTCGTTATGTGTTTCACCAAGACCAATGATGCCGCCGCAACAAACCGTTACGCCCGCTTTGCGAACGTTGTCCAGTGTCTGGAGCCTGTCGTCATAAGTACGGGTGGTGATGATTTCGCTATAATAGTCGGACGACGTATCAAGGTTGTGATTGTAAGCATGTAACCCGGCGCCGGCCAGTCTTTCCGCCTGCTGCTCGGTCAGCATGCCGAGTGTGCAGCACACTTCCATGCCCATTTCGTTCACGCCTTTCACCATTTCGATCACACGGTCAAAGTCGCGGTTGTCGCGAACTTCGCGCCACGCCGCACCCATGCAAAAGCGCGTGCTGCCGGCATCCTTTGCTTTTTGTGCATAGGACAAGACTTCCTCTTTTTGCATCATGGCATGAACATGTAACGCCGGTATGATACCGCGCGGCTTGCGGACAGTAAGCACAGTCTTCTACACAACCGCCGGTTTTGATGCTGAGCAAGGTGCACACCTGCACTTCGGCTGTATCGTTGTATGTATGATGTACGGAAGCTGCATTGTAAATGAGGTTCAGCAGCGGCGTATCATAAATTGCCTGTATCTCTGCTATTGACCAGTCGTTTCTTATCGCCATAATTATAAGTCTTGTTTGCAACGGCAAATATAATAAGTACTCAATACTTGCAAGAAGAATATGAATGGGAGCGAATGAGTACGGTATGTGAATGTTGACTTGCGGGTAATGTAAAGTTGCAAATAGATGGTCAGCCTGTGCTGATGAGCAGGATATTTACACAGGCAACCCAACAAAGAACTGCATGGCCATAATGATTTCTTCCGGCGCCGTTACCTGTGGCAACTGACCTTTCGCGTTGATTTTGTACAGTTGACTGTTGGGCATGTTGCGATACATGAAGTAACCGGCTTCGTGCGTAGCAAACTGGTCATTGCTGACCTGCAAAATCATGGTGGGTGTTACTACGTCGCTCAGCAGTTGGCGGCAGTCGGTATCTGCCACCAGTGAAAACAAAATGGTTGCCTGCTCAGCCGGCATACCCGTTATGGTAGAAGCCAGTACATCCTGCAATTGAGTTGCTATTTGTGATCCTTTCATTGTATTGCGTGAGCGGTGCAGCAATTGCTGAAAGACCGCCTCCCGTTCTTCGGTACCCGTCTCCCGGTTCAGGTGCAGGTTTTGCCGGGGGAAAAAACACGGAGCCGTACTGATCAATATAATTTTATCAAACAAATGAGGTGCTTTTGCTGCCGCAAGCAACGACAACATCCCGTTGACGGAATGAGCCAAATACACAATGTTCCGGATGTCGTTTGCTTCCAGCCATTCTACCAGGTCATCAGCATATTCGCTGAGCGACTGGTGCCTGAATTCCGGAGCCCCGCCCGGAGCATCGAAACCGCTATCGGTATAAACAACGGTGCGATACCGGTCGTCAAACGACTGCATCACGGAATCAAAACTTCCGGGGAACAAATTGAATATGTTGGTAACGAGCAAAGTGCCCGGCGATGATAAATTTCCTGACAGTTGTATGTCAGCGTACATTGAAATGGATTCCATAAAAAGCAGGTGCTTAAATGATATTGATTCGGTAAGGTCTAAATATTGGACAAATCACAAACAAATGATTATAATATCCCTTCTTAAAACCGTTTAAAATTAATGATTTATTTAGAAACCGGTATTAATTTGTTATTTAAACCTTAAAAAGCGCTCAGCGCATTTTCTATGGAATCCTTTACCAATGCGGGAATTGATGCTTAAAAAAGCGATCTGTTCTCATCCCAGTTTTCTATTTCTTTGACAATTTCTGCGAGGAAAGAAGTGCCAGCCAGTCCATCTATGATGCGGTGATCGTAACTCAGCGACAGGTACATCATGTGCCGGATGCCGATGGAATCGCCATGTTCAGATTCAATCACGACTGCGCGTTTTTTGATGGCACCCGCTGCCAGGATGGCTACCTGCGGCTGGTTGATGATGGGTGTACCCATGATGCTGCCAAACGTGCCGATGTTGGTAAAGGTAAATGTGCCATCTTTTGTGTCGTCCGGCTTCAGCCGGCTGTTGCGGGCATTGTTTGCCAGCGTGTTCACGGTTTTGGTCAATCCCACCAGGTTCATGTAATCGGCATTTCTGATTACCGGTACAATCAGGTTGCCGCTGGGCAAAGCGGTCGCCATGCCGATGTTGATGTCTTTTTTTAGAATGATTTTGTCGCCATCCACCGAGCTGTTGACGATGGGAAATTTTTTAATCGCATTCACGATACATTCGATCAGCAAAGGGGTGAATGTTAGTTTGGAACCTTCGCGCGTTTCAAACTCATTTTTCATCTTGTTGCGCCACATCACGAGGTTGGTTACATCGGCCTCCGAAAAGCTGGTAACATGCGGGCTTGTCTGTTTGCTGTCCACCATGTGTTTGGCAATCAGCTTGCGCATCCTGTCCATCTCAACGATTTCAACGTTGCCGCCATGCGTTTTTTCAACGGACGTTGCAGGCGTTGTTTCTGCCGGAATGGCGGGCTCTTGCGCTACAGCTTGCCTGGTTGGTTGCGGTGGTGTGGAAGGTGTTTCTTTCTTTGTTTGTGACGGCTGTGGTTTTCTTTTTTTCAGGTAGTCCAGTATGTCGTTTTTGGTTACGCGGTTATCAGTACCACTGCCTTGTATGGTTTCCAGTTCCTGCATGCCGATGCCTTCGCTGTTGGCAATGTTGAGCACGAGTGGCGAATAAAAACGATTGAGATTATTGCCGGTTTTTGGCAAGGCAGGTGGCGGCTGCGGCACATATGGTATCATGATGTCTCCGGGCTCTTCGGCTTCTTCCTCTTCAATGTTGCCAGCTGTTGCGTTTTCGCCATTGGTATTGATGCGGGCAATGGCAGCGCCAATGGGCACCACGTCATTTTCGTTATACAGCAATTCTGCAATCACACCACTGGCGGTAGAAGGCACTTCGCTATCGACTTTGTCTGTTGCAATGTCCAGCACGGTTTCATCATTTTCAACCTTATCGCCCGGCTTTTTGTGCCATTTCAATATGGTTGCTTCCATAATGCTTTCTCCCAATTTTGGCATGACTAAATCTACGATTGCCATAAAAAAAATTTATAAGAAATACAATACTGCCTGCCGGGATGCCACCAACCAACATTGATAAGCACATCATCAGCAAGCAGTAGTAAACATCAAAAATAGTGGATTGAACAATATCAATAATTAATCGCTGCCGGGCGCATTTTCCAGGATAAACAACCGCAGCATGTTCAGGGCATTCATCGTCGTGAGTTCGATGTTTCGGATGCGGTCGAAACGGAAATAAAATTCTTTCGAAACAATTTTGTTTTCATTGCCCACCGCGATCCATGCGGTGCCAACCGGTTTATTTTCGCCACCGTTACCAGGCCCCATCAAGCCGGTTACGGCAATGGCATACGTGCTTTTCATGGCAGCCAGCGCGCCCGATACCATTTGCTCTACCACTTCTTTGTCCACCGTTCCGCGCTCTTCCAGCAGTTGTTTGTCCACGTGCAAAATGGTTTCTTTGATTTTCCGGTCGTAACACACGATGCTGCCCGTGAAATAAGACGAAGAATTGGCATTGGCTGTTAGCAAATGCGAGATGAAGCCGCCGGTGCAGCTTTCTGCCGTGGCGACGGTTTGTTTTCGTTTGTCGAGCAACCGCGCAATCAAGGTTTCCATGCTGATGTCTTCATTGATCACCAACACATCTTTTATGTAAGGCAACAGTTGTTGTTCTACCGCATCGAGGTCTTTTTCCAGCGCCTTCTTGTCGCTTCCCTGTGCGGTAAACCGAAGCCGCACCATGCCAAGATTGGGCAGGAATGCCAGCTTGATGTGCGGTGGCAAAGCTGTTTCTACCGGTTTGATGCGTTCTGACAAAAAAGATTCGCCCAGCCCGTAAGTGATAAACGTTCGGTGAATGATGAATGGCATGGCAAACTGCTCCATCAGCTTTGGCAATACGTGAAAGCTCATCATCTCCTTCATCTCGTAAGGAATGCCCGGCATGCTCACAAAGATTTTCCCGTCGCGTTCAAACAACATTCCCGGTGCGGTGCCCCGGCTGTTGGGAATAGCGGTGCATACATCCGGTACTTCGGCCTGCTTCAGGTTCACGTCCAGCATCGGGCGTTTCAGCACCGTTTCAAAAATGTATTTTACATTGGCAAGTGCCGCTTCATTGGTCACCATTTTGCCGCCGAAATATTCGCATAATACTTCTTTTGTAATGTCGTCTGCGGTAGGTCCCAAACCACCGGTGATGAGGATGATGTCTGCCTTTTCCGATTCTTCATCCAATGCCTGTTTGATCTCGTCCCATACATCGCCAATGGCGACGCGGCGTTTGAGCCATACACCAATCTTGTTCAGTTCTTTCGCCATCCACGCGCTGTTGGTATCAATGACCTGACCGATCAATAGTTCATCTCCGATCGTGATGATGGATGCGGTGATTTGTTTCATGTCTTGTAAATGTTAGGTCTTCTTTGTAATGAAAAATGTATTGTTTATGGCAAGGAGGCATTGTATGAACTGTTGACTTTCCTCCATCTGACAAGATACGTTTCCAACATTATACCAGCTTATCACAAATCACGGGCTGTGATAAAAAGAACAAACAGAAACCTCCTCCTGTTGTTGGCGGTATTCAATGCGGTTTTCATAAAAATTGTGATGTAATTGTCTTTCCATCAACCTGCCGTTTCAAATGCTTGCTTATTTTCGGTGCATGCGGCAAATTTGTTTTTGGATAATCATTGTTTTCCTGTTTGATTCCGTTCCCTGTTTCTCGCAACCCATCGAAAAAAGGCTTGACGCTGCCATGACGGCGTTTGCCAAAGATCCGCAGTTGCAGCACGCCATCGCAAGTCTGAGTGTGTCAGACGTTACGGGAAAATTGGTTTATCACTACAACGATCAGTATGGATTGGCGCCTGCCAGCAATATGAAGGTGTTTACCTGCATTGCCGCATTGGATTTGTTGGGCGAAAAATACCGTTTCCAGACAGAGATCGGCATCAGCGGCAGCATCAGCGATAGTGTGCTGAACGGCAATCTGATCATTACCGGCAACGGAGATCCCACACTGGGGAGCTGGCGTTATCCGCAAACCAAACCCGATAACCTGCTAAAACAACTTGTTTTCCAGCTACGGGCAAACGGCATCAATGCCATCGACGGACAGGTGATTCTCGACGGGTCGCGGTTTGCCAGCAATCCCATTCCCGGTGGCTGGTCGTGGGATGATATGGGGAATTATTACGGCGCGGGAGCGTGGGGATTGAACTGGAATGAAAATCAATATGACATCAGGCTGAAGCCGGGCAAAAAAGAAGGGGAACCTGTTGACATCCTTGGCTTCGATCCGGATGTTCGATACACCACGTTCGTCAATGAACTGAGCACCGGTGCACCGGGCAGCGGCGACAACAGCCTCATTTTTCTTCCGCCTTACAGCGGCGTTGCCATTATTGAAGGCACAGTTCCTGCCGGCGCTTCCTACACCATTTCCGGTTCGCTGCCAGAACCATTTACTCCTATTATTGCTGCGCTGAAACAAGCATTTGCACAATACAACATCCGACATAGCGGCGGCTATCAAAGTTCGCTCGATTTTGCTTTGCAAAAAAAAACCGTTCCGCGTGCCGACAGCGTGCTGTTTGCCATCGAATCGCCCGTGCTTGACAGCATCGTGTATATGTTTATGAAAAAAAGCATCAACCTGTATGGAGAAGATTTCATCAAGACATTTGCATTGACCAAAACTGCTAGCGGATCAACCGGCGAAGGCGTGGCAATATTGAAGCAATACTGGGCTGCCCGCGGCATCGACAGCAGCGCGCTCAACATCAAAGATGGCAGCGGGTTATCGGCACAAACAAGGGTTACCACAGATGCACTTGTCAAAGCCTTGCTGTATGCAAAACAGCAACCGTGGTTCCCGGCGTTTTACAACTCGTTGCCGGTGGTGAACGGCATGCACATGAAGACCGGCACCATCTCGAAAGCAAAAGCTTTCTCGGGTTACCAAACCGCAACCAATGGAAAGGAATATGCGTTCTCCATCATCGTCAACAACTATGACGGATCTACCGGAACTGTGATAGAAAAAATGTACAAAGTATTGAATGAACTGAAAAAATGAGGCAGTTTTTATCGAAACTAAAATTGCTGAATGGATCTTAAATGATTGCCTGCAGCATGTTTCGCTTGCCCGATTTTCCCCAATCTTTCATTAGTTCGCCGAGCGTTTTGGTAAACACTTCTCCGCTTTGTTTCTTGCCTTTTACAGGCGCTTTCAAGTCGGCATCCGTTATGGGCAACAGCTCGAGTCTGGTGGCAAACCACGTGGTATTCAGCCGCGGGATGGCAATGCCCAAAATCATACCCGGCAATCCATTAAACGATTCAGGTCCGCTACAGGCAAGTATCTGGTCGGTATAAAATGCCACCACGTAAATGCTGTCGAGCATTTTGCCAACGGCTTTGCGGCAGTTGAAGCCAGCGATATCGCGATTTTCGTTGGTGATGCGCCATTCTACCTGCCTTGCAGAATCTTCGATCAAAAACGTACTGCCAAATATGTTTTTCTGCGATGTTAAAGTATGATGATGAAGATCAATGAACACGATGTTCTCCCTTGCCGGGCTTTGGCGAAACAGGTTGTTTTTTTGATCCTGGTTTTCACGTCCCGGTTTGTACAGGCTTTTGTCTTCGTTGAAATACAAATCAAAATACGTGAGGGAAAACTGCGGCGTATTTTTTTTGATTTCTTCCATCCACGAAGAGCCATTTTCGCCCCAGTCTTCTGCCTGCATGTCGATCATTTTGTGCAGGTTTTCTTTTTTCTCAAATTCTATTTTCCCTTTGCTGATAAATGCCGGCTGCGCCAATAACGCACCGCCGAAAAAGAAGAAAAAGACACTGGTAAGGAGAACAAAATGCTGTTTCATGCTGATTAGTTTGAAGGTGAGGGCGTGCCTCCGGGATTTTTTGAAAAATTCCAGGTAAATGCGATCATGAAATACCGCCGCAGGGTCTGGTAATTTCTTTCGGTAATGGTATTGGTGCTGATGTCGCGCCGGAAACCTTTGTTTTGATTCAGGAGGTCGTTGCCAGTGATTTTCAACATGGCTTTGTCGTCTTTCAGCAATTTTCTACCCACGTAGGCATTCCAGAGAAATACATTGTTGTTGGTAAAAAACAGGTCGGTTTTCTGGCGGTAATTGTAGCTGACATCGGTGTTCATTTCCAGTCTGAAAGGCAATGAAACATTGAGGTTCAGCTGGTGTTGCATCGTCCAGTAATTGGTGCTGAATTCCTTTTGTACCGAAGACTTCGACATGTTGTAAATAAGCTGAGAATTTATCCAGATACTGTATTTTTTTTCTTTGTATTTAGACAATCCGATGTTGAAAGAAGGTGCATTGTTGGTGGTTACGTTGGCTACACCGTTCACCACGTTGCTGTACTTTGTACCGTTGAAGTCGAAACCGCCGTTGACATTCAGGTCGAGCTTTTTCCATTTGCCGTTCAGGTTGAAGTTTCCGTAATAATTGTAGTTGCCGTTGGTATTGATGTATTGCAAAGTGGTTTTGCCCGTTGCTGTGTCGGTAACTTGGCTGGTCACCACATCGTTATTGGTCGTGTTGAACGAACTCCAGAACCAGAAACCCCGCTGTTTGAACACGTTGTACTGGCTGAAGCTTGCCGATATCCGGTGACTGAACGACTGCCTCAGCGCCGGGTTGCCCACGAATTCGATGAGCGGGTTCGAATTGTTTTTGACCGGCTGCAATTGCGTGATGGAAGGCTGGCGGGTGCTGCCATTGTAGTTGATATTGAATCTCGTGTTGCCGCTGAATTTCATTGTCAGGTTGGCTTTGGGAAAAAAATTGGTGTAGGTGCGCGTGTAGTCGGTATCGGCGATCACATCTTTCTGGTAAAAGTGAGTAAAGCCTATGTCGGTACCGGCAGAAGCGGTAACTTTTTTGCCATTGTAGCGCAGTGCGGTACCGGTCGTGTGGGTAAATACATCGAATCGGTAATCGTTGCTGTAGATGGCATTCAGCGATTCATATTTTCCGTCGGTGGTGCTGTCGTAAGACAATTGCTGCGATGTGCTGGTGTTGTTGCGGATGGCATAGTTGGTTTCCAGAAACAGCTTTTTTGCCAGCGGCTCCGTAAAGACTGCTTTTGCCGAAAGCGTGTTCACCTTGCTGTTGTTGATCTTCATCTGGTTGGTAACGCTGTCACGCAGAAAGCCACCGTCTTTGGAATCAAAATAACTGGTGGTGTTTTTTAAAAATCCGTTGGCGTCCGATGCATTGTATTCCTCATTGACATTGAGTGAAAAAGACCGTCCCAGCTTTTTAAATTTTTTGCGGAAGATGGCGTTTACATTCAGGTTGTCATTGTTGCCGGTAAAAGTGGTGATGCGGCGGCTGCTGTTGACAAGGTTGCCGGCAGCGTTGGTCGCCGAACTGAGGTAACCGTTGTAATTGCTGGAGGTGCCGGTATATCCGCTACCGGTGATTTTGGTTGATGTGGTGCTGTCTATCTGCCATTCGTATAACCCGTTGACCGAATGCCGGTCGCGCGAGCTGAACATGTCTGCTGATTCGCGGTTGATGAAAAAAGCATCGCCCGGCAGCCGCGACTGCGCTACGGTAGAACTGCTGCCTTCCGAATTCAATTTGTTGTAGCGGTAGCTGCCATTGAGGTTTTGTTTGTCGGCATTCCATTTTTCAGAGCCATTTAGCCCTGCGCTCCAGCTTTTGGGAAGCCCTTCGCCATTAAAGCTGCCGTTCGAAAATTCATCGTCAGAACCGAAAATCATGAACCCGCCAAAGTCGTCATTGTATTCTACGTTGTTGTTGCTGCCGTATTTGCCCTGCTCGTTCCAGTCAAGACCAGTTTTGCCGGTATTGCTGAAAATGCCATACGCAGATAGCTTTGTTTTGCCCTTGAAATTGTTGATCATAGCACTGTTGTTCCAGCGATTGTTGAAGTTGGAAGCAAGATCGATTTTGCCAAAATAACCTTTCTTCTTGTCCTGTTTGAGTGTCAGGTTCAGGGTCTTTGTTTTTTCACCATCATCAATGCCGGTAAATGTTGCCTGGTCACTTTTTTTGTCAAACACCTGCACTTTGTCTATTGCGTCAGCCTGTATGTTTTTGGTAGCCAATGTGGGGTCGTCGCCAAAAAATTCTTCGCCGTCCACCAGCACTTTTTGTACCTGCTCGCCCTGCGCGGTTATTTTTCCGTCTTTGTCTACCTGTATGCCCGGCAGTTTGCGCAGCATTTCTTCTACCGACGCGCCTTGCCGCACCTGGAAACTGTCGGCAGTGTATTCTACCGTATCGCCCCGCATGCGCATGGCGGCTACCTGCTGTTTCACAATTACTTCCTGCAGGATGTTGGCTGCCAATGTCATGGGCACCACGCCCAGGTCAAGGTTGGTGCCCGTCACCTTTAGCTGATCTACATAATCGGCATAAGTAGGGTGGGTAATGAGTAAAATATAAGTTCCGGTATCTGCTTTTGAGAATGAAAACGCACCTTGCCCGTTGCTTCTTGCAAAGCGGTACATCACCGAATCTTTTGCGTGCAGCAACACAATGGAAGAGTGCTGGAGCGGCTGTTTGTTGATGGTATCAAAGAGTGTTCCTGAGACCGTTGTTTGTGCAAACAATACCGGTACAAACAGGCTCGTTGCCATCAGAAAAATGAGGTGTTTCATAAACAGCTTTGGTCGTTTTGATGAGTGTAGAATCATAAGGTGATTCAATGATATTGTATTTCCAACAGAGTTGGTTCTAAAAAAGTGTGAATGAGGATGAGCGGTTATATTTTTGTTTGAACAAGCACTTTAGAAGTATTGCAGAGTTAAGAAACAAAACATTAGTTTTACGCTTGTTGAACGTGCTAGTGCACCCGCTTCCTATTGTTCCATGAAATACAAACCACCATTCATTGCCGCATTATGAAAAAGTATGAAGACATCCATTTTGTTGACACCAGCAAACCGGTCTGGAATTATTCTTTGTTTACCGAAGAAGACATCCGCAACTTTCAAAATGGTACGCATTATAGCTTGTACAAAATATTTGGCAATAAGCCTGTGGAAGTAAACGGTGTTGCCGGCACTTACTTTGCCGTTTGGGCGCCCAATGCCACCAAAGTATTTGTAAAAGGCAATTTCAACGACTGGCAAACGCACACCCACCCATTGTTTGTCAGGCTCGACCACAGCGGTATCTGGGAAGGATTCATTCCCGGCATGCAAAAAGGAGAAGTGTATAAATACCACATTCATGGCTACCAGGGTATGGTGCTTGACAAAGGCGACCCGTTTGCCAATTTCTGGGAGCAACGCCCATTAACGGCATCCATTACGTGGAATTTAGAGTACGAATGGAAAGATGAACACTGGATGGACATACGGGCGGAAAAGAATGCGCTCAACGCGCCTTTTTCGGTATACGAAGTGCACCTGCATAGCTGGATGCGTCCCGATAAAAATGACGAAGAACATATACAATACTTACGGGCAAATCGCCGAACGGCTGGTACCTTATGTAAAAGAAATGGGCTTTACACACGTAGAGTTTATGCCCGTGATGGAGCACCCTTTTGATGGTAGCTGGGGCTACCAGGGAACCGGCTTTTTTGCACCTACCAGCCGTTTTGGCAACCCGCAGGATTTTATGTGGCTGGTAGACTGCCTTCACCAGGAGGGCATTGGCGTTATTGCTGGACTGGGTGCCCTCGCATTTTCCCTACGATTCGCATGGCTTGTTCATGTTTGACGGAACGCATACCTATGAATATGCAGACATGCGCAAAGGCTATCACCCCGACTGGAACTCTTATATTTTCAACTATGCGCGTGGCGAAGTCAAAAGCTTTCTCATCAGCAGCGGGCGTTTCTGGTGCGATGTTTTTCATGCCGACGGGCTGCGGGTAGATGCCGTGTCTTCCATGCTGCGGCTCGATTACAGCCGTGGTGAAGGTCAATGGGAACCCAATGAATATGGCGGCAACGGCAACCTGGAAGCCATCCAGTTTATCACGCATCTCAACGAAATGCTGTACCGCGATTTCAAAGACATTCAGACCATTGCGGAAGAGGCAACGGACTGGCCGGGCATCAGCCGGCCGACGTTCATGGGCGGACTGGGTTTTGGGATGAAATGGATGATGGGATGGATGCACGATACGCTCGACTATTTTAAGATGGATCCGTTCTATCGCGGCGTTACGCAAAACAAGTTTACCTTCAGCATGGCGTATTTCTTCGATGAAAATTTCATGCTGCCGCTAAGCCATGATGAAGTGGTGCATGGCAAAAGCCCGATGATTTATAAAATGCCGGGCGACGAATGGCAGAAATTTGCCAACCTGCGCCTGCTTTATACCTACATGTTTACGCATCCGGGTTCCAAACTCCTGTTTATGGGCAATGAGTTTGCGCAAACCAATGAATGGAATCACAAGACAGAACTAAGTTGGGATTTGCTCGAACATGTAAGCCACAGCGGTATGAAAACCTGTGTGCAAAAACTAAACGAATTGTATCGCAACGAGCCTGCTTTGTACGAATTGCAGTTTAAACCAGAAGGTTTTGAATGGGTTGACCTCGACCATCGCGACGAAGCGGTTGTGGTGTACAAACGAAAAGGGCTGGATCCCAAAGACGACCTGCTCATTATTCTGAACCTGACACCGGTGGTACGCAACGACTGGTATGTAACGGCTTACGTCAAAGACAAATGGACAGAAGTTTTCAATAGCGACAACCTTTCTTTCTGGGGCACCGGCAATGTCTATAATCCCGACATCAAAGTTTACCTGGAAGACGAAGAAACGAAACGGTATTCTCTGCGGGTACACCTGCCACCATTGGCTGGCATCGTGCTCAAATAAGCTGTCTTTTCAAGACAACCATTGTGTAAAATATAAAGAGAGAAACCGGTATGCCGGTTTCTCTCTTTTAGTATCGAACGAATGTTGTTTTATTGGTACTGTTTTTCTTTTTCCTTGTAAAATTGTTTCAACACTTCAAAGGCTTTTTTCTTTCTCCCGCTTTCCGAAATCAGTCCTTTGCGGTTCCAATAGTTTTGATACACCGGGCTCAGCCGTTTGGGCGAACGGAAATCGGCCAGTAACCACGGCGTCATGCCCTGCAAGCCATCAATGCGGCTGATGATCTTGAGCTGGTGTTTGTAAAATGTTTCCTGGTATTCTTCCGAAAAACGTACAGTAGAATCGGCATGGAAACCGCCCAATGCGCCTGCACCCACTTCGCTGATCAACACCGGTTTGTCATATTCTACCCGGAACTGGAATTTGTCTATTTCCCAGGGTTGTTCTTTTGTATACCAACCATAATATTCATTGAAACTCGCAATGTCAAGCTTTTTTCCCAGCGGGTCGTTCAGCACAACGGTATCGCCATTGTTGTGTACCAACAACGCCGCAGCGATCAATCGCGTGCTGTCGGTTGCGTGTGCATAATCGGCCAACTTTTCCATAAACATTTCCCGTTCGCTGATGGCCGGTGTTTCGTTGCCAATGCTCCAGATGATCACGCTGGCGCGGTTCTTATCGCGGGTAATGAGTTCTGCCAGCTGGTTTTGTGCATTGTTGTAGGTCGCGGAGTTGGTCCAGTCGATGGTCCAGTACACCGGCACTTCTTCCCACAGCAGAATGCCGATACTGTCTGCCAGCCGGCTCATGTATTCGTTGTGCGGGTAGTGCGCCAGCCGGGCAAAGTTGCAGTTCAGTTCTTTCGCCCAGCCCAACAGCATTTGCAGGTCGCTGTTGCCGCGCGGCCGTCCGGGAATCAGCGGGTTTTCTTCGTGGATGGCAATGCCTCGCAGAAAGATTGGTTTGCCATTGAGCAAAATGGTTTTACCGCGCGTTTCAATGGTGCGAAAACCAATTTTGTCTTCTACCGCATCGTTTGCCGATGTGATGTGCACCGTATATAATGTGGGAGCTTCCGGCTGCCAGTAGCTGATTTTTTTTACGGGCAAATGGATCATGGCTTTTCCATCGGCATTGGTAACAACCGAAGTGCTCAACCCGGCTTCGGGAATGGTAATGGCAATGGTTTGGGAAGCAATTGAATCGCTCATCTGAATATACCCGCTGATGGTTTTCGCATCGCCTTTGGCAAGCTGTATTTTGTAGTCGCGGATAAAGCGGGCAGGAAGTTCTGCCAGTTCCACATCTCGTGTAATGCCCCCATAATTCCACCAGTCGAAATTGTCGGTCGGCACGGCTTCTTTTTTCCGGCTGTTGTTCACTTTTACCACGATTGAATTGTTGCCGGCTTTCAGCAAACTTGTCACATCAAATTCAAACGGCGTAAAACCGCCGGTATGCACACCAGCTTTTTTCCCGTTGACAGATACATACGCTTCGTAATTCACCGCTCCAAAATGCAGCATGTACCGTTTGCCTTCCTTTGGCTGCGCAAAAAAGTTTCGCTGGTACCAGATGGTGCCTTCGTAAAACAGGAGCTCTGCACTTTGCGAGTTCCAGTCGCCGGGAACAAGGAGAGTTGGCGATTTTTCAAAATCGTATTCCGACAACTCGCCGGGCGATTGTTGCTGCTTGTTTTCGAAAAAACCAGACAGCTTTCCGTTGTCGTCTGCCATTGCGCCCTGGAAACCGCGAAATCCGGTTTCGAAACGGTCAATGATGTAATGCCAGCGCCCGCTGAGGTTTTGCGTTTGGCGTGCGTTGATGTTTTGAATCAAACCCGTTTGCGCAGCAGATAGCAAACAGCAGAATAAAAAGAGGGAAAGAAGTGTTGTTTTCATGGCAAAAAATATCGTGAAAGGAATCTTGCAATGTTACTCCATTTCTGAAGCCGAATGCCCGGTTTGCTGTTGATGGTTGGGAAGCTTCGGTGAACCGGCGAAAGATGATGACAAAAAAAGCAGCCGGCTGCAATGCCGGCTGCTTTGTAATATTCTAAAAAATAAAAACGCCAATTTCAGGATGGCGGGATGAAAGAAATCGATCAGCTTTTCTTTTGTTCTTTCGCCCATGTGTCTTTCAACGTTACCGTGCGGTTGAACACCATTTTGTCTTCGCTCGTTTCGATGTCCAGTGTAAAATAACCTTTGCGGATAAACTGGTAGCGTTCATCGAATTTTGCATTTTTCAACGACGGTTCTGCGTAGGCATTCATCACTACCTGCAGTGAATCTTTGTTGATGTAATCCTTGAAATCGCCGGGTGCTTCGTCCACATTTTCTTCGGTAAACAAGCGGTCGTACTGGCGCACTTCGGCATTTACGGCGTGGGGAATGCTCACCCAATGCAATGTGCCTTTGACTTTGATGTTGGCACCTTCGGCGCCGCTTTTGCTTTCGGGAAAATAGGTGCAGTGCAGCTCAGTAACATTGCCTTCTTCGTTTTTGATGGCTTCATCGCAACGAATGATGTAAGCGCTTTTGAGACGCACCATTTGACCGGGTGCGAGCCGGAAGAATTTTTTGGGCGGATTTTCCATAAAATCTTCGCGTTCGATGTACAGTTCGCTGCTAAACGGCACTTCGCGGTAGGTGACGGTTTCTTCTTCGGGATTGTTTTCGCTCTGCATCAGTTCTACCTCGCCTTTCGGATAGTTGGTAATCACCACTTTCAGCGGATCGAAAACCACCATCCGGCGCTGGGCAATTTTGTTCAGGTGCTCGCGCACACAAAACTCCAGCAAGCCATAGTCAATGAGGTTTTCGCGTTTGGCAATGCCGATTTTGTCGCAGAAATCACGGATGCTTTCGGGTGTGAAACCACGCCGGCGCATGGCGCTGATGGTAGGCATGCGCGGATCGTCCCAACTCTCCACGATTTTTTCATTGACCAGTTGCAGCAGCTTGCGTTTGCTCATGACGGTATAGGTGACATTCAAGCGTGCAAACTCGTATTGATGAGAAGGAAAAATTTCCAGTTTTTCGATAAACCAGTCGTACAACGGGCGGTGCGGGATAAACTCCAGCGTACAGATGGAATGCGTAATGTGTTCGATGCTGTCGCTTTGTCCATGCGCAAAGTCATACATCGGGTAGATGCACCAGGTGTCGCCGGTGCGGTGGTGATGCGCATGCTTGATGCGGTACATGATGGGGTCGCGCAGGAGCATGTTGGGAGAAGCCATATCGATTTTGGCACGCAATACTTTTTCGCCGTCTTTGTATTTGCCGGCGCGCATATCGGCAAACAGTTCCAGGTTTTCTTCAATGCTGCGGTTGCGGTATAGGCTTTCAGTGCCGGGTTGCGTGGGCGTTCCTTTGCCGGCTGCAATTGCTTCGCTGGAACTATCGTCCACGTAAGCGAGTCCCTTGTTGATAAGATCTACCGCGAAGCCGTACAGGTGTTCAAAATAGTCGGAGGCATACAACTCGTTTGCCCAATCGAAGCCCAGCCATTTTACATCGGCTTTGATGCTGTCCACATATTCCGTTTCTTCGGTGGTGGGGTTGGTGTCATCAAAGCGCATGTTGGTGGCGCCACCATATTTTTTTGCCAGTCCAAAATTGAGGCAGATGCTTTTGGCATGCCCAATGTGAAGATACCCGTTTGGTTCTGGCGGAAACCGGGTAAGAATCGTTTTGTATTTACCATTCTTTAAGTCTTCTTCTATGATTTCTTCTATAAAATTCAATGATTTTTCTTCGCTCATTTCCGGTGGATTATGGGCAACAAATATAGGAATATTGAATGTTGGCGGGCAAACCATTGGGTTGATTGCTGCGGTGACCGGCTGGATCGGGGGAAACGGGCAGCAATAAGGCACTCTTTTTGAAAGTGTTAGAGCGCTCTTCTTTATCAATTCAAAGGAATTAACATCCGTTCGTTATGAACCAAGACAAATTGGAACCGGTTTCTTCAATTTACCTCAGGCAGATTTCGTTTTTTATTTTGTTGATTGCTCTTGGCTACCTCCTGTTTAGCCACCTCATCATTTTCTTACCTGCTTTTTTGGGTGCCGTTACCTTTTATGTGATCCTGCGCAAATGGAACCTTAACCTGGTGACGAAACGCAAGATGAAAAAAGGATTGGCGGCCACGCTGCTGATTTTGTTATCGGTTGTCGTGGTATTGCTACCTGTATTTTTTTTCATCAACATGATTGGCGGAAGAATCCTTGAAGTTATTCAGCGATCCAACGAATTGCTGAAAGTACTTCACCGGTTTGCTGATGAGATTCAATCAAAATACAACATTGAAATCCTGTCAGAAGAAAATGTGAACAAAGCAAGCAGCGTCGTTGCCACGGCGGTACCAAATGTATTGGGCGCTACTTTCAATACGCTCACCGCTTTGCTGATGATGTATTTTATCCTGTATTTCATGCTGGCGCAGTGCAAGGAAATGGAATCGTGGCTGGTAAAATCAATCCCGCTTCGTGATGAAAATGTCATCTGGCTGGGAACAGAACTGCATGGGCTGGTGCTCAACAATGCCATTGGTGTTCCACTGATTGCACTTTTGCAGGGCATCGTCGCTTTAATTGGCTACCTGATCTTTGGCGTCCCCGACCCGCTGTTCTGGTTTGCCGTCACTGCGTTTGGTGCCATGCTGCCGGTGGTGGGTGCTGCTGTGGGGTACGTGCCATTGAGTGTTTTGCTCATTGCGCAGGGACCCTCGTGGAAGGGGTTTGTAATATTGGGTTACGGACTATTGATTGTAGGCATTACAGACAATGTGGCCCGTTTTGCACTGCAGCGGAAATTGGGCGATGTACACCCGCTGATTACCATCCTGGGCGTCATCCTGGGCATCAACCTGTTTGGATTCATTGGTATCATTTTCGGTCCCATCCTTATATCGTTGTTTATCCTGCTGGTGCGCATTTACATCAATGAATTTGGTATAAAGTCAAGCAAACGTTAATCATCATACATTCGTTTTTCATATAAAATTAATCTGTTTAACTTCGTATGCTCTACAATAATTCAATCGTAAAAAGCATTATTAGCACATTGCTTTACGATAAAATTTAAAAGATTAATGCGAAGAATTGCCATTTTCAGTTTCATTTTACTTTGTGCTTTCACGACAAAAAACGCAGTTAACAACGATCCAAAAGACGGGAAAAAGCTTCCGGATCTTATTTCGGGAAATTCGGCTTCGCCGGCTGCCATTCAACTGTCTGATTCTTTGTATAACAAAATCGGACTATCGGAAGCCGGGTTAAGCAAACAGGCATTTTTCAACGCTTACAAAGGATATCAATTCCTGCTGAGCCAGCACAAAATCAAAGTCAAAAACCTACTGACCATTTGTGATTATTCGCAACCGAGCAATCAGAAACGGTTGTATGTGATTGACCTGAACAACAACAGCCTTGTCTATCATTCCTTTGTGGCGCACGGGCACAATTCGGGTTCAACGATCGGCCACCAGCTTTTCGAACCTGAACAGTTCCAACAAAAGTTCTTTGGGATTCCTGTTAACTGGTGAAACCTACGTGGGGCACAATGGATATAGTCTCCGCTTTGATGGCATGGAGCCCAACATCAATGACAATGTACGGACCCGTGCAGTTGTTATGCATGGCAGCAACTATGTGTGTGCCGACAGGGCGCAAAAAGGCATGATGATGGGACGTAGCTGGGGTTGTCCTGCTGTAGCAAGTGCAGAAAGCAAGCAGATCATTGACAAAATCAAAGGTGGATCCTGCTTTTATATTTACAGTCCGGATGCTTCTTATACACGACAGTCTAAGATATTAAATGCCAAATTTGAATGGCCGGATTTATACACCCCTATGTTGGCGAGTGTGTCAAACATTGATCAGGCTTCCATCGTATCGCAGCCATAAGACAAGAGAACAGTACTGCTTTTTCATCAAAAGCGCATTATTGTCAAGCGGTTGTAAATAAGTAAACAAGGTTCATCTTTCAGGTGAGCCTTGTTTGTTTTTGCACTCGTTTCTATTGTAGCGATTTGTAATCGTTCGCTTTTTTACTTTAGAAAAGTCCGGTTGGGATCAATATCTATCGAATTCACTTGCAAAACTTGTACAGATGGGAGAGGTAGAGATCGTTACAGTCAATCGCAGTATCGAAATTCGTTCGCACATCATTACCTATGGTAATGCTTCCGGAGATGAGATAACCCAATACATCCGCGAAGAAATTGAGCAGATGTGGAACGAACCGCAGGCTGCTGTACTCATCAATGGCGATATGTATGCGGTGCGGTTCAGGATCACTGCAGCATGGCAACCATTGCTTCTAATGGCTGAGGTCAATGGAAACACCAATCCTGCAAATAACTACTTCCGGATAGAAGAATTTGCCCATGGCAATATTTCATTTGTGGATGGCTTGGGCTGCAACAGTGGCTATTTCAAACTTGACAATCTACATACCGGATCCACGACCGCCGCACATGAATATGGTCATACCATTGGCTTGAATCATCCGGAAGTATTGGATTGCCGGGGCAAAGGCGTTCCCGGCATCATGTATCCGCGCGGTACACTTGTTGCCCCATCTTTTCAGTACGATCCATGCGTACCGGCTGGCGAAATAGCAGGGACGCTGCATCCGAAATTCAGAAAGGTATTATCGTCTGATATTGCGGCTCTCAGTTTGGAAAAATTACGGTTCAAAAATGACCGGGCTATCGCCGGTGAATTCAGCAACGTATTTCATTTCAATCACAGCCATTTTTTGTGGGATGAAGCCATATGAGACTATATATATTATATGATGAAATAATGGGTGGCAAACATTGTAAGAACAGCCAAATCCTACTTACGAAATGGATAGTCAGGAAACAATAAATAGCGATGCTCCTCATAGTTTTTCGTGAAACCAGATGAATACAGGTAAGTAATTGACTTTTAATTGATTGAGATAAAGAATGTGAAAATTCATCGGTGTAAAAACTGTT
>CAWGWV010000001.1:0-161881 GCA_963826385.1 uncultured Chitinophagaceae bacterium | reverse complement strand
GTTGAGAAGAAGAACATCTTCAGGTCAGGCTGGGCTGGCTGAAAGCAGATAATCACATTAATTCGCTGAAGATGTGTACAAGGGGCTTTCCGGCAACGAGTTTATTCGAAATGACCGAATAGCGCTGGTGATAGTCTGGCAGTTCACTTTTTGGTAATCGACTTCTCCCCAGATTTTACCTTTCAACTCCGCTACCGATGCCGTGGTATGCCGCTGCAAGCCCGCCTGATGAATGATGGCCATGTTGTACGCCAGTTCCATAACGTCCTGTCCGATGTTTTCCATACAACAATATCACAATTAAGTCTCTCACCAATTTCTGACAATAGATTATAAAAGCGGGTACGCTTCACGCGGGGTCAAGTACTGCCGTGGGTCGTTCCACGAATAATGAGTTTGGGATTGCCAATGAGCGCCTGAGCAATGCCAAACCGCTGCTTCATGCCTCCCGAATAACTACTAACGGCTTTTTTACGGTGTCTGAAACAAATTCACCCGGTGCGAGAAGCCTCCACCAACTCCTTCCGTTCCGACCGTTGGTAATTCCCTTCAAAACAATAAGGTGGTCCAGCAGATGAACTCTCAAATTGTCGGTTACACCAAACTCCTGTGGCAGATACCCTTGACGCGCGCCGAACGGCGTCTTTCTGATCGAGCACATCGAGGGAGTCCAGCATAACGGTACGGAATCAGCATCCTGCAAGGTAACCAGCGTCCGGCATCAGCGTCGATTTGCCAGCGCCATTTTGACCGAGTAATGCGTACATACCCATCGGGATACGTTGATGAACCGTGGTCTAACGCTTTTACGGGTTCGGCGCTACGACCGCTGGCGTAAGTTTTTGATAAGTGCTGAATAATCAGTTCCATCAAAGTTGGGTAAGGTGTTTTAATCAAAAATAAACGTCAACAGAACCGATGACGTTTTAGGTTAAATGGTTATAAAACACAGCTAAATGGTTGTTGAGGGCATAAAAAAACGACTGCTCTGGTAATAGAGACGGTTTTGAGATTCAAAGCCATTGTTTATTCAGTAGATGCTGCCGGCTGTTTGTTCAACCAGCCCTTTGGGTAGCAGCCACGCCATCAATTTCCCGGCCTTATTGAGCAGGCCCGTGACGACTTCCGTTTTACCGGCCAGCGTTGCCTCAACGGCTTGCTGTGCTACGTCTTCGGGTGTCATATTTACCTTTTCGGCCGCTTTTCGGCCTTTCTCGCCGATCTGCGCCCGGTCGACAAAGTCGGTATCGGTAGCAGCCGGGACAAACACAGGTAACGGATACAGACGAGCGTCTTAACTCCTGATGCAATCCCCGACTGAACTGAAGAACAAACGATTTTGAGGCCGAATATAAACTTAAACCTGGCACGGCCTGATACGCTGCTGAACTGCCAATGTTTAAGAATATAGGCTTTGGGCTGCTGGCGAAGTTGGGGCAGAAAGAGATACGTCAGCTCAACAAGAGTCGTCATGTTAACGGCCATCATGTTGGTGTGCTCGGCCAGTGAATGCTTCTCAAAGGGACCGCTCAGGCCATAGCCCGCATTATTGACCAGCATAGGAATGTCATATTTTTTTGGCTGACACCAGTCGAAAACCCGTTGGGCGGCTCCTGGTTTCGCCAGGTCTATTGCGTAGTAACTCGGTTTTAATGCCATACTGGCGGCAACTGGGTAGCAGCTTCCTGGAATTGCGACTTCAGAACGGGCAACCAACAGCAGATCGAATTTTCGGCGAGCCAGTTGCTCGGCAATGGCCAGACCAATTCCTTTGCTGGCACCTGTGATGAGGGCGTAGGCCATAAAAATGTTGAAGAGTTGTAGGGTTGATAAAGTCATAGAGTTGTAAAGCAGCTGACCCCTTGAAGAGACAAAACTTTACGACTCTATGACTTTATAACCCTACAACTTTTAAATGTTGACTTTCGAAATAAACCGGTGGTAGAACGGCGTTTTGCTGTTCTCGTGTTTCGGCATGTATTTGCCCGTTACAACCGGAACGTACATTACGCGCCGACGGCTGGCTTCGCCAACAAAAGGAGACTGTTGCGCCCGGTGCCAAAGCCGACCATCGTGAACCGACAGATCGCCCGCGTTTATATCGAAGCCGATTTCATGTTTATCGGGCTCGTTATCCACGAAATACTTTTTGCGGAACAACATTTTGAAGATACCCTGCTTGTGGGTACCCGGAATAACGCGCAGGCCACCGTTTTCGTAAGGAGTTGGGTTCAGGTGAATACCAACATTGAGCATCGGCATGATGCGCTGACCCAGGAAAATGTCGCGGGGGCTGTCGGTATGCCAGCCCATTTGCGAGAACTTACTGTTAGGCGTACGAACGTAGTGGTTCAGAATAAGGCCGTCTTTTTCGATTTCAGCAATGCGTCCTTCGTAGGGTTGGAGTAGATCAATAACGGCCTGCAGGCGTGGGTCCTGCAAAAATTCGTGAAGCACATTGCTGTGCTGCGACAGAAAGCACATCCGCTGAATCATTGGGTTTCCGGCCTTCATCCTGACCGAATTTCAGGGGAACACCATTGACTTTATCGCGCCCTTCGGCCAGCCACTCTTTTTCAATTCGTTCAACCTCACTAATGAATAATTTAACTGTTTCAGGATGAATAAAATTACGAAAAACGATAACGCCATTTTTGTTGAAAAACTGGCGTTGTTCGGGGGTAATGGTTTCGCCCAGCGTAAAGGGCGGCAAGTTTAATTTGCTCATATCGGTGGTTTACAATTCGGAGGTTCCGTGCTTGAGTGCCAACCGGTGACCGCGCTCCGATTGGATGGGCGCAAGTTATCACGGTTTCTTAAAGGCCCAAATCTACGAAATTTACAATTTTAGGATTACTTTGCAGCAATTTAATTAATGCTGACTTTAATTAACGGTCATTCGGGTTATTGTGTGTAGTTTATTTTATAAAAGGTTGATTTTGCTGTTAATCAGCCTGTTATTCTGGGTCTTTTGGACCCTTGTCAGCCCAGTCAGATAGTTTGCCACTGCCCCGACAACCCATTCCAAATCAACTAGTAAAAACCAGAAATACCCTACTTCTACCCTTGTTGGCCCGTTCAATCGAAACCGACTGGTCGGTAGGCCTGAGCCGGTTCGTTTACCTTTCGATTCAATCGGCCCGATACCCTCACCCGTACATCCAACGCGCAGGCGCTGGCGCTATATTCCCTTGCGAAAACAATTTATTGCCGCCATCAATGGTACGACTTATTTTCCGGGTGAACGAATTATTCTGAATTACCAACTCTCCTACAGTAATTTTCCCGATAAGTTCTGGGGCCTGGGCAAAGACGCCCCCGGTAATCAGGAAGAAGACTACACGTTTCAGCAGTATTACGTTTACCTGCATTCTCAGCGAAAACTTCAGAAGTCGCATTTTTCTGGGGCTGATTTACGAATACCAGCGGTTGCTGGATGTCGATTATCAGCCGGGCGGACTTTTTGACCAGCTGGCCGTGCCGGGCCGTTATCCCTACCATGTTTCGGGGACTGGGCTGAGTCTTACCTACGATTCCCGAAACAATGCCTTTGCCCCCGACAAAGGAGGGTTCTTGCAGGTCTTTTTCAATCATTTTTCGCCCGTCCTTGGCTCTGATTTCCGCTACACCAATTATGTTATCGACTTCCGGCGATTTATCCGGCTTTATCGGCAGCAGGTGCTGGCCATTCAGGCGTATGGCTTTTTTAACGCGGGCGATGTCCCTTTACGGAGTCTGGCCAGTTTTGGCGGTTCCAACAGCATGCGGGGTTTTTACGACGGCCGCTACCGCAGCAAAAACCAGGTGGTGGCCCAGGCCGAATACCGGGTACCGCTGTTCTGGCGCATTGGCGCGGTTGGCTTTGTGGGCATCGGCAACGTGGGCAGTCAGTTCAGCGACCTGAATTTCCAGGACTTAAATACTCCTATGGGGGAGGTTTCCGGGTGGCCCTCAACCGCAAAGAACGACTGAACCTCCGGGTCGATTATGGCTGGGGGGTGGGAAAGGGTCTCTCGAACGGGCTGTATTTTCAATTGGGCGAAGCCTTCTGATCGTCGTTTACCCCGGTATCTAGCGTATTCCAGCCCTCAAGGGCAAACTTCTTGCCGAGCCAGTAGAGGGGGTAGGTGAAGACAAATGCCCCCAGTACATCAATGGTATAATGCACATGCTGCACCAGCAATAATCTGCCTACGATCAGCGTACCCACCAACGCAAACAGGCGGTCCCACCGTCGGCGTAAGCACAGGAACATCAGGAAAATAGTGGATGTATGGCCTGAATAAAACAAGTCTTTGGTAATATACGTCTTCCCGTAAAAGGCATTACTGAGGGGGTCGATCAAGGGAATAAGCCCAACCGGTGGATCGAGCGGTACCAGGTTGATGCTGAGCATCCGGGACAGGCTGACGATAATGTAGCCATAAATAAACATCATGAATATGGCCGGGCTGAGTCGGGCGCGAATAAACAATAATAAAGCCGTGGCCCAGATTGATAAGAAAGATAACGAGAGATACATCCTGGGCGGGTAGCTGGTTGAGCACCCAGTCGTTCAAGAACGGGACCCGAATGGTGTTCGATCGTTTGGAAAAAATACGGAAATGTGAGCAGTAAAATCAGGTGAGAATGAGGCCCAGGATGAATTTCCTGCGAAATGCCGGGAATTTCCAGGCCTTTGCCAGATAAAATCGCTGGTGGGATTGGGAGTGAGAATTGACATGTAAACAAGTAAAAGGCCGCAAAGTTACGAATTAGAAGGAAAAATTATCTGTTTATGTTTAATCGAACTCAATTCGTCGATAATAGTTAACCGGACAGTGGGCTTTAAATTTAGAAAATGGGGTTTAAGCAGGTGGAAACGCTGTTCGGTAGCTTATAGAGCACTACCGCAGTATTTACAGTAAACCGCATCGGGGTCGTGGCCCTGTACGCCCGCAATTGGGGCACGCCTGGGTTGAAATCTCCATGCTTCTTGTTAGCCGCTGTCAGGCTAACCGCTACAATTCCGGTTGGCACCGCAATGATTACGTACCCGAGCAGCATGATCAGGGTGGCGATGAATTACCCATGGCTGTACTGGGTACAATATCGCCGTAACCAACGGTAGTTATTGTGATCACTGCCCAATAGATGCTCAGAGGAATGCTTTCGAATCCGTTGGAGTGCCCCTCTACTACATACATCATGGAACCAAGCGTAATAACCAAGGTAAAAATTGCCACGAAGAAGACAGTAATCTTGGCGCGGCTTTCCCGCAACGAATAGGCGAGGATAGAAGCCGCAGAGGTATATTCGCCCAATTTCAGAATACGGAAAATACGCAGCAGCCGAAGAATCCGGACAGCCGCCAGCTCATGCGCGCCAAACAGAAACAAACCGAGGTAACTCGGTAAAATAGCCAACAGGTCCACAAGTCCGAAAAAGCTGCTCATATACCGCAGTGGCTTGCGGATACTGATAATTCGAAGTAAATATTCGATGGTAAACAGTCCCGTAAAAAGCCATTCAATTTTATCGAAGTACTGCCCATACGAGCGGGCCAATGACGGTATGCTCTCCAGAATAACCGCGAGTACACTCAGCATGATCAGGAAAAGCAGGGAAATGTCGAAAGCCCGACCAGCCCAGGTGTCGGCCTCGAAGATTATTTCGTGCAGCCGGTGCCGAAAACGTTGCCATCCGGATTCCATACTAGCTGGTTTCGTTTTAAGCTTACACCATCAACAGTCGCCAGATGCCCGACAGCAGCAGCAGAACAAGGCCAATAGGGGTCAGCACTTTCCAGCACAGATACATCATCTGATCCACCCGGACGCGGGGGAGGGTCCAGCGCACCCACATTTGCAGCAGGACGGCAAAGAAAACTTTGGACAGCAGCCAAAACGCCCCCGTCAGGTTGCCCCACACGGTGCCGGGCGCCCCGCTCGTCCAGTCGGCCAGCCGGACGGGGCCGAGGTTGGGCAGGGGCGTGTTCCAGCTACCCAGAAACAGGACGGCACCCAGAAAAGAAACCAGCAGCATCATGGCGTATTCCGACAGGTAGAGCAGGGCAAACCGCATTCCGGAATATTCGGTATGGAACCCCGCCCACAATTTCAGATTCGCCCTCGGGCAGATCGAAGGGTGCCCGGTTGCTTTCGGCCAGGGTACAGATGAAAAAGATAACGTAGGCGATCAGCAGAAACGGGTTGCGCAGGATGTTCCAGGCAAAAATCCACCCCAGCCCGTTACGTCGATGCCCAGGGCTTTCAGGCCGAAAAGATAGTTGGTTTCGTGCGTGTAAATGCCCTGCTGGAAGCTGATCGTCTGCAAATTAAGCGTCTGGCCAATCATCACCACGCACAGAATCGTCAGCCCAAGCGGAATTTCGTAGGAGATGATCTGCGCCACCGACCGCATGGCCCCAAACAGCGAATACTTGTTATTGGAGCCCCAGCCCGCCATCAGAATGCCGACTACGTCAAACGATACAATGGCCATCAGGTAGAAAACCCCTACGGCCGCGCCCGATCCCTGCAAGTCGGGCGTGAGGGGCAACACGGCGAATCCCGCAAACACCGACGCGAAAATGAGGGCGGGAGCGAACAGAAAAAGCCGCCGGTCGGCTGCCGTGGGCACGATGTCTTCTTTTTGCAGCAGTTTCAGCAAATCGGCAAAGAGCTGAAGCAAGCCCCATTTTCCCGTTTCCATGGGCCCAAGCCGGTCCTGAATAAAGGCCGACACCTTCCGTTCCGGTATAAACCCCCACGACCACAAAGCCGGAAGCCATGAGCGAGAAAAATGAGGAGAGTAGCAAGCATGGAAGTTGTATGATGACGGAGAATTTGAATACTGTTCCAATTGTTGAATAGTGTATGGTAAACTGGTATTCAACTTATATCCAGAAGCATCGTAGATTCACATCACCTGGCAACTACCTATCACTTACAATGATATTTCAAAATTCGGCGCTTTTGGGCGCGCGGGGGAAGGGGATCACATCGCGGATGTTGCCCATGCCCGTTACGAACAGCACGAGCCGCTCGAAGCCCAGGCCAAAGCCGGCGTGGGGTGCCGTACCGAACCGGCGGGTTTCCAGGTACCACCACAGTGCTTCGGGCTCGATGCCTACCTCGTGCATCCGGGCTGTCAGTTTTTCGAAATCGTCTTCACGCTGCGAGCCGCCGATGATTTCGCCGATGCCGGGAAACAGCACGTCCATGGCCCGAACGGTTTTCGCCATCACGTCGGTCCATGCTTCATGTAAAACGCCTTGATCGTCGCGGGGGTAGTTGGTCAGGATCACCGGTTTCTTGAAATGCTTCTCCACCAGGTAGCGCTCGTGCTCCGACTGCAGATCGACACCCCAGCTCACTTCGTACTGGAATTTCTTTTTCTTATGGGGTTTCGAATTCATCAGAATGTCGATGGCTTCCGTATAGGTCAGCCGCTCGAAGTCGTTGCTGATCACAAACTGCAGTTTTTCGCAGCAGGCCCAGTTCAGCTTTGTTCCTTCTTTCGTTTTGGTTTTCTCTTCTTCCTTCAGGCGCTTGTCCAGAAAGTCCAGATCGTCGGCGCAGTGTTGCAGCGCATAGCGGATCACGGTATTTGACAAAATCTTCGGCCAGATTCATGTTGTCTTCCAGTTCGTAGAACGCCATTTCGGGCTCAATCATCCAGAACTCGGCCAGGTGGCGGGTAGTGTTGGAGTTTTCGGCCCGGAATGTTGGTCCGAAGGTATAAATTTTGCCCAGCGCCATTGCGCCCAGTTCGCCTTCCAACTGGCCCGATACGGTCAGGTTGGTTTCGCGGCCGAAGAAATCCTGGCTATAATCAACCTTGCCGTCTTCAGTGAGGGTGGTTTTGTGGCGTCGAGTGTCGTTACGCGGAACATTTCACCCGCACCTTCGGCATCGGAAGCCGTAATGATGGGCGTGTTCAGGTAAAAAAAACCGTTGTCGTTGAAATATTTATGCACGGCAAACGCCAGCGCGTGCCGGATGCGCAGAATGGCGCTGAAGGTGTTGGTGCGGGGGCGCAGGTGGGCAATCTCGCGCAGAAACTCCAGCGAATGCCGTTTGGGTTGCAGCGGATATTTGTCCGGATCGGCGGAGCCGTAAATGATGTACCTCCGAAATTTTGACTTCAACCGCCTGCCCGGCCCCCTGCGATTCGACCAACTGGCCCGTAACGGCCAGGCAGGCCCCGGTTGTAATGAGCTTCGAGTGTTTCTTCGGGAAGTTGACCGGCTTCGGCCACGGCCTGAATAGTATTGATTGTTGAGCCATCGTTAAGGGCAATGAAAACGGCGTTTTTGCTTTCGCGTTTGGTGCGGACCCAGCCCTTAACGGTCACGGTGGTGCCGATTTGGGCGGTTTTTAATAATTGCTGAATAGGTAAATAACTCATACGAAAACGGCGACCAGATAGTGGTTGTGGGCGTAAAAGTACGGATTGTCGCCCGAAACGCCCATAAATAGATTCGTGCACCTGTAAAGTTGGACACGCCAGGTTTGAAACGCTTATGCGTTACTATAGGCCATCAACTTTTCGGTTCGGTGTTATAGCATACATTTCTATAAAAGGATAATTTGAGTACAAACTTGTCCTATACTGGTTAGTTAGCTGCCAAATACCGTCTTATTTTTGCATCAACTTTACTAAATATGTCGATTACCCTGTATATTGTCCGTCATGCCAAAGCCGAAGATAGGGCTACTTTTATGGCCGACCATGACCGTCAGCTAACCTCTGATGGAATCACGGCTGCCGCCCGAATTGGCCGTTATCTGCACGGGAAAGCTATTTTGCCCGATGTAATCATCAGCAGTACAGCACCACGTGCCAAAGACACTGCCAAGATTATTGTCGAACAGATTGGTTACGACCCGGCAACGATTCAGTTAAACGACCTGTTATTTAACAGTTCGACCCAAAGCCTACCTGAGCCGCCATTAATGCCTTGCCGAACGACCTGAAATCGGCAATGATAGCTCGATCTGGTTGTTTATGTCACTGGTTCGCGGTTACGTATTGCTCCTGTATTATTGGTGGCGGAAACACCCACAGCCAAATTGGACACCACTACGGTAGGCGTACCGGAAATTACACCTGTTAATGTATTCAGTGTTAAGCCTGCCGGCAAGTTACTACCGGTTGTAATAGCGTACGAAGTTGGGCTGTTCGATGCAATGATCTGGTAAGTCAACGACGTGCCGTAAGTACCCGATACTGCTGCGTTGGTTATGGTAGGCGCAGCCTGCGTAACTACAAAATTAGCAGTTGCCGTAGTACCGTTGCCACTATTGGTCACCACTACCGGATACGTACCAGCCGTTTGTGTATTTGCTGCGGTCAGCGGAATTGTCATTTGCGTAGACGAAACAAACGTTGGCGTTTTGGCTGTGCCATTATACGTAACCGTTGTTGTTCCGCTTATAAAATTGGTACCATTGATGGTAAGCGTGGTTGCTCCTGAACCTGCTGCCACGCTTGAGGGCGACAGCGAAGTAATGGTGGGTGTAGGTGAAGTAACGGCGAAATTAGCGCTCGCGGTGGTTGGGTTACCTGTGTTCCTTACTACCACGGGGTAGGTTCCGATAGTGCTGACATCTGACGCCAGCAACGGAATGGTTATTTGAGTAGCAGAAACAAACGTAGGTGTTTTGGCTGAACCATTGTAAGTAACTGTTGTTGTTCCACTAACGAAATTGGTGCCGTTGATGGTTAAGGTTTGCGCTCCTGAACCTGCCAATACGGAAGAAGGAGACAAGGATGTGATTGTTGGCGTTGGTACCGGTACGCTTGCCTGAATGGTGAAGGAACCGGGTACTGAGTTGGTAGTGGTTGAATAATATACTGCCCTGATGTAATAAGTTGTACCGGCAGTTGCGTTGAATGTGGCTGATTCTGTGGTTAGACCTGTTGTCGCTCCCCCTGTACCAATGTCATTAGAGGTTGTAAAACTGTTACACGCGCCACTAAAGATATAGATATCAAGATCTTGTGAACTTTGTGTGCTGCTCACCGTGATTACACCACTTGTAGCGGGCATTACCGTGTACCAAACATCGGGATTGCTAAATGGCGATGTGGCTGTTGCGCCCACGGTTGTGCCTCCCGTAGATGCAGCGCCTGTAGTTAAGGCAACAGCATTGGTGCACAAATCGTTAGTTGGCGCTGGCGCAACTCCCGTTCCGGATACGGTAACTGACGAAGTAGCACCACCGCCACTGATGTTGACATTGCCCGATTTTGTACCGGCAGACTGCGGTGAAAACCTGACATAAAACGTAGTTGCGCTAAGTGTTGCAGAACTATACGGAATAGTAATGCTACTGCTAAATGAAGTGTTGTCTGTTGATACCTGGAAATCAGTTGACGGGGCAGTGATTGCAATATTGCCAGGTGCGCCAGTCAGATTAGAACCACTTAAGGAAACAGATTGACCCACCGTAGTTGAGCCTGTGTTTGTATTGGCAAATGTTAATGTAGTGGGAGAAACAGATAGGAAGGGAAAAGTGGAAGAAGTACCTTGCAACGTAAAACATCATCTATTCCTAAATTGTGTATTGATCCTGTTTGTCGTCCATCTTAGTCTAAGATTTGATGCTCCATTTGCGCCCAGGGGTATCTGAAACAATAATCCTGATTTTGAAATTAATCGCCAAGCAGCGGTTCCTGTACCTATAGGTTATGGGCTGGAAAGGATATTGAATTGAGCCATAAAAGAGTAGTTCCATTATGTACTGTCACTCTACACTAATTCACTCATACTTTGATGAATAGTAAGCTTTTGTAAGCTCCAAATGATTTAGTTGTATTTGTATACCCAACTGTTTGAAATTAGTATATGCTATTTCAAAATATGTACCTGAAGTATTCGTTCTAAAAACACATTCGCACACCACTTGCACCAATATCATCAGAAGGTGTACTGGTCCAATTACATGTTCAGCTGTACCACTATCGCTCGGAAGCTTGTACAGCCACTATTTTGAAAAGTATTAAATGCTGATATAGTTGAGGATCCCGTTTGTAGAGTAAGGTACCCATTGCATTAAATTCAGATAAATGTGTTTATTCGGTACTCTGCCCCCAGCCCACTACCGAGCTGAAAACAAAGACCATTGACAACAAACCCTGAATCCAGGATCTCGTTGAGATACGTGCGCGTAAAATTGTTTGCATAAGCAATGACTATTAAAGTTTAATTTTCGACGACGAACTTTTGGTGAGATTGGATCCTGGTAAGAAAAGCAAAGTATGGTACGGTACATTGCCTGCCAGTTCTGGTGTAATGGTTATACGCTTCGATTCACGGTGCTCTCTTCACTGTCCGATTACAGTTCCGATAACAAAAATAGAGGATAAATGGTCAACAACAAGCGTTAGCAATAAAGTTAATATAAAGTTTACAATCAATTGATGTTACCGTAACCGAAGAATCATACGTGCTTTATATTCATTATCAATTAATTAAGTTTACAGATAATATCTTTAAACACATTCAACTATTGTATGTTTTGTAATCTATTTCAAACATTATTATCCGTATCCTGTCAAAAAACGTATTTATAGTACAGATCGAATTAATCACTATATGTATAAAACATATCACGTTATCCCTTTCTCAGTCCGCCATTAGACAAAAAGGAGAAGCTGTTGCTTCCCCTTTTTGATATACAATAAGATTCGTGACAGTGCATTTTTACACCCCGGTATTATTGTCGTTTTAGTTCGACCCGATAACAGGTGAAACCACACAAGCAGGTTGCATCCTTACGCAAACAAAGACATACGAGCAATAAAAAAACCTTAAACAGTTTTTTGGAACAATAAAAAAACCGCCTCAAGTTATGAGGCGGTTTTTTTATTGAGATTTGAATACAAACTTATTGACGTTTCAGTATCTCTTCAGAAACTCTCCATCCGGTACCGCCTACATAAGCCATTCGCAGATAAAAAGTTTTTGTTGCAGGATCGTATGTGTTGTTACATTCAGCAGATCCGTCCCAGGCAGCTGTATAGCCGGGATTAGAAGAAGGAAGCTCATCCAATCCAACGATTTCAACACCAGTTGTATAATCACTAATGGTCACTTTGTTGGTTTCCGGGTCAATGGTCAGCAAAGCCACATAACCAGCTCCACCGAGATCACCCAAATCACAAGCCACAGAATTGGGAGACACCGTAGACAAATGTTTGATCAGGGATAATTCACGCGGCGAAGACGGATGATAGAAGTAGCCAGTACTTTCATAATCTGCATCCCATTCATTTTTGATTTCAATGGTTACAAAGACCATGTTCGAGCCAGTGCGAATTTTGGTTCCGGCAGAATCAACGACACTCAGACTCATTGCATATTTGATAGAAGGATCCCATTTAGAACCATCCAATGCAATGTCGAGCTCAGTACCGGTAGTGCCGGGAGCTATGGTAACCATGTAATTGTTGCCACTTTTCGTAACCGAACTTCCCACAAGGGTATACAAATCATCTGGCAGTGCGACATAGGCTGTACCATTTTCTTCGTTGTAAGCAGTAATGGCAGCGGTGTCGTTCATCAGGGTTACTGTTAGCGGTGTATTGGTGCCGGCAATAGAGGTTTCTTCCCGGCGTACAGATACTACCGAAAAAGTATCGACTGTTGAAAAAGGAGAAAAGAACAGATTGTTGGTTGGTGCTTCCAGCAGTTTGATGAACACGTCACCTTTATCACCCAGAGCAGGTGCATCATCCTTGATACATGCCGAAAAAGCAGCGATGATGACGAAAAATCCGGTTATATAATTTATTAACTTCATAATGATTGTTGTTTTAAATAGAATTATTCTTTATCCCACCAAACGTGTGTGTCCTGCGTATCACCACCGATGGCTTGGGCAGCTGCGTTGGTATTGTCGGAATTGGAACCGTATTCATTCGGTCCATATACATAACGCACTGGAATTTCGCCACTTGCGTTGGTAGCTGTTGGTGTAGGTGTCAGTTCGGGATAACCGGTTCTTCTCCAGATGCTCCAACCCTGCAGACCGTCAGGATAAGTGGCAATGTAACGCTGAATGGCGATGTTCTTAATATTAGACGCAGATCCTGCGGCTGATGCGAGCGCTACGCCGGATTGTGTAAAATAATTAGCAGGCGGCGTTAATCCGTATTGACCAAACGACGCTTTGATGGCGTTGGTATAGGTCGTCGTCATATCGCCCGAAACCCAGCCTCTGTCAATGGCTTCGGCGATAGCAAACAGCGTATGAGAAGCAGTGATGACATAGATAGGATCACCTTCTTCACGAAAATCGCCACGCAACACCCTGGCCCAGGTTGGGTTTGTGCCCTGGAACAAACTGGCAGAAGCCTGGTCTAAACCATAAGGAAAACCGAGTGTGGATGCTACGTTCCAGTTATCGGGATCCTGTGCCGGGGTAGCTTCAGTAACACCGCCATACACCTGCAGGCGACCGTCGTTTAAGCTGTTCAGCAGGTTTACCATGGTCAAACTTTCGGCGTTGTCTTTACGGCCATTGTAGCTATTCCAGATCGGGTTCTTGAAGGCAGAACCATTTCCGGGGTAGCTGATTTTGAAATTGTATGCATTGTCATCAATGTAGCCGCCGGAAGCATTCATGGCAGCTGCAAACTCCGTAGCGGCGTATTCACCGGCACCGGGATAGCGCTGCGACAAACGCATTGCCATCAACATACGCAAAGAATTGGCAGTCCGTTTCCACAAAGCCGGGTCGTTGTCGTTCATCACGTCGCCGGAGATGGCAGAAGTTGCGTCGAAGCTGTTCACCGCATCGGTCAGTTCGGCCAACATGCCTTTGTAGATGGTTTCCTGTTCATCGTAAGCATTGTTTCCGCTACCGCCTTTCAGCGCTTCGGTATAAGGAACCGAGCCCCAACGGTCGGTGATGGTCCAGAAAATGTAGTTCTTGATCACTTTGGCTACCTGCACCATGTTGTTGCTGTTGGTGGCCGCATTGTCAATGATGTTCTGCATGTCTTCGAGACCACCGGAATAAGTAAACTGAAAATCGAAAGTCGGCGTGCTGTAGTTGGATTCGCTGGTGTACTGTGTTTGCGAAAAATACTGGCAGTAATAGCCGGGCGTGGTTTGGTAAGCATACCCGCCCAGACCAGATTCAACGTTGGTTATCAACGCATTGATCGGCGCGCTGGTCGTAGCATTGGGGTTCTCATTAAACTTTTCAAGTTTTTGACACCCCGTAGCTGCCAACAGGGCAGCTACCGATAGAATGGATAAAGATTTATTTACGAATTGCATAGTTGTTTTGTTTGACAAAGTTAGAAACCAACTTTTAAGTTAAAACCAAAGCCTCTTGTTCCGGGGAACTGGCCATTTTCGCTACCCACGTTGGTTAATTCTGAAGGATCGAAGTCTTTTGTCTGTGCGTAAATCAACACGGGGTTATTGGCAACCAATGAAAATACCGCCCTGTTTACAATTTTGCTCAATCCACCCATTTTGTTTACCGGCAGGTTATAACCGATAGAAATTTCGCGGAGTTTTACAAACGACAGGTCATAAACGAATTCATCCATGGTTTTATTACTGTACAGACCATGGTAATAGGTTTGTGCGTCAACATAGTAATCTACGTCTTTGCCATCGGCATCCACACCTACTACATGCTTTCCACCACCGTCAGCGACCGGATCCCTGATGGGGTTTCCTTTGTCATTATAGGTAGCTGTACGCGCAGTCAAGCCGGAATAGGCACCCCACATGTTAGACAAAGAGAAGAATTTACCACCATATTGGTAGTCAACGTTCACTCTTACCACGAAATCTTTCAATACGTTGAAAGTATTTTGCATACCACCGGTGTACATTGGCAATACACTACCGAAATAAGTGTTTGGATCGCTAACATATAAACCGGCATCTGTCAGAACAGGTTTGCCGTCGATGCGTTTGATGCCATTGCCAAACAACTGCCCCCAGCGCATGCCTTCGATCTGCCATACGTTTGGCGTGTTGCCTGAGAAAGAAGTAGCTTCCACTCTTTTTCTCTGCACATCAATCTGTCCGTTGTCTAGAGAAACAATGCTGTTTTTGATCAGACGGCTCCAGGTAGCATTCAACTCCCATTCGAAGTTGGGGCTTACAAACGGACGCGCATTGAACTGCAGGTCAAGCCCTCTCTGGGCAATTTTACCACCATTGGTATAATAGCTGGTATAACCGCTGGTACCATTGGTCGTCAGGTCAATCGGGAAGTTGGTTTGAGAACCATCCCAATAGGTAACCGCAAGACCAATCCTGTTTTTCAGGAATTTGAGGTCAATACCAACTTCTTTTTGTGTTTTCACGGCACCGGAGATGTTCGGGTCCACCAAACGGTCTGGAACTGAAGTCACGATGTTGCCATTGAACTGGTTTGAACCAACACCATAGGAAAAACCGGGATACACATAGGCACCGAACGGATTGGTACCTGGCACACCCAACGCCTGTGGAATTTCACCCCAGGAAGCACGGATTTTACCAAAAGACAGTGCCGGCATCTTCAGCAGGTCGCTGAATACGAAAGAAGCACCGAAAGATTTGGACAATACATCCCTGTTGGCAACGGGCAATGTAGAAAACCGGTCGTTACGCAGCGTAGCGTTTACGAAAACCAGGTTTTTATAGCCGATGTTGGCAATCCCAAACACGGCATTGTACGCCTGTGCAGAACGGTAGTTGAGCACCGTTGGCTGATCCACAGAGTTGGTAATAGAGAAATAGTTCGGAATGGTGAGACCGTTGTTGGTGTATGCGCCGTTATCTTTCGAATACAACCGGAAGAAGTCGGAACCTGCGTTTACGGTTACCTGCAGCTTGTCGAAAAATTTGTTGCTGTAAGTAGCCAACATTTCATAGTCTTCGCGGTTGCTGAAGCTTTCGTAGGTGTAATAAGAACCTTTTACACCTGTCTGCGTAGCACTGCGCTGCAAATCGGAGCTGGTGGTTTGTTCGTTCCACGAAGTCAGCTGGTGTTTGCGATATGTCGCTTTCACACTCAACCCATTGATAATCTTGTAGTTCAAAGAGATATCGCCGAAGATACGGTCGGTTCTCAGTGTTTCGTTGATTTTGTCGAAATAGGTAAAGAAGTTGTACCAGTAGTTGCCGCCATAAAATCCAAGCGGATTGCCGGCAGAATAGCTAGTCGGGTTGTTGTGATTCCAACTGGCGTAGATGCCGCCATCTGTAGTCAGGTCTTTCAACTCTCTCACAATGCCCATATCGAGGTCTCTGTGAAACCATTGGTTAAAGGATCCTGCTGATTGGTTGGCATAACCGTCTTCGTCTATCACACCTTTGCGCAACTGGGCTACATAGTTGATGTTGGCACTTACAGTCAGGTGTTCATTAATATTATGGCTCACACTCAGGTTAAAGGTGTTTTTACCCAAAGAAGAATTGGGAAGTACACCGTTGATCGAAATATTGCCATAAGAAAAACGCATGCTGGACTGGTCAGTTGCCTTGCTCACCGCAACAGAGTTGTTGTACGTCAAACCGGTTTCATAAAAATCACGGGCATTGCTGGACTGCGGAACAAGGCTGGCAGTTTTGTAAGAATACTGCGTGCCGCCGTACCATGCATACCAGGGAATGTACTCCTGCCCTACCATTCTTGGACCCCAGCTGGCGTCATCATCATAGTTGTGGTAGTATTTGCCGTCGAGTGCTTTCCATTCTTGCGGTTGGTCTTCAGTCCAGGTGTATTTCAGCATGTCCTGGCTGCTACCACCGGAATAGGCATTCTGGTAATTGGGTAAAATGTACACTTTGTCTGCCTGTACGCCAATGTTGACATCCACGCCAATGCCTTTGGCATTTTTGCTGCCTTTTTTCAAAGTGATAACAATGGCACCGTTGGCACCCTGGCTACCAAATTGGGCAGCGGCTGCCGGACCTTGCAAAACCGTCACATTCTCAATGTCATCAAGGTTGATATCGTTGATATTGGGAAGAATGGTACCATCTACAACGTAGATAATGCCTTCGCCGGTACCCAAACCGCTTGCACCTCTCAGCTGCACTGCACCTGGATTGCCAAGTTTCAGCGCGGACTGACCGCGAAACTGGATGCCGGAAACTTTACCCACAAGGGCAGAGTTCAGGTTGGTTTGACGGGTAACGTTTAAATTTTCACTGGTAACCACCTGGGCATTGTACGACACACTTCTTGACGTTGCTTTGGTGTTGTAAGCGCCCGTCACCACTACTTCTGCGAGTGTGTTGGATGCCCCTTGTCTCATGGTAACATTGTACGTGTCGCTGTTGCCGACAGAAATTGTCTGCGTAGCGTAGCCGGTGCTGGAGATTTCAATGGCATCTCCCGCTTTGGCTTTGATAATAAAATTTCCTGCATTGTCAGCTATCTGACCTGATCTTGACCCCACTACCTTCACAGTAGCAAAAGGCACCGGATTTCCAGTAGAGTCTGTAACCTTGCCAGATACAGACCTTTCTTGTGCATGGGCAGTTAGTATGCCCAGCATCAACACTGTTAGCAGTGTTAGAATTTTTCTCATGTGCATAATTAGTTTTTAGTGAACGCAGTAAAAATAGGGAATAAACAATAAAACGTTAAATACCCTTCAACAATATTATTTTGACAATCCCTTAAAGTTTTTTGCTGCTTACAGTTTTCTTTATTTTTGAAAATTGTTACCTTGTTGACTCAAAATCAATAGTCTGTTATTAAAAAAATATTAAAATGATATGCAAATTATTAGATGGTAAAATAGCATCGGCTTATTAAAAATAAATCCTGAAAACCGAAGTAGATGATATTAAAATTAGCGGTGAAAACGCCCTCCTCATCTGGCAGCTATCTTGGTTGGAAACAACGGCGCAAGCGAAACTTATGTTGCCAGCAAAGTGAAAAATTGCGCGGAAATTGGTTTCGATTCCACCCTGATCCGGCTGTCAAACGAAGTATCCGAAGCCGAACTGCTGCACGAAATACAACAAATTGAATGATAACGATGATATTGATGGCATCCTCGTACAATTACCTTTCCTAAACACATCAGTGAACAAAAAATTATTGAAGCCATTTCACCCCTAAAAGATGTAGATGGTTTTCACCCCATCAGTGCGGGAAAACTGGTGCAGGGCTTACCTACCTTTATTTCTGCCACGCCGTATGGCATTATGCTTATGCTCGAGTATTTTAATATTGAAACAAAAGGTAAAAATGCGGTTGTAATCGGGCGAAGCAACATTGTAGGTCGCCCCATGAGCATTTTACTGAGCAGTAACAACCCGCATGGAAACTGCACCGTAACCCTGTGTCACTCCCATACAACCAATTTAAAGAAATCTGCCGCAATGCGGATATTATTGTAGCGGCATTGGGCAAAGCTGAATTTGTTAAAGCAGATATGGTAAAGGAAGGTGCTGTGGTAATTGATGTAGGAATCACCCGCGTGGAAGATGCAACTACAAAAAGCGGTTATCGCCTGAAAGGGATGTGGCTTTTGACGAAGTAGCTCCCAAAACCTCATATATAACGCCGGTGCCGGGTGGGGTTGGGTGATGACCATTGCAGGACTATTAAAAAATACCCTGCAGGCGTACCAGCAGCGAAAAGGATTAACACAGAATTAATTCCATCACAATTGCGTCATACTTCGTTGGCTGATGTGTGAAAGATATTGAATATTAAAAAGACAGCGTAAATTTGCGGGATGGTTCTCACACAACAAACACTTCCCCTAATGGAAGCGTTTTATACATTGCAGGGAGAAGGCTTTCACCAGGGCCGGGCAGCTTATTTTATCCGGCTGGGTGGCTGCGATGTAGGATGTTTTTGGTGTGATGTAAAAGAAAGCTGGGACGCATCGGTTCATCCGCAAAAAAGCATCGATGAAATTGTAAGCAGCGCATCAGCTGAAGAAGGCAGGCTTGCCGTGATAACCGGTGGCGAGCCGTTGCTACACAATTTAGACGCGCTTACCTGATCATTGCGGGCAGCCGGCTTTGAAACCAATATCGAAACATCTGGCTCAAGCCCTTTAAGCGGGTATTGGGATTGGATTTGCCTTTCGCCCAAAAAATTTAAAGCGCCGCTTCCCGAAGTTTTGGCAAAAGCCGATGAACTGAAAGTTGTGGTTTATAATAAGCACGATTTTGCCTGGGCAGAACAACATGCCGCGCAAACCTCGCAGGATTGCCGCTTATATCTGCAGCCTGAATGGTCGAAAAGAGCAGAAATCACACCCTTGATAGTCGATTATATAAAAGCCAACCCACAATGGCAGTTAAGCCTGCAAATTCATAAGTATATTAATGTACCGTAGCAGTATCGCAAATATTTTGATCAAAATAAAATAATCAAACAAAAGCCTTCTATTTAAAAGTGAGAAGGCTTTTTTTGACTATGTAGCTACAATAGTTCCGAATTATAAATCCACTATCGTCCAGCGCAAATACATTTTTACGGGTTTGCCATTTGCCCCTTGTAAAATCGGGGAATGGGATAGATTTGTTGCCTTCCTGCAACGATTGGGTAGATAAGGGCGCGATTACACTCATCGTCACCGAATCATACACATCAATTGGTGGTCTGTTTTTTCTCTTTAACCGATTGTATGAACCCGTTAAAAACAAAAAAGTCCATACCGCCGTGCCCGGCACCTTCCGCTTCTTTTTCGTATTTCTTCCATAAGGGATGGTCGTATTTATCCAGCCACTCTTTTTCATTGTCCCAGCGGTCGTCTTCTTTCGATTTATGGTTAATGTAAATGGTTTTGTTTACATCCATCCAAATTCCGTTGGTGCCCTGCACCCGAAAGCCCAATGAGTATGGACGGGGCAAATGCGTATCGTGCGATAATAACACCGTTTCGCCATTGGCACAGTTGATCATGGTTGTAGTTACATCACCATTTTTGTAATTCATTTTTGCGGTTGGGTTGCCCCGGCGCTACTTCTTCTACATAAGCAGCCAAGCCGCGCGCTTTGGAACTGAACGAAACCAAATTGGTAAAACGGTTGCCACCTGTTGATGTTGGCATAATGCATTAACGGACCAGCACCGTGGGTTGGGTACAAATCGCCATCCCGGTCTATGTTAAATTGTGTTCGCCATTGCGCTTCACTAATGGCTTCAGCGACCATATTCAACTCCCACCGCCATAAATACTGTTCACCATTGTTGAACAATACATTGCGCAGGTTATGCTGGTAGCCGCCTTCCAGGTGAATCAATTCGCCAAACAAACCCTGCCGCACCATATTTAACACCGCCATCACATCGCGGCGGTAACATACATTTTCCAATGTCATGTAGGGACGCCTGTTTTTTCGGAAGTATTCACCAATTCCCAATGTTCGTCCACCGTCAATCCTGCAATTACTTCACAACCCACATATTTGCCGGCTTTCATCGCGTCAATGGACTGCGGGTGATGAAACTGCCATGGCGTTGCAATGATGACCGCATCTATATCTTTTCGGTCTAACAACTTTTTATAGGCGTCCATCCCGCCGATATATTCCGTTACTCCTTTTATCTTTTTTTTGCAAATATTCGCGGCATTTTTTGAGAGAACTTTCCTGAGTATCACACACCGCCACAATGTCCACATCATCGCGCAATACCGCTTCACCAATGTGGCTCATGCCGCGGGCGCCAACGCCAATATATCCCAACCTTACTTTGTTGCCTGCAAAGAATGCTGTCCTGTTGGTGCCGATGGCAAAAGCAGCCGTAGCCAGCGAAGTATTTTTGATAAAATCTCTTCTGATCATGGGGAGAAAAATGTTGAATAATTGAAAAAGGGAAGATAACGGATAAACGGATTACAGGCGTGGCAAACAATGGCAGTTTTCAATACAAACTTTAAGCTACCCGGAAAACGATGCAAATTGCAAAACTGATGACAGACTAAACCCAGGCTTTTGCATGTTGTGCCATTTCAATCTCACCACATGGCAGCTACGTTTACAAAGCAATTTTTTATACTTCGTCTCCGGGAACTGCGGTAACAATAAAAGTCGTTATTAGGCAATTCTTGTATTTCCAATTGCGGTCTTTGCCTTCTTCCAGCCATTCCAACATGGTAGCCACGCGTTTGTTGCGTGTTGCATCGGTTTTGGCTTCGGCAATCCACTCCACGTATTCCTTTTTGTTGCTGTAACTAATTTGTCAAACATGTCCTTTGCTCTATCATTCCGGCAAGCGCAGCAGTCACCGTCTCGGGAATAATGAGTTCCTTGATGGACGCTGCTTTTTTTACAGGCTTGTTGTCGTCGTCGTTTAGCCGCATCGCTTCCCGGATATAATCAATCAGCACATCATCAGGTGGCAAATCCTGCAGCGAGGTGATGCGCCCCAACAATCCCATTCCTTCTTCATTGTTTTTTAAAAATGTTTCGGCATCTTTCATTAGCCTGGCTTTCAACAGGTTGAACGCACAATGTTGTTTGAAAGCTGCGATGCCGCCCATCATGCCTTTGTATTCAAAAAATGGCATTCCCCACTTGATGGTTTCTGTAATGTGGGGCGAAGCTGCATGCACAAGCTTGCGAATGTGACGCAGGATGGGCTGCGCAAATGGCGGTGCTTTTTCTATGTATGCATCAATGCGGGCATCTGTTGTCATTATTCAGGTTTTCGGGATAAAAGTAAGAAGCCGTTAAAATTAAAGCAAAACCTTTCCAATATTGTATCTTTGCATCATCATGTCTTCACAGCAAAACATCAGGACGTTGAGTCTTCCTGATCTCGAAAAATATTTCCTATCCATTGGCGATAAAAAATTCAGGGCAAAACAAGTATATGAATGGATCTGGCAGAGCGGCGCAGGTAGCTTTGACGCAATGACCAACCTCAGCAAAGATCTACGCAGCAAACTGGCTACAGACTTTAGCCTGCCCGCCTTGCAGGTGGATGCGATGCAGTATAGTGCCGACGGAACCTTGAAAAGCCGTTTCAAAACCTTCGATAGTCATTACGTTGAAGGCGTGCTCATCCCTACCGAAGAACGCAAAACCGCCTGTGTGTCTTCACAAATCGGCTGTAGCCTGTCGTGTAAATTTTGCGCCACCGGCTATATGGATCGCAAGCGCAACCTGTCGTTTGATGAAATTTACGATGAAGTGGTCCTGCTCAACCAGCAGTCGGAAAAAATGTATGGTAAAAAGCTAACCAACATTGTATTCATGGGCATGGGCGAACCCCTGCTCAACTATGGCAATCTTCTAAAAGCCATCGAGCGCATCAATGCAGAAGATGGTCTCGGCATGGGCGCGCGCCGCATTACGGTTTCTACTGCGGGTGTTGCCAAAATGATCAGGAAACTGGGCGAAGACAGAGTAAGGTTCAAACTCGCTTTATCGCTACATGCCGCGAACGATATAAAGCGTAACGAGATTATGCCCATCAACGAAACCAACAACATCAAAGCATTGGTAGAAGCATTGAATTATTTTTACCAGCAAACCAAAAACGAAATTACCCTCGAATATATTCTGTTCAGAAACTTCAATGATTCGCTGAAAGATGCGGAAGAACTGATCAAATTTTACCGGCAGGTACCTGCCGATCTCATTAACCTCATTGAATACAATCCAATAGATAAAGCATCGTTTCAAAAGCCTGATGAAAATACGGTGGATGCGTTTATGCAATATCTTGAAGCCAACCGCGTCAACGTACGGTTGCGCCGCAGCCGGGGAAAAGACATTGATGCTGCCTGCGGGCAATTGGCAAACAAGACAAATGCCGCTGGCATTCAACCGGTTTCAGGCTAATCCGGAGACCAAATCGTAACTTCGAAAACAGTCACAGGGCAACAAGCAAATACAATCATGGGTTTACTCAGCAACCCGTTTCGATATTTTAAATAAAAAATGGGATGAACATTTGATCATCCCATTTTTATCCTCCCTATCCACCCGGTTATTATTCACTACTGTTGAAAAACAGCAAATGTTCACATCATGAAAAAAAGTTCCTTCGAAAAATTCATCAATCCAAAAGTAGGCGGCGCAAAAAAGAAAGAAGCGCTGCGCCAGGAAAAGAAAAAAGTAAAAGCCGAACTGCGTCAACAAGGCGATGCAGAACGCAAACAAAACGAAGCCAAATATGGGCTGGTGACCAAAGAAAAGAAAACACTTTTACACCTTCCAGCGAGGCAGACGATCTTGGTTATCATGCCGACACCATTATTTCAAAAGGAAACCGGGTGCATACAAAGACAATTCCAACAACGATAAAGAAATTTTACAAAGAGGCGAAAGCACCGGTTTTGGAAACAACAAAAGAATCCTCAAACCACGCACCGACGCAGCTTCTTCAACAGGACGCGCCACACGGTAAAACGAACTTCGTTTTCGAAAGAAGCGCCTCAAACGCGCTACCAGCGCCGCGATGGCGACGACAGCAAAGATCGCAAAGTAACCAACGAACCGAAATCGCTGAAGCTCGCTTCCGCACAAGATCAGATGCCGCTGAACAAATACGTGGCGCATGCCGGCATTTGCGGCCGCCGCGAAGCTGCCGACCTTGTGAAAGCGGGTCATGTAACCGTTAATGGCGATATCGTATATGAACCGGGCTATAAAGTAACCGCCAACGACAAGATAACGGTAAAAAACAAACCCGTTCACCTGCAGAAAAATCTTGTTTATATCCTCATCAACAAACCCAAAGACTATATTACTACCGCCAAAGATCCCGAAGGCAGGAAAACCGTGTTTGACCTTGTTGCACATGCCACCAAAGAACGCATTTACCCCGTGGGAAGGCTGGACAGAAATACGACCGGTGTTCTACTCATGACGAACGATGGCGAACTTGCGCAAAAGCTAACCCACCCTTCATTTGAGATCAAGAAAGTGTACGAAGTAAAACTTGATAAACCGCTTGTAAAAAAAGATTTTGATGCTATCCTCAACGGTGTTACGCTAGAAGACGGATTTGTACAAGCTGATTCACTGGGCTATGCCGATGCAAAAGACAAAAGTGTGATTGGCATTGAAATTCACAGCGGCAGGAACCGCATTGTGCGCCGCCTTTTTGAACACCTCGGTTACGACGTGAGAAACCTCGACCGCGTAATGTTTGCCAACCTCACCAAAAAAAATGTGGAGCGTGGGAAATGGCGGTTGTTGAACGAAAAAGAAGTGCGGCTTGCTCAAATACCTGAACCAGTCGTTTGTACGCACCAAAAAAGAAAAATAACGATTTCATTCATCTCAAATTTATTTCATCTACATGTCAGCTACCACCTTGGCAAACGAAAGCATTTTGCACCAAACAGATGCCTGGATCGCCATCAACAAACCCGCCGGGATGCTCAGTATCCCCGACCGCAAACAGTCGGAACCATCGCTGAAAGACCTCCTGCTCAAAGAATACGGCTCCATCTATACCGTTCACCGGCTCGACAAGGAAACGAGCGGGGTAATTGTTTTTGCCAAACATGAAATGGCTCACAAGCAGCTGTCACAACTCTTCGAAAGCCGGGATGTAGCCAAATATTATCACGGGCTGGTGCACAGTACGCCGGTGCCCGGCAGCGGCACCATCAGCGAGCCCATCATGGAGCATTTTGCCAAAAACGGCAAGATGATCACCCATGCCACCGGCAAAGCCTCGGTAACCGATTATGAAACACTTGAAAGTTTTGGATTGTATTCGTGGATGAAGTTTCGCATCCACACCGGGCGCACCCACCAGATACGGGTGCACATGCAGCACCTTGGCAACGCGATTGTTTGCGACGAGATGTATGGCGACGGGCAACCAGTCTATATCTCGAAACTGAAACGACATTACAATTTGTCAAAAAAAGAAGACGCAGAACAACCCATTCTCAAACGGCTGGCATTACACGCTGCCATCCTGGAATTTACATTGGACAATGAAACGTTTACTCTTGAAGCGCCGCTGCCGAAAGACTTGCGCGCATTGCTGCAACAGTTGCGAAAGCTGAAGGGGAAATGATCAATATTATGTGGAAAGCGATATTGTACTGTTTCCATTGCATGACAACAGAATATTGAATCTCTGGAAATCAATGTTGATTTGCAAACATTTTTTACAACACACAGAGCCAGGCTTTGTGTGTTTTTTTATGTTCTGTTCCTCCGGAGATTGTTCGTGTTGATTAGAACGTTTGGCTGTTCACAGTCAGCTGCTCAGTCCCTGGTTTGTTGATAAGATTTCATGTTAAAAATCTCCACCCTTCAGGAAAATTCCCCTTACATCTTTATCTCTCGCGAAGCGTGTTTCTTAATAAAATTCAGGCGCCATGTTTATCAATTTTCAGAGATCCAACACAGGCAAGGTGAACCTGTTCATTCGTGATCGCCTTTACCAGAATAGATACCATGCAGAAATAAAAACAGCCCTGAAAGGGCTGAATACAAATAACGAGCAAAGTTGAACCATTTATTCTACGTGCAGTCCGCATTCTTTTTTAGACGCTTCCCACCACCAGCGACCGGCGCGGGGATCTTCACCCGGCTCAATGGCACGTGTGCAAGGGGCACAGCCAATGCTGATAAAACCCTGGTCGTGCAGCTTGTTGTATGGTACATGGAATTGGGCAATGTAACGAAGTACATCATCATAACTCCAGTGCAGCAACGGGTTGAACTTGTACAATTGTTTGGCTTCATTCCACTCCACCAACGGCATGTGACTGCGGTTTTCCGACTGATCGCCACGGATGCCGGTGATCCACATTTTACATCCCTGCAAGGCACGGTTCAGCGGTTCTACTTTACGGATGCCGCAGCAGGAAATCCGGTTTTCGATGGCGTGGTAAAAACCATTGATGCCCTGTGTATTAACAAACTCCTGCACGGCTTCTGCCTGCGGAAAATAGGTTTTGATGTTGATATTATAACGATAGCCGGTACGTTCCAGCAACTCGTACGTTTCGGGAAACAGGCGGCCAGTATCAATGGTGAAGATTTCAACGTCCAGCTTGTTGCGGGCAATGATATCGGTCACCACCTGATCTTCCTGTCCCAGCGAGCTGGAAAACTTCACCGCACCCGGAAACAGGCGGGTAAAATAGTCCAGCGTTTCTTCAATAGTATGCTCTGCAGCATATTCTTCCAGTATATTCAAATGTTCCATTGCAATTTCATTGATTAACCTACCAAATTGGTGGACTAAAGATGTTATAAAAAACCTTACGGAATGTAAGGTTTTTTATACTGCATAAAATCAAATGTTAGTCCACATTTGGCTGTGGCGTATAACGCAGGTATGGCTTTACAATTTTGACACCCTTGGGAAATTTTTCATAGGCATCTTCTGTCTTGACGGCAGGGGTAATGATCACATCTTCACCGGCTTTCCAGTCGGCAGGTGTGGCAACACTATAGTTGGCGGTCAGTTGCAGCGAATCAATCACGCGCACCACTTCTACGAAATTTCTGCCGGTAGAAGCAGGATAAGTAATGGTAAGTTTTACTTTTTTATCGGGGCCGATTACAAACAGCGAGCGGACAGTAAAATTTTCCGATGCATTGGGATGAATCATGCCATACAGGTTGGCAACCTTGCGGTCTTCGTCTGCGATGATGGGAAATTCAACCGAAACGTTTTGGGTTTCGTTGATGTCATTGATCCAGCCGGAATGGTTTTCCAATCCATCCACACTCACTGCCAGTACTTTGACATTGCGTTTGGCAAATTCGTCTTTCAACGCGGCAGTTCTGCCCAGTTCAGTAGTACAAACCGGTGTGTAATCCGCAGGGTGAGAAAACAGGACACCCCAGCTATCACCCAGGTATTCGTAAAAATTTATGTCACCAATGGAAGTTTTTGCATCAAAATTGGGCGCTGTATCGCCTAACCGTAAACTCATAGTTGATAAATCGTTTTAAGTGTTGATATTCAGTTTCAAAATGTGAAGGTAAGAATTCTCTACCAATTAAGTGGACTAATCAAATTGTAAAGATTTCTGAATGTTAATTTTTTATTCCCACTTCGGCTCCATGCCATCATCCCCAGTTGTCTTTTAACAGGAATGACTGCATTTCAGGTTGTCATCCCTTATATTCGTTCAAACAATCTTGTATGAAGCATATCGTGTTTCTTTCATTGATGTGTGTTTGCATCATGGCAAATGCACAGAAAACCATCAACTTGTTCAACGGTATAAACCTCAGCGGCTGGACGGTACACGGCACCGAAAAATGGTATGCGAAGAATGGCGAACTGATCTGCGAAAGCGGACCCGACAAACAATATGGCTATCTCTCCACCAACCAGGATTATAAGAATTTTGACCTCACTCTTCAGTTCAAACAGGAAGCCAATGGCAACAGCGGCGTATTTTTCCGTTCCCACATTCCCGAAGGCGTTAAGATCAGCGGCTGGCAGGCAGAAGTGGCGCCGCCCGGGCAGCACACCGGCGGCATCTATGAATCGTATGGCAGGGGCTGGCTGATACAGCCAACACCCGGAGACGAACAATACCTCAAAATGGGCGAATGGAATACGTACCGGCTGAAAGTAAATGGCGATACCGTTACCACCTGGCTCAACGGGCACGAGATGTGTACATTGACTGATGAGAAAATCGGGCAGGGAAATGGTTTTATCGCATTGCAAATTCACGAAGGTGGCGGCATTAAAGTAAAATGGAAAAACATCCGGCTGCTTCCATTGCAATAGCAGGCAGCCTTCCCGATAGCCACGTTGTGTAACAGGAAACAATCATTGCCTATGAAAGAAGCATATAACCTGGACAGATTTCTGAACGCTCAAAAACGGGATTACAGCATTGCTTTGTCCGAGATCCAAAACGGCAGGAAACGCAGCCATTGGATGTGGTATATTTTTCCGCAGGTAACAGGTCTTGGCTACAGCGAAACATCAAGGCATTATGCCATTCAAAATCTTGACGAGGCAGCGGCTTACCTGGGCCACCCGGTGCTTGGCAACCGTCTTATAGAAATTTCAACTGCGTTGCTCAACCTGCCGTCAAACAATGCCGGCGCGGTTTTCGGCAGTCCCGACGACATGAAGCTGAAATCGTCCATGACCTTGTTCGCTTCTGTACCCGGCGCCGATGTTGTGTTTGAGAAAGTACTGGAGAAATATTTCAATGGTCAAAAAGACAAGGCAACGATCAATATCCTGAAGTAAAGTCTGACTTGTTTTTCCACATGACTGATCTTGAGGAAAAGGAAGCTATACTTCATACATCAGTTCAATTGGCAATTTGTGTTTGTAGAGCAAAAAAACTCGTTCGGATTTTTATGCAGTTGGTATTGATGCAAACAACACATGCTGTAACAACATTTCGATCAACGAACACTTCCAACCGTGGGATAAAGATGATTCAAAGTTGAAACCCTGAACGCCAAATGAGGAAAGCAATACAAACATTTTTCAATTATCAATTTGTTGAGCTATAATTCTCACCTCTCCCGACATTGCCAATGTGCCACGTTGCCAACCAATGTAAATTGGTAAGGTGCCGTTAAATAGTAACCGCACTCTTTCATAATCATTTTTTCAATTCCTGATTAATCGCTTACTTTATTGCGGAATTCAGCAATCAAAAAACTAGTTCAAACACATTTCAAAAATCTTTCTTCTTAAAATTCCCGTTATGTCAACAAACATCAATCGCCGCGACTGGTTACGCAAAAGTGCACTCTTAACCGGCGGGGCTGCCCTTGCACCTTCGCTGTGGCAATCATTGCAGGCAGCGCCGGCAGTCATTGGCAACAGCAAAGCTGCGGTTACGTTCATGCCCGACACATCGCAACCCATGAAGGCAAGGCTTATTTTCAATGAAAACCCCTTTGGACCTTCCAGTAAAGTGAAAACGGTGATTGCAGACAGCATTTCTACCTGCTATCAATATGCATTCAAGGAAAATGAAATTTTGAAAAAACTGATTGCCGATTACGAAGGCATCACTCCCGAACATATATTGCTGGGTGCCGGCTCTTCTCCTCTATTGATGGCCGCCGCCATTCATTTCAGCAAAAACGGTGGCAGCATTGTGACCTGCGATCCTACGTTTGATTCACTCCCTTCCGAAGCAGTTGCTTTGCAGGGCAAATGGGTAAAAGTGCCGCTGACAGCAGATTATAAATTTGATCTCGACGGCATTACGAAGAAAATTGACAGCAATACATCGCTGGTATATGTCGTGAATCCCAACAACCCGACAGCTACCATCGTGGACGCCGACAAACTGAAAGCGTTCTGTACGGCAACGTCTAAAAAAGTTCCGGTGTTTGTGGACGAAGCATACATCGACTACCTGCCCGACCCGCAGGGAACTACTACCATCGCCAATATTAAAAAAGGCGACAACATCATCGTGGCACGCACCTTTTCCAAAATCTATGGACTCGCGGGTATGCGCATTGGCTACATCGTGGCACAACCCGAAATGATCAAAACACTTGACAAATACAACCTTGAAATATTGGGTACGTTGTCTGCCAAAGCTGCCATTGCTGCTTACCAGGACAATGACTTCATGAAAATGTCGCTCGAAAACACCTTGGCATCCAAAAATTACCTGTACAGTGTATTGAAAAAAGAAGGATACGATTACATTCCTTCTTATGCCAACTTTGTCATGTTCCCGATCAAAATGGAAGGCAAACAGTTTACCGACGAAATGTTGAAACGAGGCGCTGGTGTGCGGTTCTGGAAATTCAACGACAAAGAATGGTGCCGGGTCAGCATCGGCAGAATGGACGAAATGGAAGTGTTTGCCAGTGCTCTGAAAGAAGTAAAAGCGGTCTAAACAATAGCAGATGTTTCGATTCAACATCCGGGTGTATGGCATATTGAAAGACAGCGGCAACAGGGTATTGGTGAGCGATGAATTTATTCGTGGCGAATACTTCACAAAACTGCCGGGCGGCGGTCTCGAATTTGGCGAAGGCACGCGCGATTGCCTGAAACGGGAGTTTATGGAAGAAACCGGTTTAGAGGTTATGATCGGTGACCACATTTACACCACCGATCATTTTCAATTGTCAGCCTTCAACAAAGAGCACCAGATCATCAGCATTTATTATTGGGTACACCCGGCGACAGAACCCATTGCGCTGGAAACCAAAACGAAGCTGTTCGATTTTCTGCCCGAACAGGTAGCCGACCCCAATGGCGAATGTGAAGTGTTCCGGTGGATTGACTGGAACGACCTTTCCGGAGAAACGATGTCGTTGCCGATCGACAAAATCGTCATCAACCTGGTCAAACAAACCGTTATCGAGCCCGGCGGTCAGCCGTCGATGGTCAGAACGTTCGGGTAGTATGTTATAAACCGCGAGGTTTCTTTTCCCGCAGGTAGCAATCCGTCAGCCGCAGAAAATTTGCAATGGAGATGAGGATTGGCTGCTGCGGGATTTTTTTGCATTAAACAATTGGTCAATCGCTTTTTCCTGTATCATGTTACAACGGGTGTTGTACAAACACCTCGCTGATGGCGCGTGCATAAGCCGTGGTGTTTTTCAAACATTGCAGCTGCTCTTTTCCCTCACAATCCTGCGGGCGTTTGTTGCCCGGAAATTCTATGGTCAGCATAATGGCAGCTTTCCGTTGAAGGCTGTCGTTTTCATCGCAGACATCGGTGCTGGCCCAGCTTCCCAGCGATACGCCATATCCCCGGTTTCCGGGCAGTTGACTGCCATGCAAATTGCGCAACTGCTTCTCGCCTTTCCCCGCTATTTTGGGATCGCAATAATATACTGCCGATGGTTTTGAATGCAACTGGTTTCCCGGTGCTGCTCCGCCAAAATGTTGTATTTGCGAAGCCAGCTGAATAGCCAGCAAACTATCCGGTTCAAAACCGTGTGCAATGCCGCTGCATCCGGTGCGCGGATCGGCAAATACACCGGCACACAACGCGTTGCGGATGGCATGCAAAGACGCAATTCTTTCCGGCTGATAAATTTGTATCAATTGCAGAAGCAACTGGTTTTCCCATTCTATGTTTCTGCCGGCCACATCTAATGCGTCTGACTCTGAAAACGGGGTTCCCAATGCAGGCATCTGGCGGTTGGGATCGGCAGTAAAGCCATTCGTGTAGCGACCCACATTGCTGGTACTTCCGATCTCAGGTTTATTGTTTTCCGCCACCGCAGCATTGTCTGGAAACAAACATGGAATCACGATGGTATTGTAATATGGCTTTTTGCCCGATTGAAGCTGTGTAACCACTTTGTTTGCTACTTCGATAGCCGACAGTTCCGAGCCATGAACACCACCGAGAATCAATGCATTTTGCCCGCTGGTTCCGGGAAAATAATAAACGTTCACACTTCTCATGCGGGCAGTATAACCAAGTACCACACTGGCAGCAGTATCGTTGCTCAACAATTGATCTAATACGAAAACAGCACGCACCAAAGCGTTGTGCTTTTCAATGGTTACCGGTGTTTCCGGCAAGTTGCGGTGGTCAGCATTGGCAGGAAACAAGCTGTTGGAAAATGCATTTATCCCAATCAGAAAAAGCAGGGTTGTGATAAATTGTTTCATAGGAAAAAAGGTTGAACAGGAAGTTTAAAAAAAAGGCAGCTCATGTAGCTGATGCTGCCTTTGTGTTGTTGTCAAAAGGTTGGGTTGCCAGGTGAATGGTTGTTGAGCACAAGGGTTGAATGGGGGTTGAAAAAAGGTAGGGTTGAATGGGGAAAAGGGTTGAAAAAATTTTACAGTTTGATAAATTCTACCCGCCGGTTTTGCGCTTTGCCTTCAGCCGTTTTGTTGTCCGCAACCGGCTGCGATGGTCCTTTGCCTTCTGTTTGCAGCCTTGGTTCTTCTATCCCGAAATCCTTGACCAGCATCGCTTTGACAGCAGCAGCACGTTGATCAGACAACTTCACATTGGCATTCACATCCCCATCGTTGCTGGTGTGTCCCACCACTTTGATGTTCAGGGAAGGATTGTCTTTGAGTACGGTGGCAATTTCTTTGATGATGCCATACGATTCCGGTTTGATAACGGCACTCTGGAAAGCGAACAAAATGCCGGTGGTGCTGAATTTCCCTTCTTCCAGCAGTTTGTGGCGCGTATCTGGCAATCCCGTAGCCACTTTGATGTTGGTGAGATAATAGCCGATTTCGTCGTCTTTGTAATTGCTGCCGTCAAGGTCGAAAAACAACTGATTCAGCGAGTCGCCGGGGTTAACAGCGCGTGGAATGTCAAAAATCTTCGTTTCATTACACCATAGCCGGGCACGAGTTTTTTGCACCTGTATCGAATAGTGAAAGGTGGTATTGAAAAACGCTGCCTGACCCGGCATTTTTACGGCATCGCTTGCAAAGGTTTCCCGGCCGTCTTTGTAGCTTTGTGCATACATGGTTGCATTGCCCGTATTCAGGCGGAATGTCAGCAGATTATACAACGTTTGACTTCTCAGAAATTCATTATCGGTATTGTCTTTATCGCGGCTGCTGAAGATGCCAAAATTCAGGTTTGGCAGCACATATCCGGTTACTTTCGGTTCGAAGTAATACATCAGGTCAAATTCTACGGTAAAATTCTCACCAAATGCCTGCTTATTGCCAGACAGCAGTGTGTTGTTTTGATAGCCACGCACCCATTTACTGGGTTTGCCTTCCAAAGTCATTACTTCACCTTTGCCGCTTGAGTTCCAGGTAAGGGGCAGTTCGCCCAAATTGTCCTGCCCGAAATCTTCTGCATACAGGATTTTTTCGCCGGGCACAAAGTCGAATTTTGAATACGAAACGACGGTTTCTTTTTTACCTGTTTTTCCTTCACTTGTCTCTGCAGCATCAGTGCCGGCTGCTTCGTCGGTAGTTTTACCGCTATCGCCTTTCATAGCGTTTTCTGCGTCGTCAAGCGTTTTGTCCATTGCCTTGTCCACCTTGCTGTCGGCACGTTGTTGCAACTTATTTTTGGCTTTGTTGATGAGCCCGCCCAACTGCGCCTGCATGGTAAAGGGAAAACAGAACAGGCAGGCAGCAAACCAGATTTTTTTCATGTTGTATTGTTTAAGCGTCAAGGAATCGCGGATGATTGACAAGACAAAGCTACCATCCCCCGCAAGCCTTTGCAATCACATAAACATGCGGTACTGTGTGCAACCGCCTGCCACCGTCAAACCACTTATTTTACCGGTGATAATACCTGCTAACTACCGGTTCAAATATTTTTTACATTTGAACTGTCATCATGGCGCATCATCATTTTCGACAGAGAATTGGGAAGCCCTGCATTGTAATCTTATTATGCATCGCCTTTGCTGTGCCCTCCCTGTCGCAGGAGTTTATCTTCAACCATTTAACCACCAAAGACGGGCTTTCTTCCAACGCGGTGCATGCCGTGTGGCGCGATCACGAAGGCTTTTTGTGGGTGGGCACCGAAACAGGATTGCAGCGCTACGACGGCTACACGTTTATCTATCCGCGCTACCACGAAAACAACCAGCTGCAGCAGCAGGCTGTTCACCAGATTCTTGAAGACCGGAAGGGCAATGTTTGGGTGCGCATGGGCGAAACCATTGGTATTTTCGACATCTATTCGTTCCATTTCCGCACCGTTCCGATTCATTACAAAAACGCGGTGAGCAAGGCAGCCGACTATCATTTGTCGAAAGACGCAGAAGGAAATATTTTTCTCATTGCCACCCGTGTCAACTGGTTTTACTTCAATGAAAAATCGTTTGCTTTCGAGCAGGACATCACGCCTTTTGCCATACCCGATTCTTTTAACGTGTTGTTTGTTTATGACGACAGTGTCCATCACCTGATGTGGGCGGGTGGCAACAACGGGTTGATGGTTTTTGACAAAAACAACCATGAAATTTATACGCCAGCTTACAATCCCAAAGGTCTGTTTCTCTTAAGAGATGAAAGTCTGCGCCACCCGGTTACGTCTTTTTATATTGACAGCCGCCGCCGGTACTGGATTGTGGACTGGGACATGACACCCAACCGGGTAACACAACATCTCCGCTGCTTCGACGAAGCCACCAACCAATATACCAAAGACACCACCGGGTTAATCAGCTTGTTCAACAAATACTATGAGTTGAGTAACCTGAAAGAGTTTGGCGACAAAAACCTAGTGGTGTATGGTGCGGGCTGCCTGGTACTGAACCAGGGTCACGGGTTTGAAAGTTTTTTCGACAACACCAAATCTTCCTACAACATCGAATACAGCCGGGTAGATGATGTGTTTGAAGACAATGAACACCTGCTGTGGGTGGCAACAGACAACGGGTTGTACAACACGCTCTCCGTTACCAACGAAAATGCTCACCTGATTCTGGATGATGAAAAAGCGCATGCCGAAATCACCAGTGTGCTTCAGTACATCAACAAAGACAAGGAAGCAGAAATCTGGATGGGCACCTGGGGTCAACGTGGCATCCTGACGGTTGGACAAAGCATTTATAAAAACAGCAAAACCAAATTGTACAACCGACCTGTTGCCCATACGCCCTATGCCAGTGTTTGGGACATGGTGCAACACAGCAAAACAGGACAGGTATGGGCGAGCTGCCAGTCGGGTGGCATCTTTATATATGACCCGCGGCGGTCCAAAGACCATTATTTGTCACCCGCCATTTTCAAAGGCGTTACCATCCGGCAGGTAGAAGAAGACCTGCAGGGCAATCTATGGTTTGGCTGCCAGAACGGCGACATCATCCGGTGGAATTATGGAGAAGACATCAGCAACGATGCGTATCAATATGTGCTTTCGACCGGCAACTTTGTTACCCATTTATACATTGATCAAAAGGGATTGTTGTGGATCAGCAGTGGCAACAAAGGCATCCTGGTCATCAACACCCGCGATGCACAACCGGTGCACCAATACCTGGCTGCCAAAGGCACGGGTAGTCTTTCCGACAACAACATCAGGCAGGTATTGCAGCTCGACGACAGCCTGTACGCCATTGCCGGTGATGTGATCAATTTTTTAAACATCCGTACCGGGAAAGTGACACAAGCTACCGGTTTTGACGGTCGCCCAATCGGCAAAATACTCACCCTGCAAACAGATGACGACGGGCAGATCTGGACAAGCACCACCACCGGCATTTACCGGTACAACCGCGCCAAAGACACGTACAAACAGTACACCCAGTGGGATGGATTGATCACCGTGCTAAACGAAAGCTATACCCTTACCAGCAGCCTGAAATTGCGGAACGGCAGCCTTGTGTTTGGTGGCAATCAAAACCTCGTGATGTTTGACCCCAAACAATACAAGTCGAACCATCCGCCTGCCGATGTCACCATTACCGGCGTTTCCATATTCGACCAGAAACTGCCGGTAGATTCTTTGAAGAAACTGGACAAAATAGAATTGTCGCACAACGAAAATTCAATCACCATTCATTTTGCATCGCTCAATTTTACCCGCATCAACAAACTGACATATTACTATCAATTAAAAGGCGCCAATCATGGCTGGATCGCTGCCGACCCGCTTCAGTTGCAGGCAACGTACAACCTGTTGCCGCCGGGTGAATATACATTCCAGGTGCGTTCGCAAAACGAAGAGGGCGTTTTTTCCCAGCACCTGACCGAACTTCATTTTTACATCCATCCTTCGTTCTGGCAGTCCATCTGGTTTTACCTGTTGCTGGCAATGGCGTCTGCGGGTTTGCTGTATTACCTGCATCACCTGCGGGTTCAGCGGTTGCTGCATGTAGAAAAGGTGCGCACAAGGCTGGCGCGCGACCTCCACGACGACATGGGCTCTACGCTAAGCACAATCAATATTCTGAGCAATATGGCGATGCAAAAAGCGGGAACAGATGAAAAAACAACGCGCGAATTTATCTCGCGCATCAGCAACAATTCATCCCGCATGATGGAGGCGATGGACGACATTGTCTGGAGCATCAACCCCGTCAACGATTCGATGCAAAAAGTAATGGCACGCATGAAGGAGTTTGCCGGCAACGCCCTTGAAGCGCAGGACATTGAATATACTTTCCGGATAGACGAACCGGTAAAAGATCTGAGCTTTGACATGGAAACAAGGCGCAGCATTTTTCTCATCTTCAAAGAAGCGGTCAACAACATCCTGAAATATTCCGAAGCAACGGAAGTCAACATCAGCATGGAGCTGAAAAAGAAAGCCTTCGTGATGACGATTGCCGACAATGGCAAAGGCTTCGATCCATCCCGGCCCGTGTCTACGAGCCGGGGAAACGGCGTGAAAAATATGCAGAAACGGGCTGAAACGATGCAGGCAACCTTTGCTTTGCAAACGGCACAAGGCAAAGGCACTTGTCTTCAACTCTGCATCCCGGTTTGAGAAAAATCGTACAGTTACACCCGTGCCATTCGGGCAGGAGCCGCCGTTTGCCGTTTGCTTTTCTTTTTTCTTCCATACCAGATGAGAAAACCGGTAACCGGCAGGCTTGCCGATACGAGGCTTCCCAGGAACGCAAGTATTTTGGTAAACAACCCGCCGATTGCGCCTACATGGATGTCGTAGTTCATGCGTTGAATTTTATCGGCAACTGTGGCGGCATTGTATTTCCCTGCATACACATTTTTCACCGGGATTTCTGACAGGGAATGTTGGTCAAAATAATAATTGTCGCGGTTAAAATATGTGCCCGGATGGTGGTTGATACTCAGTTCGATGGCGCCTTTTTCATCGGCAGGAAACTCTACGCCGATGCCTTCAGCCGCGCCTACCGTGGGCAGCATTTTGTAAAACACTTTGTCGGTAGCTGTCAATGGCGTAGCAGCAGCATTGACGCCGGATGTATCTGAAAATACCTCCACAAAAGGTGGCATTGCTTTGCCACCTGAACTGACGAAATACACCGTTTTGGAAAACCATTGAAACCCCATCGTCAACCCCGTCACAGCGAGGAAAAGCGCAATCAGCATTGCATAAAAACCGGGCACGTTGTGCAAATCATAATTCACACGCCGCCACCGTGCGTTCCACTTGACAGAAAACCGTTGTTTGCGCGCCGCTTTATTTTTGGGCCACCACAATACAATGCCGGTGATGAGCATGATCAAAAACAACAGCGTGGCTGATGCCAGAATGGGTTGCCCGATGCTAGGAGGCAGCCACAGGTAATAATGCCCGTTGAGGACCATGCGAAAAAAATCTCGGTTCATATTCGTTGCCCGCAGCACTTCGCCACTGTAAGGATTGAGGTACACGAGCCAGTATTCGGTAGCAGTGTAATAATACGCAAGGGCGGCTTTGTTCCTGCCGGGATAATCCACGCTCACCACTTTACGTTGGTGTTGTAAACGCGCTTCTGCATTAACTTTCAGCAAGGAAGGCGCCGCAAATGCACGGGCTTCTGCAGCCACAAATTGCTCCGGAACAGTGATGGTTTTTATTTCCTGCTCAAACACCAGTAAGCAGCCTGTAATACCGAGAAAACAAACCAGTATTCCTGAAGCCAGCCCCAGCCCCAGGTGAACAATGCCCACTATTTTTTTAAATGTAATCTGCTGTTTCATACTGTTAGATCGCCGGTCTATCAAAACCGGTAATTGATCCCTACGCGTGCATTCCGGCCGGCTTCTGCCTGCCAATAATATACATTCCCATACCCATAATAAGCACCGCTATAAAGATATTCGTTCAGCAGGTTGAACACATTTGCCGTAATGGAAAATTTGTCTTTGGTATAAGTCAACCCGCCATCAACTTTCACATAGTCCGGCAAGCCTTGTTGCCCGGCGTTACCCCAGCTCCAGGTGCTTCTGTCGCCAAGGAAGGTAAAGCCGGCATTGACACCAATGCCTTTCAGAACACCGCTCTGCACGGTATAGCTCAGCCAGGTATTGGCAGTGTGTTTGGCATAGCCCGGCACTTTGTTGCCAATGGTGTTTTGCGATGCTTTGCTGGTATCGGCCCTCGAAATCCGGGAATTGGTGAGTGCGTAATTGGCAATGAGCTGCAAACCCGGAAGAATTTGCCCGCGCAAATCAAATTCAAGCCCGGTTGTTTTAGTTTGCCCAAACTGAACCACGTAATATTCATTGCTGGTATTGGCAGGATCGGTCAATGTCTGGTTGTTTTGCAGGATGCGGTAAGCCGACAAAGAAGTGTTCCATTTTCCGCCAAACCAATCTTTTTTGATCCCTGCTTCTATGTTGTTACCGGTTACAGGAACAACGGATTTGCCATCCCGGCGAATCCCCGATTGTGGTTGAAAGCTCTGATCAAACAAGGCGTAGGCCGTTGTCTGCCGGTCAATAGAAACACTGGCGCCGAGCCGGGGGGTAAATTTGCTGGCCTGTGATGGCACATTGTAACTGCGCTGTTTTACATCCGTAAACCGTCCTGCAATCGTCAGGCGCAACAGGTTGTAAAAAAAGCCCAGCTCATCCTGCAGGTACAAGCCGGTGTATTGTTGGGTGTAAAGGGCAGCACCTACCCGCTGACGCAGGTTTTTGCTTCGGTCAAAAGACGGGTACCCGTTGGCGGGCGATCCATATAGCGGGTTGTAGATATTGAAATAAGCACCGGGCAAATCGAGCTGATGCGACTGGCTCCAGTCGGCCATGTATTCTTTATCGCCCATATCCAAACCACTAAGAATGCGGTGGCGTACAGTGCCCGTCTGCACATCGCCGTTGACAAACAATTGTGCGTATTTCGATTCGTTAGCCGCATCCCAAATACCAACACTGCGAATGAGGTTGCCGGCATTGTCCACCGTGTTGTACAAAGTGTCTATTGCAGATGGCCACAACGAACTGCCTTGCTGCTGATAGTTGAAATAAGCAGCCTGTGCAGTGAGCTTCCAGTCGGGATTGAAAGTATGCTGAAAATGAATGGTCAGGCTTTGATCATTGATCACCGTTGGATCAAGACCAGCTTCCGCGAGCGTAAGGCTGCGTGACAACGTTTCGTATCCTTTGTTGGAAAACAGGTAATAGCTGCCTACATCCGACATCTTTGCATGTTGCAACACATATTCGGCTGTCAATGTAGTATTGTCGTCGATTTTGTAACTGATTACGGGAGCCAGGCTGTAGCGATTGTTGTATTCGTTGGGGCGAAAAGAATTTTTCGTTTGTCCCATCAGGTTCAGCCGGTACAGCAGCCGGCCATCTTTGCTCACTTTTCCGTCGAGGTCCAGCGTACTGCGGTAAAAGTCATAGCTGCCCGTCAACAAGCTCACTTCTCCTTTTGTCTGACCGGTAGGACGCTTGGTAACAACGTTGTAAATTCCACTCGGATCGCCATTGCTCATCATAAAACCGGCAGGACCTTTTACAAATTCTACATGATCTACAAAGCTCATGTCTTCTGTCAGCGGTCCCCAAGTAGACATGATGTTCATGCCATTTCGGAAGGAAGAAGCTCTTCCACCCCGCATATTAATTCTTGCATACAAATCGCCCCAGTGCTCCAGTTTGGTAACGCCGCTCACGTTTCGGATAATGCCATCACTAAGACTTGTAATCTGCTGATCGGCAATCACCTTGTTGGTAATGACCTGTATGTTTTGAGAAATTTCTTTGATTGGTTCATTGAGCCGCAAGGTAGAAGACACCTCATCTGTTTTGTACCCGTTGCGACCCGATTGCACGATCACTTCTGCTAGCTCCTGCGACGAAAGGCTCAATGTTAAAACCACGTTCGATACTTCGTCGTCTTTTACCATCACGCGCTCGGTGACGTTGTCATAACCTGCCAGCGATACCTGAAGCTCGTACACGCCCGCTTCCAAGTTGCGTATTGTAAAGGTTCCATTGTCGGCAGTGATGGCACCTTTGGTAGTGCCTTTGATAACAATGCTAACCGATGCGGCAGGCTTGCCATCGTTCAGCCTTACCGAACCTTTTATGCTGCCGGGTTTTACTTCCGCCTGCGAACAAACACTTATTACAATGAAAAAACTGAAAAATACAGATCTTAAAATTCCCATGATTCGTTATCGGTTTGCTTTTTTTATTGGCCGGCAAAAGTAGCCGGGTGCCATAGTTGCGACCGAACGGATCGGGAAAAACAACTTACGGAAAGTGGAAAAAACGGATTGGTGTTACAGAAATGCCACGTTGATTGCAATGAAAACCGGGGCAGAAAAGGGAAAGAAAGAGCAAAAAAAAGCGCCTTACCGGAGTAAGACGCCTGAATATTACACACAAAAATTATTTATTCTGCTTCTGCCACTACTTCTTTTACTTCGGGAATCATGCGTTTCATCATGCCTTCAATACCCGCTTTCAAGGTAATCATGCTGCTGGGACAGCCGCTGCAACTTCCTTGCAGCATCAGGTTTACAATGCCATCTGTATAACTTTTGAACTGTATGGCGCCACCATCCATTTCCACCGCAGGTTTTACATAATTATCCAGCAGTTCTTTGATACGTTTTACTACATCGTCATCATCTGCACTCACTGTGTTGCTGCTTCCTGCTTCATCTTTGCAACTTCATCTTCATTCACCACAAAGCCGCCATTTTCCAGGTATTCTTTTAAAAATTCCTTGATGGAAGGAATCACATCCTGCCAGTCTTCGGTTTCAGATGTTTTGGTGAGCGTAACAAAATTGCTGGCAATGAATACACTTTTGATAAAGGGAAAGCTAAACAATTCTTTTGCCAAGGGGGAGGTGCAGCGCTGGCTTCATCCGGAAAATCGATGCTTTTGCCCGGATACAATAATTTGTTGGCGACAAACTTCATTGTTTCGGGGTTGGGGGTCATTTCCGTGTAAATACTGATTACGGGGTTACCTGTCTTTATCATAAAATCTTGTTTATAACTGTAAATAGTTGCATACTGCCCTGACTTTGCCTTTGTCAGACATCTGCAACACTGAAAATTAATGAAAAAGCGATTTTTGATTGTGAAACATAACATTTTGTTACCGCGCGAATGACAATCGGCTACTACCACACCGATTTCCTGCCGTCAAAAACACGTTGAAATCCTACGTTAGCTGCTTATTCAATTCATCAAAGCCAGCCTCTTATATTTGCACACTTATGATTGCATATGACCGGTTTGTTTTAGATAATGGATTGCGGGTTTTGGTTCACGAAGATACTACCACGCCCATGGCAGTAGTGAATGTGATGTATGATGTGGGTGCACGCGACGAAAACCCGGAAAAAACAGGATTTGCCCATTTGTTTGAACACCTGATGTTTGGCGGCAGCATCAACATTCAAGATTATGATGAGCCGTTGCAAATGGCGGGTGGCGAAAACAATGCTTACACCACCAACGACCTTACCAATTATTATTGCCAGCTGCCTGCTGAAAATATAGAAACCGCTTTTTGGCTCGAAAGCGACCGCATGCTGAGTCTTGCCTTCTCGAAAAAAAGTCTGGAAGTACAGCGCAAAGTGGTGTGCGAAGAATTTAAAGAGCATTACATCAACAAACCTTATGGTGATGTCTGGCACAAGATGCGCGAACTGGCTTATACAACACATCCCTATCACTGGATGACCATTGGGAAAAACCTGGTGCACATTGAAGATGCGCAAACTGGACGATGTAAAAAACTTTTTCTTTAAACATTATACGCCTGCCAATGCCATTCTGGTGGTTGCGGGTAATGTCACCACAGAACAAGTAAAACAGCTTGGCAGAAAAATGGTTTGCCCCATTCCAGCGGGCGAAAAATACAACCGCAACCTTCCGCAGGAGCCGCCCCAAACAGCGCCCCGTTACCTGGATGTTCAGGCTGATGTGCCTTTGATGCATTTTATAAAACCTGGCATATGGATAGCCGGCTCGAAAAGGGCTACTATATTACCGAATTAATTACAGATATTTTAGGCGGCGGCGGTTCCTCGCGATTGTATCAGTCATTAGTGAAAGAACAACAGATTTTCAGCAATATTGATTGTTATCATTTTGGCAGTACCGACACAGGCTTGCTGACTATCGAAGGAAAACTGGTGAAGGGCAGGAAAATGGAAGAAGCCGAACAAGCCATAGAGGCTGAACTTGAAAAAATAAAAACAGCACTGGTTATCGGAACCGGAACTACAAAAAGTAAAGAATAAAACCGAAAGCAGTATTGCCTTTGAAGACATGACCATTATGAACCGTGCCAATAGTCTTGGCTTATTATGAACTGTTGGGCGATGCCGATTTGATGAATGAAGAATTATGAAAATATCAATTGATTACAGCAGAAGAAATATAAAGACCATTGTCAAGAGATATTTAACGAAAACAATAGCAATACCATGCGCTATTACAGCAAAAATTAAATATTGTTTTGTTTAAGAAGAGAGGCGTTGCATATAAACCTCTCTTTTGTTACGCCTCCTGTATATCATCATTCCACAACAAACTACCATCGCCATAACTCAGAAAGCGGAAATTGTTATCCAAAGCATATTGATAAATGCGTTTTCCAGTCATTGCCTACCAATGCAGCAATCAACAATAATAAGGTGGATTGCGGCTGGTGAAAATTGGTAATCAACCCTGGAATTATTTGAAGTCGATAACCAGGCACAATAATGATTTGTGTTTTGGTAATTAGTCTTGGTGAATGCTTTTCATCCAACCAATGCAAAGATGCAACTAACGCATCGGCAGGAGAACATTTTGCGGCAATTGTAAGCTTCCCACTGTAATAATGAAAGTTTCATCGGGATGAATGTTTGGATTTTGATTCACCTTCACGCCCATCCAATACAAACTCTCCAGTGTGCGTAAAGAGGTAGTACCCACTGCAATAACGGCTTTTGTAAATTGTTAATGAGTTTTCTAATAAACCCACGCCGAAACTTCTATAAATTCAGCATGCATTTCGTGTTCGGCAACAGTTTCAGTTTTTACCGGTTTAAAAGTTCCTGCCCCTACATGCAGTGTTACATAATCGCTTTCGATTCCTTTTTCCGCCAATTGTGTAAAACACCTTCCGTAAAATGCAATCCCGCTGTTGGCGCCGCTACTGATCCATCCCACTTCGCATATACCGTCTGGTAACGTTCTTTATCATTTTCTTCAGTTTCCCGGTTTAAATAAGGCGGCAATGGTATATTTCCAAACAAGTGTAAAATTTCGGCAAAACTCAATGTTTCGTCATTCCAAGTAAACTCAATTAAAAAAGCATCGTTTTGTTTCTCTATCCGTTCCGCCGTCAGCACCAGCTCACTACCATTGTACAACATTGTACTTTTAAGAACCGTCTTCCTTCCACTTTTTTGCACCGCCCACCAGGCATTTCCACTGCACAGACGCCGCTTGCATCATGGCAGTCGTAATGTCCTTATAAATAGTCGGCGGGTTCCAGGCAAAAAATCTCAATGATGCTCGTTCCGGTGGGCTTTGGCAAACAGCAGCCGCACTTCAACAACTTTGTGTATTATTGAAAACGAGAAAACTATCGTTCGGGCAAATATTGCAGCGATGTTTTGATAATGTGATCCTTCGATGTGTTACCATTTTTATATATGAGCAGTTTGCTTTCATCACATTTCCCAATGGATATTTGGCAATTCTTGTCTTCCGGTAAGTGGTAAGTGAACTCTTTTATTAATATTTCTGTTGGGCTTCATTGTTAGCTACGCACAGTTTTTCCACATTCAATTCACACCCGGATAATTCATTTGGTATGCCACTTGCCGCAAAGGCAATGGCAGCACACTTTACACACTGTTCACAACAGGTGGATAAATTACAACCTTCCGATTTGGGAATCAAAAGTGGGAAAAAGTGTTATTTTGTGTCAATAAATAGTATTTCAATATTCAAATGACTGGCTTTCTCGGTGAATATGAATCCACGCTCGACCCCAAAGGTCGTTTCCTGCTTCCCGGCGGCTTTAAAAAGCAATTGCCGGAAGGTGAAAACAACTTTTGTGGTGTGCCGTGGCACCGAAAAATGCCTGTGGCTGTATCCCGTCTTCAAGCTGGAAACCCATTTATGAAAAGCTGAGCCAGTTAAACGATTTTGACCCCAAAGTAAGGGAATTCCGGCGGTTTTTTTTAGGTAGCGCCAGCGAAATTGAATTGGACGCGGCCGGGCGCATGTTGCTGCCGCAAACATTGAAAGAATATGCCGGTTTGCAGAAAGACATTACACTCGCTTCGGCAGTGAACAAACTGGAAATCTGGGATACCGACGAGATACAAACAGCTCATTGAATCATATAGTGAAAATTTCAGCGACAACGCCAACAAAGTGATGGTCAGATTACAATGTAATGATCTAAGCATGAACAATCCGGAGCAGGCGCAGGCCAATCAGCAATCTTTACCACACACCGGTCCTCTTCAGCGAAGTGCTCGACGCATTGCAGATAGAGCCAGGTGGCGTGTATGTGGATTGCACTTTTGGCGGCGGCGGTCATAGCAAGGGTATTCTGGAACGGTTGGGCAACGAGGGAAAACTCATCGCTTTTGACCAGGATGAAGATGCCAAACGGAATATCCCCGCGACGACGACCGGATGTTGTTTGTAGCACACAATTTCCGTCACCTGCAACGCTTTTTCAGGTTGCATAAGATCAATGCGAAGTAGATGGTATTTTGGCCGACCTCGGCGTGAGCAGTCACCAGTTTAACGAGGCAGAACGCGGTTTTTCCATTCGTTTCAACGGTCCGCTCGACATGCGGATGGATGCCCGCCAGCCTGCCACCGCGGCCGATGTGTTGCAAAGCTATCACCGAAACACAGCTGCACAAACTGTTTGAACAATATGGCGAAGTAACCAATTCGAAAACTTTGGCCAAACACATTGTAGCAACACCGCAACACCGGCGCATTCAAAACGATCGAATCGTTTCTGTCGGCGCTGTCGCCGGTGGTAAAAGGAGCTCCCAACAAATATTTTGCGCAGGTGTTCCAGGCATTGCGGATAGAAGTGAATGATGAAATGGGCGCGCTGAAAGACCTGCTGCAACAATCGGTGCATGTGTTGAAGCCCGGCGGACGCATCGCCATCATCACCTTTCATTCGATTGAAGACAGCATGGTGAAAAACTTTTTTCAAACAAGGAAGTTTTGAAGAAACGGTTGATGACAATCCGTTTGTGAGCATAGAAAAGAAAAAACCATTTTCCATCGTCACCAAAAAACCGATTGTGCCATCGGAAGCAGAAATGAAAAGAAACAGCCGCAGCCGCAGTGCAAAGTTAAGGGTAGCGGAAAAATTATAACCACAATCAAACAAACCAAACTGAAGCTCAGCAAAGATCAACATTAAAAAGATCAATGCGACAGGATCATCAGTTACGGATGGGTGGTGAAGAACATCCCCTTTTTCCTGTTTCTGTCTCTGCTGGCTGTGTTCTACATCGCCAACGGTCATATTGCCGATAAAACCATTCGCGACATCAATTCAACGGCTACCCAACTGAAAGAATTGCAATATGAATACAAGACGGTGAAAAGCGAAATGATGTACAAAAGCCGCGAAGCCGAAATGGTACGCGCCGCCGCCCCGCTGGGACTGAAAATTTCGCCCGAGCCGCCGCAACATCTTATCATAGAAAAAAACAAAAAAGAACAGGAATAAAACAGCATGAAGAAAGAATCTACCATAGAAGTAAAGCGTGATATACTCTGGAGAGTATATGTGTGTTTTATAACATTGGTAGTCATCTGCGTATGCATCATCAGCAAAGCCTTTACCATTCAGCAGGTACAGGGCAACGACTGGCGCAGCATGGGCAACAGCCTTCACCAGAAAATACAAGAAATTGACGCAGAACGCGGAACCATTTACAGCGAAGACGGCCAGATGCTGAGCACCAGCATTCCGCAATTTGACATTTACATAGATTTTGGCGCCGAAGGATTGCGCGACAAAAGCGGAAAAAACTTCCGCGACAACCTCGACTCGCTTAGTTACCGGCTTGCTGCTTTATGGAAAGAAAAAACCAAGTCTGACTACAAACGGATATTGACCGAAGGATACAAAGAAAAAAAACGTTATTTCTTATTGCATCGAAAAGCCAGCTTCCGCGAATACCAGCAACTGCGCACATTCCCGCTGGTGCGCATGGGCAGAAACAAAAGCGGTTTTATTGCGCAGGTAAAAAGCATCCGCCTCAATCCTTACCAGATGCTGGCGTACCGCACCATTGGTCTTGACCGGCAAAACGCACAGAAAATTGGGCTGGAACAAACCTACGACAGTGTTCTGAAAGGCACAACAGGCAAGCGTTTGGTACGCTCTATCGGTGGCGGTGTTACGGTGCCGGTGGATGAAGCACTCGACATAGAACCAGAAAACGGTAAGGATGTTATTACCACGCTTGATGTTCACATCCAGGAAATTGCCGAAAACGCCCTGCTGAACATGATGCAAAAAAGCGAATCGCAAACCGGAACCTGCATCGTGATGGAAACAAAAACGGGCAAAATTAAAGCGATGGCAAACCTGGGTCGCCGCGCCAATGGCGAATACTGGGAAGATTACAACTATGCCATGCGTACATCGGAGCCGGGTTCTACCATCAAACTGGCTACACTGCTGTCGGTTTTAAGCGAAGGCAAAACCAACATTCACAGCCCGGTGGAAGTTGGCAGCACCGGCAAAGATTATGTGGGTGTTCGCAGTGTGAACGAAGCCGAAACAATGCCCAAACCGGTCATGACGGTGGAAGAATGTTTTGCGCATAGCTCCAACGTGGGCATGAGCAAAATTGCCTGGAATACGTTTGCCACCAAGCCTTCCAAATTTGCCGATTACCTGCACCAGTTACGGCTGGATTCCATTACGGGCATTGATCTTCTGTGGCGAAACCAAACCGCGCATGCCCTTTATGAAGAAAAACAACGAAGGACTTCATGCCATGGTTACCATGAGTTTTGGATATGCCATTCAGGTAAGCCCGCTGCAAACATTAACGCTCTACAATGCGGTTGCCAACAATGGCAAGATGATGAAACCTTACCTCGTGGACAACATTCAGGAAGACGGCAGCATCATCAAACAATATGAGCCGGTGGTGCTTCGCGAAAATCTTTGCAGCCCATCGGTAATCAAAGCTGCTCAACAATGCATGCAGGCAGTTACCAACATCGGTACCGGCAAAGCTGGCTTTTCAAAACAGCGCCTATGCAGTAGCCGGGAAAACCGGAACTGCCCATGTAGCAGATGGTCATTATACTTATGACGATGGTGTGTACCAGGCATCGTTTGTCGGATATTTCCCTGCCAACAATCCACAGTTTACCTGTATTGTGGTCATCAAAACAAAACCTCATGCGCTGATTCATTTTGGTGGTTTGCTCGCCGCACCGGTATTTCGCGAAATTTCTGACCGGTTGTACAGTATGTATGTACGCCAAAACAACGGAATTCTGTATGCAGGCACACCCAAAACAGACAGCACCCTGTATTCCTATACCGGTTCTGAACAGGAACTTTCCAAAGTGATCCAGGCATTGGATATCAAAGGTGGCCGGCACCGGCGGCGATCATGAGTGGATTACTTTGTCAAAAGGACAAACGATGCCGGTGGAAAAAGGACTGCCGGTTACGTCCAAACTGATGCCTGCCCTGCAAGGAATGGGATTAAAAGATGCTGTGTATCTCTGCGAAAACATGGGGTTGAAAGTATCGGTAAAAGGCACCGGCAAAGTCATGGCGCAATCTGTTCCCGGCGGTTCAAAAATCAGCAAGGGACAACAGGTGAAAATAGAATTGAATTAGTGCTGGCATTGACAACGGACAGTATTTGAATAACAGGTAAAACCAACCCGGCAAAACACCCGGCGTTGCATGGAAACAGACAACATGGCGAATCTTCAGAACATATTGTATAAAGTGCACCTGCAGGCGATCAACGGCAGCACCAACAGGGAGATCAAAGATGTGCAGATAGACTCGCGCAAGGTATCCGGTGGCTCAGTCTTTGTCGCCATCCGTGGCGCATTGTCCGACGGACATGCATTTATTACACAGGCGATAGACAACGGCGCTACAGCAATTGTTTGCGAAGAAATGCCATTGCTGATGCTGGAAAACATCACGTATTTGAAAGTGAGCAATACCAACGAAGCTGTCGCCCACATGGCGCACAACTTCTACGGTGAGCCATCCACCAAACTGAAACTCGTAGGCGTAACCGGCACAAATGGCAAAACCACCATTGCTACCCTGTTGTTCAAATTATTCAGCGCCATGGGGTACACCTGCGGGCTCGTTAGCACCGTGCAAAACCAGATCGGCAGCCGGGTATTGCCATCCACGCACACCACGCCCGATGCCATCAGCCTCAATGCGCTGCTGCAACAGATGTTGAACGAAGGATGCACGCACGTTTTCATGGAATGCAGCAGTCACGCCATTCACCAGCACCGCATCACCGGGCTGCAATTTGCCGGCGGACTGTTCAGCAATATTACGCACGACCATCTTGATTATCACAAAACATTTGACGAATACATCCGGGTAAAGAAAGAGTTTCTTTGACGACCTGCCCTCTTCCGCCTTTGCCATCTCTAACCTCGATGACAAACGGGGCACGGTGATGTTGCAAAACACAACGGCTCACCGCTCTTATTACAGTCTCAAAAGCCTGGCAGACTTCAAAGGAAAAATTCTGGAGAATGCATTGACCGGGCTGATCATGATGGTGAACGAAACAGAAGTGCACTTCCGGCTCATCGGCGAGTTCAATGCTTACAATCTCCTGGCGGTGTATGGCGCGGCAATCAGCCTCGGCGAAAACAGCGAAGAAGTATTGCGCATCCTCAGTTCGTTGCAGGGCGCCGAAGGCAGGTTTGATTACATCATCAGCCACAACAACATCATTGGCATCATTGATTATGCACACACACCCGATGCATTGGAAAACGTGTTGTCCACCATTAAAAAGCTGCGCAAAGGGTACGAGCAGGTGATTACGGTAGTGGGTTGCGGTGGCGATCGCGATAAAACCAAACGCCCGGTGATGGCGCAGGTCGCCTGCGAATTGAGCGACAAAGTGATCCTGACAAGCGACAACCCGCGCAGTGAAGATCCCGAAGCAATATTGAATGACATGCGCAGCGGGCTCAACAGTGCCGCCAAACGTAAAAGCCGCACCATCATTGACCGCAAGGAAGCAATCGAAGCGGCGGTGGACATTGCCAGTAAAGAAGACATCATTCTGATCGCCGGCAAAGGACACGAAAAATACCAGGACATCAATGGCGTCAAATACAGTTTCGACGACAAAGCAGTGCTATTGGAAATGTTTGAACTCATGAAAAAGTAAGCAGCAAGGGTACGGGTGGCAAACACCTGCACTGCACTGACCTGCGACTCATATACAAAAGATGCTATACTATTTATTCAACTGGCTGAGCAAAGAATTTCACCTGAGTGGTGCCGGGCTTGTTTCAATTCATCACGTTCAGGGCAGTTTTGTCGGTTATTCTTTCGCTGCTAATGGCAACGCTGTATGGCAAACGGCTGATCAACCTGCTGAAGCGCAACCAGATTGGAGAAACGGTACGCGATCTTGGGCTGGCAGGCGAGCAGCAGAAAAAAGGAACACCCACCATGGGCGGCATCATCATCCTGCTGTCGATTTTCATTCCCGTATTGCTCTTTGCAGACCTGAACAAAGTATATATCCGGCTCATGATTTTGTGCACCATCTGGCTTGGATTCATTGGTTTTATAGACGATTATTTCAAACTGAGAGCCCGCCAACAAGCACAGGACAAAGGAGAGAAATACCAGAAAAAAGATAGTGACGGGCTGGCGGGATTGTCAAAAATTATTGGGCAGGTAGGATTGGGAATCATCATCGGTGTTACGCTTGTATTTCAACAGCAACGTGGTGGTGGAACGCGAAATTATTACCGACCATGGTATAGAAACCGGCATTCGCCCCGGCGAAAGAACCGTAAATGAAATAGTGCGTCATGCGCGATGGACAAACAGGTGCGTTTTGCGAGAGTTAAAACCCCGATCACCACCATTCCGTTTGTAAAAACACACGAATTTAATTACAGCAAACTGATCAGCTGGATGGGTCCCGGCGCAGAAAATTATACCTGGATACCCTATATACTCATCATCACGTTTATCATTACTGCCGTGTCAAACGGCGCAAATATTACCGATGGGCTTGATGGGTTGGCAGCCGGTGTAAGTGCTATCATTGGCGCGGGTTTGGGCGTGTTTGTGTATGTAAGCGGCAACTATATTCTGGCAGATTACCTGAATGTAATGTACATCCCCAACCTCGCTGAATTATCCATCTTCATGGGTGCGTTTGTTGGTGCTTGTGTTGGGTTTCTGTGGTACAACGCCTTCCCGGCACAGGTGTTTATGGGCGATACGGGAAGCCTTGCGCTTGGGTGGCATCATTGCCTCGCTGGCAGTTATTGTGCGTAAAGAATTATTGATTCCTATTTTCTGCGGGGTTTTCTCTCATCGAAAATTAAGTGTGGTATTGCAGGTAAGTTATTTCAAATATACAAAGAAAAAATATGGCGAAGGAAAGCGAATCTTTTTAATGAGCCCGCTTCACCATCATTACCAGAAGAAAGGCTTTCACGAAAGTAAGATCGCCATCCGGTTCTGGATCATCAACCATACTTTGTGTATTGCTTTCCATCGTAACGCTGAAAATCAGATAAACAGAAAAGCGAAGGATGGCAACTCGTTCAAACAAGCAAACAAAAAAGAATAAACGAAAGCAGGATACAGATGAGGTTGGGCAGCAGGAACGGCAGAACGGACAAGATGCACTACAGTTGATATACAGGTGAAACAAATGTTCATTTTAAATGACAACAATGACTAAACAGCAAAACATACAACGAATCAGAAGCGATACAAACCGATAAAATGGTTTGGTCGGTTGTGATTTTGGGTGCAGGCGAAAGTGGGGTTGGCGCTGCTGTGCTAAGCAAACAGCAAGGCTATGATGTGTTTGTTAGTGATGCCGGGAAATATAAAAGATCAATATAAAAAAGAACTGGAAGATAACGGGATTGATTTTGAAGAAGGACAGCATGCGGAAGACCGGATTTTAAGCGCAGATGAAATTATCAAAAGCCCCGGCATACCCGAAAAAAATGAATTGGTAAAAAAGATCCGCAGCAGGGGAATACCGGTTATCAGTGAAATAGAACTTGCCTTCCGGTTTACGGGCGAAAGTAAAATTGTCGCAATTACAGGCAGCAATGGCAAAAGCACCACTACTTCCATGCTGTACCACATCTGCAAAACGGCGGGCTTGGATTGTGCCATTGTTGGCAATATCGGGTACTCGTTTGCAAAGCAGGTGGCGGAAGATCCTAAGCCACTGTACATTGCTGAAATCAGCTCGTTTCAGCTGGATGATATCGTAGATTTCAAAGCGCATATTGCCATCTTGCTCAACATTACAGAAGATCATTTGGACCGCTACAATTACAATTTTGATAATTATATCAACAGCAAATTCAGGATTATAAATAAACAAACCGACGATGATTATTTCATCTATAACATGGATGATGAAATCATTATGAAAAAACTAAACAGTATTTTATTAACCAGTAAATCATTGCCATTTTCTATGAAACAAGAACCAAAAAAAGGCGCTTTTCAAAGGCGACCAAATCATGCTGAAAGTGAACGAAGAAAGAGTAAGCATGAACATCTACGATTTTGCCGCTAAAGGGAAAACACAATCAATCAAACACAATGGCAGCAGGCATTGCAGCGCTTACCATGGACATCCGGAAAGAAAAAATCCGGGAAGCCGTAGAAAGTTTTGAAACCCTGGAACACCGGATGGAGCCTGTAGCTATCAGTACGTGGTGTTGAGTTTATTAACGACAGTAAAGCAACCAATGTAAACAGTACCTGGTTTGCGTTGGAAAGCATGAGCCAAACCCGTGGTTTTGATCCTGGGCGGAACCGACAAAGGCAATGATTATTCGACCATTGAAGACCTTGTGCGGGAGAAAGTCAAAACCATTATTTGCCTGGGCGTTGACAACAGAAAAATTCACGCGGCATTCGATAAACATTGTTCCGGTGGTAGATACAGCTTCTGCCATCGAAGCCGTGCAGAAATCGTTTGCTGCTAGCCGACAAAGGCGATGTAGTTTTGCTGAGCCCGGCTTGTGCCAGTTTCGATTTGTTTAAAAATTATGAAGACCGGGGCACACAGTTTAAAGAAGCCGTGAAAGCGTTATAAAGTTCTCTTTCGATGGCAGATTTCACAACATGTTACGGCAGACCTTTGCGGCATCTGAGTTACAAAGCCAAAGGCGATAAATACATCTGGAGTTGTGTGATCATGCTGGCACTGGCATCGGTGCTGGTGGTATACAGTGCTACGGGCTCGCTTGCGTACAAAATGTACAAAGGCAACACCGAAGTGTATTTGTTTAAACAACTTTCATTTATTACCATTGGTTTACTGGTCATTTATTTTTACATCGCATCAACTACACCATATTTTCAAGGGTGGCATTGATTCTGTATCCTCATTTCCATACCCTTATTGTTTTATACGATTTTTTTTGGAGCTGAAATTAATGAAGGCAGCCGCTGGATTAAGTTGCCGGTTATCAATATGACCTTTCAGACGAGCGACTTTGCGAAAGTGGCTTTGTTTATGTACCTATCGCCGGCAATTGAGCCGCAAGCAGGATGTTATCAAAGATTTCAAGCAAGGCTTTGTGCCCCTCGTTATTCCCATTGCATTAACGTGCGCGTTAATCATGCCGGCCAATCTATCCAATGCGTTGCTTACCGGCGCTACCTCTTTGATCTTATTGTTTATTGGTCGTGTGCACATCAAACACTTGTTACTGGTTATTGGCGTTGCGCTGATTCCCATCGTTCTTATCATTGCATTGCCGTTTCATACCTACACAGGCAAAACAACAAATGGTGTAAAAGAATTATCAAAATCAAAAGTTTCTGAAAGCTTTAACCTCTATGGGCAGGTTTGGAACCTGGGTAAGCCGTGTGCAGGATTTTATTTATGCGCAAAGACGACCAGATGCCATACCAGGTGCAGCAGGCAAATATTGCCATTGCCAACGGCAGTATTTTTTAGGTTTGGGACCGGGCAAAAGCCGGCAACGTAATTTTTTACCACAGGCTTATAACGATTTTATTTATTCCATCATCATAGAAGAATATGGATTACTGGGCGGTGCTTTTATCATCTTTATTTACATGGTTTTCCTGTTTCGGTGTATTCATATTTTCAGGCAGATGTCCGTATGCTTTTGGTGCCTTCCTGGCACTGGGCTTAAGTTTCAGCATGGTGATACAGGCTATGGCCAATATGGCGGTGAATGTAAACCTTACTCCTGTTACCGGTGTTACCTTGCCGCTGTAAGTATGGGCGGCAGCTCGTTTTTATTTACCTGCGCTGCCATCGGCATTATATTAAGCGTGGCCAGAAATGTTGAACAACTGGAAGGTAAAAATACCGAACCGCCGGCTGGGCGAAACGGATAGCGATGAAAGATGCAGCAACGAAGCAGCACGCAATTGCGTAACATCTAAAAGAAAGAAGATGTTACAATTGGAAAATAACAGCAGACTAACATGCACAAAAAGCAGGTCGGTTCATCATAGCCGGTGGCGGCACGGGCGGGCATATTTTTCCGGCCATTGCCATTGCCAATGCCATTGAAAAGACTTGCAGCCCGGTACATCGAAATCTTATTTGTAGGCGCCAGCGGGAAAAATGGAGATGGAAAAAGTGCCGCAGGCAGGTTATGACATTAAAGGACTTGACATTGCAGGATTTAACCGAAGTTCATTTGTTAAAAAATATCGTACTGCCATATAAGCTGGTCAAAAGCTTTTTCCAGGTAAGTCACATTTTCAAAGCTTTCAAACCCGATGCGGTTATTGGTGTAGGCGGTTATTCAAGTTTTCCGGTATTGCGTTTTGCGCAAAACAAAAGGCATCCCAACTTTTATACACGAAAGCAATTCTTTTGCGGGCAAAAGCAATATTTTTCTTGGCAAAAAAGCTACAAAAATATTTGTTGCCAACTACAGGCATGGAACGGTTTTTTCCGGCGGAAAAAATTGTGGTGACCGGCAACCCGATTAGGCAAACGATTGCCAACATCACCATTTCACAAGGCGATGCGTTGCAGTATTTTAAACTCAATCCAAATAAAAAAACCATACTGGCTGTTGGTGGCAGTTTGGGTGCGAGAAGCATCAACGAAGTTATTGGCAAACATGTTTCCGAATTGGGTTCGCTGAAGACTACAGCTGATCTGGCAAACCGGCAAAACCACAGCCGAAATTTACTTGCAACGAGGCAAAGGAAAATCCTTTGTTTGGGTGAACGATTTTATTAAGCGATATGGACAAAGCTTACGCCGCAGCAGATGTTGTTATTTCAAGCTCCGGCGCTATGTCGGTTTCCGAACTCTGCGCAGCAAAAAAAGCCGTTGTATTTGTGCCGTTTCCCTTATGCGGCAGAAGATCATCAAACAGCAAACGCACAATACCTTGTTGATAAAAATGCAGCGATGATGATAAAAGATAACGAAGCGCAAGTCAAATTGTTCAGCACGGTAATTAACCTGTTGTTTGATGATAAACGGCGGGAAGAACTGAAATCGAATATTGCCAGCTATGCCGTAACCGACGCTGATGAATTAATTGCAACAGAAATTTTTAAATCTCTCAAGTAACCTGTAGCATGGATGAACAGCCGTCAACACGTTTCGCCATTGGTGCCAAAAGAATGTAAACATAACAACTGTTTATTTTATTGGTATTGGTGGCATAGGCATGAGCGCCCTTGCACGCTATTTTAAAAGCAAAGGCACCGTTGTAAGCGGGTACGACAAAACGCCAACTCCTTTAACGAGAGAACTGGAGCAATCAGGCATATCACATTCATTATGACCGATGATGTTGAACTGGCACCGAAAGATGTTGATGTGGTAGTGTACACACCTGCCATTCCAGCCAATCATACAGAGTTGATGTATTACAGGGAAAACCGGTACCGAGTTGTAAAACGCAGTGATATCCTGCAGTGGATCACACAAAACTCCTTCAATATTTGTATTGCCGGCACGCATGGCAAAACAACCATTACCACCATGACGGCTCACCTCCTGCGTGATAGTGGATTTGGCTGTAACGCTTTCCTGGGTGGTATTGCCGCCAATTACCATACAAACTTCTGGAGCAGCGACAATAATGTTGTGGTGGTTGAAGCTGATGAGTACGACCGGTCGTTTTTAAAACTAACACCCGATGTTGCCGTTGTATACGGCGATGGATCCTGATCATCTTGACATTTATGGCACTCCCGTAGAAGTTGAAAATGCATTTATACAATTTACAAAAGGCATTAAAAAAGAGGGTTTGTTAATAAGCCGGTATGGATTGCCCCGCAGCTGCAGAGCTGCAGGCAAGCACACATCTATACCTACAGCTTGCACAATAACGAAGCAGATGTTTTTGCTAGTAACCTGGAGGTAGAAAATGGAGCTTACCGGTTTACAGTTAAAGCAAAAAACTGGATGCTTGAAAGATGTGATTCTGCACATGGGAGGGCTACACAATATTGAGAACAGCATAGCGGCAATAACCATTGCAAAACACGTTGGCATTGAGGATGATAAAATAAAAAAAGGCATCGAAAATTTCAAAGGAGTAAAAAGAAGATTTGAGTATATCATAAAAAATAAAGACCACATTTTTATAGACGATTACGCGCATCATCCCGAAGAATTGAGGGCCTTAATAACCGGTGTGCGCAGTTTGTATAAAGAACAGAAAATGACGCTTGTTTTTCAGCCCCATTTATACAGCCGTACAAAAGATTTGTACAAAGAATTTGGCACTGTATTAAGTATGGCCGATGAAGTGATATTGCTACCTCTTTACCCAGCCCGCGAACAAGCCATACCGGGCGTTACAAGTGAGTTGATTTTTCACGAGATCAATATTAAAAACAAACGGTATTCTTTCAAAAGAAATTTTGCTACAGGTTTTGGGTGATGAAAAGCCATCGCTGTTTGTAATGTGCGGCGCCGGTGATATCGATGCGATGATTTTGCCTGTAAAAGAAATCTTGGAACAAGATGAAGTTTAAAAAACGAATCATATTTATATTCTGGTGGATTTTGGCTGTTGGTTTAGCCGGGCTGCTGGTGGCTGCGGTAAAGCAAAAAAATGCATCGGTATGTGAAGATATCAGTGTTGAAATTCAGGACAATAGAAGGACATGTTTTTGTTGATGAAAAAGATATAAAAGACCGGTTGTTAGTAAACGGCGCTCAAAGAGGAAACGTATCCGCAATATCAATCTACAAACCCTTGAAACCATTGTAAAAAGAGGTGCCTGGATAAAAAATGCCGAACTGTATTTTGACAACAACAAGGTGTTGCAGGTGATCATAAAAGAACGCGAACCCATTGCGCAGAATCTTTACGGTCAGCGGCACATTCTTTTTATATTGACAGCAGCGGGAAAGCGGCTTCCGTTAAGTAATGATTATACAGCTCATGTACCTGTGTTTACTTCGTTTACATCAGACAATAAAAAGCTTTCGCATCCCGATAGTTTGTTGTTGAATGACATTCGAAAAATCGCTTTGTTTATACAACAGGATTCGTTCTGGAATGCGCAGGTATCGCAGGTAAACATTACGCCGCAAAGCCGGTTTGACATCATTCCTGTTGTGGGAAACCAGGTGTTGAAAATCGGGAAAGCCGATAGTCTCGATTCAAAATTCAGCCGCCTGTATGCTTTTTACAAACAGGTATGGACAAAAACAGGATTTGAAAAATATGAAACCGTAAGTGTTGAATTTTCGGGGCAGGTTGTGGCCACAAAAAGAGGCATGCTAAAGCCGGAGATAGATTCAGCATTGTCCCTGCGCATTGTGAATGCCATGCGTGCCGGTGTGGATATTTTGAAAGACTCCTCACTGCTGATCAGAACCGTGGTGGCGATGCAAAAAAAGCTTCCCGACTCTACGCTTTCGCAATCCAAAACCGGTCTAAGCATCGCTGCAAATCTGCACAACAGCAACAATGAGACAAAGCAAAATACTACGATAAAAAACAATACATCAGTACCAGGTAACAAAAGCAAAAAGACACCAAAAGCCGTGATGCCAAAAAGCAAACAGAAACAATAAGACACCAGCAATGTGAAGAAAAAAAAGGTGATACAGAGATGTACACGCTGCACTTTATTGTAAAGATTATTTGTGTATTTGCGGGTTGAATTGTCCTGGATGACTACTATCTACTAAGTGAATCCTTTATCCTTGCTAACGTATATTTTTTATGATGTTGGGCTTTGATAGCAAACCACAAATATTTATATAAGTTGTGCGCAGTCAGATACACAAATAGCCATTGGGTTATTTGCACGGCATAGTCGGAATGAATTGAGTAGGCAACCCGGAACCTGGTTTTGAATGATAGATGAGAACACTAAAACACTTTTATATATGAATGTGAACGAAGCGCCAATAATTGTAGGCCTGGATATTGGCACCACCAAAATTGCTGCGATTGCCGGCCGCAAAAATGAAATGGGCAAACTGGAAATTCTTGGGTTTTGGCCGAGCCAACAGCAATGGCGTTCAACATGGCCAGGTTCTCAACATTGACCAGACCATCAAGGCCATTCAGCAGGCGCTCCTGAGCTGCTATGAAAGCAACCCCGATCTCGAAATTAAGGAAGTGTATGTAGGCGTTGCCGGTCATCACATCAAAAGCCTGCAAACACGGGGCGACATCGTGCGGCAGGATAGTGAAACAGAAATCCGGCGCGAAGAAATAGACCAGCTCATCGAAAACCAACGCAAGACATTCATACCCGCAGGTGACCAGATCATTGAAGTGATTCCGCAGGATTTTCACGTTGACAATTTTCAGAACATCAAAGACCCTGTTGGTTTCAACGGCGTGAAAGTAGGCGCCAATTTTCACATCATCACCGGCGACAGGAACGCCATCCGCAACATCAACCGGGCCATCGAACGCAGTCATCTCAAAACCAAAGATCTCGTGTTGCAGCCGCTCGCATCAGCCGCATCGGTAATGAGTGAGATAGACATGGAAGCCGGTGTAGCCATCTTGGACATTGGCGGTGGTACGAGTGACCTTGCCATTTTTTATGATGGCATTCTGAAACATACTGCAGTCATTCCGTTTGGAGGCGAAAACATTACCAACGACATCCGCTTAGGCCTCGGTGTCCTCAAAGGCCAGGCAGAAGCGATGAAAATACAGTTTGGCAGTGCACTTGCTAACGAAGCACAGGACAATGCCTACATCACCATCCCGGGCATCAAAGGCATGCCGGCCAAAGAAATCAGTGTGAAAAACCTGGCCAACATTATCCAGGCAAGAATGAGCGAAATCCTTGATTTCGTTACTTATCACCTGAAGCAGATCGGGCTCGAACGCATGCTCAACGGTGGCATCATCCTCACCGGCGGGGGCTCGCAACTAAAGCACCTGATGCAGCTAACCGAATATACCACGGGATTGAATGCGAGAATCGGGTTGCCCAACGAACACCTGTCTCCCAACCACATTGACGAACTGAAAAAACCAATGTATGCAACCTGTATCGGGTTGATACTAAAAGGATATAGCGACTACGAGAATCGCAAGAAAGAATTTGACACGAGTTTTACACGCATCACCGACATTCCGCAGGTTTTGAAAAAAGAAGAACCCGCAGGCGAAAGAGAACCCGTTGCCGTAGCAACAGCAACGGCTGTGGATGTGAGCAGACGCAAAAAAGGGCTCAACAGTTTCTGGGATAAATTCAAAGACAGTATCATTGATCTTTTTAAAGAAGAAGGTGATACAGAAATGAAATAAAAATATGCTTCGGGGTTTGGCATGGTGAAATACTGAACCTGGAAAAGAATCGTTTTACATCACCAACACAACAACTAAAAGGGCTACATACAACTAAAAGAAAACACTATGATTCATTTTGATATTCCTAAACAAAAATCTTCGATTATCAAAGTTTTGGGAGTGGGCGGCGGCGGAAGCAATGCCGTAAACTACATGTTTGGCGAAGACATTGAAGGCGTTGACTTTATCATCTGCAATACAGATGCAAAAGCTTTGGAACAAAGTAAAATTCCGAACAAAATACAGTTGGGACCACACCTCACACAGGGGTTGGGTGCCGGTGCCAACCCTGAAGTAGGCAAACAGGCAACCGAAGAATCGCTCGAAGAAATCAAGCGTATACTTGAGGTCAATACACGCATGGCATTTATCTGTGCAGGCATGGGCGGCGGAACCGGAACCGGTGGCGCACCCATCATTGCCAAAATCTGCCGCGACCTCGGCATCCTGACGGTGGGCATCGTGACCACGCCGTTTCCCTTCGAAGGTCCGCGCCGCATTGCGCAGGCCGAAAGCGGCATCAAACAACTGGAACCTTATGTAGATACCTTGCTCGTCATCAGCAACGACAAATTGCGCATGCAATACGGCAATCTGAAAATGCGCGAAGCATTTGGGAAAGCCGACAACGTGTTGGCAACAGCCGCCAAATGCATCACCGACATCATCAACAGCCGCGGTCACATCATCGTTGACTTTGCCGACGTTTGCACCGTTATGAAAAACGGCGGCGTCGCCATTCTCGGCAGTTCGTCTGTAGGCGGTGAAAACCGTGCACAGCGTGCCATTGAAGAAGCCCTCAACTCACCGTTGCTCAACGATAACGACATCAGCGGTGCCAAGTGGATTCTCATCAACATCAACAGTGCAGAAGGGGATAACGAATGCACGATGGATGAACTCGAAATCATCAACAACCACCTGCGTTCGCAAGCCGGCGAGTTTTCTGATGTAATTGTGGGTATGGGCTACGACAATTCGCTTGAAGACAAGATTGGCATTACGCTCATTGCTACCGGTTTCGAACAAAAAGATCCGTTTGCAAAAGCGCAGCAACAGGAAAAACATCCGGCGAAAGAAGAAAAGGTATTCGTCACGTTGCATACGGATGGCGAAGCGCCCAAACCGCAGCCACAGGCAAAAGAAGTGAACCCAATGATGCCAACGTTATCTGCTACGCCAACAGCCGATACAAGACTACCGGTAACGGCGTCACAGCCCAAACCAATGGCACCAGCAGAAGATGAAAACATGGTGTTGCAGTTTGATTTTATTCAACAGCCGCAGCAGCCGGTGCAAAAACCGCAGTCGTTTACCGACGAGCCGGAGCACCTGCGCATGGAATACAAAGAAAAACCCGCTGCGCAAGCGCCACAGGAGCATTCTTATCATGCCCATCACAACAGCTTTTTAAACAAACCGGCAAACATCTACGCAGAAGCTGCCCGCACACAGCCTTATGTACAGCCACCGGCCGCCCATCAACAGCCACAGCCGGCTGCTGAAACCCCGGCGCCGCAGCCACCACCGGTGCAGCAGCCCAAAACTGCCAAACCATTGGCAGAACAGGAAGAAGACATACACCTGGAACTGGTGATCAAACCAACAGCGGGTTCACCGGCAGCGCAACCACAGGCACAAAGCGGTTATGGCGCCGATACCAATGAAGAAATGGAAAAAAGAACCCGCGCACAGGAACGCATGAATAAGCTGCGCAACTTATCCTACAACATGAACAATACAGATGTGAACACAGAATTTGATAGTGTGCCCGCTTATGTACGGCGCAACATGGAACTCTATGGCAACAACATCAATTCGGGTGCTGAAAATTATTACAGCAAAATCACCGTTAACAAAGACGGCAGCAACGATTCACAGATTTCTACGTTGAATACTTTTTTAGACGGCAAAAAGCCCGATTAGCATTTTCTTTTATAATCGTGTTTTTAGTTGTACTTCCCCGGTAGCTTTCTACCGGGGATTTTTTATTCGAAAACATACAGAATCATTCTTCACCTCGCGTTCTTCATATAGAAGCATCATATCAGAATGCATGCTGAATGTTTTTTGATGTTAAAAAACAGTTTTCTTACAGCCAACCGACAGGCAAAAATGTATTCTGCACGATACAAAAAAAGCACCGCTTCTCATTGTAGAGAAGCGGTGCTTTTGTGTTGACCAACCGACACCTGCCGGAAAAGACGTTGTTTATTTCAATTTAGAAAGCTGTGCATCGTAATATTGTTTGATCTCAATCACATCGGGCAGGTTATGCTCCCAGTTCGATTCGTGCTCGATCGAAAGCATGCCATTGAAGCTTTGACGTTTCAGTTCAGCCAATACAGCCGGTACGTCAATGACGCCTTTGCTCACAACGGTATCGGCAGCCTGTGTATCATTAAATTTCACAATGTCTTTCAAATGTGCACCGATGATGTGTCCTTCCAGTTTTTTCAAGCTTTCTACCGGGTCAAGACCATTGCGTGCCCAGTGCCCGATATCGGCGCAGGCACCAATGTTTTGATGACCATTTACGGCTGCCAATACAGAATCGGGGCTCCAGTACATGTTGGGTTTCGGATGATCGTGGATGGCCACTTTCACACCATAAACACCCGACAGGCTGTCTATCAGGTCCCAGTGCGATTTAATGGGTTCGCAGGTTATGTAGCTAAGCCCCATGTCTTTTCCCAGCTGAAACGATTTTTCCCACTCCTGCGCATTTTGCGGAACAATCACACCCATTGCCACCATGGTGATGCCTTTGGTTTTCAGCAAATCCTTCAGCTTCTGTCGGTTGTCGGCCGACATATCCATTCCAAATTCGCCGGTCATGTTTCCACCCAGCTTTTGACCATAAAATGCTTCGATGTATTTGATGCCCGCACTATCAACCTTGTCCAGGGCTTCGGTCAGGGTAAACAAACGGAATGTCCACATCTGAACACCCAGTTTGAAATCGGCGGTCGATCCGTTGCTTGCCGAGTCGGTAGCAGCAGTGTTGTCTGCTGTCGTTGTCCCGTCGTTGCAAGCCACAACAGCAAGACAAAAAACAGATAAAATAAATCCGGCAATCGTTCTCATGAATAAAGAAGTTTTAAGAATGAAAAAAGTAAGAAAAACATAGTTTTTTCCAGATGACCGGACTAAAGTATCAAAATATTCTATTGAAAATGAATTCTGTAATAAAAGCTGCCAGATAATGCTAAAAGAATACAGACCCGGCGAATGCAATGCCCTACTCCGAAATGGAACGGTTGATTCCCTGTATAAAAATGCCGGCAAATTGAGCCATTTGGAAATGGATTACTGCGCCGGGTGTGTAGCGTAGTAATAGACAATGATCAGTATCGCGATCACCGTGAGAATGAGCACATAGATCCACCACAGGTCTTTTGCTTTCTCCCGTTCAATGTAGTCGTCTTCGGGCTGAACCGGGATGGTATGTGCTTTCCGGTGTTCGATTTCACCGACCAGTACGGTATGCAGCGCATCTTTGCGCATGACACGCTCTGCGGGCAATGCAGTAAACACAACATCCTCGTTTTCTTCGGGCGCAAACACCAGGCTGCCATCAAACGTTTTGCGCAAAATTCCTATTCCCGGCAACTGGTACAATCCTAGTGTTTGCAATTGTTCCAGTATGCCTTCCACAGCTTCTTTGTACAGGCGGATGGCAATTACTTTTTCCACTTTCAGCTCGCGCGACAGGAAGCTGTAAAAATGATTGTTGGTGGGATGAACCACCGGCGCAAACTTCACCTCGCTTTTGGGTGGGTGCGCCAGCTTATCGGTAAATTGTATGGTAGCAGGCGTTTCTTCAATTGTAAAATTGCCGATGCCGGGGATATTCAGCCGTTTGTGAAGCGCTAAATATTTATGTAAGGTAATAAGTATCGTATTCATGATGTAATGCAACAAAAGACAAATGTCGGGCTTTTTTGCCCCCGCTTCCTACAAAGAAAATGGCAATGGCGGAACAAGCGAACTTCAAGAGTCAATCCGGCATCTTTATCCTGATATAGATGATCGCCCGCACCCGATGGCAAAGGCATGTGGGCAATTGTTTTGTTCCTTTCAACCAGTGTCAGCCGGCTGTTTATTCCCCAAAAGAATAAATGATACCGCCCAATGCCTGGAAGCCTAATACCGGGTACTGACTCCATCGCTGGTATTTGTTGTTGAACAAATTATTAAACTGCAGCCATGCGCTGATATTGCCGGTTATTTTCATTTCTGCACCGGCATTCAGGTCAAATGCGCCATTCAGGCGTTTTGATTCGCGACTTTGGGTAAGATAACGGGCGCCATCCCAGAAGAACAGGTCGCTTTTGAACAGCAAATCTTTTGTGACGTGCCAGCGCAACGAGCCGTTGATCTCAATGGGCAACAATCCCCATGCTTTGTCATTATCTGTCAGGTTGCTGTACTTGTTGATGGTAGCGCCTGCCAACAACGAAAACCGTTCCTGCACTGTATACCCCAATTCGCCATGCAACAGGAAGTTTTTCATGTCGCTTTCATTCACTACATAAAACGATTTTCCCGTGATGCTGTCATTGAGAAACAAAGGCTGGTTGTACATGTGCAGGAGCGATAAACGGGCATTGTAGGTAAGGTGACTGCCCGCAGATCCTTTGAAGCCGGCGAACTGCTCGGTAAAGCGCGTACTTTTCAAGAAAGAAGGTTGCTGCAACCACGGGTTGAAAGCAGCCAGCGATTTGTAATTGGTCTTGTTATAATACCCTTTCCAACCCGCCATCAGCACGAATTTTTCTTCGTTGATTTTCGCTTCAGCCGTCACATTGGGCAGCATGTGAAAGTCTTTGTTGTCCCATGACGGCGTTACACCCGCTACCACTCTAAAATGGTTGCTGCTGTATTGCAGAGCGGGAGAAATATACACGAGGTTGTTGTTGATCTTCGATACCGTATCGCCTTTGTACCCGGTGAGATCGGCGGTTAAGCCAATATTGAAGGCAAATTGCTCCCCGAAGCTTTTAGACACCGGCGCAGCCAAAACAAGGTTCGATTCCTGCGCGTTCAGGTTGTCGGTAAACCCATCTATGTACAATGATGGATTGTAAGAAATGCCGAGGCTGTTAACAGTTGTATTGCGCAAGCCAACCTTTGCCCCAAAGGTGGTGAAACGGCGCCGGATGTCGCCTTTGTCAAATTTCAGCGTATCGGGCTGAAATCCGTACTGGTATTGCGAACTGTTGTCGAAAAATATTTTTCCGGAAACTTCATTTTTGTCATTGGTAAAAATACCAATTGCGTCTGCACTCGACTGGCTGAACTGCTGGTACGGAAGGCTGCCTTTTGAAGACAAATGCTTTGCGTGCAGATTGATGACCGACCGGGCGCCGTCGCCAAACGACAATCCCGCCTGCAGGTAAGGTGTAGAATAATTGCCAAAGCCGGCTTTCAGGTAGTTCCTGTTCTGCCAGTTGATGCCGGTGTCTATGTCAGCAGCAAGTGGTTTTAACGCCGCCGGCTGGTAGGTAAAAAACAGGTTCTGCGCAGGCACATTGTATTGCAGTGTGGGGAAAGTAGAATCGGGCAATGGCGTCGCGGCGCTGAAATTGATTTTTGCCGGTTGCTTGAGCACCGGCTTGTAGGTGGAATGTAACCACTACGGTTCTTCCCGGTACAACGGTATCGGCAGAAGCGGCAGTTGCCGCCGGCCTGGAAGAAGCTTTTTTGGTTGTTTTATTGGTACGCTGAGCGTTGGCAAAGGGAGCAACAGCAGACAGCAACAGGAGACAAACAAATACTTTTTTCATGATCCTTTTTTTCTATTGTTCTACTTTGCTGTATTTTTCTTTTTCTGCAATTACAACATCGAGTTTTTGACGGGCTTCTGCTACCAGCGTTGCATCTTCTGCGTTTTCGGTCACGCTGCGCAGGGTGGCTTCGGCATTGAAATAATCCTGCTGTTTGAAATACACATCGCCCAACAGTATGTAGGCTTTGGTGATCCAATAATTGTAAGAACCGGCTTTGTTGACAACGTCAAAGCCTGCTTTTTCCGCCTGCTTCAGGTTGTTTTGCGCCAGGTAAATTTCTGCAATGCGGTAGCGGGCTTCAGCGGCAAATTCTGATTTTCCAAGGCTCACCACGGTATTGTAATAAGACAAGGCTTCGCTGTTCTGGCTGTTTTTCTGGGCAGCTTTGGCAACAACCATGTTGGCGATCATTTTGTCGTCGGTGGCGATTCCTTTTTCGCCCAACAAATCCTGCGCATTGGGTACCGCCTGTTCAAACTGAGACAGTTTGTACTGGCACCGCAGCAACCCACGCATGCTTTCCAGCTTGATGTCCTGGCTGGTGGCAATGGTTTTCAGCTGCGCATAATAGCGGGCGGCGGCATCGTAATTTTTCAGTTCGAAATACGTGATGCGTGCTGCCTGCAACACGGCTTGCTCGGCGTATTTGTTGGGCGCTTTGTCGGCAACACCATTGTAATAGCTGAGTGCGTTTTTATAATCTTTCCGGTCGTTGTAAATCTGCGCAGCAAAGTAGCCGGCATCTATGGAATAACGCCCGTCGGGAAACTGGGTAAGATAAGACTGGAAGCCTTTCAGCGCGTTGTCGGTTTCCTTGTTGGCATAGCGCAAGTAGGCAGCTGTATAGGTAAGCGAGTCTTCTTCAGTCGTGCTCACGTCTTTGCCGTTTTGCCGCATAAACGCTACGAACTGCTGAGGCTGTTGTTTGTTCACAAAAATGCTTCGCACATAATCCACTGCGTCGTTGCTTTCTTCCGAATTGGGATAGTTGGTCATCAGTGCTTTGAAGCGGTTCAGGGCTTCATCATCGTTGTTCAGGTTGAAATAACAAACGCCAAGTTTCAACAAAGCTTCGGGTTTGTAATTCACTGCATTTTTATTGTTCAGAATGTTGTTCAGCGGTGCGACAGCGCTACTGAAATCTTCGTTGGACATATAGGTATCGGCCGTTTCCATATTGGCGTCGGGCACCAACACGGAAGAAGGATATTTTTGTAAAAAGGAACGAAGCAAAGCCAGCTTTTCGGTGGTTTGATTTCCCGCTCCGGCAATGATGGCTTTCTGGTAAGAAGCATAATCGGCAGACGGGCAAATTGAGCGCGATGGCGGTTTCGTACATCTGCAAGGCCTTGCTGAAACTCTTCCGCATGAAATAACAGTCGGCACTGCGCAAATAAGCGTCCTGCTGTATGTTGGAAGACGCCGGCGTGATGGTGGTGGTGATTTGTTCAAACAAGGGCAAAGCCGCATTGTAGTTCTCCATCTGCAGGTAACTGTATCCCAAAATATAGCGTGCATCCTGCGGGTTTACTTCCCCGTAAGAAGCAGGATTGCGGAGATAGTTTTGCAGGAAATACACCGCCGAATCGGGTTTGCTTTTTCGGTACGCAATTTCCCCTTTCCAGAAGTTGGCCGGCTGTAGTTGTGCCTCGTTGTAGGGCAATGTAAAAATGCGGTTGAGCAAGACATCAGCTTCGTCTATCTGCTGGTCGTTGATGAGTTCCACGGCGCGTCCATACAAAATGCGCGGGTACACGCGCTGCGCACTGACACTTTGTGACGGCAGGCTTTGGATGAGTGTAAGCGCATCTTTGTAGTTGTTGGTATTGGCAAGCACTTCCACCAACAGTTCCCGCGCTTCGTTGATGTATGGCGAATTGGGATAGGTAGCATTAAAGTTTTGCAACTCGGTCAGGGCTACATCGCGGTAACCAAGTTCGTAAGATAATTTGGCATACAAAAACTGCGAAATCTCTTTTTGCGAAGGATTGCTGCTGTTGAGCGCGCAAAACAAAAAGGCGCTGCGGGCGCTTCCTTTCTGATCGGTTTTCAGATAAGCATCTCCCAGCAGGTACATGCTGTTTTGTGCCAGCGAATCCTGCTTGCCGCCAAGTTCTTTGAACCCTGTAATGGCTTCTTTCCATTGCTTTGCCTGGTAATAGCAATAGCTCAATTCATACAGATCTTCGCGCCGCACTTTCTCGGTGCTGCGCACATATTCTTCAAGATAAGGCTGTGCTTTGGCAAATTGTTTTTTCTCGAAATAAGCATGCCCGAGCAGTTGCTTTAATTGCAACGCATAGTATTGATTTCCTTTCAGCAAAGCCGCTTCGGCAGATTCAATGGCTTTGTCTCGGTCGCCGCTGAAGTAATGAATTTCCGTTACATAATACGGCACGATGCTTTGGTAAGCCGGCTTGTCCTGCACCACTTTAAAAGCATTCAGGGCTTCCTTGTATTTCTTTTCCCCAAACACAATGTAGCCGTAATAATAATTGGCGTCCACATAGTTGGGATCGTCTTCTATCTGCCGGATGTCGTTGAACAATGGCTTTGCATCGTTGAAGCGTTTGAGGGTAAAATAACCATAGGCTTCGTGAAATTTCATGGCGGCGATATCGCTATTGGAAAGGTTGTCGATGCCTGCTTTTTCATAGTAGGCAATGGCATTGGTAAAATCTTTTTTCCGGTAATAATATTCGGCAAGCTGGTAGCTCATCATCTGTGTACGCGGGGCATTGTGTTCAGCTTCAATGAATATTTTAGCGGCTGCTTCGGCGGTTTCATCGTTGAGTTGCAGATGGCAGGCGATGGCGTAATATTTGGCTTCAAGTGCAGCCGATACGGGAAAGCTGCTTTCATCGTACCCGTTTTTGATGCTCAGTTGCTGGAACAGCGGGTAAGCAAGGTTAAATTGTTGCTTTCCATAGAGTTCTTTGGCCAATTTGAAATCGCTGTCGGGATCGTTGTTGATTTTGGTAGCCTGCGCCGCCAATTGGCAATGTGCAGCAACTAGAACAGCACAGCAAAAAAGTATCCGTTTCAACTTCATAGATTTTAGTGAACGCCTGTTTTGGAGCAAATATTTTAACAATTGTCTTAATTAAAACGCAAAAGAGCGGCTAAAGGTAATGTGGCTTTTGTGTGCATAAACAGTGAGGCTGCTTTGTGGATAAAAGAATGAGAAACCTTTACATTTGTACAAACCTATTGAATGAAAAGATTTAGTTTCACCTCTATAGATTATAGTACCACAGCGTTCGATCTGGCGATGCTTTTGTTGCGCATCAGCTTTGGTATGATCTTATTGGTCAAGCATGGATTTATGAAGGTGATGGATTTTACCAATCTTCAGCATACTTTTTACAATTTCATGGGTTTTGGTCCCAAATTCTCGCTTATCCTTGCCCTTTTTGCCGAAATCTTTTGCAGCCTGCTCGTGGTGCTGGGACTCTTTACCCGCTGGGCCTGCATCCCCATTATTTTTACCATGCTCGTTGTGATTTATGGCGCCGATGCCAGCAAAGACTTCATGGAATCGGAAGTGGCCATTTTTTATTTCACCGCCTTTCTTACGCTTCTCTTTTGTGGTCCCGGCCGCATCAGCGTGGACGGTATGATTAGCAAATAACACCACGGTTTAATCGTTGCTTATTTCTCTCTTTTTCGCTACCGGTGCTGCACAAACTTATCTGTCAGCATTTGCGTTGCGATGTATAGCTTTGCGGCTTATCTATTTGCCATGTCGGTAACCAAAGAAGTACGCAAAATCACTACGCATACGCTGCAGAAAATGAAAGAGAATAGCGAAAAAATATCTATGCTCACGGCATACGATTATTCCTTTGCGCAACTGTTCGACAATGCGGGGATTGATGTAATACTGGTGGGTGACAGCGCAAGCAATGTAATGGCTGGTCATGAGACCACTTTGCCCATTACGCTAGACCAGATGATTTATCATGCGTCTTCTGTGATCCGCGCGGTAAAGCGTTCACTGGTGGTAGTGGATCTGCCGTTTGGTTCTTACCAGAGCAATCCTGAAATCGCACTGGCGTCTGCTATCCGCATCATGAAAGAAACAGGTGCACATGCCATCAAACTGGAAGGCGGCGAAGAAGTGCTCAACAGCATTAAAAAGATTGTATCGGCTGGCATCCCTGTGATGGGGCATCTTGGACTGACACCTCAAAGCATTTATCAGTTTGGAACGTATAGTGTTCGCGCGCGGCAGGAAGCAGAAGCGGTACAACTAAAACGCGATGCACTCCTGCTGCAGGATACCGGCTGTTTTGCCATGGTGCTCGAAAAAATTCCGGCCACGCTGGCTAAAGAAGTTACACAATCTCTACAGGTACCCACCATCGGCATCGGTGCCGGCGTTCATTGCGACGGGCAGGTGCTGGTCATGCACGATATGCTGGGCATCAATACCGAATTCAATCCCCGGTTTTTACGGAAATATGCCAACCTCAGCCAACAAATTACCACGGCTGTTCAGCAATACATCATTGATGTAAAACACGAATCTTTTCCAAACGATTCCGAATCTTATTAGCCGACAATAAGCTGGCATTTGTCTAATAAATACAGCCTTGCAATGTGATAATTTACTATATTTCATTCTTCTAAAATATGAAAGCGGTGGCGGTGAAAGAACGAAATATTATCCTGCAGATCAGCCTGGTGATAGCGGCATGGCTGTGCTTTTTCCTGCTACCGTTCCAGTTTTTTCCATACGACAAAACAAAGTCGCCCTTCAGCAGCCAGCGGTTTATACAGTTGTTTACCGTATCAAATATTTTGTTGGTTTCCTTTTATTACATCAACAGCCGGCTGCTCATTCCACGTTTCCTGGCGCTGAAAAAAACATGGCTGTATGTGGGCGTTGTGCTGCTGTATTACTTTCTGTATCTCTCGGCCATGTATAGCATCATGATCACGTCGCCTGAAACGGCAAAGTTTATCAAGACAGCCTTTGCCAGCAACATCGGGTACAGAGGTCCATACTTCTTTTCTTCGGGTGCCACTACCCTGTTCCTCATTGCCTTTGTGGTAAGTACGGGCGGAAAGGTGGTAAAACAATGGTTTACGGCAGAAGACATCAAGGAAGAAATTACAAAACAGCGGCTGGAAACAGAACTGAGTTTGCTCAAAACACAAATCAATCCGCACTTCCTGTTCAACACGCTCAACAGCATTTATTCGCTGTCTATTGCCAGCAATAACAAAACAGCCGATGCGGTGATGAAGCTGTCGCGCATCATGCGATATACCCTCGAAGAATGCCAGGCCGACAATGTGTCTTTGCAACAGGAAATTGATTTTATCAACAGCTATATTGACCTGCAAAAATTGCGGCTGACCAACAACAATTCCATCTGTTTTTCTACCAGCGGCGACATCAGCACTGCGCGCATAGCCCCGTTTATTTTTATCCCGTTTATTGAAAACGCTTTTAAATACGGCATCAGCACGCACCGAAGTTCGTCGGTAAAAACCTGTATCAGGGCTGAAAAAAACGTCATCACGTTTACCTGTGTCAATGACTACCAACTGAGCGGTGCCTGCAAGCACGAAAGCACCGGGCTTGGCATCAGCAATACACGCCGCCGCCTCGAATTGTTGTACAACAAAAAACACGACCTGACCATACACTCTAACGAAAACCAGTTTTCTGTATCGCTAACCATTAATTTGAATTAACATGAAATGTATTGCTTTAGACGACGAGCCATTGGCACTCCAACTGCTTGACAATTATACGATGCAGACCGGCTGGCTCGACATGGTGAAAACCTTTACCGACCCGGTAACCGCTGCCGAATTTGTGAATGGCGACAACGATTTCGACTTCCTGTTTTTGGATATACAGATGCCCGATATCAACGGCATGCAGTTTTACTCCCACCTCACCCGGAAGCCACCGGTGATTTTCACGACGGCTTTCAGCCATTATGCTGCGCAGGGCTTTGACCTTGAAGCTGTAGATTATTTAGTAAAACCCTTCGACTTTGATCGGTTTACCAAAGCGGTAACCAAAGCGAGGGAACTGGTGGAATACCGGCAGAGCAAGGAAATCAACGAAGGCTATTTGTTTGTCAAATACAATTACCAGTGGTGTAAAATTTTATTCAAAGACATCGAGTTGATAGAAGCGCTCGACGACTACATCAAAATCTATACGCCGGGGAAAGCTTACCTCATTCACATGAGCATGAAAGTGGTGTCGGAAAAACTACCGGCACAAATGTTTACCCGCGTTCACCGCTCGTACATTGTACCCATTGAAAAGATCAATACCTGGAATAAAAACTCCCTGACGCTCGACGACAAAACCATCCCGGTAAGCTATACGTATCAAAAACAATTGCAGGAAATATTGCAAAAGAAAACAGCAGCTTCCTGACAGAAGAGCATTGTTGTTGAAAATGTTTTCTAAAAAAGTTACCACGAAAAAAGCAGCCCCGCGAAGGCTGCTTTTTGTTATATCATACTGTTTTTTCCATCGCCGAGCCTTGCGGTTTCTCCTTCGTCAAGATCATCGTTCGGGCTGTGAATACTCAAGTCTGCATCGTTGGCAATGTCTGCTTCTGCCTGCCGGTACGCATCCTGCACATGTTCATTCAAATCCTGCTGCGATTGGGCAGGTTGTACCTTGTCGTTCGTTGCAATTTTCTTTGCCATAATCAAAATTTTATGTGGTGAAAAAAATAATCGTCCCGAAAAATATGGCAATCATTCATCAAACAAATCGGACGATAAGTAGCGGTCGCCCCTATCGCAGATGATGCAAACAATCACACCTTTTTCTATGGTGTTCGCCAGTTGCAAGGCAGCATGAACCGCGCCGCCACTGCTCATCCCGCTAAAGATGCCTTCTTCTTTTACCAGCTTTTTCGCCATGATGCGTGCATCCTGTTCATCTACTTCTATCGTTTGATCTACCCGGCTGCGATCGAAAATGGTCGGCAAATAAGCTTCCGGCCATTTGCGGATGCCGGGAATGTGCGACCCATCAGTCGGCTGGCATCCCACAATCTGTACTGCAGGATTTTTTTCTTTCAAATACCGCGATACGCCCATGATGGTGCCGGTGGTTCCCATGGCTGATACAAAATGGGTGACCTCACCATTGGTATCCCGCCAGATTTCCGGTCCCGTTGTCTGGTAATGCATCCGGTAATTGTCAGCATTGCCAAACTGGTTGAGGTTGATGTAGCCGCCTTTTGCCAGTTGTTCGGCAACATAATCAATGGAGCCTTCCATCGATTTTTCTTTGGGGGTCAATATCACTTTTGCGCCAAAAGCCTGCATGGTCAATACGCGTTCGCGGGTAGCGTCTTCGGGCATTACCAGTTCGATGTCCACGTTGTACAAAGCTGCAATCATCGCCAGCGCAATACCGGTGTTGCCGCTCGTGGCTTCTATCAGTTTGATTCCCGGCTTTAGTTCGCCCCGGTCAATGGCACCTTTGATCATGCCATAGGCGGCTCGGTCTTTCACGCTGCCACCAGGGTTGTTGCCTTCGAGTTTTGCATAAATGCTCACGTTGTCATTCTTTGCCAGGTGCTTGAGCTTCACCATGGGTGTATTTCCAATCAGGTCCAGTATTGTAGCCATACGTCGAATTAAACGGCAAAATTAAAAAGGAAAAAAGGAATTGAGCCGAAAAGATACGATACTGGCTGGTGCGCCGGCCTTGCTTCCATTTGAAACAGCTTTATTCATAGCGCAATGCGACGATGGGATTCAACTGCGATGCTTTGATGGCTGGCCACAATCCTGCCAGCAGCCCGAAGATGGCACAAATGGAAATACCGGTGACAATCCATCCCCAGGGCACAACAAAACCGGTGTCAAGCACAAAGGCAAAGATGTTGCCCACCGCTACACCGAGAATGATGCCGCACACCGCGCCTGCTACGCTGATGATCATGGATTCGAACAGGAATTGCTGCCGGATGTTTTTCTTTTTTCCGCCGATGGCTTTGATGAGCCCGATCTCGCGGGTACGCTCGTTGACAGCTACGAGCATAATGTTCATCAGTGCAATGGCTGCACTGATGAGCGTGATGAGCCCGATAACCCCGGAAGCACCGGAGATGCTGCTCAGCAAGCTAAGCACCGTTTGGGCAACCTTGTCACTTTTTTCTATGGCAAAATTATCATCTTCAGAAGGCTGCAACCGCCGGATGGCGCGAAAGGTAGAAGTAGCTTCTCCTACGGCTGCACTCACCTGCTGAATGCTGCTGGCAGTAACGCCAAGCGTAAACGAATTGGCAGCGTTGCTCAGCGACCGGATGCTGTTGTATGTTGTAATGATGACGTTGTCGGCACGCATCAGCGCACTCGATCCTTTGCTTTTCAGCACACCAATTACTACGTATGGCGCGGTACCTATGCGCACCACTTTGTCTACCGCTTTTTCGGGACTGCTGAATAGTTTGGCGGCTACATCGCTGCCAAGCAGGCACACGTCTTTGCCGCTTTCTACATCGCGTTTGGTGAAATTTCTCCCGGCAGCAATGCTGAAGCCATTTACTTCGAGGTAATTTTCATCACCACCGTTGACGCGCACATTGGGATTGGTTTTCTTTTCGCCATAATGAACCTGGTAACTCCACCGGCCAGTCAATGCAATGCTGACCACTGCCGGAAAATGATATTGCTCTTTGAACGCTTCTGCCTGAGATAAGGTAATGGGTTTGTCGAGGTTTGATTTTTTCTGCTTTCTGCTCCGCGTTTCTTTTTTTACACTGTTGTCGTTGTTGCCAAAACGGATGCGGTCTTTGAAAGCGATGGTAAACCCGTTGGCACCCATCGTCGCAAAGTTATTGGTCACACTGCTGTTCATGGCTTCTATCGCGGTGATGATGCCTATCAGCGCCATGATGCCAAATGCAATGATGGCAACGGTGATGCCGGTTCTAAGCTTGTTGCCCGCTACTGTTTTGTATGCCTGCCCGAAAGCGTCTGCCATTACCATTACTGAAGAATTTATTTGTGAACGATGGTTCACCGGTTGCTGATTGCCTAACGTTGCGTTGTCAAAAGAATTGAGGAAGCCACGGTTGTATTGACGATATGAATTGCGACCCGCTTCCTTCAAATCATTATTCCCTAATGATACTAAAGACTGATTGCCACGGATCAATCCTCTTACGTTGATAAAACCGGCAGCCCGTGTCTCATTGAATCCGGAAAGTGCGCTTCCCACAAGTGGGTATACTCAACAACCGGCTTACCTGATAAAAATAAAAAAACCTGTTGTAGCGACAGGTTTTATTTGATGAAAGGTGATGAATGTGTTGGTTAAAAGTAAAACCACGACATCAATGTCTGCGGAAAAATACCAAGGTAAATAATAGCCGCTGCCAGTAAGATTACCCCGACTTTGAAACCAGCGGTCGGAGCTTCAACGGTTTCGTCTTCGCCGGTTTTGAAATACATGGCTTGTATCACCCGGAAATAATAATAGACACTGATGGCAGCAAACACAACGGCTGCAATGACGAGCCAAAGGTAACTGCCGGTTTTCACCACTGATTCAAGCATAAAGAATTTGGCGAAAAACCCGGCGGTGAGGGGGATGCCCGCCAGTGAGAGCAGGAAAACCGTATTGGCAAAAGCCAAGGCCGGCTGCGATTTACCGAGCCCGTTGTATCCATCAAACGTATAGTCTTTCAGCTTTAGCAAAATGGCGAAAATACCGATGGTTGCCAGGCTGTATGCAACAGAATACATCAATAAGCCTTCTTTGGCAACATCGTTGAGACTAAACAGGGCAAACAACATAAAACCTGCCTGCGCAATACTTGAATAAGCCAGCATGCGCTTAACACTTTGCTGGAACACAGCGGTGACATTGCCAATGAGCAACGTGCTGACAATGATGATGGCAAACAGCAGTTTCCAATCTACCCCAATGAGCTTGTTGTTTTCGACGCTTGTGTTGAGCATCCGCGCGTCGAACAATTTGATGAAGGCGATAAAACCTGCTGCTTTCACAATGGTAGCCATGAACGAAGTGAACACCGTTGGCGCACCATCATATACATCGGGCGTCCAGAAATGAAAAGGTGCTGCCGATACTTTGAATCCGATTGAAATCATGAGAAACAACATGCCTGTTACTTCGAGGAAAGAGACCGTGTTTTCCGGCATGTCGGGGTTCACGGCTGCTGCATGCAACGGCTCGAGCGCAAATGAACCCGTGGCACCAAAGATGAGTGCGATGCCCATGAGCATGAGTCCGGTGGAAAAAGAGCCCATCAAAAAATATTTGAGTGATGCTTCGTTGCTTTTGAGGTTTCGCTTGTCGGAGCCTGTCAAAATATATAACGGTATCGACAGTATTTCGATACCCAGGAACAACATAAGCAGGTTGTTGTAAGCCGACAGGATAAAAATGCCGCACAGCACAAAAAAGATGAGAACAAAATATTCGGCGACATAATTGCCTGTTTTTTGAATCTCACTGCCCGTCAGCAAAACATAAACGAGTGTGCAAACAATGGCTATGAGGTTGAAAAAGGTTCCGAAATTATCAAACAGCAGCATGCCTTTGGTATCAATGTCAATGAACACCAAGCCATTGAAATCTCCAAGACTTCCGGCAAGCAGAAGAAACAAACCAATGGTAGCAATGTGCCTGAACAGGTTTTTGTTGTGCACAAATACACTGCTGAACATCATGACCACACCTAAAAAAACCGAAAGTAGAATAGCATTCATAGTACTTGCCTGACTGATTTGTATTACATGCGAACCTGTGCCAGCACCGCTTTCACTGTATCGCCCGTTAAGTGCAGCATCGGCTGCGGATAAACTCCAAAAATGATGATTAATCCTACCAATATCGCCAGGGCAAGGTTTCTGCTGGCATTGCTGTCCACAGCCCTTTCCACCAATAGCGATTCATTTCCATAAAATATTTTCTGCACCATGTTCAGCGTATATACTGCAGCGAGGATAATGCTGATGGCTGCCACTGCCGCGGCGACAATGTTGTATAGAAACAACCCGTTGAACATTAAAAATTCCCCGATAAATGCATTGGTCAGCGGCAACGATACATTGGCAAATGCCATGATCAAAAACAGAATGGCCAGCGTAGGCGCTTTTTTTGCCAGTCCGCCCAGTTCACTGAATTTGCGCGTACCCAACTGCTGCTCAATGGCGTCGGCAACAATCCATAACCCGATGACATTGACACCATGATTAAACATTTGCACCATCACGCCCTGCAATCCCGATTCTTTTCCCGCAAAAATAGCAGCACTCATCAAACCGATATGTGCGATGGATGAATAGGCAATCAGCCTTTTCAAATCATCCTGCCGGATGGCAATGAGCGAAGCATAAATGATCCCGATGATGCTCAATACAATGACTACATCGTCGAACCTGGCAACGGCCAGCGGGAAAACGGGCAACACCCAGCGGATAACGCCATAAATCCCCATCTTGACCATCACGCCGCTTAACAACATTGTAACTGCAGTGGGCGATTGTTCGTATGTATCGGGCTGCCACGTATGCATTGGAAAAATGGGCATCTTGATGGCAAAAGCGATAAAGAACAACCAGAACCCGATATTTTGTTCTGCCTGTGATAAGTTGAGATGATAAAAAGAACGGATGGCAAACGAATGATCGGGCGTTTTGTAAGTAGAGATACAAAATACCGATAAGCATCAGTAAAGAGCCGAGAAAGGTATATATGAAAAACTTAAACGTTACAGCGATCCGTTTTTCGCCACCCCAGATAGAGCAGAGAAAATAAGCCGGAATCAACGCCAGTTCCCAAAAGAAATAAAACAGAAGGCAATCGGCGGCTAAAAATACACCCATCATACCAGCCTGCATCAGCAGCAGCAACCCATAAAAACTCCCCCCATTGCTGTACTGATTTTTATAGGTAGAAATAACGACCAATGGTAAGGCGACAGCATTCAGCAAACACAGCATTTTACTCATGCCATCGAGCGACAAGGTAAACCGGCTGTTCATTTCTGCAATCCAGGCACTATCAAAATGCAACTGACTTTGCGAACCGTATATACACCCATCAGCGATACTGCGAGTGTCACCAGTGAGACGAACAATGTCCAGCCTTTTGCGGCTCGCGTTTTTGATAAACAAAGCTGCCAGTCCGCTAAGCAATGGAACCAAGAGTAATAAGAATGCGATCATAATAGTAGTTTGTCTCCTCCTGACGGGAACGCAAATATGTTCAGTTTCTAATCGATTTGTTCAAAAGAACACGTTTAGAATATCTTTTGTAAAAATGCCACGATGACGCCCTGGTTCCAGAATACTATAAACAACATCACAATGCTCAGCACCATGAACAAAATATAATTTCCTACCTGCCCGCTTTGCAACAACCGCAACTGCCGGCTGACGTATATTGTACAAATCGACCAGATCCATTGACTAGTCCATCTATTCCTGATTTTTCTACCATGTTTTTGAAAAATCCGGCAAGCATCGTACACGGTTTCACCACTACGCCATCGTAAGCTTCATCCACGTACCATTTGTTTTCCAGCACTTTGCCAAAACCCGTTGTTTCTCTCATCGCTTTTTTCGATATTTGCTGAATTTGGTCCACGCCCACACGATGGTGGCAATGCACCAGAACGGTAACGATGCCCATCATGATCAGTTCATGGCTTGTATCGCCCAAATGTTGTTCGCCAGACAACGCATTGGATTGTGCAAACACCGGCAACAGGAAATGATCCAGCCAATGAGCGTTTTCGGCAAACACTTCGGGGATGCCGATAAAGCCACCAACCACCGCCAGGAATGCCAGCACCATCAATGGAATCGTCATCGCAGGCGGGCTTTCATGCAAATGATGTTCCTGTTCATGTGTGCCGCGGAATTTGCCCAGAAACGTCATGGCATACAAACGGAACATATAAAATGCCGTCATCAATGCACCGGCAACGCCAATATAATACAGAGATGGGATTGTTCAGCATATGCAGCAGCCAAGTATTTCATCTTTCTGAAAAGAAACCCGAAAAAGGCGGCATACCTGCAATGGCAAGGCAAGCCAATAAAAAAGTGATGTGTGTAATGGGCATGTATTTTTTCAATCCGCCCATGTTGCGCATATCCTGTTCGCCACTCATGGCATGAATAACAGAACCCGCACCAAGGAACAAACAAGCTTTGAAAAATGCATGTGTCATTACATGAAATACAGCACCGGTATAAGCACCGACGCCAAGCCAGAAACATATAACCCAACTGGCTGACCGTAGAATAAGCCAGTACTTTTTTAATATCATTTTGTTTTAGCGCAATGGTAGCTGCGAGAATAGCGGTAGCCAAACCAATGATGGCAACAACTGTCTGGGTAACCGGCGCCAGCGTGTACAATATATTGCTTCGGGCGATCATGTAAATACCGGCGGTTACCATGGTAGCCGCATGGATCAAAGCCGAAACAGGCGTTGGACCCGCCATGGCATCAGGCAACCAGGTATACAAAGGTATCTGTGCACTTTTTCCCGTAGCGCCAACAAACAACAACAAGGTGATACCGGTAATATCAGATTGTGCCAATTGGCTATGGTTTGCAAATACATCCGTCATAACTTACTGTACCGAGTTTGTTCAACAGCCAGAAAACAGCAAGCAGGAAACCAAGGTCACCAATGCGGTTCATGATAAATGCTTTTTTCGCGGCCGCATTGTAATTATCCACTTTGAACCAATAGCCAATGAGCAAGTAAGAACACAACCCCACGCCTTCCCATCCAATGAACATGATGACATAGTTTGCGCCCAACACCAGCAGCAACATCGAAAATACAAAGAGATTGAGATAAGCGAAATAGCGGGCAAAATGCGGCATCTGCTTCCTCATGCATGTACGAGGTCGAATACACATGAATCAAAAAACCAATGCCGGTAATGATGAGCAAAAAGAGGGAAGACAATTGATCTACCTGGAAAGCAAAATCGATTTGAAATGATCCGGTGTTGATAAACGTGTAAGTGGTGCATACCGGCAATGCACCATCGGATTTCACCTGGAGAAAACAGCAGGAGGCTGACAACAAACGAAGCGAGAACCGAACCACAACCGATGATACCAATGATTGATTTGGATAATGAATTGCGCAGCAAACCATTGATGAGAAAACCAAGTAATGGAAATAATGGTATCAAGTAAGCTAAGTTCATAAAAGTCCCCAACCTTGATCAGGTTATTTTATTTGATCGTTGTTCACCTTGCTCTTTGCGGAGAAGGCTTCTCTTTAATTCTTCAACCGGTTTAAGAAATTCACATCTACCGAATGCGTGTTTCGGTACATCATCACGATAATCGCCAGGCCCACGCTGACTTCCGCAGCCGCCACCACCATGATAAAAAATACAAATATCTGCCCGTCTATGCCGCTCTGTACCACATTGGCTGCACCGGCAGCTGCACGTGGCATTTTGGAAAACGACACCAGCAACAGGTTCACGGCATTCAGCATCATTTCAATGCACATGAAAATGATGATGGCATTGCGACGCGTGAGCACACCTACAATCCCGATGCAAAATAAAGTGGCAGACAAAGCGATATAATATTGTATTGGCATGAATTCGATTTGACTAATTTTAACGGGTCCGTTTGTCCTTCATCAGTTCTTTTTCCCAATGACCACGGCACCTACCATGGCGCTTAAAAATAACACACTGCTGATTTCGAAAGGCACAGCATAACTGGTAAACAATACTTTTCCAAGATTGCTGATGAGTCCAATGTCACCGGTGTTCATCATTGCCGTTTTGCCATTCAAATCAACAGATGTACGCACTACAGAAATAAGTACAGCAAGCAATAAACCACCGCTGATGACGCCCGCAAATTTCATCCACACACTCCGCTTTGGTTCAATGGCGGCTTCGAGGTTCATTAGCATGATGACAAAGAGAAACAGCACCATCACCGCACCGGCATACACAATGATGTTGACAATGGCAAGAAACTGTGCGTTGAGTAATATATAATGCCCGGAAATGGAAAAAAACGTAACGATGAGCCACAATACACTATGCACCGGATTTTTACTAACCAGCACCATGATGGCACTTAGCAGTGCCAATGCGCTTAAAAACCAAAAAATAATTTCAGTAATACCCATGATAAAGTTGGTAGTTGGTAAACAGGTTAATCAAACGATGCTGTCAAAATCAACCGGTTGTCTTCTCATTCAATCCTTTGGCTTTGGCATACGCTTCCGGTTCGGTCACAGGATTGGGAATCAGCAAATCTTCTTTTTTATAGATAAACTTTTTTCTTGCATAGTCGCTTGGCGTAAAGGTTTCGCTCAGGTAGATGGCATCTTTCGGGCAGGCTTCTTCGCAAAGCCCACAGAAAATGCAACGCAGCATGTTGATTTCGTAACGCGCGGCGTATTTTTCTTCGCGGTACAGGTTTTCCTCGCCGATTTCGCGTTCTGCCGCTTCCATAGTAATGGCTTCTGCCGGGCAGGCCACCGCGCACAATCCGCATGCAGTGCAGCGTTCGCGCCCTTCTTCATCCCGGTTCAGCACGTGCAATCCGCGGAAGACCGGGCTGAACGGCCTCGTTTCCTCCGGATAGCTGATGGTCGCCTTTTTCTTAAACATGTGACGAAAGGTAATGATCATCCCCTTGGCAATATTCCAAAGGTAAATGCGCTCCAGAAACGTCATCGGCTTACGGTCAACTGCTTTACTTCTATTGGTTAATGCCTGCATCTTATTAATCTGTCAGCGTTCAGCTTTTTCGTTACAAAAGTATTCGTATGAATGTATGTGTCCAAGTTTATCTTACCCCCAACCAACATTACCCTTCAAAATAGCTGCTCTCCAGTCATTTCCATTCATAGGGAATTAAAGTTGGCAGGCATCAATCGCCTGTTGGTTATTTATCCATAAAGTACAGGATAAAGGCAGCCGTCGCGAGCATATTCACCATTGCCAGTGGCAACAACCGTTTCCAACCCAGGTTCATCAACTGGTCGTAGCGGAAGCGCGGAACTGTCCAGCGCACCCACATAAAAAGGAAAATAAAAAATACAATTTTGATCATCAGTGCCACCATTCCAAGCACTGCAGCCAGGTTGGGGTCAAGTTTGCTTTCGTCCAGGAACGGGATGTCGTAACCACCAAAAAACAAAGTGGCCATCACCGCGCTGCTGATGAACATGTTGATGTATTCGGCAAACAGGTAAAAACCCAGTTTCATACTCGAATATTCCTGGTGATAACCCATGTTCAATTCACTTTCCGCCTCCGGTAAATCGAATGGTGTTCGGTTACATTCTGCAAAGGCACACACCATGAAAATGAGAAATCCCAATGGCTGATACACCACGTTCCAGACACCGTTTTTCATCTGCTCTTCCACGATGGTCTTCATGCTAAGCGACCCGGTGAGAAACAACAGCGCGATCAGGGAAATGCCCATCGCCAGTTCGTAGCTGATGGCTTGCGAAGCGCCGCGTAATGCGGCCAATAACGAAAACTTATTGTTGCTCGCCCAGCCACCAATCATGATGCCATACACACCCAGGCTCACCACGCCAAACACATACAACACGCCGATGTTTACATCTGCAATTTGTAGCGGGACGATGGTATCACCAATGTGCAGGTTGCTGCCCCAGGGAATGACGGCGCAGGTCATCAATGCGGCAAGCATTGCCAGCCCGGGACCCAAAACAAACAAGACTTTGTTGGACGTATTGGGAATGATTTCCTCTTTGAAAAACAATTTGGCACCATCGGCCAACGGCTGCAAAATACCGAACGGACCTGCGCGGTTAGGACCTTTGCGGTCCTGCATCCATGCAGCCACTTTGCGTTCCAGGTAGGTTTCATACATTGCGATCACCAGCGATACCGAAACAATGATAACAATCAAGATCAGTTTCTGTATCAGGACAGACCATTCGAAAGCGAGAAGTGTCATTTATTTACGTTTAAAAACAGCGAAGGCTGCAGCGTTTATTGTTCAAAATCATCTGAATGTGGCGGACCTTCTATGAGGCTCAGGTCATTGTCCGGTTCGTTTACCCCGCTCACATCATGAATGTTGAGCATCACCCTTGGTTCTCTTCCATCCATTACTTCCGGCAATATTTCCGTTGGCAATACGACGTTGACATAATGCCCCTGCGAAATAACTGAATGACGGTCTATTGCACGAGGTCCTTCGATGATCCAGTCGCTGGTATTCTTTTTTTCAAAGCGGCATTCGTTACAAATCCATTCTTCCACTTCGCCCCATTCGTCTTTGCGCGCCGTTACGCGAAACACTTCGTCACCGCGGTTCCACAGCGTTACTTTCCCCGAACACTTCGGGCAATCGCGGTGTGCGTTCATTGGTTTTAAAAACCACACACGGTTTTTAAACCGGAACGTGCGGTCGGTCAATGCACCCACGGGACACACATCTATTACGTTGCCGATAAAGTCGTTTTCAAGACTTTTTTCGATGTACGTTGCAATTTCAGAATGGTCGCCGCGGTCGAGGATACCATGGTGGCGCTTGTCGGTCAGCTGATCGGCGGTATATACACAACGGTAACACAGGATGCAGCGCGTCATGTGCAATTGAATGTACTGGCCAAGGCTGCGTTTGGGAAACGTGCGGCGCTGAAATTCGTAGCGCGTACCTGCTTTGCCATGATCGTAGCTCAAATCCTGCAGGTGGCATTCACCAGCCTGGTCGCAGATGGGGCAATCGAGCGGGTGATTGATCAATAAAAATTCAACCACGCCGGCACGGGCATCAATCACTTTTTCACTCGTCAGGTTTTTCACTTCCATGCCGTCCATCACCGTGGTGCGGCAACTGGCGACGAGTTTGGGCATGGGACGCGGATCTTTTTCCGAGCCTTTGCTTACTTCCACGAGGCAGGTGCGGCATTTGCCACCGCTGCCTTTCAGCTTGCTGTAATAGCACATGGCGGGTGGTGCCACATCGCCGCCTATCTTGCGGGCAGCTTCCAGGATGGAAGTGCCTGCCGGTACTTCTACCGTAATATTGTCTATGGTTACTTTAAAAGATGGTACTGGTTCTGCCATTGTAATGTTTTATCTGGACTAATGAACGGTATCTTTGAATCTGCTTTGCCAACCTTGCCACATTTTACCCGGAACGTTGAACGGAGCGTCGCAACAGGCGATACACCGGAGTTACCGGCGCTGGCACCATATTGCCTTTCCTGTATTGTTACACCAGCACTTCGCGTTCATCAGCATAATGCGCCAGCCCGTAATTGCGTACCTGGCTTTCTTCTGGATTGAGCACATGCCATTCAAATTCGTCGCGGAAATGGCGAATGGCAGCTGCCACCGGCCAGGCAGCAGCATCGCCCAACGGGCAGATGGTGTTGCCTTCTATTTTCCGCTGAATGTCCCACAGCAAGTCAATGTCGCTCAGCTTGCCTTTGCCATATTCGATGTTTCGCAATATTTTTTCCATCCAGCCGGTGCCTTCGCGGCAGGGAGAACACTGACCGCAGCTTTCGTGTCGGTAAAAACGTGCCAGCGAATAGGTATGACGCACCACGCACTGGTCTTCGTCGAGCACAATGAAACCGCCGCTACCCATCATGCTGCCGGTAGCAAAGCCACCATCGCTCAGGCTTTCGTAGTTCATCATGCGGTTTTCGCCTTTGGCGGTTTTGAGCAATAAATTTGCCGGCAGAATGGGTACGGAGGAGCCACCCGGGATGCAGGCTTTCAGTCGCTTGCCATTGGGAATGCCGCCGCAATATTCATCGCTGTAAATAAATTCTTCAACCGAAATGGTCATGTCGATTTCATACACACCGGGCTTGTTGATGTTTCCGCAGGCAGAAATGAGCTTGGTGCCGGTAGATTTTCCCATGCCGATTTTGGCATATTCATCGCCCCCCATGTTGATGATGGGAACCACGGCTGCTAGTGTTTCCACGTTGTTCACCACGGTTGGACGATCCCACACGCCTTTGATGGCCGGAAACGGTGGTTTGATTCGCGGATTGCCGCGTTTGCCTTCTAGACTTTCTATCAGCGCCGTTTCTTCGCCGCAGATATAGGCGCCGGCACCGCGCTGCACGTAAATTTCGCAGTCGAAACCGGTGCCCAGGATATTGTTACCCAAAAAGCCCGCAGCTTTCGCTTCGCCGATCGCTGCTTCTAAAATATCGGGAATCCAGGCATATTCGCCCCGGATGTAAATGTATGTCGCATGGCTGCCCAGCGCAAACGAGCTGATGATCAACCCTTCGATGAGAAGATGGGGCAAAAACTCCATCAGGTAACGGTCTTTGAAGGTGCCCGGCTCGCTTTCGTCTGCGTTGCAAACGAGGTGACGGGGAACGCCTTCGGGCTTTGCAATGAAGCTCCACTTTAAACCGGTGGGAAAACCGGCGCCGCCGCGACCACGCAAACCGCTTTTTTTCACTTCGTCAAGGATGGTTTCAGGCGTCATGTTTTGCAACGCTTTTTCCACCGCCTGGTAGCCGCCGTTTTTGCGCCAGGCATCAAAATGACGGATCCCGTCTATGTTGGCTTTGTCTATTAATAATTTTACTCCCATATCATTGAGCTGTAAGCTGTCGGCTGTGCGCGTTCAGCATTGGTATGATTAATTGTTTGCCGCCGCGTTGCGCGTACATTCTTCGATAATGGCATCTACTTTTTCTTTGGTGAGATGCTCCTTGTAAAATTTACCGAGCTGCATCATGGGTGCATAGCCACAGGCGCCTAGGCATTCCACCGTCTTCAGGGTAAACAATCCATCCCTTGTGGTTTCGCCGGTTTTGATGCTCAGCTTTTCCTGTATGTAGGCGATGATGTCGTCGCTGCCACGCAACATGCAGGGTCCCGTTTGGCAAACTTCAAACAAATATTTGCCAACTGGCTTCAGGTTGTACATGCTGTAAAACGTAGCCACTTCATATACTTCGATGGGTTCAAGTTTCAGCAGGCTGGCTACATAATCCATTGCTTCCACGCTCAGCCATCCGCCACCTTCTTCCTGTGCCATGTGCAACAGTGGGATCAACGCGCTTTTTTGTCTGCCGTCCGGATAGCGGGCAATGATTTCCTGGACTTTATTTAATTTATCTGGTGAGAATGTCATTTGTTTGTTTTTGACTTTCTGATCAATATACAGGATTGGATTAAAGCTATCCATCGAGTTCGCCGGCAATGAGGTTCAATGAACTCATGGTGATAATGGCATCGCTGAGCATCGCGCCTTTTGTCAATTCGGAATAAGCCTGGTAATAAATAAAACATGGACGCCTGAAATGCAGCCGGTAAGGTGTGCGGCCGCCATCGCTGATGAGGTAAAATCCCAATTCACCGTTGCCGCCTTCCACGCAATGATACACTTCGCCCGGCGGGATTTCCGTTTCGCCCATCACGATTTTGAAATGCCAGATGAGGGCTTCCATTTTGGTATAAACGTCCTCTTTTTTCGGCAGGTAATATTCCGGAATGTCGGCATGAAACACTTCGGCTTCGGCACCTTTAAACTCCTGTACTTTACGGTATGCCTGTGTGATGATGTTGAGCGATTGTTTCATTTCTTCGTTGCGCACCAGGAAACGGTCGTAACAGTCGCCGGTTTTGCCCACCGGGATGCTGAAATCAAAATCTTCGTAACTGCTGTAAGGCGAATGCACCCGCACATCGTAATCGATGCCGGCAGCCCGCAGGTTGGGTCCCGTAAAGCCGTAGTTCAACGCGCGTTCGCCACTGATGGGCCCCGCGCCAATGGTGCGCTCCATAAAGATGCGGTTGCGCAGCAACAAAGAATTCAATTCTTCCAGCACTTTGGGATATTCGTCGAGAAATCTTTCCAGTTTCGTCCACACCACGTTGTTGAAGTTGCGTTCAAAACCACCGATGCGGCCAATGTTGGTAGTGAGCCGGGAACCGCAGATTTCTTCGTAAATTTCATACACGAGTTCGCGGTATTGCATCACGTACAAAAAGCCCGTGAATGCACCGGCATCTACGCCCACCACAGAGTTGCATATAAGATGGTCGGTGATGCGCGCGAGTTCCATGATGATGATGCGCATGTAGTCAACACGCTTGGGAAGCGTGATGCGCAACAGCTTTTCGCAGGTCATGTGCCAGCCCATGTTGTTGATGGGGCTGCTGCAATAATTCATGCGGTCGGTGAGCGGCGTTATCTGGTACAACGGGCGGCGTTCGGCCAGCTTTTCAAAAGCCCGGTGAATGTAGCCAACCGTTTGTTCGGCAGATACGATGCGTTCACCGTCGAGTTCCAAAATGTTTTGAAATACGCCATGGGTAGCCGGATGGGTAGGACCTAAGTTCAACGTAGTAGTCTGCTTGCCAATGGAGCCTTCCGGCAGCTTGATATGTTGTGGCGCTTCTGTATTGTGCATGTTGATACCGTCTGTATGTGTCTTTAATTCTGTAACTTCAACAGGATATGATTGATCTCCCGGGCTGAAATATTTGCCAAATGTATTCCCTATCCTGTAAAACTCCGTTTTGAAATCTGGGCGATGCCATTTTTTTAAGAAAACTTCTCTGCTGCTGTCATTCCCGGGGCTCTGATGCCATCATTTGGCAAGACAACACGATCTGCCGGAATACAGAGCCATGGCATTGGTTTTACAGCGTATTCAAATAAGCCTTGGTGCCGCCACGTCCAAACATTTCATCGTCTTTATCCCTGCGTGTCTGGTCTTCCAGCGGGTACTCCTTCCGTTGTGGGAAGTAATCCATTTCATCCACGTTTACAATGCGTTTCAGGTTGGGATGTCCTACGAAATTCACCCCGTAAAAATCATAAGTTTCGCGTTCCATCCAGTTGGCTGCTTCAAACAGTTTGGTAGCCGTAAACACATCCGGTTGCTGAATGTCGGTGAAGACTTTAAAACGGATGCGTACATTGTCACGCATGTTGTGCAGGTGATAGACGACAGCCAGTTCGGCGCCTTTGTTGTCGGGATAATGCACCGCGCAAACAGACGTGAGAAACCGGAATCCCAGATTGTCATATAAATATTGCAGCACTTTCAGGTTGCTGTTTTTGGGTGCTTCAAAAGTAAGCATTCCATAAGGCTCGTGAAAGCCCGACACGGTGTCGCCAAAAGTATCCTGTAACTGCTGCTGAATCGATTCGTTAGTTAGTTGCATGTATCGTGTATTTACTGTATGCCGTAGCTGCTCATCAAGGCTTTGTATTCTTCGCCGTTTCTTCTCCGCAGGCTTTCGTTGCCGATAAGATCCTGGATGCGGAGAATGCCGTCAATGATGGCTTCCGGGCGGGGCGGGCAACCGGGCACATACACATCTACAGGGATGATCTGGTCAATGCCCTGCAAAACGGAATAGGTGTCGAAAATACCACCCGAGCAGGCGCAGGCGCCTACCGACAGCACCCAGCGTGGTTCTGCCATCTGCAGGTAAACCTGCCGGAGCACAGGTCCCATTTTTTTGGAAATGGTGCCCATCACCATCAACAGGTCGCACTGACGCGGCGTAAAGCCCAAACGTTCCGATCCAAAGCGGGCAAGATCGTAGGTTGAAGCCATGGTAGCCATAAATTCAATGCCACAGCAGGAGGTGGCAAACGGCAAAGGCCAGATAGAATTTTTGCGCGCCAGGCCAATCACTTTTTCAAAATTGGTGGCAAAATAACCCTCGCCGCCGCTGCCGTCGGGCGCTTCGGAAATGGCGATGTTGTCATGAATATCCGGCTGCTTGGGATGTATGTTAAATCGTACTGGACGTGGCATAATCGGATCCTCTCTCTTAGATTAAAATGTTTACAAAAATAACGCACATTGGTTAGAAAATTTTGCGAAACCTGTTTGGGGCTTCCAAATATTTGCTACTTCATCATCCTGCAGAAAGTGAAAGGGCAAAGACACACAATTCATAAAGATGAATAAAATATTGTTAGAAAATCGCATCTTACGATAATTCATCAATATATAGCAAACCTAACTCCACAGCGAAGAAACTAGTGCATAAAGGTTCAAATTTTTTGTTGAAATTTAAACAGATGTTCTTTTTATAGATTAATCCCTATTTTTGGCGATGTATATGCTGGCTCAAGTAAGTCAAATTTTCCTGCCTGATCTTTTTAGGACAATCAGATTATTATAAAATGTCGAAGCAAATAACCAAAATTGCAGTATTAACTTCAGGTGGAGATTCACCAGGTATGAACGCAGCCATCCGCGCTGTGGTGAGAACGGGTATTTATTATGGAATGGAAGTATATGGCGTTGTAAGAGGATACAGCGGCATGCTAGAAGATGATATTTTTCGCATGGATTCCCGTTCAGTAGCCAACATTATTCAGCGGGGCGGCACCATCCTCAAATCGGCGCGTTGCAAAGAATTTTTTACCTACGAAGGCCGCAAACAGGCAGTTGACAACCTACACAAAAGAGGCATCAACGGGCTCGTCGTCATTGGTGGCGATGGCAGCTTTACCGGCGCCTTAAAGCTGAGCACAGAGTTCGATTTGCCCTGCATTGGTTTGCCCGGCACCATCGATAAAGATTTGTACGGTACCGATTTCACCATTGGTTTCGATACGGCAGTAAATACTGCCATTGATGCCATCGATAAAATTCGTGATACCGCCGATGCACACGACCGTCTTTTCATTGTGGAAGTCATGGGACGGCACGCAGGCTACATTGCCCTGCACAGCGGCATTGCCACCGGCGCCGAAAACATATTGATTCCCGAAGCGGAAACAAACATCGAAGAAGTCATTAGTTCGCTTAGCGAAAAAGAAAAACGCAAAAAACTGGTCAATCTCATTGTCGTAGCGGAAGGTGATGAATTTGGCGGCGCCAACCAGATTGCGAAAATTGTAAAGGAACGGATGCCACACCTCGATACGCGCGTATCGATACTTGGACACATTCAGCGCGGCGGCTCCCCTACTGCCATCGACCGGTTGATAGCCAGCCGCATGGGGTATCATGCCATCGAAAGTTTCATGGAAGGCAGGTTCAATGTTATGGTGGGCGTAGTAAACAACGAAATGGCCTATACACCACTTGAAATTGCCATCCGCGAAAAACAATCAATCAGCCCCGACTGGCTCCGGCTTGTGAAAATCCTGGCCAGTTAGTTACCTGTATATTTACATTCATTGGATGCCATCTGCAAAATTATTATTATCAAATATGGATAAACACGTAGGAATTGATCATACATTTCACCGCACCAAAATCGTTGCAACTGTAGGCCCCGCCTGCGACACCTACGATAAATTGTTAGCCCTTGTAAAAGCCGGGGTCAATGTATTCAGGCTGAATTTCTCTCATGGTACGCATGAAGATAAAGAGCGCATCATCGGGTACATCCGGGAACTGAACAAAAACGAAAAATGCAACATCGCCATCCTGGCAGATCTGCAGGGACCCAAACTACGCGTTGGCGAAATGGAAAACGGCGGTCTTGATGTAACCGCGGGTGACATTCTCACCTTTACCTCTACCGAAAAAGTAGTGGGCAACAAAGACAAAATCTATGTATCGTACCCCAACCTTCACAACGATGTGAAAGTGGGCAACAAAATATTGATTGACGATGGCAAACTGGAAGTGATCGTCATTGAAATCACCAAAGAGGGAGATGTGCGTGTTGCTGTGTCGTATGGTGGAAGAATTTTACCCAAAAAAGGCGTCAACCTGCCGGATACCGAAATTTCACTGCCGGCAATGACCGAAAAGGACAATATCGACTTTGATTTCATTGTAAAACAGGAGTGCGACTGGATTGCCCTTTCGTTTGTCAGGAAAGCCGAAGACATCATTGACCTGAAAAAACGCCTTGCTGATCGTGGCAGCACCACGAAGGCGATGGCGAAAATAGAAATGCCATCTGCAATGGTGGATCTGAAAAACATCGTGAACCACAGCGATGGCGTCATGGTAGCCCGCGGTGACCTCGGCGTAGAACTGCCGGTTGAAAAAGTGCCGATGGCACAGCGCGAAATCATCAGGAAGTGCATCCACCGCGGCAAACCGGTGATTGTAGCCACGCAGATGATGGAAAGCATGATCGACCGCACAAAACCCAACCGCAGCGAAATCACCGACGTAGCCAATGCAGTTCTGGAAGGCACCGATGCCGTGATGCTGAGCGCTGAAACCGCCACCGGCAATTATCCTGCCCTTGTAGTGGAAACCATGCGCAAGATCATCCTGGAAGTGGAAAAAACAGAATACCGCTACAACCGCGAAGAAGATTTAAAACCGCTGTCGCATTCGCCTACATTTCTCAGCGATGCCATCTGCTACAACGCCTGTAAAATAGCCCGCGACGTAACTGCCGAAGCCCTCATCGGGATGACGCAGAGCGGCTACACCGCTTTTGTATTGAGCAGCTATCGCCCCAAGTCTCCTTTGTACGTGTTTACCAAAAGAAAATCACTGGTGAACCAACTGAGTCTTAGCTGGGGTGTACGTGCTTTTTATTACGACAAAGAAAACAGTCTTGACGAAATCATCACCGACCAGATTTCAATTTTGAAAGAACATGGCTATGTAGCTTCCGGGGACATCGTGGTCAACACGGGCAGCACACCGGTAGATAAACATTTGCCGACCAACGTATTAAAGATTTCCACCGTGGAATAATCGTATCAAGAATTCATATACAAAACGCCGGAAGTTCATCACTTTCCGGCGTTTTGTTTTGTATAATTTGTTGAAACCGATCTTGCTTTGTGTATCCAAATATTTTTCTTGTAAAACCATTCACGTAAGCGCCCGGTCGAGGTGCGTATAACCGCCATCAACAAACAGAAGCTGACCCGTTGTATGAGATGCACAGGTACTGAGCAGGAATACGATCGTAGCGGCAATTTCTGATGGTGAGGTAAACCGGTTCTCAAGGGGAATACGGGCTTCAATTGATGCTTTCTTTGCATCCCCATCGGGCAAAGATTGCAGCCAGGTTTGGTATTGTGGTGTGTCTACTTCGGCCGGCAATACCGCGTTTACCCGGATTCCCAATGGCAACAATTCGGCGGCCCATTCTCTCGTCAGCGCATTGATGCCGCCTTTGCTGGCAGCATACCCCGACGTGCCGCCCTGCCCCGTAACGCTTACTTTGGAACCGACGTTCACTATACATCCCCGGCTTTCTTTCAGGTAAGGCAATGCATAACACGCCATCGCAAAATATTGGACAAGGTTCAGGTTCAGCGAATCACGGAATGCCTTCACCGACCCTGCCTGCAGGCTAACGCCATCGTTGACACCCGCATTGTTTACCAGCCCGTCAATGCGTCCATAGGTTTGCATGGTGGTGTCAACAATGTTGCGGCAGTCCGCGTCGTTCGTTAGTTCTGCCGTTACCGCATCGGCACTGATGCCTGCCTGCCGCAGTTCTGCGAGCAGCGTTTTGTTTTTAACTGCATCGCGGTCGGCAATCACGATCGTGCCATTTTCACTACCGATAAGGCGGCACACCGCACTCCCGATGCCGCTCGCGCCTCCTGTAACAATATAGACTTTACCTTGAAAATTCAGGTTCATAAGGGCAAGTTCAATCGCTTTATTTCAAATAAAAATGTTCAGCTTTTTTGATAGGCTTTGGCGGTTTGCCGCGAAGAACCCAACCCGTCAATACCCAGTTCCACCACATCGCCGGGTTGCAGGTAAAGGGGTACGGGCTTCATTCCCAAACCAACACCGGCAGGCGTACCGGTTGTAATGATGTCGCCGGGCAGCAAGGTCATAAATTGGCTGATGTACGATACCAGGTAAGGCACTTTAAAAATCATGTTGCTGGTATTGCCATCCTGCATCATGTTCCCGTTGAGGGTTAGCCACAATCGCAGGTGATCAATATCAGGCATTTCGTCCGGCGTAGCCAGCCAGGGACCCAGCGGGGCAAACGTATCGCAACTTTTTCCTTTTACCCACTGCCCTACCCTTTCCAGCTGAAAATGCCGCTCGCTGTAATCGTTGTGCAACACATACCCGGCAATGTAGTCAGCCGCTTCGCTCTCTTCCACATACGATGTGCGCTTGCCAATGACGACAGCCAGTTCTACTTCCCAGTCGGTTTTAGTACTGTTTTTGGGGATGATCAAGTCGTCGTTGGGACCGCAAATGGCCGTGGTGGATTTGAAAAAAATCAGGGGTTCGGCAGGCGCCTGCATCCCGCTTTCCGCCGCGTGGTCGGAGTAGTTGAGTCCAATGCAGATGATTTTGGAAGGGTTTGCCAGCGGTGCGCCCAGCCGTTCCGCTGCCGGTACTTCCGGGCAGTTCGCTTCGTTCTGCTCCAACCATTGCGCAAGCCGGCTGATGCCATCATTTGCGAGGAACGATTCGGTATAATCTTCGCCAAAACCTGACACATCCAATCTTTTGCTGTTGCTCAACTGGACGCCCGGTTTTTCTGCACCGGCTTCGCCAAAACGGATCAATTTCATGTGATGAATTATGATGAATGAAATACAGGAAGGAAGATCCAATACCTGTTTGATAAAATGAATTGATTTACAACGACACTCCCCGGAACCAGGGAATAAAATCGTCCTGGTTCAACAGGACGGCTTTGGGGATCACTTCGCCGCTTGCCGCTTTGATACAGTATTCCAGGATGTCTTCGCCCATCTGCTGTATATTTTTTTCACCTTCGATGATGGCGCCGGTATCTATATCAATGATGTCGTTCATGCGCCGGGCAATGACGTGTTGGTCGCCACTTTAATTACCGGGCAAACGGGGTTGCCTGTAGGCGTTCCCAATCCTGTCGTAAACAAAATGAGCGTGGCGCCGGCAGCCGCTTTTCCGGTCGTGGCTTCCACATCGTTGCCCGGTGTGCATACAAGGTTTAATCCCGGTTGCGTGGCTTCTTCCGTATAGTTGAGCACGGCGGTCACTGGTGCGGTGCCTCCTTTTTTGGCAGCACCAGCCGATTTGATTGCATCGGTAATCAAGCCGTCTTTGATATTGCCCGGCGAAGGATTCATATAAAAACCAGAGCCGGCAGCATGTGCTTTGTCATCGTATTCCCTCATCAGTTTGGCAAACTTTTGCGCTACTTCTTCGTTTACGCAACGGTCTATCAGGTCCTGTTCTGCGCCACACAATTCTGGAAATTCGGCCAGCAACACTTTTCCGCCCAAAGCCACGAGCAGATCGGCGCAGTAGCCCACCGCCGGATTGGCAGAAATACCGCTGAACCCATCGCTGCCACCGCATTTCACACCAAGCACCAGTTCGCTGAGTGGTGCAGGTTCGCGATGCAGTTTGTTCAGTTCGATCAACTGCAAAAAGGTTTGCTGTATGGCTTGCTGCACAAGCTTTTCTTCATTCATTACCTGTTGCTGTTCAAATACCAGTAACGGTTTATCGAACGAGGGATTGCGCAGGTAAATGTCTTCTTTCAATTGCTGCACCTGCAGGTTTTGGCAACCGAGGCTCAACACCGTAATGCCGCCCACATTCGGATGGTTGGCATAAGCCGAAAGCAGTTTGGACAGCACTGCCGCATCCTGCCGCGTGCTGCCGCAACCACCCTGGTGATTTAGGAACTTGATGCCATCGATGTTGGGAAACAATCGCTTGTTGTTGTCAGAAGCTTGCAGTTGGTAAATTGCCGAAGGATCTTCTCCTTCTTCGTACGCTTCTACCAATTGCTTCGTAAAGGTTTTGTATTTGGATGTAACAGCGTAGCCTAGCTCATTGTGCAACGCTTCACGGATCACATCGAGATTGCGGTTTTCACAAAAGACCGTTGGAATAAACAACCAGTAATTCGCCGTTCCCCACTTGCCATCGCTTCTTTTGTAACCATTGAAAGTGCGGTTTAGGAAACGGCTGACATCGGGCGGTGTCCATTGATACTGCACGTTGCGGTATGCATACGCACCGGCAGCATGCTTGGTGTTGTCAACCGTCATGCGTGCGCCCCTTTCCACGGCATGTTGAACGGTTCCCACCAGCACGCCATACATGATCACTTCATCGCCGGGCTGCATGTATTGCATAAAGAATTTGTGCTTGGCAGGAATGTCTTCCACCAGGAAATATTCTTCTGCATCAAACACAATGATTTCGTGCTTTTTCAAATGATCCAGCGCCACCAGCACGTTGTCGGCAGGATGTATGTGAAGTACCCGTTGTTTCATATGATCATTCTATAAGGTTGATACCGGCACCAAAGGTTGTGATTCCGGATAATTTTTGACCAAGAAAACTTTTCTTTTCGTGATGAGATATTGATGAAAATTAATAACAGAAAGGCTCTTTGAACCGTTTCACCGTTTGATTTCCTACTGGAATATACAGTGGATTTTTTATTCATCTTGCAACACCTACCACATCAGGATCGCAATAATCAATTGTTCAGCTTGATAAAACCGCCATCAATTGGGTAATCATTGCCCGTGATAAAAGAGGCTTCATCGCTGCACAGGTAGAGGATGAGGTAAGCAATTTCTTCCGGCTTTGCCATCCGCCCGATGGGTTGCGTTTTCGACAATCTGTCAAACATTTCTTTTTCTTTGCCCGGGTAATTTTTTTGCAAAAAACCATCTACAAACGGCGTGTGCACCCGAGCAGGCGAAATGCAATTGCAGCGTATCTTTTCAGGGAGATAATCTTTGGCCACCGACATGGTCATTCCCACCACGGCACCTTTGGTCATGCTGTAAGCAAACCGGTCGGGCAGCCCGATGCTGCTCGCGATAGATGCAAGGTTCAGGATGGCACCGCCGTCCTGCTTCATCAGTGGAATGGCTTCGTGCAGGCAGTTGTACACCCCTTTTACATTCACCCCATACAGCCTGTCAAAATCTTCTTCCGATGTGTTTTCCACTTTACCGATGTGCGATACGCCGGCACTGTTGACGAGGATATCAATTTTGCTCAGAGAAACAAACGCAGTTTTTACCTCGTCCTGCTTTACCACGTTGCAAATGAGGGGCTGTGCCTTGCCACCGGAACCGATGATTTCGCTCACGGTAGCGGAAGCCTGTTCTTCGTTGATGTCGGTTACATACACCACCGCACCTTGTTTGGCAAATAATAATGCGACGGCTTTTCCAATTCCGCTACCAGCGCCGGTAACGACGGCTTTTTTGTCTTGTAAATCAAAAAGATTCATATCGATAATTGTATGATGGCTTCGCTGCAGACAAACAATCAAGGATAGTGGCAGCGAAGATGAATGCAGCTCAAAGAAAACAGTTATCTGGCTAACCAAAAAGCTTTTTATAAAATTCCTTCGTCGGCAAAGCTGTAGTGCCCGTCTGCGCTTACGATGATGTGGTCGAGAACGGTCATGTCGAACAAGAGCGATGCCTCTTTTATTTTTTTCGTCAGATCCTGGTCAGCGCGGCTTGGTTTGATGCTGCCGCTGGGATGGTTGTGGCACAAAATGATGTTGACGGCATCGTGCGAGAGTGCTTTCCGCAAAATGATCCGCGGGTCGGCGACGGTGCCTGTAATGCCGCCTTCGCTCAGCACTTCGTAGTGCATGATTTTGTTTGCCTGGTTCAAAAACAGCACGGCAAATACTTCGTGTTTTTTGTATTGCAGTTTGGCGCGGAGATAAGCAGCTACGTCGCTGCTTTGCTTGATGACATCCCGCTTTTTGCCAGCCACATCGCGGCGCACACCCAATTCAAGCGCCGCTGCAATGGTAACGGCTTTGGCTTCGCCAATGCCCTTGGTGTTTAGTTTCAACAATTCTTTTACCGATAATCCGGCGAGGCGCTGCAGGTCGTTGTCCACCTTGATCAACAAATCTTTGCACAAATCCACGGCACTTTTATCGCGGGTGCCGTTATTGATTAAAATAGCCAGTAATTCCGCGTTGCTCAATGCTTCTGCGCCTTTCAGCAGCAGCTTTTCGCGCGGGCGATCGTCTTCTGCCCAGTTTTTGATGGAAGCGCCAGCCATGGTGGAAGTGAATTGATTGGTAAAATACAAATTAGTTTTCTAATTCTAATATTATCTTCGCCCCCTCATTTATCTGTATGAATCCGTCTGTAAAAATTTTTTCCGGTACCGGTTCCCAGGATCTTGCAAAAAAGATTGCACAACGCTTTGGCGCACCGCTTGGCAAAATCAATATACAGAAGTTTAGTGACGGAGAGTTTCAGCCCATTTTTCTGGAAAGCATCCGTGGCGATTATGTATTCCTGGTTCAGAGCACCTTTGCACCGACAGATAACCTGATGGAGCTTCTCCTGATGATAGACGCTGCCAAACGGGCCAGCGCCTATAAAATCATTGCGGTGATGCCGTATTTCGGTTTTTCGCGGCAAGACCGGAAAGACAAACCGCGTGTAGCCATTGGTGCCAAACTCGTGGCAACACTGGTGCAGGCTGCCGGCGCCGACAGGGTCATTACTATGGATTTGCACGCGCCGCAGATACAGGCGTTCTTTGATATTCCTGTTGACCACCTCGACAGTTCGGCCATCTTTATCCCTTATATTGAGCAATTAAAGCTCGAAAACCTTACCTTTGCCGCCCCCGACGTAGGAAGTACGAACCGGGTAAGGGAAATTGCCTCTTATTTCAATGCTGATATGGTGATTTGTGACAAACACCGAAAGCGGGCCAATGAGATTGCAAGCATGGTGGTGATCGGTGATGTGGCAGACAGGGACATTATATTGATCGATGACATTTGCGACACCGGCGGCACACTGGCCAAAGCAGCACAGCTGCTGGTGCAGAAAGGAGCCAATAGTGTGCGGGCGCTGTGCACACACCCCATCCTGAGCGGCAACGCACATGATACGATCAACAACAGCCTGCTGGAAGAACTGGTCGTGTGCGATACCATTCCCTTGCGGAAAGAAAGCAACAAAATAAAGGTGATTTCGGTCGCCGACTTATTTGCCATCGCTATCCGCAACGCGTATGAAAACAAAAGCATTACCAGTTTGTTCATTCATTCGCAGCTGAGGGGCATCAGGTAGGTTGATGTATAAGGTATTAAGTATGATGTGGTGCGCATCGTGATTCTAAACATACAATACCGGAACTACAACAAAGGATTTTTTAACCAATCATAATTATGAAGACAATTACAATCGAAGGTCACCTGAGGACCGAAAGCGGCAAAAAAGCCACCCGCCAGCTCCGCTCTCAGGACAATGTGCCAGGTGTAATTTACGGTGGTGCGAAGGAAGTAAACTTTTACGCTCCGGCAAAGGCTTTCAAGCCGCTTGTTTATACCGGTGAATTCCAGTTGGCCCAGGTAGATGTTGATGGCGGAAGCTACACCTGTATTTTGAAAGATTTGCAGTTTGACAAAGTATCTGACAAGCTGGACCACGTAGATTTACTGGAACTGGTAGAAAACAAGAAAGTGGTTGCTACCCTTCCGATCAAATTTACCGGCGTATCTGTAGGTGTTAAAGCCGGCGGTAAACTCATTACCAAAATCAATGCACTGAAAGTAAAAGCCCTTCCCAAAGATTTGAAAGAAAATATCGAAGTAGATATTACCAATCTGGAATTGAACGGCAACATCAGGGTTGAGGATGTAAAAGAACCCAATCTTGAAATTCTGAACTCGCCGCGCATTCCCATCGCTTCCGTAGTGCTCACCCGCCAGTTGAAGCAGGAAGAAGCCTCAGCGTCGAAAGAAGAAAAGAAGAAATAATCAACCTTTTGACAATAACAAAGCCCTGCACTGCGGGGCTTTGTTATGCTTACCAGGCAGTCCCGGCATACTGTGTGTCATCATTGTAACGTATGAACAAGTTTCTAATAGCAGGATTGGGAAATATTGGCGCCGAATACCAGCATACCCGTCACAACATTGGCTTCGATGTGGTAGATGCATTTGTGCAAAAGCGTGGTGGCAGCTTTTCCGGCAACCGGCTGGCAGATACCGCGGAGATAAAATGGAAAGGAAAAATTTTTGTGTGCATCAAGCCCACCACCTTCATGAACCTGAGCGGGAAAGCTTTTAAATATTGGCTCGACAAAGAAAAGATTGCCCTCGACAATACCCTCACCATTGTTGACGACCTGGCATTGCCCTTGAACCGTATTCGCCTGCGGGGTAGCGGCAGTTCTGCCGGGCACAATGGGTTGCGGGATATGGAACAAACGCTTGGAACAGACCGTTATCCGCGATTACGGTTCGGTATTGGCAATCAATATCCGAAAGGAATGCAGGTGGAGTTCGTGCTGGGCAAATGGTTCCCGGAAGAACAACTGCTTGTTAAGAAAAAAACGGAAGCTTGCATTGACATCATTGAAAGTTTTGCTTTTGCCGGTATTGAAAACACCATGAATATTTATAACAAAAAAGAATTCAATTAACAGCAAAAAGAAATCACATGAAAATATTTTGTGTAGGTAGAAATTACATCGACCATGCAAAAGAGTTGAACAACGAAGTGCCGGAACATCCCGTCATCTTCATGAAGCCCAAATCGGCGCTGCTACCCAACCCGGCTTCTTTCATTTATCCCGAATTTACAAATGAACTTCACTACGAAGCCGAACTGGTGTTTCGCATTTGCAAAAACGGCCGGTACATTACCAAAGCCAACGCGCTCAGCTACATTGATGCCGTTACGGTTGGCATTGATTTCACTGCGCGCGACATTCAAAGCGAACTGAAACAAAAAGGCCTGCCCTGGGAAATTGCAAAAGCCTGGGATCATTCAGCCGTAGTGGGAACCTGGCAGGAACTCGACCCTGCCGAACTGAAAGAAGGCATTTCTTTTTCGATGCAAAAAGACGGGAAAGTGGTTCAGCAAGGCATTTCTACACAAATGATTTTCTCACCGCAAAAAGTCATCGCCTACATGTCGCAATATTTCTCCTTGAATATCGGAGACCTGCTGTTTACCGGCACGCCAGCCGGCGTTGGCGAGTGCAGTGTGGGCGAAACATTGACCGGCTTTTACAAAGACGAAATGGTATTTGAAACATTTATCAAATAGAACGATCAATATATTTTTCAAAAAAAGCCATGCGGAAGCAGGGCTTTTTTTGTCAGGAGAAATTTCTTGTCGTTTTTGACCTTGATAATAATGACGATTTTACGATTCAATCAAATTTATAAAATCAATGAAAACTCTTGACGAATTGATTCAAGAATTTCTTAAAAATAATAGCGAAGAACGCGTATTAGATTACTTCAATAAGTTGCGAGAAAACAGGAAATATTTACTTAAGAAAGGAAATATGAATTGTTTATACTTGGTTCTTTTAGTTTTAATCTATTTTGTTTTTTTGAATTCTCCAATGGCTTCTATCAATATAGGCACAATAAACATTTCAGATAAAATGTTAATCTACAAATTGTTTCCTTTGATATTTGCTTATTTGAGTTTTCAAACAATTTTGATAACTAATAAAGGTTAAAGAACAAATTTATTAATCAATGACTTTTCGAAGGTTATATACAAAAGAAACAATGTAGATGAAAATGATTTTTTTATACAAACAATAGCTGATTTTTCATTGATGGACGAGATGGAAGAATTATCAAATGTTTCAGGATTTCCAATTTTATACAATTTGATTTCTGTTATTCCTTATGCTTTATTTTTATTTTTTATTCCGATTTTTTTGGAATTTTTGTTCATAAAAACAATGCTTGAAGCTTCGAAATAAATTGGATAAGTATTATTTCTACAATTGTATCTGTATGGTTTTTCCTCTTAGCAATTCTCGTCAATTTTATCCCAGATAAAAGGTTTAGTTGATTTTGAATAATTTTTAAAAATTTCTCCATTGGGTAAAACAAAACAGCCGGTACAAAAAGTACCGGCTGTTTTCTGTAGCGAGATCGGGAGTTGAACCCGAGACCTTTGGGTTATGAATCCAACGCTCTAACCACCTGAGCTACCTCGCCAAATGGGGTGCAAATATAGTGTTCTGACCTAAGGCAGCAAAATGAGAAGGGATTTTTATTTTGAATGCCCTAAAAAAGAAAAAACCCATTGTAGAAACAACGGGTGTCTTCGATTGCTTGCCATATGAAAAAGGTGAAAATATCTTATATTAATTATCTTTATTTGTTATCGTTATCTTTAAATCTAATGCAAATATAAAACCAAAAATAATAAGCAACAAATCTTAAATATTAATATTTAATGGATTGTAAATCTTCAAAGCTTCACGCAGGCAAGCCATTGCCTTAACAATTTCCTGATTGTTAATTACATACGCAAGCCTCACTTCATTTTTACCCAATTCCGGCATGACTGTAAAAACCACTCGCCGGTGCAAGCATCACCGTTTGATTTTCATATTGAAAATTTTCTAATAACCATTGGCAAAATTTTCCGCATTTTCGACCGGCAATTTTGCAATTGCGTAAAAAGCACCACCCGGATTGGGGCAAAAAATTCCCGGTATCGCATTCAACAACTCCACCAGCGTATCCCGGCGGCTTTTGTACTCCGCTTTTGTTTCTTCAAAGTAATCTTCCGGTAAATCCACCGCTGCTTCGCCAATCATTTGCGCAAGCGATGGCGGACTTAACCTTGCCTGTGCAAATTTGAGCGCAACTTCTGTTAACCTCGCATTCCGCGTTACAAAAGCCCCAATCCTGCCGCCACAGGCACTGTATCGTTTGCTGATGGTATCTACCACAATAACATTTTCTTCTACCCCCTCCAATTGCAGTGCGCTGAAGTGTTCGCCTTCATAACAAAATTCGCGGTAAGCTTCATCGAGATATGATATACAGATGATGACGCTGCGCAATGTCTTTCAACGTTTCCAGTTCTTCCTTGCTGTACAAATAACCGGTTGGGTTGTTGGGATTGCAAATGAGAATTGCCTTTGTGTTTTCCGTAATCTTCTTTTCAAACTCTTCAATTGGTGGCAGGGCAAATCCACTTTCGATATATGATGTTACCGGCACAATGCGTACGCCCGCTTCCACGGCAAAACCATTGTAGTTGGCATAAAACGGTTCGGGAATGATAATTTCGTCGCCGGCATCCATGCAACACATAAAGGCAAACAAAATGGCTTCAGATCCGCCGGTTGTTACCATGATATCGCCTATGTTCAGCGGAATGTGATAACGGCTGTAATATTCCACCAGCTTGCGGCGGTAACTTTCATTGCCTGCGCTATGGCTGTATTCAAGGACCTTAAAATCTGAATGCCGCACAACATCCAGGATGGATTTGGGCGTTTCAATGTCGGGCTGACCAATGTTTAAATGATACACATGAACACCTCGCTTTTTGGCTGCTTCAGCATAAGGAACCAGTTTGCGGATGGGCGATGGAGGCATCATTTGTGCGCGGCTGCTAACGGCAAGTGCATTCATGCTGCAAACGTACAAACACAATATATTGATGACTGTTAATTTTTTGCAACCAGTTGCAAAAGGGCGTAGGTTTGACCTATGATGCGCATTCTTTGTATAGACTACGGTGCAAAACGAACCGGCATCGCTGTCACCGATCCCTTACAGATCATCGCCACCGCCCTGGCAACCATTGAAACAAAGGTGTTGTTTCCTTATTTGAAAAATTATATCAACACCGAACCGGTCGGGTTGTTTCTTGTAGGCGCGCCGCTCAACCTCAACGATACGGAAACCCACGCCACGCCGCTTGTTCAGCAGTTTATCAAACGGCTGCAGAAAGAAATTCCCGCCATCCCGGTGCAAACCATTGACGAACGCTACACCTCCAAAATGGCGGTGCGTGCCATGGTAGAAATGGGGATGAAAAAGAAAGACCGCCGCAAAAAAGAAAACATCGACCAGATTGCCGCCACCATCATGCTACAGGAATATTTGCAACATCGCCAGTTTTAGTATTTACCAAAGACTTTATTCTTCTCTGAACAGCTATTTTTGCAGACTGAATAACAAAGAACACATTTTATGATTTTACCGATCGTTGCCTATGGGGCACCTGTTCTCAGAAAGATCGCTACCGATATACAGCCCGATTATCCACAACTCGACAAGCTGATTGCCGATATGTGGGAAACCATGTATGCCAGCAGCGGCGTAGGTTTGGCCGCTCCGCAAATCAACAAAGACATTCGCCTGTTCCTCATTGACAGCACCACCATTTTTGAAAACCTCGAAGATGATGAACTGGGCAAATACCCGGATGCGCCGGGCATCAAAAAAGTATTCATCAACGCACACATCATCGAGTTTGCCGGCAACGACTGGAGCTACAACGAAGGCTGCCTCAGCATCCCGCGGATCCGCGAAGACATTACCCGCCCGCAAAGCGTAACCATCGAATACATGGACGAGCAGTTTAACCCGCACATCGAAACGTTTTCCGGCATCACCAGCCGTGTTATCCAGCACGAATACGACCACACAGAAGGAAAACTGTTCATCGACTACATGAAGCCATTGCGCCGCAAATTGTTGTTGGGCAAATTAAACGACATCAGCCGGGGCAAGATCAAAACGGATTACAAAATGTCGTTTGCCAAATGAGGTGGTGGTTCTGTTGCTGCTTTTGCTTGCTGGTGTTGAAACCCTTTGCCCAGGATACGACGGTACAGGTAGAAAATGAATATTATATACTTCCCGAAGTGTTTGTTCGCAACCACGGCGACTATGCCGACATCCTGCGCCGCATTCAACAGGACACAACATTCTACAAGGCTTTCCGTACACTGCACACCATTGGGTTTTCGGCATACAACAGCATCCGCATGACTGATAAAACCGGCGCTACCGACGCTTCTTACAACAGTAAAACTGTGCAGGTGGTACAGAACGGATGCCGCACCATGACAGAAGAAAACCGCACTGTTACCGGTGACTTTTACGATAAAGATGGTGGCTACAATTACAACACAGCACAGATGTATGCCAGCCTGTTTTTTACAAAGGGAAAAGTGTGTGGCGAAACCAATATCGTGGGCAATGTATCGTTCAATCCCGAAAACAAAACAGGAATGGAAAAACACAAAGAACAACTGAAGATGTTGTTCTTTAATCCCGGTAAAAAAATTCCCGGCATTCCATTCATTGGCAACAAACTGGACCTCTATGACAGTGATGCGCACCAACGCTACGATTATCACCTTGATTATGTTACTTACAAAGGCGATTATGCCTTTTTGTTTTCCATCAAAGCCAAAGAGGACGCGCCTTCCGGCGATATTGTGATAGACAGAATGGATACCTGGTTTGCACCAAAAACCATGGAAGTGCTGGCTCGCAATTACAAGCTCAGTTACAAAGCGGGCGTGTATGATTTTGATGTAAACATGGAAGTGGAATTGACCAAAATCAACAACATACTGATCCCGCAAACATTGCGGTACAAAGGCAACTTTCACGCCTTGTTTCAAAAGCGCGAGCGGGGTGAATTCACCGCTACTTTGTTTGACTATAACCTGTAATCATCATCGGTCACAAGAAGGAACAAAACAAAGCCTGCTCATAACGTAGCAGGCTTTGTTTTGCAGATGATTTGTATCTGGTATATTGTTATTTAAATGTACTGAAACCCAATGCCAGTAAGAATTGCAAGAAGCTTGAATGATGCGCCAGTGGTAAAATCCTTATTGATACTGTATGTACACCGGGCTTGGGTACAACGACAACACTTCTGCCGGTTCCAGCATTTTTGAATTTCCCTTGGTATCGTTTTTATAAAACAACTTGAACCCCGCATATTCAATTGGCTCCTTGGTAATAGCCAGTTCATAACTGCTTTTCTTTTTGGCAGGAATGCCCCATCCGTCCATGTCCACTACGATTTGCACATTCTTGTTGTGCGCGATGTTTTTGTAATTGGTAAGCATGCCCTTGGTAAACCGGTGCACCACCAAAACCTTTGGTGGCAGCTGGTATTTTTTCACCAGGGAATCCAGATAACCTGATGCATAATTGATATCTGCAGCATCGAAGGAACCAATGACACTCGATGGCACATGACCCCCTTTCATCGAAAATTCGGGATCAATACCCAAATGCACTTCAGGCATGCGCAGGTAGGATTCCAGCTCGGGCAGTTCTTCCCGCAGGGTACTGTGCCCGATTTGCACGTCAAGAAAAACAAGTGCATTGATTTTTTTAGCCAGTTCCAGTGCACGGTCTATCTGGCTGAAAGGCATGCGCAGCCGGTATTTGTTGCCCTTGCCGGGACTATGTTGCGCCGTTACGGCTATGTAATGAATGGCTGGCTGCACCGGCATTTTTGGATCAGCGTCGGCCCAGCGTTTCGTTTCCTGTTGCAACCGCTGCAACATCTGCTCGGGAGGCAATTCACCAAGAATGCCCATGCCTTTTGAATAAAAGTTACCATAATACGCCACAATGCGCTTGTAAGGAAAAACGGCACCCGGCGCAGGATATCCCGTATTTACCGGCCACCCACGGTCGGGACGATTGGCTACGAGGTGCATTTGCAACGAGTCGTACAGGGCGGTATCAATTACTGGTTTTGCCTTTGTTTCCTGCATCGTATCGGAAGCCGCGATGCCTGCCGGCTGGCTACCCGGCTCTTTTTTTTCGGGGTTGGCTTCCAGTTGCTTGCAGGACACTGCCCACATCAACAAAGGAAACAACAACACCACATTCGTTCTGCACATGCACTGGCTGCACCATTTTTTCAATTCCATCGTACCGGTAATAAATTGTTGAAGGTGATTGTTTACAAACCCGCAGAAGGCTGCATTTCTGTACTGAAGAGACAGCATCGTTACAGCATTCTGATTGCATCTTAGCACATTTTGTACCGATACATTCCACGGGCTTGTTCATTTTCTCCAGCACAACGAATGAGGGTTTGAAACAACATGATTAACAAGCAAAAAGAGAGGAAAAAATATATGTGCAGCCAGTTTTCTGAACAATAAAAAAAGCAAGTGTTGCCGGCAAAAGAAACGAACATAGCAGGAATGAACATTTCGTTGTAGCAATCCTTTGCCAGGCGGTAAGTGGATACATTACAAACCCTTTAGTTATCAATTCTTTTGCCCTGCCCTTCCTGCACAACATACTTGAAGCATTCTTTCTTTTCGTCTTCGTAAGTCGAAAAAATTGAATCAGCAGTTGACATCAATGTTACCAAAACCCACCATAGCATTTGGTACTTCCCCGCTTGTCAAGTTCGGCGCGGCAGCGGTTTTCGGCCGACCAGTTTTGATTTGTCAACGCCTGGTATTCAAACGCACCTTCTAGGCTGCCTGCCGTGCGCGAAAACGTTAGCGGTCCTGTGGTTGCGTCATATGCCATTCCAAAGCGCATTTTGTCGTTGTTTTCACCACGACCTAAAAAATTATCCAGCGTCAGCGTCACCACCCACGCATTGCTACCCTGGAAGTTAACATTGCCGCGGTACCATAGCCCGACATTCACATAGTGGCTTTTTACATCGCACCCAATGCTCCACGATTGGTTGGTTGACTGCCGGTAATACGTGGCGCCGGGAACGATGTACAGGTTTTCTGTTTCCAGCAGGTAACGCAGCGCGCCGTTCCAGCGAATGGGCAGCTTGCTTTCGGTATTGTTGGTAAACGATTCATCCGGCTGGTTAATGTGGTTGGCACTACCGCTGACCATGAGTTTGTTGCGGTAAAAAAACAGGGCGCCGCCGCCAAAATCCGGATAGTATTTCCGGTTGTTGATCGCTATTTCCGCCGCCGATACCGAGCCGGGAATGATGCCGTATTGATCCAATTGATCAGAAAAAATCAGTTTGTCATAATTGAGCCGCCGGTTGCTCACCCCTGCCTGCAATCCCATGCGCAATTCCCAATTCGAGTTGCAGATTTCAAACGAATAGGCACCGGCAAAATTGGTGCGCTGGATAAAGCCTTCATACGAAGTAGTTGCCATCAGCCCGACGCCGCCCGACAGGTTGCGCACATATTTGTCGAGCGAAGCTGTAAAATAGTTCATGCCGCCGGGTACATTGATCCATTGTTTGCGGAAAATGGCATTAACGCGCAGGTCGTTGTCGGCAGTGCCGGCAGCGGCGGGGTTCAGGTACAACGGAGACAGGAACGCCTGCGAATAAATATGATCCTGCGACTGCACTTTTCCTAAAATCAATAGCATGCACAACAGGGACAAAAAATGTTTACACATAACCGGATTTTTCAAGTTATTTGACAATGGTGATGGAACCTTCGCGCTTGAAAGCATTGCTGTAGGGATACTTCATTCCTTTCCATTCGGTACCGTTGAGGTAAGACGCAGTGATTTTCCAGATATATACATCCTGTTGTATCAGGTTGCCTTTGCTGTCGGTGCCGTTCCAGCCTTCTTTCGGCGACCCGTTTTCATCAAGTAGGTTGGTGTGATACACCAGTTGTCCCCACGTGGTGAAGATCTGCAGGTCGTAGGTTTTTAATCCCCTGCCGGTGGGCAAAAACGTGCGCAGTTCCTGCTGAATGCATTTGGGACAAAAAGCGTTGGGCACATACAGCCAGCCCGGCACACCGTTGATGTCCATCACCACCGAAGCCGTATCAATACATCCGGTAGTGATGTCGTTCACAATGAGCCGCACGGTATAGTTGCCGGTGTCTTTGTAACGATAACCACTTATGCTGCGGAGAAACGGATAGCGCGTGTTGTCGCCCATATCCCACAGGTAGCGGTAGTTGGGCAGTTCAAGTGTGGTATTTACAAAATCGAGCCTGTAATCCGGCACGTTGATCACTGTTCCCGGCGATACGGTAAAGCTGGCATCCGGCGCCGCTATGGTGGTGATGAGATTGGGTTTGATGGTGGAATCGCGGCAACCATATTGACCAATTGACACCAGTGTCACGCTATACGGCATGTCTGACGGCGGAAACCGTTTCAAAGGATTGGTTTCTACGCTCGTGGTTCCGTCGCCAAAGCGCCAGGTAAAACCAGCGGCACCCGTAGTCAGGTTGGTAAATTGCACGTCCACCGTATCGCAACCCGTGGTGTTGCTCGCGGCAAAATCGGTAACGGGTTTTGTTTCTACCGCCACGCTTTGTTTGCGGTGTCATAACATTTCCCGTCAAATGCCGATAGTAAAATGGTAAAGCGGCCGGCTACCTCGTATTGGTGCGTGGGCAGCGGCACATTGCTGTTTGCCGTATTGTCGCCCCAGCTCCATTGATACGCGTTGGCGCCTTTGCTCGTATTAGCCGGAATCACGAGTAGATTGCCTGCGCAGCCGAGCGAATCGTTGAGGGTAAAACCGGCGGTTGGTTTTGCCAACGTGGTAAAAGTATAGTTCGCCGTATCGGGAGGGCAAAACGCGTTGCCGGCTATCAGCACAAGGCTAAAAGAGGTAGCGGGTTTTGCAAACGAAACATCGGGTGTAATGCCCGTTCCGGAAGCTGCGCCATTGACCAACCACTGGTACGAATCGGCATACACCGATGTGTTGCTGATGCTGGCCGCAAAGGGCACACAAGTAGCGGGATTGTTCAGTGAAAAGACGGCTGCCGGGGATGGATTGATCACTACAGAACCCACCGTTGTATCGCTGCAACCAATGCTGTTGCGCGCCACCAGCGACACCGGGAATGTTTTGGGCAAGGCTTCATTCGCTGAAGCTGTAAACCGGTATGAAAACGCTTCCGTGCCTGCGCGCAACGTATTGTTGACCAGCCAGCTATATTTCACGGCATCTGTTCCGCTGTAGGTAGTGGCATTGGCAAAAGATACCGTTGTATCCATCGCACAACTTGCTAACGTAAACGGCGTAAAAGCTGCATTGGGTTTGATAAAAATCTTCAATTGCATACTGTCCCCGCTGCGGCATCCTGTGCTGTTGACGGCTGATAGTTTTACGGTATAAGTACCGGCATTGGCAAACGTGTAACCAATGGTTGGGATGGATGCGGTACTCACCGTTGTGCCTGTAGCGCTGTCTATGATTGACCATTTTACCGTTTCGTCCGTGATGCCGGGCGCAGAGGCGGCAAAGACAAACGGAGCACAATTGACTGGCGCATTCGATGCCGATATGCGCGCATCTGGAGTGCCCGATACAGTAACTACTTTCTGCAACAGATCGGAACAAACAACCCCAAAATTGTTAACCCTGTCAGCAAACAAGGTAACGACATAAGTACCGGCATTTTGATAGCGGTGCGATGCGCTGAGACCGGAAGAAACGGTTCCGTCATTCCAGTCCCAGCGGTAAGCATCAGCAGTTGGCTGTGTCACCGTCACCGCAACGGTATCTTTTTCACACAGCATGATTTTATCCAGGTCAAAAGCAGCCACCGGGCGTTGATAAATGGTAGTGGAAGTATGTACCGAAGTATCGCTGCATCCATTGGTAATGCTGATCTGAACGTCGTAGTTGCCGGGCGAAGCATAGGTATGCGACACGGTGGTTTCGTTGTCGGTGGTGATCAGCGGCGGCTGGCTGTCGCCAAAATCCCAGACATACTTGGTGGCACCGGTGGTATTGTTGTTGAAGAAAACGGTATGCGGTGCACAGCCGCTCGCATTGCTGCCGCTGATGTTGATCTGCGGCTTGATGGGATTGGGCACCACGATGACATCTACCACCTGCGTATCGCGCCGGCACTTGTTTTCCGCCACCAGTTGTATGCGGAAGGTATCGAGCACGCCGGTGACATAGCTGTACGGTATCGGCGCGCCTGACGTTGTCACCGAAGTCTTGCCATCGCCAAAATCCCAGTAATAGGTATCCGGTTTTCCAAGCGATGTATTGGTAAGGGTAAAGAAATAAGGCGAGCAGCCAAACGTACTATCGATACCGAATCGCGCACGGGGATTGGCACTTACAAACACACTGTCTCTCCACGTGGTGATGCTGCAACCATCATCGGCAGTAAGTTTTACATAGTAAGTGGTGTCGTTGTTATAAGGGCTGCTGTTAAACACGACCGGTTGCGGTGGCAATACCTCGCTGCTCGTTTCTCCATTGCCAAAATCCCAGGTAAAGTTTACGTTTTTTGTCAATGCCGTGGTATTGGAAAAAGTTACCGGTAGCGGTCCGCATCCTTTGGCAATGTCTTTTGTAAAAATGGCTTTGGCAGAAATGGCAGCGGTAAAATCCATTTGTGTACTGTCTTCTTTACAACCATATAAGCTGTTGGTGACCAGCTTGATGGTGACAACATCTCCGGGATTGGTGAGTGAATAATCCGGAAAATTGCCGGTGCTGTTGGTTGCGATCAACACATCATTTGCATACCAGTTGTAGCTTTCATTTTGCCCCGGGAAAGTCGTTACCGAAATCACGTCTTTGAGTTGGAATTCAATACATCCGGTTGTTTTGCTCGCAGTAAATTCTGCTTTCGCATCCGGGCGAACATTGACAGTAGCAGAGGCGGTGCTGCTGCACCCGTTTGCCAATGTTCCGGTAACGCTGTACGTGGTGGTGACAGCAGGATTGGCAATGACCGTATCGTTTACGATACTGCTCAACCCCGTTGCCGGCGACCATTGGTAAGTACCTGCACCGCCCGCAATCAATTGCACCGATGTAGCTCCACAAATATCTGTTGCTGCCGGTTTGTACTGTTACCACCGGCGAGCGTTTTACTTTGACCAAAACCGTATCGGTCGAAGAACAATCGGCGCCTGCTTTGGCGGTGACCACAAATTGATATGTTGTATCGTCATTGCTGCCGTTGTAGAACAAAGTGGCTTCCGGTGTTGGGCTGCCGGCGTCGTTCAAAGCGGCTGACGGCGACCACAAGTATTGCAGCCCCGTTTGCGCAGCCGCCCCGATGGTTACCGGAGTGCCGCTACAGGTGATTTTGTCTGCGCCTGCATTGGCTACCGGCTGATCGATCACCACGATGTCCTGCTGAGCGGTGACCGTTCCGCAATTGTTGGTGACGCTCAGCTTTACCGGGAAAGTTCCCGCCGCCTGATATAAAACAGGCGGCGGCGTCATTTCGGTAGACGTACCGGGATTGCCGTTGCTGAATTCCCAATGATAAGTTGGCGCCGTGGAAGCGTAACAATTGACCACATTGGCAGTTGGGCTTGCCGAAGTGTTGACACAAACGGAAGCCAGTGCGTCAATCGTTACTTTGGGTTTGGTAGTGATGCTAAATGTATCGGTCAGGTAAGTATTGGGACAGCCATACCCGGCGTTTTGCGCCGTAGCCGTTAGTTGAATGATGTACCTGCCCGCGCCGGTAAACTTTACTTCCGGTGATACCGAAGTGGAAGTAGTACCGTTGACAAATGAATAGGCAGAAGATGCAGCACAGTCTGACGGGTCGGAAGAATAGACGTACCAGTAATAATTATCGCCCGTGCAATTGCCTTGCTTCGAAGTATTTTTCAAAGTTATGGTTGCGTCATCGCACTGCTCTTTGCTGCCAAGTGTAAAGGTCGCTTCCGGCGCATTGCGGATGCAGATGGTTTCTTCAGTACTGTCGATGCCGCCGCTGCAACTGCTTTGGTTGGTAACATACATTTTGATGGTATAAGTGCCGGCTTCGGTAAATTTTACGTCGAGCGTCGAAGACCCGTTTTTCCACAGGAGCCAGTTGGCAGCACTGCCATTGAGCGAGCCCGTGCTGCCGCTTGTAATGGTATATCCCGTAGCAGGACTGATGGTCCATACCTGCGACACATCTGCCTTGCACGACGACACACCGTTTGCCACGACAATGACGCCGCCAAGGTTAGAGGAATTGTACAACGTGACGACCGAATTTACACAAGCCACATCGGACGGATAGGGCGTGATGGCCGCTTTTGCCTTGCCGGAAACATAGATGGGCTCCACCGTTGCTTTGGATGAATTGCAGGAGTTGATGGCGGTAAGCTGTGCATAAAAAGAGTTTTGATAACTCAGGCTGGTAGCCCCGCATGACGTGGTATTGAAGGTATGGTCAACGTATTCGGGGGGCAATGAATTGTAGGTTTCCGATACCGTACCATCAGAGATGAAAAACGTATAGTAAGTGCCTGGCGGGTTGTCGGCCACATCATTAACCTTGAATTTCAGGGATTCTCCTTCGCAGATCGAACTGTTGCCAAGATTTGACAAGCCTACTTTCGGCGTGGTGCCAAGAAATACATTGTACTGTTTGGAAGCAGTACAGCCATTGGCTCCTTTTACTTCCAAAGTAAGCGTGGTATTGCCCCGCAAAAACGGGTGCGTAATGATATCGCCTTCTTTCCAGCTTGCAAACGTACTATCGGGACTGCCGTCGTTCCATTTAATGGTGTAACCGGTATTGGTGGAAGCCGTTGCTGTTTTGTTGACAAACGAAAAAGTATAAAAACTCAGCTGCTCGCATTTTGAAAACGTAAGAATACCGTTGAAATCAACCGGGCCCGGTGACGTTGATATCGGCATTGCCGAGGCTGGCATCCGGGATTTGTTTCACGGTGATGGAGTGCGCAACAGTATCGCTGCATCCGGCATCGTTGGTCACCATCAGCGTGACATCATAGCTTTTGGTGCCGTTGCCGGTAGCGGCGGTAAACGAGTGGGTGGCGGGATTAACGTTGCCCGTAGCATTGTCACCAAAATCCCAGTGATAAGCGTTCAGTTTTCCCTCTGTGGTTGAGGTGCTGGTGAACGTGATTTTTTCGCTGCCACAGTTGGTGCCGGGCGGGTCGAATTTAAAATCAGCCGTTGGTTTTGTATCCGATACTTTGATAAAAATATACACAGAATCCCGCTTTGTACCGGCGCTTACATATTGAAAGGTGGTATCGATACCAGATTTGTTGTATTGCACAGAAACATCGGTGCCGGTGTACGATGCCGGGTTGCCGTTCTTGAATTTCCAGATGATGTTGCTGGCGTTAACATTGGTGGCGCTGCTGCTGTAACTGAGGCTCGCACCCTTGCATACCCGGATGGTATCGCCGAGCCTTTTTACCGTCCCATTGACTTTGATGCCCGCTTTTACCTGCCCTGCGGAGGTAAGGGCAGACAACAAGGCAGCAGTAAACATGACTAAAAAAACGCCTGCAGACAGCGATTGTTTTGGTGTATGCATAACAGTGTAAGGATGGTTGTTTGGGTATTGTACAATGAAAGATCCGGTTGCAGGGCGATACCTATCAGAGAAAACCTGTTGCTCTCCGCACACAACTTACATACAGTGTTGCCAGGTTGTATCATCACTTGGTTCAAGGGTTTGTTCTGAAATATCAGCCTGTAAAACGCGGTTGTTGTTGACACCGGTTTTCGGTTGAGTGAAATTAAATGTTATTTGCATAACATGACCATTCTTTCTAAACAAAAGAAAACAGACTGCATGAAGTGCAGGTTTTTGCAAATTCTATGCAGGGTGTGGTAAACTTATGGTGGAAGGTGTTACCTTCATATTCAATCATTTGCCATCTACACGTTTGCTGCGGCTTTCGATACTTCTACTTTCAAATTTTGAACAAGGCGGGCAATGTGATTAAAAAAAACGAAATGAAACACCGGCATGCTGGTTTTTCATCTGTATGGTTTCCGACCGGCAGCCTTTTGTTTGCACTGAATCTTAGTCGTTTTGTTTCAGCTTAATTTAATCAAATACTAAGCGAAGTTTAAGAGGGATTGATCGGATTTATAACCACCTTAGTATCGTAAATTTCAAACGATGCCACACCAGATTATCAGCCATAACAACTCGTTGCACATCATTGACGAAGATGCTTTCCCGGTCTGTCACCTGGATGCGGAAACGCTGCAGGAACTGATTCATTCAGAAGATGCCGTTTGTTCGGGTTGTCTCATTCACCTGGCGTCGGGTTCGCTTCTTCCCACCGATGTGCTGTACAATGTTGCCATTCTCATACAGCGACGGTTTCCGCACTTGCAGATTGACTGGTTTTCGACGTTTTACATCGTGGAAAAAATACATTACCTGAAGCTGGCATTCCACATGAAAGAAATGCTGGAATGCGACGTTGCGACAGGTGACGAAGAACAGCGTTGGCGCAGCTTTGAAGAATTTTCTACCGATGAAATGCGTGACGAAACAGACAAACTTGTGCACCGCATTGTAATCATGAACCTGGTGGATTTCGATGTTCTCAGCCAGTAATGAAAGGTTCGTTTTTTTCTGTTTGTTGTTCTGTTCTTTCCTGCCGCCTGCGATGAAACTTTTTACAGAAAAGTTTTATCCTGAAGTCGGAATTTCTACAAAGCCAGGGGAACATTTTGCCATTTTCGTCCTCAACAAGCGAGTATCGTTTGTTTCCTTTTCTAAACACAATGCGACCATTCATTGCAGCAGCAGCCAAACTATTCTGACGAGTAAGTTGGGCTTGTACAGCAATTGAATTTTTCATTTTTTATCCAGCTAAACAGAAATGGTATGGGTGTGATGATGCAAGCTTTCTATTGGGACTGTCCCAAACACGAACAGCAGGAATTTGAATGGTGGAATGTGCTCCGCAGCAAAGTGCCGGAGCTATCGGCAGCTGGCTTTAGCGCCTTGTGGCTGCCCCCGGCCAGCAAAGCTGCCAACATCGGCGGCATGTCAATGGGTTATGATCCTTACGATTTTTATGACCTTGGCAATATAGATCAGCGCGACTCGGTGAAAACCTGGTTTGGCTCGCGCAACGATTTGGTTCACCTGATTAGCACCGCGCACCAATACCAACTGCAGGTATATGCAGACATGGTGCTGAACCATACCAATGGCGCTGATGCCGAAGAAATCAATTTGTATGACGGGCAAAAACGGTGGACGAAATACACTCCCGGCAGCGGAAAATTTTCACGCGACTGGACCTGCTACCACCCGTCTACGTTTGAACGATGGGACGACAAATCGTATGAAGGCATGCCCGACCTGTGCCACCGCAATCCAGGCGTCTATACCGAACTGATGGAATATGCCCGTTGGCTAATTGAAGACATTGGTTTCGATGGCTTTCGCTACGACTTTGTGCAGGGTTATGGCGTGTGGCTGGTGACTGCCATCCTGGAAAGGTTGTACCAAAAAAACGGTGCTTTCTTCTCTCCTTTTGGTGTGGGCGAATACTGGAACGACAATGCCTCTATCTCGCGCTGGCTGACAGAAACCAATGCCTTTACCGACAACCCCGTAACGGCATTTGATTTTTCTCTGCGCTACCGGTTGAAGGCACTGTGCGACACCTATGGCTTTGACATGACAACGCTAACGAAAACGGGCACCCTAGTAACCGATGGAATGGGAATGCGTGCGGTTACATTTGTCGAAAACCATGATGTGGTGAGAAATGACGCGATTGTCAACGACAAATTGCTGGCGTATGCTTTCATCCTTACGCACGAAGGCTATCCCTGCGTGTTCTGGCAGGATTATTACAGCTGGCAACTGGCGCGACCGGGAACGGCAAACGGTATAGATGCACTCATCCAGGTTCATGAACACTATGCCGGCGGTGCTACTGATATATTGTATAGTGATCATGACCTTTACCTGATGCAGCGGCGTGGCTATAGCAGTCAGAAAGGATTGGTGCTGGTACTCAACAATGCGCCGCGCTGGAATGGAAGAAAGGTAGCCACACATTGGGCAAATACGCGGTTTGCGCCCCTTGCCTGGTATGGTGGTGACAATGCTGCGCCGGTGGAACAATGGACAAATGGCAGCGGTGCCGGTACTTTCTGGGCACCGCCAAGAGGCTACGCGGTGTACGTGCCGCAGGATTCAATGTGACTCTTAAAGAACCTGCTACCCGGCAGGTTTTTTTGTGTTTGCAACGGTGCTTCTACCCAACCATTCGCATCAATAGTATTTGGGAACGAACGTATGTGGTTTGGAGAAATGAACCCGACAATAACCCATTTCCAATATACGAATCAACAAGCCAATCGCATGTTTGTAACTCCTTTCATTGATGTCGCAGTTCATGGTAGTGCCCTAATCCGGCGGTGTAAAGTGCGGTAAAGATACTGTGGTTTTTCCCGTGGTGATGGGATGCGGAGGAGGGTATATTTACACATTGCCCTATCTTATAACAAAGCTTTGGATATGAAGTACTTATCCCTTATAGTATCGATCTTTTGGTGTACAAACCTTCTTTCACAAACCAGCCAACTACCTAAAGCAACAAATCAATCAAAAGCTGATAGCAAGCTATTCAAACAGGAAGTTGCAATAGATATTTACCCATCAGAGTTGGGAAAAACCACTGTGAAGGCGGTAAAATTATTGTTTGGAATAACTCAAAAAGAGCAAACTTCCATACCTGTAAAACTTAATTTGATAGATTTTACAGAGAAAGGAATCCGGGTTGAATTACTCAACAACGGCAATATCATCATTCCACTGGATCAATATGAGGAGGCAACAATTATCAATTCAAAACCCGGATGGCTGGCTTATGGAATCGCAAACATCAAAGTTACAGCAGGGGAAAATTTCAAAGACAAAACATTCCTGTTATTGAAAGAAGGTGATGAGAGCGCTGCTTGTTTGTTGCACATTCATTTATTGGAGCAGGCAACAACTTCATCGAACATAGAAGCAAATGCCAACTATGCAAAAGAAAAAACGACAACTGTCCCGGTTACAAAAGATATACAATCGAAAAACCCCGAAGATCATTTAGCTGGCATAATCGATGATTCTTCACTGGTAAAAAAGGATTCAACACAAACCAGTGAAAAGGTTGAACCGAAACCCAAAAAAGCAACTTCGAAAGTAAGCATATTGAAAAGTCCAGAAACGATCATGCAGGTGTTGTATACAAGTAAAAAAGACGTAATAGATGAATCGCAGGATACTATACAAATTCATCTCACAAGAAGAGATTGTAAATCCATGAGTGAAAACGACAAAGACACTGTTGGATTCTATTACCACAATGTCAATTTCCCTCCAAAAAGTTTTGTGTTGCTCGACTCTGTCAAAATTTTCGATAAACAAGATTGGGGTGAGGGATGTGCATTAACTACAGTAGTACATGTTAGTAAAAAAAGTGTAGATACATTGCAGGAGGATGCCATTGCACAAATTGCCTTGAAAGGTGACGAAGCTACGCATATCATTAGGCTGAAGGACAAAAGCACCTATAATCCCGACAAACCCTTTTGGGTAGAAATTGGTTCCAACTTTGACCTCGTGGATGGTTTGATTCCCAACAACTTTTTCAGCGGTGTATTTTTTAACAATAGAGACATTCGTACCATTTCCAAAAAGAACGGACATAAAAATCTCGGGTTGTTTGCCGGCGTTTACGAATCAAAATCCGTTAGTACTACACGCGAATTTGATACGGTTCATCATTATTACTCAGCCCAATCTTTATCCTTAACAACGGGTGATAGCGTTGGTGTCTTCAAAGATTCCGGACTTGCCAAAACCCAACAGGTGATCAGGAATATCAGTTTGTTTTTTTCGCCTCAGGTACGGCTTTCCAATGGATCAGCAGATTACAACGGCATGCACTTTTTTCTTTCCCTTTGGGCAGAACTGCAGTGGCAACGCATCTCGTACAGCACCGATTATTCAAAACTCAACCGGGTAGATACAATGTATGTACCTTCTTCCAATCTAAGCAATTACAACCAGGCAGAATCGTCAGAAAAAAACATTGATATCAAAACACATTACCTGGGAGTTGGGTTTCCGATTTATTTCAAAGAAAACGATGTAAATGTATTTTTCAACCCGGTGTTTGGCATCACCAACCAACCGACGGGTCAGCGATTACAACAAGTTTTTGACAAAACAAATGTTGATGTTTCCAATCTTCAACCTCGCCGTTGGTTTCCGTTCTTTGTGTTCCAGTTTCGTTTAAATGAAGAAAAATATGGCATTGCATTTACCGGAGAAGTAAGAGGACTCACCAAACACAATTCTCCACCTTTTGTTTCATTGGCACTTACCAAAAAGTTTGATCTAACAAAGTTTATTGAGTTCCAAAAATAGAAGAAAACGTATATCCCTTTTCCTTACCTCATCGAACACATAGCTTTTGAATTTTTAAATATGGCTGATTTTAAACAACAGGAATGAGCTAAGCGCGCATAGGAGGTTTGGTCAAATTTTACTCACCAAAATGCATTTCTTGTGCGTACATCCGAAATAAAAATCATTTTTAGATTTGCACTTGTTCTACATTCATTTACTACCACTTTCCTTACTCCAAAAACCACTTTACCATGCCAGACAATTTAGAAAACGCACTCTTTTTTCCCGGCGGCAGAATCCTGTTTCCTGCAACCATCGGCGCGCACAGCGGGCTGAAACTGATCAATAACGAGGATGGCTCCTGGACCATCCGGTTTGAAGCTCTCATTGTAGCGGAAGAAGCCAAAGACATGATCCGGCGGTTTACCGACTTCGACGCACCACCAGAGGGCGCCGACTTTGGCAAAACCTATCAAAATCAAATTTTCTTTGAAGCCTTTGCCAATGCCGGCGACAAGGAAACAAAAGACATCAAATGCAAGAGTGTAGAGCTCAATATTCTAACGCCGCACAAAAGCGAAGCATCCGGACAAATCATCTTGCGTATGATTCCAACAATCAACATCAACAAAACGGAAAATGCGGCCTTTAAAACTGAAAACGCAGGCACCGGAACCGGCAATTGATTCACCCTACCCCATGCTGATTGTCAGTTGAACGCAGAATATTGCTTGTAAAAATCGATGAACCCCGTGTCTTCGAGAAAGGCAGGAAAAAAGTCTTTGTCCAACTCAGACAAGGCATCGTGCTGAATGGTTTTGGGCGGGTACAATTGAGTTTGTAACAAGAACCCAAAACCATGATCGGTGTTGTATTTTTCATCGGCAAAAAATCCTTCCACGTTAAAGAAATTCCTGCTCACAAAAGCACGGGACGACTGTGCTTTCAATGTCGCTGCCAGGCTTTCGGCAAATGGCACAATGCTTTGGATAGTCGAATCGGGTTTGCCCGCGATTTCGGCAAGATAGGTAGAAAAATTGAGCAGGTCCAGCAGCTTCTGATCGTTGTTGATGCAATGCGTGGTATAGTTGAAACACTGCCGCAGCACGAGGTTGAGATAGATAAACATATCCGGTCCTTCTTCGTTCAGCCTTGTCATTTCTTTGACCAATGCCGCAAAGCAGCTGCGGATGGTGGTCATTGCCACTTTGTCGAGCTTCATGCGGCAGATCTTCCACGTACCTTCCAGCGTGGAAGTATAGGTTTGGTAAAAAGCAGAACCCTGATCGCTTAGCGTGCTGATAAACAAATCAGCCGCCGTTTCAGCTGACAAATCAACATTGCCGGATAGCTTTTCAAACACGTCTTTGTAATTATAGCCGGGATGACTGATGCCTGATGCCGGTGCCACGAGGTAATTGACGCTGTCACTTAGTTCATATTGGGCATATACATTTTGCATCAGACAATTGTACATCACCAGGAGGTCAAGCTTTTTACCGGGAATAGCCGTTTGCAGGGCAACGTTCAGTTCCTTGTTGGTAAGAATCACCAGTTTGGCGGCTTCCTTCATGATGTCGGTAAACTCCTGTTCGGTGATTTTATCTTCATCGTCCCGCGCGCCTTCAAACACCTGCCAGTGCAGGTAACGGTTCATTTTATCAGCCAGTTTTTGATTCACATATGCCAGCTCTTTTTGTTTCACAAACAATGGTTCGGCTGCTTTGCATTGTGTTGACACGGTATCGGCGGCAGTTACCTTTTCTTTTTTTCCGGTCTGCAACGAACTCGGCCGCGTTGCCAGGTTGATGCCAAGGATAGCGCCATGTCCAAACGTGATGACCATCTGCCGCTGTGCACGAAATTGCTTTTGGATAATGGGTTGCAAAAACAACCCGAGTTGCTTACCGTCGGTCATTGTTTCCGCATCCTGAATATCGTCGAGATGCAATGGCACAAGGTCGGTAGCATCAATCTTTTCGTATCCTTTGATTTCTTGCTGGATAAATGTCTTGTCATCTTTCTGTACAAAACTCAATTTGTTTTCGATGATGACGAGTTTCAGTTTCTGATCATAAAGTGTATCTTTAAAAACCTGAAACAGGTGATTGCGCTGCACTTCCATGGTGATGTAGGTCTTGTCGTTCGGGAACGCTTCAAAGTGCAGGTCGTCATAATACTTATGATTATAAATCAACGCTATAACCAACCATTCATATTGAAAAGTTTGTGGAGACATATCGTAGCGGTTTTGTTGTTTGTAATGATCGGGATGATGGGGTTTGCTCAGGTAAAAGACATCAAAAATTTTTCATTTTACGCACAGAAAGACGGGCTCAGCAATTACAATATACACAAAATCGTACAGGACAATCAGAATTTTTTATGGATCGCCACGCAGGACGGGTTGAACCGTTTCGATGGCTCTCATTTTATTTTGTACAACAAGGGGCTCGATGAAAAACATTCTCTGTTGTCGAACGACATCCGCAACCTGATCTACGATTCCTCCCGCAATCTTCTATGGATCGTCTGCAACCAGGGTGGCATCAATGCCATTGACATTGTTACGGGAAGTGTAACGTCTTCTGTTTTGTACAACAACCGTTCGCCCGACTCTTACTGGAGTACCTGCGCCATTGCCCTGAAACAATACATCTACATCAGCACCACCGGCGGGCTTGAAATGTTTGATACACAAACGCGACGCTTTGTGCAGCGCAAAACACTGCTATCACCATTCCCGTCGGGTTTGCTCAACTGCGACATCCGCACCCTTGCAATGGACGACAACCAGAACCTCTGGCTTGGTCTCAAAGACAAAGGCATCGTGATCTACAACCCGGTAGCCGATACCATTATCAAATTCATTCCCGCTGCCGGCCTGATCGATACCCAAACCCGCAATACGTTCTGGCCGCTCACCTCTGCCATCGTGAACCACAACCGTTACTGGCTCGGCACACAGTATGGGGTATACCGGCTTCAGTTTACCCCCGGTTACCAGGTGAGCCTTCTTCCCATCCGCAACACACCGCTCGAACCTTTTGCCAGAACACAGGTCAACCACCTCGCCATCAGCAGCGACAACAATGTGATCATTTCCGGCAACCGCCTCTGCCTGTACAACACCCGCACACAACAATTGCAGGAGGAAGAACCAGCCGACCAAAATGCCAAAAAATGGCTTACCGATATTGTCTATTGCTTTGAAGACCGGCAGCGAAACCTGTGGCTTGGCTGCAAACAGGGGTTGGGCGTTTTGAAAAGCACCGAGATCACCTTTATCCCTGTGCGCAACAGCAACCAGTTGAACAACAGGCTGAGCCATGTGTACAACGTCGTTGCGGTCGATACATCACAGGTGCTTGCCAGCACCAGCGAAGGCGTATTTCTTGTCACCAACGGCAGCAATATCCGGACCGTGTACCAAGGCAGCCTGGTACAAAACATGGTACGGCTCAACAAGGAGGAAATTATTTTTTCCATCCGCAACGGCAGTATATTGTTCACCAACGGCAATCTCGTTCCGTTATCTTCCCGCTATCCCGAATTTGCAACTTACCAGAATGTGCAACTCAACAGCAAAGCCGTACTTCACGATACCCTGGTGGTATTGGGAACCGAAAGCTATGATGGCATCCTCGTCTGGAACACACGCCAACACCGCGTTACCAACCTGCGGCAGTCTGCGCCCGGTACGGCTTACGGGCTGCTGAGCAATACTGTCAATACCGTTTTTGCTACGCAAAACAAACAAGTAGCCGTTTTATCAGACAACGGCATTACGCTGGTAGATGTAGCAAAAGGCGTTTCGCGAAAACTGGTGTATTACAGCAAACTAACCGGCAAACCGATGGGTGTGTTTATGGACATTGCGCAAACACCCGGTCATTACTGGCTCAATGCTTACGGTGAAGGCTTGCTGATGCTCGACAACGACTTCCGGTTGCAGAAAATATTCGGGCTGAAAGAAGGCATCAGCAATACCGGGCTGTATAAAATCTTCAACTACAAAGACAGTATGCTGTTGCTCACCAGCAACAACGGCATTTCGGTGTTCAACATTCAGAAACAAACGTTCAAGACTTATTTTGAAGAAGATGGCCTGCAAAACAATACGTTTGAAGAAGCTTGTGGCGATACGCTCAACAATATCATTTATGCGGGCGGCGTGGAAGGTTTTGTCATGGTGCATCCTTCGCACATTCAGGCTTCGTACACACCGCCGCAGTTGTACATTACCGGCTTGCAGATCCAGGCAGACGACCATCAGCAGATAGACACGTTTCACCTCGACTTACCATATTTTGAAGTGCCATCCAATACCTTGCAAACCAACATCCGGTTTTCGGGCATCAGCTACTCCAATCCCGGCAGGGTGCAATATGCTTATCGCATCAAAGAAACCAACAGCGACTGGATCAATTTGTTTACCCAGAATTACATTTCGCTCACCGGGCTCGATCATGGCACTTATACCCTGCAGATCAAAGCCTGTAACGAAGACGGTTTGTACAGCAAAGTCAAACAACTGAAGCTGTTGTATCTTCCCAAATGGTACGAGACCATCTGGTTCGAAATATTGGTGGGCATTTCCCTGGCTGCCTTGTTGTATGGCTTTTACCGGTTCCGCCTCAGCCAGGTGAGAAAACAACACACTATCCGCCGTAACCTTGCCAGCGACCTGCACGACGACATCGGCAGCTCGCTCAACACCATCAAAGTCTTTACCCACCTTGCCAAACGGGTGGACGACAAACAAACCTATCTTGACCAGATCGAATTGTCGCTGACTGCCGCCACCATTGGGCTGCGCGACCTCATTTGGGTACTTGACGACAGCGGCGATACGGTGCAGTCTATGATTGACAGGATCAACAAATTTGCGCTGCCCGTAGCCAATGCCAACAACATTGCTTTTGAATGCACGGCCAACATCAACGGCAAAGAACAGCCCTTGTCAAAAACCGAAAAGCGCAACCTGCTGCTCATGATCAAAGAGAGCATCAACAACAGCATCAAATACGCCGAGTGTCGGCACATCAAAGTGGTTTTTGCATTGGACCATAAGAAACGAGAAATCTTTGTGTCTGACGATGGCAAAGGCTTCGACAGTACGCAGGCAAAAGAAGGCAACGGGCTCAACAATCTGCAACACCGCGCGTCACAAATTCATTATCAGGTGACCGTCACGTCTTCGCCCGGCAATGGCACACTCGTTAAGATTGTGAAAGTGTAATGTGCAATGGATATTTTTTTGGGAAACAAAATTTAGCCGCTCAACAGTGGTACAAACAATTTTTACCATGCACAAAGCATTTCACCATTCCGCAAATGCGATGAATCTTTGCAGCCGGTAGCACCTACCTGCAGCCAGCACATATGCCTGCATGCATCATCCTCAAATCAATGTGTTTCATGAAGTATATTTTCCTGTTCGCCATTCTGTTGTTTGCATGGACATCATTGCCTGCTCAAAGACCAACGCTACCCATCGAACAGCCCATTTATCTCAACGACAGCGTCAACGAATCGCACTACGAATTTTCGGGGGTGGCTGTTTGGAAAGACAAAATCCTGCTCATTCCGCAGCACGTCCGTGCTACCGACGATTATCACATCATCGCCATAGACACGGCCAGCATAGATTCGGTCATCCGGCACCAAACGCTTTTTGCCACCGCCACATCGAAGATCACTTTTAGCATCAACCTCGCGGCAGTGCACGACGCCATCAAAACCGCCATTCTGCCACGCAGGGATTTTGGTGGTTTCGAAGCGGGCGTGGTAGTGGGCGACGAATTGTTTCTTACCATCGAAACAGATTCCTTGTGTTATGTTGTCAAAGGAAGTATTGACGGCAAAACAATGGAGGTCAATTTCAATCCCGGCGATACAATGTCGCTGCCCAAGCCCGACTACCTGTTTTCCAATGCCGGTTACGAAAGCATTGCCTGGCTGCCACAACAGCAAAAGCTCATCGCACTCTACGAAAACAATGCGATCGGCTCCGCAGCAACCGGGTACACTTTCACCACCAGCCTGCAACAAAAAGAAGCGATCAGTTTTCAAAGCCCGTTGTTGTTTCGATTGACCGACATTGCACATGCCGGTGGCAATACATTGCTGGGCATCAACCATTATTACCTGCAATACAGCCCGCTCGAAAACTGCGACAGCCTCCTGTCTGCCGGCAACCGGATGAGAACAGAATATTGTTATTACATCCGCAATCAGGTTGCTAATGCGGTCAAAGAAATGGGCGCCAACCCGCAGCAAACCTCTTTTACCCGCATCGTGCAGCTAACGCTTACCGGCAACCGGATGGAGTGGAAACCGAAAGCAATCATCAGTTATAGCAACGACAACTGGGAAGGCATCCTGCCCTACAAAAAAGGCGTACTGATGGTAGTGGATGGCCGTCCGCCCGGCGTTCCCTGCAAACTCTCCTATTTCGAACTGCCGTAACCGCTTTCACTCACAGCGCTTGCGTTCTGCATGGTTGTAAGATTATAAATAAGAAACCAAATTTGATGAATCAGATCTGTTAGAAATTGCGCATGTTCGCAAAAGTTCCTTTGCGTTGCATCATCTGCGATCAATCTATTCCATGCGACTTTCCCATACCTTTCATTCTTTTTGATCATCAACCCAATGACTTGGATGGGAAACTGGGGGTTCGGGAAAAAAGATTCGCCTTCGCATTCCTGCCTTCCGGCTGAGCGCTTGCAACGCGCTTTTCCTATCTTCGTTTCAATGGAAAAAAAATTGTTTCTGCTCGATGCGCTGGCCCTCATTTACCGTGCCTATTACGCGCTCATCCGCAACCCGCGCATTACCTCCAAAGGACGCAATACCAATGCGCAGTTCGGCTTTACCAATACTTTGTTCGAACTCATCAATAAAGAAAAACCCACGCACCTTGCTGTCTGCTTCGACACGGCAGCGCCTACAGAGCGGCACACCGATTTTGCAGCTTACAAAGCCAACCGGCAGGCCGCACCCGAAGACCTGTCCGACTCTATCGGCGACATCAAACGCATCATCCGCGGATTCAACATTCCCGTGGTGGAAGTGGATGGCTACGAAGCCGACGACGTCATTGGCACTCTTGCCTGGCAGGCTGCCGACGCAGGCTACAGCGTATTCATGGTGACGCCCGACAAAGACTATGGACAACTCCTCATTCACCCGCATGTCTGCATTTACAAACCACCTTACATGGGCTCTCCGATGGAGATTTTGGATGCCAAAAAAATATGCGATAAATGGGACATTCAGCGGGTAGAGCAGGTGATTGACATTCTTGGGCTGATGGGCGACGCCGTGGACAATATCCCCGGCATCGCGGGCATCGGTGAAAAAACGGCTGCGAAGTTGTTGAAAGAATACGATACCCTCGAAAACGTGGTAGCGGCTGCTGATACCATCAAAGGCGCATTGGGCGAAAAAATCCGCAAAGGAAAAGAAGACGCCATCATGAGCAAGAAGCTGGCAACCATCATCACCAACGTACCGGTTCAGTTTCACGAAGAAGACTATCGCCTCAAAGAATGGAACCTCACCGAACTGGCAGATGTGTTTACCGAACTGGAATTCAAAACGCTCGGCAAAAGAATTTTGGGTGATACGTTCAACGCCTTTCAGACATCACAACCGCAGGTGTTGCAGCAAAGCCTGTTTGGCAGCAGCGAAGACGCGAGCGAACTGATTCCGCCGGCGTCTCCCGGCGACGAGGACACACTGATTGGAGTTGGCTTGCAGGCCGATAAAAACATCAGCAACACACCGCATACCTACCACCTCGTTGACACCGTAGAAAAGAGAGCGGCACTCATCGAAACATTGGCACAGCAACACGAAATTTGTTTCGACACCGAAACCACCGGTATTGATGCCAACAACGCCGAACTGGTGGGCATGAGTTTCTGCTACGAAGCCGGTGTGGCATATTACGTTCCCGCTTTTGAAGGCGACGAAACCAAAGCAGTCATCGGGCAGTTTCGTCCCCTTTTTGAAAATCCGTTCATCACCTGGATAGGGCAAAACCTGAAGTACGACATGCTGGTGATGAAATGGCAGGGCATCGAACTCAAAGGCAACTTCTTCGATACGATGCTGGCACACTACGTCATCGAGCCGGAAGGCAGGCGCAACATGGATTTGCTGAGTGCACAATTTCTCGGCTACGAGCCGGTACACATCGAAGAACTGATAGGTAAAAAAGGCAAAGGACAAGGCACCATGCGCGACGTGCCGTTTGACAAAATCACCGACTACGCCGCCGAAGACGCAGACATTACGTATCAGCTCAAAAGCAAGTTTGAACCATTGCTCCAGAGCAGGGGCGTGGAAAAAGTATTTCGCGAAGCTGAAATGCCGCTGGTGGAAGTGCTCACCGACATGGAATTTACCGGGGTAAAAATAGACGAAGCCTTTTTGAAAGAATACAGCGGCCAACTCGACATAGAAGCGCAGGCAGCCGAGCAGCGTGTCTTTGAATCGTGCGGCACCAGATTCAACCTTGGCTCGCCAAAGCAATTGGGCGAAATTTTATTTGACAAATTACAGCTCGATCCCAAAGCCAAGAAAACAAAGAGCGGGCAATACGCTACGGGCGAAGAAGTGCTGGCAAAGATGGCCAGTCAGCACAGCGTGGTGAACGACATTCTCATTTACCGCCAACTCACAAAATTGAAATCAACCTATGTAGATGCACTGCCACTGATGATTAATCCCAAAACCGGCAGCGTACATACGTCTTATGCGCAGGCAGTTGCCGTAACGGGCAGGCTCAGCAGCAACGCACCCAACCTGCAGAACATCCCCATCCGCACCGAGCGCGGCCGCGAAATCCGCAAAGCATTTGTGCCGAGAGACGAACACCACGTGCTCATCAGCGCCGATTATTCGCAGATCGAACTGCGCATCATTGCAGCCATCAGCGGCGATGCCAATATGTGCGAAGCCTTTGCCCAAAACAAAGACATCCATACCGCTACGGCAGCCAAAGTATTTAATGTAAATGAAGCCGATGTAACAAAGGAAATGCGCTACAAAGCAAAGAGTGTCAACTTTGGAATCATCTACGGACAGGGCGCGTTTGGGCTGGCAGACAATCTCAGCATTAGTCGCGCAGAAGCGAAAGAAATCATTGACAATTACAAAAAAGAATTTGCCGGCATTACCAAATATATGGATGACATGATCAAGTTTGCGCGGGAACGCGGTTATGTAGAAACCCTAATGGGACGCAAACGCTGGCTGCGCGACATCAATTCGGGCAATTTTACGGTGCGTGGTTTTGCAGAGCGCAACGCCATCAACTCACCGATACAGGGCACGGCAGCCGACATGATCAAACTGGCGATGATAAAAATACACGCGGCGATGAAAGCAAAAAACCTGCAAAGCAAAATGATCTTGCAGGTGCACGACGAACTGGTGTTTGACGCATTGTTATCGGAGGTAGATGTCTTACAACCCCTGATCCTCGACAACATGAAGGCGGCGCACCCCTTGCCCAACAATGTGCCGGTAGAAGCCGAAGTAGGTGTGGGTTACAACTGGCTGGAGGCGCATTAATCTGTGAAAGGTTTATAATATTTAATCATTCAAACCGTGCGGTAACCATTCCGCACGGTTGGCGGAACCAATACGCTAGGAAAAACTGGACGAAGATGTTATACACTGTTTGTTTGCCCGTTTATATGTCTTGTTCAGCCGCTATTTTCCGTTACTTCCGTAAGAGTGCGGTCTTTTTTTCTTTCATGATCAAAGTCCTTCTTTCCTGCTTATGAGAATGATAAATGGCGGGGCAGCATTTGTTGTTTCCCAAACAGCTTCCCGGCTGAAAACTGTTCTCAAAAACAGTTGATTGAAACAAACCCATTTGCATCTGAAAGACAAACAAACAGGCATTTCGCAGCATTACTTTTTTACAATATCCCGGTGGCAGCTTGCTGACTATTTCAACCGCCTATGATACCTTTTTAGCAAATCAAATCTTCCTCTGTCAAATGGTCTATTTTAGCAACCGGATCATTAATCTTACCACATGAAACACATTGCGAGCCCCAGCCTCCTGCTCATTCTTATTTTCCTTTTGAACAATACGACTTCCATGGCACAAGCGGTTACCATCCCGTTACAAACGGCACATCACGCCATCGTGTTGCAGACCGACAATGAAAACCGGCTGCGAAATGTGTATTCGGGCAAGCCCCTGCGCAATGCCGGCGAATACGCGAAAGCTGCGGGCATGCTATACCTCAACAATGAGAACACCGGCATCTTCAATGTTGCCTATACACCTGCCGGCACCTGGAATTTATCACTTCCCGCCATACAGGTCATTCATGCCGACGGCAATCATTCACTGGAATTAAAATACATCAGCCATACTGAAGAAAAAACACCCGATGGCGCAACGCTTACCCGCATCTTGTTGAAAGACCCGGTATATCCCTTTACCGTTACACTTTGTTACAAGGTGTGGCCTACCGATGAAGTGGTGCAGCAGTGGAGCGAAATAAAGCATTCGGAAAGCAAGCCGGTGATCCTGGAAAAATATGCATCTGCCGAACTGTATTTTCCGGAAAAAGACAGTTACCTCACCACTTTCGGAGGGCAATGGGCGCAGGAAATGCAGCCTGCAGAAGCGAAGATGGTGAAGGGCATCCGCAGCGTCGAAAGCATATTGGGCACGCGTGCCATGTTGCTGCAATCGAACAACTTCATCCTGTCGTTCGGGCAGCCGGCAAAAGAAGATGAAGGCAGCGTGATGCTGGGCCAACTGTCGTGGAGCGGCAACTTCAAGCTTGATTTTGAATTGGATTCTTATGACAACCTCCGCCTCATCGCCGGCATTCATCCGTACCAGTCGGCTTATACTTTGCCCGCGGGCAAAACGTTTACCACGCCGCCGCTGACCTACACGTTCAGCGACAGCGGTACCGGCGCGGCAAGCCGGCAATTGCAGCACTGGGTTCGGAAACACAGCCTCGTGAATGGTGATGGCGAAAGACTAACACTGTTGAACAACTGGGAAGCAACGTATTTCGATTTTGACGAACCGAAGCTCACTGCGCTGTTTGGCGATGCCAAGAAACTGGGTGTTGACCTGTTCTTGCTCGATGACGGTTGGTTTGGCAACAAATATCCCCGCAACGGCGACAATGCAGGGCTTGGCGACTGGCAGGAAAATTTGAAAAAGCTACCGCACGGCATTGGTTACCTGGTAAAACAAGCCGAACAGCAGGGCGTGAAATTCGGTATCTGGATAGAACCTGAAATGGTGAATCCCAAAAGCGAGTTGTATGAAAAACATCCCGACTGGGTAATCAAACAGCCGCAACGCCCGGAAGTGTATTTCCGGAACCAGCTGGTACTTGACCTGAGCAACCCCGCCGTACAGGAATTTGTCTTTGGCATCGTGGACTCTTTGTTTACCAACAATCCTTCGCTGGCATTTATCAAATGGGATTGCAATTCGGTGATCTACAATGCTTATTCGGCTTACCTGGAAAAAAAGAACATTCCGCAGACACACCTGTATGTAGATTATATACACGGGTTGTACAATGTATTGCAGCGGTTGCGCGCCAAATACCCGCAGGTACCCATGATGCTTTGTTCGGGCGGCGGCGGGCGCAGCGATTATGACCTGTTGAAATACTTCACCGAGTTCTGGCCCAGCGATGACACCGACCCGTTAGAGCGCATTTACCAGCAATACAATTATTCGTATTTCTTCCCTGCCATCGCTACCGACTGTCACGTGACCAATTGGGGCAGTCAGCCCATCAAATTCAAAGTGGACGTAGCCAGCATGGGGAAACTTGGTTTCGACATTGTGGCCAACAAGCTCAGCAATTCCGACCTGCAATTTTGCAAGCAAGCCGTACAGCACTACGACAATTTCAAAGACATTGTATGGCACGGCGATCTGTTCCGCCTCGCCAATCCTTATAAAGAAGACGTTGCGTCATTTGTGTATGTGAAGGAGGACAAACAAAAAGCGGTGATGTTTACCTACCTGTCCAACAACCGTGTTGGTGCTGGCACCACGCGCCCGGTATTGTTGAAAGGTCTGGATCCAGCCAAAATGTACAGCGTTACCGAAACAAATCTGTATCCCGGAACTGGCTCAACATTGGCTGCGGGACAAACCTTTTCGGGCGATTACCTGATGAAAGTAGGGTACAACCCGGATGTAAGGGGAAATCGCTCCAGCGTGGTACTGCTCGTTAATGCACAGCAATAGGAAAAGAAAACGGGACAAAAGAAATTAATTGGTACAAACTTTACCGAAATAACAGGTTGATTAGCAGCATGTTTTATATAAAAGATACAATTCTGTAAGAAATTTTAGTATCGCCGGGTTACCCGGAAGCCCTTTTGGTATTAATATGTAAATTAAACACAAACATTCAAAATGAAAAAGCTTTTAGTTGTTCTTGCGTTAGGCGTATTTGCTTCTTGCGACAATGGTACCGCTACTGATTCTGGAGTTGATTCTACCATCAACGCTGTTGATTCTACTGCCGATGCAAAGATCGATGCAATTGATTCTGCTGCTGAAGTTAAAAAAGACATCATTGATTCTACTGCTGACGCTACCATCGACACTCTGAAAGCTAAGAATTAATTATAGCCTGTTGTTTTCCCTGCTTGCGGAAAGACAATGGCAACCGTTTTCATATGGCAAGCAATCGTTAGAGGCCGTCCCTATTCTTGGGGAGGGCTTTTTTTTTATTGATTGGTCAGGGAGATGATCGTTTGATTCAATATCCCAGGAATCAGCAGCTTGATTCGTACAGCACAATCACGCATCATACCTCATCAATTTCACTTTCTCCTGTTTACCTCTACTTCTTGACAATCTCCCTGTTTTCACGATTCCTTTGCATTTTTATCGTTGTTTCAAATACCACAATGCCCCCTTTCTCTGTTGTAAGCAGGTGATCAATTCATTTACAAACAATCGCCTGTTGATGATGCCAAATTCTACACCACCTGATTCTAAACCAACCAGCTTATCCGTGTATGAATTTGTATTGTAAAACCACCGCGCTCCTATTTTTTATTGTATTGATGTACAACAATCAGGTTGCTGCACAAACCGGCAACAATTTCGTAGCGGGCATAGGTGCCGGAACGTTTGTGTACCAGGGCGACCTTGTTCCCAGTGATGCCGGCGGCTATCGCAGGTTGCATCCTGCGATCCAGTTGTATGTCGGCAAATGGGCAAATCCCTTTTTCCAGTTTCGGGTTGGTTATGATGCCGGCAAAATCAGCGCATATGACGCCGACTACAGCAGCCCATCGTGGAAGCAGGCACGCAACCTGCGCTTTTCCGCTTCGCTTCACAAACTGAGTGCGCGCATCGTCTTCAGCCCGTTGGGCAATACCAGCCTCACGCCCGACAGGCACTTGTATCCATACCTGTTTGCCGGTGCCGGCGCTACGTTTGCCCGCATCAGCCGCGATTGGAGCCACATGTCTTCGTCGATGCTGGAAAGCGAAAAAATGGCCAATGCACTCGCTGCCGACTCCGCCGCGCAGCTGCCTTCTACGCTCCTTTCCCTTCCTTTTGGTGCAGGCATGAGTTATTCGGTATCACCCCGCATTTCCCTGTTTGGCGAAGCCGCCTATCACCTGCCCGTCACCGATTATCTCGATGGATTCAGCCGCATTGCCAACAACAAAAAGAATGACAACTACTACCAGTTGAGTGTTGGCGTCAATTACACGTTTTTCAAAAACAACTATACCCGCTGTCCGCGCGTGGTTTGGTAACAAAGGCACAAAGGGCGCAACCAAAAGAACCGGCTCCGGATGCAGGCACGCAGGATTCCATTGCCTAATTTTGGGTGAACAAAAAAGAGTACGCACCTTCGGCTCAATCTCTTCGCATGAATACAATGATCTCCTGCCGTGGCAAACGCATTTCTCTCCGGCTCCTTCAACAGGTCATCCGCATTATAGCAGACGAAGAACTGGCGCAGGTGCTGGCAACCGATACAGAAGCAGCGACAACAGAACTGGTGACTGCCATCAAAACCGCTTACCGCATGCGCTACAACCACGATTTCCAGGTATCCGATGCTTCGTTTGCCGTTGAAATCTGGGGACATGTGTACGCCGATAAATTTGCCGACATCATCAAACAACTATCGCCTTTTGGCTGGATAGACAAGATTGCCGACAAAGTCATTTACCATTGTGCCATCATTGACATAGGTGAAGAAGGGCACGATGACAACCGGTTTGTGTGGGACCGGCTCGCGCCATTTGCCAATACCATCGCGCGGATGTTGCCGCAACCGCCCGGCAAGGAAAATGAACCTTTGAGATAAGGGAAATCAATTCAGGTGTTGATCCGGAGCCGATTTTTTTGCATCATCTTTACAACATCCCCCGCAGCGTCAACGCATTGCGCACCGCGTTTCCATTGCCGTCGTTGTTGAAATAGGCAAATACTTCCTTGCCCTGCCGTTCCCATTCTTTCAATCGCGCTGCCCACCACTGAAGGTCGGCATCGGGATAAGAGCCGCCATACAGGTGATGCCGGTCGGGACCATGCAACCGCACGTACACAAACGGCGCTGTGGTGCGCAACACGCACGGCAGGTTTGCCCCGCTCATTACGCAATAAGCAACACCATATTGTTGCAACAATTGAAAATAAGTTTCGCAGTGCCATCCGGGATGCCGGAATTCAATGGCAACCCGCATCCACGAAGGAAGTTGTTGTAAAAAATATCGCAACCGTTCGTAATCGGGCGCAAACAATGGAGATAGCTGTACCAGTAACACTGCCCGCTTTCCATCCAGTTCGTGCCAGCATTGCGACATCCGTTTCATCCACGCTTCCGGTGCATACAACCGTTTGGCATGCGTTAACCCGCGTGGCGCTTTTACACTCAATAAAAAATGAGGCGGCAGCCGGTTTCGCCAGCTTTTAAAGGCAGCAACCGATGGCCATTGATAATAACTGCTGTTGAGCTCCACGGTGCCAAACTGCTGTTCATAATACGACAGCCGCTGCCAGGGTTTGATGCCGTTCGGGTACAACACGCCATGCCAGTGATCGTAGCTCCAGCCCGACGTGCCGATGTGAATACTCATGAACAAACTGATTGCATGAAAAAATGAGAAAACAACTACCCCTGAACTGTTGGTTACGATTGCAAAACAAACCCGTTTGTGTTTTCATCAAAGACGATGTTTCACAAACGGGTTTGTTTATTCAAAATAAGACGCCGAGCTTCAAAAAACATGGTGCGATAAAAAGCCATCACCTATTATTTTTTCCCAATGCGGTATAGCCTGCCACCATCGGTAACTGCGTACAATGCGCCATCTGTTCCTTCAGTGATGTCGCGGAAACGTTGTTTTTCATCCGACAACAATCGTTCTTCGCCGGTAACCTTGTTGTTTTCGATCACCAGCCTTGCAATGTGGTTGCCGCTAAGCCCGCCTACAAACAGGTTGTTGGTCCATTCGGGAATGGCGTTGCCGCTGTAAAACGAAATGCCACTTGGCGAAATAACGGGATCCCAATAATACACCGGCTGTTCGAGTCCTTCCTGCTGCGTAATGCCGCTGCCAACTTTTTCCCCGCTGTATTCCAGTCCATACGTAATGGTGGGCCATCCGTAATTGGTGCCCGCTTTGATGAAGTTGATTTCATCGCCTCCTTTCGGTCCCAGTTCAGACTCCCATATATCGCCTGTTTGCGGATGTATGGCAAGCCCCTGCACATTGCGGTGACCGTATGAATACAATTCGGCACGTGCATCGCCCCGGTTCAGGAAGGGATTGCCTGCTGCCGGTTTGCCATCAGTAGTAAGACGGATAATTTTACCCAATGAAGAATTGAGCCATTGCGCCTGCGGGCGTGTCGCGAGGTCAGAACGCTCGCCGGTACTGAGCAACAGGTTGCCATCGCGGTCAAACACTACCCTTCCACCGTAGTGCAGGGTGCCGTTATAAGCTGGCGTAGCACGGTAAATAACGGTAGCATTTTCAATGGTTTTTTCATCGTCTGACAGGCGGCCTTTGGCAAGTGCCGTCAGGTTACCGTCAGCCAGTTTCTCAGAAAACGCCCAATACACCATGCGGTTGCTGCTAAATTGCGGATCGATGGTAAGCCCGAGCAAACCGCCCTGTCCCGCGCTATTCACGGCGGGCAGCCCGGTAATGGGTTCGCTCAGGGTGCCGTCGGTTTTGGCTATCCGCATGGTGCCTTCTTTCTGCGTGATCAACAACCTGCCGTCGGGAAGTTGTTTGATGCCCCAGGGGCTTTTCAATCCTTCGGTGAGTATTTTGGCTTCGTAAGGCGTGGTGGTTGTTACGCCGGCTATCCGGGTTTGCCCTTTAAATGCCGGCTGGTAATCCGAATTGGGTTCATTGTTTTCCACAGGTGGCAATGTGCCGTTTCTGCTGGTATCTGCCGGCGTACTGTCGTCGGGAGTATTGTTGCTACAAGCAGTCATCGTTATAACGATGCCGGTCAATAAAGTGATCACGGTTCTATACATACTGTTTGATTTTCCGGTGATTTTGTTATATGAACCCTAAAGATAAACAGATAACATACCAATACTGGACTGGCAGCAAGCTTCTGTCATCAATTAACAGCTTCGTATAACCGGTTCACAAGCAATTCCTGCTTTGCAATAGGTCATTTTGAGGCAAGTTTCTGATGTTGATTGTTCCGGATTCATTCGGCAACGCAATTGAAGCGGCACCTTGTTTTGCTTAATAAACGCTTATAGGATTTGGGATCAAACACCTGCAGGAATTGAATGAATAATCTAGGATTGGTCAACCGCAAGAGCCAATGTTTTTTCCTTTTTTTATGATTGCCTTTGGACGCAAAAATTCCTGCTATAGAGATTTGGTTCTGGCATAATTCTTTTTCATCATTTCAATCAATTCCCGCTTAAGCATCTTTGTCGTTTTAATTCTTTTCCCGTTACTTTCCATTCATTATTCAAATTATGGTATATCAATTCAGGACTTTCTTTGCTGTCATCAGTACGAGCCTTATATCGATTGGTTGCACACATCATTATGCTTCGCAAAATGCGACGCCACGTGCAGATTCGTCCTCCTTTGCCAAAGGTGCCGACATCAGCTGGCTGCCGCAGATGGAAGCAACGGGCTTTCGTTTTTACAACAACAGCGGAGTGGAAACGGATGTCTTTTCCATACTAAAAACGCACGGCATCAACTCTATCCGGCTGCGCACCTGGGTAAACCCGTCGGATGACAAAATAAGCGGGCATTGCAGCAAAGCCGAAACGGTAGCGATGGCTCTGCGGGCTAAACAGGCGAATATGCGCGTGATGATAGACTTTCACTACAGCGATTCATGGGCAGACCCAGGCAAACAGAAAAAGCCCGCCGCCTGGGAAGGACATCCGTTCCCGGTGCTGCTTACTGATGTGTACAATTATACGAAAGACGTGCTGCTGGCGCTAAGTGAAGCCGGTATTACCCCGGAATGGGTACAGGTAGGCAACGAGACCGCCGGTGGCATGATATACCCGGAAGGCAGTACAAAACATTGGGACAGCCTTGCACAACTGATCAACAAAGGTTATGAAGCGGTAAAAGCGGTGAGTCCTTCTTCAAAAGTGATCCTGCACGTGGATCAGGGCAACAACAACAGCCGGTTCAGAACCTGGTTCGACAGCGCCGTGGCACACGGTGCACAATTTGATGTCATCGGGCTTTCGTATTATCCTTACTGGCTGCCCGGCAATCCCGATTATTCATTGTCAATCAACGACCTTGGTTACAACCTCCAGGACATGGCAACCCGCTACAACAAAGAAGTGATGGTAGTGGAAGTCGGCGGCGAAGACAGCAAAGCGCAGAACACTTACGATATGCTGCTGGCGGTGATGCGCAAAGTAAAAGCGGTGCCCGCAAACAAAGGATTGGGCGTTCTGTATTGGGAACCGGAAGGTGCCCGCAGCTGGAGTCAATATGGATTGAGTGCATGGGGTGCCGATGGCAAATCGACGCACGCGCTCGACGCATTTGCAAAGGAGTAAGCCGAACCATCCGCTGCAACCGGTACTTCCATACGTAAATACAGAATCAACAATACACGCACAGCTTTTTCGGTGTGGGTGATTGTTTTTTCATCATTGCTTACCCGGCTTTTTAGTTCGCATGGCATGTGTATTGCAACTTTCTGCTGATCGCAAACAAACTCATTTTTATTTAATGACACAAACCATGAAAGCACCTAAAAAGGCAACTGGCAAAACAACGACGACCGACACAAAAACAAAGACCGGCTATCCCGCTCCGCCACAACTTGCCACTCCCACCGATCTGACACCGGAAGAACTGGACAACATTTCTGCTGCCGTGAACCCGCTGATCGCAGACGCCTTCGCATTATATACCAAAACCAAGAACTTTCACTGGCATCTGTCAGGTTCCCACTTCCGGGATTATCACCGGATGTTTGACGAACAGGCAGAAGCCATCTTTGAAAGCATTGACCCGCTGTCTGAACGCATGCGCCGCATTGGTGCCACTACCATCCGCAGCATATCGCACATCAGCCAGTTGCAGACCATCAGCGACAACAACGAAGACTTCGTGGCACCCGACGACATGATTGCAGAACTGCTGAGCGACAATCAGCACATTGCCCGAAACCAACGCGAAGCCATAGACATTACCGAAGAAAACCGCGATACGCCTACCAGCAACCTCTTACAGGAATTGCTCGATGATACAGAACGAAGAATCTGGTTTTTGTTTGAAGTGAGCCAGGGAGGCAAAAACGAATTGTAACCAACAAAAAGCCATCGCAAACCAGCGATGGCTTTTACTTTTGATAGATCTGGCAAATCAGTTAGATGCTTCATTAGCTGTATCCGCATCCCTCACCACTTTATAGCGAATCCACAAAAAATCATCATAAATCCGCTCGACAGATTGAATGGCAAAGCGGGTTGCTTTTCGTCCTTCAAAACCTTCGGCAGCTTCAAAGAGCGATGGTGCGCCAATGGTGCCATCGGCAACAGGCGCCAGCACAAGGCTGAACTCGTCTATCAGTCCCGCTTCGAGAAACGAGCCGTTGACGTGCCCGCCACCATCAATGCGAAGGGTATGAATGCCAAACAGCCGGTAAAGTTTGTCGAGAACCAATGCAAGATCGAGTTCGTTGCCACCACCAAAAATGTATGATACATTCTGATTGCGCAGATGTTGCAGGTAAGCAGCAGGCACCTGTTCTGACAGTACTTCAATGACGTGCTCGGTGGTCACCATATTGCTTTGCCAGCGGCATTTTCCTGATGGGTCTATTACGACGGCGAAACTTTTGGAAGGCTGACGGGCTACGAAATCTGCTTTCGGGATGTTATCGGTTACTTCCGGTAAGGGAATGTCTTCCTTACTCGAAAACTCCTGCATCGTTACCCTGCCGACGAGCCAGGCATCGGCGTCAATTTGTTCCGCAGTTTCTTCAAAATACTTTGCCGGGTCTTTCAGTCCCCAGATGTTTTGTTTGATGCGTCCATCCACCGAGCCAAGCATGTGGCAGATGACGTATGGTTTTCCTGTATCCATGTTTTTTTCATTTGATTGTGAAATCATCGGCTTCATTAGCACTGCAGCTGTAGCAACGCGTTGATATGCCGGTATTGGTACACCGCAGTAATGCCAAATAATTATGCCATTGTTGTCCATTGCAGGAAAGGCAGGCGATCGCAGGTCATTGGGGGCAGCAGGTTGAATAAAATACTATACAGTTGGTTAAAGTAAAAACCCCCAAGCCCGGTGGCGCAGATATTGATTGGTAAGAGAAAAACTACGTATGGATAAGAAACCGCACAACCTGATTGACAACGGAGACGGACAATTTATTTTGAACGAAAGCGGCACTTCGGTGACCATCAGCGGAGATAGCCAGTTTGAAGACAGTCACCCGGCGCCTACGTCAATGGAAGATACACTTCCACTTGCCGAACGAAACACCCCTACTGCTGAACCCCATTTGCACAAAAAAAACCAGCCACCTGCTAAAGGATAATTCATTGCCTTGTACAAGGATAACATCTTTACTGATGGCAATTCATAGACTGGTAAGCCGGCAGGAAAAAACTGCAGTAGTCGCCGTTGATGATACCGGCAGCAAACAATTATGACAATACTTCGGGAGGCGGTCCGCCGGCGGGTTTCGAGCGGTCTTCAGGCAGCGGAATATATTCCTGTGCGTCGGTGGGTGGCAACTGTATTCGTCCCTCTTTCCAGTCGTTTTTCGCCTGCTCAATCCTTTCTGCCCGCGAAGACACAAAGTTCCACCAGATATAGCGCAACCCCAGCGGTTCGCCACCAAGCAGCATCAGCGTACTGTGCTCCGTAGCTGCCATCACGGGGTTGTCGTTCTTTGCAAAAACCAGCATCTGCCCCGCGGCATACACAACTCCATTGACGGCGATACTTCCTTTGGCGATGTATACACCCCGCTCCGGGTAGCCAGCCGGCAGCCCGAAACGGGCATCTTTTTCCATCACTACATGCAGGTAAAAAAGAGGCGAATGTGTGTGAACAGTTCCCGTTAGCCCATACGCGTCGCCGGCAATGAGTCGCATCCATATGCCAGTGTCGGTAAACACCGGCAGTTCGTTCACGGTATAGTTGGTAAAAGACGGTGTGGCTTCTTCGTCTTTTTCGGGCAAAGCCACCCAGGTTTGTATCATTTCGAGTGCGCCGCCGGCAAGCGCTGCCGGGTCTTCGAACCGTTCCGAATGGGCAATGCCGCTGCCTGCCGTCATCCAGTTTACTTCGCCGGGACGAATAATTTGTTGGACACCGGTACTGTCGCGGTGCGTTACCTGCCCGCCAAACAAATAACTGACTGTAGACAGCCCGATGTGCGGATGTGGCAACACATCCATTGCCGGCAGGGCGGCCGGCGCCACATTCACCGGACCGGCATGATCCATAAAAATAAAAGGACCCACCATGCGGCGCAGGCGAAACGGTAAAATGCGGCGCACGTGAAGACCCGGTCCGATGGCTGCTTTGCGGGCTTCAATAACAAGATCAGGCATGAAGAAAGTTTTTGCAAAAAAACAATGACAGGCGCGTGCTGATTTATTCATAAAAATAACCAACCTCGAAGCAAAGCGGGGAAATTTGCAGGGAAAATAAAAAGCGCCGACATCGCCTTGTGCGATGCCGGCGCCTGAAATAATGCGGTTGACAACCGGATTATTTCCCTGCGATCAACTCTTTCGCCATCCGTACATAATCGTCGTTTTTGGCTTCCGTAGCCACTTCGATGGTTTTATTGGCAGTGGCAACAGCACTTTTTGTATCGCCGGACGCTTTCTGGATGCGCGCCTTCAGCAGGTACAACCAAAAGGCTTTTGGATTGGCGTCAATGCCTTTGTTTACATTTTCCAAAGCTTTCGGGTAATTTTGTTCCCATTCAAAATAATAATTTGCTGCCTGTTGGTAGGGTTTGTTGTTGCCCTGCAATGCGGCTTCAATACCTGCGCGCAGATTGTCTTTGATGTTGATGGTCAATGGTACGCTGACAGCCGTGTTTCCCCACATCAACTGCAGATCGCAGCTTTCGTTGCGCAGGTTGCCAAACAGCATGGTAAAGGTTTCTACCGGTTGGCTGAGAGAGACAGCAGGCGCAGCAACACTCACGACGTCGTTGGTTTCGGAAAATCCTTCCTGGCCGGGATAAGCGGTGCCTTTGCTGAATACAACTTGCCATTCTTTATTGCCGGGAATGGAATAGATGACGTAACTGCCTGTGTCGAGCAGTTTGCCGCCCACACTAACATTGTCGGTAAAATGAATTCGCGTGGCGGCGTTGGCGCCGGTTCTCCAGCGTTTGCCGAGTGGTGCCAGTACGCTGTTTTCACCAAACAACTGGCGCCCGCGAATGGAAGGACGACTGTATGTGAGTTCCATTTTTCCCGTTCCAAAATCCTGGACAATGGTCTGGGTGGGGCTTGGCTGCGGCATAGCGACCTGCGCTGTAGCGGCATTAAAACAAAGAATGCTGAAGAGAAATAAACTGCTCAATGACTTGATCATCTGGTAAACGATTTTTTACAAACCTACAGTAAGATTCGCGTTGTGGAACACCGCATTGCTTCAAAGGCATTGTTAAAGAGCACACCAGACAGACTGAACCTGGATAGTGAACCGGTGGACAACGATGAATGTCCTGGAAAACAATTGTAATAACTTCATTTATTAGCCTGCTGTCAACGGTATTCGAAAGGGGGAGATTGACTGCCGGATGGACACAATACAAAGGGCACTACGCAGGCATAGCTGTGGAAAGCATTCCCAGCCGCGAGGCAAAAGTCAACAAGGGTACAGATATTGCTAAGCGTAGGAAAACAATTTGATATGGCACTACTCGGTGGAGTAATCAAAAAGGCAATTGACATTAACGGGCTCATCAGGCGGGAACCCAACCCAATAAAAGCACAAAAAACGGTATTGCGGCAACTGCTGAACAAAGCCAAGAACACCGCATTTGGCAGGAAATACAATTTTGCAGGCATCCTTGATAGCGAAGACATCATCACTGCATTTCAGCAAAATGTTCCCGTACACGATTACGACGCCATGCACAACAACTGGTGGCATTACCTGCAGGAAGGACACGAAAACGTTACTTTGCCCGGCGGTCAGGAATACTTCGCGCTGAGCAGCGGCACCACGAGCAATAAGAAATCAATCCCCGTAACGACCGACATGATTGCCTCCATCAAAAAAGCCGGCGTACAGCAGATTATGAGTTTGAAGAACTTTGACCTGCCGCCCGATTTTTTTGAAAAAGACATCCTGATGCTGGGCAGCAGCACCAATCTGGCTGAAGTGGATGGTTTCCTGGAAGGAGAAATCAGTGGCATTAGTGCTTATAACATTCCCGGCTGGTTCAGCGCATTTTACAAACCGGGCGCCGACATCGCTTCCATCACCGACTGGGACGAAAAAGTGCGCCGCATTGCCGAAGAAGCCCCCAAGTGGGATGTGGGATCTATATCGGGCATCCCTTCCTGGGTAGAACTGATGCTGAAAGAGATTATCCGGGTGCACAACCTGGCTACCATCCACGACATCTGGCCGAACCTGCAGGTATATACATCGGGCGGCGTCGCCTTTGAACCATACCGGAAAAGCATGGAAAAACTGCTGGCACGTCCACTTATTTACATTGATACTTACCTCGCGTCGGAAGGCTATTTGGCTACGCAAAAAAGACCCGACACCACTTCGATGGCGCTGATCGTGGACAATGGAATCTTCTTCGAGTTTGTGCCAATGAGTGAAGACAACATTGACGAAGACGGACGGGTGAAACCCGAAGCGCCGGTGCTAACGCTGTCGCAGACAGAAGAGAACAAAGAGTATGTATTGCTGCTGTCGAGCGTATCGGGCACCTGGCGGTATATGATTGGTGATACCGTGACCATCACCGATCAGAAGAGAGCGGAAATATGCATCAGCGGGCGCACCAAACATTACCTGAACGTGGTGGGTGAACAGCTGTCGATCCAGAAAATGAACAGCGCGGTGCAGCAACTGGAACACACCTTCAATACCGAAGTAAAAGAGTTTGTAGCGGCTACCGTGATGGAAGGAGACGAATACCGGATGCAGTGGGTATTGGGAACAAGCGGTGCAATTGACAACACAAAAGCTGCCGAAGTGATTGACACCGAATTGTGCGAAAACAACAAGAACTACAAGGTAGCCCGCACCAAAGCGTTGAAAGGCGTGGACGTGGAAATTGTACCGGTGGAACACATTTACCAATGGAGTGAAACCTATAAAAAGTTGGGCGGTCAGGCAAAAATACCAAGAGTGATGAAAGAAGACGCTTTCCGCGAGTTCAGGGAGTATGTACGCAACCCGGCCTGATAACGGAAGGCTGGTTTCCCCTTTTTTCTACCCGGCAGGCGATGGGCAATTGGCTACGCATTGGCTCATGCGCCTGCTTTTTCTCTCAGCAACTGTTTTTCTTCAAGTGCTTTTACTTTTTCCATGATCACATCGGGCGAGAGATACAACCGCCGTATTTTGTCTTTGTACGACTGTGGCAACTCAGCATGGTCTAAGATGTAACGTTTGGTGGCAACGATGTAGCTGCCCATGCCCCGCTCAACAGCAAATGAGTCGGCGACCATCTCGGCGGTTTTTACAAATGACGGATGAAAATAATAGCGGTAACCAAAGCTTACCAATTGTGCATTGCTCTTGCTTTCGTAGTCGAGAATGTGCCCAAGCTCATGACCAATCCAGCCAATCATGACAGCATCGGGGATCTGCTCAATGGGGATTTGAGAACTCACAAGTTTGAATTGTTCGCTGATGTTGATGCGGTAGGTTCTCCGTTTGCGGCTGCGCAACAAAGATGAAAACACGGGCTGGGCCTGCATCACCGACGTTTTGATGTTTTGTTTGAACAGGAAATGTATGGGGGTTTGTTTCAGTTCAGGGTAAAACGAAAGAGCTTTGAGGACGTTGAGCTCAATGACTGCCGGGATTACTTTTGCCTGCCGGAATGCAGACAGTTCATGGCTGATGGTTTCAGGAGTAGATCGTATGTTGGTGGCTGCTTCTTTCATACACGATAGAGATTGCTGCTGTTGGTAATGGAGCACATCGGAGCAAATAAAACGCCAAAGAAGCAGTTTAGTAAGGATGTGGCAAGATCGGTTTGCTTTACAATGCCTGATAGCGGATTGATAAAAACAATATCCATAGCACCCCTTCACCCTACTCCCCGCAAAATCTCCAGCGGCGGGCGGTTCAGCGCCGAACGGCTGTTGAACACACCAATTGCAGCGGTAAGGAAACTAATCGCAACAAACACAATCAACACCGGTAATACCGGCGGAGCAAATGGCATGTCAAACGTATAGGTCGCGAGTGCCCAACTACCGGCGAGTGCCAGCAAAATACCCGTGGCGGCCGCCATTGCGCCCAGGATGCTGTATTCCAAAGCAGCAATGGCAAATATTTGTTTGCCCGATGCACCCAACGTGCGCAGCAACACATTTTCCTGCATGCGCTGGTACTTGGAAATGAGCACCGACGCCACGAGCACCACGATGCCCGTAATGATGCTGAATGCCGCCATGAAACGGATCACCAACCCGATTTTTCCCAGCAATTCGTCCAGGATGTTCAATACCAGTTGCAGGTCAATGATCGAAACATTGGGAAACCGTTTCACCACCGCCTGTTGAAACTTTGCCGATTGTGCCGGTGACGATACGCGTGTGAGCAGCACATGAAACTGCGGGGCTTCTTCCAGTACCCCGGCAGGAAACACCACTAAAAAGTTGGTCTGCACGCGGTTCCAGTCCACTTTGCGCAGGCTGCCCACTACCGTTGTCATCAGCGCTCCCTGCACATTGAAAAACAACGTATCGCCGAGTTGTATGCCATTGCTTTCGGCAAACCTTTCTTCGAGCGAAACGGGGATGGTGCTGCCTTCTTTTGCCCTGCCTGTCCAGCTGCCCTTGGTGATGGTTTCCGAAGAAATGAGGCTGTCGCGAAACGTAACGCGGTATTCCCTTCCAAACACCCAGTTCTGTACTTTCAGCGTACTGTCTTTTTGCAATACGGCAGGCGTAATGTGGTTGATGGCTTCCAGGCGCATCGTCACAATGGGTACAGTACCATTTGCCGGCAATCCCTGCGCCTTCGCCAGTGCCAGCACCGAATCGCGCTGTGCAGATTGAATGTCAAACAACACCATGTTGGGTTGCTCGTTGCTGGCCGACAATGTGACGCGGCTGAGCAACATACTTTGTACAAAGATGAGCGTGCAAATGAGCGCCGTTCCCAGCCCGATGGAAAGAATGAGCACTGCTGTTTGGTTGTTGGGCCGGTACAGGTTGGCAATGCCCTGCCGGAACAGGTAGCTCCACGAAGTGGGAAAAAACCGTTTCACCAGCCACATCAGCCCGTTTGCGATGGCAGTGAGAAACAGCAACGCAACGGCAATGCTGCCGGTAAAGACAAACGCCTCTTTCAGGGTACCCAGTTGCCGGTAGGAGAATACAACGACAAACAGGAGGATCAACCCGTACACCAACCATTTCAACGGGTCTTTTACCAGGCTCACCGGCTGCAACGAGATGCGCAACGTATGCAATGGGGAAATGTTCCGGACCGATACCAGTGGCAGCAACGCAAACAGAATGGATACAATAGCGCCCAGCATAATCCCCTGCCCTACGGCCGACCACGAAATACCGGTAGAAAGTTGCACGGGCAACAGTGCCTGGAATACCGATGGCAACAATTGTTGCACCAGGGTACCCAACCCCGCTCCCATGAGCGAGCCGGCTAAACCGATGGTGATGATTTGCAATAAATAAATGAGAAACGACTGCCAGGCCGTTGCACCGAGACAGCGAAGAATGGCAATGGTGCCGATTTTTTCCCGTACATAAATCTGGATGGCGCTCGCCACACCAATGCAACCCAGCAACAGCGCGATGAACCCAACAAGCGACAAAAACCGGGTAAGATCGCGGAACGACCGCGCGGTATTTTGTTGTTGCTCCGCAATGGTAGTCCAGCTGATGCCTTCGAGGTCAAAGGGTTTGCGGATGCGGTCTTCCACCTGTTGCATGTTCACCGGGCGGTCCCATTTGATATGGTAGCGGTAGTTGATGCGGCTGCCTTTTTGTTCCAGCCCGGTTTGCGGCAATGTTTCAATGGGAATGTACACCATGGGCGCCACCGCCGATTGAATTCCTGCTTGTCCCGGCGCACCCAGCAAAGTTCCGGCAATCAGGAAACTGCTGTTGCCTATACGGATAGAATCGCCCACGCGCGCGTCAAATTGCAACATCAGGGTTTGGTCTACCAACGCCTGTTGACCATTCCGGAAAGTGCGCGCCGCTGTTGCCGGCGTTGTTTCCAGTTCGCCATAATACGGGAAATCGCCGCCCAGCGCCCGCACTTCAATGATGCGGGTGCCATCGGTTTTGGGAAACAAGACCATGGAAGAAAAACGCTTTTCTTCCGACCGCCGGTCGCCAAGCGACAGGATGAGTTGCAACGATGCGGGCGTATAAGGTTTGCTGTTGCTGATGTCGAGGTCGGCGCCCACCAGCGTAGCTGCCTGCAGGTTGATGGCACGGTTGACATTATCGGATAAAGAATAAATGGCTACCAGCGCCGCAATTCCCAGGATGATGGCAGACACAAAGAGGAGTAAACGCGACCGGTTTTTGCGGCTGTCACGCCACGCCATCGTTGCCAGCCATTTCCAATTCAACCCGTTCTTTTGATTCATGTGTTCGTATAGATGATTTGCCCGAAATAATAACCAAACCCGCACTGTGACAAGACGAAAGTGAAAATGATGCTAACCGAATGAATCGCTTTTACAAGTCCTGCGTTTGCACAGCAGTCAATTCGTCGGCAATGAGGCTGCCGCCCCGGATGCGGAGAATTCTGCCGGTTTGCGAAGCGAGTTCCAGGTCGTGCGTTACCAGTACGAGCGTAGTGCCGGCATCACGGTTGAGTTCGAACAAGAGCTTCACAATGTTATCGCTTGTCTCTGCGTCGAGATTGCCGGTGGGCTCATCGGCAAACAGGATTTTCGGATTGTTGGAAAATGCCCTTGCCAGTGATACCCGTTGCTGCTCGCCGCCGCTGAGCTGCGCAGGATAATGATGTCCGCGGTCGCCAAGCCCCACTTTATTGAGCAGTTCTGTAGCCCTTCTTTTCGGATGTTTTTCGCGCCGCAATTCCATAGGTACCATCACGTTTTCCAGCGCCGTGAGGGTGGGCAACAGCTGAAAGTTTTGAAAAATAAATCCGACGTATTGGTTGCGCACGCCTGCCCGTTGGTCTTCGGTGAGGCTGTCGAGTACAATGCCGTTCAGTTCCACGCTGCCGGAAGAAGCACGGTCGAGACCGGCGCACAAACCCAGCAGCGTGGTTTTGCCGCTGCCCGATGGTCCCACAATGGACATTGTGGCGCCAGCCTCAACGGAAAAATGAATGTTGTGTAAAACGGTCAACAGCCGGTTGCCACTCGTATAGGTTTTGCTTACATTTTTAACGGAAAGTATCGTTGCCATGCGTGTTTTGATTAATTTGCCCTGATTCCAATCCTGCTCAATGTACTTCAATCAGCCAAAAGGATTTGTTACAACGGCATAAACTTTTTTTATGAAAACGACCGGCTTCCTGATGATTGCGATGCTGCTGTTCCTGGTCGCCTGCCGCGACCACAATACTGCGACGGCAGATTCAACACCGGCATTGCCGGCTGATACAATGTCGTCCCCCGCGCCCCGCGCAGCCACCAAAACCATCCTGTTTTTTGGCAACAGCCTCACCGCAGGCTATGGGGTAGATCCTGCACAGGCGTTTCCTGCACTGATTGCTGATAAAATTGATTCGCTGCAACTGCCTTACAAAGTAATTAACGGCGGCGTAAGCGGTGAAACATCGGCTGGTGGCAATCAGCGTATTGGCTTTGTATTGAAACAACAACCCGTGGATGTGTTCGTGCTGGAATTGGGTGCCAATGACGGGCTGCGCGGACTGCCACCTGCTGAAACAAAACAAAACCTGCAATTCATTGTGGACAAGGTAAAACAGAAATACCCGGAAGCCAAACTGGTGCTTGCCGGCATGCAGATACCGCCCAACATGGGGCAGGCGTATGCTGCGCAGTTCAGGGACATTTACCCGGCGCTGGCTAAGGCAAACCACATGACGCTCATCCCGTTTTTGCTGGCAGGCGTGGGTGGCGAAACGAGATTGAACCAGCAGGATGGTATTCATCCGACGGCTGAAGGACACCGGGTGGTAGCGGAGACCGTTTGGGATCAGCTGAAAACGGTGCTGCAACCGTAAAGGGCAGGTATTGTTACCCGCATTTCGGGATGGCTACGACTCATTTCAATAAGTAAAATAGAATTTGGAAATCATTGAGATCCGGTTGTTTTCAAAACGGCTACTCCTATCAGATGTTTTGATTTTACTGCTTTTGCCAATCTTCTGCCCAGTTATTTTGATAACCCTTCTCCAGGAACAAAATCATCTCACCCGGTTTCTTTTGTAAAATTTGGTTCGCTTTTAGATATAGGCACTGCATCAAAACTTTATGATGTACCAAATGGAAAATTTTATGAACAAAAAGTGGCTATTCGTTATGGCATTGTTTGCCGGTTATTGTGGTTATTCCCAAACACCCGTACTGGGAATCAAAGCAGGCGCCAACGTTTCCAATCTCCGCGTAAAAAGCAACAACACCGATTATAAAGCCGGTGTCAACCTCGGGTTGCTGGCGCACATTCACCTGTCTAAAGATTGGGCGTTGCAACCGGAAGTGATGTATTCGCAGCAGGGAGGCAAATCAACCAACAACAACAAATTAACCACCAACCTCGATTACATCAATGTGCCGCTTCTTGCACAGTACATGTTCAGCAATGGATTCAGGCTGGAAGCAGGTCCGCAAATCGGGTTCCTGGTGAGCGCCAAATCTAAACTAGATGGCAACAGTACCAATGTAAAGGGCAATTATAAGTCTACCGACGTGTCATTCCCAATTGGGCTTGGTTTTCTTTCTCCTGCCGGGCTGGGCGTAGATGCACGGTGGGTACCGGGCTTGAGCAACATTCAAAGTTCAGGTACTTCTACCAACAACAATGTGTTTCAGATTGGATTGTTTTATCACATTCCGCATGCAGGGCACTCACATCGATAAGGAAAGCATGATGTCAAAACGCTGTTGATGTAATCACATCAACAGCGTTTTTTGTTGGTATAGCAGGCTGTAGAAGGAAGTTTATAAAGGACAATTTCTCGGGGTGCTATAAATCTCATCCTCCTCAGGAGCTATTGCTTCGTTTGCTGATTTGTTTGTGCTTTTACCACCGTTAATAACTGATACATTCTTTCAGTTCTTTTTCGGTATATGCAAGGTTGTATTTTTTCAACACATCATCGGGCACACCATTCCAGAAGATTCGGCTGTGTTGCCTCAGTAGTCCGACATCTTTTACACCCATTTCCGATGTATAAAATCCGCTTGCAGTCAGGTTGCGCATCAGGCTGAAAAACGAAACGCCCTGCGCCATGCCGGGCTTTGCTTTTGCCGGGTAAGCAATTTCGTCCACCATCGCAATGCGCTGCTTATCGTCGCATTCTACAAACGATTTATTCATAACGGGTGAGGCACTGCAGATCGAGCCAGCGCAAGCCACCGCGCATGGGTGTCTGGTGTTCGGGAAAATCCTTGACCATAAACTCGATAAAGTCGGGCACTTTGGCATCGGTGGCACTGCCGCTCACCTCATCTTTCGGGATGATGATGTCTGACCAGTACGCAATGGTTGCCATTTCGTGTTCGTCAAAAAAAGTTTCGCCTGTTACTTCTTCATAGTGCACTTCTTCTTCCTTCATGCGGTCGAATTCCTTGCCCTTGTTTTCCACCGCGTTTTTCTCCGGAACTTCTTTGCTGTTATCTGTTTTGATATCGCAGGCTTCCAATATGACACCGGCAGCCACACTGCCTGCCAACAATGTTTTCAACGAATTTCTTCTGTCCATATCAAATGATATTGATGGTTTTGAATGATTGAACCAGCTGCGGCAACCAGGTTGATTGCGCAGTCATTTGAAAGCTATATGTTGTTTTTTCTTCATTTCTTCCACAAGATGTTCACTGGCACGCATACTAAGTGCAAGAATGGTCCACGTAATGTTTTTATCTGCCTGCGACACAAACTGCCCGCCATCTACACACAATACATTTTTGGCATCGTGTGCCTGGCTCCATGTATTGAGCGCCGATTTTTTCGGATCATCGCCCATTCGTACTGTTCCTGCTTCGTGGATGATTTTACCCGGCGCTTCAAGCCCCCAGTTATTGTGTTTGTTGTTGTTGGCACCCCAGGTAATCACGGCGCCCATATTGTGAAGGATTTCAGAGAATGTCTCTGTCATGTGTTTCGCCTGGTTGATTTCGTGTTCGGTATATTTTACATTGAACCGAAGCACAGGAATACCGTATTTATCCACTGTTTGCGGATCAATTTCGCAATAGTTACTTTCGAGCGCCAGCGCTTCTCCCCTGCCTGCCATGCCTACGCCGGCACCATAGAAAAAGCGGTAGTCTTCCTTGAACGATTTGCCATAGCCACCAGCCTCTTTTTGCATACCATGCACGGCATGTTTTCCATTCAGGTTTTCGATACCCCAGCTAAAGCCATACAAGCGGCATACCCATGCCGCCACCATATTCAATGTGATACCCACGCGGAAAATCAAGCTTTTTGTTATCGCCGCCACCATGGTGAATACACGTGCATGCCACCAACGCCATCTTCGTTGTAGCGCTTGCGGTCAAACAGTTCGGGGATAATGCCGCCCATTCCCGAGCCGGTGCTGTCGTGCAGGTATTTGCCCACCACATTGCTCGCAGTTGGCGAGCCCGTTAGGATGACGTCCCGATTTGGAATTGAGCAGTAATCTTGCCGATTCGCAGGCACTCGCCGCCAGGATCACACGTGCGTGCCTGAGACCTGGTATTCCTGCATGTCGTCTTTGCTTGACATACGAAACCGCTGTTGCCAGACCCGTTTTTTGATCGGTGATGATTTCGCGTGCCATGGCATTGGTCACGAGGTCCACATTGCCGGTGCTCAATGCCGGAATTACAAGGCAGGACGAAGAAGAAAAGTCGGCATATACCTTACAACTTCTTCCGCACTGCGCGCAGTAAAAACAGGAACCGCGTTCTTTATTGATGGCTTTGGTAAGAATAGACAACCGCGAAGGAATTACGGGAATGCCCGAAGCGTTGCCGGCTCTTTTGATCATCAGTTCGTGCAGGCGGGGTTTTGGCGGCGGTAAAAAAATACCATCCGGATCGTTGGGCAATCCTTCGTTGGTGCCAAACACACCTAGCAGGCGTCTATTTTGTCGTAATATGGTTTTACCTCATCGTAGCCGATGGGCCAGTTGTCGCCCAGCCCGTCAATATCTTTTCTTTTAAAATCTTTGGGACCAAACCGCAGCGAGATCCTGCCCCAGTGATTGGTGCGTCCACCCATCATGCGGGCACGCCACCAGTCCCATTCTGTACCTTCTGCCTGGGTATAAGGCTCTCCATCAATTTCCCATCCCCAGTAGCAGCCGTCAAAATCGCCAAACGGGCCGATACTTGGTGCTGGCACCGCGCCGGGGCGAATCCCAGGGCTGTTTCAACTGTAAAGAATTGACTTTTGGGTCATACATAGGCCCTGCTTCCAGCAGGCACACTTTCAGCCCGGCATTCGCCAGCACATATGCTGCCATGCCACCGCCGGCGCCGGAACCGATAATCACCGCATCGTATTGTTTGGAACTTTTTTTTATCTGCAAATCAGCCATACGGCATTTGATTTTCGTTGGGTTAAATGTAGTGTTTTCTCAGTTTGACCTTTTCGTTTTTTCGGTCGGTGTTAAAATAATAAGATTTAAGCAAAAAAGTTATTGCTGACAGGAACAGAGTATTCATCAGTTTGATTGTGATGAGTTGCAAATAGTACGAATTGATAACAGGATCTGCTGAAACAAACGTTACCGGCAGAAATTATTTTCAATTGATTTGTCATCGTTTTCAGCTTTGCCACAAAAGCAGTATATTTTTACATTGCATGAACGATGAACCTATGAATACATATTCTCGCCATAGATATCGGGACCACGCATTGCAAAGCCATTACGTTTGATGAAGAAGGCAATGCCCTGCAATCTTTCAAAAGCAGCTATACCACCATTTCCGATGAACCGGGACAAAGCGAACAAATCGCCCGATGATATCGTCAACAGCGTGGTACGAAATCATCCGGCAGTCGGTGAGCAGCAACAACAGCATTCGCGCCATCAGCTTCAGTGCTGCCATGCACAGTGTAATCGCTGTAGACAGTGAAGGCAAGCCATTGACCAATGCCATCATTTGGGCCGATACACGCAGCGTGAAGCAGGCAGCCGCCTTGCGGCAAAGCGATACCGGCACACTCATTTACAACAAAACCGGCACGCCCGTTCACCCGATGTCGCCGCTTTGCAAAATCATCTGGCTTCGCGAAACCCGTCCACAGCTGTTTGCACAGGTTCACAAATTCATTTCTGTCAAAGAATACCTGTTCTATGTGTTGTTTGGCAAATACCTCGTTGACTATTCCATCGCATCGGCTACCGGCTTGTTCGATATCACAGTTGTTGCAATGGTGCAAGGAAGCGTTGCAGGCAGCTGGCATCCGCACAGAACAATTGTCTATTCCGGTAGCTGTCACGCATAGGGAAACTGACATCCATCCTCATTACAAAAAAGAAATGCTGGGTGGCAAATCCATTCCTTTTGTACTGGGTGGCAACGATGGTTGCCTTGCCAACCTGGGCAGCGGCGCCATTGCCACCGGCGATGCCGCGCTTACCATTGGCACCAGCGGAGCCATCCGCATTACCACGCACAACGTGAAGCCTGATAAAGCGCAGCGGTTGTTTACGTACCTGCTTACCAAAGACAGGTTTATCACCGGCGGCGCCATCAACAATGGCGGCATCACCGCTGAATGGCTGAGCCGGCAGATCATGAATGACGAAACGCCCAAAAATCCCGACCTGCTGCTCGAACTGGCAGCTACGGCACCCGCAGGTTCGGGCGGGTTGTTGTTTTTGCCTTACCTGCTGGGTGAGCGCGCGCCCATGTGGGATGCCAATGCCCGTGGCATTTTGTTTGGATTGAACCAACAACATACCAAGGCGCACATTGCACGTGCTGCCATTGAAGGCGTTTGTTTTGCCATGCGCAGCGTACTGGAAGCCATTGAAGAAACGGGCGAACCGGTGAAGCGGATTTTTGTGAGCGGTGGATTTACCCAATCGGCATTCTGGGTGCAGACGATGGCGGACATTTTGGGTAAACAACTGATCATCAACAACAATACGGATGCATCTGCTACCGGCGCAGCCATCATCGCCATGACGGCTATCGGCATGCTGGATGATTTTGCGCAATCGGCACAATTTTTTGAAACCACTACCAGTTATCATCCACAGGAGAAAAATTTATCCCGGTACAATGACCTGTTTGCCATTTTTAAAGCCATTTATCTCAACACAAAACAGGAACAGGCCGCCATCAGCAGGCTGCAGAAAATGGGTTGAACAGGAACACACAAAATGAAAATCGATAAACAACAGGTTTATCAGCAATGAAAACGGTCCTTTCGCTAGTTGATTGCAAGGAATTTTGGCAACACGTCATGTTTCAACTTTAATTCTAACAGAGGAAAAAAGAAAGCCGGCAACTGTTGAATTTTACTTTTCAGGTACAAAGGTTGCATTCCACACAATCAAACGCATGTATGGCAAAAGCAAAGAAAACAGCCGCGAAAAAAGTCGCTGCAAAAAAGGCTGCACCTAAGAAAAAAGCCGCCCAAAAAACCAATAAACTGGGTGTCAAAAATTCGCTGGTGAACAACATCAACGCCAAAAAGAAAAAAGGCACTTCGAAAGACAAAAAAGACAGCACGGTATCGAAAGAAGATTACAAAGAGATGGAAAACAACTGGGGAAAAGACGAATGAGCTTCTGCTGCTCATGCTTATGCCACGCCGTAACGGTAGTTTATCAAATAACCGGAATGATCCAGGTTGACGATGTTTTGGCAAAAAAAGGACAATGTGCCGGTCGTATATTTCCCGATTGCGTAAGACTGATTTTCCGAATTTGACAATGAATGGAGTTTTGCTGACCTTCTTTTGCAGCAAATGGCATTCATGAAATTGTTTTATACCCGCATTGTGTTGTTCCTGTTAGTTTTATTTACTGCATCTGCGGCACACGCACAGCAAGGCACCGTGAAAGGAAGAGTTCTGACAAGCGATGGCAAACCTGCCGCATTTGTCAACATCACCATCAAGGAGACTAAGAAAAACATCGTTACGGGTGAAGACGGCACATTTACATTTCATACCGGTGAAACCTGCGACTGCTCCCTGCTCGTGTCTTATACCGGGCTGCAAACGGTGGAGAAAAAAATATCGCTGCGCAACAGCGAAACGTTGGATGTAACGGTGACACTTGAAGAAAATGCCCGCGAACTGACTGAAGTAATCGTGAGCACTTCCATGAATCAAAACCTGCGGCCTGCTTCCACTGACAAAGCCGGGCTTTCGCCACTTGATCAGCCGCAATCAATCGGTGTGGTGAGCAGCCGCGTCATCAACGATCAGCAGGCAACCCGTCTTGGCGACATTGTGAAAAATGTAAGCGGTGTATCGCTGACTCAACAGCGGCAGGGCGTGGCCGAAACTTTTTCGGCACGTGGCTACAGCATTGGCATGTCGGGCGCGGGTGGCAGCATCTTTAAAAACGGCATCATCACCAACAGTGCCGGGTTTCCGGAAGCGAGCGCACTCGAATCGGTGGAAGTGCTGAAAGGCAGCTCTGCATTGCAATACGGCAATACATCGGGTGGCGTTATCATCAACATGATCACCAAAAAACCGAAGTTTGAAAAAGGCGGCGAAGTATCTATGCGCATCGGTAGTTTTCGTCAGTACAAACCCGCTTTCGATCTGTACGGACCTTTGTCACAAAACCTCGCTTTCCGCGTCAACGGCACTTACGAAAATGCAGACAGCTACCGCGACAATGTACACACCAACCGGCTGTACATGAATCCATCGCTGCTGTACAAACTGGGCACCAAAACCACGCTGTTGTTGCAGGGCGATTATCTGAACACGAATTTCAACCCCGATAATGGCATCGGCATTCTGAACCAGAACATGGACGCCATTGTGCCCGCTTCGCGCACCCGTTATATTAATTATGACTGGGCTTATTACCGGCTGCAACAGGCGACGGCATCGCTGACGGTGAACCACACGCTGAGCGAACAATGGAAGCTCAATTTCATTGCCGGTACACAATCTACCAACATCAATTCCTTTGGTTCCATTGTTCCCAACGCCATCGCTGCCAACGGTGATTTTGCTCGGTCGCTGAGCCGCGCCAAAACAGCAGAAAACGATTACACCTTGCAGGTGAATGTTACGGGCAAAGCCAAAACCGGTTTTCTCAAACACCAGTTGCTGCTCGGCGCCGACGCCGTGCGGATTCAAACGGCTACCAATGCATTCCAGTTTTATAGCCATGGCGCAAAAGTGGGGAGTGCTTACGATACCATCAATATTTTGACCCCGGAAAAATTTGTTTCCCGCACCGATATCCCCGATGCCATAGATACAGCACGTACCATATCGCCATCCAACCGCGTGGGTGTGTATGTGCAGGACCTCATCAGCCTGACCGACCAAGTGAAAATACTGGCGGGCATCCGTTGGTCTTACCTGAAAACCATGCAGACGACCATTCTCAACAAGTTGACGCAAACTGAAAGCCGGGGCGCGGCAGCGGCGGCAGAAAATACAGCATTTTCGCCCAAAGTTGCGCTTATTTATCAACCCATTGCCAGCACATCCATGTATGCCAGCTATACCAATAATTTTTTGATCAATACGGGCACCGACATTTATGGTTCGCAACTGAAACCTTCCCTTGTTGACCAATATGAAACGGGCATCAAAAACGAATTGATCAAAGGTAAACTGTCTGCCAACCTGAGCGTGTACCGCATTGTGAATCATAGCTTTGCGCAGATGGCGCCATTCCTTGCCGATGGCACGGTAAATTCAAACAGCAGCATCAAAGAACTGTCTGGCGAAACCACGAGCGATGGGTTTGAAGTAGACGTAACCGGCACGCTTTCCCAGCATTTCTATTTCATTACCGGCTATGGTTACAACTACATGCGTTATACCCATACTTCGGGCGAAAAAGGCTCGAACGTGGAAGGCGAACGGCTCATCAACAACCCGGCACATACAGCAAATGCTTCTGTCTTTTATACATTCAACCAGACGGCACTCAAAGGCTTAAAAGTAGGCGCCTCTGCTTTCTATACCGGCAAGCGCAACGGCGGCATTCAGAATACCAACGGGCAAACACCTGTTTACAATCGGCTGGTGGAATTGAGCGGCTTTACCACCATTGATCTTTCTGCCGGTTATACGATCAACAAGGTATCGTTGCAGGCAAAATTGTCAAACCTCACCAACACCTTGAATTACCTCGTGCACGACCGGTATAGCTTTAATCCCATTCCGCCCCGGCAGTTTGCCCTGACGGTGGCTTACAAATGGTAATCGTTTTCATCCGTCAGTCAAACAGCATACATTCCCCAACAACACCAGGCATTCCATCGCCTGGTGTTGTTTTTTCTGTCAATTTTTTTCAGATAAATAACAACATGCTTCCCCGCTCAGGCTGCAACGACAAGTGATTTTGCCGCAACCGGAAGAGGCAACTACAACCTACAAATTCCACCAGTAATTGAGCTTCAGCACCAGCGCTCTTGTTTTCACTGCAAACGGTGCGGGATAATAATTGTCGGTATAAACGATGAACAAATCGGACGCCGGCTTGAAGCGCCATTGAAACCGCGTGTTGATGTTGATGTTGTTTGCCTGCTGGTTGTATTGGAAAAACGTGGTGAAAAACAAGGTATTGGTAAACGTAACGTCGATGCGCGGGCCGATGAGCCAGAAATGAACATTGCCCCAGGGCTGTGGCAAGATCAGGTTGTTGTAATTTGCATAGACCTTGATGTTGACATAAGGCTGTGCCCGGAACCCGGCGTTGACACCTGCGGTAAAAATATTGCCATTGGCATAATAACTGAACCGGCGCGCAGCGTGGCACCATAGGTTAACGTGTGTTGCGGCGCCGAAGCAAAGTCGAAGCCACCCCATTGAAAAACGGTGCATGCTTCCTTCGCCAGGGTATCCTTGCCGGTATTGGTAGGGTCGAAAGGGCGCAGCAGCCGCACATATTCATTTTGACCCACCAGGGACAATGTGCACCGGCTGCGGAAAGTGATGAGCCATGCCAGCATGTTTTCATAATCGGTTGCTGTGAATTCTGGTGTCGAAATAAATAAGTCGATGACAGTTGCGGACCATGCGACAGTATTATGCCCTTGTTTCGGGAAAAAATACCGGGCTAACTTGCGGCGCAGCTTGATGAAACCTTTGCGCGGCACATAGCCTACTTCAGCAGAGTAATTTTTTCCTACATATTCATATTGCCCGTTTACCAGCCATTGGCGGCTGTTGTATTGCAGGTTGCCCGCCTGCACAAAATCGTCGCCCGACTTTCCGGGTGTAAACGATTTCAGAAACAATGCTTTGCCGGTAAATACATTGTTGCCGGATGCCAGGTTGTATTCCAGTCCCAGGTTGCGGTTGTAAGGATTATTGAATCGCTTTCGAGCTGTCGGTATTGAATTGTTCGTAATTGACGGCTGTTTTGTCAATGTAAATAAACCCGATGTTCGACCGTTTAAACACCTTTTGCTGCAGCGATACCACCGCATAGTTTTGTGCCGGCAAGGCAGCATCTTTATCGCCGGCCGTTTCCATGTCCATGATACCGATGCGCAGGTTTTTGTTCAGCTTTCCGCTTAGCCTTGCACCGGCATTGATGGGCGTGGTTAACCCAATTCTCCTTGAGAAAAACGGGCGCACATCTGAGTAGCCAAAATTGCCAAACAAGTCGCCGTTTTCGAGGAAAAACTGTCTTTTTTCAGGGAAAAACAATTCAAAGCGGCTCAGGTTGGTCACCTGCTGATCTACTTCTACCTGCGAAAAATCGGGGTGCACGGTCAGGTCGAGATTGAACGAAGTAGAAAATGCCATTTTCGCATCTATGCCTTGCCTTCCCAGCATGCCCGTAGTCGTCTTGTTGGTAAAATTTTTTGCGGTACTGGTCAAAAAATAAGGAATGACCGAAATGTTGCTTTTGGGTTCGGGCGGCGCTTCATCCCACACCAGCGTGCCGGTGTAGGCAAGCGACGCCGTGGGAAACTGGCGGGGAACGGGCGTCCAGCTGCTTTTTTCCGTTGTTTTCAAATCGTTGCGGCTAAAGTTGATGCCCCAGTGCAGGTTGTCTTTTTTGTAGCGCAGTGTTTTAAAAGGAATGGCGGCTTCAAATAGTCCATTTGTCGGTCATCGTTGGTAACCGCCGACACCCATTTGTTGTCCCAGTTCAGGTCTACCGATCCGCCGCCGTACATGGTGCCGTCCCACTGTGCACCATTTGCATTGACGCCAAACGAAAAGCCGGTCGTCTGATCTTCGAACGGATCGATAAACACAATGAAATTATCATTGTTGCCAAAATTAAAATCGCGCCGCAGCGACTCCACCATGTTAGCGCCCGGGCACGCCTTGTAGCAGATGGCCAAGCATGTACAAATTCCGGTCGTCATACGCCATTTTCACTTCCGTTTTTACGCGGCGCTTTGCTCGTGTCCATGGGCAACACCATGAAAAAATCTTTAGCTACGTTGGCCACCTGCCACGCTTCTATCGTCTCCCCTACCGTCAATGGTGAGTGGCGAATTTGTTTTGTGAATGGCTAATCGGAAATCAGCATTTTTTTTCTGGGCAAATGAACAAATGGACAACAACAGGCAAATGGCAGCACTCAGAAAAGTTTTTTTCACAGATGGATTTGTCATTAGAGTTGTAAAATAAACCGAAAATGAGGAACGGATGAATAGTTTGCTTCGCAAAAAATGACTTGTAGTAGTAATTATGTAGTGCGGAAGAAAAATTTTTTGTAAAAAACCGGGAAGGTATATTGTCCTGTGAATCCTGCATTTGCAGCCAACCATTCGTGAACAGGTTCATCGCCTCAAGCGGAATTCTTCGTGAAGCAACGTGTTTGCAGAGGAGTTATGGCTATTTGAAAGTTGAATTCTAAAAAATTGGCGGGACATAAATGAACCATGGCTTGTCATTTGCCTGCATACTCAAAACGGAACATCATGAGAACCTATTATCATCCCAATGAAACCGACAGCAAAGCAGCAGGCAATCTTTCGGAAGAAGATCCGCCCAACAACCTGACAAAGCAGAACGATGCCGGTGCAAACAAATAAGACAAAAATAAAATTGATGTGCCTGACGAAGCGTTGCAGCATTACAAAGAAAGCGCGAAGGATACGGAAGAATAAAAAAGGACATGAAGCAAAAACAGCGATTCAGTAAGCCGGCACTGCCCGCATGCTGAATCGCTGTTTTGTTACTGAGAAAAATTTGATATTACCCAACGAGTTTCTGGTATGCTTCCGCCGACAACAGGCTATCAAAATCGGCTGGATTGTCAAGTTTCAGCCGCACCATCCAGCCTTTGCCATAAGGATCGCTGTTGACCAGTTCAGGTTCTTTTTCCAGGGCAGCATTCACTTCTTCGATGGTTCCCGCCACCGGCAGGTACAAGTCGCTCACCGTTTTCACCGCTTCCACGGTTCCAAAGACAGTTTCTGCTTCCAATGGCTGCCCGACAGTAGTAATATCTACATAAACAATATCACCAAGTTCGCCCTGTGCAAAATCGGTGATGCCGATGTAGGCATGCTCATCATCAATCATTTTTATCCACTCGTGGTCTTTGGTGTATCTGAGGTCTTCAAGAATGGTCATGGTGTGTTGTATTATGATTTTTGTATTAGGTAGTCTGTATGTTGTAGAATGTATGTTTTGAAAATAACCGGAATGGTGAAGTAAACTATTGTAGAATAAGTAATGAATCATCTGTTTTTTTGTGCAACTTGAAAGTCTTTGGTTCCATCTATAGCACCAATCAAATATGCATTCTTATTACTTACTACATTTTACATCCCAATCACTTCAGCACTTTCATTTTCATCACCACGTTTTGCAACGGGCGGTCATTTTCATCGCGCGGAACATTGGCTATTTTGTCGATTACGTCCAGCCCTTTGACCACTTCGCCAAAAACCGTATAATTCTGGTCTAAAAAAGGCGTGCCGCCCAGTGTATGGTACAGGTTGCGTTGGGCATCGGTAAAACTAAACACCGGGTGTTCACTCCGGATCTGGCATTCGATCATGTTCAGTTCAGCAGCGTCCACTGGCTTTCCCTGCACAATATAAAACTGGCAGTTGCTGCTCGCTTTTTCAGGATTGTCGTCGCGTGCTGCTGCCAACGCTCCTTTTTTGTGAAAATGAACTGCGGATTGAATTCTGCAGGAATTCGTTCGCCGGGTGCGAGCCCATTGCCCAAGCTGTACCGCATCGGGCGCTTGCCGGCTGTTGGGATCGCCACCCTGTATCATAAACCCATCAATCACGCGGTGAAACAAAAGACTGTCGTAAAAGCCTTCTTTCACCAGCTTTATAAAATTGTCGCGGTGCAGCGGTGTGCTGTCGTAAAGTTTCACCACCATTGTCCCGAAGTTGGTTTCATCTGCACCAGCCTGGCTGAATCAACGGCTTTTTAACAGTACTGGTGACACGGCTTTTTTGACAGTTGGTTTTGTTTGTGCAAATCCGGCAGCCATTAGTAAAAAAGACATAATGCCTGCCAATAAAAATGTGTTTCATTCGTTCCTGTTAAAATCCCTGCTGTTCGAAGTAAAGTAAAATATGGTCTTTTAAAAAATTTTCCTGGTCGTGTAAAGATAAGGTGGGCAGTTCTTTCAATTGTGTAAAATGTGGCCAGCCTTCGTCATCGTAGCCCCTGCAATTCATAATAGCCACTGTTGCCAGCACGGTGCAAATGGCCACATGCATCATATCCTGCTTTTGTTCTTTTGTAATTTTTTCCCTCATAAAACCTGTTTCCTGTATGCCGATCAAAAAAAGCGTGGCTTCCATATCGGGCTTTTTTCCAAAACGCTCTACCAGCTTTGCTTCCAGTGCCCACCACCGCTGCTGCAAATCATCACTAACATTCGTCATGCGGCAAAGGTAAGGTTTAGCCGCAAAGGTTATATTTGCCGGCAAAATATCAATGTATGCTGCAGGTGCAGGTTGTTAAAGCAAAAGAAAGAATGGGTAAAAGAAAGGCTGGCAGTAAAAAATTTTAAACAACCGGAACTGGTAGATGAAATTACTGCGCTGGATGAAGAACGCCGCGCTTTGCAAACTGCTTATGATAATGCGCAGTCAAAAATAAACAGCGCTTCCAAAGAAATTGGCAAACTGATGGCGACCGGCAAAAAAGAAGAAGCCGAAGCGCTGAAAGCCGAAGTGGCTGCAATCAAATCAGAGGTAGCACAGCTGAACGAACAGGTGTCAGCAAGCTGAAAAAATGCTGCACAGCAAGCTGGTGCAGCTCCCAACCTGCCATCGGAACAGGTGCCGCCAGGCAAAACGCCGGAAGACAATGTGGTGGTGCGGGAAGGTGGCGAAATACCCAACTTTGTACCAGGGTGCAGTGCCGCATTGGGATCTGATTAAAAAATACAACCTCATTGATTTTGAAACCGGCGCTAAAATAACAGGCAGTGGTTTTCCTTTATATAAAGGCAAAGGTGCAAAACTGCAACGTGCACTTGATGCAATATTTTCTCGATTTTAATACCGAACGCGGCTATACCGAATATCTGCCACCGTTTATGGTGAATGAAGCTTCTGCTTATGGCACCGGACAGTTGCCGGATAAAGAAGGACAGATGTATCATGTTACTGAAGATAATTTTTACCTGATACCCACTGCAGAAGTTCCGGTAACCAATATGTACCGCGATACCATTTTGAAAGAAACCGACCTGCCCATAAAAATGACTGCTTACTCACCCTGCTTTCGCCGCGAAGCTGGCAGTTTTGGCAAAGATGTTCGCGGCCTGAACCGTGTGCATCAGTTTGAAAAAGTAGAAATTATTCAGATTGTTCATCCCGATAACAGCTATGCTGTTTTGGAAGAAATGGTTGCGCATGTGGAAGGTTTGCTGCAAAGCCTGCAATTGCCTTACCGCATTCTGCGTTGTGTGGCGGCGATATGGGTTTTACCAGCGCCCTCACCTACGATTTTGAAGTGTATAGTGCCGCACAGCAACGCTGGCTGGAAGTAAGCAGTGTATCAAACTTTGAAAGTTACCAAACCAACCGTATGAAGTGCCGGTTTAAAGACGCATCCGGCAAAACAGTTTGCCCACAGCCTCAACGGCAGTTCACTGGCTTGCCACGCATCCTGGCTTCCCTGCTCGAAAATAACCAAACGGCAGATGGCATCCATTTGCCACAGGTGCTGCACCCATATTTTGGCAGTGGATCTCATTACGGTATAAAAAAGATCATTTGCACCGGGAAGCACATTTGTAGTATATGGAGGACACGTATGAAGAAAAAAATTGCACTGATTGGCGGTTCGGGTTTTATTGGCAGGGAGCTGATGAAACTGATGTCCGGCAGTGCAAGCTCTACTAAACTACGATAAGAAACCGCCGAACGGCATTGACTGCACTACCATTGTTACCGATATGCGCGACCGGCAAACGTTGATCAGCAACCTGAAGCCCGCCGACTGGGTCATTTTACTGGCGGCGGAACATAAAGAAGATGTTGTTCCTGTGTCATTGTATTACGACATAAATGTAGACGGCGCCCGCAATGTGCTGGAAGCAATGGAGGCAAAAGGCATTAACAAACTTCTGTTTGTCAGTTCGGTGTCTGTTTATGGGTTGAACCAGTCACAACAGGATGAAACCGATTCCGTAGCGCCTTACAACGATTATGGCAAATCGAAATGGATGGCGGAAGAACTGATGCGCACCTGGCAGGCAACCGACCCCCACACAAAACGCTCCTTATTGTTAGACCAGCCGTTATTTTTGGTCCGGGCAACCGGGGCAATGTGTCACCAATTATTGCAACAGGTGCAGTCGGGAAAATTTGTAATGGTTGGCAATGGCAACAATCACAAAATCCATGGCTTACCTTGAGAATGTAACACATTTTTTCAAATTCCTCATTGACAACAACAACAGCAGTTATGAAGTATATAATTATGCCGACAAGCCCGACCTGACCATGAACCAACTGGTACAGATGATCAGCAACGGGTCGCAACAACCGGTGAGGAATCTTTCCATTCCTTACCCGCTGGCATATGTTGGCGGCAGGGTACTGGACGTGTTGTCTATTTTTACCAAAAAAAAATACATTGCCAGTGCAGACCGCATCCGGAAGTTTTGTGCCAATACCCGTTTCTCCAATGACAAAATGCAGCGTACGGGTTTTGTACCGCCCTGCTCGCTTGAAGAAGGTCTTCAAAAAACCATTGCACAATTCAGGCAGCAATAAGACATTGCACAGCAAGGCAGAACAATCGTGTTGGTTCTATTTTTAATTTTGAAGCGTGACGAACAGCAAAGCATCTTTATTCCTCATCATCAACCGCTTAACACTTGCAGGCGGCTCAATGGATGCCTTGTCGCTGGCGTTTCATTTATCAGATCACTACCGCATTACCGTGTTGTACGGTGAAAAAGAGAAAGACGAAACCGAAACGCCGTTGTCGCTATCTTTCCCCGGCATTCGTTATGTAAAAATCAACAGCCTCCAGCGCTCGGCCGGTCCCGTCAAAGACGTACTGGCTTTTCACCAATTGTGGAAAGAAATGCGCCGCGAACAGCCTGAAGTGGTGCATACCACTGGCTTCAAACCGGGCTTTCTCGGGCGGCTGGCAGCTCGATTGTGCCGCGTTCCGGTTATTGTGCACACGTATCATGGTCATTTGTTTCATTCGTATTTTTCCCGCCGCATTTCTGCTGTTATCGCCGGTATCGAACGATGGCTGGCAAAATACACCGACGCCATCATCGCCGTCAGCCCGCAACAGGCGTATGAACTAACCCATGTGTATCGCATTGCACCGGTTGCCAAAACAGAAACCATCTTTATTGGTATCGAGCAACATGACAAGCGGCTTGCACCTGCGGCAACAGGCACTTTTCGACAGCAATACCACATTGCCCCCGGCAAAATTATTATCGCCATTATTGGCAGGCTGGTTCACATTAAGCACCATTCGTTTTTTATAGACGTGGTGAACAAATTACGGGACGAAAAGGAAGACGTGATTTGCTGCATCATCGGCGATGGCAATAACAAAACTGCATTGCAACACCAACTTAATGCATTGGGCATTGCCTGGCAGGAAGGCGCAACAAACCAACCGCCGGCGCCTGTCACTTTCACTCCGTGGATCACCAATATCGGCACGGCTTTGCAGGACATCGACATGGTTGTATTAACTTCCCTCAACGAAGGCACGCCTGTGTCGCTCATAGAAGCGCAACTCTTTGGAATACCCGTTGTAGCAACCGATGTTGGCGGTGTAAAAGACACGATGATTGGCGACAAAACCGGCTTTCTCATTCCGGGTTTCGGGCTTGATTTGTTTGTCAAAAAAATGCAGTATCTCATTCATCATCCCGAAGAAAGAAAGAAGATGGGAGAAGCGGGCAAACGCTTTGTGGAAGAACGGTTTTCGAAGCAGCAGGAAGTGGAAGCAACCGACCGCTTATACACCCGTTGCCTGCAACTAAAAAAAGAGATTACATACATGAAAATATTAGTCACCGGTACGGCAGGGTTCATCGGGTTTCATGTCGCCAACCGTCTCATTGCCGACGGTCAC